>NC_014550.1:2572838-3859257 GCF_000197735.1 Glutamicibacter arilaitensis Re117
GGATCCACTACCAGAAACACTTCCAAGTACCCGCGCCTTCAGTCCCAACTTGGGTGGAGTGAATACTGGCTACATCTCGTGGCCTAAGTTATTGCTCCAGCAGCTGCCAACCGCAGCGATTCCTTTCCGCTTTGATTCATGGTCGGAGTACGAAGCCCATGTGTCCGATATGCTCCACACCCGTGTTATTGATGACAGCTCAGAGATTCGATGGGATGTCCGCCCGGTCAATTGTGTAGGTCCCGTGGAAATGCGTATCTGCGATGGTATGAGTTCACTGGAAGACATTTCTGCCATCACTGTATTAACCCAGTGCCTTGTCCACGACATGTCAATGTCTCTTGAAGCGGGATACAAGATCCCTGTCATGACTGTTTGGCACCGAGTAGAGAATAAATGGCGTGCAGCCCGCTACGGGCTAGACGCGATCATTATTCACAACGCCCAAGGCGATGAAATGCTGGTAACGGATCACCTGCGCAACGAGGTGAAACGTCTAGCTCCGGTGGTCGAACAGCTTGGGCGCCAAGAGGAACTCCAGGGAATCATTCGCCTCATTGAGCGCGGTGTCGGATACCAGATCCAACGACAGATTTTCGCGACTACTGGCGGCGACTTCCAAGCCGTCGTCAAGGACAACGTTGCGCGTATGAACATGTGTAAGCGCACAAAGCGAGTCTAAAACCCTGGAAACTCTTCAAGATCGCTACATGTCTAAACCCGGGAAATATGTCACAGGCGCGTGTATTGGCTTGTACCATTTGAGTATGGTTAGTGTTCTCGGATCAACAATTACGGCCTTCGGGCATATCATTTCGGCAATTCTGAAGCGGAAAGAACCAAAGAAAAGAAAAGCGTCGCTCAAAACGAGCGTGAACGTTGTGACGCTAAAAGGTAAATCAGCAATCGAGCTCAACCTTTCCAATCCTAAATTAAATAAGGACACTACGGTCGTGAAATCAATAAGCTTATGTTTAGAGATTCGCGACGAGAGTTGCAATGATCCCATTTTCTCAAGACTGGCACGCCAGCCGCATGCGACGACCACCCTAAAACGAGTAGGGATAGCCCCTGGGCAGTCCCACGTGTGGCACGGCTCAGTTAATTGGACAGAGGTTTACGATGACGTCATCAAGAAGACGAACAAAGCACTAAGCGAAGCATGGGATGAAGAGCATATAGCGTTATTCAAAGAATCAGAAAATAGCGCCTATGAAACCAGGCAAAAAAAGACACTAGCAGGCTATTTTTCTCGTATTATCCATGCCATCGACACGCCCTCGCCTCAACTGCGATTCGACATCATTACCGAGCAAGATGGAGTTCACCATTCCAGAATTTTCACACTCATGGGAGAAAATGTTGTTGATCGGATAAAACAAACGTTTGTCGACTCTTCACGATCAGGAGCGTAGCACCGGCCTGATCCCACACCTCCGACATGATCCTCGCATCGTGATTCGCGAAGTTCTTGAACCTGACGATGCTTCAGCCGCCTATAGATCGGTTCTGTCGCCCCTTGAACGAACTGACATGATCGAAATACGTCAAGCTAGCCGGCGCCCGCTTCTTCAACGTCGTCGCCGAAGAAACTTCTGAAAATTAATAAACAGGCTAAACCCCATCAACTAGTCCGAAAGACGAAACTTCAAAGAGAGAATTTCGCATGGCCACTCACCGAATTATCGTTCGATCTGATACTGCAAAAAAACTAAACCTCTACACGGCAGCCGCTACGGTAGCTTCAATCCCCCTTATGGATCTACCAGTTCTACTCTCCGATAAGGCATTGCAGGGTTCTGAAAAAGACCTTGCTAAATCTGCCCAATCAAGCTTAGAAGCGGGCATGTACCCAACCCTTGAATTCATTCCGATGCCGAAACTTGGATACGGAAATAGGCCGCTCGCTTCACTCGGCCCGGAGACAAGAGTGGTTCTCACTTCCATAGTAAACGCCTTGGAAGATTCTCTCCCTAAGAGTTCCCGACAAGGAGGGTTTTCGAATTTTGAAAAATTTGGAACTGAATCGGATGATTCATGGCTCGTGGATTTCGATATCGCCGCATGCTACGAATACATCGACCACAACATTCTGGATGATGAGCTGATAAGACAAGGGGCGGACGCAGACATTGTAAGGTTGACTAGTGAATTACTCCATTCCATGTTAGCTCGTCCAATTGGCCTTCCACAGGGTTTGGATCCGAGTCATCGTCTCTCTGATGCATATTTAGACCGAATCCAACGGAACCTACTCAGGCATGGTTACTCAGGAACTAGGTTCGCTGATGATTTCAGGATGGTAGTCCAGTCCCCCGAAGAGGCTCACAAACTAATTAGCCTGTCTATCGAAGAAGCCCGTTCAGTCCATTTGACTTTAGCTGAACAAAAGATTCGTGTACGCAGATCTAAGGACGTAGTCGCAGAGCTAGTTAACCGCACAAGTGTTTTTGAGGATTACGTCGAGAAAATGATCGATGAACTCACAGAGGAAATAACGCAAAAGGTCGATTACGACGACTTCGAGACAGAGTATGTGGTTCCCGACGAAGATGTTGTTAATTTCGCGGCTTTAGAAGAGCTGCTCGAAGATTGGGGCGATAAGGATAGGGCTAGCAGTCGAGCACTAGCTCATGCTGGAACTTTCGCCCTACGACAAGCACAGGAGATAAAGCATGACATCAAACCATTAGCGGCTCTTCAGGAATAAGAGTGTAACCACCTGAAACCAACACCCCGATTCCCGGGCATGTCGCCGAGCACGAAAAAGTCGAGGTCTTCCAGAAGAATGGAAGTTACTACACTAGCCATTTTCGAAAGACCTCGACGTTGCTCAATCCTACCTTCACCGCACCAGACCTCACCACTTTCACCAATCTTGACGGCTTGGGACTGACCGCAATCGGGCAACACCTGAGCGCAGCGAAAGCCGAAATCCTCTGCCACGTCACCAACCCGATCCCTTGGTGCCAAACCTGCGGAGCAGCAGGCATTCCACGCGATACCGTCACCCGCCGCCTCGCCCACGAACCATTGGGCTGGCGTCCCACTGTCCTAGTCATCAAACACCGCCGCTACCGTTGCGCCAATTGCCAACGAGTCTGGCGTGAAGAGCTGTCCCAAGCAGTAGCGCCACGCCAGAAAATCAGCAGGACCGGGCTACGCTGGGCGCTGGTTGGACTGGTCTGCCACCACTTGTCAGTCTCCCGAATTGCCGAAGGCCTCGGCGTCACCTGGAATACCGCCAATGAGGCTGTGCTGGCTGAAGGTCAACGCTTACTGATTGATGATCCAACCCGCTTCGACGGGGTCAAAGTGCTGGGAGTCGATGAACATGTTTGGCGGCATACCCGAACCGGCGACAAATACGTCACCGTGATTGTGGACCTCACCGCGGTGCGTGACGGCACCGGTACCGCACGACTGATCGACATGGTCCCTGGAAGATCCAAAGCTGTATTCAAAACCTGGCTGGCTGATCAAGAAGAACAATGGAAACAGGGCATTGAAGTCGTCGCAATGGACGGTTTCACCGGCTTCAAAACAGCTGCCGTCGAGGAGCTACCCCACGCGGTGGAGGTGTTGGATCCATTCCATGTAGTCAAACTAGGTTCCGAGGCGCTGGACCAGACCCGGCAACGGATTCAACGTGAGCAACATGGGCGTCGAGGACGCAAGGATGACCCGCTTTACAAGTGCAGGCGAACGCTGACCACGGGACTATCCTTGGCTACGGAAAAGCAGAAGACCAAGCTTGAAGACCTGTTCAAGGAGCCGGAGTATGAGCCGGTTCAATTGGTCTGGAGCGTGTATCAGAAGATGGTGGATGCCTACCGGCAACCGAAGCCCGAGGTCGGACGGTGGGCCTTGGAGCAACTGATCAACGAAGTTGGCACGAAGGTACCGAAAGGGTTGCCGGAGCTGAAAAAGCTCGGCGGCACCCTGCGCAGGAGGAAGACGGACATTCTCGCGTACTTTGATCATATTGGTAGTTCGAATGGTCCTACCGAGGCTTTGAATGGCAGGTTGGAGCATCTGCGAGGTATCGCGTTGGGGTTCAAGAATCTGGCGCACTATATCGCCCGGTCGTTGTTGGAGACCGGTGGGTTTAGACGGCGTTTACACCCTCAATCCTGAAGAGCCCCATTAGCACTTTCAAGAATTATTGCCAAAGAGCCAATCCGACTTAAAAAAGTTCTTGATTATCTTTTGTCTCGAAAATCTGAAACTCAAGTATGGAAAACAATGAATCTTCTTTCGAAACTCGAGTTTTCGACGCCATGGCATATACTCTGGCTACTAACCACTGCTTCGAAATTCAGCGACTCTAGCAATATAGAGCGTAGGATTTTTGTCGCATATGCGCGCGATCAGCTATTCCACTCTTCGGAGACAGTCCGGCAGGAATCCTCATGGTTCCTCGCTAAAAACGAAAAGCTCGCGCCAGATGAGTTATGTGATATTTACATTAAAGCCACCGGATGCACTCAAATAGGCCTTGCAGCCGTCGCTGGATATCTTAGCGTCAGCATTTCAGAAAAGAAGCTCACCGCCATAAGAGATGATTCATCACTGAATAGAAAAGCTTTCGCTTGGGGTGTCTCACATGCTAAGAATCCCTAACGTTACAACAGGCACGGAAGACTGCCTAGCTCGCATTCGAATTGCTTGCGAATACGGAACTTCTCCCAGAGAATTGGTGCTCGCTGCCGTTCCGGAAGTTGAGTTTCGAATTGATGCAATGATTAGAGACGCAGCACTGAATTCCAACATGAAAAAATGCCGTATAGGAGAATTCTTCATTGAAGAGAAACTCAGTAGTTATTTTCAAACTTGGGCAGCTAGGGAATCATTTCTCACTGGAGTGTTCGACTGCAATTTATCAGGAATCACAATCGGTCAAAATTTTAAGTTACTCGTAGAGATTAGAAATTCTCTTGTGCATGGAAACGGTTCGCTCACTGCCCTGCAAACAAAATCACTTCAGTCCCTTATCAAAATTCGCGGGAATCTAGAAAAAGTATTCGACTTACAGGTTGATGGGACAAGGCTAATGCTGGATTCTCTGGATAGAAGAAAAGTAAGTGACGTTGCTTGCGAATACTTGATATTTATTGATCAGTCAATCGCTGAATATCATTTAAATGATGAAAAATGAATAAAATACCGTTAGTAAGTAGAATCTTTCTGGAGACTGCCAAATCGCGCGAGTTGGAACTATTTTTCTGAAGATTTGGCGACCATCTATCCGGAATCGAAGTACCACTTAGCCGGACTGCCGGATGTAATCACTCGGTAGTTTGTTTACACACGAACTCACCACATCGCTTACAACCAAACTCAGGACATCGTAGACACGCGGCATCAGCACATCGCTGACAACCAAACTCACAACATCGCTGACACCGTGCGCAACGAATCTCCTTAGCTAGGAAACGGCGACGTCAGACGAATAGTAGATGTCCTCATACTCGATCCGCTTCTGAGTCCAGGCCGGCTTCGGATCCCTGATCCGGGCTCCATACACCTGCCACAACGGCACCAAACGCGCACTGGAATGCAGCCTGACCGGTAACGGAAATGACAGTGATTGCTCACCATCAACAGTGCTGTAAAGCGTATAAGCATCCTTGCTCAAGACCAGCTGGTATTCACCGATCAGGTGAGCTGGCACCTTGAAAACACGGCCACGAAAATAGATCTGCGGATTCGTCCGTCGAATCTGGATCACATCATCGCGTTGATCCGTCAGTACGCTGGCCCTGTCTGTCAGGCTGGAGTGAGACCACTGATTCATAGCAAGTAAACCTCCCCTCAGACAGGGCGAGAACAGGTACAACCGCCATCATGAGCATCGATTCCATCCACCCCACCCCGGGGAACATGCCGGAGAATGGAACTATGGACTCCATCGATTCGCGCCCAGAACAGCCCCGCCGCAGGAGCATCAGCCCAGCCCAGAAACTGGCTTACCTCGACGGCTACGAACAAGCGATCCAAACCGGCGAGGGCCGAGGCTACCTGCGCGCCAACGCCTTGTATTCCTCGCAGATCGTTGAATGGCGCAGGCTACGCGACGCCGGAGTCCTCGGAGATTCAACCAGCAACAGCTTCCCGGCCCGGTCCAGTAGCCGGCTGAGCAAGGAACAAGCGGAAATCGCCCGACTGAAAAAGCAGCTAGCTGCCAACGAGCAGAAGCTTGCAACCACCCAAACCGCGTTGGAGATCATGGGAAAAGCACACGCGCTCTTGGAACAAATCTCGAAGAGCGCGGATTCCAAATAGCAGCCCAGGACCTCCTGTCCCACGTTTATGAACAACTGGTCACCGGCGGGGTATCAACACGTCAGGCCAGCTCGCTGGCCGGGGTCAGTAGGGCGACGATGAACCGCCGCCAAAACGCTGCCCGCGCAGGGCGAGCACTGCGGGCTACCGCTCCTCGCCCGGCACCAGCGAACAAGCTCACCGCGCAGGAAGAAACCACGATTCTGGCAACGCTGAACAGCGAACGGTTCGTGGACCAAGCCCCAGAGCAGATCCACGCCACGCTGCTGTCTGAAGGGACATATCTGTGCTCGGTATCGAGCATGTATCGGTTGCTGCGGAGGGCGAAGCAAGTGGCTGAACGCCGTCGACAGGCCCGTCATCCAGCACGAAAGGTCCCCGAGCTGGTCGCGGATCAGCCTGGAGAGGTGTTCACTTGGGATATCACTAAGCTGGCCGGCCCGACGAAGGGCGTGTATTTCGACGCGTACGTGATGATTGATATCTATTCGCGCTATATCGTCGGTTGCCAGGTCCATACTCGTGAATCCGGGGAGCTGGCGAGTGATTTCATTGCCGGGGTGTTCGCCAAAGACCAGGTGCCGAAAGTTGTGCATGCCGACCGCGGCACCTCGATGACCTCGAAACCCGTGGCGGCTTTGTTGGCGGACTTGGACGTGCTCAAATCGCATTCGCGGCCGAAGGTCAGCAATGACAACCCGTTCAGTGAGGCGTGGTTCAAGACCTTGAAGTATCTTCCGACATTCCCGCAGCGGTTTGGATCACTTGTTGATGCCCGGGCTTTCATGGACCGGTTTGTTCAGTCGTATAACGGGCACCATCGCCATTCGGGGATTGGGTTCCATACGCCTGCTGATGTTCATTTCGGGATGACTGGGCATGTTGATGACCAGAGGTTGGCTGCATTGCAGAGGGCTTGGGATGAGCATCCTGAGCGTTTTGGGCGGCGCAGGTTGCCGAAGAAGCTTCAGATGCCCGAAGCGGCGTGGATCAATGAGCCGGTGAAGCGGTTGGAAGGACAAGAAATGCAAGCTGGTTAACACTCATTGGTCTCACTTGACTTGAAAATTTCCGTGGGGCTACCGGTGTAGTTTTCAACCTTCGTACGTCCCAACACCTGAAGCCCATCATCCACTACGCCCTCCGGAACCAAATCGGCTTTCACGGCCAGAGCCTTGTCCAAGTACGACTGGGCTTTGGCCTGTATCCGGGCAATATCGATGGCCACGCCATCCGAACCACGATGATCACCGGCTTCCCACGCTTGAGCAGGCGTCAGATACGTGTGCCCCACTTTCAGCGCCTGGTGGCGCCGACGGTGGTTATAGTGATTCCGATACTGCTCCAACAACGTGGAAAGCTCCGCCAGGTTATGTGGTGCATGCGCGTCGAGGAACCGGGTCAACGTATTATGGCTGCGTTCGTTCTTGCCTTGCGTTTGCGGATGACTGAACCGGCCCGTAATCGCTTCGCAGCCCACGCTAGCCAAGAATATTTCAGTCTGGTTCACCAGGCCCTGCCGAGAAAGATTGAAAGCACCACCATTGTCGCTGAGAAGTTGTTGCGGCACCCCATACTCCGCGAACGCTGCCTTGAGCGTTTCCATCGCATCTTGCGCGTTCTCCATTTGCTCAAAGCACCGCGTACCCACGTCGAATCGGGAGCCGTCATCAATGAGCTGATAGATCATCGCCTTGGTCGCGTCCTGGTCGAACAATCGATATTCCAGTCCGTCGATCTGCCACATTTCCATCGGATGCGAACGGGCGAAGCGCAGCCATGATTTACGGGGGCGTTTGCGCGGGTTTCGCTTGGTAGCTCCGGCCTCGGCAAGGATCCTGCCGATCGTGGCCACCGAGGGGCGTAGCTCACCGAACTCCTGAGTATCAAGGCTTTCGAACCAGATAGATAAGGGCCCGTTGTCCCACCCGTCCTTGGCCAGTCGCTTGCGGATGCGTAGGACCGTGGTTTTGGTTTGGTCGCTGTAGATGCGCCGGTCTGTTTTCGGGGCTCTGGAGTGCGGGTTGAGTGCTTTGTTCCCTTCGGCAACGAATCGCTCTTTGACTTTGTAGTAGGAGGGTCTGCTGATTCCCAGTTCCTTGCAGAACTGCGAGATACTCAAGGAGTCTGGCAGGCCCGGATCGAACTCGATGATTTGGCGGCGTATCGACGCCGATAATGAATTTGACACGTTTAATTATCAAATTGATCGCTGACCAGAAGGGGCCTGCCAGCATGTCTTGCTACCTGTCAGCGATGTGCTGATACATCCTGTAAGCGATGTTGTGAGTCAGGGTGTAAGCGATGTTCTGAGAGAGGACAAGCCGGACTGCCGGACTGCCGGTACCATCAAGCCATATTTGGCACTAAATAGCCCCAAATGGTACTTCTATTCTGACGACTTGGTGTGAAATCTCGCTACATCGTAGGCACCGAATGTTTAGTAGACGCAGTTGGTAGCACCTGTGCAACGAAACGGTGTGAAATCTCGTGACTTCGTGGACACTGAATCTCGTCACTTCGTGGACAGTGGATCTCAATACGAAAAATGTCAAGCTGTGTGGAGTCACTAAGCTGCCTGCAACGCAACACCCGCCTCTTCTGACGGCAGGTTAATCCCCACGACCCCCGCAGGCGCAGGCGTCACCGGACGGTAATGAAAACGTGCCGGATGCAACCGGTAATAATCCTCCAATGCCTGCTGCCGCACCTGCCAAACATGCTCCCAAGACCCGTCGTGGACCTGCGCCGGAGAGAACAAAGCAATCCCCGAATGCTTGTGCTGCCCGTTGTACCACGGCACGTACCCATCCAAATAGGCTCGCGCATCGGCAAGCGCGGAGAATACTTTTGGATAATCGGGACGATACTTCATCGTCCTGAATCCGGACTCACTGAACGGGTTGTCATTCGATACGTAGGGCCGGTTATGGCTCAGCTCAACACCTTTGGCCTCCAACGCGTCTTTCAAGGCATTGGACTTCATGGCCGGCCCAGAATCGGCATGTACTACATGGGGCACGCCGTAGGTTTTGAAAGCGTCTTGGAACATCTCCACGGCCAGATGATCCGCTTCGCGCTCCTCCACCCGGTACCCGACGATCTGCCGGGAGAAAATATCGATGATCGAATAGGCCTTGAACACGCGGTTCTTATACGGCGAATACAAGTCGGTAATGTCCCACGACCAGATCTGCCCAGGACCGGTGGCTTTCAACACAGGCTTTTGTCCTCGTGTTGTGCGGTTTTGTTTTCGGGTGGGCACCTTCGGGCGGAGCATCTGCTCTTCGAGCGCTGCGGCAATACGCCACCATGCGCGCCGCGAGGCGAGCATGAGTCCTTCATCCCAGGCTGTGGCAAAGGAATGGTCCACCGAGTTCCCCTCGGCCCACCCGGCAAGAATACGCTCTTCGATGCGCTCACAGTCCCCGGGGCTGATCCTGGTGGAATAGGCGCGATCCGCCTGGTGGATCGGGTTCGTTGCCCTGGGCCTCGGACTGCTCCGGTAGTGCCAGGTCGAACGGGAAAGACCGGTGACTTTGAGGGCTTGGCGTTGCGAACCGTTAAGGCTCGTTAGGGCTCGGATCAGTTCGTTTTCCGTGGCGATGAATTCTTGCGCTCGTCCGTCGTTGACGTGGCGGGCTCTTGCTCGTTCAACGCGTGCAAGAGCCCGATAGCTTTTCCCAGGGCCTCGTTAGTTCCTTCGAGCTGGCGGACGCGTTCACGCAGCGCCTTGAGCTCGTCCTCGTGTTCTGCTTGTTCCTTGGCACGGGCTTGCTCGAAGGCTGAGCGTTGGCTCGGGGTAGTGTTCATCTGTCCATGATCTCGTGGAACGAGATTGCGGTCGAGGTCCCCTTCGAAGACGAGCTGGTTCCAGCGGTAGAACGTGGCCCTGGAGAAGGGCTGTTGCTGCAGCCATGCAGTCCGGGTGCCGTGGGGCTGCAGGTTGTATTGGTGGACGTAGTCCCTGATTTCTTCGCGGGTGACGCCGACGGTGCTCATGGTGGTTCCTTCTGGTCAGTGGTGGGTCGTGGTTGACTCACTTACAGCCTGACCGAGAGGGATACTTTGTATGTCCTGTCTCAAGACTTTGCGGACACACGATCTCATGACATCGTGGACACGATGTCTCATACCTTCGTGGACATTCGAGACGTGATTTTCTGGCACGCTCAATCGCATGCCTAACCCGGTGGTTTCATGGCAGGCGCGTCATTAACAGTCATTAAAACGAAAAAGTGATCCGGACTTGGGATAATAGGAGTGTCGAGCTTCTATTCCACCGAAATCAAGGATCACCTTTTCAGTGAACCATTCTACCCGAGTTTTCCCTGCCCTCCCGACCCAACTCACCAGCCAAGCCCTGGTCTCCCACGCTGGCCTGTCGGTGCTCAGCAACTTCCTGAACGCACTGGACTTCCAACGGGTCTGCGAAGACCGTTTCTCCCAGTTCGCGCCAGCCACCGCAGCCCACCGGCCAGGAAGAATCCTCGGAGCACTGGCGCTCTCGTTGGCCGCCGGCGGCGAACAAGCCACTGACATCGACCAGCTTCGAGCTGCGCCGGACCTCTTCGGCCCAGTGGCGTCCGATGCCACGGTCAGCAGGTTCATGCACCGGATCAAGGAGCAACCAGAAGCCTTCTCCTACGGGTTCGCCACCATGACCCGGACCCTGCGTTCCAAAGCCTGGACGGCAGCCGGACCACGCAACCCTGCCCGGCAGGCCACAGCGAACAACCCTCTGATCATCGACATCGATGCCTCCTTAGTGCACGTGCATTCCGACAAGGAACACAGTGCTGGCACGTATAAAGGCGGGTACGGTTTCTCACCGATGATCGCCATGGCTGACTACGGCAAACCCAACGGCACCGGAGAAGTCCTCGCGGTGCACCTGCGCCCGGGAAACCGCGGCGCGAATTCAGCGGCCTCGCATATCGAAGTGCTCACCCAGGCCTTGGCCCAGCTGCCGGATGATTTCTATGACGAACACGGGAACCTCATAGGCGAGAAGATCCTGGTCCGCACCGATAGCGCCGGCTCCTCCCGCGAGTTCCTGCACCACCTGGACTCGCTGAGGATCCAGTTCTCCACCTCGTATTCGCTGCCGGTCATCAAGGAACGGTTCATCCGGTGGATCGATGAGAAGAAGTTCTGGGAACCAGCCCTGGACGCTGACGGTGTCCAACGTGATAACGCGTGGGTGATCGACGCGAGCAAGGTGATAGAGCTGAAGGACTACCCGCCCGGGACAAGAATCTATTTGCGGGCCGAGCCCTTGCATCCCGGGGCGAAAGCGAACTTGTTCGATACTGACGGGAACCGTGTCACGGCGTTCTTGACCAATAGCCCGCGGTTCAACGTGGCATTCCTCGATGCCCGGCATCGGGCGCGGGGCCGGTGCGAGAACAGGATCAAGACGTTGAAGAATGCGGGGCTGGGCAAGCTGCCGTATTGGTCTTTTGCCGCGAATCAGGCGTGGGCTGACTTGGCAATGCTCGCACTGAATTTGGTGTCGTGGCTTCAACTTGCTGCGCTGCCTGGTGGCCATGAGGCAGGCTGCTGGGATATGAAGCGGTGGCGGTACCGGCTATTTTCAATGGCCGGGAAAGTCGTCACCGGCGGTCGGCAGCGCCGGCTGCTGATCCATGAAAGTGCACCAGAAGCGCAACTGCTATTCCTGCTTCAACAGAGTATTGGCTTGCTGTTCCATCGGTGGCGGCACGGCGAGTTGGCTGCCTGAACTGGTGGTTGCCCTGTTGCTTCTTTAGTTTTGAAAGGTCATTTCAGTCCAGGTCGGTGGAGCCTGGCACCCTGCGCTGGTGGTTCAGGCGCTTTTTGTCGTGGGTGGAATCGACGACGGCCACCGGGAATCCTTTGGTACTGGATTCCGGTGGCCGTCAGCGGCCACATGAAAAATTTGGGCTAACGCACTCTCTCCACGCCTGCGCGCGATGATCATCAGTTTCGATCCCACACAGCCCGAGGCCCTGAGCATCAGCGAATTCTGCAAGACCCAGAAAATCTCGCGAAGCATCTTCTACCGCATCCGCGAACGAGCCACACAAGAATCAGCCGGCGCGCTCCACCCGCGCTCCAGAGCCCCGAAACTACCCTCCAGACGCTACGGTCCCGACGTGATCAACGAACTGGTCTGGATCCGCAAGGAACTCAAGAACGACGGCTGGGACTACGGACCGAAGACCATCCATTACGAAGCGACCATCCTGGAAGAATTCCCGGGCGGCCAGATCCCGTCCGTGGCGACCATTGCCAGGCTGCTGGCCAGTGTGGGGCATGTTGAGCGCAGTCCGCGCAAGCGCCCGAAATCCTCGTACGTCCCCTTCGCGCGCTCTGCTGCCATGGCGTTGTGGCAACTCGACGCGTTCGAGTTCAGAACCCATTCTGATCAGGTGGTGACCGTCTACCAGCTCATTGACGATGCGACCCGATTCGACGTGGGCACCAGCGCGTACGCACGCCACGAGAACAGCGGTGACGCGCAACAGGTGCTCGCACGTGCCATCAATGACTACGGGCCGCCCAAGGAAGTCCTCAGCGATAACTCCAAGGCGTTCAACCAGCTTCGCGGCGGAACCATCGGCATCGTGGAAGCCTATCTGGCGTCCCAGGGAACCATGCCGATCACGGGGTTGCCGGGCAGGCCGACGACTCAGGGCAAGAATGAACGTTCGCACCAGACCCTTCAGCAGTTCCTCAAGGCCAACAGGCCGCAAAATCTTACGGACGTGCAGAAGCTGCTTCGACGTTATCGTGAGCATTATAACCAGCGCCGGCCCCATCAATCCTTGAACCAGGCAACCCCGCAGAAGGCCTGGGAGCTGCTGGAGCACACGCCGGCCGCCGAGCCGATACCGATGGTGGTGCTGGAAGCGAAGGCCGCTGAATACCTGATGAAGCGTCGAATCGGCAGCTCGGCGGCGAATCGCGCTGACCTTGTCGTTTCGAAAACCGGCGACATCCTGAAGAAGCTCACGGAGCAGCACGAGCCTGACATGGATCGGGAAAGCCATCAGTTACTGGTGCGGGTCAATAAGGATAACTGCCAAGCCTATTATCGGGGCAAGCAGATCTCACTGCCGCAGACCTATGCCGACCGGCAGTTCCTGAGGACCATCACCGAAGACGAATTCATCTTGTCGGATCCCGATACCGCGGAAGTGGTGCTGAGTTTCCCGTTGCCCATGGTGGCGTTGCGTGTTCATCGGCGGTTTGTGTCCTCGTACTCGATCAGGGGAATTCGCTTGGCGAACCCGACAAAGCAGTGGAGCCGGAAGGCCGCCGAGTACCAGGCCCAGTACGAGGCGCGGGAAGAAGACATGCCCGAGGTCTTTGATTATCGGTAGTTGGCTGTTGCCGGCGGCGCTCGAAGGGGGCCGCCGGTAGCTGTGTACGAAGTATTGAGATCCACTGTCCACGAAGTGCTGAGTTTCAGTGTCCACGAAGTCACGAGATTTCACACCGTTTCGTTGCACAGGTGCTACCAAATGCGTCTGCTATACAACCGAATCTCACCAGCTCGTGGAGAACCAATCTCATGACTTTGTGTGTCCGGACCGATAATTAGTGGAGCAGTGCTGGCTACAATCCATGGGATGAAAAAGATTTGATCAGGTTCTAGCAAATGTCACCACATTGGCGGCCGCTTCATTGCACTTGTCCAGATTCTCACCACTCCTCGTGCCCGAGCGGGGCTTCGTTCAGCTCGTCTCGACGTGCTCGCCAGTCGGGAAGGACCTGGTCCATCAAGGCCACGAACAACTCACCGTGCCCTCGTTCGCGCAGGTGTGCGAGTTCATGGACGACGATGTACTCTAGGCACCTCGGTTCCTTCTTCGACAATTCTGGGTTGAGCCAGATTGTCCGTGAAGTGGTGACGCAGGTGCCCCATTTGGTCTTCATCCTGCGTACGACAAACTTGTCCGCCTCGACTCCAAGGATCGACTGCCACTTCTCCAGCAGCACAGGCACAGCGGCCTTCAGCTCGCGCCGATACCAACGATCGAGGGCCCCGAACCGCCCGGCGGCGTCGGTTCCAGATGGGGTGACCACCCAGAGCGTATTGCCCTTGGTCTCGACAGCGAACGCACCGCTCGACTTGGAGACGTCGAGGAGATACCGCTGCCCCCACACGAAGTGGGTCTCCCCTGAGACCATCTTGCGTTCTGTCTGCCTATCAGCGTTCTGAAACTGAGCCTGCTGACGCTTGATCCAAGAGAGGCGCTGCACGACCGCGAGCCGGATCGCGTCCTCGGTCGTCCGGTGTGGCGCAGCGACCCGCACGCGGCCCACCGGCGGGTACACGGAGATGTGCATGTTCTTGATGTCCTTGTAGACGACGTCAACGCCAAGCCCCGCGACCGTCAGGTAGCCGCTAGCGGTACTCATCGTTGTTCTTCAAAAGTTCGATGAACTCCTCCAGGCTGTCCTCGTCGATCCCTGGGAGTTCCTTGCGTAGCTCACGGGCGAGTGCCCGTTCCTTCATCCTGCCGGCACCTGCGCCGGCCCATCCGTGTTCCTTGCTCGATTGGATCCGGTGATGCAACGCCTCGAAGTCGACGACCAAGTTGATCGGTCGCCACACGAAGTCCACGATCGCCCGACGCCCAGGCGTGCACGCCCATTCCGGGTAGGCCGTGCCGTCTACGGCTTCTCGAGTGCCAACCTTCTTCGTCAGCTCGATGAGTTTGCGGAGGTATTCCGCATATTCCTCGGCGTCTTCCTTCTGCTTCTCGATGAGAGCGTCGAGAAGTTCGGACATATGGTCGTAGTAGCGAGGATTCATCGCGTGCTCGTCCACTATGGTCTTGCGGACGTTATTGATGATCGTCTCTGCAGTGGCCGCGCTACTTCCCCTAATGCCGGGTGGCAGCGTGTCCTCCGCGTCCTGCCCGCGCTCGACGATCAGATCGACTAAGGTCTTCTCCAAGTCGGCGACTTGTTCGACGGGCTTGGCGTTGATGTAAGTGTCGAGCAGTTGGCGCATCCCGGCCTCGTACTGTTTCATGTCGATGTTCTCGCCAGCTCCGGCCTCGACCTCACTCCTAACGGCGGCGTAGTGGGCGACCTCGACCTTAATTGCCGCGATCTCATCAGTTGTGTAGCCGACGGCTTCCTCGTCGCTGGCGACGGCTCCGAAGGCACGTACGAGGGTGGCAACGGACTTGTAGAGCAGGACGCGCTTGGGTTCGTTGCCCTTGATCTGGCCGGCATTGCCCGGTGTGGAGGCCACGAAGTAGTGCTGGTATTCGAGCGTTCCCTTGGGTGGTGCGACTGGCTCGCACAAAGCACGGACGGCGTCGAGAGCCTCCACGAGATCCTTGCGGTCCTGCTCGTTGCGATCACTGATCAGTCCGTCGACATCATCGGCCTCATATTCTCCAAAGGCATCGGAGGTGTAGTCGGTTACGGTCTTGTCCAGTGACTTGAACAGGTCACGGTAGTCCACGATGTACCCGTAGGTCTTGTCGTCGCCGTCGAGACGATTGACGCGGCAGATTGCTTGGAAAAGGCCGTGGTCACGCATCGACTTGTCGATGTACAGGTACGTCGCACTCGGCGCGTCAAAGCCGGTCAGGAGTTTGTCGACTACGATGAGCAGCCGCATCTGGCCGGGCTCTTTGATGAACTTCTTCTTGACGTCGGTCTCGAACTCTTCAACGCGGCCAATGGCTTTGTCAGGGTGCTCGCCAAAGTGGTCGGCAAGCATCTGCAAATAGATCTCGTACTTGCGGATCTCTTCGGTGTCACCCTCGCCCGCGTCTTCCTTTGAGATCGCGGTCGGGTTGGGCTTGTAGCTGGTGACGATCGCGACCTTGCCCTTGAAGCCGCTCTTCACGAACGCCTCGTAGAAGGTGCAGGCCTGGTAGACCGAATCGCTCACCAACATGGCATTGCCCCGACCGCTGAGCAACCGTGGCTGGGTCTCCATGTCCATGAGTATGTCCTGGACGATCTGCGCCGAGCGGGGTGCAGAGGAGAAGACCTTCTGCATGGTGCCCCACTTTTTCTTCAGCCGGGCTTTGGACAGGTCGGTGAGATTACGAGTCTTGGCGTCGAACCACTTATCGACCGCGGAGTTCCCCTGAAGCTCCTGCTCAACCTTGCGTGCCTCGTATTTCAGGTCGAGAACAACGCCGTCGCGGACGGCCTCGTCGAACTTGTACGTGTGGATGAACGACCCGAAAGTTTCGATGCTGGTCTTCTTGTCACCCTTGAGAAGCGGCGTACCGGTGAAGCCGATGAACATCGCCCCGGGCAGAAGGTCCTTCATAATGCCGTGCATCTTGCCGCCCTGCGTGCGGTGGGCTTCGTCGACGAATACGAAGATGTTGCCCTTGGCGGTGTACCCAGCCGGGATCTGGGTCTTGAGTTCATTCGCGAAGTCCTCGGCATCCTTGTCCCGGGCCCCGTCATTGGTGCCGCGGAACTTGTGCACTAACGAGCACATGAGCGGCGGGTTGGACGTGTTGAGCATCGCAAGCATGTCCGCGCCCGACTGAGTGCGGACGATCTTCTCGCCGACCCCGGAGAAACCGTCCTCGATCTGCCCATCCAGTTCGGTGCGGTCGGTGATCACCAGGACGCGGGCATCATGCTGGGTCTCCAGGATCCACTTGGCCAACCACACCATCGTCAGGCTCTTACCCGAGCCCTGGGTGTGCCAGATGATGCCGCCCTCGCGCTTGGCGATCCGATCCTGCGCGGCCTGGACGCCGAAGTATTGGTTGTGACGTGGGGACTTTTTCACGCCAGCGTCGTAAACGATGAAGTCGTGGATGATCTCCAGAAAGCGTTCCTTGGAGCACATCTGGGTAAGTGCAAGGTCCAGATCGGCGTGCTCGCCGTCTTCCTTCCACCGAAGCCAGTACTTCTCGGGGGTTTCGATCACCCCATAGTGCAGGCCGTCCACGTCGTTGCCGGCGAACAGCAGTTGGACGGTGGTGAAGAAGGAACGGACAAAGTCTTGGCGCTGGTTGCCGATGTTCTGACGGATGCCGCTGGCGACACTCACCGTTGAGCGTTTCAGTTCGATCACACCCAGCGCGATCCCGTTGACGTAGAGGACTAGGTCAGGCCGCTTTGTGTGCTCGCCCTTAACCGCGACCTCTTCGGCCACGACGAAGTCGTTGTTCTTGGGGTTCGCCCAGTCAATAAGATGGACTGCCTGGGTGGTCTCTCCGTCGTCGGTCTTGACCTTTGCGCCGTAGCGAAGCAGCTCGTAGACCTTGCGATTCTGGTCGTATAAGGAAGACCCTGCACCGAGGGCTGCGGCAGTGTGTAGCTGCTGCACTGTGCGGGTGACTACCACTTCGTCGTAGCCTCGACTGAGGAGATTGGCTCGGAGCCTCGTTTCGTCGACGTTACGGTTGTCCCGATCCTTCAGGTTCCCGCCGTAGGCGTAGCCCAGCTTGTCCTGAAAGAGCTTAACCACCCGGTCCTGCGTCTCGCGTTCCTTCTGGCCGACCGTACTCATACTTCCTCTTTCGTAGGGAGACGAGTGCGTCCCGTCAGCAGCTCCTGCATCATTCCGACCTTTACAGCACGCGCAGACTCCAGACGACGCTCCAAAGCTTCGATTTCAGCATCTGCGTCCTCCAGGACCTGGGCGATCGCATGCTGCTCGTCGGCCCCGGGCAACGGCAGTTTAAGACTTGAGATATAACTCCGAGTCGTCGCAAGGACTTTAGTACCGGCAGCCAACCGGAGCAAGGCTGCACGAAAAGCAGGAATAAACTGAATATATGCCTTAAAGCCGTCTGCTAGCACCGACTTGTCGAACCGTGCAGCAATCGTATGGAGCCCCGGGACGACCCCCTCGGGCGGCACGTCCGAGATTTCCACTGACTTGCCTACGCCGTCGGGATCCTCAGATGCATCTGCGAAAACCAAGTCCCCGGGGATCAAACGCCCAGCGCCCGATGCAAGGTGTGATGCAGCCCTCGGCATGAACTCGCTCGTCGCATCAAGGCGGACCGATTTCCGGGTATGGATGTCGCCGTAGTGGAGATAGCGAAGTGGCGACCCTTGGTCCAGCTGTTCTCGTGACAGTGCAACGGAACGAACATATGCCACATGGTCACCTAGAGTGACATTACGCCAATCGCCGGTGAAACCGGGGAGCCGGGTGCGGCCAGTGAGGAGTTCCTGCATCATGCCCTGCTTGACGTCAAGCTTCTTCGCAACAATCCGCTTGAGAGACTTCACCAGCGCATCCACATCGTCGAGCGCCGCGGCAATAGCTTCTTGCTCCGCCAAGTTCGGGATCGGGATCTCAAACTCACCGACCTGTTGCAGCGACAGGTTAGCCTGAGCAGCCTGAACATTGATCTCATTGATTCTCTTGCCTACGGTCGGCGAACGTAACGCCCAAAGTAAGTACAGAGGCCGAACCAATCCGCGTTTCCTGGAAGGTCGGATGATGGCGAGGGCTTGGTTCGTATTCGCCGGCAACCAATCCGGCTCGACTACGGTTGAGCGCCCAAGTGCTCCGGCGATCGAGAACAACACGTCGCCATCAGCGAGCTGCGAACGGGAAAGCTGTCGGTGAGTCTCTTCGTCAATAAACGCTTCCTTGCCGACTACGTACGTACCATCCTCTTCGAAAGTTTCAACTTTCAGGAATCGCACACCATTTGCTGTAAAATTTCGGCCGATACTCGTTGGAGTTGTACCCTTCGTGATGAGCTCACTCAAAGCACGGACGGACACCATCCTCTGGCT
Source organism: Glutamicibacter arilaitensis Re117 (assembly GCF_000197735.1). Taxonomy (NCBI): domain Bacteria; kingdom Bacillati; phylum Actinomycetota; class Actinomycetes; order Micrococcales; family Micrococcaceae; genus Glutamicibacter; species Glutamicibacter arilaitensis. Next base: position 2,591,868 of record NC_014550.1, read on the forward strand.
CATCGCTGGACACCCATCAGGGCCAAATGGGCAGTAACCCTTGCGGAGAGCAATTCAATGCGGGATTCAAATTCCGGGAGAGTTTGCTCGTAGCGAGTCCCAAGAACGCGCAGCCGCGTAACCAGAGTCTGTCCAAGAGCGATCACCTCACCATTGACCTGTTGCTGGAGCGTTGCTCCCCACTTATCGTCAATAATGAGATTCCGCACCTCTTCCTCGGTCAGGGTCTTGTACTTTTTGATGGCTATCTCGTTGAGCGCGATGGTCGCGTCCTTGACTGAACCCTTGGCCTTTGTCTCTGCCGTGTATAAGGCAATCACTTTGGTTAGCGCAACGATCTCGTCGGGATCACCCTTGGTGATTTTGAGGTCCTTCAACGCGGCCTTCGCAGCAGCGTTATTGAGGTTACCTTCGTCGTCCGCGGCGTCGAACAGCAGCCCACCCTCGACGGCGTGCTCTTCGACATATTCGGCAATCTTAAGAGTGGAAGCGTCACGCGCTTCAGTGAGCCGATCAAGTTCGGATTGCTCTGCCGAGAAGTACCGGGCGATCACGTACTCGGGCGGCAGAAGGTCCATCACCCAGCGTTGGGCCTTGGCACCAGTGCCGAAGACGATCTGGGCGTCTTCATACTTGGGTTTGTTGTTCTTGTCCTTCCAGGCGCGTGCGATGCGCGGTTGCGCGGCCTTAGACCAGCCCTCGCTGACGATCAGCGACACATCGTCGTGCATTACTTGGTTCCAGTAGCTCATAACTTGCTCGTAGACGCCATACTCGTCGATCAGCGGTCGCGATCGGAATACTGCCAAGAGAACCTCGGAGATGTCATGGATCAGATCAGCAGGCTTGGTGCTCGACACGATTGATTCGAGCACGGTTCGCTTGCTCGTCAACCACTGGTCCACCGTGTTCGCAGTGTCGCGAACAAAGCGTTCATACTCACCGGTGCCGGTGACAATCGACCGGATCTCGCCAGTCTGGACTTTCAGTTCCGAGTACCCGTCGCGCAGCGGTGCGAAAAGTTCGCTACGGAGGCTCGGGAACGCGTCCCAGTATGGCTGGAGGGCTTCGAGGTCACTGTTGGGGATGCCACCCTGCATGTGGGCACAGAGGTCTTGGATGTCTTCGGGCGCGGAGGAGTCAATGTAACGCGGGATGTTGAGGTTGTAGTTGTTCTTCGGATCCGTGATTTCACTGATCGGCACCATGCGGGAGTAGCGCGCGATCTCTTTGCTGCCGGTGAAGGCATCGACGATCTTGTGCATGTCCCGCGGACGCAGGCGGTTCTTGGGACCATCCTTGGCGAAACCCTTGCTGGCGTCGATCATGAAGATGCCGGTGCGCGCTTGGGCGTCCTGCTTGTCGATGACGATCAAGCAGGCAGGGATGCCAGTACCGTAGAAGAGGTTCGTAGGCAGCCCGATGATCGCCTTGATGTAGCCACGCTTGATTAGCTCGGTGCGGATCCGCGCTTCGGAGTTGCCACGGAACAGCACTCCGTGTGGGAGCACGACGACGCCCTTGCCTCGCGGCCGCAACGATTTGATCATGTGTAGTAAGAACGCGTAGTCGCCGTTCTTGTCCGGCGGGGTGCCAAAACCATCAAAGCGACCGTAAGAGGAGTCGAACCCATTGGTCCAAGTCTTAACTGAGAACGGCGGGTTGGCGACTAGATAGTCAAAAGTTTGCAGGCTGCCGCTGTTGATGAACTTCGGGTCAGCAAGCGTGTTGCCCTGACGCAGATCGTGGGTCTCGTTGCCGTGGAGGATCATGTTCATCCGTGCGAGCGCCCAGGTGGCGTTGTCGTTTTCCTGGCCGTAGATCGATAATCCGTTCGGTGCCGCGTCCGCGACCTTGATCAGCAGCGATCCGGAACCGCAGGTCGGATCGTAAACGGTGGTGGACTTCGGGGTGCTCGCTGGGATTTGGAGTAACTGAGCCATAACCCTTGAGACCTCGGCGGGAGTGTAAAACTGCCCCTTGCTCTTGCCGGACTGAGTGGCGAAGTGACGCATCAGGTACTCATACGCATCGCCCAGCAGATCGTCTCCCTCGGCTTTAGAGCCAGTGAAGTCCATATCCTGGAATATGCCAATCAGGTTCGAAACTTTGACTTGCAATTCCTTGGCGTCACCCAATTTAGTGGGATCGTCGAAGTCCGCGTTATTGATGACGCCCAGCAAGTCGTTTTCTTCGGCCAGACGGCGGACTGCGATGTTGACCTTCTCACCAACGTCAGGCTTACCCTTGAGCGAGACCAAGTAGTCGAAGGAACCGTCGTCGGGGACGTAGATCAGTGACGACTTGTCTTCCTTGGCTTTGTCCGAGACGTACTTCACGAAAAGTAGGGTGAGGACGTAATCCTTGTACTGGCTGGCGTCCATCGAACCGCGCAGTTCGTCGGCGCTGCTCCACAGCGAGGAGTACAGATCAGATTTCTTTAGCGCCACAGCTCATTCTTTCTACATTCATATATACGTTCCCGGGCCAAGAAAAATTTTCCCGGACCATCCAACACCACTCAAAGCCATCATTTGCTTGCCAAACATCGACTTCAAGATCGCGGCCACGCCATACCTGACCCACGCGTCGACCTCTCTGGTCTGAAATTACCAGAACCTGCCCATATTATGGGATGGTATCGAGCGTTCGGCGATCCATGTGGAGACGGTCCCTTTGATAACGCCGAAATAGGCAGCGAACGAGTCGGCGGACAGCCGCAATGCACTCAAAGCTGCACTCCTCGGGATAGGCTCCGACCGGTTGCTCAACGCCTGTCCCCCCTATATTACCGGCTCCAAACATTCTGGCCCGATTTGGAAAGCCGCTGCTAGCAGTTCCAACATACAGTTCCTTGGGAATTGCAACGATGGTGCCGTCACTAACGATAAATCCACCAGCTGGGGCGCCGGATACCTCAAGGTGCGTTCGCGGTGCGTCACTTCAATTTGACATCTTCCTCATTTCGCTGGAGTCGCGAGGACTTCCTGTATTCGAGACGTGAGAGCAATCCACGATTTCGTTGTTTTATAGTTCTCCGCTCTCGTGCCCACCAGCAGAATCGTCCGAGAGACGATGTCGCTCAGGCGGCCGCGGCGCGCACTCTGAGAGAATGCATATATGGCAAAGCCTTCGAAAATGATCGCACAGGAACGAGAACGCATGGTCCTGTTCCGAGACGCGTTCCAGCGGCTGGCGGGAGACGCTGCGACCTATGCTAGAGGTACCGAGCTTCTCAACGAAGTATCCATCGCCGCGGGCGCAGCTCGCCGTGCCTATGCAGTGAACGATGGCCGTACTTTTCCTGTGCAGGACGGCATCTACCTGGTGTCCAACGCAGACCCAATGAGCCACTGGGCTTCTGCCTTCGATAGCGACAGTGATCTGACGACGATGAAAATCATCACGTCACTCAACCTGTCGATCGGTCGCGCTCAAGAACGCTACGAAGCTGCGAAGCAAGCAGAACGGGGTTTCGTGGGAGCCGTGAGTTCCATACTTCGTTGGCCCATCACACTGAGAGACGCTGCAGGCCCAGGCCCAGCGCAGAAGAAAGCGGCGCAGTCATTGGGCATCATAGGTCAAGTGCTCGTCGGCGCGGTCACTACCGCTCTTGGTGCTGCCATCATTCAGGGAGCGATACTTCTATGGCACGCTGCTTTCCGCGTATAGCAAACTGTGGTCTGGGGGTGCTCTTTTTAAAAAGTCAAGGTATTTTCAGCTCTGGAACGTCTTAGAGTGACCCGTCCCTATCATGGCGAACAGGACGGTGAGCCGTCGGTGGGCCAAGGCGATTAGCGCTTGGTTGTGTCGTTTTCCCTGCGCCCGGTTCCGGTCATAGTAGGCCCGGCTGGTCGGATCAAACCAGATCGAGGCGAAGGCAGAGAGGAAGAGCGCTCGCTTTAGCCGTTTGTTGCCTGAATGGCTGACGCGTTCGGATTTGCTCGAGGTGCCTGACTGGCGGGTGGTTGGTGCCAGGCCGGCTAGGAAGCCAGTGCCGCGGCGCTGGTGAAAGTCTTGCCGGAGATCTGAAGCGATGATGATCGCGGAGGTCCTGACGGCGACCCCGGGCATGGAAGTCAGGACCGGGGTGAAGAGGGTGGGTCTCCACCATGGATTCCAAGTTCGTGGCCCACGCGCTGGTCATGCAACGAGATCATCTGGCGGGCCAGATGCGGGATGACCAGGCCAGCAGCATCGGTGCCGACAACGATAACACTCTGCCGGTCCAAGGCTTTCAGGATGGCTCCGGACCACGCGGTGTGCCGGCGTGTTCTGTGCTTTTTCAGCTTCGCATCGATCCCGGTTTTGCCAGCATGCTTCAGTTGCGCTGGATTGGGCCAAGCAGAGAGGACTTCCGAAACCGCGTCGTGTTCCAGCCACGGGCCGAGAACGCGTTCCAGTGGCGGGTGGATCTGCGTGAATAGCCCGTGGATCCTGTTGCTGGTCTGAGTGATCTGCCGTGCCAGGTCCAGGTCGAAGCCGGTGAGCATGACTAAGTGGCTTCGTCCTCGTCAGAGACTTGGATGCTACGGAGGGTATGCGGCATGGTGCGGGCCGCGTCTGCGATGATGAAGGCGTCTTTTTCGTCTTCTCCGAACTAAAAAATTCATAGAAGCATGCCTGTATTTACGGGCTTTTCGAGTCGTTCTGAGCGGAGATGTTTGTTCGTCCCGCAGTCTGGGTGAAGTGACCCCATAAGAAAACGAAGGAATCCCTGGATTGGAACTGTCCAGGGATTCCTTCGCGTTCTTCGACTACCGATGCTTCATTACAAAACAGTGCTGTGGAACATCACTACCCGGCCAGCATTTTCCTTGACGACCTGCTCAAAACCCTTCTCGTATCTCATGAGCAACGTGCCTTCCTGAGTAAGGAAACTATTGAGCAACAGGAGCCTGTCGATAGCTTCTTTCGGGAGCACTGTAATCGTCAGTATTGTTCCCGGAGCATCAAGCACCAGGAATATAGCCCCCGCCCGGATACCCGTTTCTTCAAACGCTGCATCAAGCCGGTCGTTAGGAATATGAGTCATATTCGAGGTAGCTTGCTCTGTTGAGCTCAAGCGACGGCTACCCATCACCAATACTTCTTCTGTGCCATCTTCTCGAATCGCTATAATCCGGCTTTTTTCCAATCGGGCTTCACGATACAGCCCAATGTCCGTGAGAAGTCCTGGCATTTCTTGACGTGCAAGACGCCCTACACCCTTACCGTCAGTCCGCGAATTAAACATCTTGTGAAGCTCCAATCAATATACACACCCTACTTCCCAGGCTCTCCCTAAGTGTATTTCCGTAACTATCATTACGCAAATTCAATACCAGAAACAAGGTTACAGAAATCAGTAGTTTTCTTCATAATCCCTCCACTAAGGAGAGCTTGGCCTTACCCCTAATGGATAAAGCCAACCTCTCTCTTTCTATTGCCTACCGGCCAATAATTGGACTGCTTCAGACGATCTCACGACCGGACGGATATCCCTCTTTGCGCCAGGAAAAAGTAAGGATGGATCGGGAACCGGCCTAGCGTCATACCAGTCTTGCCCGCGCCCGCGACTAGCTTCTATACGAATGCCAGCTTGCGCACGGCGAGGTTCTTGTACGTTGCTGTCCCGCCCGAAACGAATAATTTGATCCCCGAATCCGTATCCAGCGGGAATACCCGGTGCGAGTGGACGATTCTGCCGTCCCCCAAGAACACTTCGACGCTGGAGCGGTCCACCAGAATGCGTACCTTGAGTCTTCCGCTTGGTACCTCTAATGGACTCTTGGTTTCGCTCTTATCCCCGGGGTGGAAGCTCGGCTTGCGGTTCACGTAGGCGAACCCTCCGGCCAGATAGATTCCGGTGGCCACGTGACGCGTGCCGGTTTTTGCCCGGCACAGCTCAAATCCCACGTTCTCCGGAGGGTTGGCCGGATCCCAGCTCAATTCGCATTCCAGCTCGTAGGCGCTGCTCGAGAAATCCAAGACGTGACCCCCGGATACCGCCGGGCTGCCTAAGCTTTTAGCCGGGCCGGCCAGCTTGTCCAATTGCTTTACCGGCACCGAGGCGAGGTAGTAGCTTTCAGCACCGGCGATCATCCGCACCTCGCGCACAATCATGTCATCACCGTTATAACCATCCGTGGCCATGCTTGGGGCATTGTGTGGGTAATCCCAGAAGTTGTTCCACCCAATGACACGGCGCAGTTTGGGATTTTCACTCCCGTCGGCACGATGATCCGGATAAGTCACCGCACCATAGAAGTCAAAGCCCCAGTCCAGCCACTGCGGATCTTCTTCCTTGGTGGTGAAGGCCTTTCCATCAAAGTCGCCCACCCAGTATGCGTAGGTGGCGGGCAGATCATGTGGCTTGCCATTGGCGCTGGTGCCAAGCACCCATTGTTTGGTTCCGTCAGAAGCCTGAAACTGGAACAGGTCTGGGCATTCGAGGGTGCCCAAGGTGGTGCGCACAAATTCGCTGGTTCTTTTCCACCGCTTCAGGTTCACCGAGGTATACAACCCGATACGGTCCCCCTCAGCGTTAAGCATGACCCACTTTGAGCTTGGCTCATGCCAGATGACCTTCGGGTCTCGGAAGGCTTCCACGCCTGGGTTAGCCAGTACCGGCTTGGTTCCACCGGGTTTGAAGCTGCGTCCCTTGTCGGTGGAGTACCAGAGGTACTGGGCTTGCACCCCGCCCGGCGCCTGGGTGACCAGAGCAATCAACGCGCCTTCACCGTAGCCAGCGGTGTTCTTTTCGTCGATGACAATCGAGCCGGACCAGCAATCCCCGTTAGCGCTTTCATGCTTGCTGATGGCTACGCCGTGGTCGGTGAAGTTCACGTGGTCCGTGGTGGTCGCCAAACGCCAGCTCGTACCGCTACCACCGAGAATGTAGTCCTCGTTGTAAAGGTAGTAGTACAGGTATTCACCGTCCAGATACACCGGACGCTGCGGGTCATTCTTCCAATTATCCGGAACGCTGAAGTGATAACTGGGACGGTAGCTCATCGCAGCAGAAGCCTTATTCTCATTTTCCCCCATTTTGCAGGGGCCGCAACGGCCACCCCAGCGCCTAGTCCGGTCAGGGTCAATGCGGTGGCCGAGGTCAGGGTGGCAACGATGCTTCGTCTGGACGGTCCGCCATTGGTCATGTCTTTTTTTGCGCTCATGTCATTTCGCTTTCGTCCGCCAGCACCCAGTGCTGGCTTGATTCATCGATAATGTGCTTTTGCAGGTTGGCGCTAGTGGACCAGCGCTGGATTTGTTCGCGTAGGGCCGCGCGCTTTGTTGCGTCGAAGCTACTGTCTCGGTCAGGGTCAGGCACCGCACCCACGAGCAGCTGAGTATATGGATGGCTCGGGTGATCCAGCAGTTGCACTGATTCTCCTGACTCCACGATTCGCCCCTCGTTGAGCACCGCAATTCGGTCCGATAGATAACGGGCCGAAGCCAGATCATGGGTGACGTACAAGATGGTGATCCCATGCTCGTCACGCAACTTATGCAGCAGGTTCAACACACCAATGCGCACCGAGACGTCCAGCATTGAGGTCGGTTCGTCGGCCAGAATGATGCTCGGCTTGGCCGCCAGCACTCGGGCAATCGCGATGCGCTGACGCTGTCCGCCAGAGAGCTCATGAGGGAAGGAGGAGAGCACATCCGGGCTGAGGCCCACGGTACTCACCAGCTTTGCCATTTCACTGCGCTTTGACTTGATTTCTGGCTGGTGCAGAGCCAAGGCACGTTCTAAGATATGCTCCACGCGGAAGGTAGGGTTCAGCGAACCGAAGGGGTCTTGGAAGACCATCTGCACTTCGCTGCGGTACTTGCGCACCGCTGCCCCCTTCAGCCCCGCAATATCTTTTCCGTTGACTAGAACCTCACCGGAATCCGGAGTTTCAAGCAGAGCTAGACAACGGGCCAGCGTCGACTTGCCGGATCCCGACTCCCCCACCAGTGCCACGATTTCCCCGCGTTGCATCTCCAGATCGATATCCCGCAAGGCAGGAATTTTCTTTCGACTAAACAACGCGGAGCTGGTGAACGATTTGCTCAGCGAACGGATTCGCACGGCCGGACCCACTGCGGTTCGTTGGGTAGCAGTTGAAGTCATAGCAGTTCTCCTTGCGACAGCACAGGCTGATCCGAGGGAGCCACCCAATGGCCCTCGCCGGTGTCTTCCAGATCCTGGATGTTGGTGAATTTGGTGCCTTCGGCCAGCCCGGTGAGCTTAACCCGTGGACCATGCAGAGGTGGGAAAGCCCCCAGCAGCGCTTGAGTATAGGGGTGCCGGGAACCATGGCGCAGTGTTGTTGCCGGAGCCAGCTCCACAATGCGACCGCCATACATGATGCCAATACGGTCAGAGAGTTCAAGCATCAACGACATGTCGTGGGTGATGAACAAAATCGCGAAGCCGAGTTCATTTTGCAGTTCACGGATTTGCTCCAAGATCTCCTGCTGCACCACCACATCTAGTGCAGTAGTAGGTTCGTCAAGGATCAACAGCCGCGGGTTCAACGCACAGGCCATGGCAATGACAATGCGCTGGCGCTGTCCGCCTGAAAGCTGGTGCGGATAGGCCCGCAATCGCGCCGGATCGATGCGCACCATGGTGAGCAGCTCTTCGGCGCGCTGCACCGCGGCAGCACGGGTGCCGCCACGGTGCGTGCGGATCACGTCGACAAACTGCTCGCCAATTCGGGTGACCGGGTTCAATGAATTCATTGCCGACTGGAATACCATGGCGACGTTGTTCCAGCGCCAGGCACGCAGTTCCGCTTCGTCCATGCCCAGCACATCTTGGCCTTCAAAGAGGATCTTGCCGTGGGTGATCCGCGCAGGATCTTTCAGCAAGCGCATGATCGAGTTGGCAATGGTGGACTTGCCGCAGCCGGACTCCCCCGCCAAACCGAAGATTTCACCGGAGTGGATGGCGAAGCTGACCCGGTCAGCGCCGCGCACAGCTCTCTCGTCGCTGACGTACTCGACGGTCAGGTCCTGGACTTCCAATACCGGGACGCTCATTTTTCTTCCTTTCGCACCACGGTAGTCGCCGCGGTGCTTTTCGTTGCATGCTTCGGGCGGCGCAGGCGCGGATTGGTGATTTCATCCACCGCGTAGTTGCACAGGGCCAAGGCGAAGGCGACCAAGGCGATGGCCAGGCCCGATGGCACGAAAATCCACCATGGGCCCAGCATCAGCGATCCATCGCTGGTCGCCCAGAACAGGTTGGTACCCCAGGAGATGGTGTTCACGTCGCCCAAGCCCAGGAATTCAAGCCCAGCCTGTGCTCCGATGGAGCCGATGATGCAGCCAAGCAGCGTGGTCATGACGACCGAGGCCATATTGGGGAGCATTTCGCGGACCATGATGCGCAGCGGGCGCTCGCCCGATACCAAAGCCGCAGCAACATAGTCTTTTCCGCGGATGGACATGGCCTGGGAACGCATGACGCGTGCGCTGCCTGCCCATCCGGTAATCATCAGCACCACGATCACCGTGCCAAGACCAGGCGGCATGAATGCCGCCAGGATCACCAGCAGCGGCAGGCCGGGCACCAGCAGGAAGACGTTGGTAACCAGGGAGAGCACCTCGTCCAGGCCGCGGCCGAAGTAGGCCCCGCTCAACCCGACCAGCACGCCGACAATGGTGGAGAGGATGCCGGCGACGAAGCCGACGAAGAGCGACGAGCGGGCACCCCACAGGGTCAGCCCCAAAACGTCTTGGCCCTTGCTGGTGGTACCCAGCCAATGCTCCATGCTTGGTGCGCTGGCACCGGCCGAGGTAATCCGCGACGGATCCCCGGGGAAGAGCGCCGGGGCAAGCAAGGCCAGGATGATAAAGGCAAGCAGGATGCTGAGCCCAGCCACGGCCTTGCCGTTGCGGAGCAAAGTCCGCAGCAACCGGGTAGCACTGACTCTGGCACGCGCGGAGCCGCTTTCCTCCGCTGGTTGCGAGGCAGCCAGAGTCTGTGGATCTGTAGCATTCTGGGTCATGGCGATCAGCCTTTCCGCACGCGAGGGTCGAGTCGGACGTAGACAAGGTCTACGAGGAAGTTGGCTATCAGCACCGCGGCAGTAATGGTCAGGAACATGCCCTGCATCAGCGGGTAGTCAAGGCCTTGGACAGCGCCGAGCAGCTGGTAGCCGACGCCTGGGTAGGCGAATACCACTTCGGTCAGCAGCGCGCCGCCGAAGATGAAGCCTATGCTCATGCCCATGCTGGTGACCGATGGCAGCATCGCGTTGCGTGCCGCGTAGTTCAGCATGATGCGGTGAGGTCGCAGCCCCTTGGCCTCGGCCATCAAAATGTAGTCTTCGGAGTTGGTGGCAATCATGGTGTTGCGCATGCCCAGCATCCAGCCGCCCAGGGAAACCAGCACGATGGTCACCGCGGGCAGGACCAGGTGCGCTGCAACGTCCAGGATGAATTCGAGATTGAATCCGGGAACCAGGCCTACGGAGAAGGCATGGCGCATCGGGGCGACGCCCATATTGATGCCGAAGATGTACAAGGCCCCCATGGCTAGCCAGAAATACGGGAAAGAACCGATGAACACCAGCAGCGGTGGAGCAACCGAGTCCAAGAAGCCGCCACGGCGCCAGGCGGCAAGGATGCCCAGGAGGTTTCCGAGGATCACGGCGAAAATCAATGAAGTCAGTCCCAGCAGCAAGGTCCACGGCAGCTGCGAGGCGATGACCTCGGAGACTGGAGTGGGGAAACGGGAAATCGACATCCCAAAGTCGCCGGTCAAGACACGGCCAAGATAGCCAAAGTATTCGGGGATGATGGGGCCGCCGTCCACTCCCATCAGGGTTCGAAGTGCTTCGACTTGTTGTGGCTCAAGCCGTTGCTGCGAGCGGGACAGCATGCGGGTGACGGGATCGCCTGGCATCAGCCGCGGTAGAAGGAAATTCAGGGTGATTGACGCCCAGAAGGCTAGGAGATAAAAGCCCAAGCGCCGTAGGAGGAAACTCATGTTGTGTGTCCTTGGCTAAGGATCGCAACGCAGCGGGCGGACGGTATCCGCCCGCTGCGAAAGGAAAATGTTGCTAGTTCGCTGGTTCCAGGCTGGTGAGCACCAGAACGGTGGTCGGGGCCCGGTTGCTCAACGTGGCATACGGGTTATCTTCGGTTGGCCAACCCACGAAGTTCTCAGTGGTGTAGGCACCCCATTCCGGGCCGGCGAATAGCGGTACTACCGGTGCCAGTTCGCTGTAGCGAGCCTGCAGGTCGTTAACGATCTGCTTCTGTTCTCCCTCATCGCCGGCAGCCACGAACTTGTTCAACAGCTCATCTGCTTTTTTATCGCTGAACCGGTGGTAGTTGTCAAAGGTCTGCTTGCCCACGGGCTTGACGTTCTGGCTGCCCATGAGATTGAGGTAGTACTGGTAAGGAGTCGGAGCGTTAGCGGTCCAAACGATTCCGGTGTCGAATTCACCGGTTTCGTAGCTTGCGGTCACCGCGGCCCAATCCGGCGAATCAACAGTGGCCTTGATGCCCACGTCCTGGAGGTTTTGGGCGATGATATTCGCTACCGAAAGCCAATCCGAGGAGGTTGAACCCACGGAGATATCGAAGGTGAATGGCTTGCCAGCGGCGGTGGTGCGCTGCCCCTGTGCATTCTCCTTGAAGCCTGCTTCATCAAGAAGCTTCTTTGCGCCTTCCACATCCCGCGTGGTCCAGTCGCACTGTTCGACGACCGCAGCGTCGCGCCACTTGTCATAGTTGCCGGACAGTCCGGTGCAGTCCGCTGGTTTGGCGTAGTCGGACATGCCGACCTTGACAACCTGTTCGCGGTCTACGGCCATGCTCAACGCCTTGCGTACGCGAACATCCGAGAGTTCTTTCTTGGTAGTGTTCAGCTGCCAGTTGATTTCGGCGCCAGTGGTCGGGAACCAGAAATGACGGTGCTCCGGATCCTTGTCCACGTAGGTCGATTGGATATCCGGCATGTAGGTTTGCGTCCAGTCAACATCGCCGGAGATGGCGGCGAGGTTGGCTCCGTCGTTGCCGGCGAAAGCGAGCATGCGGATGCCACCGATATTCTGCTTCTCGGGTTGCCAATAGTATGGGTTCTTGCCCAATTCGAAGGACTGCGCCTGGAAATTGGCTACTTCGGTGTATGGTCCGGTGCCTACCGGTTTCGGGTTCTCTTCATTTCCGGGCTTGTCGAACTTGGACCAGATGTGGGCCGGGACAATCACCTGCTGGCCCAGTTCGTAGAGGGCCGGGGTGAATGCCTGCTTGAAGTGGAACTCGATGGTCGAGTCATCGAGAGTCTTGATGGACTTCAGGTAGTCATAGCCGCCGAGCAGTTCCTTTTGCAGTTCAACTGAGAGCTTGACGTCCTTGGACGTCAGCGGGGTGCCATCGGAGAATTTAACGCCCGGACGCAGATTGAAGACCAGGGACTTTCCGTCTTTGCCTGCACTCCACTCCGTGGCCAGCCAAGGCACGGTGTCGCCGCCTGCCGGGTTGTAGACCAGCATGGATTCGTAAATGGACTGCCCGGTCATTGGCGCAGCATTGGGCGAGAAGGGGTTGAAGTTTTTTGAGAAGGTTCCCATGTCCTCGCGCGGAATGGTCAGGAACGCGGCGTTGGCTGATCCGTCGCCCCCTTCAGTTCCGCCTGGATTCGATGCGACGCATCCGCTCAAGGCGAGGGTGCCGGCCACAGCGGTCGCGGCCACGGCAAGGTGCGCACGACGTAAGTATTTGATTATCATTGAAGTTCCTCATCCATTCATGTGATGTGTAGCGGAGGGGAAGTTCATCTGCGGCCGTGCATGGCCACAGACGAACGAATGCTGGGGGGCAGCCGATGGTAATTTGGCGATTCTCGATCGGCGAGCCCTCTACCATTTGATTCAATAGGGACACCCCCGCCATGCCCAGTTCTTCGAAGGGCAAGGCAATGGTTGTCAGCTTTGGCCGCATATGCGGTGCCAGAATTTCCTGATCATCGAATCCGACGATTGAAATGTCTTTTCCCACCTGCAATCCGCGTTCCTTGATTGCGTCATAGGCGCCCATGGCGATCCGGTCATTTCCGCAAAAAATTGCGGTAGGCGGATCCAGTTGGCTTAGCAGTGTTTGCGTACCGTGGTACCCGCTGTCGGCAGTTCCGTCACCAGGCACGATCCGGGAATCATCGAATTCAATTCCGTGATCGCGCAGGGCCTGCTTCATACCGGCTTGGCGTCCGATTTGCGCAGGAATTCCTGTTTTGAGAGTGATGTGCCCGATGCTGGTGTGCCCGGCCTTGGCCAGGATTTCGGCGGCAGCGTATCCGCCGCCGAATTCGTCCGGAACAATTGATGGCAATTGGCCTCCGGCATCGAAGCAGTTGACCAGTACGCAGGGAACTGTTTTTGCATTTTCCGGCACCGTGATTTGGCGGTGCCAGGAAGTCGCGATGATCAATCCGCCAACCTGCTGTTCAAGCAGCTTCTCAACGGCGAGGTTGTCCATACCTGGATCATCGTCGCTGGGTGCGATAAGGAGGAAGTTGCCGTCTTTCCATGCTGCCTGCTGCGCTCCCTTGATCACGTCAGTGGCAAAGGGCGAGGTGGCAATTTCGGTCACCAGCCCGAACCAGGAGCTGCGTTTGCTGGCCAAGGTTCGTGCGGCTGCGTTGGGGCGGTAGCCCAGTTCGCGCGCCGTTTGGTTGATTCGTTCTCTTGTGGTTTCGGGGATGCTTGATTCCATCCGGCCGTTGAGTACGAATGAGACGGTTGTTCGGCTCACCCCGGCTGCTTTGGCAACGTCGGCCATGGTCACTGACTGCTGAGACATGCCCCTCCTCCCCTTCGAGATCAGTGCGTTTCGCGTCGTGCCAACGGTTTGCTAACACGATTCAGTAACGCGCGTTACTACGCTGTGAAATAAGGTAACCTACATCACTTACGGCTGTCAAGGAAGAAGTTTTGCGGCAGTGAAGATCATTGACAGGATCGATTCCTGACCGTCAAGGCCATGGATCCAAGACATCGGAATCCCTTGCTTCATTCAGCTGAGTAGGGCAAATGGGGCACGATGCCACAGGGCAGAGGCGTAATCAGCATCCCGAAGCGTGGCAGCCATTCCCCGAAATGGCACGGGTGGACACAAAGGAAATCGTGGAAATCAGGTTCGCGGAACCGGCCGGCTCGGTTGCGCCCGCGAGTCAGCGGGATTTCATGGACTCGCGCTCGATGAGCGGCATGTCGATCTGATGCTCCCCGGGCTCCAGCTTTCCATCGAGCAGAAGCTCAACGGCCAGAGCCCCCATCCCCTCATATGGAAGTCGAATAGAGGTCAATTGCGGGCGAAGGTAGCTGGCAATGATCTCGTCATCGAAAGACAGCACGGACAGGTCCGTTCCTGGCTTCAGGCCATTTTCGGCGAGCGCTTGGAAGACACCCATGGCCACGCGGTCATTGGCGCAAATGATGGCGTCAGGGTTGTACCCGTCGGCTAGCATCCGGATTGTTGCTTCATATCCGTCGGTGGGGTTCCAGTCGTCGAGCACCCAGTGGCCCAGTACTTCGAGGTTTGATTCCGCCAAGGCTCTGCGCAGGGAGCCGAAGCGGCGAGAGATACTTGGATAGGTTCGCGGATCCTTTTCGGCGTTTTCAAGTTCACCGATGACCGCAACACTCTTCGCCCCGGATTCGATAACCCTCTGCACTGCTTTAGCCCCCGAATCCATCTCATTGGGAAGCACTGCGACGCAAGGGCTGTCGTCAAGGCCGTTGACCAGCACGGTGGGCAATCCAGTTTTCGGGATCCTCAAATCACGTTGGCGAGAATCCATGAACCCAAGAATCAGCCCGTCAACGTCCCGGTGGGTCATCTGCGTTATTGCTTCAGCCATTTGCTCTGGCTTGCCGAAGGTCTCAGCAATGAGCACCGTATGGCCTCGCTCTTCCGCTGCGCGCAGGATGCCGGTGATCATTTCGGAAGCAAAACGAGTCACGGTAACTTGATCAGAGATGAACCCCAGGGTGCGCGTCTTCCCACTTCGCAAGGATTGGGCTGCCGCATTTGGCCGGTAACCCAGTTTCTTGGCGGCCGCGCGCACTCGTTCCGTGGCTTCGGCGGACAGT
This sequence comes from Glutamicibacter arilaitensis Re117, assembly GCF_000197735.1. Classification (NCBI taxonomy): domain Bacteria; kingdom Bacillati; phylum Actinomycetota; class Actinomycetes; order Micrococcales; family Micrococcaceae; genus Glutamicibacter; species Glutamicibacter arilaitensis. The sequence goes on from NC_014550.1 coordinate 2,606,948, forward strand.
CGCGTGCCCGGTTTATTGTTCAGGATCATGCTGACGGCAGCCTTGGACATCCCCGAAGCTTCTGAAACGTCAGCAATTGTTATCCGCTTGGCTTTAGGCGATTCCACATTTCCCTCTTGAGACAGTTCGAATGCAATTATTCGACCCTAGCCTATTGCAGTGATTCGGCCGCGCTGTTAGAGTCTTGTGCTAAATCCATTTAGCCAACTCATATCGAAGGATGGCAGCGTTGCCCGAAACTCAACAGGTCGCGGTGAAGCGACCACAGCTACATTTCACTGCGAAGAAAAACTGGATCAATGACCCCAATGGATTGTTCTTTGACGGAGAGCAATACCACCTGTACTTCCAGCACAATCCTCACGGCGTAGGCCACGGATTCATGTCTTGGGGCCACGCGGTCAGCACCGATCTGGTGAACTGGGAAGAACTTCCTATCGCGATTCTGCACGGCGACATGGCTGATATCTTCTCCGGCTCCATCGTGGTGGACCACGAAAATACCAGCGGCTTCGGCGACGGCACGGTTGCGCCGGTCGTTGCCATCTACACCGCGGCAGCCAAGGATGAGACCAACCAGTCCCAAGCCATCGCCTACTCGCTGGATGGTGGAATCACTTTCACCAAATACGAGCAGAATCCAGTTCTGGATCGAGGGTCCAAGGACTTCCGCGACCCAAAGGTCATCCGATACGAATCCGAGCAGGGTTCCTTCTGGGTCATGGTTGCTGTTGAAGCCATTGATCGCCGAGTGATGATCTACCGTTCTGAGAACCTCAAGGACTGGACCGAGCTCTCCAGCTTCGGACCCCAGGCTGCTGTTGCCGGAATCTGGGAATGCCCAGATCTATTCCAGCTACCAGTTGCCGGCACAGACCAGCTGAAGTGGGTTCTAATTGTTTCGCTGAACCCAGGCGGCGTGGCCGGCGGCTCAGGTACCCAGTACTTCATTGGTGAATTCAACGGCACCACCTTCACTCCTGATGAGACTCAGGAAACTTGGGATAGCTTCGGATACGAATCCTTGAAGCAGGGCGACTGGCTGGACTGGGGGCGCGACTTCTATGCAGGTGTCAGCTTCCACGGCTTGCCACTAGACGAGCAAACTCTCATTGCCTGGATGAGCAACTGGGACTACGCCCGCGACCTCCCCCACGATGGATGGCGCGGATCCATGAGCGCCGCACGCCGGCTGGATTTGGTGAAAGACTCCAACGGCAAGTTTGACATTCGCCAGCGCATTCTCGGATTGCCAAAAGCCGACGTTGCATCAAGCAAGGCCAACGCTGGCGAAAATCGTATTGAGCTGGGCTCCCCCGCTCTGGTTGAACTGACGTTTGCTACGAGCCCAATCGAACCAGCAGTCCTTTCCTTATTCCGCGCCGATGACACTCTTATCAGCGAACTCACCGTTGAATCCGAATTGATTCAGCACCGCCGCGAAGCAGGCAAGGTAGACCACGAGCTCTACGCCTCCAACCAGCGCATGCCTCTGCCCGTTGGTTCGGATGAACTAGATGTGAAAGTTCTCGTGGATCACGGATCTATCGAAATCCTAGCTGCTGGTGGTCGACGTTCCCTTACGGATCAGCTCACCGGTGAGGCAGCGCTGGCCTACGCGACCTTGCGCGTCGCAACGGGTGCGAATGCGTCTTTCAAAGTTCAAGAACTCTTTGATAACGCACTGGAGTCCAAGGCATGAGCCGCATTAGCGTAATGGGCGAATCCCTCGTCGACGTTGTTGAAGAAACTGCGCATCCTGGCGGATCACCGCTGAATGTCGCCGTCGGGCTTGCCCGGCTGGGACATGATGTTCAGTTCTATACGGAATTCGGTCAGGATTCCTACGGCATTCAAATTGCGGAGCACCTGGATCAGGCGGGAGTGCATGTTGCCCCCGGCTCAGTAACTGGGCATCCCACGTCCGTAGCCCAGGTAGTGATGGATGAGCACTTCAATGCTCGATACACCTTCGACATCCACCAGCAGATTCCTGCTGTCCCCGCTGATGATTCCAGCGAATTGCTGCACACCGGTTCCATCGCTGCTTGGATTGAACCCTCGGGTCAAATCATTGTCGATGCTTTCAAGAATGCATCAGACGATTCACTTCGAAGCTATGACCCTAACCTCCGTCCGGATCTTGTCGAGGACAGGGACTCGGCTTTGCAACGCATTGAGCTGCTGATGGGCCTGAGCCACATAGTGAAGCTCAGCGACGTTGATGGTCAGTGGCTATACCCAGACCTAGAGCCATGGGAGGTTCTGAAGCACGTAGCCAGCCTCGGCCCAGCCTTGGCAGTGATGACTCAGGGTGGCGATGGTTGCGTGGCGCTTTCCTCGGGACGGCAATTTGATGTCGCTGCCTCTCCCACCAATCTTGTGGACACCATAGGTGCCGGGGATGCCTTCATGTCCGGGCTGCTCTTTGGAGTGCTGGCTAATCCAGAATTCGCTCAAGCTCTTCGTCACGGCGCAACGGCTGAGTCTCAAGATGTTGAAGAGGCACTTCGTCAGGCATTAACCTCAGCTGCACTGACAGTGGCACAAGCCGGAGCCAATCCCCCGTGGATTAAAGACTTCTCCCTCGCAATCGCTCAGTAACTACGCTTCGCAGCGTTCACGAAAGAATCCAGGACAAAGATGGCTGGCATTACGACTACTTACAAAAATCCTATTTACCTCCAGAGTTCCTTCTCGATGCTCCTGTTCTTCGCATCGTGGGGCATTTGGTGGTCCTTCTTCCAGATCTGGCTCACCAGCGAATCAGCAGGTCTAGGACTCACCGGGGCACAGGTCGGTACGCTCTACTCGGTAAACTCGCTGGCAACGCTGATCCTGATGTTTGCCTACGGGGCCATTCAGGATCGGCTTGGCGACAGAAAGCATCTGGCCACCATTCTTGCCTCGGTGACCGCCCTGATCGGGCCATTCTGCACGTGGGTCTACCAGCCACTATTGCAGTCCCAGTTCATGGCCGGCGTGCTCATTGGCGCCATTGTCTTGTCAACTGGTTTCCTAGCCGGAGTTGGGCTATTTGAAGCCTTGACCGAACGCTACAGTCGCCGTTTCAACTTTGAATACGGGCAGGCCCGCATGTGGGGGTCCTTTGGCTACGCTCTGGTCGCATTGGCGGCCGGCTTCCTGTTCACTATCAACCCCATGCTGAACTTCTGGATCGGGTCCGTTCTGGGCCTGGCCCATCTCCTGCTGCTGGTGCTGGGCCGTACCAATAGACAGCCAGTGATCGCCGCCGGTTCCGGCACGAAAATTCTTTCCCCCGCAACTACACCGACAATTCGTGAGATGTTCAGGCTATTCCGTCTGCCGAGTCTCTGGCTGATCATCTTGTTCGTCATGCTCTCTTGGACGTTCTACACCGTCTTCGACCAGCAGATGTTCCCCGAATTCTACACCGGCCTATTTGAATCACCCGAGACCGGACAGCGGGTATACGGAATCTTGAACTCAGTTCAGGTGTTCGTTGAAGCAGCCATGCTTGGCATCATCCCCCTAGTCATGCGCCGGATAGGCATTCGTTCAGCATTGCTACTGGGAGTGGCCATCATGTTTGTCCGCATCATCAGCTGCGCCCTGGTTGACGATCCGGTGCTGGTCTCGGCAATCAAGATGTTGCATGCCATTGAGACACCGCTATTCATCTTGCCGATCTTCCGTTACTTCACGCTGCACTTCAATCCGGCACTGTCGGCAACCCTATACATGGTTGGGTTCCAAGTATCGGCACAGATTGGCAACGTCATTCTGTCCACTCCCCTCGGCGCGCTCCATGACCGTATGGGCTACCAGCAGACCTTCATCGTGATTTCTCTAGTTGTGCTATTAGCTGGGATCTACGGATTCTTCGCTCTCAAAAAAGATGATCAGCAGGTAGATGGTGACCCGTTCATGCGTCATGCAAAAGCTGCCATGAACTCATAGCTGACTATTAGGCGAAGCGGGGTGGGATGTTGTCGAATTCGACGACGTCCCACCCCGCTCTCGTTTGAGTAAGTAATGTCAAAAATGCGCAACTTCTGCATTGGGTTTATTTATGTTCCACACCTATTGGCGATGACTTAATTTGATCATTTCGTCACTCTGGATTCCTACGATCTAAACATTGTCGCCACCATAATTACACGGCGAATCACAGAATCATTTTGAAAGGTCTCCATGAAAACATCGTCTTCTGTTCCACGTCGCGGGTTATTGGTTGCCGGCACCGCAGCCGCTATCACCGGACTCTTCGCCGCCAACAGCGCAACTGCATCCCCAGCACCGGCTGAGAATCCGGGAACGGCCCCCAGCCCAAAACTGAAATTCGCGGCAGATGGCAAGTTCAAGATCGTTCAGTTCAATGACACCTAGGATGGACCGCGCACCGATCGTCGCACCATTGAGCTGATGGAGAAGGTGCTGGATGCCGAGAAGCCCGGCTTCGCCCTGATCAACGGCGATGTAATCAATGGCTCCTCTCAAACAGTTACCGAAGTCAAGCAGGCTATCAACAACGTCGTGCAGCCGATGGAGTCCCGCGGTATCCCTTGGGCACTTACCTTCGGCAATCACGATGAAGATTCAATGCCCAACGGCACAGGCATGGACGAGGCAAAGATTCTGGACTTCATCCGAAGCTATGAGTTCAATGCCAACTCGAAGAATGACAAGATTGTTGGCGAATCGAATTCCCAGTTGCTGATCGCTTCCTCGAAGAGCGCCAAACCTGTCTTTGGCATCTGGCTGCTTGATTCGAACCGCTACGCTCCAAAGACTGTTGGCGGCCAGGACTTCGAGGGCCTCATGTCCTACGACTGGATCCGTCCCGAGCAGATCGCTTGGTATCGTCAGGCTTCCATAGCCACCGAAAACCGCTACGGCAAGGTTCAGTCGCTAATGTTCTTCCACCTACCACTGTGGGAGCACAACCACATGTGGTACGGCGCCCAGTTCACCTCGAACGACGCTGACCACGAGAAGGCCATCAAGAAGCACTCTATCGTCGGAGTGAAGAACGAGGGCGTCTACACCGGCGCATTCAATTCCGGCATGTTCGCCGCGCTGCAGGAACGCGGAGATGTCCGGGGCGTGTACTGCGGCCACGACCACATCAACACCTACATGGGTGACTACTACGGCATCGAGCTCGGCTACGGTCCAGGTACCGGTTTCGGCACCTACGGCCTCGGTGGGACCGAGAACCATCACCTACGCGGCGCCCGGGTCTTCGAACTCGACGAGAACAAGAAAAGCGTTTACGCCGGAACCCGCACCGTGTTCGCCAAGGATCTGGGTATCGACATGGGTACTCAGGGACAGCCAATCGACGGGCCACTGCCGCTTCCATAGCCAAGACAAGTTCTGAGCAAGACGAAACCGACCGACGAATGAGCGATTTCGTCTTGCCCAGACATTTTTTACCGCAGCGAAACTGGTAACGGCAAATTATCGAACAGCTGGAAACCGTGGCCAGCGTATTTGTAAAGCGTTCCAGACCTACTACGAAGACGTCTCCATCCACAAGGAATCCAACCCGACATCATCCTCGACATGATCATGAAACCGGACTCGATGGGGAGCTACAGCGACAAGGACGTGGACCTGGTCGCCACGAAGTGGTAGCCCTACACAACCACAAGGGCTCGGACTCACACCTGCAACCTCCCAGCGACGTGTTCCCCGACCGCTGCAGGAATGCCACGCAGGATAACAACACTCTGGAACCGGAACAACCAGTCGAATTCCGCAAAATCGCGGGCGCCTTCAACAAGTCCTACGACTTCTTCTCGCAGGTCATCGACTACGGCAGCCCCCGAATCGAGAAATTCGCGATCTACCTGAAATTACTGGCCAAGGCACTGCAGACCACAGCCACCGGCAACAGCTTGGACCTTTCCGATGCGGCGCTCACCCACTTTGCCCTGAGGTGCAAGAAGCACAGGACCTGAAGCTAGTGGGTGGGCAAGGCAAGGGAATCGAGAGGTGACTGCAGCCGATTCGGGCGTTGTGCGGGAGACGACCCTACGCACTTTCCACGGACAGATTAAGCAGATCAACGAGCTATTCGAAGACACCGGAATCAGCGACGACGACCAAATCAATGCCGTCGAATCGATCATGCGCATGCCGAACCACACGAGCAGCTACAACGTGAAGCGATTGCAAATGGACCGATAGATTTCAGTTCATCGCCAAGTCTTCCCGAGACTATTGATAAGATCACCTACACCTCGGGAGAAGGACGCCAAAGGCAATCAATGCCTAGCTAGAGGTGGATGCCCCGGACGAGATAGTTCATTTACTTCTTGCTACTGGTTTGCAAGATCGGGCTAGGAAGCCTTCGCAACGTGCTGCTATGACGAATCATTACCCTGAGACACATAGACGTACCTAGGTGCAAGAGGTCTTGCTGTTCGCTTTTCCACTCGGTGGCTCATGGCCCCGTTAGGAGTTTTGTTTAGTCTTGGACCAACAGATCTTGACTACGAATGCCGAATACGATGGACAACCCTAGAAATTAGTTTGGGGTCCACCGCCTGTACATGGTGGCCCCAAACTGAGGTTGCTCAGGTGTCTAGCTTCGAGAATTCAAAACGATGTTCGTTACCGGCTGCGAAGAGTCGGTTGCGAATTCCAGCCCAGACGGAGAAACGCCATCAGCAACCAGCTGCGCGCCGAGAGCTGCAACCATTCCGCCGTTGTCCGTGCACAAGCTAAACGGAGGAACCACCAAGGCTATGCCCGCAGAAGCACATCGGGCCGCCAGAAGTTCACGCAGTCGAGTATTCGCCGCCACTCCCCCGCCCAGAAGCAGAGTCTTCAGTCCCTGTTCCTGCATCGCCCGGACTGCCTTCGACGTGATCACGTCAACGACTGCTTCCTGGAATGACGCAGCAATATCAGCGACAGGAATTTCTTCTCCGTTGGCCTCGAAGTGCTCTACGCAGCGCGCGACAGCAGTCTTCAGCCCCGAGAAGGAGAAGTTATTGCGATGCTTGCCTGGATTTTCGGCACTGCCGACAAACTTTGGCAACGACAGACCACGAGGGAAGCGGAAAGCCTTGCGGTCTCCGTCCTTGGCTGCCTTGTCGATAGCCGGTCCGCCTGGGTATCCAAGGCCCAGCAGTCGCGCAGTCTTGTCATAGGCTTCGCCAGCTGCATCATCAATGGTGGAGCCCAGCAACTGTACATCGTTGGTCAGCGAGGTGACCTTCAAGATTTCGGTGTGGCCTCCCGATACCAGCAGGGCGCCGAACGTAGGTGGCAGCACCGTTCCTTCAAGTACTCCAACACCCACGTGGGCTACCAGGTGGTTGATCCCGTACAACGGCTTCCCTGTAGCCAACGCCAGAGCCTTGGCTGCCGAAACGCCAACCATCAGAGCACCGGCCAGGCCTGGACCGCTGGTCACGGCAATGGCGTCAATGTCATCAAGAGTCAGTTCCGCGGTGTCCAGAGCTGACTGCAGGGTGGGCACAAAGGCTTCCAGGTGTGCACGCGCTGCGATCTCTGGAATCACTCCGCCAAAGCGTACGTGCTCATCCATGGAACTGGAGACAGCGTTAGCAAGCAGCTTATTGCCGCGCACGATTCCCACACCGGTTTCATCGCAGGAAGACTCGATGCCCAGTACTACGGGTTCTGTGTTGCTCATGCGTTGCGTTCTTCCTCTTGTCCTTGCTGGACATCCAGCGGCAGTCTCATAATCAGTGCGTCTACCCCGCCCTTGTAGTAGCCCTTGCGACGGTGAATGGTAGTGAATCCCATGGATTCATACAGACCAATGGCACCGGGGTTATCAAAGCGAACTTCGAGCATCACATCCAATGCGTTCTTTTCGCCTGCGGTCTGGATGAGCAATGCCAAAAGCTTGCGTCCCAAGCCTCGCCCTTGGTAGTCCGGGTGCATGGCAATGGTCTGCACATCGGCAATCGGCAAGACCACGCAGAGGCCGGCATAGCCGACAACTCGACCAGCGTCCTCGTAGACCCAGTAGGTGCGGGTATCACTCTGCGCTAGCTCGGATTCAAAACCTGCCAGCGGCCACGCGTCTTCTGGAAACAGCTGCTGTTCCAGCTCGTGGACAGCCAGCAGATCTTCTGCGGCCATGCGGCGCAAAGTGATCTGATTTGCTTCACTCATGACTTGGCCTGCTTCATGAATGCCGGAACCTGCGCGTCGGATTCACGCAGGTACTGTGGCGAAGTATCAGAAAGGTCCTTGCCCGCTGCCAGTTCATTCATGCCACGGCGGGCAAGATAGCCAGCGTTGGCAATCCATTCAAAGGACTCAGGCATTGGCTGGGAGCCTGCCTCTTCAAGTTGTTCGGCATAGATCCCGGCACCAACGCCGTAGACCGGCAATGCCGGAAGCGCTGAAGCTGCGGAAACGTGCGGGCCATCCACCATGGTGCCGTCTTGGTCATATCGAGCCCAGTACACTTCCTTGCGACGTGCATCAGATGCCACGACGAATTCAGCCGGAACCTGACTTGAGTCAAGCGCCTGTTCGGCGAGCGCGTGCAAGGACATCACACCGTACACGGGGATTTGCCATACGAAGCCGAAGGTTCGTGCGGCAACCAGTCCCACGCGCAGGCCAGTGAATGGGCCTGGGCCTACGCCGACAATAATGCCGGCGAGGTCTTGGCCTTTCTGTCCATGAGCGTCCAAGAGTTCTTTGACGTATGCCGAGAGGGTTTCGGTTTGGTCATTTCCCTTGGAGGAAATTCGCTGGTCGACAACTGAACCGGTGGTTTTATCAACCAGTGCCACCGAGGCGTTGGCTGAGGTGTCGATAGCTAGGTAGTTAGGCATGCTTCTCTTCCGTGTGCTGCGCAGCAACTGCCAACAGCAATGTGTCTTTCAAGTGGGCGAAGGTGTTCTCGTCCCAGCGTGGGCCGATCCCCTTCAGGCTAAACAACCGTGGCTCGTCCAGTTCTTCCTCGGATTCTTCCCAAGGGTTAGCGCTCGGTGCGGCCAAGGCTTCGCGGTCCAGCTGGATTTCCAGACGGGAGTCCGTCAGGTGTTCCACCTTGCCCAGTCCCCATTCCACCACGGTGACTGATTCAGCCAAAGTTGATTCGAGGTCCAGAGTGTCAACGTCGTCGTGGCCGTTCAAGCGGTAGGCATCGACGTGGATCAGTCCGGGCCCATCTCCAAGGGATGGGTGCTGGCGAGCCAAGACGAATGTCGGGGAGATAATTCCCTGTCGCACGTTCAGTCCCACACCGAGGGACTGCGTCAGGGTGGTCTTGCCGGCACCCAGTGCACCGGTGAGGATCACCAGATCTCCAGCTTTGAGCTGAGTACCCAAGGCTTCGCCCAGCGCTTCGGTGACGGTGAGGTCATCTAGCTGGCAGGAGAATTCCTGCACCGGGTTACTCACCGGCTTCACCCCAGCTGCCTTCAATGTAGTAGCGAGGCACTCGTGGAGAAATGCGGGTTACCACTTCGTAGTTGATGGTGTTCGCAGCGTAGGCCCAGGTGTTCACCGACTGTCCGCCATCGCCGAAGATAATCGCCTCAGCGCCGAGGAAGTCTTCCGGATTGATATCCGCACCAAGATCAATGACGCACTGGTCCATGGCGATACGTCCGCGTACCGGGTAGGTGCGTCCGTTAACTGTCACCGGGGCACCGGTGGCGATGCGCGGCAAACCATCGGCATAGCCCATTGGGATCAGCCCCAAGTAGGTCTCGCCTTCAGTCTTGTAATTCAGTCCGTAGGACACGCCTTGTCCGGGGCGGACCTTCTTGACGTTGGCCACGCGGGTTTTCACCGTCATCGCTGGGCGCAGGCCAAAGCTTTGCGGGGTGTCTTCCTCAAATGGGCTCAGTCCGTACAGGCCCAGTCCAAGTCGAACCATCTCGTAATGGGAATCGGGTCGGGAAAGAATGCCAGGGGTATTGGCGATGTGGCGAACTTCTAGATCGAAGCCGGCTGCTTCAATCAGCTCAATGGCGGTGTTGAAGACGGCAAGCTGCTCATCGGTCTCCGGGCGCTCAGGTTCATCAGCCACAGCCAGATGGGAGAAGATCCCTACTGCACGCAGCAGTCCTTCTTCTTGGAAGTCGCTCGCACGGTTCAGCAGGTCCGGCAGGGCCTCCATGGTGGAGCCGTTGCGTCCCAGTCCGGTATCGACCTTGATATGGATGCGGGCCGGAGTTTGCACGGCACGAGCTGCCGCGGCGACGCGTTCCAGTTCCCAGCCAGAGACTCCCAGATCCAGGCCGGCGTCAATGGCGGCTTCGAATGGGGTGTCTTCAGTGTGCAGCCACGCAAGCATAGGTGCGTCGATGCCAGCTTCGCGCAGGGCCAGGGCTTCGGTGACGTGGGCGCATCCGATCCAGCGGGCTCCGCCTTCCAAGGCGGCTTTTGCCACCTGGATGGCGCCGTGGCCGTATGCGTCAGCTTTGACGACGGCCATGACGGCAGCGGGAGCTACAACATCAGAAATCTGCTTGACGTTGTTGCGGATGGCCGACAGGTCAATGACTGCCCGGCGTTCAAATCCAGTGGCCTGTGCACTGCTGGTGCTGTTTGTCAGGTTGCTTTCTTCAAGCGCTTCAGAGTTCACCTAAACATCTTCGCACTTTTCGCTTTCAGATGCTTTGTTACCCCGGTGCGCAGTTCAGCACATGGGCCTGGTTAAAGTCGGAAGGAGCGGATCAAGACAACTAAGTTGCTTTGATCCGCTCCTTGGAGACGGATGATGGTCGGTGCTTAGCGCAGAGTCTTCAGCTCGTCGCGGATCTGAGCCAGCAGTTCCAGCTGAGGATCAACTTCTTCCTCTGGCTCTTCCTGGCCGGCAGCGCGGCGAGCAGCAAGACGCTCATTGAGCTTGTTCATTGGCAGTACCAGTGCGAAGTAGACTGCAGCAGCGATCAACAGGAAGTTGACCAGAGCAGTGAGGAAGACACCGAACTTGATGTCTACGCCATCAATGGTCAGTACCAAGAAGCTGTCGAAGTTTGGCGAACCAACCAACGCAGCGATCAATGGCATCAGCACATTGTCAACAAGGGCAGTGATAACGGCGCCGAAGGCAGCACCGATGACGACAGCAACGGCCAGATCGACAACGTTGCCCTTCATAATAAAATCGCGGAAACCTTTTAGCATGGTTCGAGCATACACAGGATAATCACAGGAATGGCATAATTTTGCCTTCGATTTCCAATCGTTCGGCAAATTCACAGGAACCGTTTACATAAATAACAATTGATCGCGCCTAGATTTTCCTCAAAAGCATCCGGCGTACCGAATGATCTGCGGATTTGCGCAGCACCAGCTGCGCGCGCCCACGCGTCGGCAAGACATTCTCTTTCAAGTTCGGCTCATTAATACGCTTCCAAATACCGTGAGCCGTTTCCCTTGCTTCGACGTCAGTGAGCTGGGCATAGCGGTGGAAGTAGCTGACCGGGTCAGAGAAAGCACCAGAGCGCAGCCGCATGAATCGCTTGATGTACCACTCTTCAATATCCGAACTCCGTGCATCTACATATACAGAGAAATCGAAGAAGTCACTCAAAGCCAGGCCCACGGTTCCATCCGAACGCGTGCGTGCCGGCTGCAAGACATTTAGCCCTTCGACAATCAGCACCTGCGGCGAGCGCACCACGTTGCGCTCCCCCGGAATGATGTCGTAGGTCAAATGCGAGTACACCGGGGCGCTTACTTCCGGTGCCCCAGATTTGATCGCCGAGACAAAACGCAACAGCGCACGCCGGTCATAGGATTCGGGGAAACCTTTGCGGTGCATGATCCCGCGGCGCTCAAGCTCAGCGTTCGGGTACAAGAAGCCGTCGGTGGTGATCAGCTGGACGTCAGGAGTCTGCGGCCAGCGGCGCAGCATTTCCTGGAGCACACGGGCTGTTGTGGATTTGCCAACAGCTACTGAACCGGCAACTCCGATGACAAATGGGGTGCGCCGTGTCTGCTCACCCAAAAAAGTGGTGGTTGCCTGATGTGTCGCTGCGGCGCCTTCGACGTAGAGATACAGCAGGCGGCTCAGCGGCAGGTAGACATCGCGGACCTCTTGCAGGTTCAGCTGATCTCCCAGGCCACGCAGCCGTTCAATGTCAGAGTAGTTCAGCGGTTGTTCCATCTTGTTGGACAGCCGTGCCCACGTCTCGCGCTCCAGTTCAACAAAGGGCGAAATGGGTGTTTCTAGTGTTCCGTGTGGTTCCACGAGGGTAAATTCTGCCAAGAATATGCTCTACAACCCAATTAACAAGATCAACAGTGCATTCATTTTCGGCAAAAACCGGTAAATGCGTGATCTAAGACATAGGTTTTTTTGAGTTCTCTGCCACGATTATTCCCATCGATGGGCATTGAACCGGTAGGATTTTTCCCATGTGCGGAATTGTTGGATATGCAGGAACCTCGAGCCAGGTCGCTGATCACAGCGCCCTCGACGTTCTAATTGAAGGTTTGCGTCGGTTGGAATACCGCGGTTACGACTCGGCTGGTGTCGCTGTTGTTGCCGATGGTGCCATTCATTCTCGGAAGAAGGCCGGCAAGCTGGTCAATCTGGAAAATGAAATTGCCGAGTCCCCATTGCCTAAGTCGATGACCGGCATCGGGCATACCCGTTGGGCAACCCATGGTGGACCGAGCGACTCTAACGCTCACCCACACCTGGCTGATGGTGGCAAGCTTGCCATGATCCACAACGGAATTATTGAAAACTTCGCCGGCATCAAGGCCGGTCTGGTAGCCGAGGGTGTTGAATTCCTCTCTGATACCGATACCGAGGTTGCCGCAGCATTGCTGGGCAAGCTCTACAGCACCGAGGCCGAAGGCAACCTGACCTACGCCATGCAGCTTGCAGTCCAGCAGCTCGAAGGTGCTTTCACCCTCTTGGCCGTTCACCAGGACCACCCAGGTGTTGTAGTTGCGGCACGCCGCAACTCCCCTCTGGTTCTGGGTCTGGGCGAGGGCGAAAACTTCCTGGGTTCGGATGTCTCGGGCTTCATCGACTTCACCCGTCGTGCCGTAGAGCTGGGTCAGGACCAGATCGTTACCATCACCCCGGATAGCCACTCCATCACCGACTTCGACGGCAACCCTGCCGAAGGCAAGGAATTCACCGTTGACTGGGACGCAGCCAGCGCTGAAAAGGGCGGCTTCCCATCCTTCATGGAGAAGGAAATCTTCGACCAGCCAGCAGCTGTTGCTGACACCCTGCTGGGCCGTTCAGACGCTGATGGCCGTCTGACCCTGGACGAGCTGCGTATTGCTCCAGAAGAACTTGCAGAAATTTCCAAGATTGTTGTTCTTGCCTGCGGTACCTCGGCCTACGCCGGCTCCGTTGCCAAGTACGCTATCGAATCCTGGTGCCGCATCCCGGTTGAGGTTGAGCTCTCCCACGAGTTCCGCTACCGCGAGCCAATCGTGGACGAGAAGACCCTGATCGTTTCGATCTCCCAGTCCGGCGAGACCATGGACACCCTGATGGCTGTGCGTTATGCCAAGGAGCAGGGCGCCAAGACCATGTCGATCTGCAATACCAACGGGTCGACCATCCCGCGCGAATCCGATGCGGTGCTGTACACCCACGCCGGTCCAGAAATCGCAGTGGCGTCCACCAAGGCATTCTTGGCACAGATCACCGCCACCTACCTGCTGGGCCTGTACCTGGCACAGTTGCGCGGCAACCTGTTCCAGGGCCAGATCAAGGACATCCTTGCTGACCTGGGCAAGATCCCTTCCAAGATCCAGGACATCCTGGACCGCGCCGAAGAGATCAAGGATCTGGCACGCAATATGTCAGATGCCAATTCCGTGCTGTTCCTGGGCCGCCACGTTGGCTACCCGGTAGCTATGGAAGGCGCCTTGAAGCTCAAGGAAATCGCCTACATCCATGCTGAAGGCTTCGCCGCTGGCGAGCTGAAGCACGGCCCTATTGCGCTGATTGACGATGGCCAGCCAGTGTTCGTGGTAGTTCCTTCCCCACGTGGTCGAGACTCGCTGCACTCCAAGGTTGTCTCCAACATCCAGGAAGTGCGCGCCCGTGGCGCCAAGACCCTGGTTATTGCCGAAGATGGCGACAGCGCCGTCAAGGACTTCTCCGAGTGGGTCTTCTACGTACCAGAAACCCCAACCCTGCTGATGCCTCTGCTGGCCACCGTGCCACTGCAGATCTTCGCTTGCGAACTGGCTTCCGCCAAGGGATTCGACGTTGACCAGCCACGTAACCTGGCCAAGTCGGTGACCGTGGAGTAATCCACCAAGCTCTAGAAATTGCGGGTATTCCCTTTTGGGGAGTGCCCGCAATTTTTTTGCCCTGCCTGCGCTGGATAAACTAGGAGGCATGATTGCAGGTATCGGAGTGGACATAGTTGATGTGCCACGTTTTGGACGTCAGCTCGAAAAGACTCCACGTTTGCGTGAGCGGCTCTTCACCGAAGAAGAACGCGACCTGCCCCTGCGTTCCCTGGCGGCCCGTTTCGCAGCCAAGGAAGCCATTGCCAAGGCACTGGGCGCTCCTTCGGGCATGAATTGGCAGCACTGCACCGTCCGCAAGGATGAAGCCGGTGATCCGCAGATTCACAACACCGGGTCTGTCGCCGAGGCAAGCAACCTGCGAGGGATCACTTCATGGCACCTGACCATGTCCCATGATGGCGACATGGCTATCGCGATGGTGGTTGCCGAGCGCTAAGCTCTGCGACCACGTTGAAAGAATAACGACACGTATCTCATTAAATAAGGCATCACACAGAAGCCTTGAGTATTGTTTGACTTATGATTCCTGTCTACAGTGTTGCGCAAATTCGTGCGGTTGAAGCCCAGGAGAACTCCAAACGGGGCGAAACCAGCTTAATGAAGCAGGCCGCCTCCCATTTGGCTTCAACAGCGCTTGGAATGCTGGCCGAGAATACCAGCGCCGAACCGGCTTTCGTGGTGGCACTTATTGGCCCGGGCAACAACGGTGGCGATGGGCTGTACGCACTGGCAGAACTCCAACTGCAAAAGATTTCCACGCTGGCACTGCAGTTCCACGAACAGGTCCACGCTGAAGCAGCTGCCGCCTATCAAGCAGCTGGCGGCACCATGCTGGATCTCTCCGATGGCGAATGCGAACTAGCTAAAGCATCACTGATCATTGACGCCATTTATGGCCTTGGATACCGTCCCGGCTCTGCCCTGCCCGTACTTCCTGCGAACGCACGAGTGCTTGCCTGCGATGTTCCATCAGGTTTGAATCCGGATACCGGCGTGGCCGAGGACGGTGTCCTCCTTGCCGAACGCACGCTCACTTTCGGTGCATTGAAGTCCGGACTGCTGGCCATTGATGGTCCGCTGGTCACCGGGGATATTACCGTGGCAGATTTGGAATTCGATTTTTCTTCCGTTGAGGCTGGAACGCAGCTGGTGGAAGAGACCGCTACCCGCGAGCTGCTGAACCAGCACCGCTCTTGGAGGGACGCCGGTCGGCATAAGTACCAGCGCGGGGTCTTGGGCCTGATTGCTGGTTCTGATCTGTATCCGGGAGCCGCGCAACTGACTGCCAAGGCTGCCGTAGCCTGTGGTGCCGGTTTGCTGCGCACTCACGTTCCGGAGTCCATCCAGTCGATGATGGCTCTGTCCGTACCGGAATCTGTTCCCTTGGATGATGATCAGATCAAGGAAGCATTGTCTTCTTCGCGCCGACAGATCCACGGCAAGGGTGCCAAGATCAAGGCATGGGCTATTGGTCCGGGCCTCGATGGGCGCACTCCCCCAACTGGTGCTATCGCTGATGTCTTTGCCAGCCCGCAGCCGGCAGTGATTGACGCATCCGGTTTGGAAGTTGTTCCTGCCGGTCCCAGCGAGCAGCCTCGTGTGCTGACACCTCATGCCAAGGAACTACGCATGCTCCTGAGCCGCGCTGGCGTGAAGATCACCCCGGATGAGATTGCCCAGGATCCAATTCGCTGGACCCGTTGGGCTGCGTTGGCCTACAACGCAGTGGTGCTACTCAAGGGTCCAACCAGCTACATCGTTGCACCTAATGGCGACAGCTTGATGGTGAGCCATTCAGCTCCTGAGCTGGCCACTGCAGGCAGTGGAGATGTCCTGACTGGCATCCTTGGCTACATGCTCTCAGATAGCTCCCTGACGGGCACTGAGGGCCTGCGAACCGTACCTAACCGCCGGATGATGGAACTGACCGCTTGCGCGGCTTACATCCACGGCCATCTGGGCCGAGTGACCGCTGCTGACGGAACTGTGAACGCTTCGCGCTTGATCGAGAATCTGCCGAAGGTAATGAAGCAGTTCGGCTTCTAGTTTTCGCTTTATACAAGCGAAACGGGCGGTGTTCTTCTTTCGAGAAGGACACCGCCCGTTTTTCGTGCTTTCAGCACTTAGGACTGCACGGGGATCGCGGTCGTTGCCGGAGCCATATTGCCCAGTTCGAAGTACTCTCCCGGACCAGTAATGCTCCAGCCCTGCTCCCGCCATTCTGGACGGTCAAGGACATTGCGTCCGTCAATAAGCTTCCTCTGGGACACGACGCTGGCAAGATCAGCTGGCTGCAATTCGCGGAATTCATCCCACTCGGTGAGCACCAGGACCAGGTCCGCGTTCTTGGCTGCTTCCGTATAGGAATCCACGTAGTTCAAGCGCGGGAAGCGTCCAGCTGCGTTGGCGTTGCCTTCCGGGTCATAGACCGAGACTTCAGCGCCTTCGTTGTACAGGCGTACGGCAATGTCCAATGCTGGTGAGTCCCGCACGTCATCGCTGTTGGGCTTGAAGGTCACGCCCAACACCGATACCTGCTTGTCGGCCAGTTCATTGCCCAGCATGTGCGAGGCCAGCGAGACTACGCGGTCACGGCGGCGCAGGTTGATCTGGTCTACTTCAGCTAGGAACCCCATGGTCTGGCTCAGGCCAAGCTCGCTGACGCGTGCCTGCAGAGCTCGGATGTCCTTGGGCAGGCAGCCGCCACCAAAGCCCACTCCTGCGTTCAAGAACCGGCGTCCAATGCGCTTGTCGTAGCCAATGGCGTCGGCGAGTACCTTGATATCGCCGCCCACGGTCTCGGTAACTTCAGCAAAGGCGTTGATAAAGGAAATCTTGGTGGCAAGGAAGGCATTGGCTGCGACTTTGACCAGCTCTGAGGTCTCCAGGTCGGTGACGACTTCTGGGGTGTCCAGGGCAAGGACGGGTGCATACACTTCGCGCAGCAATTCCAGGCCGCGCCCATTATCCAGGCCGTATACCAACCGGTCCGGGCGCAAGGTGTCTTGGACTGCGAAGCCTTCACGCAGGAATTCGGGATTCCAAGCCAGTGCAATGCTGCTTCCAGCCTTGGCACCCTGGGCAATTTTTTCGCTCAACCGGCGTGCGGTGCCTACTGGGACGGTGGACTTGCCGACAATCAACGCGTCGCCGTTGATGTGTTCCAGCAACGAGTCCACGGCACCGTCGACATAAGACATGTCTGCAGACTGGGAGTCGGCGCGCTGCGGGGTGCCTACGGTGATGAAGTGGATATCAGCTCCGGCAGCGACTTCCGCGTAGCTGTCGGTGAAGCGCAAGCGTCCGGAAGCTACGTGCTTGCGCAGCAGTTCGGGCAGGCCTGGTTCGTGGAAGGGCAGGATGCCAGCGGCCAGTGCGTCCAGCTTGGTCTTGTCTATGTCCAGTCCAATGACTTCATAGCCCATTTCGGCCATGCAGGCGGCATGGGTTGCACCGAGGTAGCCGGTGCCGATCACGCTAATGCGTAAAGTCACGAAAGTCCTTCTCTCCGAGAACGCGAACCGATATCAGTTTCTAATAATTAGCATGCCACACCCCCGCAGCGCGCTTCCTCGTGGAACGCCCTGCGGGGGTGTGAGTTTTCTTGATATTTACGTATTGGTTGCTGGGAAGCTACTGAACCTTAGAGGGCCAGGTGTTCCTTGACCGATTCGGCCAGGGTCTCAGCTTCAGCCTGGGCTTGCTCGTGGGTAGCTGCCTCGACCATGACGCGGACAACTGGTTCGGTGCCCGATGGGCGCAGCAGTACACGGCCGGTGGTGCCCAAGCTTGCTTCTGCGGCGGCAATGGCCTCCTGCAGCGGCTCGCATTCTGGAACACCTGCCTTGTCCACGCCACGCACGTTGATCAGTACCTGCGGCAGCACGGTGAGCACCGAGGCAAGTTCCTTCAGGGACTTGCCGGTTGCCTTCACGCGGGCTGCAATCATCAGGCCGGTCAACACGCCGTCGCCGGTGGTGGCGTGCTTGGAGAAGATCACGTGGCCGGACTGTTCGCCGCCCAACGAGTAATCGCCTTCGCGCATGCCTTCTAGCACGTAGCGGTCGCCCACGCCGGTCTGCTTGACGGTGATGCCAGCAGCTTCCATGGCCAGGGTCAGTCCGAGGTTGCTCATCACGGTAGCTACCAAGGTGTTGTCCTTGAGTTCTCCGCGGTCCTTCATATCCAGTGCCATGACTGCCATGATCTGGTCGCCGTCAACGACGGTACCTTCATGGTCTACGGCCAAGCAGCGATCGGCGTCGCCGTCGTGGGCGATGCCCAGGTCTGCACCGTGCTCCAGCACAGCGGCCTGCAGCTTCTCCAGGTGGGTGGAGCCGTAGCCGTCATTGATGTTGATGCCATCTGGCTCGGCACCAATTACGATGGTTTCTGCGCCGGCGGCCTTGAAGACTTCTGGGGAGCAACCCGAGGCTGCGCCGTGGGCGCAGTCCAGGACTACCTTCAGCCCTTCAAGGCGGTTTGGCAGTGCCTGCAGCAGGTGCATGATGTAGCGGTCTTCAGCGTCAGCGAAACGCGATACTCGGCCTACCTCTCCTGCGGTTGGGCGTGGCTTTGGCATCTTCAAGCAGGCTTCGATGGCGTCTTCCAGCGCATCGTCCAGCTTCTTGCCGCCGCGGGCCAAGAACTTAATACCGTTATCCGGAGCCGCGTTGTGCGAAGCGGAGATCATGACACCGAAATCGGCGTTCAGGTCCCCCACCAAGAATGCTGCCGCAGGTGTCGGCAGGGTGCCGGCATCCATGACATCAACGCCGGAGGCGGCGAGGCCAGCCTCAATTGCGGCGGACAGGAAGTCACCACTGATGCGCGGGTCCTTGGCAACCACAGCGACCGGCTTGTAGCCGTCCTCTGGTTGGCTCAAGCCCAGCACCACCGATGCTGCCTGCGCCAGTTCCAGCGCGAGCTCGGGAGTTAACAGTTCGTTTGCTTTTCCTCGGACCCCATCGGTCCCAAATAACCTTGCCATCGCATACAATCATATGCCCTCTGCATTGATTAAAAGGGCTTAAAGTCCCGACAATCACAGTGAAATGAGAAAAGATTAATGGGATTTCATTACCTTCAGCATTAAAAGGCCAAAGGCCCCACCACCCTTTGCAGGATGACAGGACCTTTGGAAAGACCTTGAAGTAAGGTTTAGCGCTTCGAGAACTGCGAAGCCTTACGTGCCTTCTTCAGACCAGCCTTCTTACGCTCGATGACGCGTGCGTCACGAGTCAAGTAGCCAGCCTTCTTCAGGGCTGCGCGGTTTGCATCGCGATCGATCTCGTTCAGCGAACGGGCGATACCCAAACGAAGTGCACCGGCCTGGCCGGAAATGCCGCCACCGTTGATACGAGCGATAACGTCGTAAGCACCCTCAAGACCAAGGATCTTGAAAGGCTCGTTGACGTCCTGCTGGTGCAGCTTGTTAGGGAAGAAGTTCTCCAGGGTGCGACCGTTAACGGTCCACTTGCCGGAGCCTGGAACCAGGCGAACGCGAGCAATAGCCTGCTTGCGGCGGCCAACAGCTGCACCTGGCACGGTCAGTGGAGCGCGCTCGGTGTCAACAGCAGCAGTCGAAGCTACGGTCTCGGTAGTGTAGGTCGAAGGGGTCTCACCCTCGAATTCAGTGGTTTCTTCAGTGTTCTGAGCCACGATAATCTCCTATTAAGTATTTCTTCTCGGGGCCAGGACTACTGAGCGACCTGGGTGATTTCCAGTGCCTTTGGCGACTGAGCAGCGTGTGGGTGCTCTGCGCCGCGGTAGACCTTCAGCTTCGACAGCTGGGCATCCGAAAGCTTGTTCTTAGGCAGCATGCCCTTGATAGCCTTCTCTACAGCCAGAACTGGGTTCTTTTCCAGCAGGTCTGCGTAGTTGATGCTCTTCAGGCCACCTGGGAAACCGGAGTGGCGGTAAGCGCGCTTGTTCTCAAGCTTGTTACCGGTCAGTGCAACCTTGTCAGCGTTGATGATGATGACATGGTCGCCCATGTCCATGTGGGCTGCAAAGGTCGGCTTGTGCTTGCCGCGCAGCAGGGTTGCGGCCTGGACGGCGAGACGGCCGAGTACTACGTCGGTGGCGTCAATGACATACCACTGACGAGTCTGGTCAGCCGGCTTTGGGGTGTACGTACGCACAGTAATTGCCTTACGTTGATTCGTTTCTGGTCAAACAGTCGCTTGGCTGAAGGCGGTGAGATCCCCCAGTGACGAGCACTGTCGTGTTGTTCTTGTGTTTAGACCAGTACGTCAGGTGAGGACTGAAGATATCCGGCCGTCCATATATTGTTCGCACACCCAGCAGACCAGCGACTATGCAACTAAGCCGTCACGCTTGGGCGTGTAGTGTCGAACGTGGACATACACAACTCATAAGAGTTTAGCGGATTAAAGTGTTTCCGGCCAAAAAAGCATGTGCCTCGTGAGCAACAACACCCTTAAGATCCCGGGGATCATGGGGTGATCAGCTCCCCGCGGCAGCTTCATCTACCTCGGCCTCGGTTCGACGGGCCCGGGTCTGCAGCGCCCGTGCGGCCAGCTCTGCAGCTTCCGGATAGTAGACCTCTTCGAGAACCAGTGCACGCGGGTGCGAAAGCTTTGTCTTCGAATCGCGCACCATCAACTCAAGGCGCTCGGCGAGGAATCCTGGCTGCTCCCGGCCATCACCCACCATCATCGCTGCGCCAATCAGGGCGCGGACCATATTGTGGCAGAAGGCATCCGCCTTCAAGTGCGCTAGGACTAATCCGTCCGCTCCACGAGTGAAGGTGAATTCCTGCAGGGTGCGGATAGTGGTGGCATGGGGCCGAGGCTTGCAGTAGGTCAAGAAGTCATGCCGTCCCAGCACGCTCCGCGCTTCGCGGTTCATCGCCTCGACATCCAGCTCCTCGCGGTGCCACGTGGTCAACTGGCGGGTCAGTGGATCCCAGCGCTGCTGGCCATCGGCAATCCGGTAGGAATACCGGCGAGCCAGCGCCGAGAAGCGGGCATCAAAGCCTTCAGGAGCACGTTCTGCTTCATGGACCCATACCGCGCCATCCTGGCGTCCCAGAATCCCGTTGATGCGGCGTACCAGCGCAGGACCCGGAGCCAGTGGCGCCTTGCGCGGCAGGCTTGTGTATTCTTCCTCGGTCAGGTCGAAGTGCACTACCTGGCGGCGTGCGTGCACTCCGGCATCGGTGCGGCCGGCAACTACGACGCGTACCTGTCGCCGGATCAGCATTTCCAAGGCTTCTTCAACCAGCTGCTGCACGCCCAAGACGTTGGGCTGTCGCGCCCACCCGCTGTATGCGGCACCGTCATATCCGAGCACCATGCGCATGCGGATCCATGCTGGTGTTTGCGTGGCCCCCAAAGCGATGGTGCCTAGAGGATCGATGGATTCAGGGTCAGTGCTCATGGGTTCAATTATGCGTGGTGGCCCATGGTGGGAGCCAATTGGATTCAGTTCCTCTTGGCTCCGCAAGGCACAGCGTTCTCGCGCTTTTCATCGGAAGATCCGAGTTAGACAGCACATGGAGACTAAATTGCGTTTTCCCCGCGACAAGAGTCACGTAATTCTTGCAATCCAGATAACTCCCACATGTAGAGTAAAGATCAGTTGCCAACACCAAACACATCCGTCGGCCCCCATCATCGCTCTATGAGGAACACATGCTCAAGAAAATTAGCGTAACAGCGGCAGTAATCGCACTTGGACTCTCAACCCTTTCCGGATGCTCGTCGGGAAAACTCTCCACTGAGGAGACTTGCGCATTGTTAGTCGACAAGGCCACGGAGTTGAGCCTCGCTGAGAAAACCGACAGCTCCGTGCGAGCCCTGCTCGAGGGCGACGATGCGAGCTTCAAGTCGGCGATGGAGGAGGTCACTGCATTATTGCAAGAAGCCGCAGACAAGACCGACGACAAGAAGTTGGCTGACGGGCTTCAAGTCTCTATTGACCAGAACAACCAAATGATTGAGTCCCTGACCGACGACGACCTAACTCTGATGGAGAAGATCGCGAAGAGCCAAGACACTAACACCACAGAGGACTCAGAGAAAATGGGCTACGTGAATACCGCATGCCCAGGCCTGGCGGAATTGGGCCAGTAGCGGCACTGCTGACTGGCCATTTGAAGGGTAAGCGGCTCCGCACGAATTTGTTTCAATTCGTGTGGAGCCGTTTCTTTGCACTAGCTCCAAATGCTCGCCTCCGCAGGATACCGCTTTACCGTCGGCACAAAGTGCATCAGGCCGGCAGCACCGCCTGCTGCTTCTCATCGCGTCAACAGAATTTGTTGTCCGGCATGACCACCCTTCGTCGAACCAATTTGCTCATTTCCCTTGTGTAGGCTTAAAACAATGTTGACAAGGCCATCAATGCTCACTGTCACTCGATCATCTCGACTCAAGGAATTTCATGCTCAGGAAAGTTGCGGCCAGCGTCGCAGTGCTGACGCTGGCCGCCACGGTTATCACCGGTTGTTCCTCGGGAAAGCTGGATACCGAAGAAACCTGTTCATTCATCAACGACCAAGTAGCCGAGCAGAACTTGCTGCAAAAGGCCGAAGATCTCAGTGAACAGCTCATCGCCGGAGACACCAAGGATTACGCCAAGATCATTGACGAATTCAATGCGATTCTCATTGACGCGGAATCCAAGACCAAGGACAAGAAGCTTGTTGATGCCTTGAGCGCCGCTTCCGTACAGAATCGAGAAGTCTCCAAGCTCATGGTTCAGGGCAACGGTGAGAATTCCGCCGAGATCAACGAGCAACTCGCCGCTCTGGATACCGATGAAGCCTCAGAAGCTAACGCCTATCTGGACGAAGCCTGCCCCAACATGGACAGTTTCAACTAGTCCGATAGCCGGATGCTGCCCTCGTGGCAGCAACTGGTTAAAGCAAAAGATTCCCGTTGGTTCCTTGCGGATCCAACGGGAATCTTTTTCACCTCGAAAGGTGATGAGCTTCAGCTCGAAGGGGCTTAGGCCTCTTCGGTCTCAGCGGCCTTCTCGGTAGCCTGGGTGGCTTCCTTGACGACGGCCTGCTTTGGCGAAACTGGCTCCATCACGAGCTCGATAACAGCCATAGGAGCGTTGTCGCCCTTGCGGTTACCGATCTTGGTGATGCGGGTGTAGCCACCCTCGCGGTTTGCCATTGCTGGTGCGATGTTCTCGAACAGTTCGTGAACGATCGACTTGTTGGTGCGCGAACGCGAAGCGATGACGGCCTGGACGCGGCGACGCGATGCCAGGTCTCCGCGCTTTGCGAAGGTGATCAAGCGCTCTGCGTGTGGACGCAGACGCTTGGCACGGGTCAGGGTGGTGGTGATCTTCTTGTTCTCGAAGAGCTGTGCCGACATGTTAGCGAAAATCAATCGCTCATGTGCTGCACTGCCGCCGAGACGCGGACCCTTGGTAGGGGTAGGCATGGTGGTTCTCCTAGATGAATAACCCGTACTGAACGAATCTTTCGTTCAGTCGGATGAAGTAGTGTGTCGCTAGACGCGGGTCTTTACAGACCTTCGTCGTATTCGTCGCCATCGTCGATGGCGCTACGAGCGGCCAGATCGAAGCCCGGAGGGGAATCCTTCAGGGCCAGACCCAGTTCAACCAGCTTGGCCTTGACTTCGTCAATGGACTTCGCACCGAAGTTGCGGATGTCCATCAAGTCAGCTTCGGAGCGGGTAACGAGTTCACCCACGGAGTGGATGCCCTCACGCTTCAAGCAGTTGTACGAACGAACGGTAAGTTCCAGATCCTCGATCGGCAGTGCCATGTCAGCAGCCATGGCTGCATCGGTTGGCGATGGACCGATTTCGATACCTTCAGCCTGAGTGTTCAGTTCGCGGAACAAACCGAACAGCTCAACCAGGGTGGTACCTGCGGATGCAACTGCATCGCGCGGGGTGATCGATTCCTTGGTCTCCACGTCAACGATCAAGCGATCGAAGTCGGTGCGCTGCTCAACACGGGTTGCTTCCACGCGGAAGGTCACCTTCAGCACTGGGGAGTAGATCGAATCAACTGGGATTCGACCGATCTCGCCATCAGCGCTCTTGTTCTGAGCGGCAGACACGTAGCCACGGCCGCGCTCAATGGTCAGTTCCATGTCGAACTTGCCATTGGCGTTGAGGGTGGCGATGTGCAGATCAGGGTTATGGAACTCCACACCTGCTGGAGGGGTGATGTCCGCTGCAGTAACGATGCCTGGGCCCTGCTTGCGCAGGTAGGCAACGACTGGCTCGTCGTGCTCGGAAGAGACCGACAGGTTCTTGATGTTCAAGACCAGTTCGGTGACGTCTTCCTTGACACCGGCTACGGTGGTGAACTCGTGCAGCACACCGTCAATTCGAATGCTGGTGACAGAGGCACCAGGAATCGAAGAGAGCAGGGTACGGCGGAGCGAGTTACCAAGGGTGTAGCCAAAGCCTGGCTCCAGTGGTTCGATTACGAACCGGGAGCGGTTTTCAGCAACTACTTCTTCGGTCAGGGTTGGGCGCTGCGTAATGAGCACTTACATTTCCTTTCAGCGAGCGTCCGCTATATGACGCCTCACGGGGGTGGAAACGACGGTAGCCTGAGGTGGCCGTTCGTCTTTTTGCAGGCTAATAAGTCCAAGATAGTCACCGGAGCACCCGTAAGGGAATGCTTCGGTGACTTCTCAGGCTAAGCCTAGCGAATCAATTAGACGCGGCGACGCTTCGATGGGCGGCAACCGTTGTGTGCGCTTGGGGAAACATCCGAGATGGATCCAACCTCAAGGCCAGCAGCCTGCAGCGAACGGATCGCGGTTTCGCGTCCCGAGCCTGGGCCCTTGACGAAAACGTCAACCTTGCGCATGCCGTGCTCCTGAGCGCGCTTTGCAGCGGACTCAGCAGCCATCTGGGCAGCGTATGGGGTCGACTTGCGCGAACCCTTCATGCCTACCTCGCCGGCCGAAGCCCACGAGATAACAGCGCCAGTCGGATCGGTGATCGATACGATGGTGTTGTTGAAGGTGCTCTTGATATGCGCCTGTCCAAGCGCGATATTCTTTTTGTCCTTGCGACGCGGCTTACGTACCGCTCCACGAGTCTTTGGGGGCATTTCTTCTCCTACGAAAAAAGTATTTGAACTAGATCGCTAAGATTTAGCGAGTCTTCTTCTTACCGGCGACGGTACGCTTCGGGCCCTTGCGGGTACGTGCGTTGGTCTTGGTGCGCTGACCGCGGACCGGAAGGCCCTTACGGTGACGAATACCTTCGTAGGATCCGATCTCTACCTTGCGGCGAATGTCAGCCTGAACCTCGCGGCGCAGGTCACCTTCAACCTTGTAGGTGCCTTCGACGAAGTCGCGCAGCTGCACGAGCTGTTCGTCGGTGAGATCCTTCACGCGGATGTCCGGGCTGATGCCGGTCGCAGCGATGGTCTCTTCTGCACGGGTCTTGCCCACGCCGTAGATGTAAGTCAGCGCGATGATTACGCGCTTCTCGCGTGGAATGTCCACGCCTGCTAAACGAGCCAAGTGGCTACCTTTCAACGAACGGAGGTCTGGAGCAGCATCTTCCGTGATTTCTCACGGCCCCGGCCTCCGAATCCGGGGGTGAACCAGGACTTGCGTCCTGACTGATACTGCCTAATTGACTACGCGTGGGAATCCCGTAAAAACGGAATTAGCCCTGACGCTGCTTGTGGCGTGGATTTTCGCAGATCACCATGACCACGCCGTTACGACGGATCACCTTGCACTTGTCGCAGATCGGCTTCACGCTAGGGTTAACCTTCAAGGCTTTGTCCTTTTGCGGTTGCAGTTAAATGTGGAGCAGTAAAAGAGCTTTGTCCAAGAACATTCATCCAGCGGCCATCGCACTAAACCGTGCTTTGCCCGCTGGGAAAGTCTTTGAGACTGCAGATTTACTTGTAGCGGTAAACGATACGACCTCGGTTGAGATCGTATGGGCTCATTTCAACCTGCACTCGGTCCTCTGGGAGAATTCGAATGTAGTGCTGACGCATCTTACCCGAGATAGTGGCGAGCACTACGTGTCCATTCGGCAGCTCCACGCGGAACATCGCGTTCGGCAGTGCCTCTGAAACGGTGCCCTCTACCTGGATGACGCCTTCCTTCTTGCCCATTTTCCCCGCTAACTTTTTTTGTTGGTAATTTCACCAACAAGTAATTGGTTCTGGTCCATGATCCCTGTACCGAAAACTTAGGAGTTTTAGGCGCAATTAAATCAGGAACCAACAAACAACGATACGGCATTAGTCCGCACATCGCCAATCGTTCATTGACATTTAAAATGTTAGATCCAGCACGCCACCGCTTGGTGGCCTGCTGGATCTAAGGATTTCCAATTGGCTCCTAGCCCTGGATTGGGGATGGAGTGACGCCGAAAGGCGCTAGTCCGGCCGCTCCCCCATCATGGGCAGTCAATACCCAGATACCGCCCATGTGCACTGCAACGGTGTGCTCCCACTGCGAAGCGTTGGACTTGTCATTGGTGACTACGGTCCAGTCGTCTTCCAGCACGGAGGTCTCGATACCGCCACGAACCAGCATTGGCTCGATTGCCAGGCACATGCCCGGCTTCACTCGCGGACCGCGGTGGCCGGAGTTGTAGTTCAGCACATCCGGGGCCATGTGCATCTGCGAGCCGATGCCGTGGCCGCAATAGTCTTCGAGGATTCCCAGTTCAGCACCTGGCTGGCTGGTCACGAATTCATCGACGGCCTGGCCGATCTGGCCGATGAAGCGGGCATTAGCCAGGGCGGCGATGCCGGCCCACATTGCCTGCTCGGTGATATCGCTCAGGCGCTGGTCGGCGGGATCGATGTTCTCCCCCACCAGTACGGTGCGTGCCGAGTCCGAGTGCCATCCGTCGATGATGGCACCGCCATCGATCTTCAGCACGTCCCCGTCCTTGAGCACGTAGTCCGATGGGAAGCCGTGGACTACTTCGTGGTTCACCGAGGCGCAGATGTTCGCCGGGAAACCGTGGTAACCAAGGAAGTTGCTGGTGGCGTTGTGGCGTTCGAGCACCTTGCCGAAGGCCTGGTTGAGCTCTTCGGTTCGCACACCCGGACGAGCCATGGCCACTGCCTCATCCAGAGCTTCAGCCAGCACCAATCCGGCCCGGCGCATCTTCAGGATCTCGGAGTTGGACTTGTACTCGATTTTCGGCTGTCCTAAAGCCAATGTGATTCCCCTGCCTCAAAGTGTGATGTCCTTGCCTGCCGCAGTTGCCCACCGGCGCAAGGTCCATCAATGTAAAAAGTGCGCAGGGACCGGGCTGCAACATCCATTGTTGCCGCACGGTCCCTGCGCGATGTAGAACTCGGTGCTTAGGCGTTGAGGTTCAACGCTGCAAGAACACGTTCGGTGACTTCATCGATTGCGCCCAGGCCGTTGACCTTGCGCACGATGCCACGTTCCTCGTAGCGCTCTACGACGACGCGGGTCTCTTCGTTGTACAGGCTCAGGCGGTGGCGGATGACCTCTTCGGTGTCATCTGCGCGGCCTTCGATCTCTGCACGCTTCAGGAGGCGAGCTACCAGCTCGTCGTCATCGGCGGTCAGCTGCAGCACAGCGTCCAGGGCGATGCCCTTGTTGGCCAGCATGGCATCCAGTGCGTCAACCTGTGCGCTGGTGCGTGGGTAGCCGTCGAGCAGGAAGCCGGTTGCGACGTCGTCCTGGTTCAACCGGTCTTCGACCATGTTGTTGGTGACCGAGTCAGGTACAAAGTCTCCATTGTCAATGTACTTGCTGGCTTCGATACCCAGCGGGGTGCCGCCCTTGACGTTGGCACGGAAGATATCACCGGTCGAGATGGCAACAATGTCCAAGCGCTCGGAGATCTTTACGGCCTGGGTGCCTTTGCCGGCACCGGGTGGTCCAATAATTAGCAGTCGACTCATCGCAGAAGCCCTTCATAGTTCCGTTGCTGCATTTGAGCATTGATTTGCTTGACGGTTTCCAAACCCACACCAACCATAATCAAGATCGATGTACCGCCAAATGGGAAGCTTTGATCAGCGTTGAACAACACGAAAGCAATCAGTGGAATCAACGCCACGAACGCCAAGTACAAGGCGCCCGGGAAAGTAATACGGGAAATCACGTACTGCAGGTAGTCAGCGGTCGGACGACCAGCGCGAATACCAGGAATGAAGCCACCGTACTTCTTCATGTTGTCCGCGACCTCTTCAGGATTGAAGGTAATCGCAACATAGAAGTAGGTGAAGCCGATGATCAGCAGCGTGTAAACCAGCATGTACCACGGCGAGGAGGTCGCCGAGTGCTCCTGGAGCCACATCGCCCACTGAGGCAATGTGCCATCATCATTCTGGTTGAACTGCACAATCATCTGCGGCAGCGCCAAAATGGAACTGGCGAAGATCACTGGGATCACATTCGCCATATTCAGCTTCAACGGAATGTAGGTGGAAGTACCGCCAACGGTACGACGGCCAACGGTGCGCTTGGCATACTGCACCGGCACACGACGCTGGGACTGCTCAACGAAGACCACCAAGGCCACAATCAGCAAGCCCACCAGCAGCACGCCGATGAAGGTCATGACACCCTGAGCCTGGAAAATCGCACCCATCGAGGATGGGAAGCCCGAAGCAATCGAGATGAAGATCAGGATGGACATGCCGTTGCCGATACCGCGCTCGGTGATCAGCTCACCCATCCACATGATCAGGCCCGTGCCTGCAGTCAAGGTGATGATCATCAGCATGATCACGATCAGCGAGTCATCCGGGACCAGCGAAAGAGTACAGCTTGGGAACAGGCTGCCAGTACGCGCGAGAGTCACCAAGGTGGTTCCCTGCAGCAGCGCCAGCGCGATGGTCAGATAACGCGTGTACTGCGTCAGCTTGGCCTGGCCGGCCTGGCCTTCCTTGTGCAAGGTCTCGAAGTGCGGGATCACCACGCGCAGCAACTGGACGATAATTGCCGCAGTAATGTACGGCATGATTCCCATTGCGAAAACTGAGACCTGCAGCAGGGCGCCGCCACTGAACAGGTTTACGAACGAATAAAGTCCACCGGTGGTTTCACCCATTGCCAGACACTGCTGAACGTTGCTGTAATCAATGCCCGGAGCGGGAATGAATACACCGACACGATAGATCGCAATGATCCCAAGCGTGAACAGCAACTTGTTGCGCAGATCAGGCGTCCGAAAAACTCGGGCTATGGCGCTGAACAAGCGTCCTCCTGAAGTATGTGCTTGAACCTGAGGAAGAGAATCTTCCCAGACCTAACGATTCTAGCGGTCTGTGAGCCAATCCTGCCAAATGCGCCACACGAAATAAGCACAAATATTTGCAGAATTGAAACTAAACCTACTAACCATCCAAGCATTTATAAGAAATCTTAGAATGTTTCGCTGTTAGAAAAGAAAAGCCCCGGTTCGCGTTGATTGCTCAACGCGAACCGGGACCATTCAAAGGCTATACCCCGTATTAGAGGGTGTTTGCCGAGCCGCCAGCAGCAGCGATCTTCTCGGAAGCGGAAGTCGAGAAGGCATCAACCTTCACGTCAACCTTAACCGTGATATCGCCGGTACCCAGGACCTTGACAGGCTGGTTCTTGCGAACGGCGCCCTTGGCAACCAGTGCCTCGACGGTGACTTCGCCACCCTCTGGGAACAATTCCGAGATCTTGTCCAGGTTTACAACCTGGAACTCGACGCGGAATGGGTTCTTGAAGCCGCGCAGCTTTGGCAGACGCATGTGCAGCGGAAGCTGACCACCTGCGAAGCCTGCCTTCACCTGGTAACGAGCCTTGGTACCCTTGGTACCGCGACCTGCAGTCTTACCCTTGGATGCTTCACCGCGACCGACACGAGTCTTCGCAGTCTTCGCACCCTCAGCTGGGCGCAGGTGGTGAATCTTAAGTGCTTTTTCTTCAGCCATCTCTACTTCGCCTCCTCAACCTTCAGCAGGTGTGGGACCTTGTTGACCATGCCAACAGTCACAGGATCGGCGGTGCGCACAACGGTGTGACCGATGCGCTTCAGACCCAGCGAGCGAACTACGTCGCGCTGAACCTGGCTACCACCAATGATGGACTTGACCTGGGTGATTGCCAGCTTGGCATCGCTTGGAACAATGTTCTTAGCCATTGATTAAGCACCTGCCTTCTGGGACTGGATGTGACGCAGCATTGCTGCTGGAGCAACCTCGTCCAGCGGAAGACCGCGGCGAGCTGCAACAGCTGCAGGCTCTTCCAGAGCCTTCAGTGCAGCAATGGTGCCCTGAACGATGTTGATCTGGTTCTGCGAACCCATCGACTTCGACAGGATGTCGTGGATGCCTGCGCACTCCAACACGGCGCGCACTGGACCGCCGGCGATAACACCGGTACCAGGAGCTGCTGGACGGAGCAAGACAACGCCAGCGGCGGCCTCACCCTTGACCAGGTGTGGAATGGTGGTGCCTACGCGTGGAACGCGGAAGAAGGACTTCTTAGCCTCTTCAACGCCCTTGGCGATAGCAGCAGGAACTTCCTTGGCCTTACCGTAGCCAACGCCGACCATACCGTTGCCGTCACCAACAACGACAAGTGCGGTGAAGCTGAAGCGACGACCACCCTTGACGACCTTGGAGACGCGGTTGATTGCTACAACGCGCTCAAGGAACTTGTCCTTGTCTTCGTTGCGGCTATCCTTCTGGTCACGACCACGACCGCGGCCTTCGCCACGTCCACGGCCTTCACCACGACCGCGGCCTTCGCCGCGACGGGATCCTGCGTTCTCGGTAGCGGGAGCCGATGCAGTCTCGACTGCTTCAGTAGCTTCAGACACCTGAGTTTCCTTCTTGTTAGTTGCTTCGCTCACAGTGCCAGCCCACCTTCACGTGCGCCCTCAGCAACAGCAGCCACGCGACCGTGGTACTTGTTGCCGCCGCGGTCGAAGACAACTGCTTCGATGCCAGCAGCCTTGGCGCGCTCTGCAACGAGCTGGCCAATCTGCTTGGACTTTGCGGTCTTGTCGGCATCGCTTGCGCGAAGATCTGCTTCCATGGTCGAAGCGCTGGCCAGGGTGATACCCTGCGAGTCGTCTACGATCTGTACGAAGATGTGACGAGCCGAGCGGTTGACAACCAGGCGTGGACGAACGGAGGTACCAACGATGTGCTTGCGCAAACGCTGATGACGACGACCGCGCTGAGCGGACTTGCTCTTGCCCTTGATTCCGATAGCCATGATTACTTACCAGCCTTTCCGACCTTGCGGCGGATGATCTCGCCAGCGTAGCGAATGCCCTTGCCCTTGTAAGGCTCGGTCTTGCGCAGCTTGCGGATGTTAGCGGCAACTTCACCGACGTGCTGCTTATCGATACCAGCAACGGTGATCTTGTTGTTGCCCTCGACCGAGAAGGTGATGCCGTCAACGGCAGCAACCTTCACTGGGTGCGAGTAGCCCAGAGCAAGCTCCAGCTCGGCACCCTTAGCCTGTACGCGGTAACCGGTACCGTGGATTTCGAGCTTCTTCTCGTAACCCTCGGTCACACCGATGATCATGTTGTTGATCAGGGTGCGGGTCAGACCGTGCAGCGAACGAGCCTCGCGGGAGTCGTTCGGGCGGCTGACGGTAACAGTGTTCTCGTCCTTGGCAACGGTGATAGGAGCCTTGACGGTGACCGAAAGTTCACCCTTAGGACCCTTGGCGGCGACCAGTTGGCCGTCGACATTCAACTCAACGTTGGCAGGTACGGAAATCGGAAGACGTCCAATACGTGACATTGTATGTTTCCCCTTTCCCGTTACCAGACGTAGGCGAGGACTTCCCCACCCACGCCCTTCTTTGCAGCCTGACGGTCAGTAAGCAGACCGGAGGAGGTGGACAGGATAGCGATACCAAGACCACCGAGCACGTGAGGCAAGTTGGTGGACTTTGCGTATACGCGAAGACCTGGCTTGGAGATACGGCGTACGCCAGCGATCGAACGCTCGCGCGATGGGCCGTACTTCAAAGTGATAGTCAGAGTCTTGCCGACTTCAGCTGCAACTTCCTCGAACGAGGCAATGTAGCCCTGTTCCTTCAGGATGTTAGCAATGCGTACTTTAAGCTTGCTCGACGGCATCGACACAGTGTCGTGGTATGCCGAGTTAGCGTTACGCAGACGAGTCAGCATATCTGCGACTGGATCTGTCATAGACATGTGGGCTTCAGCCCTTCCTCGTTACGGTTTCCTTAGCGGACCTGTAACGTAGTGAGATTAGTTGGTGGTCTTGAATGGGAAGCCCAGAGCCTTAAGCAAGGCACGGCCTTCGTCATCAGTCTTGGCAGTGGTTACGACAGTGATGTCCATACCACGTACGCGGTCAACCTTGTCCACATCGATTTCATGGAACATCGACTGTTCGGTCAGACCGAAAGTGTAGTTGCCATTGCCATCGAACTGGCGATCGCTCAAGCCGCGGAAGTCGCGGATACGAGGCAGTGCCAGGGTGATCAGGCGGTCAACGAATTCCCACATGCGATCGTTACGCAAGGTGGTGTGGGTACCAATTGGCATGCCTTCGCGCAGCTTGAACTGTGCGATCGACTTGCGAGCCTTGGTGACCACTGGCTTCTGACCGGTAATTGCGGTCAGATCGCGTACGGCGCCTTCAATGAGCTTCGAGTCCTTGGCTGCTTCGCCAACACCCATGTTCACGACAACCTTGGTCAGGGATGGTACCTGCATTGGGTTGGCGTAGTTGAACTGCTCCTGCAAAGCAGGGCGGATGTCAGCTGCGTACTTAGCCTTCAGACGTGGCTGGATCTTGGTGGCTGCTTCAGTCATTACAGATCCTTTCCGGAAGCCTTGGCGTAACGAACGCGTACAGTCTTGGACACGCCGTTCTTTTCTACGGTTTCCTCGCGGAAGCCGACGCGGGTTGGCTTCTTGGTCTCTGGGTCAACCACTGCAACGTTGGAAACGTGCACTGGAGCCTCGACAACCTCGATGCCGCCGGTGGTCGAACCGGATTCGGTCTGACCTGCCTTGGTGTGCTTGGTGACGCGGTTAACGCCTTCAACGAGCACGCGGTTGGACTCGGTAATGACCTTCAGGACCTTGCCCTGCAAGCCACGTTCCTTGCCAGCGATGACCTGAACCAGGTCACCCTTCTTGATCTTTGCGCCCATGGTTACAGCACCTCCGGAGCCAGCGAAACGATCTTCATGAACTTCTTGTCACGAAGCTCGCGGCCCACTGGGCCGAAAATACGAGTACCACGAGGATCCGCAGCGTCACCCTTGAGGATAACTGCAGCGTTCTCATCGAACTTGATGTAGGAACCGTCTGCACGACGGATTTCCTTCTTGGTGCGAACGACGACTGCCTTTACGACGTCGCCCTTCTTCACGTTGCCGCCAGGAATTGCATCCTTGACGGTAGCGACAATGGTGTCGCCAATGCTTGCGTAGCGACGCTTCGAGCCACCGAGAACACGAATGGTAAGGATTTCCTTAGCACCGGTGTTATCGGCAACCTTAAGTCGCGACTCCTGCTGAATCACTTCTTACTCCTGTCGTCTCGCTGGTTCTCATAAATGAGCCTTGCGGAACGGATATGGTCTCCACGATACGTATCGCTTACCCCCACTGGCGCGGGCGCACCGAATGCTGATCCCAAATGCCGGCAGGGCCGAGGCGTAAAATATCGAGGCTGTACTTGCGCGGCCAAATCGGATTTGGACCGCACTGCATTATGTCGAAGGTGGATAGTCCCCGGGCATGATGCGCACAGATTCTTAAGTCTAGCCTAGAGTGGCGCGAATCCGAAATGGTGTGGTAGGAGAAAAGTGAGCGTCCTTCGTCACATCCCAACGACCGAAGAATCCCGAAAATACGGGGTTTTGGTGCTGCTCACTGCCCTGACAGCCGGTCAGTTCAAACGGCATGAACGGGAGTTTCCCGGCTCCAGCCAGCGTTACGACGAAAATCCGGAGTCCGATTCGCAATGAGTGAAAAATATTCTCGTTCAACCATGAGCCTAGGCACCGGCAGGCAGGACCGCTCAATGATCGAATTCAACCGTAGCGCTCACTGCCAAATGATCTGACCCATCAACAGCGTGAACGGAGAACTCTGTCACGGATGCTCCCCTGGACATGATGTGGTCAAGGCCGATCATTGCATTGAATTTTCGATCAGCCGGCCATGTTGATGCAGGCCAGATTCCATCCGCCTCGGAAAAGCCGTCGTTCGTCAGCGCACGGAACCCCGGATGAGCTCTAACCGAATTGAAGTCTCCGGCAAGTACTAGTGGATGATCACGTTGCCCACCTGTCCAGCCATCGACCGCCTGAAGTCCATTCCTCCAACGTTGCGCATCGCCAACGGGCGGATAGATATGGATCCCGGCAACCGTGAAAATGCCGCCCGGCGACTTCACATCAACGACAGGCAAGGAATACCAACCGGTCGTCTTCGTATCAAGCTCGGTAGTGCGTTCGTGCAGTGGGTACTTCGAGAAGATCACGGTGTCTCGCTCTCCCCCGGCGGGCGCTTCCAGGCTCCGATAGCCGAGGTGATCGAAGGCACCCCGCGTGGCCAGCTGCTGATGCAAAGGTTCGCTGGTTTCAACGAGAACCAGGATCTGCGGATCCGCAACACTGATCAATTCTGCGAGCTGTTCCGGGTCCGAGCCTGCTTTCAAGGCATTGAATGCTAAGACCGACAGATCAAAGTCGGCGCTGTCCTTCTGGATGGCAGTAGTGGCCAAGTGCAGGTTCGGTAATAGTCCGCAGAGTAGAAACACCACCACGAAACCGCAGGCGATCCACCGTCGGCGAAGCACTCCAATAATCAGCGCCAGCACGGGGAAAGCCAAGAGCATTGGCTGGAATGCCTGCAACTTGGGAATCCAGCCAGCGCCGAGAAAATCGAGATACGGAAGTGTCCCGATGGCTAGGCAAGCAAAGAGGACGCTACCCGAAATCCATCCCAGACTGAGCTTTCGGGTTGTTATCTTCATCCCCCGATCTTATTCGAAGTAGTTGAAGAATCTCTTTATACCCTCGTCCGCTCCGGTTCCCGCTGCCGTGCCACCTCCTAGTCCGCTACTGCTGTGAAGCCCACAGGGCCACCCGTCGGGAGCTTTCTTCGGTAGACAGGTCTTCGATCCGGCTCATGATGGACCAGCGGACTCCAAAAGGATCCACGATCGAGGCAAACCGGTCCCCTGAGACGAAGTTCCCCAATGGTTCACGAATGCTAGCACCGGCAGCTTCAGCCTTGGCTACAACCGTATCGGCGTTCTCGCAGTAGTACCCCAAGGAGTAGCAGGCGTTCGGCGCATCTGGCGGTCCGACCAGCCCATAGGCTGGGGAAGGTTCCCCGATCTGTAACCGGCCACTGCCGAAATCAACTTCGGCGTGCACCACCAGTCCACCCATTTCAGTGGAGTCAAGCACCTTTGCACCGAACACTTCCTCGTAGAATTCCAAGGCAGCACGGGCATTGGGCACAGCGAGGAACGGTGTCAGGCTGGTGAATCCATGAGGGACACCGGCGGTAGTGTGCTTTCCGGTTACGCCGCCGGTCAATTCATCTCGTTTTTCCATGTCCCTAGGCTATGTCCATATGGCAGGATGGCTCTTGTAAATATGCGACAACTATTATTGGCGGTAGGTCATGGATTCAGCGCCTGATCCCCACGGCATTCTCTACCCGGCCCGACTGCCGTCAATCGAGCGCCATTTCCCGGGCACGCACGTCAAAGAATTGGTCTCTTGGTTTTGGCTTGTGGATTGGGATATCTTGCCCGGGCGCACCTCACGGCAAGACCTCCTGCCATTTCCCCAAATGAATTTGGTGGTTCAGCCCGAGGGCGTCACGCTTTCCGGGCCTGCCAGCGGAGCTTCGCACCGCGACCTATCGGGGACCAGCTGGGCCGTCGCTGCATTGCTGCTGCCAGCAGCCGCGCAGGGATTGAGTGTTGACCCATCGCAGTTGCTGGATCAAGAAGTGCGGTTCGATGCCCCGCAGCTGTTGTCCGCAATAAGCAAGATCAAGACAGAGTCCAACCACCAGAGCCCGGGAACGGCCTGTGTCAAGGTTTTCAGCTCGTGGATCAGCGCTACTCTTCCATCGGCCACTAGCGCCGGCCATCAAGCCAATGAGCTGCTCGACGCTGTGGCAACAGACCGCGGGATCGTGAAAGTTTCCCAGCTAGCTCAGCGCTTAACGCTGAGCACACGCAGCGTACAACGCATTTCAGAAAGGCATTTGGGCATGAGTCCGCTGGCGCTCATTCGCCGCTACCGATTGCAGGAAGCCGCTTATTGGCTGCGTGAAGATCCAGCAGCGTCTATCGCTGGCATCGCGGCGACACTGGGCTATACGGATCAAGCCCATCTTGCCGCCGACTTCCAAAAAGTTCTCGGGTACTCCCCCAGCGCTTATCGCAAGGGCAGCGGCTAATCTGCCAGCCTTGCGCCCACGGCACTGATTTCAATCAACGCGCCAGGCACCGCCAACTGCGCGATGAAGGCAGCGGTCACCAGCGGCGGGGAATCAGAAGCCAGCTGCGGTCCAATAACCCCATAGACGCTTTTGATATCGGTGCCGTCCACCAGCAACAACGTTCCACTGCACAACATCTTCAAAACCTGCTCCTGCGGCAGCCTAGGCCAGCTTGGCATTGCCCAGGGCTTTGGCTGCTTGCACTGCAGCGTCTTCGCGACCGCTCAGCTGCCCGGCTTCATCTACGGCGTTCTGCCCGCCGAGATAGATGGTGGTGGCACCGGACGGGACGATCGGCTACATGGCTGAACGCCGGCGAGCTGACCAGCCTTGCGGGGCGCGCAGCTTCTTGATCTGTTCCTAGCTCCAGTGCTGCACTTGCGCCACTGGTTTTGAATGCAGAAATGCCCCGAATTCTTCTTGCGAAGTGTTCGGGGCATTCTTCAATCACGAGATCCGTGAAATTGCGGGGAAGCTTACTTAGCCTTCTCTACGATCTCAACGAGACGCCAGCGCTTGTCAGCGGACAGCGGGCGGGTCTCAGCGATGACAACCAAGTCGCCGATGCCGGCTTCGTTGTTCTCGTCGTGAGCCTTCACGTTCTTGTTGCGACGCATGACCTTGCCGTAGAGGGCGTGCTTTACACGGTCCTCAACGTCAACGACGATGGTCTTCTGCATCTTGTCAGATACCACGTAACCACGGAGGGTCTTGCGGTCGTTACGCTCGGTAGCGTTATCCACACCGTTCTCCTTCTCGCTCATTACTTGGAATCCTTCTTGGTTTCTTCAACCGGAACAACGACATCCTGTCGAATGCCCAGCTCGCGCTCGCGCAGCACAGTGTAAATGCGTGCGATGTCGCGCTTGATGGACTTCAGGTTACCGTGTGCATCCAACTGGCCGGTGGCCGACTGGAAACGCAGGTTGAACAGTTCTGCCTTGGCCTTCTTCAATTCCTCGTTCAAACGAGCGGTATCGAAGCCGTCCAGGGACTCAATGCTAAGGTCTTTCGAGCCGATAGACATCCCTATTCACCACCTTCACGACGCACGATGCGTGCCTTCATTGGCAGCTTGTGGATTGCAAGTCGCAATGCCTCTTTAGCTACCTTTTCACTGACGCCACCGAGTTCAAACATGACTCGTCCTGGCTTGACGTTGGCGACCCACCACTCCGGCGAACCCTTACCGGAACCCATACGGGTTTCGGCAGGCTTCTTGGTAAGCGGACGGTCTGGGTAGATGTTGATCCAGACCTTACCGCCACGCTTGATGTAACGGGTCATGGCGATACGAGCGGCTTCGATCTGACGGTTAGTCACGTAAGCCGGGGTCAACGCCTGAATGCCGTACTCACCGAACGAAACGGTGGTACCGCCCTTAGCAGCACCCGAACGCTTTGGGTGGTGCTGCTTGCGGAACTTCACACGACGTGGGATAAGCATTTAAGCCTGTCCTCCTTCCGCAGCCGGAGCTGCAGCGCCCTTGCGATCGTTACGACGACGGCGTTCGCCGCCACGTGGACGGTCGTTGCCGCCACCGCGGCCGCCACGAGCTGGAGCAGCAGCCTGCTGTGCAGCCAGTTCCTTGGCGGTTACGTCACCCTTGTAGATCCAGACCTTCACGCCGATACGGCCGAAGGTGGTCTTGGCTTCGAACTTGCCGAAGTCGATGTTCGCGCGCAGGGTGTGCAGTGGCACACGGCCTTCGCGGTAGAACTCCTTGCGGGACATTTCTGCGCCGCCAAGTCGACCGGAGCACTGAACGCGGATGCCCTTGGCACCAGCGCGCATTGCCGACTGCATTGCCTTCTTCATCGCACGGCGGAAAGCCACGCGGGAAGCAAGCTGCTCGGCGATGCCCTGGGCGACCAGCATGGCCTCCATGTCAGGGTTCTTGACCTCGAGGATGTTCAGCTGAACCTGCTTCTTGGTGAGCTTTTCCAGCTCGCCACGAATACGGTCAGCTTCTGCGCCGCGACGACCGATTACGATACCTGGACGTGCAGTGTGGATATCCACACGTACGCGGTCACGGGTACGTTCGATCTCTACGCGAGCGATGCCAGCGCGATCCATGCCGTTAGACAGCAGGGCGCGGATCTGGACATCTTCCTTCACGTAGTCAGCGTAACGCTGGCCTGGCTTGCTGGAATCAGCGAACCAGTGGGATACGTGATCGGTGGTGATGCCGAGACGGAAACCGTTCGGGTTAATCTTCTGTCCCATTTAGTTCTCCCCACCCTTCTGCGTGGTTGAAACAACCACAGTCACGTGGCTGGTGCGCTTCTTGATCTGGAATGCGCGACCCTGTGCACGCGGCTGGAACCGCTTCATGGTCGGACCTTCGTCAACAAACGCTTCGCTGATAAACAGCTCGTCCTCATTGAATGCTTCACCTGCGCGGTCCGCGGCGGCACGGGCGTTAGCCACTGCCGATGCGACAACCTTGTATACCGGCTCCGAAGCTGCCTGTGGGGCAAACTTCAAGATGGCCAGTGCTTCGTTGGTCTGCAGACCACGAACAAGGTTGACGACGCGCCGGGCCTTCATAGGCGTTACGCGGATGTGACGCGCAATTGCCTTGGCTTCCATTGCTATCCTTCTCTCGTCTATCGAAGAAGTGCTAAGCGATACTAGTACCCTTGCGGGGCCTAGCGGCGCTTGCCCTTCTTGTCGTCCTTCACGTGGCCACGGAACGTACGGGTTGGAGCAAACTCTCCGAGCTTGTGACCAACCATGGATTCGGTTACGAACACAGGGATGTGCTTGCGACCGTCATGTACGGCGATGGTGTGTCCCAGCATGTCCGGGATGATCATCGAACGGCGGGACCACGTCTTGATGACGTTCTTGGTGCCCTTATCGTTTTCAGCAACGACCTTTAGGAACAGGTGCTGATCGACGAAGGGGCCTTTCTTCAGGCTGCGTGGCATGTTTCCAGGCTCCTATCGCTTGTTCTTGCCGGTCTTGCGACGACGCACAATGAGCTTGTCGCTTTCCTTATTTGGACGACGGGTGCGTCCCTCACGCTTACCGTTCGGGTTGACCGGGTGACGACCACCGGAGGTCTTGCCCTCACCGCCACCATGTGGGTGGTCAACT
The DNA here is from genome assembly GCF_000197735.1 of Glutamicibacter arilaitensis Re117. Lineage (NCBI taxonomy): Bacteria > Bacillati > Actinomycetota > Actinomycetes > Micrococcales > Micrococcaceae > Glutamicibacter > Glutamicibacter arilaitensis. The sequence goes on from NC_014550.1 coordinate 2,646,729, forward strand.
GGGTTCATGACAACGCCACGAACGGTTGGGCGTACGCCCTTCCAGCGCATACGGCCGGCCTTGCCCCAGTTGATGTTGATCTGCTCAGCGTTGCCAACTTCGCCGATGGTTGCGCGGCAGCGCACATCAACGTTGCGGATTTCGCCCGAAGGCAAACGCAGCTGAGCGAAGCGGCCCTCACGGGCTACCAGCTGGATCGAAGCACCTGCGGAACGAGCCATCTTAGCGCCGCCGCCTGGGCGGAGCTCCACAGCGTGAATCACGGAACCAACCGGGATGTTACGCAGTGGCAGGTTGTTACCTGGCTTGATGTCAGCGTTTGCGCCGGCCTCAACCTGGTCACCCTGCTTGAGGTTGTTCGGTGCGATGATGTAGCGCTTGGTGCCGTCCACGTAGTGGAGCAGAGCGATACGAGCGGTACGGTTCGGGTCGTACTCAATGTGAGCGACCTTTGCCGGAACGCCGTCCTTATCGTGACGACGGAAGTCGATAACACGGTAAGCGCGCTTGTGTCCGCCACCCTTGTGACGGGTGGTGATCTTACCGGTGTTGTTACGGCCGCCTGACTTGGTCAGGGGACGAACCAACGACTTTTCCGGAGTCGATCGGGTGATTTCTGCGAAGTCGGCTACCGACGAGCCGCGAAGGCCCGGGGTAGTCGGCTTGTACTTACGAATTCCCATTATTAATATTCCTCGTTAAAGTGGTCTCCGCTTAGGAAAGCGGACCGCCGAAGATGTCAATCGAGCCGTCCTTCAAGGTGATGATGGCGCGCTTGGTGCTCTTGCGCGATCCCCACCCGAAGCGGGTGCGCTTGCGCTTACCAGCTCGGTTGATGGTGTTTACGGAGTCAACCTTGACGTTGAAGATAGCTTCAACGGCGTACTTGATTTCCGACTTATTGGAGCTTGGTGCCACCTCGAAGGTGTACTGACCTTGGTCGATCAGACCGTAGCTCTTTTCCGAAACGACAGGTGCGATGACCACGTCGTGTGGAGCCTTTGAGAACGCGCTCACTTGGCTTCCTCCTTCTGGACCAGGGCATCGAAGGCAGCCTTGGTGAAGACTACGTCATCCGAAACCAGAACATCGTAGGTGTTCAGCTGGTCGACGTACAGAACGTGCACATTGACGAGGTTGCGAACCGAAAGGGCTGCAACATCGTTGGCGCGATCGATGACGACAAGCAGGTTCTTGCGTTCGGTAACCGAGCGCAAGGTAGCCAGAGCATCCTTGGTCGAAGGCTTGTCGCCAGCAACCAAGTTCTCAATCACGTGAACGCGATCGAAGCGTGCGCGATCAGACAGGGCGCCGCGCAGTGCAGCAGCCTTCATCTTCTTCGGGGTACGCTGCGAGTAATCACGTGGGGTTGGACCGTGGACAATGCCACCGCCGGTCATGTGTGGAGCACGGATCGAACCCTGACGGGCGCGGCCGGTACCCTTCTGCTTGAACGGCTTGCGACCTGCACCGGAAACTTCCGAGCGGTCCTTGGTCTTGTGGGTACCCTGGCGGGCAGCAGCAAGCTGTGCAACGACAACCTGGTGCAGCAGCGGGACGTTGGTCTGTACGTCGAAGATCTCTGCAGGCAGTTCGACGTTAAGTGCCTTAGTCATTTACTTATGCTCCCTTCACGGCGTTGCGTACGAGAACGACGCGGCCGCGGGCGCCTGGAACGGCACCCTTGATCAGCAGGAGGTTCTTCTCAGCGTCGATAGCGTGAATGGTCAGGTTCTGAGTGGTAACACGCTCAGCACCCATGCGACCAGCCATCTTCTGTCCACGGAAAACGCGACCTGGGGTCGATGCGCCGCCGATGGAACCTGGCTTACGGTGGTTCTTGTGAGCACCGTGCGATGCGCCAACACCGTGGAAGTTGTGACGCTTCATAACGCCGGCGAAGCCCTTACCCTTGGAGGTGCCAACGACGTCGACCTTCTGGCCGGCTTCGAAGACCTCTACGGAAAGTTCCTGGCCTGCGGTGTACTCAGCAGCGTCTGCGGTGCGCAGTTCTACCAAGTGGCGACGTGGGGTGACGCCTGCAGCCTCGAAGTGACCAGCCAGTGGCTTGGTGACCTTGCGAGGATCGATCTGGCCGTAGCCGATCTGAACTGCGGTGTAGCCATCGCGCTCTTCGTTGATGAGCTTGGTGACAACGTTGCTATCAGCCTGCACGACGGTGACAGGAATCAGGTTGTTGTTCGAATCCCAAACCTGGGTCATGCCGAGCTTCGTGCCCAACAGGCCCTTGAAATTACGGGTTGCGGTCATAGTTTTCTCGCCACCTCCCCTTAAAGCTTGATTTCGATGTTGACATCCGCTGGCAGGTCGAGACGCATCAGCGAATCAACAGCCTTCGGGGTCGGATCAACGATGTCGATCAGACGCTTGTGCGTGCGCATTTCGAAGTGCTCACGGCTGTCCTTGTACTTGTGTGGCGAACGGATAACGCAGTACACGTTCTTCTCCGTTGGCAGCGGCACTGGGCCGACTACGGTTGCGCCTGCGCGCGTGACCGTCTCAACGATCTTCCGGGCCGAAACGTCAATGACCTCGTGGTCATACGACTTCAGCCGGATGCGGATTTTCTGTCCCGCCATGGCGTCATGCCTCTTTCTGTTAGCACTATCTAAAATTTCTGTGCCTATATACGGGTCTTTGCAGACCGGCACGCCTTGCTCTGCGACTGAATCCGAATCAGATCCGGGTTCCTCACTCGCAGGAGGCTCCGACCCCCGCGCTCGGGCGTGTCGTGAAATTTTCAGTCACAACACTCCCACAAAGTTTTCACTTTATCGAAGGGCCTTATAGTTTGAAGCAGTTGTATCGATCCCGAACCCCAGGCATTATCCTGCGTGAGAGTCGATCCCGGTCGTTCAAACCAAATCCGGTTACCCCATAAATGGGGACCGGGTTGCACTCAAGCAACTTATCTAGTCTGACAGGTCGGCAACGATCGCGCAAATCTTTTATGCCTATCTGCGCCCGTGATCTTGACCTCACACACTAGCGCGGGCCATCGCCTTCGGGTCCCTGCGCCGGCGGCACGACCGGTGCCTGCGGTTCTCGGATCTGCTCAGGTAGCGAATTCTGCTTGTCCACCTTCACCAGCTTGAACACGGCCGCCGCAATCAAGCCCATGCCGATGATCACCAGCCAGAGGAAAGCCAGATCACGCAGGAACCAGAGGATCGATAGCGTGATAGCTATGGCACCCCACCAGATCAGCAGCCTCTCCCCCAGCTTCAACCCCCACGCCACCAAGGCACCGAAGAAGACCAAGCCAATAATCTGGGCGACAGAATTGGATTCGACTAGTGCGGTGAGCAAGGTGAGGCTGCCTGCCACCGAAGCGGCCAGCAGGTAATACTTTTCCAACCGCGCATCGGCTTTGATATTGCGCCACAGAACCAGCAGCACCGTGACGATGCAGGCATAGGCTGCCATATTGCTGGCTTGCGGGGTGCCCAGAATCTGCGCGTAGCTGGTCAATGCCAGCAACGCGGCCAAGACAATGTACCCGTCAACCGCATAGGCAACCAGGCGCTGGCCCAATTCAAAGTAGCGCACCAGCACGGCCACACCGAAGATCACCACGGCCCCGCCGATAATGAACCAGTTCTGACCGCCCGTTGCGTGCGCAATACCGCCGGCCAGCAGCAATGCCAGAAGCATCGCCAGGAAGTAGATCCGCGAGGCTCCGCCGGGTGCCTCATCATGGCGGTAGCCAAATTCTGGATATTCCGGTTCCGGATCCTTCATCCGCCCATGGAAGATCGACAGCAGATACAAGGCTATGCCCGTGCCCAGCAGCGACCACACGACATCCATGGATTCAAGCCTCCAAGCACCGCCAGCTTGGCGCAGCTCAAACACCGCGCGCATGATCGCCGTACCCAGAGTCAGGCTGGCCGCCGCAGCGTACCAAGCGCTGTGCCGGGTATGCACCATCAAGATCAACGCAACGGTTGCCAGCAGCCAGGCGCCCACTGCCCACCAGGTTCCTTCCTGCCAAATGGCGGCCACAGTAGCCGGCAGGAAGATCGCCGTGCCCACGGCTATCGAATACTTGGGATTCCCACGCAAACGCCATTCGCTGATCACCGCGACCAGGCTCATGACCAGGAAGATGGCGCAAGCCACCTCGGCGCTCCACCACGATGAGCGAATCCATCCGGATTCAGCCCAGAGACTCGTAGCTGGGATGCAAGAGATCAAAACCAGCGAGAGGCTTGGAGCTATCAGGTAGAACTGCCGGCTGATCTTATCCAAGGCGGAATCAGCCTTGAACGCGGCCAGTCCAAGCAGCCCGAAGAACAAGGTGGCCAGCAGCACCGTTCCGCGGTCAAAGCCGATGATCTGCCCATAGGCCAGCGTGGCTAGCGGAATGCCGCCAAGCAGCCCAATGGCTATGAAGCGCAATTCCTTGCGCAAAGCCTTGGCGCTGCGGATGCTGATGGCCAAGCGGACAAGCTGTGGGATTCCCAGCGATACCAGCAGCAGGCTGAACCGTCCGTGGATGTCGAATTCAAGGCTGGTGGCGAACCACCAGACCATGGAGCTGAAGAGTACCTGGGCCGCAGCGGCATTAATGATCTTCCAACGCTGGTCCATGCTCCTGCGCAAGTTGAACAGTACGTAGCCCAGGGAAATCAGTCCGACAACGATGGCCAGCACCCAGAAATCTTCGCCGAAGCTCAACGCGTACAGTGCGCCGATCAGGCCCAGTGCCGAGGCATCAACGACATTTTGCAGCGGCGCGTTTTGATCCGGTAGTCCGGTGAGCCGCCAGCCAGAAGCAATAACCACGCCGAGGCTGAGCAGCAGGCAGATCATGAACCAGATCAGCGTGCTCTGTCCCAGGAACAGCACGCGTTCATAGTTGGGCAACACCTCGTTTGGGACTGCTGATCGCAGGCGCAGAGTCAGCGACAGCACCACCGCGATCAGTGCCGAAGCACCTACACGCGCCATACGGTGAACTAAATATGTGCCCGGGGCCAGGAAAGACCGCTGGGCCAGGCTGGCCGCCCACCAGATCAGATTTACGAGCAGCGCCGCAATCACAATCGATGGGCCTATCGAACCCGAGTACCACGGCGCGGTCAGTTCGCTCATCGCGGCGCCCAGCACCCCGGCACCAACCAGCCCCAGCACCCAACGGGTATGGCCCAAGACCAATCGATGCACTGATTTCGCGCGGTGGTGAGCCAAGGACAGTCCGAGTAATGCCACAGCGAATGCAGGCAATGGACTCCAGGTATGCTCTTTCCAATTCACCAGCGACAGCAGTGGCAGTACCGCCAAGACTCCTGCTTCCAGCTTGATGCTGCGCAACAGCCCTGGAAGGCTCAGCGCCATGAACAGTGGTAGCACGACATAGCGGAGGATGGATTCTTCATTAGTCGGCGCCAAGGCAAAAGCGGCAGTCATCGCCAGGATGCCCAAGCCCCACAGCACAGCGCGTTCTATCCGCACCACATCTGCCCGCAAACCCAATGCTTGCCGGTATCCGCTGGCATAGAGCAGTACCGCGACCGCTTGGATGCCGAAGGCGAAGGCGATAACCACCCAGGTGGCGGTTCCGGAGAAGTCCAGATAGTGGCACCCGGCGGCGAGCATCAGCATGAAGCTGGCCCGTGCTGCGTAAAAGCGCACTAGCCGCAAGTTGGCCAGCAACCTGACGCTCAGCAGCAGCTGGGCGGTGAGCAGGGCGAAAATCCAGAACATGTCCCGGCTGGTCAACGGCTCGAAGAGGATCAGAGTCAGGGCGAAGACGAAGGCTGGCAGCAGCTGGGCTGTACCGAACAGCGCCTGGAAGAAAATTGACCGGCGCACCCTTGGGCTGCGTACCGCCAGGATCATCAGGATAATCGACAGGACCAGCAGGATCAGCATGTAGTACAGCACGCCGCGCTGCATGGCCGCGGCGCTGGCCATTGCGGTACTGACCAATATCAGCACGGCAACCCAGGCCAAGACGCGGGAATTGAATCTCAATGTTGCATAGCCCACTGCCACGGTACCGATAGCCGAGAAGGCCAGCCAGATAGCCGGTCCGGACAGACCGGCGGTGGTGTAGGTAGCGATAGCGCACAGCGGCAGTAGCGCCAATCCGGTTCCGGCAAAGGCCGCGCCGGCTGGACGCAAGGATGGCTTGAGCGCGTAGGTGAGCAGTCCCCCGCCGTAGAAGGCGGCAGTGAGCAAAAAGAAGGCGATGAGCTTGGAAAGCGGTGGCAGGGCGAAGCTCAGGAACAGTGCTCCCGCGGCGACAATCATCAGGGCTGCTACGTACAACGTGATGTTGATATTGCGCAGTTCGCGTTCGCGCTTTGTCAGCACCTTAATTGGCTTGGCTGGCGCCGCCAGGGCTACAGGGGAGGCGATCGGCTGAGCCAAGGGGGCGGAGCTGGGAGCGGATGGCTGCAGATATGGCTGGGCCGGCGCCGGTTGTTGAGCAGGCTGGTGCGGCACCGCCGATCCATAGCTGGGGGCCGGTGCGCTCGGTCCACTGGGTGCAGCCGCATGCCAGTTAGCTTCGGGAGTTGCCGGCTCGGGGGTGGTGGGTTCGGAAGGTGCCCGGGCGGGTGGGCGCCCGGTTACGGCGGCATTCTTGCCCAGGTAGTTCAGCGCATCGTCGTAGCCCTTTTGCCATGCTTGCTGCAGGGCATCGAGGTGCCGCTCATTGCGGGATTCGGCGCGTTTGCCTTGGCGTCGTCCAAAGGAGAACGCCAGCAGAATCAAGATGATGGTGATGATGACCCAGCCGGTCATGACGTTCACTCCCCCGGTTATTGAATTGGTGCGCCCTCCAATTAGACCACCTTATTGATATATTCACTAGCTGACGCACCTTTTTAACGAAAGAATCCCCCAGCACCGAAGTGCTGGGGGATTCTTTTCAGTTCACTAAGGAACTACCACATCAAGTAGAGACTACTTGGTGATGGTGGTTACCTTGCCCGAACCAACGGTGCGGCCGCCTTCGCGAATTGCGAAGCCGAGGCCCTCTTCCATGGCGATTGGCTGGATCAGCTCAACCGACATTTCGGTGTTGTCGCCAGGCATAACCATTTCGGTGCCCTCTGGGAGGGTGATAACGCCGGTTACGTCGGTGGTGCGGAAGTAGAACTGCGGACGGTAGTTCGAGTAGAACGGGTTGTGACGTCCGCCTTCGTCCTTCGACAGGATGTAGACGTTAGCTTCGAAGTTGGTGTGTGGGGTGATCGAGCCTGGGGCTACGACAACCTGGCCACGCTCAACGTCGTCGCGCTTCAGACCGCGAAGCAGCAGACCACAGTTCTCGCCTGCCCATGCTTCGTCGAGCTGCTTGTGGAACATCTCGATACCGGTAACGGTAGTCTTCTGGATTGGGCGGATGCCAACAATCTCAACTTCCGAGTTGATAGCCAGGGTGCCACGCTCGGCGCGACCGGTAACAACGGTACCGCGGCCGGTGATGGTGAAGACATCTTCAATTGGCATCAGGAATGGCTTGTCGCGGTCGCGAACTGGATCTGGAATGAAGCTGTCAGCTGCATCCATCAGTTCCTCAACAGCTGCAACCCACTTTGGATCGCCTTCCAGAGCCTTCAGGCCCGAAACGCGGATCACTGGAGCGTCGTCGCCGTCGAAGCCCTGCGAGGACAGAAGTTCGCGAACTTCCATCTCCACGAGCTCGAGGAGCTCTTCGTCATCAACCATGTCCGACTTGTTCAGTGCAACCATCAGGGTTGGAACACCAACCTGGCGGGCCAGCAGAACGTGCTCGCGGGTCTGAGCCATTGGGCCATCGGTAGCGGCAACAACCAAGATTGCGCCGTCCATCTGTGCAGCACCGGTGATCATGTTCTTGACATAGTCAGCGTGACCTGGAGCGTCTACGTGTGCGTAGTGGCGCTTCTCGGTCTGGTACTCGATGTGCGAGATGTTGATGGTAATACCGCGCTGGCGCTCTTCCGGTGCCGAGTCGATGTTAGCGAAGTCGCGCTGTTCGTTCAGGTCTGGGTACTTGTCAGCCAGAACCTTGGAGATTGCCGCGGTCAGAGTGGTCTTACCGTGGTCAACGTGACCGATGGTACCAATGTTGACGTGCGGCTTGTTGCGCTCGAACTTTGCCTTTGCCACAAGTTCCTCCTAGAAACATTTACAGAAGACATTCTTCGTCTGCGCGGTTCGCAAACGAACTAGAAATAGTCTACTGGGGGCTTGGATAATTTAGGAAATTCCGGTCCTCTGCGGGCCCTGCATTGTGATGCAAATCCCTCGTTGGCCGTTTGCGGTGCCGGCTGGACTTCTCAGCCCAACCGGCCCGCGATCGGCCACTTCCCCGCTATGGGGGTCACGGCCAGGTTTTTATTCCGAGACGATTACTCGCCGCGGGACTTCTGGATGATCTCGTCGGCAACTGCCTTCGGGACCTCAGAGTAGCTGTCGAAGGTCATCGAGTAAACTGCGCGACCCTGGGTCTTCGAACGCAGGTCACCAATGTAACCGAACATTTCCGACAGTGGCACACCAGCGCGGATGACCTTGACGCCAGCAGCGTCGGACATCTCGCTGATCGAACCACGACGGGAGTTCAGGTCGCCGATAACGTCGCCCATGTACTCTTCCGGGGTACGAACTTCAACAGCCATCAGCGGTTCAAGCAAAACAGGGTTAGCGCGGCGTGCGCCTTCCTTGAATACCTGCGAACCAGCGATCTTGAAGGCCATTTCAGAGGAGTCAACATCGTGGTAAGCACCATCGATGAGGGTAGCCTTGACACCGACCAGTGGGTAGCCTGCGAGGATACCGTACTGCATCGCGTCCTGGATACCAGCGTCAACCGAAGGGATGTACTCACGAGGAACACGACCACCGGTCACGGCGTTCTTGAACTCGTAGGTTACGCCGTCAACAACTTCCAGAGGCTCGAACGAGACCTGGACCTTTGCGAACTGACCCGAACCACCGGTCTGCTTCTTGTGGGTGAAGTCAACCTTCTCCACAGCCTTCTTGATGGTTTCGCGGTATGCAACCTGTGGCTTACCAACGTTTGCTTCCACGCGGAATTCACGCTTCATGCGGTCAACCAGGATGTCCAGGTGAAGCTCGCCCATACCGCCAATGACGGTCTGGCCGGTGTCTTCGTTCAGGGACACGGTGAAGGTTGGATCTTCTGCCGACAGCTTCTGGATAGCGGTCGACAGCTTTTCCTGGTCACCCTTGGTCTTTGGTTCGATGGCCACAGAGATCACTGGATCCGGGAAGCTCATCGACTCGAGAACGATTGGGTGGGCTGGATCGCACAGGGTGTCACCGGTGGTGGTGGCCTTCAGGCCGATCACAGCGTAGATGTGACCTGCGTGGATCTCGTCTACCGGATTCTCCTTGTTGGAGTGCATCTGGAAGAGCTTGCCTACGCGTTCCTTCTTGCTCTTGGTGGAGTTCAGCAGCTGTGCGCCGGACTCTGCCTTGCCGGAGTAAACGCGGATGAAGTTCAACTGACCGAAGAACGGGTGAGCGGCGATCTTGAACGCAAGTGCCGAGAACGGTGCGTCTTCCGAAGGCTCGCGGGTCAGCTCAACTTCTTCATCCTTCGGATCGTGACCGATGGTGGCGCCAACGTCCAGTGGGTTTGGCAGGTAGTCGATGACTGCATCCAGCATTGGCTGAACGCCGCGGTTCTTGAAGGCCGAACCACAGAACACTGGGTAGGCTTCCGAGTTCACGGTCAGCTTGCGGATGCCAGCCTTGAGTTCCTCAACGGAGATTTCTTCACCTTCGAGGTACTTCTCCATGAGCTCTTCGGATGCCTCAGCGACATCTTCAACCAGCTTGGCGCGGTACTCTTCAGCACGCTCAACCAAGTCGGCAGGGATTTCGCGGGTTTCGTAAGCAGCACCCATGGTGACGTCACCCTTGGAGTCGCCTTCCCAGACGAATGCCTTCATGGACAGCAGGTCAACGACACCGGTGAACTCGGACTCGGAGCCGATTGGCAGCTGCATAACCAGCGGCTTGGCACCAAGGCGCTGGATGATGGTATCTACGGTGAAGTAGAAGTCAGCGCCTAGCTTGTCCATCTTGTTGACGAAGCAGATACGAGGAACGTCGTACTTGTCAGCCTGGCGCCAAACGGTCTCAGACTGAGGCTCAACGCCTTCCTTGCCATCGAAGACGGCTACGGCGCCATCGAGCACGCGCAGCGAGCGCTCCACCTCAACGGTGAAGTCAACGTGGCCCGGGGTGTCGATGATGTTGATCTGGTTCTTGTTCCAGAAGCAGGTAACAGCAGCGGAGGTAATGGTGATACCGCGCTCTTTTTCCTGTTCCATCCAGTCGGTGGTCGAAGCACCGTCGTGGGTTTCACCGAGCTTGTGGTTTACACCCGTGTAGAAAAGGATGCGCTCAGTAGTAGTGGTCTTACCGGCATCGATGTGAGCCATGATGCCGATATTGCGGACCTTGTTAAGGTCAGTAAGCACGTCCTGTGCCACGTTGTCTCCCTATAAGGTGAGGCCGGAATTGCTGGGCATCGGTTGATGCCCAGCTTTTCCGAGCGGTTCTTACCAGCGGTAGTGTGCGAAGGCCTTGTTGGACTCGGCCATCTTGTGAGTGTCTTCGCGACGCTTCACAGCGGCACCCAGACCGTTCGATGCGTCCAGGATCTCGTTCATCAAACGTTCGATCATGGTCTTCTCGCGGCGAGCCTTCGAGTAGCCAACCAGCCAGCGCAGAGCCAGTGCGGTTGCACGGCCTGGCTTGACCTCAACAGGAACCTGGTAGGTAGCGCCACCAACGCGGCGGGAACGAACCTCGAGGGCTGGACGGATGTTGTCCATAGCCTTCTTGAGGGTCGAAACAGCGTCGGCACCGGACTTTGCTGCGGCACCTTCGAGTGCACCGTAAACAATGCGCTCTGCAGTGGACTTCTTGCCGTCTACGAGTACCTTGTTGATCAGCTGGGTGACCAATGGGGAATCGAAGACTGGATCAGAAACTAGTGGGCGCTTTGGCGCCGGACCCTTACGAGGCATTACTTACCATCCTTCTTTGCACCGTAGCGGGAACGAGCCTGCTTACGATCCTTAACACCCTGGGTATCCAGAGCACCGCGAACAATCTTGTAGCGAACACCTGGAAGGTCCTTTACACGACCACCGCGAACGAGCACGATGGAGTGTTCCTGCAGGTTGTGTCCGACACCTGGAATGTAAGCGGTAACTTCGACGCCACCGGCAAGGCGCACACGTGCGACCTTACGCAGAGCCGAGTTTGGCTTCTTCGGGGTGGTGGTGTACACACGGGTGCACACGCCACGGCGCATTGGGTTGCCCTTAAGGGCAGGGGCCTTGGTCTTGACGACCTTAGGCGAGCGGCCCTTACGGACCAGCTGCTGAATAGTAGGCACTTTCGTGTCCTTCCATTGTCTAAGTTCTTCGGCAACACGACGAAAACGCCTAAGCCTAGAAGAGTTTTAGCGCTTCGCTGTGTAGCTAGCTGCTTGCTTTACCGCCCACTTGGAAGCAAATGTCCCTAGGCGTGCGAAAGTGTGGCATTCGTTGCGCAACCTACCCGCAACCCGGACCGAGTCCATTTTGCCACACATAAAACAATTGATTTCAGTCTAGCATTAATCCACCGAGCCACCATGTACAGTAAGCTATCTCACCGATCAGGCCGCCCTTGGCCCCCAGCGCCCTCGAACGGCTTGGGTAGTGATCACGCTACCGGGCTTAGCTGAACGCCGCAGGTCCAGTAGATGAAAAGCGCCTGAATCCCGCGGCCTAGCGCACCTCTGCCGGCCATGGGCCCTGGCCATTTTCCTCTTGAAAATGACTAGATGAGCTTTCTCCCAGATGATTCATCTACTACTATTCTTGCGCCCGGCAGTGCACTTGTACCCCGGTTGCAGATCACAAGAACTAGTGCGCTTAAATGACTGATGCCTGCCCGCACAATGTGCAGACAGGCATCAGATCAAACTACCTTACGGTGTCAGCTCTTCCGGTTTAGCGGAAGTCCGAGCCGTGGTCGTAGTCGTCCATCGAGATGGCACGGAATTCAGGCGACAGCCCGCCTTCCAATGCATCGTCGTACAGACCCGAGGAGAAGGCCGAGGTACCGGTGAACAAAGTTGCCTTTGCTTCGTCGGTAGGCTCAACGTTGACCTGGGTGTAGCGATCCAGACCGGTACCGGCCGGGATCAGCTTACCGATGATCACGTTTTCCTTCAGACCGCGCAGTGGATCTTCCTTGCCTTCCATCGCAGCCTGAGTCAGGACGCGAGTGGTTTCCTGGAAGGAAGCAGCCGACAGCCACGAATCGGTGGCCAGCGATGCCTTGGTAATACCCATCATCTCGTCACGGCCGGCAGCTGGACGCTTGCCTTCCGAAACGGCCTTGCGGTTCGCAGCGGTGAAGCGCGAACGATCGGCCAACTCGCCTGGCAGCAAGTCGGTCTCGCCGGACTCGATCACGGTGACGCGACGCAGCATCTGGCGGACGATGACTTCCACGTGCTTATCGTGGATGCCTACACCCTGGGACTGGTACACATCCTGGACTTCGCGGACCAGGAACTTCTGCGCTTCACGTGGGCCCAGGACTCGAAGAACCTGCTTCGGATCCAGGGTACCGCTGGTCAGCTGGGTACCTGCTACGATGCTTTCGCCCTCTTCAACCAACAGGCGAGCACGACGCAGAACCGGGTAGGCCTGCTTCTCGTCGCCGTTGTCTGGAGTAACTACAACACGCAGCTGCTTTTCGTCGTCTTCGATCGACACGCGACCGGTAACCTCAGACATCGGAGCCACACCCTTAGGGGTACGGGCTTCGAACAATTCCTGGATACGAGGCAGACCCTGGGTGATATCGTCAGCCGACGCTACACCACCGGTGTGGAAGGTACGCATGGTCAGCTGGGTACCAGGCTCACCGATGGACTGTGCGGCGATAATGCCAACAGCCTCGCCGATGTCCACGGTCTTGCCCGATGCCAGCGAACGGCCGTAGCACAGTGCACAGGTTCCAACAGCCGAATCACAGGTCAGTACGGAGCGAACGCGGATTTCATCCACGCCTGCAGCGTACAGTTCGTCGATCAGCGCATCGCCCACATCCGAACCGGCGGTAGCCAGTACGGTGCCTTCGGCGTTCTTCACGTCGGTAGCCAGCGTACGGGTGTAAGCCGAGTTCTCCACGGTTTCGTGCTTGATGCGGATGCCTGCAGTGTTATCTGCAATGGCAACGGTCAAGCCGCGCTTGGTACCGCAGTCCTCTTCGCGGACGATAACGTCCTGCGAAACGTCTACCAGACGACGGGTCAGGTAACCGGAGTTTGCGGTCTTCAGTGCGGTATCGGCCAGGCCCTTACGCGCACCGTGGGTTGCGATGAAGTACTCCAGAACCGACAGGCCTTCACGGTAGGAAGACTTGATCGGGCGAGGAATAATTTCACCCTTAGGGTTGGACACCAGGCCACGGATACCGGCAATCTGACGCAATTGCAGGTAGTTACCACGAGCCTTGGAAGTCACCATACGGTTAATGGTGTTCAGCTCTTCCATGCCGTTCTTCATGGCCTCGGCAACCTCATCGGTAGCCTTGGTCCAGATGTCGATCAGGTCCTGGCGACGTTCGGTATCTGCAATCAGACCCTTGTCGTAGGAAGCCTGGACCTTGGCGGCCTTCTCCTCGTAAGGAGCCAAGATGGCTGCCTTGTCCATGTTCGAGGTGATGTCCGAGATCGCCACGGTGACACCTGAGCGGGTCGACCAGTAGAAACCGGCGTCCTTCAGGTTATCCAGGGTGGCTGCGGCAATAATCTTCGGGTAGCGCTCTGCCAGATCGTTGACGATCTCCGAGAGTGCATCCTTGCCAGCTACGGTGGCTACCCAAGGGTAGTCCGCAGGCAGGGTGTCATTGAACAGCACCTGGCCAAGCGAGGTATCCAGCAATGCCGGGGTACCTGGCTCCCAGCCCTCAGGGGCCGGCTGGTCTGCCGAAGGAACAAAGTTCTCCACGCGGACCTTGATCGGTGCATTCAGGTGCAGCTCTCCCAGATCCTTGGCCATGATGGCCTCGGAAACGGTTGCGAACACGCGACCGGCGCCAACTTCGTTGGCACGCTTGGTGGTCAAGTGGTGCAGACCGATGATCATATCCTGCGAAGGCTGTGCCACTGGGCGGCCATCGGAAGGCTTCAAGATATTGTGCGAGGACAGCATCAAGATGCGTGCTTCAGCCTGTGCTTCTGGGCTCAGCGGCAGGTGTACTGCCATCTGGTCACCGTCGAAGTCAGCGTTGAACGCGCCACACACCAGTGGGTGCAGCTGCAGTGCCTTACCTTCAATGAGCTGTGGCTCGAAGGCCTGGATGCCCAAGCGGTGCAGGGTCGGTGCACGGTTCAGCAGTACCGGGTGCTCGGTGATGATCTCTTCGAGAACATCCCAAACCTGTGGACGGTAGCGCTCAACCATGCGCTTAGCCGACTTGATGTTCTGTGCATGGTTGAGGTCAACCAGGCGCTTCATCACGAAAGGCTTGAACAGTTCCAGAGCCATCTGCTTAGGCAGACCACACTGGTGCAGCTTCAGCTGCGGGCCAACCACGATGACCGAACGGCCCGAGTAGTCAACGCGCTTGCCGAGCAGGTTCTGGCGGAAACGACCCTGCTTGCCCTTGAGCATGTCGCTCAGGGACTTCAGTGGACGGTTGCCCGGACCGGTGACCGGACGGCCACGACGACCGTTATCGAACAGCGAGTCAACAGCTTCCTGCATCATGCGCTTTTCGTTGTTCACGATGATCTCTGGCGCACCGAGATCAAGCAGGCGCTTGAGGCGGTTGTTGCGGTTGATCACGCGACGGTACAGGTCGTTGAGGTCCGAGGTAGCGAAACGGCCACCGTCGAGCTGGACCATTGGGCGCAGTTCTGGTGGGATCACCGGAACGGCGTCAAGGACCATGCCCTTAGGCGAGTTGCCGTTGACCAAGAAGGCGTTAACAACCTTCAGGCGCTTCAGTGCACGAGCCTTCTTCTGGCCCTTGCCGTTTTCGATGATGGTCTTCAGCTCTTCAGCTTCGCCGGCCAAGTCGAAGTTCTCTAGGCGCTTCTGGATGGCTTCTGCACCCATGGAGCCTTCGAAGAACAGTCCGTACTTCTCACGCATGGTGCGGTACAGGCCTTCATCGCCTTCAAGGTCAGCGACCTTCAGGGTCTTGAAGCGTTCCCATACTGCACGCAGACGCTCGGCTTCAGCCTTAGCGCGCTTGTCGATCTGCAGCACGGTCTTCTCAGCCAGGGTGCGGGCCTTGTTCAGCTCCGCGTTCTTGGCGCCGTCAGCTTCCATGCGCTCCAGCTCGGCTTCCAAGTCGGCTGCAACAGCCTTCTTGTCAGCTTCTGCGTTGTTCGCAAGGTTGCGCAGTTCCAGATCGTGCTGGGCCTGCAGGTTAGGCATTTCGGCGTGGCGACGCTCTTCGTTGACCGAAGTGATCATGTAGGCAGCGAAGTAGATGACCTTTTCGAGGTCCTTCGGAGCCAGATCAAGCAGGTAGCCCAAGCGCGATGGAACGCCCTTGAAGTACCAGATGTGGGTCACTGGAGCAGCAAGCTCGATGTGGCCCATGCGTTCACGACGAACGTTCGCACGGGTCACCTCAACGCCACAACGCTCGCAGATGATGCCCTTGAAGCGCACGCGCTTGTACTTACCGCAGTAGCATTCCCAGTCACGGGAAGGGCCGAAGATCTTTTCGCAGAAAAGACCGTCCTTCTCCGGCTTCAGGGTGCGGTAGTTAATGGTTTCCGGCTTCTTGACCTCGCCGTAGCTCCATCCACGGATTTCATCCGCGGTGGCAAGGTTGATTCGCATGAGGCCGAATGAGGAATCGCTGGACATATGGTCCTTTTCTCTCTTCTGTGGTGTCTGAAGTCGATACGAATGAGGGTTGAATTCTCGGCCGCTGCCTGCACGTTCAGCGCAGGCAGGGCGTCAAATTAAACTTCCTCTACGGAGTTCGGCTCCGACCGGGAAAGGTCGATGCCCAGCTCTTCAGCGGCGCGGAACGATTCCTCGTCCGACTCACGCATTTCGATAGTGTTGCCGTCGGTACCAAGTACCTCAACGTTCAAGCACAGCGACTGCATTTCCTTGATGAGCACCTTGAACGATTCCGGAACACCTGGCTCTGGAACGTTCTCGCCCTTGACGATAGCTTCGTAGACCTTCACGCGGCCGTGGATATCATCCGACTTGATGGTCAGGATTTCCTGCAGCGTGTAAGCGGCACCGTATGCTTCCAGTGCCCAAACTTCCATTTCGCCGAAGCGCTGGCCACCGAACTGTGCCTTACCACCCAGTGGCTGCTGCGTGATCATGGAGTATGGACCGGTGGAGCGGGCGTGGATCTTGTCGTCCACCAAGTGGTGCAGCTTCAAGATGTACATGTAACCCACGGATACTGGATCCGGCAGTGGATCACCGGAGCGGCCGTCGAACAACTTCGCCTTGCCAGAGTTGCCAATCAGGCGAACACCGTCACGGGTCTTGTTGGTCGCATCCAGGATTCCGCGGATTTCCTCTTCCGAGGCACCGTCGAAGACCGGGGTGGCCACAGTGGTGGAACCGGACTCGCGTGGCAGGTTCGGCAGATCGCGGACCCATTCAGGCTCGCCTTCAATGGTCCAACCCTGCTTGGCAGCCCAACCCAGGTGGATTTCCATAACCTGACCGACGTTCATGCGGCCTGGAACACCCAGCGGGTTCAAGATGACATCCAAAGGAGTGCCGTCTTCCAGGAATGGCATGTCTTCCAGCGGCATGATGCGCGAGATGACACCCTTGTTACCGTGACGGCCTGCAAGCTTGTCACCAATGGAGATCTTGCGCTTCTGTGCCACGTAAACGCGGACCAGCTGGTTCACGCCTGGGGACAGGTCATCGTCGTTGTCGCGGTCGAAGATGCGAACACCAATGACGGTGCCGGACTCGCCGTGCGGAACCTTCAGGGAAGTATCGCGAACTTCGCGGGACTTCTCACCGAAAATGGCACGCAGCAAGCGCTCTTCCGGGGTCAGCTCGGTCTCGCCCTTAGGGGTGACACGGCCTACCAGTACGTCGCCGGCTTCAACTTCAGCACCGATGTAGACGATGCCGCGGTCATCAAGCTGGGAGAGGATATCTTCCGAGACGTTCGGGATGTCGCGGGTGATTTCCTCAGCACCGAGCTTGGTGTCGCGAGCGTCAACTTCATGCTCTTCGATGTGAATCGAGGTGAGCACGTCATCGAAGATCATGCGCTGGGAGAGGATGATCGCATCCTCGTAGTTGTAGCCTTCCCACGACATGAATGCCACGAGCAGGTTCTTGCCCAGGGACAGCTCACCGGAGTCGGTCGACGGACCGTCAGCGATGATCGACTGGTACTCCAGGCGGTCGCCTTCGGAAACGCGAACGCGCTGGTTGTAGGCGTTGCCCTGGTTCGAGCGTGCGAACTTCATGATCGGGTACATCGACTCGGTGCCGTCATCGTTCATGACAACAACCAGGTCAGCAGAAACCTCGGTCACTACGCCTGGCTTGGAAGCCACCACGGAGTCGCCGGCGTCAACCGCGGCGAACTTCTCCATGCCGGTACCAACCAGCGGACGCTCGGACTTCAGCAGCGGCACAGCCTGGCGCTGCATGTTGGCGCCCATCAGTGCACGGTTGGCATCGTCGTGCTCGAGGAATGGAATCAGTGCGGTTGCAACCGAAACCATCTGGCGAGGCGAAACGTCCATGAAGGTTACTTCAGCGGAATCGACGATAACAGGCTCGCCGCCACCGCCCTTTTCACGAACCAGCACGGTCTCTTCAACGAAGCGGCCGTTCTCATCCAAAGGCGCGTTGGCCTGTGCGATGTAGTGCTGCAGCTCGTCATCGGCGGTCAGGTAGTCGACCTCGTTGGACACGACGCCATTGGCAACGCGGCGGTACGGGGTTTCGATGAAGCCGAAGGAGTTGATGCGGCCGTAGGTTGCCAACGAACCGATCAGACCAATGTTCGGGCCTTCGGGAGTTTCAATTGGGCACATGCGTCCGTAGTGCGACGGGTGAACGTCTCGAACTTCCATGCCTGCGCGGTCACGGGACAGACCACCTGGGCCCAGAGCCGACAAGCGACGCTTGTGGGTCAGGCCGGCCAGTGGGTTGTTCTGGTCCATGAACTGCGAGAGCTGCGAGGTTCCGAAGAACTCCTTGATGGCAGCTACGACAGGGCGGATGTTGATCAGGGTCTGCGGGGTGATTGCCTCGACGTCCTGGGTGGTCATGCGCTCGCGCACAACACGCTCCATGCGGGACAGGCCGGTGCGGACCTGGTTCTCGATCAGTTCGCCAACTGCGCGGATGCGGCGGTTGCCGAAGTGGTCGATGTCATCGACGTTCACAGGAACATCGACGATCTCGCCCTTGCGGGTGCCCTTGACGCTCTTCTCCCCGGCGTGCAGCGCAACGAGGTAGCGGATCATGGCAACGAGGTCATCAAGCGAGAGAACCGAAGCGTTCTCAGCGTTGACCGGAGTCTCCACGCCCAGCTTGCGATTGATCTTGTAACGGCCAACCTTGGCCAGATCATAGCGCTTAGGCTCGAAGTACATGTTCTTCAGCAGTGCCTGTGCGGCTTCAACCGTTGGAGGCTCGCCTGGACGCAGCTTGCGGTAGATGTCCAGCAAGGCTTCGTTCTGATCCTTGATGCTGTCCTTTTCCAAGGTAGCGCGCATCGAATCGTACTGGCCGAACTCAGACAGGATCTGCTCTTCGGACCAGCCAAGGGCCTTGAGCAAAACGGTTACCGACTGCTTGCGCTTGCGGTCAAGGCGTACGCCAATCTGGTCGCGCTTGTCGATTTCCAGCTCGAACCATGCACCACGCGATGGGATGATGCGTGCCGAGTAGATCGTCTTGTCACTGGTCTTGTCCGGTGCGGACTCGAAGTACGCACCTGGGGAGCGAACCAGCTGGGAAACAACGACACGCTCGGTGCCGTTGATGATGAAGGTGCCCTTCTCGCTCATCAGCGGGAAATCGCCCATGAACACGGTCTGCTGCTTGATTTCGCCGGTTTCATTGTTCATGAATTCAGCCTTGACATACAGCGGTGCCGCGTAAGTGGCGTCGCGGTCCTTGCACTCTGCAATCGAGTACTTCGGATCAGCGAACTCCGGCTCCGAGAAGCTCAAGGACATGGTGTCCTGGAAGTCCTCGATAGGGGAGATTTCCTCGAAGATTTCTGCCAGGCCCGAGGTGTTAGGCACGCTGAAGTCGCCAGCGGCTTCTGCCTTGGCCAGGCGCTCTACCCAGTTCTGGTTGCCGACGAGGCGGTCAAAGCTCTCGGTCTGCAATGCCAGCAGGTTAGGCACTTCAAGGGGCTCGTGAATCTTTGCAAAAGAAAGTCGGCCAGCGTATGCAGCATCGCGGGCCGAACTAGCGGTTTGGTTGTTAGGGTTGCTCGAGGCGACCAAGATGGATCCTTCCAAAGACCGTCAGGTTTCCGAACGCTTACCGTGCTAAGGTTCCTGCCATAGGACAGTTCCTCTTTTTTCGTCCGCACGAACCCACCGCTATATGAAGGCCGCGCGCAAACAGCAAGGCGCAAATTTCTACTCTACCGGAGGAAAATCCGGTTGTCGATACTCGGTGCAGAAATTCGTGCTATAGTTTTCGCCCCCTCTTTCGCCCGGGGCACCATTGCGTTCTGACTGCCGAGCTCTAGCAACTCCCCCAAGCGAATCCTGCGCGGATTTTGATTCATATTTACCCAAATGATCCCCTTGTTTTCGGCGATCTGAGGAAATCATTGAAATTCAGCTCGCAGCCAATGCGCTGTCCGTTTTTCGAATTTCTGTGGCACATATGTGTTTTGTCACATCTGTGCAAACAAGGCGGAAAACGCCAGTTTTTGCGCCTCTTCGGTACCTGCTCAAGGTTTTTTGGCAATAATTTTAAACCGCTTCTGCCGGTCATTGCTCCCTGCTCCCCAGCTGAGTTAAGCCCTGGCGCCGACGTGTGTCTGGTGGCTTCTTGTAGGACCACTAGCTATGATCGAGCAAACATCCACGGTTAAGGAGAAGAAGTGAACAAGCTGCAGTCAGATGAAGCACTCACCCGAGTTACCCTGGACGCTTCGCGCCGGAATGTACCGATTGAGATTGTGCCGCGCGAGAAGGTGAGCTCGTTGGAAGAAGCTGCCGATGCTTTAGGCATCTCAGCCTCCGCCCTGCTCAAGACCCTTGTGATCAAGAAATCCGACGATACGTTCGTTTTCGCTCTGATCCCGGGCGGCCGGAAACTTGATTGGGCCAAGCTGCGCACGGTGATTGGCGTCAACAAGCTTTCGTTACCGCCATCGGATATCGCATGGGATGTCACGCACTACGAACCCGGAACCATCACGCCCTTCGGCTCGCATACGGTGCTGCCGGTTTATATCGATGCCACCGTCTTTGATGAGCCGGTCCCAGAACATATCGGCTTGGGCAGTGGGGACCGCACCCATGGCTTGCTGGTTCGGGCTAAGGATCTGGTTAGCGGATTTGATGCCAAGATTGTTGATATTTCGACTCCGGAATAGCCAGCTCCGGCTTGGCCAAGGCCTTCTTCGCCCAGCTCCGGGCCATGGTCAAGCCGTTGATGGTCGCATTGCGCAGTGGCAGTCCAAAGGGTTGTTCAACGTAGCGGGCCACCAGATACGCAACAAAGAGCATCAGCACCATCAACCCGGCCAGCAAAACGTACTTGTTGACCACGTCGTGCAGCTGGTTGATCAGCCACCAGCCCCATAGCTGGTGGATCAGGTACAGCGGGTAGGTCAGTGAGCCTGCCACTGCTAGCCATTTGCCCTGGACGTTTTTCAGCGGGGTCAGGGTACACACCGCGAGCAGTACGACGCACAACACTGCTAGCAGCTGGAAATGCCATGCCGGAATATCCAGACCGGAAAGGAAGTCCGCGTCCTTGCGGCCCTTGATGCCGGTGAAATAGGCGGCGATGGCAGTATTGCCGGCAACCATTGCCCAGCGAAGCGCACTGTGTCCGTTTTGGTAGATCAGGTACAGCACCATGCCAGCTGCGAACAGGGCCGCATATTCACCAGCGATCCACTCCTGAAGCGAGTCCAGGTTGGTGAAGTGCAGATAGAGGCCTAGTGCGGGCCAGATGCCCGCCAGCCAGAGAATGTGCCTGTTCTTCACCAAACCGAAGGCCAACAGCACCGCAAGCAAGATGTAGAAGCGCAGTTCCACCCAGAGGGTCCAGTAGACCCCGTCCATATCCGTTACTCCGAAGCCCGCCTGCATCATGGTCAGGTTCGGCAGGATATCACTGGCCGAGCGGCCTTCATTGCCGGTGGGCCAGATGCGAAGCGAGATCACTGCTGCGGCGATTACCGCCAGCCAATAAGCCGGATAGAGCCGGCCTACACGTGAGCCGATGAAACCTATGACGTTTTTGCCCTGCAGGGACATCAGAATGACAAAGCCGGAGATCAGGAAGAATAACGGGACACCGAGCTGTCCGTAGCGAGTGAATTCCGAAAGGACCGGCCAGTACTCTGCGGCCTTGGTCCCCCAGTGCTCATGTCCCCATGCCGTGTAGTGGTATAGGACGACAATTAGCGCAGCTGTAATTCGCAAAGCGTCTAGGAGTCCTAGCCGCGGTGCTGGCTTGTGGGTCTGGGTAGCTACAGTTTTTGACACATATTCACTGTATGCAATGAACTTGAATGAACCCTGTTAATAGAAACGTTATAAACAATTGCTAAGGTTTATACCGTTTAACGGCCAAAGGCCCACAGACTTTCGTCTGTGGACCTTTAGCAATAAGTTGCGAGTGACCGCGGAACTTACTTAACCGAAACGGTTGCGCCGGCAGCTTCGAGAGCTTCCTTTGCCTTCTCGGCTGCGTCCTTTGCAACACCCTCAAGCAGAGCCTTTGGAGCAGCGTCAACGAGCTCCTTAGCTTCCTTCAGGCCCAGGGAAGTCAGTGCGCGAACTTCCTTGATAACTGCGATCTTCTTGTCGCCAGCCGACTCGAGTACTACGTCGAATTCGGTCTGCTCTTCAGCAGCAGCTTCGCCGCCTGCAGCTGGACCAGCAACTGCAACAGCAGCAGCGGTTACGTCGAAGGTCTCTTCGAATTCCTTAACGAACTCGGAAAGCTCGATGATGGTCATTTCCTTGAATGCGGAAAGCAGCTCTTCGTTGCTGAGCTTCGCCATGGTGGGCGTCCTTTCGGTTTTTGGCCTTGAGGGCCGATGAATTTGGGTTTACGTTGCGAGAGAACTCGAAAGCTTAGGCTTCTGCCGGAGCTTCCTCGGCGGCTGCGCCACCGTTCTCGTCGAGCTTTGCACGCAGAGCTTCGACAGCGCGGGCAGCAGCCGAAGCTGGAGCCTGCAGCACTGCTGCAACGCGGGCGAGCTGAGTTTCGCGGGACTCCAGAGCAGCCAGAGCGGCGATGCCGCTCTGATCCAGTGCCTTGCCTTCGAACCAACCGGTCTTGATGACCAGCTTGTCGTTAGTCTTGGCGAATTCCGTGAGGCTCTTAGCGGCAGCAACTGCGTCGCCCTTAATGAAGGCGATTGCGGTTGGACCAGAAAGCTGGTCATCGAATGCATCGATGCCGGCGTTCTTCGCTGCGATTGCGGTCAAGGTGTTCTTTACGACTGCGTACTTGGTCTCCTGACCAAGCGAGCGGCGCAGATCCTTGAGCTGTGCAACGGTAAGCCCACGGTATTCGGTCAAGACAGCCGCCGACGAATCGTTGAATTCCGTAGTGATTTCTTCAATCGCTGCAGTCTTGCTTGGGGTTGCCATAACACTCCTTCCGGGGATTTGTTCGGTACCGTTTCAAAACCGGCGAGGCCATAAAAATAGCCCCGCGCAGGAGCACAGGGCGTTTCAACTAATTCAAGTCAAAAAATCTATGTAACCTGCGTTGGTCATCCTTGCGGATCTTTAGGAACATCTGGAAACCAAATGTTCAACCGACGGTCTTCGGTAGTTCTAGTTTATAGGAGCCATCAAGCCCACAGCAAATTAAGCCCGGAAGCAAAACGATGATCCTGGTCACTAGACGCATTAAATTAGTGTGGCGGGACTCAGATACCAACGCTTGGGGAACGCGGATAGTAAGTCCCGCCGATACAAAAGCTTTGGGGAAACTTTCATATCTCATCCGCGTAGGGCCTTGGGGGATCCATACGCGGACGACCGAGGTTCTCGGTAGTCCAAGGTTATCACCGGGCGCCGGCTGGCACGAAACTCGCAGGAAGTATTCAGCGACCGGAGCAATTCCAAAGATAGGTGGCTTAAAAGGTTGAGGAGCACACCGATAATCGGTATGCTCCTCAACTTCGTCAGCTTTTAGGCTTAGGCCTCAACACGGGTTACGTTCGCGTCAACAGGGATACCTGGACCGAAGGTAGTAGCGATGGTTGCCTTCGAGATGTAGCGACCCTTCGAAGCCGAAGGCTTCAGGCGCAGAACCTCGTCCAATGCAGCTGCGTAGTTCTCGGTCAGCTGCTGAGCGTCAAACGAAACCTTGCCAATGATGAAGTGCAGGTTCGAGTGCTTGTCAACGCGGAAGTCGATCTTGCCGCCCTTGATGTCGTTAACAGCCTTAGCAACATCCATGGTTACGGTACCGGTCTTAGGGTTTGGCATCAGGTTACGAGGACCCAGTACCTTACCCAAGCGGCCAACCTTGCCCATGAGGTCAGGGGTTGCAACTGCTGCGTCGAAGTCGGTCCAGCCGCCCTGAATCTTTTCGATCAGGTCGTCCGAGCCAACGAAGTCGGCGCCAGCTTCACGAGCTGCTTCTGCCTTGTCGCCGTTAGCGAATACAACCACGCGAGCTACCTTACCGGTACCGTGTGGAAGGTTTACGGTACCGCGAACCATCTGGTCTGCCTTGCGTGGGTCAACACCCAAGCGGAAAGCAACCTCAACGGTCGAGTGACCCTTGTCGCCTGCGATCTCCTTAGCCAGGGCAATTGCCTCGGCTGGAGCGTAGAACTTGTCGGCATCGATCTTAGCCGCGGCGGCTACGTATGCTTTGCTGCGCTTTGCCATCTGCGTTATCTCCTTATGCAGTCGTGGTCATATGGACCGCGCCCGGTCCTGCCACGGGCGAATCGACCAATGGATCGAAACGCCTTAGTTTAAATTCTTTGTTGCTGTTCACCAGGTGAATAGCGGAAGGCGGAATTAGCCTTCTACGGTCACACCCATGGAGCGGGCGGTGCCGGCGATGATCTTAGCTGCAGCAGCCAGATCGTTTGCGTTCAGGTCTGCCATCTTGGTGCTGGCGATTTCTTCAACCTGAGCCAAGGTAAGGTTTGCAACCTTGTCGGTGTGTGGAACACCCGAACCCTTTGCAATGCCAGCAGCCTTCTTGATCAGCTCAGCTGCAGGAGGAGTCTTGGTGATGAAAGTGAACGAACGGTCTTCGTATACGGTGATCTCAACTGGAACAACGTTACCGCGCTGCGACTCGGTCGCTGCGTTGTAAGCCTTGCAGAATTCCATGATGTTGACGCCGTGCTGACCAAGGGCTGGACCGATTGGAGGAGCTGGGTTAGCAGCACCTGCCTGGATCTGCAGCTTGATGAGTCCGGTGACCTTTTTCTTTGGGGCCATGTCGGGTCCTTCTACTCTTGCGTTTCCCGCGGCACAGGAGCGTGGCACGGGGATCTGGCTATCGTGGCGCGACAGCCAAGCGCGCTCTCATACCGATAAGCGACCGATATGGAGCACGAAGACTTAATACTACTGGATCTTGGTGACCTGGTTGAAGTTCAAGGTCACTGGGGTCTCGCGTTCGAAGATCGAAACCAGTACGACCAGCTGTGCGGCATCCAGCTTGATTTCCGAGATGGTTGCCGGCATGGTTTCGAACGGTCCGTCGTTCACGATGACCGATTCGCCAACCTCGAAGTCCACGGTGACCTCAGTAATTGGAGCACGGCCTGGCTTCGAAGCCGAAGGCTGCTCTACTGGGTCAACGATGGTGTGTTCCAGCATGGAGAACACTTCATCAAGGCTCAATGGGTTTGGATCGTGGGCATTGCCAACGAATCCGGTAACACCTGGAGTGTGTCGAACAACACCCCACGAAGCGTCGGTCAGCTCCATGCGAACCAGGACGTAGCCCGGGATGCGCACGCGGCGAACGATCTTGCGCTGAGTGTTCTTGACCTCGACGACCTCTTCCATTGGAACCTGGATATCAAAGATGAATTCATCCATGTCCTGGGTCTGGATACGAGTCTCGAGGTTGACCTTCACGCGGTTTTCGTAGCCAGCGTAGGTGTGGATAACAAACCAGTCACCTGGAAGACGACGCAGCTTGGCGCGGAATTCTTCCTTGAGCTTGGCTACGTTGCCTTCGCC
This sequence comes from Glutamicibacter arilaitensis Re117, assembly GCF_000197735.1. NCBI lineage: Bacteria > Bacillati > Actinomycetota > Actinomycetes > Micrococcales > Micrococcaceae > Glutamicibacter > Glutamicibacter arilaitensis. The sequence goes on from NC_014550.1 coordinate 2,672,149, forward strand.
GTCAGCGTCTTCAGCGTCCTCGGCTTCAGCTTCGGTTTCGTCGGCTTCGCCTTCGATTACCTGAGCGTCTTCAGCGTCCTGTGCTGGTGCTTCGGTTGGGTCGACGTCAGCTTCAACAGCTGGCTCAACCTGATCGCCGGCGGCTTCAACGAACTCGTTTTCGACCTCGTCATTAATCTGCGGTTCGAGTTCCTTGTCGGACACTGCAGCTCCTGCTTTCTTTGACTGAATGACACTAAATTGCCTCGGGGTAATCATACCTCCGAGGCAACAAAATTACTGTTCGACCTGCTTGGTGAACAGGAGGATCGAACCTTGCCCGAAGACAAAGTCCAGGGCCGTCACGATCAGCATCACCACGACCACGAAGCCGACAACAACCAGGAAGTAATTCACCAGTTCGCTGCGGGTCGGTGTGACGACCTTCTTAAGTTCGGCGATTACCTGACGGAAGAACAAGAAGATTCGGGCAAAGAAACCCAACTTCTGTCCGCCCTTACCTGAGCTCAGAGCAGATTCGGTCATGTTCTTCCTCGTTTCAAAAATTTGGCCAGTTGAAACAATCACGGTGTGCCATAGTCTATTCGACTGCAACACACCGTGATGAGATAATTCGCTAAGCGATAAATCGCTACTGCGCAGGGCAGACAGGACTCGAACCTGCAACCTGCGGTTTTGGAGACCGCTGCGCTACCAATTGCGCCACTACCCTTCGGAGCTTTTTACTGCTCCCACCTAGAACATCTTAGCGGATCCAACAAGTTGCTTTCTCCGTTCCGATGTCTCGGCAACGAGAAATAACTTTACGCAACGAAATGGGAATTGTCGAACTGACAACCTCCGGTGTGGCGCAGAACGCACTCTTGGGCACTGTTTCGCACCATATTGTGTCATTTTCACTTTTGGGATGCTCAAGTGCACTCGCGCGAACTAAACTGGGAACTAACAGCTGTCCCCATAGATCTCAGGACGAATCCCTAATGTCTCGCATTTCTCGCCGCATCGGCGCAATCTCCGAATCCGCGACTCTCGCAGTAGATGCCAAGGCGAAGGCACTCAAAGCAGCAGGTCGACCAGTCATCGGTTTCGGTGCCGGTGAACCCGACTTCCCCACCCCCGGCTACATTGTTGAAGCAGCAGTCAAAGCGGCTCAGGATCCAAAGAACCACCGCTACTCCCCTGCTGCCGGCCTGCCAGAGCTTCGCGAAGCAATCGCAGAAAAGACTCTGCGCGATTCGGGCTACGAGCTGAAGGCCAACCAGGTACTGGTGACCAATGGCGGCAAGCAGGCGGTGTACAACACTTTCGCAACCCTGCTTGATCCAGGCGACGAGGTCATCGTTCCGGCTCCGTACTGGACCACCTATCCGGAGGCCATCCAGCTTGCCGGCGGCAAAGCCGTTTCGATCTTCGCCGGCCCCGAGCAGGGCTACAAGGTCACCGTCGAGCAACTCGAGTCGGTACTGACCGAACGCACCAAGGTGCTGCTGTTCGTCTCCCCGTCGAATCCAACCGGTGCGGTCTACACCCCGGAGCAGGTTCGCCAGATCGGCCAGTGGGCTGCTTCCAAGGGCCTGTGGGTAGTGACCGACGAAATCTATGAGCATCTAACCTACGGTGATGCTTCCTTCAGCTCCATCGCCACTTTGGTCCCAGAACTTGAAGACCGCGTGGTCATCCTCAACGGCGTGGCCAAGACCTACGCCATGACCGGTTGGCGCGTGGGTTGGATGGCCGGTCCTGCCGACGTCATCAAGGCCGCAACCAATCTGCAGTCCCACGCCACGTCCAACGTTTCCAACGTTTCCCAGCGTGCGGCCCTAGCAGCAGTGGCCGGTCCACTGGATGCGGTGAACGAAATGAAGGTTGCTTTCAACCGCCGCCGCCTGGCCATCGTCGAGTCGCTGAATGCAATTGACGGCCTGCACTGCCCAACCCCTGAAGGCGCGTTCTACGCATACTCGGATGTCCGCGGCCTGTTGGGTCGGGAAATTCGTGGCGTAGTGAACAACACCAGTGCAGAACTGGCCGCTTTCATTCTGGAACAGGCCGAAGTTGCTGTAGTGCCTGGTGAGGCCTTCGGTCCTTCTGGCTACATCCGCATGTCCTACGCCTTGGGCGATGCAGATCTCGCAGAAGGCGTATCGCGCATGGCCAAGCTGCTGGGCGAAGCCAAGTAACCAAGTAGCAACGCTGAAGAAGCCGGGCAGTCCAGGATGATGGACTGCCCGGCTTCTTTGCTTCTACCTGAGGGGCTCAGAGGATCTTGCGATCCACTGCCCAACGGGTCAATTCATGGCGATTAGAAAGCTGGAGCTTGCGCAGCACATTGGAGACATGCGATTCAACGGTCTTCACCGAAATGAACAGTTCCTTGGCCACTTCCTTATAGCTGTATCCGCGGGCAATCAGCCGCATTACCTGCAATTCCCGGTCCGAGAGCAAATCAAGTTCTTCATCAATTTCCGCCACCGGAGTGCTGCTGCCAAAGGCATCGAGCACGAACCCGGCCAAACGCGGGGAGAACACCGCGTCTCCCCCGGCCACACGGCGCACCGCATCAGAAATCTCAGCCCCGGAAATGCTCTTGGTCACATACCCGCGTGCCCCACTGCGGATCACCGTCACCACGTCCTGAGCCGCGTCGGACACGCTCAACGCTAAGAACCGGGTGCTTCCCAACAGGCCCGTGCAGCCCTTGAGCACTTCTGCCCCGCCACCGCCACGACCCCCGGGCAGGTGCACGTCCAAGAGCACCACATCCGGTTGCTGTTCGTGGATCACCTTGATGGCTTCTTCCACGGTGCCAGCTTCCCCGGCAATCTCAATGTCGTGGGCTAAATCGGCACGCAGCCCGGAACGGAAAATAGCATGGTCATCGACCAGCACTACGCGGTAGGTCTTGACGGGATTTTCTGTGCTCATGATTCTAATCTTCCTCCATGTTCCGCGGCATGCTCAGCTGCACTTCGGTTCCGGTATCTTTGCTGCGGATCTGCGCGGTGCCTCCGGCACGCTCCATGCGGCCAATGATGGATTCGCGCACCCCGTGCCGGTCCGTGGGTATGTCCTTGACTTCGAATCCGGCTCCACGGTCACGCACATATACTTCGACTTGCTCGGCCGTGCATTCAATGAAGACCGAAATCTTTCCTTGCGCATGCTTAGCCGCATTCATCATCGCCTCGCGGCTCGCGGCCACCAGCGCTTGCTGTCCGGAAAAACCCTGCGCGTTACCCACGGCAATAACTTCCACATCGCGCAATAGCAGCTGTTCAATGTGACTGGCCTCGTGCTGGATTTCCGCGACGACATCTTCATCATCAAGGTCCTGGTTGCCATAAAGCCATTGGCGCAGTTCGCGCTCTTGGACGCGGGCCAGGGCCCTGACCGCGGCCGGGTCTTCGCTACGCTTCTGGATGACCGCCAGGGTCTGCAGCACCGAGTCATGCAGATGCGCGGCAAAATCTGCACGTTGGGCAGCTGCCTGGCGTGAACTGCGCTCAGCAATGTAATCACGCCATAACCTGGTACCCCAAGGCAGCAGCACCGCAACGGCACCGACAATGATCGCAAAGGCCGTCCATAGTCCACTCAGCAGATCGGTGGTCCCGACAGCGGCGCTCAATAGCGCCAGCAGTCCACCGATGACCAGCACCAGCCCAAAGGCCAAGCGGAGGAGCAGTGGCAAGGCAAGCCGCTTTTTCTGATCGGTGATGCCCTCATCAAACTGGATCCAGGCCAGCACGATGCCAGCCACGATCCCCAGGCAGGGCCAAATCAATTCCCAACGAATGTTCCAGCCAACCCACTGCCCGAAGGCGAGCACGGCGAGCGCACACAGCCCGGCACCGATCAGGGTCTCTCGCCAAGTCGAGTTCCGTTCCCAGCCTTCACGCGACCCGAAGATTCCTTGCTGGACACGACTCATTTCTTCGGCAAGACTGCGGGACCGGGTACTCCAAGAACGAAGTTCATCAGCATGCGCTTCTTCAGCGCTGGGTACGAACACCCACAGCCAGGCGTAAAGGAGAATCCCGATACCGCCCAGTGCCGTGAGCGCCAAAAAGCCCAGACGGACATATCCCAGAGGGATATTCAGGTGCTCGGCGAGGCCACCGCAGACACCGGCAATGAGCCGGTTTCCGCTGCGCACCATCAAACGTCTTTCAGGACTTTCCATAGTTCTAAGTCAAACATGTTCTTCGTGTTTCTTCGCGGTTGATCACCGGTTCTAGGGGCACCCCTAGGGAAAGTTCAGGGTATCCCCTCATAGCGGGCGATCCCTTGGCCAAGAGAGAATTGAACTATGAACAACGAAGGCTCTCAACGTGGTCGCGGCTTCTATGACCAGCTGCGCAAGTCACCAGTGGCGCGCAAGGACTCGCAGTGGGTCGGCGGCGTAGCAACCGGTATTGCCGACTATTTCAAGGTAGATGTCGTTTTGATCCGGGGCATCTTCGTGGTGCTCGGTGTGCTGGGCGGACTGGGCATGGTCCTCTACGGTCTGGCGTGGGCTTTGCTTCCGGATACCGAAGGCAAGATCCATCTGGAAAGTGCTGGCAATCGGAACTGGACCAGCGGCATGACCGGCGCAGTGCTGATTTTCGCGCTGGGCATCTTCCCCGCTCCATGGTTCCTCGATTCGCTGGCACCGGTGTTGTGGCCACTGGCCATTGTCGCCGCCATCGTGTTCATCATTTTCAGCCGAAAGAACACCAGATTTGCCCGCCCGAACCAAAACCGCAAGCCAGCATCCCCTGGCACCGATTCGGCCTCACCTGCCGCGCAGGATCCCAAGAGCACGGCGCTGGAACATCCGTGGCGTGAAGAGCAGGCCTACAGTTCCACGGCCAGCACAGCAGGGTTCGCATCTGCCACCACGGATGCCTCGACTAAGGAGTACCCCATGAGTTCAGGTGATTCCGGCGCCGGAAGCCAATACCAGAACAGTTATTCTCCGGACCCCGCCTACACCAAGGCCTACTATTCCAAGGCAGTTGACAAGCCGGTCAGCCGCGCCATCCCAGGCTGGGTGGCAACCACCGTGGTGGGGCTGACCGTACTGGTCATCGCTGTAGTCCTGCTGGCTGATTACCTGAATATTGTGGCATTGCCAGGTTCAGGCTGGGCCGTGGCACTAGCCTGCGGCCTGCTGGTTGTTGGCGTCGCCATTGTCCTGGCCGCACTTGTTGGCCGGACCAGTGGCGGTTTGCTGGGCCTGGCTATTCCCCTGCTGGTGCTGGCCGTGATCTTCGCAGCGAACACCGCTGGAGATTCGCGCCGCGGATTGGTGCACTCATCCAGCGATGGCGACAGCCACTACAGTGCAGTGTTCAGCAATTCGACAGTTGACCTGACCCACCTAGGCAATATCAGCAAACCAACTACGGTAGAGATCGATTCGGTATTTTCTAATATGGAACTGCTGCTGCCGGCTAATGTTCCGGTAACGATTGAGAGCGATGGGGTCTTCCTTTCCGGGACAGGGATGGACCTTCCCCAGGATGCGCTTTCTCTGCCGGAGAATGCACCTATGCTGACCATTGAGGTAGACGGCGCGTTTTCTTCGTTCTCCACTTCGGTGGATGCTCCTGATGCACTGAACCGCAGCACCGAGAGTTTCTAAGGACTGAGCTTGATGAATACTTCTTCCACACCGGCCAAAAAGTTCCCTACCGGAACACTGGTCTTCGGCCTGATTCTGATCGTTGTCGCCCTGGCATCGCTCAGCCGCCTGGTTTTGCACTGGAGCTTCGATATGCCGTTGCTGCTCATTGCCATTGTCGCTTTCGCCGGCGTTGCCATGATCTTCTCCGGACTGGCATCAGCTGGCAAGTCCCGCAAATCCAAAGATGAACCACCGGTTCCCACCGATCCCAACCTCTGAGCTTTATAGCCTTTCAAACATTTAGGAGTTCCTGATGGACGCATTCTTCAATTCACTTCGTTCCATGCCCCTGCGCCGCGGTCCTGGCCGTTTGGCCGGCGGCGTAGCCGGAGGCATCGCTGACAAGTTCGGCTGGGACGTCACCTTGGTGCGTATTGCCCTGCTGCTTTCCTTTCTGCTTCCCGTCTTGGGCATTGCCTCATATATCGTGGCGTGGATCCTCATTCCTGGTCAGGACGACACCATCATCTTGCAGAAATGGCTGCGTAAATTCTAAATTCCTTTCCGAGCTTGCCTGCTGGTGAACACCATCTAGCGTGCTCATCTCCCCTAGGGCGAGTCTCATGCACACACAGTGACTTGAGACTCGCCCTAGTGGCTTTAAGCACGTACAATGACACCCAGAGTAGATGCTCAATGGCGCGCGGATCTTGAATAAATCCGAATGGAACTCTTTGTTGACGCGGCACGACCACGGGGCTCGCTCGCTCCAGCTGGCGCACAAAGCTTTCCCTATTACTAAGCGAGGGCCAATGCGCATTGGAATCATGACCTCAGGTGGCGACTGCCCCGGTCTGAACGCTGTTATCCGCGGTGCGGTACTGAACGGCATCAAAAGCTACGACTACGAATTCGTCGGTTTTCGCGATGGCTGGCGCGGCGTCAAGGAAGGCGACTTCTTCGACCTTCCCCGAACCGCTGTGCGGGGCATTGCCAAGCAGGGCGGCACCATTCTGGGCACCTCGCGCACCAACGCTTTTGAAGGGGAACTTGGCGGGCCCGAGAACATCGCCAATATCTTGAAGACCAACAGCATCGACGCGCTGATTGCCATCGGCGGCGAAGGCACCTTGGCTGGAGCTCAGCGCTTGTGCGAAGCCGGTCTGCCAATTGTTGGCGTTCCCAAGACCATCGATAATGACTTGGACGCCACCGATTACACGTTCGGTTTCGATACCGCTAACCAGATCGCCGTAGAAGCCATTGACCGTCTGCGCACCACTGGCGACTCGCACCACCGCTGCATGGTGGCCGAGGTAATGGGCCGCCACGTTGGCTGGATTGCCCTGCATGCGGGCATGGCTTCCGGTGCCCACGCGGTGCTCATCCCAGAAGTCTCCACCAGCATGGAGCAGATCTGCCAGTGGGTCAACGAAGCCCATGAGCGCGGACGTGCGCCATTGGTAGTTGTTGCTGAAGGCTTTGTGCCTGAAGGCATGGAAGAAGCCTTCTCCGTTCGTGGCGTTGATACTTTCGGGCGTGCCCGCCTGGGCGGCATCGGTGAAATGCTCGCCCCGATCATTGAAGAACGTACCGGCATTGAAACGCGTGCGACGGTGCTGGGCCACATCCAGCGCGGTGGCGTACCTACCGCGTTCGACCGCGTGCTGGCCACGCGCTTGGGCATGGCTGCCGTTGATTCGGTCAACGAACAGGCATGGGGCACCATGGTCGCATTGCACGGCACCAAGGTGCTGCGCGTGCCACTGCGCGCGGCCCTGAACAACCTCAAGCGTGTCCCGATGGAACGCTATGAGGAAGCTGCCGTACTCTTCGGCTAAGCCAAAACGAATGCCAAGGGCGTGGGTGCACATACTGTAATCAGCAGTTGCACCCACGCCCTTGGTTTTGCCTCTTAGCCCTGTGGAGGGGTTCTCAGGAACCCGGTAAAGCGTCCGGCAACCTGTCCTGCGTCGGTAGCCACAATGACTTCTTGCGAGGCCGGGTAGTTGGTTTCGCCATCCACGATGGTCAAGACCGCTTCCGGGTCGACGTTGCGCTTGATAACTGCCAGCGCGATGGGTCCGGCTTCGTAGTGCAAGGTCGCGGAGGTAATCCGTCCAACGGTACGCTCCCCCAGCTTCACTTCAGCACCGGTTGCCGGCAGCGTGTGCATGGAACCGTCCAGATCCAAGAACACCATGCGGCGCGGCGGGTGGCCGATATTGTGCACGCGGGCAACAGTTTCCTGGCCCTTGTAGCAGCCCTTATCCATGTGCACGGCGGTACGCAGCCAGTCCAGCTCATGAGGAATGGTCTTGTCATCGATCTCGGCACCGAAGCGTGGTTCCCACGCGGCGATGCGCAAAGCCTCGACGGCCATCATGCCGGCCAGCTCTTCCTCGGCCACAGCCTCGCACAGCTTGTCCAGCTCAATGATGTGCATGAACCATGCGCGTTCCTTGCCCGGGTGGTCTTCACGCGAGTATGCCCAACCGCCCTCGCTGATTCCCGGCCAAGGATTCTGCCAAATCAGGGAGCCGGCAGTATCGATGGTGCGGGTTGCCGCCAGCACGCCATGGGTTGCACTCAGGTCATTAACCTCAACACGCAGCATGAAGCGCATGCTGTTCAAGAACTGCACCAGGCCCGCCCCGGCACCGGGTTCAGCAATCAGCAGCAGGCGGTCCTCGGTGGCCAGCACCTTCATTTCATGCTCAATGCGTCCCTGGACCGAGAGCAGAAGCGTCTGGGTGCTCTGCCCCGGCTTCAAGGTGGAAATGCGCTGGCTGCTGAGCGTATCGAGCCAGCTCTGGCGGTCTTCACCACGGATTTCAACGACGTCGAAGTGGCTCAGGTCAGCGATGGCCTTGCCTTCAGCAAGCTTGCGGGCTTCGCGGGTTGGAGCACCATAATGAGCTGCAACACCAGCGTCAACACCGCCAGCTTCCACAGCACCAGCGCGTTCGAGCAGGACCGAACGGTATCCAGCAGTCATGGCTATTTCGCCGCACCTTCTGCCGCGACGCGCTTGAGCGCTGCCGAGGCGTGAGCTTGCAGATCCATGTTGCCCTTGGAAACATCCCAACGCCAGAACAGTTCGCCGTTGACCAATCCGTAGATACGGGTGGAAGAGGCATATGCTTGAGCGTTCTTGCTGCGCAAGAGGCTCTCGGTCGCCAGCTGAATGCGCGGTCCGTCGATCAGTCCGTAATACAGTTCAGAGATGCCGTCCGGGCGGACAATATGCGCCTGGATCTTGAACCCGTCCTTGGTGTGCAGCTTCTGCACATCATCGGCTGAACGCAGCACTGGGAAAATGTCCCCGGGCTTCATGCCAGGTCCTGCATCGGCTTCTTGCTGTTCACGGTCCAAAGACCAGAATCCGTTTTCAACAGCCAGGATGCGCAGCTTCGTGCCATCGGCTTCGGTGAGCCAAGCTTCGCTTCGGTATTCGAGGTATGGGCCACCAACGTCACGGAAGGTGACTTGCTGCCAGAAGAATTCGTCCTCGGCTTCACCCTCGCCAAGACGTCCAGCACCTTCCCAGGTGCCGATAAGCCAAGCGAAAGGTACAAGTTCCGGGGTGAGGTCCGTAGGGAGGTCAAAAGCCATGGACTACTCGCTCCTAAATTTAGTCAGTGATGAAATGAAAACAGCGCACACGTTATTGTGTGCGCTGTTTTTACTTCTGGCCCTGGAAGAGACGCTTCACTACCAAGCCTGCGAACCCGGCCATTCCGATACCGGCGATCACTACAAGTGCCTGGAAGAAAATTTCGATTGCAAGGTAATTTTCATTCATGGCTTCATCTTAGCGCGCGCGGTAAGAGAACTTCGACACTCGTGACGCAGCTTGCATCATATTTGAACCGCTTAGCGTTAAATGAAGGCCAGAACTTCCATTGCGTACCAGCTGACAGCACCGCTCATCAGCAGGATTGCGCAGGAAAGGCCAAGAATTCCGCTCAGGTTGCGCACGCTGCGGCTGACCAAGGCCAAGGCGCGTAATGAACCTACCAACAAGCCGATCAGCAAGCCCAGGATAGCGCCCTGGTACCAGAGCATATCCATGGGAAGCGCTGTGGAGGCTGCCCCTAAAGCGGCGGCAACCACCGGGGCCAGTGCCATGGTGATCCGGTTGGGCAGCCGGGTTACGGCAACGGCACCAGCACCAAGCAGGGCTATGACGCTACTGACTGTCATCCCAAAGCCATATGGCACCAGTGCGCTTGCAGCCCAGGCTGAACCAAGTACGCCCAGCACCACACCACTTACGCCGGAAACCACACCAGCCAAACGGCCTTCGGCTTCCGCGCCGCGCAACACCTGGCTGATAAATACCAGAAGCACACCCACGGCGATTGCTTCGACGCTATGTGACATCACCGACCCGCCGGGCATGAACATAGTGGCGGCAGTGGCTGCCAAGGAGCACAACGCAATGATGATGCTGATCGGCCACGGCGCGTCAGAGCGGACCATGCGCGGCCAGGTGTAGGCGAAAATCAGCTGTAAAACGGCGGTGAGAACACCCATCAGCCAGCTCATCGAATCGAGGCTGGCTGCTACGACAAGCAGCGCCGCGGCGACGAGTCCACTGAATAAAACCTTGATTCTCAAATTCTTTTTCCTGACGGTAATGTGTCCGCACTTGCGTGTTCACATGCGTGCTTCAACTGAATCATTCCTTATACTGTGACACGTAAAAGTGATTTTTTCGCAACTATCTGGCAGGAGGAAGACCGATTGGCTCACCTGTTGCTACTTAGTAATCAAGCCGAAAATGCCGCTGAAGTTCTTCCGGCACTCGAATTGCTATTGCACGAGATAACTTTCTTCCCGGCAACCACCGAGTCCTTGGCCCAGCTGCCGGAGTGCGACGCAGCCATCCTGGATGCTCGGACCGACCTGGTTCCAGCCCGCTCCTTGGCACAGCTGCTGCACACGAATTTGAATGTCCCGTTGCTGCTGGTTGTCAGCGAAGGCGCACTTGGCATCTTGAACTCGGACTGGCACGCAGCAGATTTTCTGCTGCCTTCGGCCATACCCGCCGAACTCGATGCACGCATCCGCCTGATGCTCTCTGGCGCGAGTGTTCCAGCGCCTGCGCCAGTGGCTGCCGAAAGCACCTCGGGGCTGCGCATCGATGAGCTGAGCTACACCGCCCGCATCGATAACCGCATGCTGGATCTGACCTACAAAGAATTCGAACTGCTCAAGTACCTGTCCCAGTTCCCGGGCCGGGTCTTCACCCGCGAGCAGCTATTGCATGAAGTCTGGGGCTATGACTACTACGGTGGCACTCGCACCGTGGACGTGCATGTGCGTCGCTTGCGCGCGAAACTCGGCACCGATCATGAGCAGCTGATCGGAACGGTACGCAACGTGGGCTACCGCTTCTACACCGAATCATAACGTTCAGATAACTCCTAGCCACTTCGAACATTTTGCGACTATCGTGAAATGCATGAGCGAACTGCCACAGAACACTGTATCCATCCAGCACGTCCCCGGTGAGCTTGATGAACGGGCCTTATCCGACGTGCGTGACTTAGCCCTCGACGCGCAGGCAGCCGACGGCAACCCGCCGCTAAGCGACCAGACTCTGGTGGCCTTGGCAGCCGACGAGCCAAACGATAATTTGCTGGCCCTACTTGCTGAGGTCGGCGAAGGTGTCGACGCGAAATTGGCTGGCGTGGCCATCGCGGTCCGGGAATCCCCGGATCACCCATGGGTTCTGGAATTGGTAGTCCACCCTGAGCAGCGCCGTGCCGGCATCGGCCGGGCGCTGCTGGGCAAGCTCGGTGAGCTGGTGGACCTGTCGCAAATCCAGGCTTGGGCGCACGGTGATCATGAGGCTGCCAAGAAGCTGGCCACCGGTGCCGGACTGGACCGGGTACGCGAGCTGTACCGCATGCGCCGCGAAGGCACCGATTACCTTGAAGAAGCTCCGCTTGATCGCCGCTTTAACGTACGCACCTTCCGGGTCGGCGAGGACGAGCCGGTGTGGCTCGAAGCCAACGCCAAGTCATTTGCACACCACCCCGAACAGGGTTCACTCACGCTCAATGATCTTGAAGCGCGCATGTCCGAGGACTGGTTTGATCCAACCGGCTTCTTCCTGGCCTTCGACTCTGATCAGAATTTGCTTGCGTATCACTGGACCAAAATCCATCCTGCCACCGGGGACCAAATTCGCCCCACCGGTGAGGTTTATGTGGTCGGTGTGGTTCCCGAAGCGCAAGGCATGGGCCTAGGCCGATCCTTGACCGATACCGGCGTTAATTACCTGCTGGAGCTGGGCGTCGACTCGGTGATTTTGTATGTCGATGCCGACAACGAGCCAGCGGTGAAGCTTTACCGTTCGCTGGGCTTCACACTTTGGGATGCCGACATCATGTACGGTCCGCAGAAGCTAGACTAGTAAGCAGGCCGTCCCGATCTTTCGGGTCCTCAACTAGCGGTGCCTTTAGCGTCCACTTGCAGGAAAGAAGTGAGTTCAGCAGATGAATAGCTACCCCAAGGAAACCAGCACTCAACTACGAGATGTCCCTTCATCGAAGGTCAACGAAGATCGTATAGAGCCTGCGGATTCCCTACCGGATCTGCATCCTGAGGGCGAATTCGCCAATGAGCGTTTCCTTGACCGCGAACTTAGCTGGCTGCACTTCAACGCCCGTGTTCTGGAACTGGCTGAAGACACCAAATTGCCGTTGCTTGAACGGGTGAACTTCTTATCGATCTTCGCTTCGAACCTCGATGAGTTCTTCATGGTCCGTGTCGCTGGCCTCAAGCGCCGCATCCACGCCGGATTGGCGGTGCCTGCGGCCAACGGCATGAACCCGGTAGACCAGCTGGAATTGCTGCTCTCCTCGGCCCACGCGCTGCAGACCCGCCATGCGAAGGTCTTCGCCGACTCGGTATACCCGGACTTGAACGAACAGGGCATCCGGATCACCACCTGGGATGAACTTTCAGCTTCAGAGCGCGAGGTACTCTCCAAGTGGTTTGTTTCCCAGGTCTTCCCGGTGCTCACTCCGCTGGCCGTTGACCCGGCCCACCCTTTCCCATACATCTCTGGGTTGTCATTGAACCTGGCAGTGGTGGTGCGCAACCCGCTGACCGGCAAGGAACTCTTTGCCCGCCTGAAGGTGCCGGACACCATCGCGCGCTTGGTCAGCATCGATGGCACCCGTGCAGCGCACTCTTCGCTGCGCACCGCACGCTTCATCCCGCTCGAAGCGCTGATTGCCGTACACCTGGAACTCTTGTTCCCGGGCATGGAAATCGTTGAGCACCATTACTTCCGCGTCACGCGCAATGAAGATTTGGAAGTAGAAGAAGACGACGCAGAGAACTTGTTGCAGGCACTGGAGAAGGAACTGCTGCGCCGCCGCTTCGGCCCTCCGGTTCGATTGGAAGTTGCCGATGACATCAACCCTGAAATCATGGAACTGCTCACCCGCGAGCTCGGTATTGAAGAGGATGAAGTCTTCAAGCTTCCTACCCCATTGGATCTGCGCGGACTGGGCGTCATCGCCTCGCTTGACCGTTCCGAGCTGCACTACACCAAGCATGTAGGCCACACCTCGAACTACCTCAACGAATCGGAAACCGCCAAGGCTGCCAACGTCTTCGCTGCGGTTCGCCGCCGAGACATCCTGCTGCACCACCCCTACGATTCCTTCTCCACCAGTGTGCAGGCCTTCTTGGAACAGGCCGCAGCTGACCCAAAGGTCATGGCCATCAAGCAGACCCTGTACCGCACCAGCGGCGACTCCCCCATTGTCGATGCGCTGATCGACGCTGCGGAAGCCGGCAAGCAGGTTTTGGCCCTGGTGGAAATCAAGGCTCGCTTTGATGAGCAGGCCAACATCTCCTGGGCCCGCAAGTTGGAACAGGCCGGCGTGCACGTGGTCTACGGCATCGTAGGCCTCAAGACCCACTCCAAGCTCTCTTTGGTGGTTCGCCGTGAAGGTGACAAGCTGCGCCGCTACTGCCATATCGGCACCGGTAACTACCACCCGCGCACCGCACGCTACTACGAGGATTTCGGCCTGCTTACCTGCGATGACGAGGTGGGCGAGGACATCTCGAAGCTGTTCAACCAGCTCTCGGGCTACGCGCCGCGCTCGACATACAAACGCCTGCTTGTTGCTCCGCGCTCGGTACGCACCGGACTGCTGGCGCATATCGAAAAGGAAATCGCCAACGCTGCCGCCGGCAAGCCGGCCAAGGTGGTCATCAAGGTCAACTCCATCGTGGATGAAGCAATCATCGATGCGTTGTACCGGGCCAGCCAGGCTGGAGTCAAGGTCGAAGTCATTGTTCGCGGCATCTGCGCCCTGCGTCCAGGTGTTCCGGGACTGAGCGAGAACATCGAGGTGCGTTCCATCCTTGGCCGCTTCCTTGAGCACAGCCGCGTCTTCATGTTTGAAAACGGTGGCGACCCGCTGGTGTACATCGGCTCGGCCGATATGATGCACCGCAACTTGGATCGCCGCGTTGAAGCTTTGGTTTCGCTGCGCAACCAAGAAGACATCGACCGGATGATCACCCTGCTCTCACGCTACATGGATGACAAGACCGCCTCATGGCATCTGAACTCCGATGGCGACTGGATCCGCCATTACCAGGATGAGGATGGCAACCCGCTGACCGATGTCCAGTTCTGGCTGGTCGAAGAGCATGCCCGACGACGAAACAGCGGACGTAATAGCTAGTGGCCGAATCAGAGCTGCGCGATACCCGCACTAGGGCGCGTGAGATCATTCGTTCAGTGGATGCCGAGGAAATCCGCCTCGGAGAATACGACATTGTGGCTGCTGGGGCGATCCCTTGGCGGTTGAAGAACGGCAAACTTCAAGTTCTGGTAATCCACCGTCCCAAGTATGACGACTGGTCATGGCCCAAAGGCAAACTGGATCAGGGCGAATCCATCGCTGAATGCGCCTTGCGCGAGGTCCGTGAGGAAATCGGGTTGCGCATCACCTTGGGCATCCCGCTGTCAGCCACGGCGTACTCGGTGAAGCAGAAAACCAAGGTTGTCTATTACTGGGCGGCAAAAACCGATGTGCATACGGTGGTTGAGCCCGATGGCGAAGAATGCGATGAAACCATGTGGGTCAGCCCCACTAAGGCCGCGCAGATGCTGTCCAATCCAACCGACGCCCAGCCGCTGGATGATCTGGTCAAGGCCCATGATGCTGGGGTGCTGAACACGCACCCGGTGCTCATTGTGCGCCATGCCAAGGCCAAACCGCGAGGCAAGTGGACCCGTGCCGAAGGCGAACGTCCGCTCGCAGCTACCGGGAGGCGCCAAGCCCAGGCAGTATCCCGGATGCTCGAAGCGTGGCAGCCAATGCATGTGGCTTCATCGCCGTGGATGCGTTGCGTTCAAACGATCACGCCCTATGCGGCCCTGCACGCGATAAAGCTCAAGACCATCAAGGCGCTGACCGAGCACGGGGCAACGCGCAAACCAGAACGCGCCCGCAAGGCGGTGCAGAAGCTTTTTGACAAGTACCGCTCGCAGATCATATGCACGCACCGGCCGGTCCTGCCCTTCGTGCTCGAAGTGCTGGCGCGCAATTCGACCCCGGAGCTTGCCAAGGCACTGCCAGATCAGGATCCCTATCTGGACCCCGGGTCGTTGATCGTGGCCCAGCAGGTCCACGGCGGCACCCCGCGCATCGTCTCCTTTGAAATTCATACGCCCTATCACGATTAGTGTTGAGCAACTGATGCCCGGCATTGCATGCCGGGCATCAGTGTTCTCGCAGGGCTTGGCAAAAGTCGTTGCATCTGGCTCCGATTAGGGATAAGACTGTAAATAGGACATCAGTCACATCTACGAACGAGGTATCGCCATGACTGCCCAGCAGCCGCACAATCCAGTGGACAAGATCGTGCACCATGGACTGCGCCTGGATCACGATGCTGACCGCGGCCGCTATTCGCTGTGGCACGGATCCACATTCATTGGCTTCTTGGGCTACCGCCTGGAAGATGGCGTGGCCACTATCCAGCACACCATCGTCAATGAGGAATTCGGCCGCCGCGGTTATGCCCGCGCCTTGGTGACCTTGGTGCTGGACCGCTTCCGCAATGACGGATTGAAGATCATTCCCGAGTGCAGCTATGTCCAGGATTACCTGCGCCGCTATCCGGAGTACAACGACATGGTCGTTGACGCTGGCTAGTACGTGTCCACGACCCGCGTAGGTTTTCACACGTTTTTAGTCCTGCAAGGATGATCTGAACTAAACTGGGGTGCGTGAACATCGCGACCCCATACGAGACCCTGCTGCGCGACGTGCTGGAAAACGGCACTGCCAAAGAAGACCGCACCGGGACTGGAACCCTGTCGGTCTTTGGACGCCAGATCCGTTTCGATCTGCAGGATTCTTTCCCGCTGATCACTACCAAGCGCGTGCATTTCAAGTCCGTGGCAGCCGAACTGCTGTGGTTCCTGCGCGGTGAATCAAATGTGAAGTGGCTGCAGGACCAGGGCGTTCGCATCTGGAACGAATGGGCCGATGAAGATGGCGAACTCGGCCCGGTTTACGGTGTCCAGTGGCGCAGCTGGCCCACCCCAGAAGGTGGCTACATCGACCAGATCTCCCAGCTGGTGGACTCGCTGCGCAACAATCCAGACTCCCGCCGCCACATCGTCTCGGCATGGAATGTCGCAGAGATCCAGAATATGGCGCTGCCTCCATGCCACGTGTTCTTCCAGTTCTACGTAGCCGACGGAAAACTCTCCTGCCAGCTCTACCAGCGCAGTGCAGACATGTTCCTGGGCGTGCCTTTCAACATCGCTTCATACGCCCTGCTCACTGCCATGCTGGCTCACCAGCTCGATTTGGAGCCAGGCGAGTTCATTTGGACCGGCGGCGACGTGCACATCTATACCAACCACGTGGAACAGGTCAAGGAACAGCTCTCACGCGATCCTTACCCGTACCCGACCCTGAGCTTCAATTCCAAGCCGGACTCGATCTTCGACTACACGCTGGAAGACTTCTCCATCAACGACTACCAGCACCACCCGACCATTAAGGGAACCGTAGCAGTATGACCCCTGCGCCTCGCCACGCACGCGATCTCGAACCCCTGATTGGCGCCATCTGGGCCCAAGCTGAAAACGGCATCATCGGCGCCAATGGCACCATGCCCTGGCATGTTCCTGAGGACTTGGCCCACTTCAAGCGCACCACTGCCGGACACCCGGTCATCATGGGCCGTGCCACCTGGAATTCTTTTCCGGCGAAGTTCCGCCCGTTGCCCGGACGCACCAATCTCGTGCTCACCCGCGATGTCTCAGCCCACGAACAGCTGCGCCAAGATGGGGCTGAACCGGTATCCAACCTGGAAGAGGCCATTGCGCTGGCCAAGGCAAGCACCGGCGGTGAAGAGATCTGGATTATCGGCGGAGGCCAGGTCTATGCCCAGGCCTTGGAACTGCTGGACCTCGCGGTGATCACCAAGCTTGAGGTAGCGGCCCAGGGAGATACTTCCGCACCCCAGCTGACTGCCGACTTCGCCTTGGGCACCAGCGATCCCTCGCTAGATTCGGAAGCTGCCCGCTGGCACACTTCCTCCACCGGTACCCGCTACCGCTTTGAAACCTGGCTTCGCCAAAAGGACTAGAACGACCATGAAAAAATACATCGGAGAGCTAAAGCAGCACCCCGAAGCACTCTTCATTCTCGGATACATGCTTTTCCCGCTGTTGGCACTGGTCGTGGCCGTTCTCGGCTTCTTCATGGTGCTCGGTGGATACAAACTCTTTGGCCTGATCCTGCTGCTGGTACCGACACAGATCTTCATCTTTGCAGCCATGTGGGCGATCAAGAACCGCAAGCTGCTCATTGAGAAGAAGTAATACTTGTCCTGCACCGAACCACACCCGAAGCCTGCTGGCCCTCGGGTGTGGTTCTGCTTTAACTGCTGTAACGAACCGGGTGCTGGCAGCTAAACGCCTCTACCATTGATGTATGACTTCATCTGTTGGTTTTGTAGGTTACCGAGGCATGGTTGGCTCCGTGCTGATGCAGCGCATGCTCGATGAGGGCGACTTCGCGCAGATCGACCCGGTATTTTTCTCCACGTCCAATGCTGGCGGCCAGGCCCCGGCATTCGCCGAAGGCGCTGCGCCGCTGCAGGATGCATATGACATCCAGACGCTGGCCAAGCTGCCCATTATCGTCACGGCCCAGGGCGGGGACTACACCACCAAGGTCCATGCTCAGCTGCGCAATTCCGGCTGGGATGGCCTGTGGATCGATGCCGCTTCCACGCTGCGCATGAATGATGATTCGGTGATCGTGCTGGATCCGATCAACCGCAATGTCATTGACCAGTCGCTGGCCTCGGGCACCAAGGACTTCATCGGCGGCAACTGCACCGTCTCGTGCATGCTGATGGGCTTGGGCGGACTGTTCAAGAACGGTCTGGTCGAATGGAGCACCGCCATGACCTACCAGGCAGCCTCCGGTGGCGGTGCCCGCCACATGCGCGAACTGCTCACCCAGTTCGGCGACATCAACTCCCACGTCGCCTCCGAGCTTGATGACCCGGCTTCAGCGATCCTGGAGATCGACCGCAAGGTCCTGGCAGCACAGCGCGGCGGCTTGGACGCCACCCAGTTCGGCGTGCCGCTGGCCGGCTCGCTGATCCCGTGGATCGACGCAGATCTGGGCAACGGCCAGTCCAAGGAAGAGTGGAAGGCCGGGGTCGAGACCAACAAGATCCTGGGCAATTCCGCAGAGAACAAAGTCGTCGTGGACGGACTGTGCGTCCGCATTGGTGCGATGCGCTCGCACTCGCAGGCCCTGACCCTGAAGCTGACCGAAGACCTCCCGGTTTCGGAAATCGAGTCGCTGCTGGCAGCTGACAACGAATGGGCCAAGGTAGTTCCTAATACCAAGGAAGCCACCGTAGATGCGCTGACCCCAGTTGCCGCTTCTGGCACCTTGGACATCCCGGTAGGCCGCATCCGCAAACTGGAAATGGGCCCGGAGTACATCTCGGCCTTCACCGTAGGCGACCAGCTGCTGTGGGGTGCGGCCGAACCGCTGCGCCGCATGCTGGCTATCGCGCAGGGTCGTCTCTAGACTCCTCACGCATCCAAGAATTAAAAGGCACGGTCCGGAACAGTTTTTCTGTTCCGGACCGTGCCTTTTGGTCTAGGGCCTTGCCTTTTAAGGATCAGCCAGCCCATTCATCGCGCAATACCGAGTAGATGATCTGGTCATGCCATCCACCGTCGCGCCACTGGGCTTGGCGGATCACTCCTTCGCGGGTGAAGCCGAGCTTTTCCAGGCAGCGTTGTTCAGCCGTGTTCTCGGCGGCCGTAGTGGCCTGGATGCGATGGCGCGGATAGTGCGTGAACAGGTAATCGACAAGCTGGCGCTGGGCTTGGGTGCCAAGGGACTTGCCCCGGTATTCCGGGAACAGGCCAATCGCGATTTCCCAGCAGGCCGAGGTGTTGGCCCTGCCCCAGGCTGTACTGGTGAACCAATCGGCCTTGCCGATCATCTGCTCCCCCAAGCTAATGGCCAGCGCCCCGTCAGCACTGCCAATCAGCTGGTCCTCGGCTATCCGGCGGCGCAGCTTGTTAGTGTCCCAGAAACCGAACCACTGCGAAGCGCCTGCTCCATGAAGCGACTGGAAATTCGCTTCCAGCAGGTCGATGTCCATCTGGCTGAGTTTGCGCAGGGAAAGTTCGGCCATGACCGCTCCTTTGTGAAGTTTAGAGGGACAGGCCAATCAGTAATGGCTCATTGACCAGTTCAATGCCGAAACGCTCAGCCACGCCTGCACGGACGGCTCGCGCAATAGCCAGAATGTCCTGTGCGGTTGCTTCGCCGCGGTTGGTGATCGCCAAGGTGTGCTTGGTGGACAGCGAGGCACGGCCCTGGGCCAGGGCGAAGCCCTCGGTGCCTTCCAGCCCGTAGCCCTTGGAGAACCCCGCCTGGTCGATCAACCAGGCTGCCGAGAGCTTGACGAAGCCTTCTTGCGCCACCGGGTAGTTCGGTGCGTTGTCCGGCAAGTTCTCCAGTATTTCTCTGGGCACAATCGGGTTGGTGAAAAAGGAGCCGGTGGAGTGCGAATCAGCATCCTGCCGGTCATAGACCATGCCCTTGGAACGGCGCAGTTCCAGAACTGTCTGGCGCACTTGGTGCGCGTCGGCGCGTTCGCCGGCTTCCACGCCCAGGCGGCGGGCGAGTTCGGCGTAGCGGATTGGTGCTGAGTCTTTGGAGCGTTCCAGTAAGAAGGCCACTTCCAGCACGACGTAGCGTGGGGAGCCGTTGGTGCTGGTGCGCTTGATCAGTGAATCGCGGTAGGCAAATTCCAGATCAGCATTTTGAAGCTTGATGACCTGCCCATTGTGCCGGTCGTAGGCGCGGATCCAAGCCAAGGTCTGCGAGACGTCAGCACCATAGGCTCCGACGTTCTGGACCGGGGTGGCACCGGTGCACCCCGGGATGCCCGAGAGTGCTTCCAAGCCGCTCAGGCCTTCGGTGAGGCTGTATTCAACGGTGACGTCCCAGTTCTCGCCGGCTGCCGCACGCAGCAGGACTTTGCCGTTGGGCTGTTCGTCCAGGTGCAGTCCGCGGGTGGCAATCTGCACCCCCACACCTGGGTATCCTTCATCGCAGATCACCAGGTTAGAGCCACCGCCTATGAGCAGGACATCATTTCCTGCGTCATCTGCTGCCCCCACGGCGTGCGCCAATTCAGCTTCGCTGGTTGCGGTCACCAATTGCTGGGCTGGCCCGCCAACGCGGGTCGTGGTCAGATTCTTCAGCATTGCTTCAGTTTACTTTCCATAAAAAGACGAATGGGTGCACTCAGGCGTGCGATTCATGCCTTGTCTTGATCGCCGGTGCGGTATCCGGCGGTATTTGAAGACAGGCAGAAAGCCAGGACTATCAAGATCGAAATGGAGCCCAGGGCCGGCAGCAAGCCGATCAGTTCGGCAAGCAAGCCCAAGAGCGGTGGACCGCCCAGGAAGGCGCCGTAGCCGATGGTGGAGACTACCGATACGCGTGTTGCGGCATGGATTGGATCATCCGACGCCGCGCTCATGGCCAGCGGGAAAGTCAGGGCCACGCCCATGCCCCAGATCCCCAAGGCGACGAAGGCCAGCGGCAGGCTATTGCCAAAGGCGAAGAGCAGTACGCCCACCAGTGCGCTGATGGCGCTGGCACGGATCATCACCACCCGCCCCAGCCGCAGGATCAAGTCCCCGGAGAGCAGCCGGGTGAGGGTCATGGCGGTCACGAAGACGCCGTAGCCAATAGCTCCCACGCCTTCTTTGGTCCCATAGCCATCTACCAGTGCCATGGCGACCCAGTCTCCGGCTGCACCCTCGGCCAGGGCCATGCCCAACACCAGAACGCCAAGCAGCACCGTTTGTGGTTCGGTCCACGCCTTTTTCAGTGACGTACCACCACTGGTGCGCGGCACCCGGCCGAAGTCTTCGCCATAAAACCGGGTGCTGTAGAGGACAGTGAAGACAATGACCAGGCCCATGAAGCCGTAGTGGTACTGCAGCGGCAACTGTAGGCGGGCTCCAAGGGCCCCGGCGCCAGCACCAATCACGGTGCCGATGGAGAAGAATCCGTGCAGGGCAGGCATGATGCTCTTGCCTAGCGCGCGTTCCATCGCGGCTCCCTGGACGTTGGAAGCCACATTCCATGAAGCGGTTCCCAGCCCTTGGGTAAAGAGGAAGATGCCGCACATGATGGCGCTTCCAAAGACTCCGGCGCCGACGCCCACAAGGATCAGTGAGCTTCCGGCCAGGGTCGCGGCGATGCGCATGACGAGGGTGGCGCCAAGACGCAGAACCAGCTGTCCGGAGACGGCGACCGATAGGAAGGATCCGGCGCTCATGCACAGAAGCAGCAAGCCAACACTGGCGTGGTCCAGTTGCAGGGCGTCACGCACCGCGGGCAGCCGCGAAACCAGGGCCGAGATCAGCAGACCGCTGGCCAGGTAGGCTGCCATCAGCGCGTTGCGCCAGAGCGTTACTGGCTTCTGCGCATCACCGGAGAGCTGCATGCTTAGAGCTGTACCACGGCCTGGCACTTGAGCAGTACCTTGCTGTCGTTGGCCGAGACGGCCAAGTCGATGCGGGCGGTACGGGCTTCGGCATCCAGTGCTCCGACCTTGCCTTCTACCGAGATGGTGGTGCCTTCGTGATCCGTTGGGTTCGAGCCTTCAGGATCTTCGACGACCACTGGCTTGGTGAAGCGGGTCTGGTAGTCGATGACAGCTGCAGGGTCGCCTACCCAAGTGGAGACCAGTTCGATGACCGAGCCCATGGTGAACATGCCGTGGGCAATGACCGAGGGCAGTTCAACTTCCTTGGCGAAGCGCTCATTCCAGTGAATCGGGTTGAAGTCCCCCGAGGCACCTGCGTAGCGCACGAGGTCGGCGCGGTTGACCTGCACGGTGTGCGAACCAATGACCTGGCCCTTTTCGAGGCTTTCGAATTCAATCATGATCAGTCCTCTGCTCGTACCAGTAGCGATGAAGTGGTGGTGGCGATCTTATCGCCAGACACGGTGGTGATTTCTGCACGAGTGGTAATCATGGCACCGGCACCCATTTCGCGGACTTGGTCCACGTACAGCTCGGCGAGCAGTTCATCACCGGCAACGATAGGGCGGTGGTGGGTGAAGCGCTGGTCAGCATGCACCACGCGGGAGAAGTCAATGCCGCTGGCGGGGTCGGCGATCAGCTGAGCGTCGGCACGCTGGGCGATGATGATCGCAAAAGTTGGCGGGGCAACGACGTCATTGAAGCCCAGCTTGCGGGCGGCTTCTACATCGAAGTGCGCCGGACTAGTGGCTTTCACCGCGGTGGCGAATTCGCGGATTTTTTCGCGTCCTACTTGGTAGGACTGGCCGGCAGGGTAAATGCGTCCTACCAGGTCAGGGTTGATGCCCATGGATTCTCCTGAACGTTGTTCTTGGTGAGCGCAGTGCACCGGTCTGGATTCTGCTCCAGGTCCAGCCAGCTGGCCACGATGTGCAAATCTTGCCGGAGCTACTTCCCGGTCTCGGTAGAACGCTTTTTGGTGCGCGGCTTGTCCAGCCCGTTGGCGATGCGCCATGCAC
Organism: Glutamicibacter arilaitensis Re117; assembly: GCF_000197735.1. Lineage (NCBI taxonomy): Bacteria > Bacillati > Actinomycetota > Actinomycetes > Micrococcales > Micrococcaceae > Glutamicibacter > Glutamicibacter arilaitensis. The sequence continues at coordinate 2,694,895 of NC_014550.1, forward strand.
GGGCGTCCTTGGAACGCACTACCAATCCAGCGATGTGGCAGAGCATCCCGAGGACCATGATCCCGATAGCGATATACACCAGGGGCAGTGAAGGAATGTTTGCGCCGACGATAGCTAGGATGATGCCTGCGCCCATCACGCTTACCGCAATAAAGACGAGCTTCTTATAGAGCGAGGAAGCTGATTCCCAAGGAGTGTTGGTCATGGGTCAAGTCTAGTTCAGCACCCAGCGCCAGCTCTCATTGCGGGCGCGGTATTTCCGCGTGACTCCCCCGACAAACCATCTGCTCGGTGCGTGGCACGCTTAGAACAATGCGGATTGCTCTTCTTTGAAGTCACCATGCTGTTCTATGACTGCCACGGAGCGGGTTTTCAGCTCTGCGGCATCAAGCAAGCGCAGCGTGGTGTTCTCGCCGCTGTCGGCAAGGATGCTTTGCCCCAGCACCCCGCGGATACGCAGATTCACCGTGCTGCCCGGCAGCGCGCTGCTCCACGCATGCAACGAACGGGAATCCCAGGCTTCAATGACCGGCTTGGCGAAGGAGGGCTGCTGCCAAAGTTCGTCGCGTAATTCAACGCCATAGGTGTCCAGTCCGCGCTGGGATCCGAGGAACTCCCGTGAACGTTCGGCAGCTTCAGAATTGATGGCGTCAAGCTGCGCGTAGTCCAGCTCCCAGCTGCTCAACCCCTTGATCTTTGATTTCTGCCGAACCTGCTGGCTCAGACCCACATGCTCAGTCACCAAATCTTCAAGAATTCGAATTGCCGCACCATCAGAGGCACGGGCAACATAGCGGGCAATGACCGCACCCTGCTGGGCCAGTCGGCTCCATTTGCTCTGCGTAGAGGTCGTTCCGACCTTGGTCACGCCATGGGCGAAGCTGGCGATATACAAGAAATGCGGCTGCTCCAGATATTTGCGCAGTCCTTCGGGAGCTTCACCGGTCTTGTGGAAATGGTGCATGAACTTCGTCTGGTCCATCCGGCGGCAGCGATCGCATTGGGTACCGGTGCGCAAGGCCTTGGTCTTAGGGCACGGCAAGGTGTTGCGTGAACCGTCCTTGTTCATCGTGACGTAGCCCAGGCAGAATTTGAGGTCGCCAATTTCCAGGCTCAGCACACGATTGGGTTCCAGATACTCGGTGCGCCAGTTTGCTGCTTGCCGCAGTCGAAGCATCGGCGCTGGCTCATGCTCGGAAAAGCTGATTCCGTGGCAAAGCTGCCGAAAGTCGCTAGCGAGTTCCATCAATACCTTTCCGCACAGTTACCCAGTCAACGATAGAGCACCGCTGCGCTGAACTCTAAAGTGCCTGCGAAGCGCCCCAAGAATCCAGTTGGCCAAATTCTCTACTTGTTCTTGCCTAATTCTTAGGAGGGCGCACTAGGCTGAAGTCCCAGTGAGTTCTACTTTGCTGGGATGAAAACTATTCGCAGAGGTGATTGAGAATTTCAGCCGAACACGATCAGGAGTCTCACGCAGCGCTTGCGGCTCCCCTTGCAAAGCAAGCAACACCTGCCGAGCTCCAGGAAATGGCACAAGCGTTCCATCACGATTTCCAGCGTTTCATGATGGAGTACCAATTCGCCGTCGATGAAATGCTGACTAAAGTTTCAATTCTGCGTGAAGAGTTCTTGTATCTGCATAAATACAACCCGATCGAGCATGTTTCTTCACGGGTGAAAACTCCTGAAAGCATCATGCGCAAGGTGAGCAAGCGGAATATCGCTCCGTCCTTGCCGATCATTCGGGAAAATATTAGTGATATTGCTGGAGTGCGCATCACCTGCAGTTTCGTGAAAGACATCTACAAGGTCTTGAACACGCTAACTTCTCAAAGTGATCTGAAGGTCATCCAGATCAAGGATTACATCAAGAATCCAAAATCCAACGGTTACAAGAGCGTGCACGCGATCATCGAGATTCCGGTGTTCTTGTCCGACGGGCCGGTCAATGTTGTCGTTGAAGTGCAGATCCGCACAATTGCCCAAGATTTCTGGGCCAGCTTGGAACATAAGATTTTCTATAGGTATGAAGGGGACGTTCCAGCCCATCTTGCGGACGAGCTTGCTGAAGCGGCCGCAATCGCCACGACCTTGGACATGCGAATGCAACGGCTGCATACCGAAGTCCATGGCCACGATGCCGACCACGACGGTGCCAGCCACACTGATTTCGACAACACGGCAATCGACAATCTCTTGTCGTTGGCCAGGGAATCAAGCGCGGAGAAGCGCAAGTCCACCGGGTCAGAAAGCTAGTTCCCGCCCATACGGTGCTCCCGGTAATTTTTTGTGTTCGGTTACCGCGGTTTGCCCAAGCAGAACCACTGCTCGAATCCAAATGTTTCCTCCTACAAAAGTAGGATTTACAAGACGCATATTAATTCATAGAGTGGGAATATCCGGGCATGAGGCTGGACATCATCCCCTCAAGCACCTTGGAACATTCATGAGCCCTTGGGACCACGACCGCGCAGTATGGTTTTTCGATTCGAGGCGGCAGGCATTAGTTAGGGGCATTCGATGAGCAAGGCAGCACGCGAAATGGCAATTTTGACGTTGGCTCTCCTGGCAGCACTTCTCATCGTGGTATCCGATGAACCAAGCTATGGCCTCTTGCTTGGCAGCGGGGCTTTGATGGGGTGGTTCTGGTTCCGCGACAAACAGCAAAAAGTCACTGTGGATGCCAGTGATCTTGACCCGAAAGATGTCAAAGCCTACCGGCAGCAGCACCGCGGCGCGACGATAAGCGATGCAGTCAACGCACTGGGCAAGCCATAGCCATAAGAAGCGATCTTCACCTGCCAGGTGATTCACAAACGAATCACTTGGCAGGCAGGCAAGCAGGCGAGAAATTCAAGAATTCTCCGGACCTTATTTAGGTGCCCGATTTGTCCTGAGTGCCTGAAATCCAAAAAAGACCCACAGCAAAGCTGCGGGTCTTCATTTGGTAGCGGCGCCGGGACTCGATCCCGGGACCTCACGATTATGAGTCGTGCGCTCTAACCAGCTGAGCTACGCCGCCACAAGTGAGAAGCAATCCAGTAGAAGCCAAGAAAGCTTCTCACTCAGAGCCCCCTGCCGGAATCGATCCGGCGACCTCGTTCTTACCAAGAACGCGCTCTACCACTGAGCTAAGGGGGCAACGAGTAAATACTCTACACGGATTTCCCAGCAAAGAAAAATCGGCCAACTCCCCCATAGGGATGACCAAACCAAAACGAATAAGGCCTAGTCAGCGCTAATTTAGACGTAGGGCCCATGCGGCGTAGAACTATGGGTGGCACAAAAAGGGCTTGGGTGACGATGCTCACTTTGTTAATTCCCTGGGCTCACTAGCGTTTTTGCACTAGACCGCATGCCTCGAACGATGATCAGGTGACCTTGCCCAGCAACCGTCGCGACGCCCGACGGGAAACCCGTTCCCATCGGCCGCAAATCCCTGCACGAAGCCGCGGTGGGCGCCCGGAGCATCAAAGCAGGAAAAAGATCTTTTCCAAGATGCTGAATGCCTCAAATTCCTTTCACTACCCGGCTAATTTCACACTCGGGTATCTATGCACCAAATGCGACCTGAGTAGTGATGTTGTGACGTCAGCAACAAATTCTCAGCGGATTTTGCAAACCTTAAAAACCTGTGTAAAGTATTTACCTGTTGCCCCCTTAGCTCAGTGGTAGAGCGCGTTCTTGGTAAGAACGAGGTCGCCGGATCGATTCCGGCAGGGGGCTCGAAATAAGAGAGACAATCTGATTGCAGATTGTCTCTCTTTTCGTTTCCCCAAAAGTTTCTCCCGCTACGCCCCACAGCAGCCTGTTTCCCAGCTGCCAGCGAGAGTGAAACCACTTCCCATCTTCTGGACCGTTGCTTCTTCACATCCATAATTTGTGCAGCGCTGCTGTCTTTTCTGGCAGAAATCGTGCTAAGTTGATCGCGACCACACGGGTGCCCTGGCAAGGGCTGAGATCGGACTATCGCCGTCCGCGACCGTTGAACCTGTCCGGGTAATGCCGGCGAAGGAAGTGAGTTTCCCCAGTGGAACAATTTGAACAGCACCCTGCCCACACCCTTGCCTACCGCGTGTCTGAGGGAATTTCCGTTCCCGTCACCCAGATCCAATTGGCTGACTCCCCCAATGGCGAGCTAAATGAACCGTTGCAGGTGTATCGCACCAGCGGACCGGGAAGCGAACCCACCCAAGGATTGCAGCCTTTCCGCGAACCGTGGATCCTGGAACGCGGGGATGTGGAAACCTATGAGGGTCGAGAACGCAATCTGCACGATGACGGACGCTCTGCGGTTCGCAGAGGCACCGCCAGCGCAGAGTGGGCCGGACGCTCGGCGCCTCCGCGAAGGGCCGTCAGCGCAGCCCGTGTGACCCAGATGCACTATGCCCGGGCCGGGATCATCACCCCGGAAATGCGCTATGTTGCCATACGCGAAGAATGCGATGTCGAACTGGTGCGCAGCGAGCTTGCGGCCGGCCGGGCCATCATCCCGGCGAACATAAACCACCCGGAATCCGAGCCGATGATCATCGGCAAGGCCTTCTTGGTGAAGATCAATGCGAATATCGGCAATTCGGCGGTGACCAGCTCCATCGCCGAGGAAGTCTCCAAGCTGCAGTGGGCCGCCAAGTGGGGTGCGGACACGGTCATGGACCTGTCCACCGGAGATGACATCCACACCACCCGCGAGTGGATCATCCGCAATTCGCCGGTGCCCATCGGCACCGTGCCGATCTACCAGGCTCTGGAGAAGGTCAATGGCGAAGCTAATGAACTGACGTGGGAGATCTTCCGGGACACCGTCATTGAGCAGTGCGAGCAGGGCGTGGACTACATGACCATCCACGCCGGAGTGCTGCTGCGCTACATCCCGCTGACCGCCAACCGCGTCACCGGCATGGTCTCGCGCGGCGGGTCCATCATGGCAGGCTGGTGCTTGGCGCACCATCAGGAGAATTTCCTCTACACCCACTTCGATGAGCTGTGCGAGATCTTCGCGCAGTACGATGTGGCGTTCTCGCTGGGCGACGGGCTGCGCCCTGGTTCCATTGCGGATGCCAATGACGCCGCCCAGTTCGCCGAGCTGGACACCTTGGCAGAGCTGACCAAGCGCGCCTGGAAGTACGACGTTCAGGTGATGGTGGAAGGACCGGGGCATATCCCGTTCCACCTGGTGCGCGAGAATGTGGAGCGCCAGCAGGAACTGTGCGATGGGGCTCCGTTCTACACGCTGGGCCCGCTGGTCACCGATATCGCTCCGGGCTACGATCACATCACCAGCGCCATCGGCGCCACCGAGATCGCCCGCTACGGCACCGCGATGCTCTGCTACGTCACTCCCAAGGAGCATCTGGGACTGCCTAACCGGGATGATGTGAAAACCGGCGTCATCACCTACAAGATCGCCGCGCACGCCGCAGATCTGGCCAAGGGCCACCCTGGGGCCACGGCTCGCGATGATGCGTTGAGCAAGGCGCGCTTCGAGTTCCGCTGGCATGACCAGTTCGCGCTGTCCCTGGACCCGGTCACAGCCCAGGAATTCCATGACGAGACGCTGCCGGCCGAACCAGCCAAGACCGCGCATTTCTGCTCCATGTGCGGGCCGAAGTTCTGTTCCATGCGCATTTCCCAGGATATCCGTGACGAGTACGGATCCGCCGAGGCCCAAGCCGCGCTGGCCGGGATGGCGCAGAAGAGCAGGCAGTTCTTGGAAAGCGGCGGCACGGTCTACCTCGGGGACCAGATCCCGTTGGGAAGCCCGGCCCCGTAAGCGGGCTCCGGTTAACGGAAAACGCCCTCGGAGCAAGCTTCATGCTTGCCCCGAGGGCGTTATCTAATGCTGTTCAGCTAGTGTGCGACAGGCTTAGTAGTCGCGACGTCCACCGCTACGGCCCGAATCGCTGTAGCGATCCTTGCCGCCGCGTCCGCCGCCGCCGAAGCCGCCACGTCCGCCACCACGGCCACCGCCGAAGCCGCCACGTCCGCCGCCACTGCGACCGCCACCGAAGCCGCCGCCACGGCCGCCGCGGAAGCCACCGCGGTCGCCGTCGTCTTCACGACGTGGGCTGCGGCCATTGTCGAGCTCGAGCTCAATGGCTTCGCCGCCGATGCGGGTCTTGGACAGTGCACGCCACTGGTCCTTGGTCAGCTCGGCTGGCAGCTCGACCAGGGTGTGGTCCGAACGGATCTCGATGCCGCCGATTTCCGAAGAATTGAAGCCACCTTCGTTAGCCAGTGCGCCAACGATCGAGCCTGGCTGCACGCGGTTGCGGCGGCCAACGGCCAGACGGTACATGGCGTTGCCTTCAGCAGCGGTCTTGCGGGCACGTGGACCACGATCGCCACGCTCACCGCGTTCGCCGCCGCGCTCTGGGCGATCCATGCGGGCCTTCTTCGAAGGCGACATGACTGGTTCGGTCATCAGCAGCGGGCGACCGCCCTGAGCCATCAGAGCCAGCGCAGCTGCGATTTCCAGCTGATCCAGGTCTTCGTGCTCGGAAGCGAACTTCTCCACGATTTCGCGGAAGGTAGTCAGGTCCTGGCCGCTGATGGTCTTGTCGATGCGATCGGTGAACTTCTGGATACGGCGGTCGTTGACCGAATCCAGCGAAGGCAGCTGCATCTGGGTCACCGGCTGGCGGGTAGCCTTCTCGATGGCACGCAGCAAGTACTTCTCGCGTGGGGTCATGAACAAGATCGCGTCGCCCTTGCGGCCGGCACGGCCGGTACGGCCGATGCGGTGCACGTACGACTCGGTGTCATGCGGGATGTCGAAGTTCACGACGTGGGAAATGCGCTCGACGTCAAGTCCGCGAGCGGCCACGTCGGTTGCAACCAGGATGTCGATCTTGCCCGAGCGCAAGTTCTCGATGGTGCGCTCGCGCTGCTGCTGCGGGATGTCGCCGTTGATGGCGGCCGCGGTGAAGCCACGAGCCTTCAACTTGTCAGCCAGGTCCTCGGTAGCCATCTTGGTACGTACGAAGGCGATAACGCCTTCGAAGGTCTCGGATTCCAGGATGCGGGTCATGGCGTCAAGCTTGTGGGCGCCCATCACCTGCAGGTAGCGCTGGGTGATGTTGGTGCCGGTGGACTGCTTGGACTTGACTGCAACTTCCTGCGGGTTGCGCAGGTATTCCGAAGCGATGCGGCGGATGGTGCGTGGCATGGTGGCCGAGAACAGGGCAACCTGCTTGTCCTCTGGGGTGGCTTCCAAGATCTTGTCGACCTCTTCGGCGAAGCCCATGCGCAGCATTTCGTCGGCCTCATCAAGGACAACGTACTGCAGGTTGGACAGGTCCAAGGAACCCTTGTTGATGTGGTCGATTACGCGACCTGGGGTACCAACGACTACCTGGGCGCCACGGCGCAGGCCGTTGAGCTGCGGGCCGTATGGCGAGCCACCGTACACTGGCAGAACGGTGAAGTTCGGCAGGTACTTGGCGTAGGAAGTGAAAGCCTCGGCTACCTGGAGGGCCAACTCGCGGGTTGGAGCCAGAACCAGGATCTGAGGGGTCTTGGCTGGACCATTGGTGTCAGCCAGTTCTGCCATGCGGGACAGGGCAGGAAGTGCGAAAGCAGCGGTCTTACCGGTACCGGTCTGAGCCAGACCGACAACGTCGCGGCCTTCGAGAAGCAGTGGGATGGTTGCTGCCTGGATTGGCGATGGCTTTTCGTAGCCAAGGTCGGCAAGCGATGCAAGCACGCGGGCATCCAGACCAAGTTCGGAGAAGAGCACAGTTGGCTCTTCTGGGGTCTGGTTGTCGTCGGTGTTTACGGGCATGTCAGAAGACACGAAGAATTACCTCATTCGTTTGGGGATAGGCCTTGGCCGTCCCAAAAGAAACGACGTATAGGCTGCACAGTCAGATACAAGTCACGCTCATCAAGCGCTCCCCTATGACATAAAGACCCGCACACACTTTGCGGAAAATACAACACGAGAAGGCTCCGGCCTCAAAAATTGGGCTGGATGCGAGAGGGATACCCTGATGTTCGCGAACACTTAATGCTAGCTTGAACCCACCACTATTGTCAGTGTCCAGAGCGTGTGAGATCGGGCACCGCGCTGGAACACGTAGGGTTGTACATGTGAAGAAACCACTTTTTCCACGACGTCCCAACGAGCCAACCCCCGGCGGATTATTCATCGCCCAAATGCTATGGCTCCTAGCCGGAGTGCTTTTTCTCGGCTTCGGCGGCTTCCTGGTTCATGAGCATACCCAGCAGTCCACCATGGGCTTCGCGGTCATTGCACTGATCATCCTTTTTGCCGCCGCCGGCCTGGCCTGCTGTGTGCTGGGTTACCGCTTATTCACCGGAGACCGGGCAGCACGCACCCAATTGTCGTGGGTCGGACTGATCACCGCACTGCCGTTGCTGCTGCGATTCGGCCGTTATTCGATCCTGGCGGCCATCATCATGTTCAGCGTCGTGCTGATGTGGATGCCTGCGAGCAACAAGTACTTCAAGATCGTAGATCCCAAGCCCGCCAAGCCCCGCCGGTAGGCAGGCCACCAGCAAGAAGGCTGCACAACTGAAAGAACAAAGGACCTGAGGTCCGCTTGCCCGTTAGGCAGCGGAACTCAGGTCCTTTGGCTTTGGCCTTAGAGGTTGGTGAAGGCCTTTTCCAGATCCTCAATCAGATCGGCCGGATCTTCAATGCCAACCGAGAGGCGCAGCAGGTTCACTGGAACTGCCAGCTCGGTGCCCTTCACCGAAGCGTGGGTCATCTCCGATGGGTAGTTCATCAGCGATTCGATGCCACCTAGGGATTCAGCCAGGGTGAACAGCTTGGTGCTCTCGGCAATCTTGCGAGCTGCTGCTTCGCCGCCGTTGAACTGCACCGAGACCATGCCGCCGAAGCCGGACATCTGCTTCTTGGCGATCTCGTGGCCGGGGTGGTCTTCGAAGCCCGGGTAGAGCACGCGCTCCACTTCGCTGCGTTCGCGCAACCACCCGGCAACCTGTGCGGCGTTCTCCGAGTGGGCACGCATGCGCACGCCCAGGGTCTTCAGCCCGCGGGTGGTCAAGAAGGCGTCCATTGGGCCCGAGACCGCACCGACGGCGAACTGGATGAAGCCGATCTTTTCTGCCAGCGCCGCATCCTTGACGATCACTGCACCGCCGACCACATCGGAGTGGCCGCCAATGTACTTGGTGGTCGAGTGGACCACGATGTCAGCGCCCAAGGTCAGCGGCTGCTGCAGGAATGGGCTGGCGAAGGTGTTGTCCACGACCAGCAGCGCGCCGCCGGCGTGGGCGATTTCAGCGACCTTGGCGATGTCGGTGATGGTCATCATCGGGTTCGATGGGGTTTCAACCCAGACCAGCTTGGCCTTGTTCTTTTCGATGGCGGCAGCCAGCGCTGCTTCATCAGCCATGTTCACCGGGGTGTTGCCGATGCCCCAGTCGCCCAGCACGCGGTCGATCAGGCGGAAGGTTCCGCCGTAGGCGTCGTTGCCCAGCACGATGTGGTCACCGGGACGCAGAATCGCACGGATCAGCGAGTCCTCGGCGGCCAGGCCGGAGCTGAAGGAGAAAGCGTGGTTGCCGAACTCGGCGCCAGCAAGCTGTGCCTGCAACGCGTCGCGGGTCGGGTTGGTGCCGCGGCCGTACTCGTAGCCGTTGCGCAGGCCGCCGATGCCGTCCTGGGCGTAGGTCGAGGAGAAGTGCAGCGGTGGAACTACAGCACCGGTGACCGGCTCGAATTCCTGGCCCGCATGGACAAAGCGGGTGTTTGCTCCCTGATGGTTTTCAGTCATCGATATCAATCCTTTGAGGTGTTGTCTCTAGCGGGTGGAGTAGGCCAATAGATCAGCTGCGGTAGCTGCGGCGATCACTTCGCCGCCCTTGGTCAGCAAAACCGCGGGATGGCTCTTGAGCAGTTCTTGGGCATGTTCGGCGGTGTCTGCAGTGCCGATCAGCGGCATCGGCAGATCACCTAGGTCCGCCAGGGTGCTGGTTGGTTCTGCGCCGGAGAGCAGTGCATCGGTGATGTCCCCTGCCCCGATGACCCCACGGATTTCTCCGATACGGGCCGGAAGCGGTGCAGCAGAAACCACCAGTGCGTCATCGCCCTGTTCGCGCAGTGCCTTGGCAGCCTCAGCCAGGGTGGTTTCCAAGGTTATGGTGCCAGTGCCCTGCTTGGCCAGAGCGGCGCCGATGAAGTCCAGTGCGGAGTATTCATCGGTAGTGAAGCCCTGGTCCAGCATCCACTGGTCGTTGAAGATCTTAGCCAGGTAGCCGCGGCCGCCATCCGGGGCGATCACCACTACGACGTCATCTTCGCCCAGGTCCTTGGCCACGCGCAATGCGGCAACCACGGCCATGCCCGAGGAACCGCCCAGCAGCAGGCCTTCTTCCTTGGCCAGACGGCGGGTCATTTCAAATGATTCCGCGTCGGTGACTGGTTCGACAACATCCGGGACGGATGGGTCGTAGTTCCCCGGCCACATGTCTTCGCCCACGCCTTCAACGAAGTACGGGCGGCCGGTGCCACCGGAGTAGACCGAGCCATCGGGGTCCGCGGCGATGATCTTGACCGGGCCCGAGGCGCGGTCGGCGGAGATCTGCTTGAGATAGCGTCCGGTGCCGGTGATGGTGCCGCCGGTGCCGGCGCTGATTACTGCGTGGGTCAGCTTGCCTTCGGTGTCATTCCAGATTTCCGGGCCGGTGGTTTCGAAGTGGCTATCGGGTGCGCCGGGATTGGAGAACTGGTCCGGCTTGTAGGCGCCGTCGATCTCGGTGACCAGACGGTCCGAAACTCCGTAGTAGGACTGGGGCGAATCCGGGGCGACTGCGGTGGGGGTGACAACGACCTTGGCACCGTAGGCACGCAATACGTCGCGCTTTTCTTCGCCCACCTTATCCGGGGTGACGAAAATGGTGTCGTAGCCCTTGAGCTGGCCGACCATGGCCAAACCAACACCGGTGTTGCCGCTGGTTGGTTCCACGATGGTTCCGCCGGGCTTGAGCTGGCCGGATTCTTCGGCGCGCTCGACCATCTTCAATGCGATGCGGTCCTTGATGGAACCGCCCGGATTCAAGTACTCAAGTTTCACCAACACGGTGGCTTTGATTCCGTCGGTGACTCGATTGAGCTTCACCAGCGGGGTATTGCCGATCAGATCTAGAACTGTGGACGCATACTTCATGTCAAGAACTTTACCGGCGTACGTCATACATGTCGTTCCGGTACGTAGCGAAACGTCACGCAGTGGACGAAGAGTTTTCTCCAGTGCTAGCGGCAGCGGGCCCGCGTTTCTGTGGGGCGGACGCTATAAGATGCGAATTATGGAGAAGTCGTTGAGCGTCCAGTACGACCCGAAGCGCCCGGTATCGCTGCTCAAGACTTTGGGAATCCTGCGCCGTGGCCTGGGTGATCCGACCATCCGCTTATCGGCCACCGAGGCGTGGCTAGCTTTTGCCACACCTTTGGGAGATGCCTCATTGCATCTGCACAAGCCTTCAACCAGCTCGCCTGCGGCATTGCAGGCGTGGGGCCCGGGAGCACAGTGGGCTTTGGAGTCTGCGCCGAATTTGCTGGGCGCTTTGGATGACTGGAGCGATTTTGACCAGGGAATCAAAGAAGGAAGATTCCCGCAGATCGTTGCGCGTACCCGACTGGAACATCCCGATGCGGTATTGCCCACTACCGGGCGGATCTTCGAGCACGCGGCAGGTGCGATCTTGGAACAACGGGTAACCGGAATTGAAGCTAATCATGCGTGGCGTTGGATAATCCGCCATCTAGGACACCGCGCTCCCGGTCCGGTACCCGAAGGGCTGATGATTTTTCCCGAACCGCACCGGTTGGCATCCATGAAGCGATGGGACTGGCAAAAGGCGAGGGTGGAAGCCCAACGAGCCAACACCATGGGACGCCTGGTGCAGGTGGCGCATAGTTTGCAGTGGTGGGCTGGCCAACCAATTGACCAGGTCAAGCCTGCGGCAATGCCTCCGGGAACGTTGGCGGCCGCTTTGGCTTCGGTGCCCGGTATTGGGCCATGGACCATTGCCGAAACTTTGCAACGCTCCCATGGAGCCGGTGACTTTATTTCGGTGGGTGATTACCATCTTGCCGATTTTGTTGGCCAGGTGCTGACCGGAAAACGAATCAGTGATTCGCAAATGCTGGAATTATTGGCACCCTACGCCCCGCATCGTCAACGCGTCGTGCGGATGCTGATGCTTTCGGGGCAGAAAAAACAAAGCTTCGGACCCCGCTACGCGCCGTTGGATCACCGGCGGCGCTAAGGAGTCCGAAGCTAGAAAGGATACTTAGGAATCAGCCTGTGCGGCTTCTTCAGCAATCTGCTTATGCACTTCGCTCATGTCGATGCCCTTGACTGCGGTGACAAGGTCTTCGAGCTGGGTCTGGTTCAGCGCACCAGCCTGCGAGAACACGAGGACGTTTTCGCGGAAAGCCATGATGGTTGGAATCGAGGTGACATTCGCGGCGCGGGCCAAGCCCTGCTCTGCTTCGGTATCCACCTTGGCAAAAACAACATCGCTGAACTTCTCGGAAGTCTGCTCGTAAACCGGCGCAAAATTACGGCATGGTCCGCACCAAGCTGCCCAGAAGTCCACCAGGACGATGTCGTTCTCATCAATCAGCTGCGCGAATTCGTCTTCGCTCACATTTTTCGTTGCCATGGTTATACGGTAGCCGATCCTTATTTGAAATATGTAGAAAGGTGATCTTGGTTGGACCCGGGAATAAAAACAATGCCGGTAGCCATGCATACCTTCCGTATGCAAAAAACTCCCGGATCCTAAGATCCGGGAGTTATTTTGTGGCAGATACTGGATTCGAACCAGTGAAGGCGTTGCCAGCTGATTTACAGTCAGCCCCCTTTGGCCACTCGGGTAATCTGCCGAGTACGTTCGTTTCAAGAACATTTGCTCTTGTCGGAACGAGAAATAACTCTACAGGAGATTTTCGATGTTGTGAAATCGAGAAGGGTGTTTTTGCTGTAAGCCTGATCACACACCAAATTCAGAGGGTAAAACGGCTCTTCAGGATTGAGAGTGTAACCAAGGCCTAAACCCGCCAGTCTCCAGCAACGACCGTGCGATATAGTGCGTCAGATTCTTGAACCCCAACGCGATACCCCGCAAATGCTCTAACCGGCCATTGAGGGCTTCAGTAGGCCCATTTGAACTGCCGACGTGGTCAAAATACGCGAGGATGTCCGTCTTCCTCCGCCGCAGGGTGCCACCGAGCTTCTTCAGCTCCGGCAACCCCTTCGGGACCTTTGAGCCAACCCCGTTGATCAGTTGCTCCAACGCCCACCGCCCGATCTCTGGTTTCGGTTGCCGGTAGGCATCCACCATCTTTTGATACACGCTCCAGACCAGTTGAACCGGCTCATACTCCGGCGCCGTAAAAAGGTCCTCAAGCTTGGCTTTCTGCTTGTCAGTGGCTAAGGACAGCCCCGTGGTCAAGATCCGACGGCACTTATACAGCGGGTCATCCTTGCGTCCCCGCCGGCCATGCTGTCCGCGCTGGACCCGCTGCCGGGTTTGATCCAGGGCCTCGGAACCCAATTTGACGACATGGAACGGATCCAAGACCTCCACCGCGTGGGGAAGCTCTTCGGCAGCTGCGGTTTTGAAGCCGGTGAACCCGTCCATCGCGACCACGTCAATGCCCTGCTTCCACTGGTCGTCTTGTCCGGCCAGCCAGGTCTTGAATACGGCTTTGGACCTTCCTGGAACCATATCCAGCAGGCGTGCGGTGCCGGTGCCATCGCGCACGGCGGTGAGATCCACGATGACGGTGACGTATTTGTCGCCGGTGCGGGTATGCCTCCATACGTGTTCGTCTACGCCTAAGACCTTGACGCCGGAAAACCGTGCAGGGTCATCGATCAGCAGGCGTTGGCCTTCAGCCAGCACTGCGTCGTTGGCGGTATTCCAAGTGACGCCGAGGCCTTCGGCGATCCGTGAGACGGAGAGGTGTTGGCAGACCAAACCGTTCAAGGCCCAGGCCAGGCCGGTCCTGCTGATTTTCTGGCGTTCCGGTGCAGCTCTGGACAGATCTTCACGCCACACCCGTTGGCAGTGGCCGCAGCGGTAGCGTCGGTGTTTGATGACCAGGACGGTCGGACGCCAACCGAAGGGTTGGTGGGCAAGTCTGCGGGTGACGGTATCCCTCGGTGTTCCTTCGCCCCCGCAGGTGCGGCACCACGGGTTCGGGGTGGTGACGTGGCAGAGGATCTCGGCTTTCGCTGCGCCCAGGTACTGCCCAATTGCGGTGAGTCCTAAGCCATCAAGTCCGGTGAAAGTGGTGAGGTCTGGTTCGGTGAAGGTAGAATTGAGCAACGTCGAGGTCTTTCAAGAATGTTTGTGTGGAAACTTCCATTCTTCTGGAAGACCTCGACTTTTTCGCGTTTTGGCGACATGCCCGGGATCCCGGGTGTTGGTTTTAGGTGGCTACACTCTCAATCCTGAAGAGCCGGTAAAACCGGTAGGCTATGAATCGAATCAGACCCGTTTCAACTAGGAGTATTCACATGGCTAGTGATTCCACATTCGACGTCGTAAGCAAGGTTGATAGCCAGGAAGTCGCCAACGCGATGAACCAGGCTCAGAAGGAAATCGTACAGCGCTACGATTTCAAGGGCATTGGCGCTGAAGTTGATTTCAGCGGCGAGAAGATCCTGATGAAGGCCAACTCGGAAGAGCGCGTGAACGCAGTGCTCGATGTCTTCCAGTCCAAGCTGGTCAAGCGCGGCATTTCCTTGAAATCTCTGGATGCCGGCGAGCCATTCGCCTCGGGCAAGGAATACCGCATTGAGGCAAGTATCAAGGAGGGCATCGCCCAGGATGTTGCCAAGAAGATCAACAAGTTGATTCGCGATGAGGCTCCTAAGGGCGTCAAGTCCACCATCCAGGGTGACGAGCTGCGAGTATCTTCGAAGTCCCGCGATGATCTGCAGGCCACCATGGCTCTGCTGCGTGACTTCGAGGAAGCCGACCTGCAGTTCGTGAATTTCCGCTAAGACTCCCCGTGCGCCATTAAGCGCATCGCACAGCGAGGGCTGTTTCCCACGGCAATTGGGAAACAGTCCTCGCTGTTCTTTTTAGGTGGCGCCTGAGCGCCTCGTTCAGGAGTTCTCGTCGCTCTGGTAGTTCCGCTGATTCGATTTCGCTTCTTGGCGGGCTTTCTTCCTAAAGTATTTTTCGCGAGTCTTGTCGCGGGCACGAGATTTGATCTGCGCAACGTCGTCGGCGAAATGTTCTTTCGTCATTGCCTTGAATTCACTGAACCGGGCTTGTTCTTCTTCAGGTGTCGGCCCCTTTTCCCACAGCTTGAGCCAGAAAATCTCTGCCGCATTGCAAACCGCAATCAGGCTTGCCGCCAAAAGGCTGTCGTGCATCGAGCCGGTGAGTGCGTAGGACGCCACGAAACTGATCACCAGCCCCGCAGTAAACGGAAGTACAGCAAAGGGCACTCCCCCAGGGTTCGACCGGCCTTCTTTCAGGACCATTGGCCTGGCGATGATGGCACCAACGATTTCCGAGACGATGTAGGAAATCACCAAGCAAAGAGCGATCCTGCCGAAATCGGTGTCCAGGGTGATCCACCACGAGCAAATCCATGCCAGAACCAAGGCGATCAGGCACTTGATGGCACCTGTTGTCAGTTGGCCGGTGATGGCCCATGCCAGACTCGGCAAACGTGCTTGTTCAGGACCTGGCATACTGCTCCTTCTTCAACACCTGTACGTGCTCGTTCTGCTTTTCTCTAACCATCGAATCACATCACATCACCCGTGCGTGGCTAGGTAAGTAGGCGAGCCGCAAATCGTTGTGACGCTCGAAGCCAGAAGTCCTTCCTTATTCAGGAAGAGCGCATTAAAACGGAGGAAGGCCGAACCCTGCGTTGCAAGCAGGATGCGGCCTTCAGCATCAAGACGATGTTTGGCTCAGTACTGGCGTCCGCCAGCCATCGCCTCAAGACGTGCGATGCGATCTTCCATCGGAGGGTGGGTGGAGAACATGCGCTTGAGACGCGAACCGAACGGGTTGGCGATCATCAGGTGCGAGCTGTTTACCAGCTTCTGGTCATTAGAAGCCAGCGGAGCCTGGCTGATTCCGGATTCCAGTTTGCGCAGCGCACTGGCCAGCGCCAGCGGATCGTTGGTCAGCTTGGCACCATCTTCATCCGCATCGTATTCACGGGTGCGGCTTACGGCCATCTGGATGATGGAAGCTGCCAGTGGCGCCAGCAGCGAAAGTGCAATCAAGGCAATTGGATTCACACCGCGGCTATTGCCTCCGCCGCCGAAGAACATCAGGAACTGGGCAACGGAGGTGATCACACCGGCGATTGCCGCAGCAACGGAGGAGGTCAGGATATCGCGGTTGTACACGTGCATCAGCTCGTGGCCCAGCACTCCGCGCAGCTCGCGCTCATCCAGAAGCTGCAAGATGCCTTCGGTGCAGCACACTGCCGAGTTCTGTGGATTGCGGCCCGTAGCGAATGCATTTGGCGAAGCAGTGGGCGAGACATACAGGCGCGGCATCGGCTGCTGCGCGTTCATCGACAGCTCGCGCACGATGCGGTACATGCCGGGCTGCTGCTGTTCGGTGACCGGGTAGGCATGCATCGAGCGCAGGGCCAGCTTGTCGCTGTTCCAATAGCTGTATGCGGTGCTTGCAAGGCCAATCAGCGCGAAAATCCAGATGAACATCGACCGTCCGGTACCGGCGGCGATCAGCGATCCGATAGCCAGCAGCAAGGCGATCATTCCGCCCATCAAGAAGGCGGTTTTCAGTCCGTTGTTATGTCCATGCACGGTGAGGTACTCCCTTAATGAAGCAAGCCAAGTTGGTGTTCTCTAGTCTAGTCAACGTCTGGAATTCCGGTTGTGTTCCGGTGAAAAGATCACATGAAGGTGTGGCGTTGCCGGCATCGAGAGCCTAGGGGAATATTCCAACCGCGTTGACGTTGTACTTTTAAGCTGTGGTCCCGCATTTTATTTTCCGTCCGGTCCACGACTCCGATCCACATCGTGTCTGAAAGTGTGCGCTCTGCATGTCCTTAAGTACCGCTAAACCGATCCGCTCCGAACACAGTTACGGGCTGATCCAAGGCACCGCCGCGTACCTGATTTGGGGCATGCTCCCAGCTTTTTTCCTGCTGCTGCCCGCAATCTCGGCTTTCGAGTTCGTTGGCGTGCGAGTGATTTACTCGCTGATATTCTGCCTGTTGCTGTTGGCATTCACCGGACAGTTCAAGCAGTTCGCGAAGATGTTCAAGGATTCCAAGACCATGTGGCAGCTGGGGCTGGCCAGCGTGCTGATTGCCGCGAACTGGGTACTCTACGCGTTGGCTGTGCTGACCGGCCATGTCTTGGAAGCGTCACTGGGCTACTTCATCAATCCCATTGTGGCGATCCTTCTGGGGGTGATTGTCCTGAAGGAAAAGTTGCGCTCGTTGCAGTGGGTTGCTGTCGCCGTAGCCACCGTTGCGGTCATCGTCCTGACCGTTGGCCTAGGCCGGGTGCCGTGGATTTCCCTCGGCTTGGCTTTCTCCTTCGGGTTCTACGGCTTGGTGAAGAACAAAGTGGGGCAAAGCGGCACTGCGCTGGGCTCGTTGACCATTGAAACCCTGTGGCTGACTCCATTGGCCATTGCCTATCTGATCTGGCTGGCCGTTAACGGGCAGTCAGCATTATTCTCCGCAGATGTCCCCGGGCATCTGCTCTTGGCCGCCAGCGGCATCATCACCGCTGTTCCACTGCTGCTCTTCGGCGGGGCGGCACGCCGACTGCCGTTGAGCACGGTGGGATCCTTGCAGTTCCTCGCCCCGCTATTGCAGTTCATCTTGGGCTTGGCGGTCTTCGGCGAGCATATGCCTTTTGAACGCTGGGTCGGCTTTGGCTTGGTGTGGGTCGCGGTGATTTTTGTCCTCGTGGACATGCTGCGCACTCCACGGGTTGGGCCCATGCCCGAACCGAAAAAACTGGCCTGATAACCGGGCGGTCTGCAGCGCTTAATACAGCGAATGCCTCGAATCCCCTGTTGGGAGATTCGAGGCATTCGTCGTTTTCAAGCCGAAGCCAGGCTGCTTACGCGACGGCCTTGCGGATAGCTGCTTCGAGCACGTTGAACGCATCTTCGAGCAGTTCGTCGCCGATTACCAGTGGAGGCAAGAGGCGGACCACGTTGCCGTAGGTACCGCAGGTGAGGATCAGTACGCCCTGGGCCAGGCATTCGGTGGCGATGGCCTTGGTCAGCTCTGCGTCTGGCTCCTGGCCGCCGGCCTTGACGAATTCCATGGCCACCATGCCGCCGCGGCCACGGATGTCACCGAGTTCCTTGATGTCCTTCTGCAGTGCGCCAAAGCGGGTGAAGAACTTCTCTTCGATCTCGCGGGCACGGCCTGCCAGATCCTGCTCTTCCATGAACTTGATAGACTCCAGGGCTGCGGCCACGGCTACCGGGTTGCCGCCGTAGGTGCCGCCCAAGCCGCCGCCGTGCACCGAGTCAAGCAGTTCGGCGCGGCCGATGATGCCCGACAGCGGCATGCCGCCGGCGATGCCCTTGGCCAGGGTGATGATGTCAGGTTCGATGCCTTCGATGTCCGAGGCGAACCAGGCGCCGGAGCGTGCGAAGCCGGCCTGGACTTCATCGGCAACGAAGACGATGCCGTTTTCCTTGGCCCATTCGGCGATGCGTGGCAGGAAGCCGGTGGCTGGGACGATGAAACCGCCCTCGCCCTGGATTGGTTCGATGATGATCGCAGCGATCTGGTCGCCGCCGATCTGCTTCTCCATGGCCAGGATGGCGCGCTCTGCTGCTTCCTTGCCGGAGATGTTCGGGTTCTCTTCACGGTATGGGTAGCTCATTGGCATGCGGTAGATTTCCGGTGCCAGTGGGCCGAAGCCGCGCTTGTATGGGGCTGCCTTGGCGGTCAGGCCCATGGTGAGGTTGGTGCGGCCGTGGTAGGCGTGGTCGAAGGCCACTACGGCCTGGCGGCCGGTGGCAATGCGGGCTACCTTGATGGCGTTCTCTACCGCTTCGGCGCCGGAGTTGAAGAAGACTGCGCGCTTCTCGAAGTTGCCCGGGGTGATGGTGGCCAGCTTCTCTGCCAGTTCGATGTAGTTCTCGTACGGAGCAACCATGAAGCAGGTGTGGGTGAAGCGGGCGGCCTGTTCGGCCACAGCCTTGGCAACAGCCTGGTTCGAGGCGCCGACAGTCGTCACAGCGATGCCCGAGCCCAGGTCGATCAGCTGGTTGCCGTCGACATCAACAATGATGCCACCATCAACATCCGCTGCGTAGACCGGCAGGCTGGAAGCGACGCCAGCGGCAACTGCCTTGGCACGGCGTGCAGCCAGTTCCTGCGACTTCGGGCCGGGGAATGGGCCGTTGATCTTGCGCTGCTGATCAATGCGGTAGGTAACGTCCATGTGTTGTCCTTCCAGAACTTGTTCACGAGCTTGGTCGCTCTGATTTCTCTCTACCTAGAGAGTATTCTTCTCATGACCATGCGACTACGAGGATCGGCACAACGACCTCCGTGTCGCGTAGTGCATTTGCACAGAAAAAGACCTCTGCGTTTCAAGCTGTGCTTGCTACGCAGAGGTCTTCAATTCAGCTGATGCCTGCAGGTATCAGTTGCCTGCCGAGCCAGCTGGCTCGATTACATCATCGTCGTGCTTTTCAGGGTGTCGATTCAGGCTGATCAACGCGACGGCCAGGCCGCCCCAAATGGTCAGCATGGAAATGATCATGAAGACAATCGCAATAGCGCTCATGGCTAGTATTCCTTTCCAGTGACTTCAGGAACTTCTTCAGCCTCGACATTTGCCCGATGCTGATCGAATTCAGGATCATTGATCTTCGAATTCCGGCTCCATGGAACCAGTGAGAGCAGAACCGCGCCGACAATCAGCAAGCCGGCCATGCCCCAGCCGAAGACTCCGTTGAACCAGACCGGGTAACCGCTGTAGGACTCGGCCATCTTGCTCTGGACTTCATTGATCAGCATGTAGCCCAAGGCTGCCGGGCCGATGCCGCCAACCAGGACCATCCAACCGGTACCCAGCTTGATGGAGCTGTGGCGGTTCAGGTGCTTGGCAAGCTTAGGCAGCATGCCCAGGCCAGCGCCGAAGACAATCACGATCACCAATGCACAGGCAAGGATGCCGAACTGGTTCACGAAGGCGTCCATGGTATCGAGCAGGTACAACCCGGTGGTGGTTGGGAACAGCAGCATGGAAATCAATGCCACTGGGAGGACCACGACCAGGGTCGCGGACTGGCGCTTCCAGCCCAGCTTGTCCTGGAACGCGGCAACGATGACTTCAAGGATGGAAATCAGCGAGGTCATGCCCGCGAACACCAATGAACCGAAGAAGAGCACGCCGATGACGCTGCCCAGCGGAGCTTGGGACACGATGGTCGGGAAGGCGATGAATGCCAGACCAATCCCCGAGGTTGCGACCTCGTCGACGGAGCTGCCCGCGTTGTAGGCCATGAAGCCCAGGGCCGCGAAGACGCCGATGCCGGCCAGCAGCTCGAAGCTGGAGTTGGCGAAGGCTACGACGTAGCCCGAACCGGTCAGATCGCTCTTGCGCTTCATGTACGACGAGTAGGTCACCATGATGCCGAAGGCTACGGATAGCGAGAAGAAGATGTGGCCGAAGGCTGCCGCCCATACCGATGGGTTGGACAAGGCCTCGAAGTTTGGGGTGAAGAAGGTGTTCAGGCCATCGACTGCACCTGGCAGGAAGACCGACTGCACTACCAGAACCAGGAACATGATGATCAGCAGCGGCATGAAGATCGCGTTGGCACGCGAGATGCCCTTGTTGACACCGGCAACCATGATCACGATGGCCAACAACCATACGCACAGCATTGGGAAGAAGACGCTGCCAACGAAATCGAAGCCAACGGTAACTTCATCCTGGACCTGCAAGAAGTCGCCCATGAAGAATCCGCCCGCGCCGTCAGCGTTCTTCTCCCACGACTTGGTGATGGAGAACCAGCAGTACATCGCGGCCCACGCAATGATGGCTGCGTAGTAGATGGCGATGACGAAGCAGATCAGTACCTGCCACCAGCCCAGGACCTCAGCCTTGCGGTTGGCGCGGCGGTACGCCAGCGGAGCCGAGCCGCGGTAGCGATGGCCGATGGAATAGTCGAGGAACAGCAATGGGATACCAGCGCAGAGGATTGCGACCAGGTATGGAATCAGGAATGCGCCGCCGCCGTTTTCGTAGGCGACGTAAGGGAAACGCCAGATGTTTCCCAGACCAACGGCCGAACCAATCGCTGAAAGGATGAACAACTTTCGGGAGCTGAAAGTCTCACGCTTTTCGGTTGCGAGTGGAGCGCCCTGTGATGAAGATGGAGTGCTCATGT
Organism: Glutamicibacter arilaitensis Re117; assembly: GCF_000197735.1. Classification (NCBI taxonomy): domain Bacteria; kingdom Bacillati; phylum Actinomycetota; class Actinomycetes; order Micrococcales; family Micrococcaceae; genus Glutamicibacter; species Glutamicibacter arilaitensis. Next base: position 2,716,285 of record NC_014550.1, read on the forward strand.
GTCTAAGCTACTGCAAAGTTTCACATTATGGTCATTTTTTGGGTCCGCGTGTCCACGTTTTGAGCATTTTGCTAAACTGGGAACTTTTCGCCATCAGCCTAGAATGGCTGTATGGCAATTAGCTTACGCGGTCTCCTGGAACATGACGAGCTCGATCTCAGACCGCTGACCGAACACAAGCACCGCGGCGACATGGTTATCACATGGGGAGCCGTGACCGAACTGCTGGACCCTTCGCAGTTCCTCACCGGCCGGGAAATCGTCTTGACCACCGGGGTGCGCCAGAAGACAAAAACCGCCCAGCGGCAGTTCGTCAAAGTCCTTGCAGCCAATGATGCCGTGGCTTTGGGCTTTGGTACAGGGCTGGAGCACAATTCGGTACCGCAAGCCACCGTTGAAGCCGCCCGCGAAGTCGGGCTGCCGGTCTTTGAAGTCCCCTATCAGATTCCTTTCGCCGCGATCACCCGGCTGATCGCCGAAGCCTTGAATTCTGATCACCTCAAGCGTGTGGAAAACCTGCTGAAGTCCCATCAGAAGCTGGCCCAGACGCTCCTGTCATCGGACTTGGACAGCATGCTTGAAGATCTCGAACGCATGCTCGGCACCCAAGTGGCGCTGACCCTGCACGGTGAAGTGATCAGCGGCGACTTTGACCCGGCCCGCTCGTGGCATTCCCGCCCGGTAGCCACCGGACTGCGCGATAAGTGCACCCTGCATATTGCAGAGCCATATGTGCACCAGACCGTGGTCGATTACGCGCAGTCGCTGATTGGACTGGAATTGGCTAATAAGGCGCGACTGCGTGCCTCCCAGCGCCAAGCCAACGGCCAGGTGCTTGAAGATCTTGCCGCCGGCACCTTGGTCGGCGCTGATGCTGCGGGACGCTTGGGTGCGCTGGGTTTGAATCCCCAGCGTGAGCATTCGGTCATCCTGGTTCAGGCTCCATCCCATATCGAACGGCTGCAGACCCTGCCTTTGCCTGCCGACCTTTCTTCCCAGGTCTCGGCCATGGTCGATGACCGCTTGGTGATCGTGGTTGCGCACAGCAAGCTGCAGCTTTCAATCAAGCATCTGGATGAGTACCTCCTCACCGCCGGCGTTCCAGCCCGCGTGGGTTATGGAGGCCGCTATGCAAATACCACCGGCATCCGCTGGAGCTATTTCGAGGCCTTGGAGTCATTGCGCCATGGCGAACGGATCAATGAACCTACTAAGCTTTCGCTGACCTCGTTGCTGCTTGCGGCTCGGGATGTGCCGCTGCAGGATTTGGCCATCGAAGCGCTGGGGCCTTTGCAGGAATTCGATGCATCCCACGATTCTGATCTTCTGCTGACCTTGCGCGAATACCTGAACCGCGACGGATCGGTGGGTGCAGTGGCGGAGTCCATGAGCCTGCATCGCAATACGGTGCGCTACCGGATCCAGCAGATTTCAGAGCTCTCGGGCTACGACCCAAATGTGACTAGCGACCGAGTCCAGCTCTGGATCGCGTTGAGCGCGCTTGAGCTTGGCTAATCTCGATAGGATAAAGACATGGCAGACATGTTTCTAGAGAAGTTCTGTTCCCTGGTTCCCAAGTACTTGGAAGACCAGTGGAACGAAGCCGACGGCTTGAGCGCTGAAGAATTGCGTGAAGGACTGGCGCAGTCCGAAGTTTCCATTCCTTTTGTCCTTGAAGAGTTCTATCGCGCTCTGGGCAACAATGAAGACTTCATGGAGGCCTACCACTACTTCTTCGACCCAGAAGAACTGGAAATTGAAGACGGCTACCTGCTCTTCCTAGAGGATGAGGAAGAGAAGTTCGTTTGGGGCTTCAAGGCTTCCCAGCTCGATGTTCCGGATCCGATTGTGTACCGCCGCAGCAATGCCAAGGGCAAGTGGACCAGTGAAGAAGGCACGTTCAGCGAATTCACCCTGGACATGTTCACTTGGGTATTTGAAGAGCTGGCCGCCGAATTGGAGGACTAGTGCTCCACCGTTCCCATGAACCAGCCAACTACCAATGTCCTTTCTGCGAGCTGGTCAATGACCTGCCTTTCAGCCAGGACAACTTGTGCGCGCCCACGGATCTGATCTATCAGACAGATCTGGTGGCGGCCATCATGGCTTGTGACGGGTTCGGAAACTACGGCGGGCATGTAATGATCATTCCCACCGCGCATTTGGAAGCACTCTACGATCTGGATGAGGCCACCGGTGCGGCGATTATGCGCGAGACCAAGCGCGTGGCCTTAGCGATGAAACTTGCGTGGAATCCAGAAGGAACGAGCACCCGGCAGCATAATGAACCAGCGGGAAACCAGCATGTGTGGCATTACCACCAGCATGTTTTCCCCCGCTATGCCGATGATGAGCTGTATCGGCAATTGCGCCACCGGGTATCCATCGAGGACCGGGCTGCCAAAGCCCGCGAGCTGCGCCAAGCGCTATTCTCGGGTGAGCATCCGATGCCGCTATCCCCGGAAGGCATCATCAGATAAGCCGCTTCGCTGATTAAGCACGAAATCCCCGGAAGACTTTTACAGTCTTTCGGGGATTCGTTGTTTCAAGCTTCTTTAGGCTTCGCGGGTGACTACCGCATCTGCAAAGGAAATCAGTGCCTGCTTCACGGTTCCTTCTGGCAGTGGCGCCAAGACGGCAATCGCGTCATCGGCCCACTGGCGTGCGGCCTTCCATGCATCATGGATGGCCTGGTGCGCGGTGACAGCTTCTACGGCGGCAGCCAAGGCTTCGTCGCTGGTCAGATCAGCGTCAACCAGCTCGATAGCCTGCTGTGCCTGCACATCCCCGTTGGCAGCGGCCTGGCGCAGCAACAGGATCGGCAGGGTTGGTACGCCCTCGCGCAGGTCGGTGCCCGGGGTCTTGCCCGAGTCAGCTTCCTTGGAGGCCAAGTCAATTACGTCATCGGCAACCTGGAAGGCCACGCCAACCTTTTCGCCGTATTCGCGCAGCACGTCGATGAATTCCGAGGCGCCGCCGAAACGAGCACCGAAGGCGCCCGAGGTCGAAAGGAGCGAAGCGGTCTTGTCACTGATCACCTGGATGTGGTGCTCAATGACGTCATCGCCTTCGCGCGGGCCGATGGATTCATGCAGCTGTCCAAGGCACAGTCGTTCGAAGGTGCGCGACTGCCACATGACCGCTTCCGGGCCCAGCTCGGAGCCGAAGACCGAAGCACGGGCGAAGATCAGGTCTCCGGCCAAGATGGCTACGGAATTGCCCCAGACTTCGTGGGCGGTCGGTGCACCACGGCGCATTGGAGCGGAGTCCATAACGTCATCGTGGTACAGGGTAGCCAGGTGGGTGAGCTCCACGACGGCCGCGGCCTTGATGACATCGTCATTCACGCCTTCGCCCAGCAGGGAGGTCAGCAGCACCAGCAGCGGGCGCACGCGCTTGCCGCCGGCTTCAACCAAGTGGCGGCTGGAGGCGTCAATCAACGGATCAGAGTTTGCCAGCGCATCGCGCAGCAGCTTCTCCACCTTTGCCATGCCGATGGAAATAGCCGGACCGAAGTCCGGGTCCTCGGCCAGCAAAGCAAAGCCCGAGGGAAGATTGATGGCCGCAGCTAATGCAGCGGTTTCAGGATTCAGCTCAATCGAGTCCGACACGTCGTGTCCGGCTGCGGTCCAGTTGCTCTTCGAATCAGTCACTGTTCTACGGCTTACTTATCTTTCATCGGGTTGGCCATCGCGGTATGCGAAGACTTTCTTGCCTGCAAGATGCACGCAAACATCTCTTCACTCTAGCCGATGCTTTCCACTGCACGTTGCTGGCACGGCCAGACCGGGTCAACCGGCCTGATGCCAACGACCTAAGAGGTCGATTTAGAGTTTACCGGGTTCACCCAGCACTTCGAACCAGACCCGGCCGATCCCACAGGGGTGACCACGGACACCCGCAACCCTTTTTCCCCGGCGTTGCGCGGTAGGCTTAGCCTTATCATGTCTGCAGATTCGCCTGTTCTCAGCGCCAGCGCTCATCAGCCGTTGGCTCCTGTTCTCACCAGCATCACCTTTGAATACCTTGATGCTCCCGAAACGCTAGTTGCCGACTCATTGCGTCACCGGAGCATGGTTTGGACCCGCAACGGCCACGGCTTGGTCGGTTTTGGTACCGCCGCCCGCTTGCACACTCATGGTGAAGAGCGCTTTGCGCGTGCCCGCGCATGGTTTGCACAGGTAGTTGAACAGGCGCAGATCGTTGACCCGATTTCCCGCCCCGGCAGCGGACTGGTCTCTTTCGGCTCTTTCGCATTCTCCTTTACCTCCGTCTTCGAATCTCGCATGGTGATCCCCCAGCTGGTGATTGGCCGCGATGAGGAAAAGTCATGGATCACCGTCACCGGCAGCGCCAAGGAACTAGAAGGCCTGACCTATCAGCAGGCCTTGGCTCGCGCTGAAGCGGCCATGGCTGATGCCTCGGCACCAAAGTCCGCACCTGGCCGGATCGAGTTGACCAGTGGACAGCTGACTGCCGGCTCTTATCTGCAAGCCGTTGACCAGGCCTTGAGCCGTTTCGAGGAACGCGGCATTTCCAAGTTGGTACTGGCTCGCGATGTCTTGGCCCATAGTTCCACCTCTATCGATCTTGCTGGCGTCATGGCCGCATTGACCGAACGCTACGGGAATTGCTGGACCTATTCGGTTGACGGCTTGGTCGGAGCCACCCCGGAGATGCTAGTGCGCGTGACCGATGGCTTGGCCGAGGCCCGGGTTCTGGCAGGTACCTTGGACCGTGCCGCTGCAGGCGCGCAGGAACCTGGCTTTGCCCAGCGTAATCTTTTTGAAGACCCGAAGCAGCGCAATGAGCATCAGCTGGCGATCGATTCGCTCACCGATTCCTTGAATCCAATTTCCCACGGCATGAATGCGCCGGAAGAACCGTTCATTCTGGAACTTCCCAATGTGTGGCACCTGGCCAGCGATGTGCGGGCGCAGTTGCGCGCCGATACCGCTGGCGTACTGCCTACGGCGCTGGATGTCGCCGAGATCTTCCACCCGACGGCTGCGGTTTGCGGCACCCCGACCAAGAAGGCCGGGGTTCTCCTGCGCGAGCTCGAGGGCCTGGACCGCGGACCGTACGCCGGTCCGGTGGGTTGGGTTGACAGCCGTGGAGATGGCGAATTCGGCATCGCGCTGCGTGGCGGAATCCTGGAAGACGAAAAGCTGATGCGCCTGTACGCGGGCTGCGGCATTGTTCCGGGTTCGGTGCCCGAGGATGAGTTGGCCGAGTCATGGGCGAAGATGCGTCCAATGCGCCAGGCCCTCGGAGCCGAATAAGCTCATTGCCAAAGTGGACGGGCTATTGTTTCGGGGCTATGTTTCGCTAGCGTAAATTTTCCTTACCCTAAACGACACTTGTGTGAAGTGCGTCTCGTGCTGGTGTTAGCGCGGTTATGATTGGGACATCGCAGTGATCCACTCGCAATAACCCGAAAGTAGGTTTTGATCCTATGCGTAGCCCCAGGAAAAAATTTGCCGCTGCCATCGCGCTCAGCTCCGTTGCACTTCTAGCTATGACCGCCTGCGGTTCCGATAGCGGCTCCAGCTCAGAGTCGGAGGGAGCAGCCTTCCCACTCAACGAGGGCAAGCTGACAGTATGCTCGGATATCCCCTACGAGCCATTTGAATTCAAGAAAGGCGACGAGATTGTTGGCTTCGATATGGACGTAGCCGCGGAAATCGCCAAGGATGCCAAGCTCGATCTGAACGTCATCGACGACAGCTTCGATTCCATTGAATCTGGCCTGTTCAACACGAAGTGCGATATTGCCATCTCATCGATCTCCATCACCGATGCGCGCAAGGAGAAGATGAATTTCTCTACTCCTTACATGGATGACGACTTGGTATTGATCGCTAAAAACGGCTCGGGCATCACCGATCTGGAAACCGCCAAGGACAAGAAGGTTGGCGTCCAGCAGGCTACGACTGGTGAAAAGTACGGCAAGGAGCAGGGCCTCGAGCAATTAGTCGGCTTCGAAGATGCTGGTCTGCAGACCCAGGCATTGCTGGCAAACCAGGTGGAAGCCGTATTGGGCAACCAGTCGGTGCTCGGTTACGCAGTGAAGGACGAGCCTGATTTCAAGGCCGTCGCCAACTTCAAGACCGGCGAACAGCTCGGTATCGCAGTCCCTAAGGACAATGCAGACACCCTGGAACTGGTCAACGGCACGTTGAAGCGATTGACCGATGCAGGAACCATGGAAGAACTGACCGTGAAGTGGTTCGGCGAAAAGTAATTTTCAGCTGAACATGGATAGATCTACCGAGCGGGGGTTCGGCACGCAAATTTTGCCGTCTGGCATTTTTGCTACCCGAACCCCCGCTACCTTTACGAGAGGTACAAACCAATGGCAATGACTACCCGTCAGCGCGCCCGGATGAGCAAAACCATTCAGATTGCGCTCTTCTTTGTCATCATCATCGCCCTAGCTGCGCTTGTGGATTGGAAGAAAGCGTCCTACGCATTCTTCTCCTTCGACAAACTCGGACCGATGTTCCCAGACATGATCCTGGTTGGCTTGAAGAACACCATCTTCTACACCATCATTTCCTTCGCCTTCGGCTTAGCCTTAGGTCTCTTGCTGGCGTTGATGAAGATGGCAAGCTTCGCGCCCTACCGGTGGTTCGCCACCGCGTTCATCGAATTCTTCCGCGGTATCCCCGCCATTCTTGTCCTTTTGGCATTTGGCATCGGTTTGCCACAGGCATTCGGCACCCAATGGCCTCAGTCGGTCAACGTCATGTGTGCACTGGGGCTGGTCTCCGCTGCATACATCGCGGAAACCCTGCGTGCTGGTCTTCAGGCTGTGCCAAAGGGACAGACCGAGGCTGCTCGTTCGCTGGGCATGCCAGCGTGGCGTGCCATGGTCACGATCGTCATCCCGCAGGCATTCAGAATCGTGCTTCCACCAATGACCAACGAGATCATCCTGCTCACCAAGGACACTTCGCTGGCGTTTATTCTCGGTGCAACGATTGCCCAATACGAAATGACCAAATTCGGTCGCGATGGCATTACGCAGTTGGACGCAGGCATCACCCCGCTGGTTGTTGCGGGCCTGTTCTACCTTGTCATTACCATTCCGTTGAGTTTGGTTGCCCGTAAATTCGAATCCCGCACTACGAAGACCAAGCGCTAGAAAGGCAGTGGAAAATGTCAACTGGAACTAGTGAACTTTCGGCTCATGCCGCGGGCGTGGATATCACCGGACTGCGCAAGTCCTACGGCAGCAATGAGGTGCTCAAGGGCATCGATTTGAACGTTGCTCCCGGCGAGGTTGTCTGCCTGATCGGTCCATCCGGCTCCGGAAAGTCAACGCTGTTGCGTTGCGTGAATTTGTTGGAGCAGCCAAACGGCGGAACCATTATGGTCGGTGGCTTCAACGTCACTGACCCAGAGGTAAACCTGGACAAGATGCGCCAGCAGGTAGGCATGGTCTTCCAGCAGTTCAACCTGTTCCCGCACCTGACCGTGCTGGAGAACTGCACGATATCCCCCATCAAGGTGCTCAAGCGCAAGAAAGCCGAAGCCCAGAAGGTCGCGTTGCGCAATCTGGAGCGTGTAGGCCTGGGCGACTTCGGCGATCGCTACCCTGACCAGCTTTCCGGTGGCCAGCAGCAGCGCGTGGCCATTGCCCGAGCGCTATCCATGGAACCAACGCTGATGCTCTTCGATGAGCCAACCAGTGCATTGGATCCGGAGACCGTGGGAGAGGTCCTGTCCATTATGAAGAATCTGGCCCAAGCAGGCATGACCATGCTGGTGGTCACCCACGAGATGGCTTTCGCCAAGGAAGTTGCTGACCGCGTGTTCTTCATGGACGGTGGCGTCGTGGTGGAAGAAGGCAAGGCCGTGGATGTCATTGGCAATCCGCAGCAGCCACGTACCCAGGACTTCCTGCGTCGCGTGCTCGATCCCACGCACGTGGATATCTGAGTTCAACTGCAAAAATTCCCCTGCGTTGCCCGTCGTTGCCGATGGTCGACGCAGGGGAATTTCTTTTTTCCCTACAGCTCTGGCCAGGCTAGCTGCCCGACCTGTTGATTTAATTCAAGGTTCTCGGCGCGCAGGCTGCTCCGCGACGCCGGCACTTCAATCAGGCGCAGGTTCGCCGGCTGCGTTGAAGCCAAGACGGCGCTGAGCTCTTCCTTGCTTGCGGCCCTGGCGTACTGCCAGCCATAGGCTTCGGCGAGCGCAGGCAGGCTAAGCTGCTGCGGTGTGGCAAAGAGCCGTTCCACCGCATTGGCGTACCGGCCCGAGGCATCCACGGCACCATGCTCCAGGGTGGAGAAGATTGCTCCTCCCCCGTCGTTGTAGACCACGAGGTCCACCCGGGGCTGTTCTTCGCCGGGAGTCCAGGACAGCGAACTGGCATCATGGGCGAAAGTAATATCCCCCATCACTGCAAGGGTGCGTTGCTTGCTGCCTTGAGCCAGGCCCAAAGCCGTCGCGATGGTTCCATCAATCCCGGCCAGGCCACGGTTTGCATGGGCGGCCATGCTTCGTTTGGCTGCCGGGCGGGCAGCCAAATCGAAGTCGCGCACGATATTCGAGGAGCCAAGCAGCAGTACCTCCGGGGAATGCTCCCAGATAGCTTCGGCGACATCCACCCCGGTAATGGCTGACTCATGGTTCAGGCCCTGGCGCACTTGCAGCGCCTGGGCGTCTAACTGCTGCCACGATGCCAGCCAGTTCTCCGCTCCGGTACCGGCAAACTCCTGTAATTGGCTCCACGAGCTAACCGGGGTTTCGCGGCGCCTTCCCGCCTCGTACCAGGCCACCGGTGCAGGCTGCCAAATCACCGAGTCGATCACCGGGTTGGCCAGCAGCTTGCCCACCGGACGGCTCAACGTTGGACGGCCAAAGAGCACTACGCGTTCAATGTGGTCCATGCCCACCGCGATCAGCGGGCGGTAATGGCCAATGGCATTAGCCGAGAAGCGTGCATTTGACGATGGCTCGGCAAATAATGGCAGTCCCAGTTCTTGGGCGAACCGTTGTGCTTCTGCCCCGGCGCCATGTCCGGCAATGACTACGGTCCGTCGAGGGACCAGGTCTTGGGCTGGCATTCCCAGCTGCTGCGCGGGCGCAGATCCTTGCCATACTCCAGGCTCGATTGCCGTCCATGCTTGCCCAATGATCCGCTCCTGCGGGGCGGGGACCAGCGGGTCGCGGAATTGCAGGTTCAGCTGGACTGGTCCAGCCGCGCTGTGCTGGTCTCCAGCCAACGCAGCCAATGCCTGCTGCACTTGGTCTCCGGGATCAACCCCGGCGGCAACGTTGGCAGCGAGGCGGACGTGTTCGCCAAAGAGGTTTTTCTGCCTCGTGCTTTGGCTCGCGCCGGTGCCGTGTAATTCATCTGGGCGGTCTGCAGAGAGCACCAGCAACGGGGTGGCGGTGTGATTGGCTTCCATCACCGCTGGCAGCATCTGCCCGATGGCTGAACCGCTGGTCGCTGCCAACGCTACCGGCCTGCCGGTGCTCTGGGAGAGGCCCAGGGCCATGAAGGCTGCCGAGCGTTCATCGATGCGTACATGGATGGCTAAGATCCCGGCAGCTTCCGCCTCGGCTGCCGCGTAGGCCAGAGGGGCGCTGCGCGAACCTGGTGAAATCACCAGATCCCGGATCCCTGCCCGGATCAGCCCGGAGAGCACGTGGCGAGCTGTAGTGATGGCGCGCTGCTCGTCAGGTTGCTGCATTCCCACGCGGTGCGACTCCTTAGATTCCAAAGCTGAAGGCAATGATCCAAGTCTATGCCGTGTACCGTCTGAGCACCGACGAAGGAACAGCAATGGGCGCAGCCAGGATCCCTTCTGGGATTCTGGCTGCGCCCTTGGGCTTTGGACTAGGACTGCCTACTTATTGTGTCCCTTGCCTTTGCCCTTGCCCTTGCCTTTGCCCTTGCCCTTGCCTGGCTTGGATTCTTCTTTGAAGACCTGGACTACCGATGGGCGTGGGCCGTAGAACTCGCCCTTGCCGGCATTTGCGGCATTCTTCACGAAGTCCGGGAACAGCGAGCTCGGGGCTGCGAAGCTGCCACCCTCACCCGGGTGCTGCACCGAGACGAAGACCGAGTTGTCCTTGTCGTGGATCAGCGGGCCACAGGTCTCCGCACCGGTTGGCACGGCCAGGAACTGCTCGACACGGCCACGGTTCTTGCCGGTCAGGGTGACCTTGTGCAGCGCGTCGGAGTAGCCGATGGTGCCTGGGGCGCCGTCGGTGGAGATCCACAGGTTGCCCTTGGAGTCAAAGGCCAGGTTATCCGGGCAGGAGATCGGCGAGACCTTCTCAGCTGGGTAGCCCGAGAAGTAGGTGGAGCCGTTGACCGCTGGGTCGCCGGCAACCAGCAGGATGTTCCAGGTGAACTTCGCTGCGGTGGCATCGTTGCCGGCCTCGGTGATTTCCAGGACGTGGCCATCGCGGTTGCGTACCCGAGGGCTGACCTCGGTTGCCCCTTCCTTGCCATCCTTACCGCGGTCACTGTTATTGGTCAGTGCCACGTAGACCCTGCCCGATACCGGGCTTGGCTCGACATCTTCAGGGCGGTCCAGCTTGGTGGCCCCGGCCTTGTCAGCTGCCAGGCGGGTGTAAACCAGTACTTCGGCCACGCTCATGCCTTCGACCTTGGATTCGCCGTTCTTCACCAGTGGCAGCCAGCTGCCCATGCCGTCAAAAGCCCCATCGGATGGGACCGCGCCGCTGCCATCGAATTCGCTTGCCGGCGAGTTGCCGGTGAACTTGGCAACGTATAGGTCACCCTCGGAGAGCAGGGTCATGTTCTGCTTGCGATCGTGCTTGGAGTAGGTGTTCTTCGAGACGAACTTGTACAGGTACTCGAAGCGCGAGTCATCACCGGAGTAGGCAACGGCTTTGCCGTTCTTGGCGATGCGCACGTTGGCGCCTTCGTGCTTGAAGCGGCCCAGGCTGGTGTGCTTGACCGGGGTGGACTTTGGATCCTGCGGATCAATTTCGACCACCCAGCCGAAGCGGTTGGCTTCATTCTCATAGCCGGCGTTGTTCAGGCCGAAGCGCGGGTCGCTTTCTTCCCAGCCACGGCCGGTTGCCGCGGTGTCGATGCCGTAGCGGGATTCCTCTGCGGTGCCCTTGCCGCGGAAGTACTGGTCGAAGTTCTCTTCACCGGACAGGACGGTGCCCCATGGAGTGGTGCCGCCGGCGCAGTTATTTAAAGTACCCAGGACCTTGGAGCCGCTTGGGTCTGCGACGGTCTTGAGCAGGTCGCTGCCTGCGGCCGGGCCGTCAACCAGGAATTCGGTGCTGGCGGTGATGCGGCGGTTGCGCTCGCCACCCTGCACGTAGCTCCACTTCTTGTCATTCTTCTTCCGCTTGACCTCAACCACGGAGAAGCCGTGAGCGTTCATCGCAATCTTGCGCGCTTCTTCCTTGTTCGCTTCGAACCAGGCTGCATCAAACATCATGTCTTCGTTGGTGTACTCGTGATTGGCCACCAGCACGCCGGTGCGGCCCGAGTACTTGTCCACGATGATGTCCAGGTAGTCGCAGTTGTAGCCGAACTGTTCGGCCTGCTTGCGCGCACTCTGCTTGGAAGCATCGAATTCGGGGGTGTTCTTGAAAATCGGATCGCCCCAGCGAATGATCGTGTTCCAGTCATATCCTTCAGGAACAGTGACGGTATCCACCGAACGCGATACCGGCTCAATGGCATCGAATGGCAGCTGGCCGCCCTTGCCCGGCGCCATCGGCACCAGTGGTGCGGCAGTGGCGTCTGCGGCGCCGAAGAGCTGCGGACCGATCACCAGTGCCGAGGCGCCGACTGCGCTCAGTCCCAGCATGCTGCGGCGGGAGAGCGACTTATCGGCGATGTCCTTGAAATAGCCGTTGGATGAGGTATTGCAATCTGGCTTGGTGCAAGCGTCGGCGCACTTGAAGTGGCAAGTTGCAGCAGAACGACCGCCACGGGTGTGGCCCAGCATTGGCAAAAGGGTACGGGTTGGATTCATGATCCACTCACTTCCTCAGTATTTGGCTTCTCGTCAGGGGAATGACTCGAACTGAGGTTTTCACTTGGAAGTGTTCTAAATGCAACGCAAAGGTTAACGCAGAGGAAACAGCTTGCTACAAAGGACTATCCCCTAGTCAGCTCCGCATAGCAGTTTTCCAAGCGCTTCATCCACCACTGCACTCGGTCTTCTCGTGGACGAAGCGTCTCCAATTTCTGGTGATCTGGCTCAACTCGCCGTACAGGCAAGTATCCCGCGGTGGCCAGCAACGGCTGGGCACAAATGTCATTAGCGAACAAGGTGGCGGTGGACAGTCCGCAGGCGTAGGGCAGCTGGGGCAGCGCGCTGGCCAAGGCGGCAGCCTGAGCCAGTCCTACCGAGGTATCCAAGGCACTGGAGACCACAACATCGAGTTCCGCCTGCTTGGCGATCTCCAGCACCGCGTCGATGCCGCCCAAGGGCTGGGCTTTGATGATCATCAGATCAGCTGCGCCCAATCGCGAGACTTCCAAGGGGTCGGTATGCTTGCGCACTGCCTCATCCGCAGCGATCTTCAACGGGTTGCCGGCATTGCGCAGCTGCTCACGGACTTCGGCCAGTCCGGTAATGCCCGGAACTGGCTGTTCGGCGTACTGCAATTGGTATTGGCTCAGTGCTTTCAACGCCTGGACCGCTTGGTTGATATCCCAGCCCATATTTGCATCGACCCGCAGGGCTGCTTGGGGGTAGAGCCGCCGGGTTTCTGCCACCCGGGCCAGGTCCTGGGCTAGGTCCTGGCCTTTTTCGGCCACCTTGATCTTGATAGTGTGCGGCGCGTCGTAGCGTTCCAGCACAGCGCCGACATCTTTCGCGTCGACTGCAGGCAAGGTGGCGTTGACCGGGATGCTGGTGCGCAGCGGTTCCGGGAACGGCTGATAAGCTGCCTCGATGCCGGCTGCCAGCCAGCGTGCGGCTTCTGCCGGTTTATATTCGGTAAAGGCAGAAAACTCGCCCCACCCGGCCGGCCCATTGATCAACAGTGCTTCGCGCTGGGTGACTCCACGGAATCTCACCCGCATCGGCAGGCGGACAACGTGCGAATTGGCCAGCAGTTCTTCAAGCGGCGGAAGTTCAAAGCTCATGTACTAAGCCTAGCGATCGTGGGCATGGTTACACGCCTGAACTATGCCGTCCACCGTGCCTGATATGACACCCTAGAAGTATGGCTCGCCGATCAGCATCTCCACGCCCACACCACATCAGGTGGTGGTGGGCCGTACTTCTGCTGATTTCGCTCTTCTGCATCGAATACGTATTTTTCGTTCAACAGCGTGTCGGGCAATGGGCTGACCAGGCAGGGTTCATTGCATGGTCCCATTGGTGGCCACGCATCGATCTGCTCAACCCAGTCCGTGAATTCCTGGATCTGCTGCCGGTAATCTGTGCGGCTATCGCGGCCGTATTCTTGCTTTATCGTGTCATCCGCGACCGCCGTTTCCTGCGTGCAATCCTCGCAATTCTCGCCGCGGGAGCCGCGGCCGGCAGCACGCAGCTGCTCAAGCACGAGATTCTGGCCCGTCCGGATTTCAACTTCGGGACAACAGGGAATTCTTTCCCCTCAGGACATACCACCGCAGCGGCGGCCGCGATGGGCTTGATGTACCTGGTCTCGCCGCCGAAGCTGCGTCCGGTGGTGCAGCCAATCGCTTGGCTGTTTGCCACGGTTACCGGTGTGGCCACCTTGGTGTGCGGCTGGCACCGCCCCAGTGACATTGCAGCCGGTTTCATGGTGGCAGCGTTCTGGTTGGTCATTGCCTCGGTGGTACTCCAGCGGATCCAGCCGCTGAGCCACGAAGTGCCCAAGAGCGGTTGGTCCAGAAAGGTCGGGGCTGGCAGCTTGATCATCTGGGCTGTGGTGCTCGGGCTGTCCTTTGTCTTGCCGCATCCACATATCCAGAAGATTCCGGAGTCCTTGCAATTGATCTACGCAATCTTGGGGATCATCCATGTCGTGGCGGCATCACTGATATCCGGTTTGCTGTTGCGTTCGGTGGTTATTGGTCCCATGCGAACGTTCAACCGCTAACGCACGATCCATCCAAGGTCTTGTGTCCTAGTGTGCTGTGCGAGCTAAGCGTGCGTTAAGCAGTTGGGCGGCCTGCTGAGATTCTGGGATGGTCACGGCGAAACGCTTCCTGTTCTTCAGCTCGAAGACAAGGCCTTCGTGTTCTTTCATCACGATGGCCGAGCCACCAGGAATAATTCGCCAGCCCCAGCCTCCCCACATCATGGGAACGATCTTTTCGCTGGTGACCGATTCAATGTCTGCCACATCGATGGTCCGCATCGGGAAGCCCAGTACCGCGGAGGAAACACGGAACCGGTCTTTCTTGATGGATACACGGATCCAGACCAGGCTCAGCATCAGCACGCAGATAAGCAGGCAGAGTACACCGGTAAAGATCTGACTCGCGATGCCGGTGTCCTGGCTTTCACCGGTCACCATCGGCAAGAGCACCGCAACGACAAGCACCCCGGGCACCACAAGGCAAAGCAGCCACATCCACCACGGTGCTGCCATGCTCTGCTTGAATTCTTGCTGAACCATGGCTTCCTCCTGCACCACGGGTTGCCGCGAGATCCCTTGGGCCTGATCAATTCGTGCCTGACGCTGCGCGTTGAAGTCCTTGGCGTACTGCTGATAGATGCCGCTGATCCACAGCGGGACCAGGCCCATCAGCGAACACACAATCATCACGATCATCATGCCGCCGATCACCGCAGTTTCAGCTGACTCGGCGAGCGCGGTAGGCACAGCCGAACCGACGAAGACACCGGCCGTGGTCCAGGAGAGCACTCCGCCGGCAAATAGCAGCCCGACGAGCAGGCCCAGGTTGTTGCGCAGGCGCAGCGAGACCAAGCCCACGGCGGCGCCGAGGATGCTCAGCCCGATGCACACCGGGACGAAGACCGCAGTACGGGTAAACCCGTCCGGGTAGGTTGAGGTTGAGCCCCAGTGCGTGGCGGTCATCTCTGGAAGTTTGCCGGAAAGCAGGGCGTAGCAGATCGCCACGATAGCCGCGGGAAGAATAACCAGCAGGATAACCAGCGTCTTGTTCTTGATTTCCGTGTTTGGCGTTGCCATCCCAGTCCCCTGTTCCCGTTGCCCTCATACGCTTTTTGAGCAGACCAGCACACAACTCAGATGCTTCAAAGCTCTAAATTCTTGTTAATACCATCCTAACGATCCGTATTTGACAAGGGAATAAATGATCGAGCATTAGTTAAATATCAGCACAAAGGGTGATGCCCGCCAAACCATTTCCGGTTCGACGGGCATCAATATCACTCCTAAGAGCGAGAACTGAACGATGCTGGCGCTAGAGCGACGCCAAAGCACTCTTTGGATCGGTCATGGCATCAGCAACATAGCGCATGAAGCCTGCGGCAGTTCCGCCATCGCAGACCCGGTGATCGAAGCTCAAGGTCATTTCGCAGATGGAACGGACCTTGATCTTCCCATTGACCACCCACGGCTTTTCGATGATGCGCCCCAGGCCCAGAATGGCTGCTTCCGGGTAGTTGATGATAGCCGCGGAGCCATCGACATTGAACACACCGTAGTTGTTGATGGTGAAGGTGCTGCCAGACAGGTCGGCTACGCCAGCCTTGCCTTCGCGTGCCACCGAGGCCAGGCGTGCGAACTCGGCTGACAGCTCATTGGCGTTCAGCTTGTGGGCATCGCGCACATTCGGAACCACCAGGCCGCGGTCGGTCTGGGCCGCGAATCCGAGGTTTACACCCTG
Source organism: Glutamicibacter arilaitensis Re117 (assembly GCF_000197735.1). Classification (NCBI taxonomy): domain Bacteria; kingdom Bacillati; phylum Actinomycetota; class Actinomycetes; order Micrococcales; family Micrococcaceae; genus Glutamicibacter; species Glutamicibacter arilaitensis. Next base: position 2,732,057 of record NC_014550.1, read on the forward strand.
GAAGACGGTATGACGCAATCCCCCATCGGCTTCAACCTCAATACGGCTGTTCAGCTCAGGGAAACGCTGCAAACCAGCCACGGCAAAACGGGAAATCAAGGCCATGACGCTTGGGGCTTGGCCTTGGGCTTCCTTGATCTTCTTGCGCAGCTTCAGCAGCTTCGTGACATCCACATCCACCCACACGGTCGCTTCAGGAATCTCACGGCGGGAAGTGCTCATCGCATTGGCAATGGTCTTGCGCACACCGGAAAGCACCTGGGACGAAGCAACGGGCAGTCCGGTCTTCGAATCTGCCGCGCCTGCTTTAGGCAACGGTGCCACGGCAGCGACTGCCGCTGGTGCCGCAACAGCATCCTTGGCACCGGTTGCCGGCTGCTGTGCAGGAGCCGCCAACGCAGCCTCCACATCAGTGCGCAGCACCAACCCATCCGGACCAGTTCCTTGAACAGCGTTGATATCCAATGCGTTATCCCGCGCCAGCTTGCGCACCAGCGGGTTGATCACGCGAACCGCCTCGCTTGGCGCGTGCGCCGCGCTGGCTGCTACGCCACCGCGAGGCTTGCGCCGACGGCTGGATTTGCGCTTCGCATTGGAGGTTCCGTAGCCAATGAGCACGTTGCCGCTGCCCTCATCCTCTGCAGCTTCCTCGTCCGCAGGTACCTGAGTACCAGCCCGCTCTTCTTCACGGTAGGACTGCGCGCGTTCAGCTTCTTGAGCTGCCGGCTCCGGAGCTTCTTCACCACCGGTGTTCACCGAAATGAATGGTTCATCCACCAGCATCATCTGGCCAGCTTCCCCATGAAGCGTAGAAACTACACCTTCGAAGGGGCAAGGGATCTCCACCAGGGACTTGGCCGTTTCCACCTCGGCAATAGGCTGGTCCACCGCAACTTCATCACCGGCAGCAACCATCCAGCGCACCAGTTCGGCTTCGGTCAGCCCTTCTCCAAGGTCTGGCAAAAGGAAAGTCTTGATACTCATTTACGCCTCCCACTGAAGCTGGTCAACCGCGTCGAGAATACGTTCGGCGCTTGGCAAGTGGAACTTCTCCAAGGTCGGTGCAGGATAAGGAATATCGAATCCGGTCACGCGCAGCACTGGGGCTGCCAACGAGTGGAAGCAACGCTCCTGGACACGAGCGACGATTTCACTGGCAACCGAGGCGAAGCCCTGGGCTTCAGCAACGACGATGGCCCGGCCGGTCTTGCGTACCGAAGCGCATACGGTCTGATCATCAAAAGGCACAATGCTGCGGATATCGATGACTTCCAAGCTGATGCCGTCTTCGGCAGCCAGCTTGGCAGCTTCCAGTGCGGTCGAGACGCTAGGACCGTAGGTAATCAGCGTGGCGTCGCTGCCCGGACGGGCAATGCGTGCCTGGCCTTCGGTCTTCGCGGACTTCTTGGCTTCATACTGATCAGCCAGCTGCTGCAGGTCGACCTGTTCCTTGGACCAGTACAGCTTCTTCGGTTCGAAGAAGACCACCGGATCCTCGGAGTCAATAGCTTCGCGCAGCATCAGGTAGGCATCTTCAACGCATGAAGGGGTGAAGACCTTCAGGCCCGGAGTGTGCGCATAGTAGGCTTCCGAGGAATCGCAGTGGTGTTCCACGCCGCCCACGCCACCGGCGTAGGGAATGCGGATGACCATCGGCAGGTTCAGCTTGCCCTGGGTACGGTTGCGCATCTTGGCCACATGCGAGGCGATTTGCTCGAAGGCCGGGTAGGCGAACGCGTCGAACTGCATCTCGATGACCGGGCGCATGCCGTTAATGGCCATGCCTACGGCCATGCCGACAATACCGGATTCAGCCAGCGGGGTGTCAAAGCAGCGTTCGGAACCGAACCGTGCGGTCAGCCCGTCGGTGATGCGGAAAACACCACCGAGGGTGCCCACATCCTCACCAAAGATCACTACCGAGTTATCGGCAACCAGGGCATCAGCCAAGGCGGTATTCAGCGCCTTGCCGAAGGTCACCGGCTGGTGTTCATTTGCAGCCTTGGCTGCGGCACGCGCGGTGGCAGCGCTGACGTTCGGGTTCAGGCGCGAAGTCGTGGCAGTCATCTTAGGCCTCCTCACGGTCTAGTTCGTCGACGAGCATGGCTTGCTGCTCGCTCAGCTGCGGGCTCTTGGTGGAGTAGACATGCTCGAAGAGCTCACGCGGGTCGGTGTTTGCTTCTTGGTTCATGCCATCGCGCAGGGTCTTGGCGACCGCTTCGGCATCTGCGGTGATCTTGGCGACGGTTTCATCGCTCAAGAGTCCAGCATCATCCAGGTACGCCTTCATGCGGGTTACCGGGTCCTTGGCGATCCATTCCTGGACCTCCGAGTCCTCGCGGTAGCGCTTGTCGTCATCGGCGTTGGTGTGCGCCTGCATGCGGTAGGTGTGCGCCTCGATCAGCAGCGGACCGTTGCCTTCGCGGGCCATGCGCACCGCACGGGTCATGATGGCCATCAATGCCATCAAATCGTTGCCATCTACGCGCTCGCCGGCCATGCCGTAGCCAACAGCCTTGTGGGCAAGCGATGGGGCGGCGCTCTGCTGGGAGAGCGGAACGGAGATGGCGTACTTGTTGTTCTGCACGAAGAAGATCACGGGCAGGTTGAAGACTGCAGCGAAGTTCAGTGCTTCGTGGAAGTCGCCCTCACTGGTGGCGCCGTCGCCGCACATGGCCACGACCACGGTGTCTTCACCGCGCAGCTTGGCTGCATGGGCCACGCCTACTGCGTGTAGCAGCTGGGTGGTCAGCGGGGTCGACATCGGTGCGCAGTTATAGGCCTTCGGATCGTAGCCGCAGTGCCATTCGCCGCGGAAGCTGGTCATGACTTCCATCGGGGCAACACCCTTGGCCAGTACCGCTACGGTGTCGCGGTAGGTGGGGAAAAGCCAGTCGCCTTCGCCCAGGCACAGGGAGGCTGCCACCTGGCAGGCCTCCTGTCCATGGCTGGATGGGTACACGGCCATGCGGCCCTGGCGAACCAGTGCGGAGTTCTGGTCGTTGACCCGGCGACCAGTCACCAGAGCCGAGTAGGCTTCCAGCAGCCGGGCAGGGCTAGGCAACGGATATTCGTGGCCTGGCTCAGTGCCCTGCTGATCTTCTGGGCGCAAGGTGCCGTCCGGGTTCAACAGGTTGATCATGTGGCGTGCTGGCAGCATGTAATCTTCAGGGGTAATCCCGAATTTCTTGCTGACATCAGAGATGCGATCTGCGTGTGCGTCAGTGCTCATGTTCTCCCACCTTTCGTGGTTCTGGCTCGGTCCATGAGCACAACCGCTTGTGACTCATTTCACCTAAACATCATTTGCTATCAATTATGGGTATGAGTGGCATTCTGTATCCAGTCCGGCGTGGAATCGTGGAAAGTTGCGTTTGGTATCCGTATACTCGTAGACGAAAAGTTTCATTAGATTGTGTTTGGATAAGAGACGTCCGACACGTCACCAAGGAGTATCAATGGCCGCGGAAGCGGAGCTAAAACTCGATGATGTCGACCATGCGATCCTCGCTGAACTCACCAGCGATGGACGCCAGTCGGTCACCACCGTGGCACAAAAGGTGCATGTATCGCGTGCACACGCCTATTCCCGTATCGCCAAGCTCCAAGATGCCGGGGTGATCACCCGGTATACGGCGGTGATTGATCCGGTCAAGGCTGGTCTTAAGGCCAGCGCCTACGTGACGCTGAAACTCCGCCAGCATTCTTGGCGCGAGCTGCGCGACCACCTTGCGTCGATTCCCGAGGTTCACCATGTGGGCCTGGTGGGCGGCAATTTCGATGTGATCTTGCTGGTCCGTGCCAAAGACAATTTGGATCTGCGCCGCGTAGTTTTTGAACAACTGCAGTCTTTGCCTACGGTCCTAGATACCCAGACCCTGCTGATCTTCGAAGACACCGATACCCGCTGATCAGTTTTTTCGCATTAACGCCAAAGGAGCACCCGGATCATGGATCCGGGTGCTCCTTTGATGTGTTTTGAGCGGTTACTTCTTACCGGTGAAGACCGGCTTGCGCTTCTCTTGGAAGGATTTGAATCCTTCGGCATAGTCAGCGGTGTCGCACAGGGCTGCCTGGGCACGATTTTCAGTGCGCATGGAGTCCCACAGTCCCACGCGCTGGTCGCGGATTTCCTTGACCAGCTGCTTGGAAGCAACGAATGCCTGGGTGGCTCCTTGGGCTACCTTGGCGATGATTTCCTCGCCGCGCTCCGCCAGCTGCTCAGCGGGGAATGCCCGCGAGAACAGACCAGAACGAACCGCTTCTGCCCCGGAGATCAATTCCGCGGTGTAGATCATGTCCAAGGTGCGGTGCGCGCCCAGGCGTTCGGTGAACAGCCAGTGTCCCCCGGAGTCCAAGGTTGCGCCGAGGTTGGCAAAGGGCGAGCCGATCTTGGCATTTTCAGCCACGTACACCACGTCCGTGGCGATCGCCAGGCCCAGTCCAACACCGAGGCATGCGCCCTGCACCAGTGCGAAGGTGGGTGCCGGGAAATTGGACATCTTTTCCAGCAGCGGCTGGACCTTGCCATCCAGATAGCCAATGACATCATCATCGGCAGGGTTCACACCGGAAATGTCGCGTCCTGCGCAGAACCCGCGTCCTTCGCCGGAAAGCACCAAGGCTCGCACCGTTCCCTGCGCAACGCCGGCTGCCGCCTGGTCGTAGGCTTCGGAGAGCTGCGCCAAGGCTTCTTCGTTCAGCGAGTTCATCTTCTGCGGTGCGTTGAGCACTACCTTGGCAATGGAATCGCTAATCGTCAGTTCGATCATGAGTGCTTCCTGGCCTTCCTAGGCGTCGAAGTCGACGCTGAGCTTTTCGCTAGTTGGGTGGGACTGGCAGGTGAGCACGTATCCGGCTTCAACTTCCTCAGGTTCCAACGCGTAGTTCTCGGCCATGGTGACCGTACCGCAGGTGACCTTGGCACGACAGGTGCCGCATACTCCGCCGGCACAGGCGAATGGCACGTCTGGGCGCACGCGCAAGGCAGCGTTCAGCACGGTTTCGTTGGCGCGGACCGGGGACTTCACTTCGCCCTTGAGCCCATCGAGGTTGAAGCTGATCTCGTAGCTTTCCTCATTCTCATCCACTTCAACCGGGCGTCCGATATGACCCTGTGGCTTGGATGGCTCGCCGGTGGTGAATAGCTCGAAACGCACCTTCTCGGCGGGAACTTCCAGGCTGGTCAGCTGGTCGCGGACCAGCTGCACCAGTTCGAATGGACCGCAAAGGAACCATTCATCCACGTTCGGCGCCTGCACCACATGGGTCAGCAAGGTGGTCAACTTTTCTGCGTCGATGCGGCCCGAGAGCAACGGCGAGATGCGCTGTTCGCGGCTGAGCACGTGGTGCAATGCCAGTCGCGAAGGGTAGCGGTCTTTCAGGTCAGCGAGTTCTTCAAGGAACATGACGTCCATGGCGGCCTTGTTCGCATAGATCAAGTCGAAGCGGGTCTGTTCGTTGGCTTCAAGGATCGTACGGGCAATGGCCAGTACCGGGGTGATGCCCGAGCCGGCGGCGACGGCCACAAAGCGGTCCTGCGCGGAGGTGTCGATGCTGGACGGGTCATTGATCTGGGTGAGCTTGTGCTTGGAGATGAAGGCACCGGCAGGACTCATCACATCAATCTGGTCTCCGGCTGCCAGCGATTCGTTGGCCCAGGTGGAGAACAAGCCGCCGAGGTCGCGCTTGATCGCTACCTTGATCTCGTCTCCGGTTGGAGCGGCGCAGATCGAGTAGGAACGGCGCAGCTCTACGAGCTCGCCTTCAGCGTTGGGGATTTCCTTGCGCAAGGCCACATACTGGCCGGCGACGTAGTCGTATTCTTCGCTCAGTTCCGCTGGAATGGCGAAGCTGACTTCGATGGAGTCCTTGGTCAGCCGGCGTACGTTCGAGACGGTGAGCCGGTGGAAGGAAGCCCGGCGGCGGGTTGGAGCAGTTTGTTCGGTCATGAGAGCACCTTGAAGTAGTCGAAGGGTTCCAAGCAGTCTTTGCAGGTGTACAGCGCTTTGCAGGAGGTCGAGGCGAAACGGGCCAGCTCGCGGGTGTTCAGCGAGTGGCAGCGCGGGCATTTCACGCTCATGCCCAGGGTGACCCGTCCGGCGTGGCCCTTTCCGGTAGGTGGGGCAATCCCATACTCTTCGAGTTTGGTCTTGCCTTCCTCGCTCATCCAGTCCGTTGACCAAGCTGGGGTCAGTACCAGCTTGACGTTGACCTTTTCGTATCCGGCATCTTTGAAAGCGGCGTACAGATCTTCATTGATGGCATCCATCGCCGGGCAACCTGAATAGGTCGGGGTGATGACTACCTGCACTGTTCCGTCCTCATCGAGGTCCACCTCGCGCAGGATTCCCAGGTCCGCAATGGACAGCACCGGGATTTCCGGGTCGGTCACTTTGGAGGCGATGGCGAACAGATCCTTGGCGTCAGCGATCGTATTGCTCAAGACTGCGTCCCCCTTTTCGGGCAGAAGTTGCGTGGTTACCAGCTGGCACCGGGATGCTTGCGGGCGAGAACTTGCATCTCTGCCAGCAGGTAGCCCAGGTGCTCGGAGTGCTCACCGCGGCGGCCATAGGCCATGGCTTGTCCGGTAGCCGGGATTTCCAAGCCGGCATCGGCCAGTACCGCGGTGATTTCTTCTTCCCATGCTGCGCGCAGGGCCGATGGCAGCACGGCGATGTCCTGAAGATTCTGGTGCACCGCTTCATCGCGGAACATCTCATCGACGTATGGCCAGAGAATTTCCAGCGCATGGCGCATCTTGGCTGCCGATTCCTCGGTGCCCTGGCCCAGGCGGATGGTCCACTGGATCGCGTGGTCGCGGTGGTAGTCGACTTCCTTGACGGCCTTGGCCGAGATGGCGGCCAGCGTTTCATCCTTGGACTGCGTCAGCTGCTTGTACAGCAGGTTCTGGAAGATCGAAACGATCAGCTGGCGGATGATGGTCACGCCGAAGTGCCCGTTTGGCTGTTCCACGATCCACAGCGAAGTGAATTCTTCTTCCTCGCGCCAGTAGGCCAAGTCATCTTCGGTCTTGTCCCATGCCAGTCCTGCGTAGGTCAGGAACGAGCGGGCGTGGCCCAGGACGTCCAAGGCGATATTGCCCAGGGCAACATCTTCTTCCAGTTCTGGAGCACGCGAGATCCAGTGCGACATGCGCTGCGCCAGGATCAGGGCGTCATCGCCCAAGGTCAGCGCGTACTGCGCCACTTCGTCACTGGGCTTGACCCCGCCGACTGCAATGTCTTCCGGGCGCAGCGCGTTGCCCGGGGTGACGCGGGTGGCAGAAGCCAGCGCATCGCCGAAACTGTCGAGCTGGGCGTCGAGTTCTTCGTGCTTCACAGGTGCTTCACTCCCTCGCTGGCCTTGTAATAGGTCGCGTGGCGGTAGTCCTTGCCCTGGGGGGATTCGAAGAACGAATCCTTCTCATCCGGGTCGGAGCTGATGATGTCGGTGGACTTCACAACCCACAGGGAGACGCCTTCATTGCGGCGGGTGTACAGATCGCGTGCGTTGCGCACTGCCATCTGGGCATCCGGTGCGTGCAGGGACCCTGCGTGGACGTGCGAGAGTCCACGGGAGGAACGGACAAATACTTCCCACAGGGGCCAATTGCTCTGTTGGCTCATGCTAGGCGACCTCACTTTGTGCTTGTTTTGCTGCGTATGCTGCGGCTGCTTCACGGACCCAGGCACCTTCGCGGTGCGCTTCACGGCGGCGCTCCAGGCGCTGTGCGTTGGCCGGGCCGTTGCCCTTGATCACTGCCATGAATTCATCCCAGTTCAGATCCTTGTGGATCCACTGCTTCTTTTCTTCATCGAAGTGCAGCTCGGGGTCTGGCAGGGTCAGGCCAAGGACCTTGACCTGTTCGGCGATCATGCCAACGAAGCGCTGGCGCAATTCGTCATTGGAGAAACGCTTGATCTTCCAGGCCATGGACTGCTGGGAGTTTGGCGACTGGTCATCTGGCGGACCGAACATCATCAGGGAGGGCTCGTAGAAGCGGTTGATGGCATCCTGTGCCATCTTCTTCTGCGCGTCGGTTCCGCGGGAGAGCGAGAGCAGGATTTCGAAGCCCTGGCGCTGGTGGAAGGATTCTTCCTTGCACACGCGGACCATGGCGCGGCCGTAGGGGCCGTAGGAGGCGCGGCACAGCGGAACCTGGTTGGCGATGGCTGCACCATCGACCAGCCAGCCGATAGCACCCATATCTGCCCAGGTGCGTGCCGGGTAGTTGAAGATCGAGGAGTATTTGGCCTTGCCTGACAGCAGCTGCTCGTTGTACTCATCGCGGGTGGTGCCCAGGGTCTCGGCAGCCGAGTAGAGGTAGAGTCCGTGACCGGCTTCGTCCTGCACCTTGGCCATCAAGATGGACTTGCGCTTCAGCGATGGAGCACGGGTGATCCAGTTGGCCTCAGGCTGCATGCCGATGATTTCGGAGTGCGCGTGCTGGGAGATCTGGCGGCTGAGGGTCTTGCGGTACTTCTCAGGCATCCAGTCGCGTGGTTCGACGCGTGAATCCTGATCAATCAACGCGTCGAAACGCGCTAGGGACTGCTCTTCTTCGTAGCTCGGGACGGCACTTAGTCCCGGCTCCTGCGGTGTGGTCGGGGCCATGGGTTCACCTCATCGAAAACAAATTACATACTGACCGTTCGTTCAGTATGTCAGAGTGCGCTCGATCACGTCAACATGACGCCGCCAGTTAAACGCAACAAGCGTCCGAGAGTGGACTCTCGAAGGCTTATTGAAAGCAATGGCTAGGCGTTGACGAGCACCTTGTTGGACTGCTGGTTCTTGAAGATCAAGGCGTCAAGCGAGATGCGGCCTGGACCAACCAGGAACAGGGCCAACGCGCCGGCAGCCAAGGCCAGAACCAGCTCGAAGCCGCCATTCTCAACGAAGACACCGGCGGGCGCGTGGATCATGAACAGCGCAGCAACCATCTGCAGTCCCAGCAGGCCGGCGAAGACGCGGGTTAGCAGGCCGAGGATGATGGCCGCGCCGCCGACGATTTCAAGAGTCGCAGCTACTGGCGCGATAAGTCCGGCAGCTGGAACGCCCATCTGGCCGAAGGCCGCGGTGGTTCCTTCGATGGTGTACTGGAAGAACTTCTGCCACCCATGTGCCAGGAAGAGGAATCCGAAAGCCAGGCGCAGCAAGATTCGTGCCGCGACCTGCAGGCATGGGTTGTTAGCAAGGGTATTCATGGTCAAGCTCCTAAGTATTTACGACAGCGGGATATCCCCGTTTTGCTTTGCTTCAACCTTATCGAGGATAGCTTGAAGCTTCAACCATATGAATATTCTTGACGCAGTAACCTTCATACAAGAAAAAGCCGTGCGGCCGGCCCCAGCAGTGAGCTGGGACCGGCCGCACGGACCAATGCTGGGCACAAGCCCTTGGGGCGCTAGAGCACCTTGGACAAGAAGTCCTGGGTACGTTCCTGCTGCGGGTTACCGAACAGCTGCTCGGGATCTCCCTGCTCGCACACCACACCGTCAGCCATGAAGATGACACGGTCACCGACTTCGCGGGCAAAGCCCATCTCGTGGGTTACCAGCACCATGGTCATGCCCGAATCAGCCAGCTCCTTGATGACCTGGAGAACTTCTCCGACCATTTCCGGGTCCAGCGCACTGGTGGCCTCATCGAAGAGCATGATCCCCGGAGCCATGGCCAGAGCGCGGGCAATGGCCACACGCTGCTTCTGTCCACCGGAGAGCGAAGCCGGGCGGGCATTAGCCTTATCGCGCAGACCCACTCGCTCCAGCAACTCCAGCGCACGTTCGCGGGCCTGGGACTTGCTCATCTTCTTGAGCTCAACCGGGGCCAGCATGATGTTCTCTGCAACCGTCATATGCGGGAACAGGTTGAAGTGCTGGAACACCATGCCCACATGCCGGCGCACCTCATTGATATCCACTTTCGGGTCGGTGACATCAAAGCCATCGACAATCACCTGGCCCGAGGTGATGTCCTCGAGCTTGTTCAGGCAGCGAAGCAAGGTTGACTTGCCGGAGCCCGAAGGACCGATCACGCACACCACTTCGCCTTCACGCACATCCATGTCGATGCCCTTGAGGACATTATTGGAGCCAAAGGACTTATGCAGGTCCTTAACCTGGATCTTCACGTTGGAGCTTTGCTCAGTTACGGTGCTCACTTGTTGAACCTCCGATCGGCATAATTTGCCAACTTGGTCAGGGCCATGATGGCGATGAAGTAGATGATGCCCACGATCAACAGCGTCTCAGTAACTCGGAAGTTCGCTGCGTAGATCTGCTGGCCCTGGTAGAGCAGCTCGGTAAATCCGATAGCCAGCAGCAGTGAGGAGTCCTTCAGGCTGATGATCAACTGGTTGATCAATGACGGGGTCATCATCTTGAAAGCCTGCGGGATCACGACCTTTTGCATCGACTTGCCGTAGCCCAGACCCAGCGACCTGGATGCTTCCAGCTGGCCTGGATCCACCGACTGGATACCACCACGGACAATTTCAGCGACATAAGCGCCAGCGTTCAGCGACAGGGTCAGCACACCTGCAGTCCAGACGCTGATCTCCCATCCGGTGAGCTGCGGCAGGCCGAAGTAGAACATGAACGCCCACAGCAGCAACGGGGTGCCGCGGAAAATATTCACGAAGGTCGTAGCGATACCGCGCAACACGATGTTGCCCGAGATCTTCATGAAGCCGAAGACCAGGCCCAAGGCCATGGCAATCGCGAAGGAGATCGCCGTGACCAGCAGGGTGTGCCACAGACCGGTCATCAATGCCGGCATGGATTTGACCAGCAGGTCAAAGAAGTTGCCCGGGGTGCTCGCGGTGGGATCTGCCAGGTAGGAATCCAAGATCTGGTCGTATTCGCCACTGGCCTTCAGCTCGGCCAGGCCGTCGTTGAAGGCAGCCAGCAAGGCGGTGTTCTCGCCCCTGTTCACTGCGAAGCCATAGGAACCGCCTGGCACCCTATCGGTGACGGTCTTCAGGCCATTGCCCTGGGCAATGCCGTAGGCCAGCACCGGGTAGTCATCGAAGACGGCAACGGCTGAACCGGCCTTGACCGATTCATACATGGTCGCCGACTGGTCCAAGGACTTGACCTTGAAACCGTATTCTTTCGCGATGGACTTGGCGTAGCTCTCACCCTCGGCACCAGTTTTGGCGACAACCGTCTTGCCCTTCAAATCCTCGTAGCTGGTGATGTCTTCGTTGTTCGCGGCAACAGCCATCTGCACGCCGGACTCGAAGTAAGGCTCGGAGAAGTCATAGATCTCCTTGCGCTCATCGGTAATCGACATGCCGGCAATGACGCCATCAACCTGGTTGGAGGACAGTGCGGCCAAGGCGGCGTTGAAGCCCAGTGACCGGATTTCAACTTCAAATCCCTGGTCTTCGGCGATCGCGCGCAAAAGATCCATATCGATACCGGTCAGTTCACCGTCCTGGCGGAACTCAAACGGTGCGAAAGTCGTATCGGTGCCGATGACGTAAGTCTGGCCCTCGACGCTTTCACTGCTTTGAGCCAGGGCTGAAGGTGCTCCAACGACCACGGCCATCAAACCGATGGCAGCGGCGGCTATCCACCTTCTCAGGTGCCCGGTGCGGGCAACTATTCTCTTCTTCTTTTCCACTGATGTATCGCTTTCTCGTGCTGAAGGGCGCTAGGCCCAAGGTGCAGATGATACGTTCTGCCTGCAAGCCTAGGACTATTAAAGCCCAGCCGGTAGCCCACACCCCGCGTGGACTTGCATCGTTATTCGTTTGAAACCGCTGATCTGTCCGCGCTGAGCATAGCTTGTCCCTTACAAGGCCAACTGTGGGATTGAATAGGGGTATGACTCCTGAATCGTTGACTGCCAATCCTCCGCGTGCCGCGAAGCTGCCCACCACCCGCAGCTTCCACGGCGATGACTTCGTTGACAACTACGAGTGGTTGCGCGAGAAAACCAGCCCAGAAGTACTTGCGCATCTGGCCGCAGAAAATGAATACACCGATGCCGTCGCAGCGCATCAGCAGCCGCTGCGGGACGCGCTGTTCAACGAGATCAAGGCGCGCACCGTGGAAACCGATTTGTCGGTTCCCGTACGTCGACGCGGCTGGTGGTACTTCACCCGTTCAGCCGAAGGCAAGCCGTACACCGTCCAATGCCGCGTCAAGGCCGTGGACACCGAGGACCAGGTAGCCAACTGGACTCCCCCGGTCATCGATGCCCAGAACGCATTGCCCGCAGAAGAGGTGCTGCTTGATGGCAATGCGCTAGCCGAAGGCCAGCCGTTCTTCTCCCTGGGCGGGATGGCCCTGAATGAGGAAGGCAACCTGCTCGCCTACTGCGTGGACAACGCCGGCGATGAGCGGTTCACCTTGTACATCAAGGACCTGGAAACAGGCCAGCTGCTGGCTGACACCATTGAAGGCGTGTTCTACGGGATTGCTTTCTCCCCTGATTCCTCAACCGTCTTCTACACCGTGGTTGACCAGACCTGGCGTCCGCACCAGATCCGTGCGCACCGGTTGGGCACCAGCCCGGCCGAAGACAAGATCGTCTTCGAAGAAAATGACCCGGGCATGTGGCTGGGCTTCGACTTGAGCCCGGATCGCAAGACCCTGATGATTTCCAGCGGCAACTCCGAATACGCCGAGACCAGCATCCTGGATCTGACCGCTCCTGCAGCAGAGGTAACCCTGCTGGTGCCACGCACCTTGCGCATCTTGCACGGAGTGGATCTGATGCCTGGAACCAATCAGGCATTGATCACCCATGACCATCAGGCACCGAACAACATGGTGTCGCTGGCGAGCCTGGATGAGCTGGGCGCGGACACCGACCCAGCCACGTGGCAGACCGTGGTGGCCCATGAAGATACTGTCAAGGTCGAGGGCACCGCACTGACCGGAACCCACGTGGTGCTTTCGGTTCGCCGCGATACCTGCGAGCGCGTACAGCTCATCGCCTTGGACGGATTGGGCACTAAGGCTCAGCAGCCAGCGATTGAACCGGATTTCGACGATGAGCTGTTCACCGCCTCGGCCACCTTCGCCGAACTCGATGCTCCACTGATCCGAATCGGCTATACCGCGGACTTCACCCCGGCACGCGTCTACGACCTGTGGCTGGCGGACCAGTCGCTGGTGCTGCGCAAGCAGACCCCGGTCAATGACTTTGATCCAGCCAAGTACCTGTCCACCCGCGATTGGGCCACGGCCGCTGATGGCACCAAGATTCCGCTGACCATCATGCGCCGGGCAGATCTGGATATCTCGGTTCCGCAACCGGTGCTGATCTACGGGTACGGTTCCTACGAGGCTTCGATGGACCCCGGGTTCGGCATCCCGCGGCTGAGCGTGCTTGATCGCGGCGTGGCCTTTGTCATTGCCCACGTACGCGGTGGCGGCGAGCTGGGCCGCGACTGGTACCTGCAGGGCAAGAAGCTGAATAAGAAGAACACCTTCACCGACTTCATCGACTCCACCCAGCACCTGATCGATTCCGGCGTCGCCGATCCGCAGCGCATTGTCGCCTTGGGCGGTTCAGCCGGTGGCTTGCTGATGGGTGCCATCGCGAACCTGGCGCCGCAGCTGTACACCGCGATCATCGCGCAGGTGCCATTCGTCGATGCCCTGACCTCCATCTTGGATCCAGAGCTTCCGCTCTCGGCCCTTGAATGGGAAGAATGGGGCAACCCGATTGAGAGCAAACAGGTGTATGACTACATGAAGTCCTACTCCCCCTACGAAAACGTCACCGCGCAGAACTACCCGAAGATCGCTGCGGTCACCTCGCTCAATGACACCCGTGTACTGTATGTGGAACCGGCCAAGTGGGTGGCCAAGCTGCGTGAAATCGGCGCCGGGGATGCCCCGATCGTGCTGAAGACCGAAATGGATGGCGGCCATGGCGGCGCGTCGGGACGCTACGAGTCCTGGAAGGCTCGTGCCTGGGACTACGCCTTCGCCCTGGACGCCTTGGGATGCACCGAAGAAATCTAGCTAGCTAAGGAAACGGCGGCCATGCACCATATCAACATCAGCGACTACCGCAACGATCCGGCGGTACGCCAGCTGCTGGTGCTGGCCGCCGAACCTGCCAACGAGCAGGAGCTTGAAGCACTGCTCGATGAATGCGAGAACCTGCAGGTTCTTGTCCAGGCCGCTGCCACTGGCCAGATCGTGGCGCTGGTCGTCTATCGGCACAGCGACGAATACGCGCTATGCGTTGAATATCTGGCAGTTGACGGCTCCCACGAGCACCAGGGCCTGGGCCGGGCGCTGCTCTTCGAGCTTCGCGACAGCCAGAAGAAAATTCTTTGGGCCACCACCGCAGCTGATGCGGTTGGTTTCTACCGTGCCATCGGCTGCGTCGTTTCCGCATCCTCCACCGATCCGAGATGGCCGGATGCTGCACGCTTCTTGTGCACCCTGCCCTATTTCCCGCTGCTCAACAGCCAGCCCGAGGAAGACCCCGAATATGAGGCGGTGGGCGGCGAACTGTTGCGCGGCCTGATCGAGATTGCTGAACCATCGCCGCACTGGGTCCCGGATTTCCTCGCCCTGCACGCGTGCCTCGCCCAAGCGCTGGGCTCAACTGCGCTGGCTATTGAGCACACCGGTTCAACGTCAGTTCCCGGCTTGCCTGCCAAACCCATCATCGATGTGATTTTGCTGGTTCCCGATGCGAACCAAGAGAACGCCTATGTTCCGGCGCTGGAGTCTGCCGGCCTGGTCCTCTGGCACAGGGAACCTGGATGGTACGGCCACCGCATGCTAAAGCCTGCAGCAAATTCGGGATTGGCCGATGCCAATATCCATGTCTTCAGCGCGGGAAGCCCCGAGTATCTGCGGCACCTGATTTTTCGCGAGCACCTGAAACAAAATGAAGCGGACAGGACGGCATACGCCGCAATTAAACGGGAAGCTGCATGCGCACTGGCTGCTGCTGACGGAGCAAATGGTCTGGTCATGGACTATAACCGGATCAAAGAGCCTTTCATCCGCTCGGTTCACGACCGGATTTTCGCTGGCTGAAACAGTACCGCGAATCCACTGGTGCAACTTGACTTAGCTCACATAATGTTATTACCTAATGATCGTTCGGTAAATAATTCGGCGAAGGAAGACGATGAGCGAAACGCAAGTAGGGAATACGGTCCCACACGCCATTCTCCACAATGACTACGCGACCCAGTGGATGGGAATCGAAGTCGTCGAGGTCTCCGATGGGCACGCAGTCATCACGATGACGCTGCGCCAGGAAATGCTCAACGGCTTTGGTATTGGCCACGGTGGCATGATCTTCGCTTTAGCAGACACGGCATTTGCGTTGACCTGCAATCCGCAGGATGGCTCCGATGAGACCATCACGGTCGCTTCGGGCGCTGACGTCAACTTCCTCAAGCCAGCAATTCCCGGACGAGTGCTGACCGCCACCGGCAACCGAGTCTCGCAGCAAGGACGCAGCGGGATCTATGACATCACGGTGACCCAGCCAGCGGCCGACGGCTCAATTGAAACCGTGGCGCAGTTCCGCGGACGTTCGCGCACGGTCCCAAAGCCTCAAAGCCGCTAAGCACCCAGCCCACTCCACACGAAAGTTTCAGCATGTCTCAGAACACCGACCGCGACAGCCTTCCGAATCCGCTTGATCCAGAAGAGAGCATGAGCCGCGAGCAGATCGAAGCGATCCAGCTGACCCGCCTGAAGGAAACGCTGCACCATGCTTATAACAACGTGCCGTACTACACGGCGAAGTACGATGCCGCTGGGGTGCACCCGGATGATCTGAAAGAACTGGCCGATCTGGCCAAGTTCCCGTTCACCGACAAAGAAGACCTGCGCAAGAACTACCCCTTCGGCATGTTCGCGGTACCGCAGCATGAGATCGCCCGCATCCATGCCTCCTCTGGCACCACCGGGCAGCCGACCGTGGTCGGCTACACCAAGCAGGACTTGGAAGACTGGGCCAAGCTCGGCGCCCGCTGCCTGCGCATGGCCGGCGTGAAGCCAGGCTGGAAGGTACACAACGCCTACGGCTACGGCCTGTTCACCGGCGGCCTCGGTGCCCACGCGGCAGCTGAATACCTCGGTGCCACCGTCATTCCGATGTCCGGCGGACAGACCGACAAGCAGATTTCCCTGATCCAGGACTTCGAGCCGGATGCTATCTTGTGCACCCCGACCTACCTGCTGACCATTGGCGATGCCATGCAGCGCAAGGGCCTGGACCCTCGTGCCACCTCGCTGAAGGTTGCCGTGCTCGGCGCGGAACCGTGGACCGAGGAAATGCGCCACGAGCTGGAAGAGATGTTCAACATCACCGCTTGCGACATCTACGGCCTGTCCGAAGTCATGGGCCCTGGCGTGGCTGGCGAGAACGGCGAACGCAAGGACGGCAGCCACATCTGGGAAGACCACTTCCGCCCAGAAATCATTGACGCCTTCGACGAGACCAAGGTGCTGCCGGACGGCGAACACGGCGAGCTGGTCTTCACCTCGCTGACCAAGCAGGCACTGCCAATCATCCGCTACCGCACCCATGATCTGACCCGCCTGATGCCAGGTACCTCCCGCCCAGGTCACCGTCGCATGGGCCGGATCACCGGACGCAGCGATGACATGATCATCCTGCGCGGGGTGAACCTGTTCCCAAGCCAGATCGAGGAATTGATCCTGAAGGTGCCATCGCTTTCGCCGCACTTCCAGCTCATCCTTTCCCGTCCAGACCGCATGGACCAGCTGGCAGTGAAGGTGGAGCGCCGCATGGATGCCTCATCCGGGGACGCCGCCAACGGGGCCAAGGAGCTGGCCAAGCTGATCAAGATCCACGTCGGTTCTTCCTGCGCCATCGACGTGGTCGAGCCAGAATCCTTGGAGCGTTCCTTGGGCAAGCTCAAGCGCATCTTTGATCTGCGCAACAGCTAACCCAGTGAGCACATGGGATAATCGATAAATCATGGAAACTACCGATATTGTGAACCGTCCGGCCAAGCGTGGCCGCCCCGGGTACGACCAGGAAACCGTATTGCGCATTGCCGTAGAGGCATTCAACGAATACGGCTACGACGCGACCTCCATGGGCAAGCTCGCTGACCGGCTGGGTATCAGCAAGTCCGCGATTTACCACCACGTCCCTTCCAAAGAGGACCTGCTGCGTCTGGCGTTGGATGAAGCGCTCATTCCCCTGGAAGCGGTGATCGCCGAGGTCCGCTCCCATGAGGGCAGCGCCGATGAGCGTTTGGAATTCTTCTTGCGCGCTACCTTCCGGATCCTGTTGGCCAAGCGTTCCTACGTGACACTGCTGCTGCGCTTGCGCGGCAACACCGAACTGGAACGCCAAGCTCTTCAGCGCCGACGTGCGATGGACCGCCAGCTCGCTGAGCTGGTCACCGCAGCCCAATCCGACGGCAAGCTGCGCGCGGACTTGGAACCGCGGGCCACGGCCAGGTTGCTGTTCGGCCTGATCAACTCTGTAGTGGATTGGTACCGCGCTGACGGTCCGATTAACGGACCAGAATTGGAAGACCAAGCCATTTCATTGCTCTTCAACGGATTGCACACCACAGCGGCTTAATCGCTGGATTGCATCTTGCGCTGGCTCCCACCTGATCGGTGGGAGTCAGCGTCGTTTAAGCGTGCCACAGGGCAAGCGGCAATGTGGCGTATGCCTCCTTGTAATCTTGTCTTCCTCACAGAAATCACCGTTAGCATCGAAGGGGTGCCTCGTGCACCTGTCGTTGCCAATCGATCGAGTGAAGAGCACCGTGGATTCCTTCTTAGAAACCCTGTTCATGGCTACTGCAGACAGCGGTAGTTCCTATGTCCAGATCCTGCTGTCAGCCGCTAGCATGCTGCTAGTTTTCGTCTCCGCAATCCTTCTTGCGCACCGCAATGATTTGGGTTGGTGGACGCTGATCCTCTCGGTTTTCGTAGGACCCATGATCTCCGCATTGCAGTATGACCTGCTGGGCCTGATCTACGCGATCCCGTTGCTGCTCCTGCCGATTTTCGGCCTATGGCGTTTTTCGCAGTTCAAGCTCAACGGCAAGTTCACTCGCGAAGTGACCAAGACCCCGGTCACCCTCTGGTCTGCCGTGGGCATGGTTGTCGGCTTGATCCTGCTGGTGGCCTTGCGCTTCGGCCCCTTCCTCTTCAACTCCGGCTTCTTGACCGCCACCCCGGAAGTCTGGGTGATGTATTTCGCTGACGCCGCCATTTTCGCTTCCTTCGTCATGATTGCGCGCGGCGTTCGCGAAGGCTGGCTGCTGCTGGCTGTGGCAGCTATCGCGGACCTGGTGGTGTACTTCTTGATTTCGCCAATGCTGGGCATGCTTGGCCTCTACGTCTTCATCGCCCTGGCCGCCGCGTACGGCTACTTTCTGTGGCGTGGCCTCCCTGCCCAGGCTGCCGAGCCGGTGCAGGTCGAGCTGGACGAGGAAGAGCTGGCCTTGCAAAAAGCCAAGCAGGCAACCTTGGACGAGCTGAATGCCAAAACCGAAAAGTAGCTGAACCTAGAATGATCCCGCCCCAGTGTGAACTGGGGCGGGATCATTTTTTTGTGGCTAATTGCGCCAGCTGTCGTTCAGGTTCAGGGAACCGTCCGCATTCACGGTCGCGATGCGGTTGGCCCCTGATTCCCACGTGGCATTGCCGCTCTGGTCGTACTTGACGTACTTGTATTCGAACTGCGTTCCTGCCGGAAGGTCCACCGTTCCGCTCCAGCTCGGGTAGCTGGCAGCTGATAGCTGTGGCGCCTTGGCCGGATCCCAGCTGCCTAGTTCCGGCTGGTTGCCGACGATGCGGATGTTCTGCCCCATGACGGTTTGGGCGGTGACCGCGACGCTGACATCAGCGGTGTCCTCGACCGGATCCGGCGTTCCTGATCCGCCATCGGATACGCCACCGATGTGCAGGGCCAAGGCACCGTAGGCAGGCAGTGTCGCGGTGAACTTGCCGTCGGCGCCCACAGTGATGGTCTTCGAGCAATCGCCTCCGGACACCACGTCACAATAGGTGCCACCGGCCAGCGAGCTGGTGTATTCGCGGGTGGTTGCCGCCGAGGTGTTGTTGATGGCTACGAAGCCCTTATTGCCGCGGCCGTATGCGATCTGGTTGCCGCCATCGTCCCACCAATTGCTGACAGCCGCGTCGCCGACGGCGTTGTTGAAGCCCACCATTCCGGTGATTTCATCTTGCCGCTGTTCGCAGGTCCAGGCGGAGGAGTCGCAGTCGGCATTGGGTACCGATGCGTCACTGGCGCCCGGAGCGCCTGCATCCTTGTCGGTGAACGCGAATCCGGAATACACGGTGGGTGACCCGTAGGGCCAGGACAGCATGAAAACATTGCCCAGCAGGTACTTGGCGCCCCACTTGTAGTTCATGGATTCGCCGTTGCGTTCGGTGTCGTGGTTGGTGACAAAAACCCCGGCCCGGTCACTGGTGAGCTTGCCGTCGCCGATGAAGCGCAAGTTGGCGATTTGCGCGTCGAAATCATGCTTGAGCTGTCGCGAGTAGTCGAATTCGTGCGAGTCGCCGCTGCCGAGGTACTCGCTTTCCTGGATCGGTTCACCCGACGCCCCGATCACCTCGTGCACCCAGTACACGCCGGGGTTCTTCATCTTGGATTTGATGCCTTCGAGGTCCGTTGCGGGCATGTGCTTCGAGGCATCGATGCGGAATCCGGATACCCCAAGCGAGACGAGGTCATCGAGATAGTCGGCGATGTTTTGCTGGACGTAGCTGCTGGAGGTTTTCAGATCCTGCAAGCCCACGAGGCGGCAGTGCTGCACTTGCCAGCGGTCGGCATAGTTGGTGATGTTGGTGCGGCAATCGTTGAAGTCCTGGGCCGAATACTCTGGGAAGTTGTCATCGGAGAAAGCCGAGCCTGCGGTTCCAGTACCGGTCTGCCCGGCTCCGGTCATGTGATTGACCACGGCGTCTGCGATCACTTTCACGCCTGCGTCGTTGCAGCTTTTGACCATGGCGGAGAATTCCTCGCGGTTGCCCAGTTTCGAGTCCACCTTGTAGCTCACCGGCTGGTATGAGGTCCACCATGCAGTGCCGCGCAGGTGCTCAGCTGGAGGCGAGACCTGGACGTAGCCATATCCTGCTGGGCCGATGCTGGACTCGCATTCCTGGGCTACCGAATTCCAGTTCCATTGGAACAGGTTGAGGATGACATCCTTGCCGTCGTTGGATGGGGTGGCGGCTTGGGCGGGTGCTGCGAACAACGGTGCGGCGAGCAGGGCGAGCGAGGCGCCGAGTGCTGCCACCGGCTTCACCGTCCTGGCTCCGTGCCGGCGTTGTGTTGATTTGGCGCGTGATGGCAAAAGTTCCACAGAAAAACTCCTTATGTTGTGATGATCGGGCTGCGATAGCTCGACGCGACAGCGTCGGGATCGCTCAACCACACGTTCCCCATCAACGTATGACCTGCGACACAACTGTAAGCGTTTTCTTAGCTCTCTCCAATGAGTAAATTTCTGTAAATACATTAAACCCGCGAAACTGTCCGCATAAATTGCCCTAAAATTTTTTCACTCCGCGTCAAATCTTGCCAAAATTGGAAACGCTTTCATAGATATCCGGCAAAGCTGTCCTGGCTCCGAGCACGCAAAAGGGTGGATGCCGTGGTTGACGGCATCCACCCTTGCTGAAGTTGCGTTTTAGCCTTCGAAGTTGGCGTAGGTGAGGTTTTCTTTCTCCACCAAGGTCAAGACATCGTAGGTCGCGACAATCTCATCATTCTGGTTGTGCAAGATCGCATCCCATGCGACCTCGCCATATTCATCGGTGACTCGCGGCGTGATTTTCTTGGCCGTCAGGGTCACGCGGATTGAATCTCCGGCAGCCACCGGGGTGATGAAGCGCAGGGATTCCAATCCGTAGTTGGCTAACACTGGCCCCGGCGCTGGCTCTACGAAGAGGCCGGCAGCCCACGACACGAGCAGGTACCCGTGGGCGACGATTCCCGGGAAGAACGGGTTCGCTTCGGCTGCCTTTGCATCGGTGTGGGCGTAGAAGGTGTCGCCAGTTTTCTTGGCGAATTCGCTGATCTCTTCAAGGTTCACTACGCGCAGATCAGAGGCGAAGCCATCGCCTACTTGCAGCTCGGCCAGCGACTTGCGGAACGGGTGCGTATATTGCTCCTGGCCGCCGAACTTTTCGCATCCGGCCAGGCGCTGTTCAGCACCGGCATGCCAGACGCCGCTGAGCGCAGTGAGCATATTCGGCGAGCCCTGAACGGCAGTGCGCTGCATATGGTGCTTCACTGATCGGATTCCGCCCAGCTCCTCGCCGCCGCCGGCGCGCCCTGGGCCACCATGGACCAGGTGTGGCACTGGTGAACCGTGACCGGTCGTTGATCGCGCGGTTTCCCGGTTCAGGATGTGCACGCGGCCATGGTGGGCGGCGATTCCCAGGGCCAGTGAACGCACGGTGTCGGTGTCATTGCTGCACACGGTGGCTACCAGCGACCCTGCACCCATGGCGGCCAGCCGCACGGCTTCGTCAAGATTGTCGTAGCCGATGACGGAGCTGACCGGTCCGAACGCCTCGCGGGAGTGCACAAGCGGGTTGCGGGCATCGGCCCATCGCAGAACCACCGGAGACATGAAGGCACCGAATTCGGCCACGGCGTCGCGTTCTGGCGCCACGCGTACGGCTGGGGCATCCAGGCGGCCAAAGGCCAGCTCTCCACCAGCGTCAATCATGTCCTGCACTGCAGCACGCACATCAGCCAGCTGTTCCAGGGAAGCCAAGGCACCCATGGTCACGCCCTCGACGCGGGGGTCGCCAATGACAACCCGCTGCTCGATTCGCTGGCCGATGGCGGCAATGACCGGTTCTACCAGATGGGAAGGCACGATATTGCGGCGGATCGCGGTGCATTTCTGGCCGGCCTTGGAGGTCATCTCGGTGACGACGACCTTGACGAAGGCCTCGAATTCCGCTGTTCCCTCCTCTGCATCAGGGCCGAGGATGGCCGCGTTCAGGGAGTCGGTTTCTGCTGCGAAGCGCACTCCCCCGTCGATGACATTTGGATGGGACTTCAGCTTGCTGGCCGTGGCGGCCGAGCCGGTGAAGGCGAACATGTCACGGTAGTCGAGGTGGTCCATCAGGTCGCGGGCTGATCCCGAGAGAAGCTGCAGGGACCCTTCGGGAAGGATGCCTGATTCGAGCATCATCCTCACGGCTGCCTCGGTGAGGTACCCCGTTGGAGTCGCTGGCTTGACGATGGTGGGAACACCAGCGATAAACGCCGGGGCAAACTTTTCGAGCATGCCCCATACCGGGAAGTTGAACGCGTTGACCTGCACAACGACACCACTCATTGCGGTGTAGATATGCGTGCCGATAAAAGAGCCGTCCTTGCTCAGCGGTTCCGTTGGCCCGTCCAGGATGACATTGCTATTGGGAAGTTCACGGCGGCCCTTGGATGAGAATGTGAACAGAACACCGATTCCGCCATCGATATCCACCATGGAATCGATTTTGGTGGCCCCGGTCTTGAAGGAAATCTCGTAAAGGTCTTTGCGTCGCTCGTTCAGATACAGCGCGAGTTCCTTGAGCTTGAGTGCGCGCTCATGCAAGGAGAGCTTGGCCAGCTCCTGATGCCCGGTGCCACGGCCATAGTCCACCGCCGCTGCAACATCCAGCTTGTCATTGGTGACAGTGGCTAGAAGTTCTCCGGTGTTGGCGTCGCGGACTTCTGTTCCGCCCTCGGACTGCGGGGTCCGCCATTCTCCGGCGATAAAGCTGGGTACCACGCTGATCTGTTTTGTCGACATCGACATAATTCCTTCCTGAACGGTCGGTCAGTATTAACCTTAACCTTACCAGCAAGAGCGTGACCGGGAACACCTCAAATTGTTGTTCGCGAGAATTCTCCACCCCGCCCGCTACTCAGGAATTCCGTGCGAGATCACTCAGGTGATCGAGCCCCTCCTCGCTCATGCCCTGGGACAGCAGATAGGAGCGGGCCGTACCAAGCCATGCACAGAATTCCGACAGGGCCGTGGCTCTTTCTTGAATGATTTCCCGCAGCTCTTCTTCACCCCGATAGCTCTCGTAGGGATGCTTTCGCGGCGAGACACGACGCCATTCATTGATACCCCGCACCGCCAGCTCATCATGGACGAGAATCTGATCCCGGGAACCTGCGAGATCCAGCAGTATGGTGGCAATCAAGCCGGAGCGGTCGCGGCCTGCCGAACAGTGGATCACGGTTGACCCTTGGGAGTTCGCCAAATTCTCGAAGACTGCACGCAGTTGGTCGCCGAATTCTTCGCACACCAACCTGTACATGGCGGTGTGATTCATATATGGCACGGCAATCGATTCGAACCTCGGATTGCCGGGCGTCTCCAGCGGCAGGTTCACCAGTTCAATGCCGGAGAACGCTGCCTGGGGTACGGCGGGGTCATGCTCCCGCCGGCGGATCTCGTTGGGGTTGCGCAGGTCCACGACTTTGCTGACTCCGCCCTCGTGCATTTGCTGCCAGCCCCGGGCACTAAGCCACTCGTGGCGACCCATTCGATAAAAGGCTCCGCAAATATGCCGCGCATTCACGGATCCTTCCCATTCCAGATCTCCGCTTTGCTTTTGATAGTTCAGGCCCTGGCTCATTTACCCATTGCAACATATTGATTCTCTGTTGTAGAGTTCTACTCATTGGCAACTGCCAATCAGTCTATTGAAGGAGGGGTAACGATGATTGCCTACCGCCGTTCCCGGTCATTGATCTCTTTTTCTAAGGACTTATCCCCATGCATTTTCCTGCTGGAGAACCAACCACCAGCTCACAGGTAACCTCGTCCAACTTCGCTGACGCAGATACCAAACTCAAATTCCGCAGGCACAAGCCCGTATGGAACGAATCATCCTCGGATGAGCCACCGGCTGGCCAGCGCTACTCCACCTGGCCGTTTATCGAAAAGGGCATGCGCGGGCCGCAACCATACCCGCTATGGCTGATTGAGGACGCCGGTGCCGTAGACACCGAATTAGGCATCCTCAAAACCGGCAAAGAAGGCGACGTCTTCCTGT
Organism: Glutamicibacter arilaitensis Re117; assembly: GCF_000197735.1. Taxonomy (NCBI): domain Bacteria; kingdom Bacillati; phylum Actinomycetota; class Actinomycetes; order Micrococcales; family Micrococcaceae; genus Glutamicibacter; species Glutamicibacter arilaitensis. The sequence goes on from NC_014550.1 coordinate 2,756,095, forward strand.
TGGAACGAGCAACACAGGAGCGCTCAAGCTTACTGGCCGCCAAACGCTATCGCTCCCGCGACCACCTGCAATTCAGCCGTTCGCAAGCTTATAGCGATGGCAGGTCTGCCCGGCGCTCGCGCGATAATCGAGCCATCAGCAACAATTCCGCCTACGGCCGGGACATCGCCGCTTTGCAGTGGGCCAACGCGGAATGGACCTACCTCTTGCGCTGTTACGAAGCCGGCATTTCGGTGCCGTATCCGGTACAGATTGACGGCACCGAAATCCTCATGGAATTCATTGCCGACCCGGACAATTCGCTGGCGGCAGCACCCCGCCTGCAACAGCTTGCGCGCTTTGATCCACGGCTTCCCGCACTATGGGATCAACTCACTGACGCCCTTGAGAAGTTCGCTGGATTGGGCATTGCCCATGGCGACCTGTCCGCCTACAACCTCCTGGTTTCCGGCGAGCGCCTAGTGGTCATCGATGTTCCGCAGTGCGTGGATTTGGCGGGCAATCCGCAAGGCATGGACTTCTTGCACCGCGACTGCGTCAATTTGTGCGAGTGGTTTGATTCCAAGGGACTGTCACATGATCCAGATGAGCTCTTTGCTTCACTGCTAGGACATCTCTTCTAGGATCCAGAGGGACAATGGCCTCCGCCAGTCATTCCTGACCGGCGGAGGCCATTGTCGCTGAAGGTTATATGGCGGGTTTCCTACCAGCTGTAGAAGCCTTGGCCGCTCTTGCGCCCCAGCTTGCCCTCGGCCACCATATCCCTGAGGATCTGCGGTGGAGCAAACCGGTCACCCAAGGTCTCATGGAGGTATTCTGCGATTCCCAGGCGCACATCCAAGCCGACAATGTCGGTGGTTTTCAGCGGTCCGGTCGGGTGCTTGTAACCCAGGACCATGGCATTATCGATGTCTTCGGCGCTGGCTACGCCTTCTTCCACCATGCGCATGGCTTCCAGGGCGATTGCCACGCCCAGGCGCGAAGAAGCGAAGCCCGGAGCGTCATTGACCACCACGGCGGTCTTCCCCAGCGCCTGTACCCAGCTGCGCGATGCATCAACCAGGTTCTTATCAGTCTGCTCGCCGATGACCACCTCGATGAGCGTCGAGGCGGGCACCGGGTTGAAGAAATGAAGCCCGAGGAACTTGCCGGGCCGAGCCAGTTCCTTAGCCAGCCCGCTGACCGACAGGGAGGACGTATTCGAGGCCAGCACGGCCTCGGCGTCCAGCACCTGCTCCACAGCCTGCAGCGAGGAGACCTTCAAATCCCAGATTTCCGGAACTGCCTCGATCACCAATTGAGCGGTGGCGAATTGCTCGTAGTCCGTGCTCACCGAGAAACGCTGCATGAGCTCATCTTTGGATTCGCACACGACGCCGCGCGCGATGGACTTGTCGACGGACTCGGCGACCCTCTCATAGGCAGCCTGCGCAGAGGCCTCATCGCGCTCAACGACAACCACCGTGCTGCCACTGGTCAGCAGGGCGTGGGCGATTCCCGCGCCCATGCGGCCGCCGCCGAGTACTCCGCTGTACTTAGGCAGCTGGCCCATCACAATTTCATTGGTTGCACTCATGGTTACTTCTTCTTTCGATCAAGGAATGCCTGCATGCGTTCAAACTTGGCTTGGGATTCGAACAGCATCCCCTGGGCCAAAGTGTCGATGGCCGGATGGGCTTCACGCGGAGCGTGGAATACCGACTTGGTGATCCGCACAGCCAAGGGATCCTGGGCCGCAATGCGATCAGCCAGCGCCTCAGCCGCCGCATCCAGTTCGCTGGCCGGATGCATTTCCGTGATCAGTCCTGTTTCCAGGCACTGCCGGCCGGTGAGCACCTTGCCAGCCAGGAGGATCTCCTTGGCCATCGGTTCACCCACCAGCTCCTTGAGCCTCCAGGTCGCGCCGGCCGCGGCGATGATGCCGAGGTTGGTTTCGGGATTGCCCATGCGCAGCTCTTCGGTGCCGATGCGGAAGTCCGCGGCGTAGGCCAGTTCTGCTCCCCCGCCCAAAGCAAATCCGTCAAGGGCGGCGATCACGGGCATCGGCAGCTTGGCGACGCGATCGAAGATCCCAGAGTTGATCCCGGCGAGTGCATCATCGCGGCGGCGTTCTCGCAGCTGCGAAATGTCGGCACCGGAAGCAAAGATCCCCTTGCTCCCCTTGGGATTCGCGGCGCTGGGCGCTTGGCTGGCAGTGCCGGCCAAGATCAGGATTTTGGGATTCCTTTCCAGGTAATCGCAGACGGCATGCAGTTCGTCGACCATCGCCTGGTCGATCGCATTGCGCACCTCGGGCCGGTGGAGCCGGACCCATAGTCGATCATCGGTTTCGCTGACCTTGAGGGTCTGGAATTCGCTATCGAGGCTTTCCACTTTAGGCTCCTTCCAGCAAGATGGCCGAGCCTTGACCCACGCCGACGCACATGGTGGCGACCGCCAGCTTGCGCTGCGCTGAGACCAGTTCGCGTTCCATGCGGCCCAGCAGGGTGATCACGATGCGCGAACCGCTGGATCCCAGCGGATGGCCCAATGCGATGGCTCCCCCGTCGCGATTCACGATCTCTTGGTCGACGCCGAGTTCGCGCATGCTGGCCAGCGACTGGCTGGCGAAGGCTTCATTGATCTCCATGGCGCCGATCTGCTCGATGCCCAGCCCGGCACGTTCCAGCACCTTGCGGGTGGCTGGAACTGGGCCCATGCCCATGATTTCCGGCTCCAGGCCGGCGGCCTGGCCATCGACGATGCGGGCGCGCGGGGTCAGCCCGTACTTCTTCAGGGCGCGTTCGGAAACCACCAGGATGGCCGAGGCGCCGTCGTTCAGCGTGGAGGCGTTGCCGGCGGTAACTACGCTGCCGCCCTTGACGACCGGGCGCAGTCCGGACAGCACGTCCATGGTGGTGCCGGGGCGCGGGCCTTCATCGGTGTCCACGATGCTCTCGCCCTTGCGGTGCTTGACGGTCACCGGGACGATTTCATCGACGAAGCGGCCAGCTTCAATGGCGGCGATGGCCTTTTCGTGGGACTGCATGGCGAACTGGTCGCACTCCTCGCGGGAGATGTTGTAGAGGCGGGCGACTTCCTCAGCGGTCTCCGGCATGGAGAAGGTGGCCTTGCCATCACGCGAGTATTCGCCGGAGAGGAACTGCGGGTTGGTGAAGCGCCAGCCGATGGAGGTGTCGAAGGTTGCTCCTGGCTTGGCGAAGGCCTTGGATGGCTTTTCCATCACCCAGGGGGCGCGCGACATGGATTCGGTGCCGCCGGCGATCACGATGTCCGCAGCTCCTGCCTTGATCATATGGCTGGCCATCGTAATGGCGCTCATGCCCGAGGCGCATAGGCGATTGACGGTTATCCCGGGGACTGTCACCGGAAGGCCTGCGAGCAAGGCTGCCATGCGTGCCACGTTGCGGTTCTCTTCGCCGGCGCCGTTGGCGTTTCCGTAGATCACTTCATCCACGTGTGCCGGATCGATCCCTGCGTCTTCAATGACACGGCGGATGGTCACTGCGGCCAGGTCGTCGGGGCGCACAGCACTGAGCGCTCCGCCGTAACGGCCTACCGGCGTACGTGCTCCACCAACGAGAAATGCCTCGGTCATCTGTGCTCCTTATGCCAAAGTGGTAAGTGACTCTCAACACCTAAACTTACCGACCATTCGTTCAATAATAAAGTCGCGGGTCAGCAAATTTTCACAATTGCACTTTTTCAACCCTTGGCCATCCGGGCTGCTCCTGGCTGTTCTAATTGCCTTTTATCCCACGCGGTGTCCAATCGATTCCATGTCAGTGGTTGATATTAGAAATTGATTCGAATACCCTCTGGTACTTAACGGACTCTGGGAAAATCCCAGATCGTGGACCGCGGCCAAGGCGATGAATTACTTCCTGGCCTTGGGACGATCGGTCGACGGAAAGCTGAAAACGACGGAGCAGCGATGCAACCGGAAAATAGCCAGCCAAACGACAACACGAATACCCATAATTTCACTCCAGACCTTGACCATGACATTGGTCCGGACATGAACACCCAAGAAGGCCGGCAAGAAGTACGCAAGGCCACCGCCGCTTCGGCCATGGGTAATATGACAGAATGGTTCGACTACGGTGTCTACGCCGTAGCCGTCACCTATATCACCGCCCACTTCTTCCCCACCGAGGGCGGCACCTTCATGGCTCTGGCCACCTTCGCCCTCTCCTTCCTGGTCCGCCCGATTGGCGGCCTGGTCTGGGGCCCACTGGGCGACAAGCTGGGACGCAAGAAGATTTTGGCGTTGACCATTATCTTGATGTCCCTGGCCACCTTCCTCATCGGCGTACTGCCGACCTTTGAAACCATTGGCATCGCCGCACCAATTCTGCTGGTGCTGCTGCGCATGGTCCAGGGCTTCTCCACCGGCGGCGAATACGGCGGTGCGGCCACGTTCATGGCAGAATATGCGCCGGACCGCAAGCGCGGATTCTTCGGCTCATTCTTGGAATTCGGCACCTTGGGCGGTTTCGCCTTGGGTACGGCCGTGATGCTTGGCCTGCAAGTGATGCTCAGCGAAGAAGCCATGATGGCTTATGGCTGGCGTATTCCATTCTTCCTCGCATTGCCAATGGGCCTGATCGGCCTGTACCTGCGTAGCAAGCTGGAGGACACCCCTGTCTTCCAGGAGATCGAAGCAGCCGGCGAAGCCCAGCAGGGCGGTTCGCTCAAGGAACTGGTAATGACCTACTGGCGCCCGATGCTGACCATGACCGGTCTGGTCATCGCACTGAACGTCGTGAACTACACGCTGCTCAGCTACATGCCTACCTATCTGGAAACCCAGCTGGGATTGGATCCCAACGCTTCGCTGGCCACCATCTTGATTGGTGAGGTAGCGATGATGGCGGTCATTCCATTTGCCGGCTCGCTCTCTGACCGGGTCGGGCGAAAACCAATGTGGTACGCCTCGGTGATCGGCTTGTTCGTGCTGGCGCTGCCAATGTTCTGGCTGATGGGCCAGTCCTTCGCCTTGGCCATTGTCGGCTTCGCAGTACTGGGCCTGCTCTATATTCCACAGCTAGCCACGATTACCGCAACCTTCCCGGCCATGTTCCCTTCCCATGTGCGTTTCGCAGGCTTTGCCATCACCTACAACATCGCTACGGCGATCTTCGGTGGCACCGCAGCCATGGTCAACGAGGCAGCGATCAATGCCACCGGCTTCCTGCTCTTCCCAGCCATCTACATGATGGCAGCATGTGTCATTGGTGCGATCGCCATCAAGTTCATGCCGGAAACCGCAGGTGCTTCGCTGCGCGGCACCGAGATCCCCGATGCATTGGACACCGGCATCCTCGCTGCAGTGAAGCAGGATGAAACCCGAACCTCCTAAGCACTCGAACACAACACCCAAGGGGCGCATCTGCATTATGCAGATGCGCCCCTTGGCTGTTTCAGGCGAGTTGGTTCCCCGCTTAGAAATTGGTGCTCGATTTGGCATGCTTGCGGGCGAAACGCCAGCCGATCCACAGCACCACGGCAAACAGCGGAATCGTGGCGATGGTGTAGAGCCCTACCGGGAAGACCTCACCATTTTCTCCGGTCAGGGTATCGAAGGAAATCAGCACGGTGATGATCAGCAAGCTGACCAGGCCAACCCAACCAGTAACCGGAGAGCCTGGCATGGGCAGTGACGACACCGCGCCCTTCTTGCGGCGCAGCATCAGCTGGCAGCCGAAGATCGAAGCCCAGGTGAACAGCACGCCGATGGAGGCGGTGTTCAACGCAAGGTCGAAGGCGAAGGATTCACCAAGCCAGATGTTCAAGATGACCCCGGCCAGGTAAACCACGCCCACGGTAATGATGCCGGCGGAAGGAACAAAATGCTTGTTCATTTTCGACAGCCACTGCGGAGCATGCCCGTTCCCGCTCATGGTGCGCAGAATGCGTCCAATGGAGTACAACCCGGAATTGCATGAAGACAGCGCGGCGGTGATGACCACCAAGTTCATCGCACTGCCAACCCAGCCCAGCCCCATCTTCTCGAAGACAGTCACAAACGGGCTCACCCCGGATTCGTATTCATGCCAGGGCAGCACCATGGCCAACAGCGAAACACTGCCTACGTAGAAGACCAGGATGCGGACTACTACGGCGCGGATCGCAGAGGGAACTTCCTTTTCTGGGTTCTCCATCTCACCGGCGGCAATACCCACCAGTTCAATGGCGTTGTAGGCGAAGATCACCGAGTTCAGCACCAGGATGCTGACAAAGAAGCCGCGAGGGAACAAGCCACCTTGGCCATTCTCGTCTCCGATAAAGAGATTGGAAACCGATGCTGTGTGCTCCCCTACCTGCGCATTGGTCACCACCATGTAGATGCCCACCGCCAGGAACAAGATAATCGCGGTGACCTTGATGCACGCTGCCCAGAATTCAAATTCGGCAAAGGCCTTGGCGCTGAACAGGTTAATTGCCACCAGCAGCAGCAACGCGCAGAACGCCGAAACGGTGACCGGCATATTCGGGAAGAAGTATTGGAAGTACAAGCCAATCGCTATCAGCTCCGCAATGCCGGTCATGATCCAATTCAGCACGTACATCCAGCCGGAAACGAAAGCGCCCTTGGGACCGAAGAGCTCAGCCGCGTAGGAGACAAAGGATCCGGAGGTCTGCCGATACATGATCAGCTCTCCCAACGCCCGCATCAGCAGGTAGGCCAGTGCACCGGCTACCAGATAGGACAGCACCAGGGCCGGACCGGTGGATGCCAACCGGCCACCGGAGCCCATGAACAATCCCACACCAATGGCTCCGCCAATGGCGATCATCTGGACGTGGCGACGACTCAGGGATTTCTTATAACCCTCTGCGCTGATTTCTGCATCTTCCCGGTGATGCACTCCAGATGGCATAGATGAACTCCTGACTCACTGGTCCAGAGGCTGAACCGGTACAAAAATCGTGAAATGAATCCCGTGATCCAAAAGGCGGGCTGAAGCGTGGCGGCGGAAATATCGCGCCCATTTGCGTCTTAAGCCGTGAAAAGTCTACGCCTGCTTTCTTAGAGTTCGGCACGAAACCGACTAGCATGCATAGGGTGAGTAGCCTGAATAATTCCGTTTTGCCCAAGAAGGTCTCTGATGTCTTCGATCCACAGCGCTGGCGCTTGGTTGAAGGCTTCGACTTCACCGACATTACCTACCACCGCCAGGTGGAGCGTGACGCCCAGGGAAACATCGTGCGAGACCTGCCTACCGTGCGCATCGCTTTCGACCGCCCAGAGGTGCGCAATGCCTTCCGCCCGCACACCGTAGATGAGCTCTACCGGGCCATGGACCATGCACGGATGACCAGCGATGTCGCTACCGTGATCTTGACCGGCAACGGTCCATCGGATAAAGACGGCGGACATGCCTTCTGCTCCGGTGGGGACCAGCGCATTCGCGGCCGCGACGGCTACCGCTATGCCGAGGGCGAGACCCGCGAGTCCATCGACCCGGCCCGTGCCGGACGCCTGCACATCTTGGAAGTCCAGCGCCTGATGCGCACCATGCCCAAGGTCGTGCTGTGCGTGGTCAACGGCTGGGCCGCCGGCGGCGGGCATTCGCTGCACGTGGTCTCAGACCTGACCATCGCCTCGAAGCAGAACGGCAAGTTCAAGCAGACCGACGCAACCGTCGGCTCCTTCGACGCAGGCTACGGTTCAGCCTTGCTGGCCCGCCAGGTAGGGCAGAAGACCGCTCGCGAGATCTTCTTCCTGGCCCGCGAATACTCGGCCGACGACATGGTCCGCATGGGTGCGGTCAACGAATCGGTGGAGCACGGGCGCCTGGAAGAAGTGGCATTGGAATACGCGGCAGATATTGCCCGCCAGTCGCCACAGGCCATCCGCATGCTGAAGTTCGCCTTCAACCTGGCCGATGACGGCTTGGCCGGGCAGCAGGTCTTCGCCGGTGAAGCCACCCGCATGGCCTACATGACCGATGAAGCAGTGGAAGGACGCGACGCGTTCTTGGGCAAGCGCGACCCTGACTGGTCCAACTACCCTTACTACTTCTAAATCGTCGGCGAAGGAACGAGAACCGGATATGGACGCACAACTAGCAGAACTGCTGGCAGCCTTGGCCGACGCGGCCAACGACGAGGGCCCGGCCGTTGAGGTATTGGCCGATGAGTCCAGCCCCCGCGGCTGGCGCATCCAGTACCTTGCGGCCTCGGACCTGCCGGGCTTCGAGCAGCCCATGGCAGTGGTGCGCACCTCCGGTTCCACCGGCCGGGCCAAGCGCACGGTGCTCAGCGTCTCGGCGCTGGCATCCAGTGCGCAGGCCACGGCCGAGTTCCTCGGCTTTGAAGGCCAGTGGCTGCTGGCCTTGCCGGTGCACTATGTCGCCGGCTTGAGCGTGCTGACCCGTTCCTTGTTCGCTGGCACCAAGCCGGTGGTGATGGACACGACCGGCAGCTTCTCGGCCACCGCCTTCACCGCGGCAGCCAATGAAATGATCGACACACGCCGGATCACCTCGCTGGTGCCCACCCAGCTTGCCCGGCTGCTGGATCAGCCCAGCGCGCAGACCTTGCAGGCGCTGAAGCGTTTTGACGCGATCCTGCTTGGCGGTGCGCGGGCCAGCAAGGATCTGCTGGTCTCAGCCCGCCATCATGGGCTGAAGATTTTCCAAACCTACGGTTCGTCGGAAACCTCCGGCGGATTGGTCTACAACGGCGCGGCCCTGCCCGGGGTCACCCTGGCAGAACATGATGGACGCATCTGGGTCGCCGGGCCGATGCTGGCCGATGGCTATGCCAATGCGCCCGAGGCTACGGCCGAGCATTTCGTCGAACGCGATGGAACCCGCTGGTACCTCACCGATGATTTGGGCACCGTTGACGGTGCGCGGCTGAAAATCATTGGACGCATCGACGATGTGATCAATTCCGGAGGCGTCAAGCTCTCAGCATCGAAAATTGAAGGGCTGCTCGAAGAATTCTTCTCCCAAACCCTGGTGGTTCCGGTGCCCGATACGCAATGGGGCCAAAGCGTCGGCTTGGCTTATTCCGGGCCGACAAGCACCACCGAGGCCTTCGATGCGGTGCGCCGGACCTTGGGCAAGGAAGCGGTCCCCAAGCACGTGCGGCACTACCCCCAGGGCTTGCCGCAGCTGCCTAATGGCAAGTTCAACCGGCAACAAGTCATCGAGGAACTAGGCATCCGCGACTAGCCTCGATTCGCCTTGCACGCCTAATCGCGGGAAACTAGAGGGTACGAGTTTTTATTTGCCCTTGAAAGGACAGAAAGTGGCCACACTTTCCCAGTGGGTTTCTGGAGCGCGCTTGCGCACCTTGCCTATCGTCATTGCCCCGGTTGTCATTGGCACCGCGGCTGCGCTCGGTGAAGCAGAAACCGTTCATTGGTTCCGTTTCGTCTTGGCCCTGCTGGTGGGCCTGCTGCTGCAGGTAGGGGTGAACTATTCCAACGACTACTCCGATGGCATCCGCGGCACCGATGATGAACGCGTGGGCCCGCTGCGCCTGACCGGTTCCAAGCTCACCGCACCGAAGAACGTACGCAACGCCGCCTTCGGCTGCTTCGGCCTGGCCGCGATCTGCGGGCTGGTTCTGGTTGTGCTCTCCTCGGCGTGGCCGCTGCTGCTGGTTGGAGTTGCCGCGATCTTCGCTGCCTGGGGCTACACCGGCGGCAAGAACCCTTACGGCTACCGTGGCCTGGGCGATATCTATGTCTTCATCTTCTTCGGCTTGGTTGCCACCTTGGGCACCACTTACACCCAGATCAACCAGCTGACCTTCACGTCCCTGTGGGGAGCTATCGGCACCGGCCTGATTGGCTGCGCGCTGCTGATGGCCAACAACGTCCGGGACATACCCACTGATAAAGAGGTCGGGAAGATCACCCTGGCGGTCCGCCTGGGTGAACACAATGCCCGCCTGAGCTACGTGCTGATGCTGGCCCTGGCCATCTTGCTGCCGTTGCTGGCCACCGGTAATTTCCCATGGATGTGGCTGATCCTGATCACCTTCATCCCTGCGGTGGCTCCATCGCTGCTGATGCTGCGTGAGCAGAAGCTGTCCAACCTGGTGCTGGTGCTCAAGCAGACCGGCATCGTGAACATGGTGTACGCCCTGCTCTTCGCCTTGGCTATCGTCATCGAGGTTTTCGCTTAGCCGCCGTCGAACACTGCGCAAAAAGGCCTTGGGCTGGCCGGATCATCTGATCCGGCCAGCCCAAGGCCTTTAAAAGTTCATCCCGCCAGAGCTGCTGGCGTGGGTACAGTTCGTGGCAAATCCGCGCACGGCAAGTTAGTTGGCCTGCGGACCGTGCTTGCGCTGGGATTCGTCGAATTCATCTTCAACGGCTTCATCAGCCAGCTGCATCTTGGTCTTGTTCGCCGAGGTCTTATTGAAGGCCTTGCGGACGTCTTCGTTCGCTTGTAGACGAAGTTTGTTGAAGAAAAGATAGGCCACCGCGAAGGCCACGATCAGGCCGATAATTCCGGAAACGAAGATTGGCCACTTCAGACCCATCCAGAGGCCGGCGAAAACGGCGAGGAAAATGCCCAAACGGATAACGGTATATTTCACAAACTGCATAGTCTCAAGTCTACCGATGAACCTGTGAACAGGAATATCACTAGAATGGAGGCATGGTCCGCATTTTAATTTTCGCCGCAGTGGTTTCGGTTGCTTTGATGATCTACACCTTGATCGAATGCGCACGCGCTGATAACCGCAGCGTTCGTTCGCTGTCTAAGCCTGCGTGGTTCGCGGTCATCATTCTCCTTCCGCTGATCGGAGCCGGATTGTGGTTCATTTTGGGCCGTCCGGTTGCCGCCCAAGCTGCCACGGCGACCAAGTCCATGGCTCCAGATGATGACGAGGATTTCCTTCGCCAGCTTGAGGTCTGGCGTCGACAGCAGCAACGTGAAGCCGAGGCGGCTGCACGTGAGCAAGAACTCAAAGATGGCGAGCAGAAGCCGAAGCCTGAAACGAAGCGTCCAGCCAAGCCTGAGGCCACCGAGCCCACTGCAGACCCTGAACGCAAGAACAAGTCCGAGGGCACCGAGAACGGCGCCGCGGACACCGAGACACCCTAGCTTCTTCTAAGCATCCAGCCTGTAGCCCAGCAGCGCAGCACAGCGCCTGCTGGGCTTTGCTGTACCCCGGGTGCAGCCGTCAGACCGTCCATGCGCTGCGCAGCGCTCCAGGCGGTGCACAAGGGCCGTTAACGCACGCAGCGAGCGTTTCCCCAAGGAAGGGGAAACGCTCGCTGCGTGCGGGGTTGAACTGGCTTAGACGCCGGCGTAGGAGTGCAGGCCGTCGAAGAAAATGTTCACGATGGTGAAGTTGAAGATCACGCACAGGAAGCCGATGATCGACAACCAGGCCGAACGCGGGCCGGTCCATCCACCGGTGGCGCGGGCGTGCAGGTAGCCTGCGTAGACCACCCAGATCACGAAGGACCAGACTTCTTTCGGATCCCAGCCCCAGTAGCGGCTCCACGCGGCTTCAGCCCAGATGGCGCCGGCAATCACGGTGAAGGTCCACATCACGAAGCCGATGGTGTTGATGCGGTAGGCGAAGTTCTCCAGTGCACCGGCACCTGGCACCACGCGCATGAATGGCAGCTTGTCGCTCTGGCCGGCAGCCAGGCGGTTCATGCGGGCGTGCTGCACCAGCTGCAGCACATTCATGGCGAAGCTGATGGCAAACAGTGCCGAGGCCAGCACGGCGATGGATACGTGGATGACGATCCATGGCGACTGCAGGGCTGGAACCAGGTGGCCAACTGGAGTTGGGAAGCCGATGGTCGCACCGCACAGCATCAAGGTCACCAGGCCGGAGATGAACGAGCCCAGGAAGCGCAGATCCTTGAAGAACAGCACAATCAGGAAGACGAAGGCCACCACGAAAGCACCGGTGGAAAGGAACTCGTACATGTTGCCCCATGGCACACGGTTTGCGGCCACCGCACGGGCAATGACGGCCCCGCCGTGCAGGACTGCTGCCAGCCACATCAGCACCACGGCGATGCGCGCGGTGGGGCGCTTGGCCGAGAACTGCGTGTATTCCATCTTGTCGGTCACGATGTGCTCACCGACGTTATCTGCACGCTGCACAGCGGTGCGACGTGAACGCCCCTTGCCACCCACTGCGCTGCTGCCCACGCTGACCAGCAGTTCCTCATCACGCTTGAGCGCTTCGGAATCCATTTCGCTGATGGACTTGTTGGTCTTGGCCAGGTCCAAAGCGAAAATGATGAAGACTACGCCATAGACCATGGCGGCCAGCAGCATGAACAGCTGACTGTATTCACCCAGCGTTTCATTGATGGGCGCTAAGGCCCCGGCGTTACCCATTTACTGCTCCTTGGTTCTGCTCCTGGCTGGCCAGTGGCCAAGCCTTGTCGAAGATCTTTTGTAGTTCTGCAGCTTCGCGTTCCAGGCGTGGATCTTCACCACGTGCCAGCATTGCATATTCGATAGTACGCTTGCCGTTTTCATGCTTCAGCTTTACCCAAACGCGGCGACGCGGGGTGAACAGCGAGACTGCCAAGCCAATCAGTGCCAGACCGGAGAAAATGCCGATTGGCAGCTTTCCCGGGTCGTAGTTGATGTCCAGCGCAACGTAGCGCTTCAGGTCGTCAAAGGTGATCGATCCCTTGCCGTTTGGCAGTTCGTAGGTCTGCCCGGCTTCGAGGATGATGCCGCCGGCATCCAGATCACGGCTGTTGAGCGGATCCATCTTGTCGGTGTCCAGTACGAACACGTTCTGCGGATTTCCATCGTCCAAGCCGAGGTCTCCGAAGTAGGAGTTCAGGTGAAGCTGCGGGTTGATGGCATTGGGATCCCCAGAGATGCCGAATCCGTTTTCATCCACCAGCGCGGTGGGAAGCAGGAAGCCTTGGAAGCCCAGCTGCGAAGGTTCAGCATCTGGCACTTTCAAGACGAACATCGAGGTATAGACCGAATCCTGGGGAATCGAGACCGCTGGACCGGAATAGGAAACATTTCCTTTGCCATCCTTGACGGTGATCACCGGTGCGTAGCCATTGCCGACCAGGTACACATCGCCTCCGCTGATACGCAGCGGGTGGTTGACCTTCAGGTCGTCCTCTTCAGGCTGAGCATCAGCAGAGTCGCGCACGGTGACGTGGGCGGTGAAGTCCAGCGGCTGGCCGAAGTGGCTTTCGGATTCGCGGTCGAAGATGATGTCGAATTTATCCAGGGTCACCGCGAAAGGCGGCAGGTTATCGGCGTTGAATCCGGTGCCTGGGGTGAAGGAGTCGTAGCTGACCAGCGAGTTGACGAAGGTTTCTCCCTCGACCACCACGCGCTGGCCGGTGTAGCCATAGGCTCCGCCGATGGCGGCCGAAGCGAGCACTCCCATCAGGGAAATGTGGAAGACAAGGTTACCGATTTCCCGGGTGTAGCCGCGTTCGGCGGCAACCGATTCACCGGTTGCATCACTGCGTCGTTCCACGCGGTAGCCGCGCTTCTTCAGGATCTTGAAGGAATCCTCAATGACCTGCGTATCGGTTGGGGTGTCCGTTTCGCCTTCAAGAATTTCGTGCGATTCGTACTGCGGCAGGCGTTCAAGCCGAGCAGGGGTGCGTGGCGGCGGCGTGCGCAGTGCCTTGGCATGCTTCTTCACACGCGGGACGACGCAGCCAATGAGCGAGATGAACAGCAGGATGTAGATCGCGGAGAACCACACCGAGGAGTACACCTCGAACATCTGGAATCGATCCAGCCATGGGCCAGCGACGGTGTGCTGTTCCAGGTACTGGGCGACAGATTCAGGGTTTGCATCGCGCTGCGGGAAAATGGAGCCGGGTACCGCAGCGACCGCGAGCAGCAACAGCAAGAACAATGCTGTTGGCATCGATGTCAGCTGGGTCCAGATCCAGCGCAGGGAGCCGACGAATCCCAAGGCAGGCGCGTCACCGCTCCCCTTGGACTTCCGTTGTTGTTTCGCCATTAAATTGGCAACCTCACTTCATTGGCAAACCAGTTTTGCAGTTCTGCGACCCACGTACCCCACAGGCCGGTCACCATGACCACGCCCAGGGCAATGAGTAGCGCCCCGCCCAAACGCATAATGAAAAGTTGATGCTTGCGGAAGAATCCCAGTGCCTGCATGCCGCGTTGCATTCCCATCCCGATCAGGATGAAGGGCAATCCCAGGCCCAGGCAGTAGAACACCGTCAGCAGGGTTCCGCGTCCAACGTTGGCATCCACGCCAGTGGACATGATCAATACCGCGCTCAAGGTCGGTCCGATGCACGGTGCCCAGCCCAGCCCGAAGGTCAAGCCCAGTACCGGGGCTCCCCACAATCCTGCTGGTGGGCGCTTGTGGATCTTGCGATCGCGCTGCATCCAGGAGAAGCCGCCCATGAACACGATGCCCATGAAGACCACCACCAGGCCCAATGCCTGAGTGACCCAAGAGCCGTTGAATTTCAGCCATGCGGTGGCCTGGCTGAAGAGCACTCCGGCGGCGATGAACACCACGGAGAATCCCAAGACGAACAGCAATACGCCCAGAACCACGCGGCCACGGCGGTGTTCCTTCAGATCCGCGCCGGTCAGCCCGGTGACATAGCCGAGATAGCCCGGCACCAGCGGTAGTACGCAGGGCGAAAGGAAGGAGACCAATCCGGCCAGCAATGCCACCGGGGCGGCAAGGAGCAACGACCCGTCCAGGACGATGTCGGCGAATGGATTAGTGGTCACTGATCAGCTCACAACTCTTCGGTCAGAGCGGTGTTGATCAATGACTTGAGCGTGCTCGGCTCCACGGCACCGATGACGCGGGCGCGGACCCGGCCTTGGCGGTCCAGCACCAGGGTGGATGGAACAGCTTGCAGCGGAACGTATTTGGTCATCGCGAGCTGGATGTTCCCATCGGTATCCTGAATCGACTCATAAGGAATCTCGAAGGTGCGTTCAAAGGCCTTGGCAGCTTCGGCTTCATCGCGCACGTTGACGCCGATGAATTCGACCTTCTCGCCAAACTCTTCAGCGATTTTCTTCAAATCCGGTGCCTCGATACGGCACGGTGCGCAGGCGGCATACCAGAAGTTCATCACGACCGGCTTGCCCTGCCACTGAGTGAAATCGATGTCGGTGCCGTGGTAGGTGGACGCCTTGATGGTGACCGGTTCGCTGCGCTTGGCAACTTCGTATTCTTCAACGGCGCCATCGCCGGCAATGTAGTTCTTGCCGTCGCCGCTGTTGGCTTGTGCGGTCAGCGCATCTTCCTTGCCGCTGCAGGCAGCCAGCGGCACTACGGCCGCGGCAACCAGGAGCGTACGCAGCATGGTGCGGCGGCTGAACGGGCCAGGATTGGGCACAGGATCTGTCATTTTGCTTTAGGCTCCCGGAATATTCGCCGCGCCGGCTAGCAGCTCGGGGCACGGTTCGGTGTAACGCACGGAGACCAATTCGTCTCCTTCGAAATCAAAGCTGGTGATCGAAGCCAGTGTGCACTCGCGCTGGCGCGGATCATGCCACAGCGGCTTCTTCTCGGCGTCGCGGCGGGTGACCCAAATCGGCAGCTGGTGGCTGACGATGATGACTTCCGCCCCTTCGCCATGTTCAGCCACCGCGGCTTTGCGTTGCTCCGCCATGGCGGTGCGCATTCGCGCTACCTGCTCGGCATATGGTTCGCCCCACGAGGGCTTTAACGGATTGACCAGCAGCGGCCAGTATTTTGGCTTGCGCAGATGCTCGGCGACTTTGGACAGCCCCTGGAGCTTGTTGCCAGCTTCAATCACGCGCTCATCGGTGTGAATCTCCAAGCCCAAGGCCTTGGATGCCGGAGCAGCGGTCTGCTGGGCACGGACCAGCGGCGAGGCGACCAACCGAACGACGTTGCCGCCTTCGGCTTGGCGCTTGGCAAAATATTCGCCTGCCCCGTCAGCCATCTGGAAACCGAGTTCCGAGAGCCCGAAGCCGGGGATCCGGCCGTAGAGCATACGGTCAGGGTTGAAAACTTCCCCATGGCGCAACAAATGGACAGTCGATAAAGGCATGCTCCCAGTGTCTCAAATATTCGATGCAAAAGAGGCAATATGTGGCCACCGTCAACTATTCACAGGACACGCATTGGAATCCCATATGGAAAAACCATCCTTTCGGAGGGCTTGCTCACAATCCTCTGCCACTACGCTTGGTAATAAGACAGTTCGACCTAGAAGGATGCACCATGAGCAATAACGATCCTAACCAGCCGGGACAGCCATACAACCCGGATTCCGCGGGCCAGGGTTCGCAGCAGAACCCGTACAGCGAAAACCCTTACGGCCAGAACCCTTACGGCCAGAATCCCAATCCTTATGGGCAGCCGCAGGCACCGGGCTACGACCAGTACGCTGCCCAGGGCGGCTATGCCGCGGTGCAGCCACCGGTCGAGCGTCCTCGGACCTTGGCTATTGCTTTCGGGCTGATCATGCTTGCAGGTATTTTCAGTGCCCTCAGCAGCTGGCTGATGGCCACCTCCAACATGATGGCCAACATGATCGGCCAGCAGTGGTCGCTGGTTCAGGAAGAATTCCAGAACCAGATGCAAAGCACCCCGGGGATGAACGAGGATCCGCTCGTTGAACAGATGATGCAAAGTCCTGAAGCTTTCATGGCCCAGGTCAATTCGATGATCTCCAGCTTCGTGATTGTCGGCATGATCATTACCTTGGGCCTGTACTTCCTGGTGGGCTTCTTCGTTGGCCGCGGCGTGGGTGGCATGCGCATTCTCGCCACGATCCTTGCAGCGCTTTCACTGCTGAATCTGGTCACCACGGTTCCAATGGTCAGCATGTTCGCTGATACCCAAGCAGGCCTGATCAACGCGGTGTACGTAGTGGGAATCTTGCTGGGCGTTGCCGGCGTAGTCTTTGCCTGGCTGCGTCCATCCTCGGAGTACATTGCCCAGCGCCGCATGGCCCGCCGGGCTGGCTACCGCTAAACGCGCGCTGGGGTTTGCCTTCTAAGCCCAGAAGCACGAAAAGGCGTAGCTGCCTCATCCGCAATAAGGATGAGGCAGCTACGCCTTTCGTCGTTAGCGCAGGTCTAGTCTTGCGCTCAGCCCTGGACCGCGAGGTAAGCCAGGATCTGCAGTTCGGTGGACAGATCCACCCGGCGCAGATTCATTCCCTCTGGAACGCGCAGCGGCTTAGGTGCGAAGGACAGGACCGAGCGGACAGAGAGCTCAGCTAGTTCGTAAACCAGGTCCTGGGCGGCATCGCCAGGGATTGCCAGCACGGCAATGTTGATTTCTTCGCGCTGGACAACTTTTGCCAGGTCTCCGATTGCTTCCACGTGCAGCTCGCCAACTGCTTTGCCCACCAGCGCAGGATCGATATCCAAGATGGCCTTGACGTTGAAGCCGCGGGATTTGAAACCTGCATAGCCGCTCAGCGCGCGGCCGAGGTTACCTGCACCAAGGATGGCTACGCGCCAGTCCTGGTTCAAGCCCAGCGTGCGGCTGATATGTTCGGCAAGTTCACGGACCACGTAGCCGACCCCGCGGGTTCCATAAGAACCCAGCCAGGAAAGGTCCTTGCGCAGGATCGAGGGGTTCACGCCAGCTTCTTTGGCCAGCACCCCGGAACTGGTGCGTTCTAGTCCTTGGGCGTCCAAGGCATTTAGCGCGCGCAGGTACTGGGTCAGTCGAGCCAGCGTGGCCTCAGGCAACACCCGGGCTTCAAGCTCCGACATTTTCGTTCTCCCGCACTTTTCGGTGCTCTCTTCGAGCACAACGCAAAATCATTTATTCGGTAGCAGCTAGCTGCTCAGCAGCCGTTCCAGGCGTTGGGCATCGATGTGCCAGAAGTCCCGAACTTCGCCGTCGATCAGCAAGACTGGAACTTCCTCATGGTGCTTGGCAAGCAACTGCGGATCCTGGTCAATATCGAGTTCAGAGAATTCCATATGCAAGCGGCCTGTCACCTCAGCCACGGTTTCGCGTGCGGCCTGGCACAGGTGGCAGCCTTCTCGGACCAACAGCTGAATCTGATGCAAAGTACTCACCTGTCCATAATCTCACGAGCCGTAACCACGCTTAAACTTGGCGATGAAATAAACTGGATCAAATGCCTTCCATCGATCCTCACCTGAACCCGAATTCTTCCGTAGCTCCGGATACGGTTGCCGCTTTCTTCGACGTCGATAACACCCTGGTGCGTGGTGCGTCGCTGTATCTGCTGGCCCGCAAGCTCCATGAGCGCCGTTTCTTCCAGTTCCGTGAAATCCTCTGGTTCGCCCTGAAGCAATTGCGTTTTGCTGCACGCGGCGAACATCTAGGCGATATCCATCAGATTCGCGACCGTGCGCTGATGATGGTGCGGGGCATCCCGGTGTCCGAGATCGAGAAGATTGGAAACGAGATCTACGACGAATACATCGAGCCGAAGCTGTGGGCCGGTTCGGTGGCTATTGCGCGCCAGCATCGCACGGTGGGACGCGAGGTCTGGCTGGTCACGGCCACTCCCCTGGAAGTGGCGAATGTCATCTCAGATCGTTTGGAACTTACCGGTGCTTTGGGCACGGTAGTGGCCAGCGAGGACGGTTTTTACACCGGATCGCTGTCCAGCCCGATCCTGCATGCGGCGGAAAAGGCTCAGGCGGTACGCACCCTGGCCAAGGCTCGCGGCATCTCGCTATCCAAGTCCTGGGCCTACTCAGATTCCTACAATGATGTTCCGCTGCTTGAAGCTGTGGGCCATCCGGTGTGCATCAACCCCGATGCGCGGCTCCGTGCCTATGCCAAGCGCCGCGGATGGCAGGTCTATGACTTCCGGACCGGTCAGCGTGCCGCCAAACTCGGCCTGAAGACCGCTGGCGTGCTTGGGGCGCTCTGGGCGGCTCGACGTTCAATCCTGCGCCGTTCCGGCTCTTAGAAGGGCACTGAGCGGCTTTAGATAAAGCAATCGCCACCGTTCAACAGTTTCACTGTGAAGCGGTGGCGATGATTGCCTAGCGGCAAACGCTCAGAAGTATATTTACTTCTTATTGCGACGCTGGTGGCGGGTCTTGCGAAGCAATTTGCGGTGCTTCTTCTTCGACATACGCTTGCGGCGCTTCTTGATAACAGAGCCCATAATGGTTCCTCACAAACTAAATAAATGCGTCAACCCCAAACGCCTGCTTGCGCGCGTGCACAAGGACAAGGTTGACCCGACGTTAAACGTTCCTTAACAGATTACCCGCTTTTCGGCCATGCTCTGACCATCGCGCGGACTATCGACCGTAAGAACCGGTACCGTGCTGCGGATCAATGGCCGCAGCATTCAAGTAAGATTCCACGGCGTTTTCCGGAACGCGATAGGAGCGACCGAACTGAACAGCAGGCAAGTCGCCTGCGTGGATCAGCCGATAAACGGTCATTTTGGAAACACGCATCATGTCGGCCACTTCGGCCACAGTCATGAAACGGGCTCCGGCAAAATTCTGTTTATCCGTCATGCGGGATAATCTCCTGACGCTGATCTCTAATTCGTCGCGTAAATAATAGCGAAGATGAACTTACACGGCTTTGGATCAACATCGACGGTTCAGGTTCACATTCGCTTTGCACTAGTCTAATCGCACTTTTGTAACTTTTGCATCACGAAACACACCTGTAGCCTTTTGAATCACATTTTTTGATGCTTAAACGAAACAATCCGTGGGTTTTCCCTGAGATTCCCCAGTGAAAACCCACGGATTGGATCAAATTCACTTACTAGATGACGCCCTGAGCCAGCATTGCGTCAGCCACCTTCACGAAGCCAGCAATGTTTGCACCGGCAACATAGTTGCCTGGCATGCCGTATTCTTCTGCGGTGGCTGCACAGCTTGCGTGGATGCCGACCATGATCTCGCTCAGACGACGCTCAGTGTGCTCGAAGGTCCACGAGTCGCGGCTGGCGTTCTGCTGCATCTCCAGAGCCGAGGTAGCAACGCCACCGGCGTTAGCTGCCTTGCCCGGGCCAAAGAGCACCCCTGCGTCTTGGAAGATGGAAGTCGCTTCAGCGGTAGTAGGCATGTTGGCGCCTTCGGCCACGGCGATGGTGCCGGCAGCGACCATCTTCTTGGCAGCCGCGGCGCCCAGCTCGTTCTGGGTTGCACATGGCAAAGCCACGGTACCGGCAACGTCCCAGACGCTTCCTCCGGAAACGTACTTGACCTTCTTGCTGCCACGACGCTCGGCGTACTCCGAGATGCGTCCGCGCTCGACTTCCTTGATCTGGCGCAGCAACTCAAGGTCGATGCCGCCTTCATCAACGATGTAACCAGCCGAGTCGGAAGCGGTGACAACCTTCGCACCCAGTGACTGGGCCTTCTCGATGGCGTGGATTGCCACATTGCCCGAACCGGAGATGATCACGCGCTGGCCATCAAAGCTCTGGCCGCGGGTTTTGAGCATTTCTTCGGTGAAGATCACTGCGCCGTAGCCGGTGGCTTCTGGGCGAACCAGGGAACCGCCCCAGCTCAGGCCCTTGCCGGTCAACACTCCGGATTCGTAGCGGTTGGTGATGCGCTTGTATTGGCCGAAGAGGTAGCCGATTTCGCGGCCGCCCACGCCGATGTCGCCTGCTGGCACGTCGGTGTACTCGCCGATATGGCGGTAAAGCTCGGTCATGAAGGACTGGCAGAAGCGCATGACTTCGCCATCAGACTTGCCGCGTGGGTCGAAGTCCGAGCCGCCCTTGCCGCCGCCGATAGGCATGCCGGTCAGCGAGTTCTTGAAGATCTGCTCGAAGCCCAGGAACTTGACGATGCCCAGGTATACCGATGGGTGGAAACGCAGACCGCCCTTGTATGGACCCAGAGCCGAGTTGAATTCGACGCGGAAGCCACGGTTGATCTGTACACGATTTTCATCGTCAACCCATGGCACGCGGAAGATGATCTGGCGTTCAGGTTCGCACAAACGCTGCAGGATCGCGGCCTCAGCGTATTCAGGATGCTTGATCGATACTGCCTCAAGGCTATCGAATACTTCTGTGACGGCCTGATGGAATTCTGCTTCGCCGGGATTGCGGCGGAAGACTTCGTCGCGAATCGTCGCTAAGTGCTTATCCAAGTTTTTCTCCTCATCACTTGGGGCAGGCACGGGCGCACAAGGGGCCTCATAGCCGGCGTCACTGCCCCGCACACGAGAATGCCATGCTGAGCATTCTGAACAAAATTTTCATGTTATAAAACAGGATTG
This sequence comes from Glutamicibacter arilaitensis Re117, assembly GCF_000197735.1. Lineage (NCBI taxonomy): Bacteria > Bacillati > Actinomycetota > Actinomycetes > Micrococcales > Micrococcaceae > Glutamicibacter > Glutamicibacter arilaitensis. The sequence continues at coordinate 2,777,272 of NC_014550.1, forward strand.
CGCGCGTAACTTAAATGATTGACCATTTTGCATGGTTGCAGCGCCGAACACTGGTCAACAGCTAGCGTCGACGGCCAAATCGTGGAAGTTTCTCAAAGAATTCCTGCGCACGTCCAGTGACTTGTTCCAAACCTTGGCCAACGCGGCGACCGATCTGACCAGTGGTCGGATTAGCCGCTGCAGCCAGCTGCCCGTCGGCTTCAGCCTCTGTGGTTGCAAGCTCCTGGCTCGGGGCTTGAACCGGTACCAGATCCGCGCACCAGTGCACCAGGTCTTCCAATGCAGAGGTATCAATGCTGTAGATACGGCGCTGCCCAGCAGCGGTCATGCTCACCAGCTCAGCCTCGCGCAAAACCTTCAGGTGCTTAGAAACGGTCGGTTGCGAGATCTCCAGTTCGGTAACCAGAGTGCCCACGGCCTTCGGCTCGTTTTTAAGCGCCTCGATAATCTTTCGTCGGGTTGGCTCAGCCAACGCCGAAAATACTTCGTCAATTGCCACACACATAACCCTAACGGCATATGACCAAATGGCAATCAATTTGCGCGCCCAAATGGCTGGGAAGCCATGTTGTTGCGCCCTGTGGTCGCACGGATACGGTCCTAGTCGAACCAGGGATCCAGGCCGAAGAACGGAAAGACTTCTTTGCGCGTAGCAATAATGGTCCGGTCCACCGGATCGGCAGGATCATATCCAACTTCCCAATTGCGCCACCATAATTGCGCGTCATCGCCCATGAGGTATGGCATGGCCCGTCCATACCGTTCCAATACATATCGACGGAAAGTTTCTGGAACATAGGTACGCAGCGGCATCGGCTTACCCGCAACAATTGCGGTCAGGTGCGTCCACGTGCGCGGTACGACTGCGGTGGCGTTATATCCGCCGCCTCCGGTAGCCAGCCACCGGCCCTCGCAGTGCTCATCTGCTAGCTGGGAGATGTCCAGGGCTGCTTGGCGCTGGGCATCAACTGAGAGTTTCAAGTTGCTCATGTCATCATCACGGTGCGCATCGCAGCCGTGCTGGGAGACGATGATTTCGGGTTTAAAGGCCCGCACCAGCTGCGGAACGATTGCATGGAACGCACGCATCCACCCCGAGTCCCCGGTCATGGCCGGCAGCGCAACATTCACGGCGCTGCCTTCGGCGTTCTTGCCACCAATTTCATTGGCGAATCCCGTACCGGGAAATAGCGACAGCCCGGACTCATGCAGCGAGATGGTAAGTACCCGTTCGTCATCCCAGAAGATCGACTCCGTGCCATCGCCATGGTGCGCATCCACATCGATGTAGACCACGCGCTTGGCGCCCTTTTCCAGCATCTGGTGGATTGCCGCTGCTGCATCGTTATAGATGCAGAAACCGCTGGCTTTGCTCTTGGCCGCATGGTGCATGCCTCCGGCGAAGTTGACCGCGCGGACCACGTCCAGATCCATGATGGCTTCGGCAGCTATGACCGAGCCACCGACTATCCGTCCGGCGGCTTCATGCATTCCGGCGAATACCGGGTCATCTTCGGTGCCCAGGCCGAATTCCTCAGCTACCAGCGTCGGGTCTTCGCTAACGCGGCGCACCTGATCGATGTAGCTTTGATCGTGGACCGTGCCGATGACCGCGTCCTCAGCGATTTCAGGAGCCTGGATCTTGACATTTTGCTCATCAAGAACTTTCAGCTCGTCGCTGAGTCGATAAGTCAGTTCAAGCCGTGAAGGGTGCATCGGATGCCAGTCACTGAATTTGTACTTCAGGAACTGTTCATCCCACATCACCATGGTTGGCCGTGGGGCATGCTCTGGATCTAACACGATTTCAGGCTACCCGATGGTGATCCAACTCATGAATTTATGGCAGTTTGCACGGCTTGTCGGCTCTTCAGGCGGGCAACGCAAGCGTTTAGCGGTGGAAACGCGTAAATTACTAGAAGGACTACCTGTCCGTCTTCGTAAAGAACTGTTCCCAAGGAAACGGCGAGTACTACATGAGCACAGCCAGCGCATCGAGCCCCAGCGCTCGGGCAGCTGAAATGCGTGAACAGCGTCGCAAGAAGTGGCTGGCAGTTCGCATCGCAGTTGCCGACTTCACCGTGCGCTCCCCCGCACGTTTGACCTTGGGCGCATTCCTCTTGGCCATCACCATCTTCACCTCCTTGCTCGCGGCTCCGTTCTCTTCGGCCACCGGCGAGGCCACTGCACTGCATGACGCATTGTTCACTGCGGTATCCGCGGTCTGCGTAACCGGTTTGACTACCGTTTCCACCGCTGTGCACTGGTCATTTGTGGGTCAGCTGATCATGTTGGTCGCAACGTTCATGGGTGGTCTGGGCATTTTGACCTTGGCCTCGATCATGTCCCTGGCGGTATCCCGCAAACTGGGTGTGCGCGCCAAGCTGATGGCTCAGAACTCGATGAACAGTTCCGGGGCCTCGGCGCTGGGCGAAATCAGTTCATTGCTGCGCATCGTGATCCTCACTGCAGTCAGTCTGCAGGCAGTGATCGCACTATTTCTGATTCCCCGCTTTTACATCCTGGGTGAAAGCGTCCTGTCTTCCATTTGGCATGGACTCTTCTATGCCGTGTCGTCTTTCAACAACGCAGGATTTACCCCGCACTCCGATGGTCTGGTGCCTTATGAGACCGACCTGTGGATCTTGGGACCGCTGATGGCCGCGGTCTTTACCGGTTCATTGGGCTTCCCAGTGATCATGGTGCTGCTGGCGCATAAGTTCAATGTGAAGAAATGGAACCTGCACACCAAGCTGACAGTGCTTACCACCACGATCTTGCTCTTTGCCGGATCCTTGCTGTGGATGATTTTCGAATGGGCCAATCCCAAGACCATCGGCGGGTTGTCCTTCGGAGACAAGGTCATCCATGGATTCTTCGCGTCCACCATGACCCGTTCTGGTGGCTTCAACTTGGTAGATCAAAATGACATCCACCAGGTCACCGTCTTGCTCAGCGATGCTCTGATGTTCGCCGGTGGCGGTTCGGCCTCCACCGCTGGCGGTATCAAGGTCACCACCATAGCCGTGATGTTCCTAGCGATTTTGGCTGAAGTGCGTGGTGACGTCGACGCACGCGCGTTCGGACGCCGGATCCCGCAGGGAACCATGCGCGTGGCAATCTCCGTGGTCGCCATGGGCGCTTCGCTGGTGATGCTCGCTACCGGCGCACTGGTCACCATCGATGAAGAGATAGGCTTCTCGCGTGCCCTGTTCGAGTCCATCTCGGCGTTTGCTACCGTTGGCCTGAGCAGTGGGGTTTCGCAGGAACTGCCTCCTGCCGGCAAGTATGTCTTGAGCGCGTTGATGTTTGCCGGACGTATCGGCAGTATTACCCTCGCCAGTGCATTGACCATGCGCCACCGCAATACACTGTTCAGACTTCCAGAAGAAAGGCCGCTCATTGGCTGACAAGAACATAGAACACAATGCCCCGGTATTGGTCATTGGGTTGGGCCGCTTCGGTGCTTCGGTCGCCGAGACGCTGGTCAAGCAGGGGCGCGAAGTATTGGCCATTGAGCGCAGCCCGGAGCTTGTGCAGCAGTGGGCCAGCACCCTGACCCACGTGGTTGCCGCCGATGCTACTAACATCGATGCGTTGCGCCAGCTTGGTGCCCAGGAGTTCTCTTCTGCTGTGGTGGGCGTAGGTACCTCCATCGAGTCCTCGGTGCTGATCACCGTGAATCTGGTGGATCTGGGAATCGAGCACTTGTGGGTCAAGGCCATTACGCCTTCACACGGAAAGATCCTGACCCGTATCGGCGCTAACCACGTCATCTACCCCGAAGCTGATGCTGGCGTTCGTGCCGCGCACTTGGTCGGGGGCCGCATGCTGGACTTCATCGAATTCGATGATGGCTTCGCCATCGTGAAAATGTATCCGCCGAAGGAAACCCAGGGCTTCACTTTGGCCCAATCCCAGGTTCGCTCGAAATACGGCGTGACCATCGTCGGAGTGAAGTCCCCCGGCGAAGATTTCACCTACGCGATGCCTGACACCATGGTTACACGTCGAGACGTATTGATCGTCTCCGGGCATGTGGACTTGCTCGAACGATTCGCAGCACGCCCCTAGGTCCAGAAGCACCAAGAACGGCGGTGGCCGGCAACCTCATTTGGTTGCCGGCCACCGCCGTTTGTTCTGTTGGTGCCTAGCCGAGTTCCGCGCTGAGCTGTGCAGCCCGGGCTGCTGCTGCTTGGGTGCCAGCAGCGATGATCTTGGGAATGCCCTGCTCATCGAAGGTGGCAATGGCCTGCTCGGTGGTGCCCTTCGGGCTGGTCACGGCTTTGCGCAGCGCTGCCGGGTTCGCTTCTGGATCAGCAAGCATCTTGCCGGCCCCGGCCACGGTGGCCCGTGCCAAGGCAATAGAAAGCTTTTCATCCAAGCCCATGGCCACACCGGCGTTAGCCATGGCTTCAGCTAGGTAGAAGGCGTAGGCCGGGCCAGAACCGGAAATGGCCGACAGCGCATTTTGCTGTTCTTCATCGATGACGTGCACGTCGCCGGATCCGGAGAGCAATTCGATGACCAGCTTGGTCTGAACTTCGCTCACACTGGCCGCCGGGCTGATGCCAACGACTCCGGCCCCAACCATCAAGGGCGTGTTCGGCATGGAACGGATCACTGGCTGGTCTGCTGGCAGGTGAGCCTGCATGCTGCTCAGGGTGATTGCTGCTGCCACGGAAACAACAACCTTGCTGGCATCCAGCGACGGAGAAATCTCTTCACACATCTGGGTGATTCCCACTGGCTTCACGCCCAGGAAGATGATGTCCGCGCTGGCGGCAGCCTTCTTGTTAGCTTCAGGGTCTTGCTCGTTGACCAAGACGTTGATGCCCAATTCGCGCAACTCAGCGGCGCGGTTATCGCTGCGCACGGTAGCGGTAATGAGCTGTGGATCGTGGCCCGATGCGATGATGCCACGCAGGATGGCCCCATTCATGGATCCGGCGCCGAGGAAGGACAGGGACAGATTCTTTGTTGCTTCACTCATATGGCTATTGTGTCATTGACGCAGGGTCACTACCGACTGTTAAGTGCTTGCGGGCGAATTCTAGGGTTTTTCCCAACCATTCTTCTTTTTGTCCTGCGTTGCGGGCCTTGCGGGTGGAGACCTCGACCGCGACCGTTCCCGTCCAGTTGGCGTCACGCAAATATTCCAGTGTTTCCGCCACCGGTTGCGTGCCTAACCCTGGCACCAAGTGTTCATCCTTGCCGTTATCCAGCCCATCGCACAGGTGCACGTGGGCAAGGCGCTGGCCGAGGTCTTCGACAGCTTGGCGCGAATCCATATTGGCAATGGCTGCATGGGAGAAATCCCAAGTCACATGCTGGTAATTTTGCGGCACTGGATTCCAGTGCGGAAGGTACATCTTCGCTTCGCGGCCGCGGGCTCGCCAAGGGTACATGTTCTCCACGGCAATTTTCATTCCAGTGGAGTCAAGGAGCCTTTGGACCCCTTCACCGAATTCTTCGGCATAGGATCCCTGCCATCTGAAAGGCGGATGCGCGACCACGACGCTTGCCCCGACTGCCTGGGCAAGGATCACCGAACGCTCGATTTTGGCCCATGCAGAACCCCAAACCTGCTGGGTCAGCAGCAGGGTCGGCGCGTGGATGGCCATAATAGGCAACTGGTACTTGTCCATCAAGGCTTTGAGCGCGGTAGCGGACTGGCTGGCCGCGTTGCCGGTGATGAGCACTTCCAGGCCGTCGTACCCCACGTCCTTGGCCATCGCAAAGGCATCATGGACGGTCAGTGGATAAACTGACGCGCTAGAGAGGGTAATTGGTATTCTCATGGTGCTCTTCTGGTCTTCCATGCTCTTGCCTCCTGTTACCGTGCCCTTGGTGCGGACACCGTCTAGCCAAGAAGGTTAGCTGCTGGGTTTGGCGAGAAATTTATACTTCTCGCTATCCAGAGCTACTTCCCCAACTCCAACGCTACTACTGAGCGGTGTCGCCGAGTCAAACATCACGTGATCAAAACGACGCAACATCAGGCCCTCACGGATAGCCCAAGGGCAAATCCTCACCGATTTCACCTTCAAAGCACTCATCGCTTCGTGAGCAACGATGGCACCAGCAAGCAATTGCGGTGCCCGGATCTCTGAAACACCTGGCAGTTCGGCACGCTCTGCCCAACTCATCGCTGTCAAGCGGTTGGTCCACAATTTCAACGAGTCTCGATGCAGCGTGCGTTTTACATACGGGCCTTCAGCACTCGGCGCGGCTCCGGTAATGCGAGCCAGTGAACGGAAAGTCTTGGAAGTCGCGGTGGCCAGCGTGGGCTTGCCGTACTGCCGCAGTTCGGTGGTTGGGTCGGAAAGCACGTCCCGCACGTAGGTGCGAAGCTCCTTGACTTCCTTCATGGAAGGCAGGTCATTGGGCAGCCATTCCCGAGTCAGCCGTCCCGCGCCCAGCGGCACGGAGAAAGCGGTCTGCGGGAATTCGTCAACGCCTAAGGCCAACTCCAGCGAACCGCCCCCCATATCCAAGTTCAAGATGGATTCCGAGGACCAACCGAACCAGCGGCGTACCGAGTAGAAGGTCATGCCCGCTTCTTCTTCACCGGTCAGTTCCATCAAGCTCACGCCGGTTTCAACTTCGACGCGTTCAAGTACGGCAGCACCGTTGGAAGACTCGCGGATCGCCGAGGTGCAGAATGCCATGAAGTCCTCGACCTGGTGGCCTTGGGCGAACTTGGCCGCTTCCTTGATGAAGGAGATCAGCTCAATTTGGCCTTCTTCGGTGATGGCGCCGTACTCGTTGAGGTAGCGCACCAAGGACAGGGGTCGCTTGTGCGACGCATAGGGAACCGGGCGTGCGCCTGGATATGCATCGACGAGCAACAAGTGGACGGTATTCGAACCGATATCCAATACACCGAGTCTCATGGTGCGCTCCTCGTTAGGCCTGGCAAGAAAGACTAGTCAGTCTTTTTTGCGGTGGTCTTCTTGGCCGTAGTCTTCTTCGCTGGGGCTTTCTTGGCAGCTGGCTTCTTAGCCGGAGCCTTCTTGGCCGTGCGCTTCACCGGTCCGCGGGCGCGCTTGTCAGCCAGCAGCTCGATAGCCTGCTCACGAGTCAGTTCTTCCAAGGACGTGGTGCGTGGAACAGTGATGTTGGTGATGCCGTCGGTGATGTACGGACCGAAACGACCGTCCTTGACCACAATGTTCTTCTCACTAGTCGGGTCAACCCCGAACTCAGCCAATGGCGGCACCGCGGCACGACGGCCACGCTGCTTAGGCTGGGCGTAAATGGCCAGCGCTTCATCCAAGGTGATAGTGAAGATCTGCTCTTCGCTCTCGATGGAGCGCGAATCGCTGCCCTTCTTCAGGTACGGACCGAAACGCCCGTTCTGCACAGTGATCTCTTCGCCCTCGGCGTCAGCGCCCAGCACACGCGGCAAGCTCATCAGCTTCAGCGCCTCTTCCAAGGTCACCGATTCCACGGTCATCGACTTGAACAGCGATGCAGTGCGCGGCTTGACCTTGGTTGGCTTCTTTGGTGGCTTCGGCTTGCCGTTCTTGTAGTACTCGACCGGCTGTGCGGCGAGTTCTTCAGCGGTTGGCTCAGGGATGATCTCGGTGACATAGGCGCCGTAACGGCCATCCTTGGCCACGATCTTCCGACCAGTCTCCGGGTCGGTACCCAAGTCCATTTCGGAGACCTGCGAGTTAGCAAAGAGCTCCTCGGCCTTTTCAGCGGTCAGTTCATCCGGTGCCAAATCCTCAGGCACGTTGGCGCGCTGCGGGTCGGTGCCTTCCTCGGCGCCTTCCGGGATGGCGCGTTCCAGGTACGGACCGAACTTGCCTACACGCAAGGTGATGTCATCGGTGATCTTGATGGAGTTGATCGCCCGGGCGTCGATGTCGCCCAGGTTATCGACCACATGCTTCAGGCCTTCGCCCTGGGCCTCTGCGCCCTTGCCGAAGTAGAACAGGTTCAGCCAGTCGGTGCGGGCGCGCTGGCCCTTGGCGATTTCATCCAGGTCGTCTTCCAGGCGAGCGGTGAAGTCGTAGTCGACGTACTTGGCAAAGTGCTCTTCGAGCAGACGGATTACCGAGAAGGCAATCCAGCTTGGCACCAGTGCGCCGCCGCGCTTGGTGACGTAGCCGCGGTCCATGATCGTTGAGATGGTTGGCGCGTAGGTCGACGGACGGCCGATCTCGCGCTTTTCCAGCTCGGCGACAATCGAGGCTTCGGTGTAGCGGGCTGGAGGGGTGGTTTCGTGGCCCAGCGCGATCAGCTCGTCGCCGGCCAGGTGCTGGCCGACACGCAGCTGTGGCAGGCGCGCTTCAGCGTTCTCTGCAGCAGCTTCCAGAGCCTGCTCGTCCTTGCCCTCTTCGTAGGCGGAGAGGAAGCCGCGGAAGGTGATCACGGTACCGGATGCGGAGAACTCTGCAACACGATTATCGCTGGCAGTGCCCTGCAGCTTGATCGTAGCGGTGAAGCCCTTGGCATCGGCCATCTGCGAGGCGACGGTGCGCTTCCAGATCAGCTCGTACAGTGCGTATTCGTCCTTGGACAGCGAGGAGCGCACATCCTTGGGACGGCGGAACATGTCACCGGCTGGGCGGATCGCTTCGTGGGCTTCCTGTGCCGCGTCGTTCTTCGCCTTGTAAACGCGTGGCTTGGCTGGAACCGAATCAGCGCCATAGAGCTCGGTGGCCTGCTTGCGGGCAGCGTTCACTGCTTCACCCGAGAGGAATACCGAGTCGGTACGCATGTAGGTGATGTAGCCGTTTTCATACAGGCGCTGGGCGATCTGCATGGTGATCTTGGAGCTCCAGCGCAGCTTGCGCGAGGCTTCCTGCTGCAGCGTGGAGGTGGTGAACGGGGCTGCTGGGCGACGGGTGTAGGGCTTGTCCTCGACAGAGGTCACCGCGAAATCGGTGTCCGACAGGTTGGCAACCAGCGACTGGGCCGAATCCTGGTCCAGGTGAGCCAGCTTGCTGCGGGTAGTCTTCAGCTGACCGCGGTCATCGAAGTCACGGCCGGAGGCGACACGGGCGCCGTCCACTGCCGAAAGCTTTGCTGCGAATCCTTCGCCTTCGCTGGTGGCGAAGTTGCCCTTCACGTCCCAGTATCCGGCTGGGATGAAGGCCATGCGTTCGCGCTCACGTTCAACGACCAGACGGGTGGCCACGGACTGCACGCGGCCAGCGGACAGGCCGCGGGCCACCTTGCGCCAGAGCACAGGGGAAATCTCATAGCCGTAGAGGCGGTCCAGGACACGGCGGGTTTCCTGGGCATCGACAAGGTCGGTATCCAGCTCGCGCATGTTCTCCAGTGCGCGGGCGATGCCTTCCTTGGTGATTTCGGTAAAGGCCAGACGGCGTACCGGAACCTTTGGCTTCAGGACCTGCAAGAGGTGCCACGCGATGGCTTCGCCTTCGCGGTCCGCATCTGTTGCGAGATAAAGTTCGTCAGCTTCTTTGAGCTTCGCCTTCAGTTCGGAAACGCGCTTCTTCTTGTCCGGGTAGACCATGTAGTAAGGCTCAAAGTCATTGTCCAGATCGACAGCGAACTTGCCTACCGAGGTCTTTTTCAACTCGGTTGGCAATTCTGAGGGCTGCGGAAGGTCGCGGATATGGCCCACCGAGGCATCCACGTCAAAGCCTTCGCCCAAATATTTGGCGATCGACTTCACCTTGGCAGGAGACTCCACGATTACGAGTTTCTTACCAGTCTTTTCCTTGGCCTTGGGGGGCACAGCACTCCTTTAGACAACACGGACTTTCCAAACCATTTTCAGGCCCATACTTGTTCCGTCATCGCAGCTTCGTTCTTTGTGCCTACTCTATAGCCACATTTCTCGATGATCTTACACCGAAGGATTTGTGCGCTTTGAGCAAAGCATCTTTATGATGTTGCCTCCCCCGTTTTCTGGTATTCGGGAAGCAACGAGATTAAGTAGAACATACGACGCGAGTCAATACTGCGTTCCTCGGCCGTTGCCTGTGCTTCATATTCCCAGACAAGCTCGTGCATTCTCCGGTTGAATTCCAGTTGCTTGGCCTCGGAAAGGAAGACCAAACCACTAGTCAGCATCGGCGGACGATCCGGGTCTGGAGCGATTCCGGCCTTCGCCTCCGACTCGCGACGCTGCACTTCAGCGTTCAGGCGGGTGCGGAATGCGTTCAATTGCACGTTCAGGTACGCAGTCTTGGCGTTCGTCGAATCGATCTGCGTGTTCAGCTCAAGGCGTTCACCGGCCGCACGCCAGCGGCGCTCGCGTGCGTCGCCCTCACTAGCTGCACGGATCACATACCCGCACTTCTCCAGAGCCCGCAGGTGATAGCTCATGGCGCTCGGTGTTAGCGCGCACAACGAGGCAAGTTCTGTAGCGGTGCGGGTGGTCTGTGAAGCAAAGAGCTCATCCATGACGATCAATCGAGCGTCATGCGCCAACGCTCGAATCGCCTGAGGGTCAGTGATCGAGACAACTTGTGGGATATCTGCTTCGCTGGGCGAAGGCTCCCCACCTTGTTCCTCAATAGTGTTCCGTGTCATAGGGAAAAACTTTAGCGCTTGTTTCACATTTTTTGAAGCAGGCCGTGACGCATGAGGCGTTTAATAGCTTCATATAACTGGTCCGCGAAGTCTTCCTGGCCTTCGCCGATCAGCGATTCAAGCGCGTTGACCAGCTGCGATACGGACAAATCCCCATCGCAAGCCGACACAAATCCAGCCTGTGCAGTATCAAGCAGTTCGGTTCGACGCAGGCCTGCTCCTTGGCGCAGCAGGATGACCCCAGGGTGTTCAGCCCCGGGACGCTGGTGCCGTTCTTCGGTGACGTCCTCGGCCACGAGCAGGTGCCACTCCTTGAACTCTTCACCGACTAAGGCCAGCTGATCGGCCATTGCAATATCGCGTTGCAGGGTTGGGGCCAGTGGTTGCTCCACCTGGTGCGTGATCTGCTCATAGCGCTGGAGTACTGGATGGCCTGCTTCCGGGCGTCGGAAGTACACCAGGCCAAATCCAATGGCCCCGATCCCCCGCGATTCAAAGTCATCGAGGTACGCGTTATATGCCGAGATGTACGAGGTACTGTCTTCGGTCTGGGACGCGTCACGCAACCAAGTTTCGGCATAGCCGCTCGGGCTGGTTTGCTCGCGCTCGATGACCCACACATCCAGCTTGTCGCCGAACCATTGGCGAACTCGCTCATCCCACGGCTGATTAGATTCGTCATCTAGGCGAGGAATCTCCCAATTCGAAAGCATTTGCATCGAACCGCCCGGAGCCAAGAAAACAGGCGCCTGCCCGATCAGGGTGCTGACCAAGGTATCTCCAGCCATTCCGCCATCACGGTAGGTGAACCGATCCTTGGCACGTTCGTGGCTGCTGCGCGGGGTGATCACAAATGGTGGATTGCTAGCGATCAGGTTGAAGGTGGAGCCGGCCACCGGTTCAAACAAGCTGCCCTGCAGCAAGGTGACCCGCGATTCGAGATTCTTCGGATCCAAATTCAAAGTCTGGGCATTGAGCAGCAGGTTGAAACGGGTGAAGCCCAAGGCGCGTGCTGACACGTCAGTGGCAGTCACGTGCTGCGCGTGTGCCAGCAGGTGGAAGAGCTGGATGCCGCAGCCGGTGCCCAAATCCAGTGCGCGCTCGACTTTCTCGCGGATCGTTATTTGCGCCAAGGTCAGCGAAGCCTGCCCGATGCCCAGAACGTGGTCGGTGCGCAGCACGCCCGGACGCTGGTGGGCGCCCAGGTCGTGAGCCACCCACAATTCACCGTCGGTATCAGAAGAGTGCAGCGCCAAGGCAATCTTGGCCCGGTAGCCCGAAGCCCAGGATTCAATCAGGCCCAGCTTGAGCAAGCCCTCGGTTTTCAGCGATGGGAAAGCGATATTGATCGCCGCGTCCTCTTGGGTCTGTCCCAGTTGGAAGAGGCGCACCACGCAGGCAAGAGCCGTATCGGGCTTGTTTCGATCGAGATTGCGCAGCGCAGGATGCAGCTGGTCGCGGGCAAACGCTGCTGCAGCTTCCTCACCCAGCAGCACCGCAACATTTTCATAGTTGTACCCGACATCGGTCAGGTCTTTGGCCAGCGAGTCGATAAGCAGTTGATTGTAGCTCTGTGGAGCATCATCAATGGAAGAAAATTCAGCAGAGTTCACAATTTCAAGTCTACCGAGTAACGCTACCGGGCACAGCTAGGACGGGTAACGTACTGGACTTATGATGTGGGCATGCCCCAAGTAACTGTGACCTATCTCCAACAGCTCAATTCTTCTGAAGTCATTGCTTCGGCCAAGTCCCTTCCCGAGGACGCCCGGATTGAACTGGTTCAACAGATCACTCCGGAGTATTCACGCTTCCTTTATCAGAGCGTGGGCAGCGAGTTGAACTGGGCTGACCGTTTGGGTTTGACCCGGGAGCAATGGAACGACGTCCTGCGACGTGCCGGTTCCGAAACGTGGGTGCTCTACCAGCACGGCGCTCCCCAAGGATATGTGGAGTTGGTGACCGAAGTGACCGAGAACGGAAGCGAAGTAGAAATCTTCTATTTCGGCCTCTTCCCAGAGGCTACCGGACGAGGGCTGGGCGGCGTGCTGCTCACCGAAGCACTGCAGCAAGCTTGGAGCATCGATTCCCACTGGCAGCAGTTGCCCAAGGTCAACCGGGTGTGGCTGCATACCTGCTCACTGGATGGACCGGCGGCGTTGCCGAACTATGAGGCGCGAGGTTTGAAAATTCACCGTTCCGAGCTCGAGCAGACCGAGGTCAAAGACGCCTCGATCGGATTGTGGCCGGCCGCGGCCGGATAAAGGTATAGCCCAGACTCGTTCAAAGTCTGGGCTATAGCTATTTCAAATCTGAATTAGGCATCCACGGTGCTGCACTCAGGGCAGCGTCGCAAGGTTTCATCCGTGGCGCAGTCTTCACAGAACAGGCGCAGGTTTCGGCATTCTGGATTTGAGCAATTCTCGAATTTGTTGGTCGGGCCCTGGCAGCCCACGCATTCGCCAATCGTGACTGCGTCTTCGGAGAACTCGGTATGCATGCGCTTGTCGAAGACGTAAAGCGAGCCTTCCCACAATCCTTCGTCACCGTACTTCTCGCCGTAGCGCACGATGCCGCCCTGCATCTGGTAGACCTCTTGGAAGCCTCGCTTGACCATCAGGGCGGAGAGAACTTCGCAGCGGATGCCGCCGGTGCAGTAGGTAACTACCGGCTGGTCCTTCAGGTGGTCGTACTTGCCCGAGTCCAGCTCGGCTACGAAGTCGCGGGTGGTATCCACATCCGGGACAATCGCGTCTTTGAACTTGCCGATCTGTGCTTCGAAGGCGTTGCGGCCGTCGAAGAAGTGGACCTTCTCGCCGGACTTCTCCTTGGTATCAACCAGCTCGTGCAGCTCTTCGGGGCGCAAGTGGGTGCCACCGCCGACGACACCGTTCTCGTCCACTTCAAGTTCACCCGGTGCACCGAAGGTGACGATTTCGTCGCGGACCTTCACAGAAATGCGCGGGAAGTCTTCGGCAGAGCCTTCAGACCACTTAATATCCATCTTCTTGAAGGCAGGCAGTTCGCGAGTGGCTTTTACATAGGCCTTGACTGCTGACAGCTCGCCACCAACGGTGCCGTTGATGCCGTCTTTCGAAATAATGATGCGTCCGCGCAAGCCCCAGCGTTCAAGCAGCGAGCGCTGCCAAAGGCGGATTGCCTCCGGGTCTGGGAGCGGAGTAAAAGCGTAATACAGAACAATGCGATGAATGGCCACCCTACAATGTTAGTAGCTTTTAGCTGCGAAACGCCTCGGAAAAGAGCAATGTCACATTGATCTTTCCCGAAATTATCGGCCTCTCGGCCGGTGCAATAGTTTCAACTAGACAACGATTAGTTCAATGTCAGCTAATTCCTAGGAAAGACAAGGTAGGGTCAAATTATGGCATCAAACGCAAGCGATGAACTGATCGGCACCTGGGTAGCAGGCTGGGCCGGAGCTCGTGGTTACGAAACCCGCAACGAAGGACGAGTCCACGCTGCGCTGCGCCACGACACCACTGAAGACTGGGAATACGTCATTTACGGTCCGTCCAAGGAAGAGCTCGCAGCAGTAGCTGAGACCTTGGTCAAGCACCCAAACCGTCGTCTGACGGCCTTCGACGATTCCGCTGAGAGCCTGGTTGCCAACGCTGTGGAAGTTGGCCTGCAGGTCACTGCCGACGATGAAGCTTTGATGGTCACCGAATTGGCTGTTCACGATGTCGAAGTCCCGCTGCCCGCTGACGGTTTCGTCTTCCAGATTGAACGCGATGGCACTCACGCCTACGTTTCGCTGCACCCTGAAGACAACCAGGACGTTGTTGCCGCGTCTGGCCACGTTTCGGCAGTAGATGGATACGCAATCTTCGACCGCATCATCACCGGAGCCGACTTCCGCCGCAAGGGCCTAGGCACCTTGATCATGCGGGCATTGGCTTCGCTGGCACAGGAGCACGACGTTGATGAGGGCCTGCTGATTGCTTCGGTCGATGGCCAGCAGCTTTACGAATCCCTGGGTTGGACCTCGCTGGGCAAGGTTGTCATGTTCAAGGCCTAAAGCCTTCCAAAGATTACTCTTATCGCCGTGCTTGACGCTTCTGCGTCAGGCACGGCGATAGTCTTTAACTTCAGCAATTCATGGTCCGGAAAGGCGTCCTCGTGAAGTCAGCGCGTTCTCTCTTAGATCCCTATGACCGGAGCAATGACCCCGATGCGGTGGTGCACCGTCGCACACGCGCTGCCAAGGACGAGATCACCAGCCCGTGGCCAGCATGGTTGAACACCGAACTTATTGGGATTTTCCAAGGCCTTGGAATTCAACAGCCCTGGCTGCATCAGACCCAAGCAGCAGACCTCATCCATGAGGGCCACCACACGATTGTTTCCACCGGTACCGCCTCGGGAAAATCCATGGCTTACCTCATGCCCGGCCTGGACCTGTTGTATCGAGCCAAGGATAGCGGCTTCAACGATGCCGATGCCGGCGCCTCTATCCTTTACATCTGCCCTACCAAAGCACTGGCAGCAGACCAGCTTTCAGCGGTCCAAGCCCTTGAAGTTCCCGGAGTCAGAGCTGCCGCCTACGATGGCGACACCGACCAAGCCACCCGAGCGTGGGTGCGCCAGCACGGAAACTTCATCTTCACAAACCCTGATATGCTGCATCGCGGCATCCTGCCGAACCACCCTGCCTGGTCCAAGTTCTTCAAACGCCTGCGTTACGTGGTGATTGATGAAGCCCATTCCTACCGCGGAGTTTTCGGCGCCCACGTAGCCAACCTGATCCGCCGGCTGCGGCGCATCTGCGCGCACTACTCAAGCAACCCCATCTTCATCGGTGCTTCGGCGACCAGCTCGGATCCTGAAGAATCCTTCGGCCGTCTGATCGGAGCACCTGCTCAGGCGGTGACCCATGACTTCTCCGCCAGCGGTGAGCTGGTCATGGCTTTGTGGGAACCGCCGTTGAGTGATCACCGCGGCGAAAATGGTGCACCGATCCGTCGGACGGCCATCGCTGAGAGCGCCTCGATCCTCACCGATCTGATGGCTGATCATGTTCGGAGCATTGTTTTCATCAAATCCCGTCGTGGGGCCGAAACCATTGCGACCTTGACCCGCAAGCATCTGGAGAAATTTGCTCCTGAATTATCCGTTCGGCTTGCCGCCTATCGCTCTGGATACCTGCCCACGGAGCGCCGCGAAGTGGAAAGGCAGTTACGCAGCGGCGAGCTGCTGGGTGTCACGTCGACCTCCGCATTGGAGCTGGGCATAGATATCGCTGGACTCGATGCAGTTGTGGTTGCCGGCTGGCCCGGCACCCGCGCATCATTCTTCCAGCAGATCGGCCGCGCCGGTCGTTCGGGACAGGATGCATTGGCAATTTTTGTAGCGGCAGAAGATCCCTTGGACACCTATCTAGCCCATCATCCCGAGGCGATCTTTGAGCTGGGAGTTGAAGCGACGGTCTTTGATCCGCAGAACAAATACGTGCTCAGCGGTCACCTCTGCGCCGCTGCGCAAGAGTCCCCCTTACGCCCCGACGAACTAGAACTTTTCGGACCGCAGACTGAGGAGCTGCTGGATTCGCTGGTTCAGCGCGGCTACTTGCGCCGGCGCCCGGCCGGATGGTTCTGGACGCACCCGCAACACGCCGCTTCGATGTTCTCTATCCGTGCCGATGGCGGTGGGCCGGTGGACATCATTGATGCGGAAACCGGTGCTTTGCTAGGCACCATGGACTCACCCCAGACCCATTATCAGGCGCACCCCGGAGCGATCTACGTGCATCAAGGGGCCAGCTACCATGTGGAGGAACTCGACGAGCAGAACCATGTGGTGGTTGTGACCCGGGTGAATCCCGACTACTACACCACCGCTCGCGACCTAACCACGGTAGCCATTGATTCCGAGGAACGCAGCAGTAAGCACCGGGAGCTGACGATCCATTTTGGTGAAGTCACAGTGACGACCCAGGTCGTCTCGTTCCAACGGAAATCTGTTGCATCCAACGAAGTGCTTTCCGAAGATCCGCTGGATTTGGAAGCGAGGGATCTGAACACCAAGTCGGTCTGGTTCACGATGACCGAAGAGCGCCTGCTGCGTGCTGGTTTGCAGATCGACCAGTTCCCCGGAGCGCTGCATGCGGCCGAGCACGCCATGATTGGCCTGCTTCCCTTGGTTGCCACCAGCGACCGTTGGGATATCGGAGGGGTGTCCACGGCCCTGCATATGGATACCGGGCATCCGACGATTTTTGTCTATGACGCGCAACCTGGCGGTGCCGGATTTGCAGAACGCGGGTTCGAGCGCTTCGTCGATTGGGTTCGCGCTACCCGCGATGCTATCCAGGCGTGCGAGTGCCAGCATGGTTGCCCTAGCTGTGTGCAGTCCCCCAAATGCGGCAACCGGAACAATCCGCTGGATAAGGCCGGCGCAATCTTGTTGTTGACCGCGGTACTCGTCGACGTGGAACCGGCCCACCACCGCTAAAGGCGGCGGGCAGGTTCAGGGAGCCGGTGCGCCCAAAGGTGGTGCGCCTGCCCTGGCTTGGGCTTGTGCCAGATAGAGTTCGATTCCCATCGCCCGAACTCCCACTGGAACACTCGTGGCTATGCGCACCGATTGCCCATCGGCTTCCACCGTGCACGCCGAGAGTTGCGCACCGTTTGATTCTGCTATCAACGCTGCCACGCTGCACGGATCACCTGGACGCAGGCCGCGGGCCGTATCTGCGGCAGCCAAGGCCGATAAGTCAGCAGCACTGGCTGCCTGCATCGCTGCCCGGGTTGCGCCGATCCAGGCCAAGACCGCACTGATAATGAGCAAGGCTGCGATCACCAGTGCCGTTGCCATGACCGTTCCGCTGCCTTGTTCAGATTTCAGGCTTCGTAGCTTTTTCATTCAACTGCCACGCTGGCTTGTCCGTGGACTTGGATACTTCCAACTATCGGCAGGCGTACCGACTTGCTCACGTGCACCTGCGCGTAGCCCGATGCAGTTGATTGCCAGAAGCGGGCTTCGTTTCCGGCCAGCTTCACGCCACTGGCCCGAGCCGTCGCACTATCTTCACCGCGGGCCAATTCCCTGGCCATGGCCCCGGCGGCTTGCTGAACTTGGATCTGCTGGATTCCAAGGACACCGAAGCCCAGAACCAAAGACAACATGACGGCAACCGCGGGCAGCAGCACCGCAAATTCTGCGGTGCTGCTGCCCCTTTCGTCGTTGAAGCTCATGGCCTACAGCGACAGGGCTTTGGTGATCAAACCCATCAGCATGCCACGGACATCGCCACTGGACAAGATGCTGATCAGCAAGCCAGCGAAAGCTACGGCAGCCAGGGTGACCATAGCGAATTCGGCAGTGGTGGACCCTTGCTCGTCTTGAAGCTGATCCATGATTTCCTGGAGCCTTCGATTCATTGTGTGTTCCTTTCCAAAATGCCATCCCCAACCTCGATGCCAGGGATGTTGTCCTTCTACCTTCGGTGGATGCAGCACGAGTAAGCGCCGGATGCTTGCGAGCTGGGTATAACCATTGCCGTTACCTACTGGAAGCTGGGGAAAAGTGCGATGATCAGCGGCACCACGCCCAAAGCGATGAAGGCCGGCAACGCACAGGCACCCAAAGGCAAGACCAGCCGGGTGCCGAATTGGGCTCCGAGGCGCGCGACTTTCTGCGTATGTTCCCGCCGTTGCAATATCGCGGTATTGCGCAGCAGACTTGCTGCGGGCGCGCCGGTCGCGTGAGCAAAGTGCAGTGCTTTGCGCAGCGGCATCAGCCACCCAGGAACAGCTTCCCAAGCTTTGTCCCATGCCATGTTCATCTCCAAGCATCGGGCGACGCTGCGCAGTACCGCGCACTGTTCAATGCTGTTGCCCAGCAAATCGAGGATCTGGGTAATGGGCATTCCTGAATCCAGCAAACTCGCGCTGAGATCAAGGATCAGTTCGATGGGATTTTCCTGCGCTCGTCCCCTATGAACCCGCTGTACGCTGCCATGTTGCCCCCATCACAGCCCACAGGCGAATTTAGTCTTGCCGCAATCGATCTCAACGACTGTGCCCAAGGCGCATGGGAAGCGATCATCGACCGCGACCAGCTCCTCGCCACGCGTGCTCGACTTGTGGGAGCAAAACCGATCCACAATGGAACCGCTCGACGCTGGCTCCTCTCGGGCATTGCTGTGTGCTCGGTATGTGGTAAAACTGTACGTTCTGCACGAGGGATCACGCATCCTACGGCTAGAAGATCCGACGGCTCCAAAGCCCCGAGCAAGACTTACCACTCGAACCGCTGCATCGATGGGCATTTCCACCGCAACGGGGCAGTCATCGACGAGCTCATCGAAGAGATCTGCATCGCCCGACTGGCCGAGCCGGATGCTGTGACCTCATTCCCCAATCCAGATGACGGTGTCGATGTGGCCAAATTGCACGCGCAGCGGTCTGCTGCGCAGGGGCGACGAGATGCGCTCATCGCGATGGTCTCAGACGGCACCATCACTCAAGATGAAGTTACCCCGCAGCTGCAAGCGAAGCGCATAGAGCTCAAACAGATCGATGAGCAGCTCGCGCGAGCTGCTCAGCGCAACCCGTTGGCCGACCTAATCGGCGTCGAGGATGTCCGAAGCTGGTGGAATGAGCGGACCCTCGCGCGGAAGCGCTCGATCGTCCAACTATTCATGGCTAAGATCGCTATCCAGCCCATAGGCTACGGGCGCAGGCCGAAGAATCCAGAGGACGTACTGGCATCATTGGAGATCACACCGCGATCGATGGAGTGAGCGTCAAAGAGAACTCGTTCTTCAAGTGACGGCTTCTTGATGCTACGGACCTTAGTTGCTGGTCTCCGGTTCATACCAGCGACCTTTTGGAGGAACCCTTCGCGACTGAGACGCGTGTGTAGCTCTGCAATTCCGTTATCGTCATTTCAAAGTAATAAGAACTGGAATGTTGAAGTAGTCTAAGGCCAGCGCGAGTTACGGCATAACTCAATTGTGTGAACATGAATTAGATAGGGGCATCCAATAAAGATGCTGACGTTTGCTTCGGTTTTATCAAGTGACGGCATCGATCCGTTAGAAGCACAGATGATCCGCCACGCCTTCGTCTGAGAGCACGAAGACTCAGGCCTCCAGGGGATACACGCAGATTCGACCGACGAGGAGATCCTCGCCTACACATCCCGACAGTCTGCGAGGCCTCGGGTATTCCCATTGAACCCGCCGCAACTGTGGGTCGTATTCATTCGCGAGGGCGGTGACCGGGCACGGTTTTGGTCCGTCGTGGAGAACCGGGGTGAAACCTCGAACGACGGTACAATTCGCATGTTCGACTTGGTGGTGACAGACCATCTATCCGATCTCAGGAACCGCCTGGTGATCGGCTGGAAGTCGCCCCGCGCTTGGCGACTCAATGGGCCGACCGCGGCTGCCTATCCAGTCCTGGAGATCGCCGACGCGCAGCCAGTGCCGTTCCCAGGCTTCGACCGTCTGATCTTGGACTACTCGCAACTGCAAGCCGTGATGCGCGAGCACCGGTACACGTCATGGCGCACAGCTCTGTCATCGGTCGTCGGGATCTACTTGATCACTGACACTCGCGATGGACGCCACTACGTCGGCAAGGCTGACGGTGCGGAGAACATCAACCAACGTTGGGGCGTCTACGCTTCCAACGGTCATGGCGGCAACGTCGAGCTGCGCGGGTTAGATCCATCGACTTTCCGATACTCGCTTCTCCGGGTCTTCGACCCTTCGACTCCCACTCGGGTGATCGATGAGTCTGAGAGCCACTTCAAACGCGCGTTGGACACTAGAAACCACGGTCTGAATCGGAACTAACTGAAGATCTGGTTCAATCCCAAAATTGAGATGGCCCCGACGAAAGTCGGGGCCATCTCGTGTTCGCAACCTCAAGGTAGGGGGCGTGCTGCCATAACACTCACGCCGTAAGCCCACCTGGTTTCCGTTGCGTACTGCCAGAACTTTCGTCCTGAGAACTGCGACCGCCAAGAGGTCACCTTGTTGTAGAACTTCTGCCACATGATTGCTTTCATGTTGGACCTCCTGTCCTCCTTGTCGTTGTCACTTACATCACTGGACTTAGTCCAGTCACTAAGTAGGCGAACGACGCCGAGAAGCAGCAGTGCCACCACAACCTCTAAGACGTCCCAGAATCGAACTGGGCCCGCCCCCGGCTTTCAAACTGCGAAGAGACTCTCGAGCAAGTTCCTGCGCTGATCTGCGTCCGCTACCCCAAGCATTGGGGCGAGGCCGACTAGGGGAAGATACCGAAATTGGAGATGCACTCGGACATGGTCCACAGAAAGATGTGATAGCTGGCCTCAAACGGAACAACATCTGCTTCATCTCTGGATTTCTGCTGCGCATGGCACGTAAATTTGCCATCGTGTCCAATGCCACGCATCCAATGCCATAGTTCTGTCGCCACCCAGTCATGGCCCCGTGACGGGAGTGACCAGCTCGTTCAAGACCCGAAACGACAGCCTTCCGAATTCAGTGACGACGAGGAACCCGTCTTGGAAGGATTTCCCACCGTTTCAGGATAAAAACTAAAGTGAATGCATTTCGCCGAAATGAAACGCCCCGCCGACAAAGGCAGGGCGTTTCACATCAGGGCTCAACTCGACGAGGTCATCAGACCATTGCCACGGCATCAAGAACCAGAACCATGAACACCGACGCAGAGCATATTCGCTTTCTGGTGCGTCTGTGCGAGATCGATACCGGGGACGGTCTCCGTGCCATGGATAGCGGCGCTGCCAGCCACTTGCCACTGTGAGTAGAACCAGAATACGGAAACGCTGACCCCTTAAAGGGCCGGCTGCTCAGAATTCCGATAATCCTCATTGCTTTTTTATGGACCCTGCAACAAGGTGATGACGACGTTCATGATCTGCAGCGACAGCACACCGAACGCGATTGAGATCACCGCCCACAAATACGCCCGCTTCGCCAGTGCGATACCGCCGCCGATGAGGCCGAACAGGATCGGAAGGAAGAACATCCAGAGCGGCTTCGCTTCACCGGAATTCGTCCAGTCGACGAGCACCAGCATTGAAAGGAGCACGAGCGCCATGCTGATCCAAGTACCTGCAGGGCACTGACGTCGCTTGCTTACTGCCTCGGTCATTGGTGAACCACTTTTCCAATCTTTAATTGAGGTCTACTTGAAAGGATTGCAGAACGAATAGGTGAAGTACACGCTGACTGCGCTGGCCATGGCACGTTCCTTGCCGCCCATCTTGTATGCGTTCCTCTTGATGCCTGAGACCAAATTGCGGTCGCACGAGCACGCGAAGTATCCGCGGGAGCCGTAACAACGGTCGTGCGTGCGGCAGAGCGAGTCGAGTGTATCCACCGCGCGTCCGCCGCCGTGGCCGGGACCGCACCAATTGCCCCAGAGGGGCATGCCGTAGGTCGTCACGCCGCCGGCCGGGGCCGATTGTGCCGCGCTGTAATTGTTTAGCAGCTGCCCGACCTCCAGCGTCTCGGCGTCAGCGCCGGCTGCCTTGGCCTTCTCGATGTCGAAGTAGACCTGGCCGCTGCGCGTGGTCGTGAACTCCATGGTGGAGTCAACGTTTTCGGTGATTTGGCGCTCAGCGGCCTTCTTTTCCGAATTGGACGGTGCTGCGTACGACGGAGCCGCGAACACGCTCAAACTGGAAATCACCAGCGCGAGAGACGTCAGGAGCGTGATTCCTGATTTGTAGATTTTTACTTTCATGATGATATATTCATCATTTCTCGAGGTGAAAGTCAAACTTCAAGTTAGAGGTGACAAGGGAAAAATTCTCGTGCCTGCCGTCCATACGCTGTATTCCTGCAACAATTCGAGGTTTCCCTTCTATTTTCATCTATGTTGGATGAATTGCATATGTCGAACGAAATGTGATGTTTGTGAAGATCGGAGGGAAGGGGAACATTAGCCGTTACAGGAAATTCTTCGAACAATTCGACGTACCGATTCACGTCATCGCCGATCTGGACGCGATGTCGAACGGATTCGAGCATCTGACAACAACGTCGCAGGTCAAAGGGTTCACGGCAAGCTCATCACTTTGGTGAAAGAGCAGATCTCTGGCCCGAGCACCCCAGATCGCGACAAGGTGAAGGAAATCGCCCGTACCCGAACTCATCGACAATTGTGGGGGTCGGCGCAGGGACACTTCGAGGCCTGGCACGAGGACCAGACGCGGGAGTCTGCACAGGCAGTAGTGGATGATCTAACACAGCTTTTCGATGCTGGTAACGGCGACGCGATTCTTGCACATCTTCAGAAACCACCCACTGAGCAAATCGCTAACCTGGTTGAGGAAGTCATCTCATCGCTAGCACAGGAAAACACATACGTGTTGCGACGCGGCGATCTCGAGGAATACTGCGGCACGAACGCGAAGGATGACAAGGTGGCAACCGCAATGAAGTTCTGCGAGGCCACAGCGACGCTCGATGCGCTCAAAAAAGTGCACGGCACGCAAGGGGATGCCATCGCCGCGGAACTAGAGGGTATCTTCGCGAGTATCTTCGACTCAAGTGCCTCTGCGCATGAGATGAACGTGCGAAGGAGCTAGGCAATTGGTCCGGTCTTCTAAGCCGCGACAGGATAACGGTAGGCCGTTACGAGGCCGCAGGACTGCTGATGTTGTTTCGTGCTAGCAGGGTCGCTTGAGCATCCACGCTCACCTAGGCAAGCGAGGTTAACTCGAATCTGAGTATGTTGTAAGGCGTTCACGGCGGCCAGGGTGACCATAGCGAATTCGGCAGTGGTGGACCCTTGCTCGTCTCGAAGCTGATCCATGATTTCCTGGAGCCTTCGATTCATTGTGTGTTCCTTTCCAAAATGCCATCCCCAACCTCGATGCCAGGGATGTTGTCCTTCTACCTTCGGTGGATGCAGCACGAGTAAGCGCCGGATGCTTGCGAGCTGGGTATAACCATTGCCGTTACCTACTGGAAGCTGGGGAAAAGTGCGATGATCAGCGGCACCACGCCCAAAGCGATGAAGGCCGGCAACGCACAGGCACCCAAAGGCAAGACCAGCCGGGTGCCGAATTGGGCTCCGAGGCGCGCGACTTTCTGCGTATGTTCCCGCCGTTGCAATATCGCGGTATTGCGCAGCAGGCTTGCTGCGGGCGCGCCGGTCGCGTGAGCAAAGTGCAGTGCTTTGCGCAGCGGCATCAGCCAACCAGGAACAGCTTCCCAAGCTTTGTCCCATGCCATGTTCATCTCCAAGCATCGGGCGACGCTGCGCAGTACCGCGCACTGTTCAATGCTGTTGCCCAGCAAATCGAGGATCTGGGTAATGGGCATTCCTGAATCCAGCAAACTCGCGCTGAGATCAAGGATCAGTTCGATGGGATTTTCCTGCGCTCGTCCCCTGCCGATGACCCGGTGCCGTGCTCTGGCTGCCTGGTTTTTCCAGTTGGCTGGGTCCATTGCCAGCGCTATGGCCAGTGCACCGCATAGGAGAATCAGAATGATCATGAGAATGCCTGACTTGAGGTTGTGCGCATCAGCCGCTGGCACCAGATTCGATTGGCGATCCACAGCACTGCCCCGATGAGCACGCTCAGTTGAGCTGCCCAGGAGCTGGCGATGGTTCCCAAGACGTCAATGCCCAGCAACATCCCGAATCCAAAACCAACCAACGGCAGCCACGTCAGCAACTTGATCGTAGCTTTGGGCCCGGCCATCGCCGCGTCGAATGCTTGCTGCGCCACGAGGGCATTTTCCAGGTCCTCAGCCAGCCGTTCCAACACGTCGGCAAGACTGGCTCCGGAGCGCGCGGATAGTTCCAAGCACCAGTGCAGCCGTTGCACCGCAGGGCTTTGGTTCCCATCCAGCGCATCGCCACGAGGCGCGCTGTTATTCAGCCGATGGGTTGCCTGGAGCTCTTTGAGTGCCCCGACGATTTTTCCGTGCTCTTCCTCGGCATCAAGCAACGCGTCGATGGCAGGGTAGAAACTCAGGCCGCTTCGCAGCAATGCTGAGAGCTCTCGGATCACGCGGGCATCGGCATTCAACACCGAGTGCCCGTCTTTTCGTTTTGTTGCCCCATGGGTCCAGATTCTGCGCAGCGCTCCAGGGTTCGCGGCGGCAGCATGTGGCGGGATCCAGAGCCATAACGCGAAGGCAGCGCAAATGAGGATCAGCATGATTCATTGCTCCGGTGAGTTTCCGGCAGCCACGTCCCGCGCAATAGCGCCGGTCAGCTCCGAGCCGAATCGGCGTTCCAAAATGCGTTGGCCGGTCTTGGTTAATGGTTCTGGGGCTTGCAGATCAATCAGGCTTCGCATGCTCATCTGTCCATCGCCGCTGGTGCTCAGGTAGCCAAGCGACACCGGTCCGCGCTGCCCGTGCTCTGACCTGCTCATGTGAATGACCAGATCCAGTGCGCTGGCTGCCTGCAATGAAGTTGCCTGCACGCTCCACCCTGCTAATGCGCCCAGCGCTGCCAAACGGGCAGGAACGGATTCGGGGCTGTTGGCGTGCATAGTGCCTGCGGCGCCTTGGTGGCCGGTGTTCATAGCTGCCAGGAAGTCACGTATTTCTTCGCCGCGGCACTCGCCAACAACCAAGCGGTCCGGACGCATGCGCAGGGCCTGGACCACCAAGTCCTTGAGATCTATCCGGCCAGCTGATTCGACATTGGCTGTACGGGTTTGCATAGACACGACATGCGGGTGCGGTACTTGCAATTCTTGCGAATCCTCGACGATAACCAAACGGTGTTGCGGGTCTGCTTCGGCCAGCATGGCTTGCAAGACGGTGGTCTTTCCGCTGCCGGTTCCACCAGTAACGAGGAAGTTCATCTGCCGTTGCACGATGGCCCGAAGCAAGGGCAGCCAGAACGGCCGGGAGTTCTCCAACACGGTGCCCAATTCAAGCTGTGAGCTTCGCTTGACGCGGATGGAGATCAACGGCCCTGCAGTGGCAATGGGCGGCAGTACGGCGTGGACCCGATAATTCTTCAAACTCATATCCATGAATGGACTCGCTGAATCCAACCGCCTGCCGGCCAGGGTCGCCAAGTGCACGGCGAGCGCCCGGACCTGTTCGGCCGAAGAAAACCGGAAATCGGTCGGTTCCAGCCCTGCCGGAGAATCTGTCCAAACCAATCCTTGCCCGTCCACCAGGACATCTGTCACCTCCGGGCGCTGCGCAAAGGGTTCTAGGATGGATAGTCCTGCCACTTCATGTTGCAACGACTCCAAGGATTGGGCCGCACCCTGGGATCCCAATGCCGCACCGGAGTCGTGCACCGCGCCTGCCAATGCGATCGCATCGAGCTGGCCTCCGGTGAGCAAGGCGCGTTCGCGCACGGATTCAAGAATCTTTGCATCCAGCATCGGCCCATCGGGGCTTGGATTGGTGTTGTGGCTATGCCGGCCCGGATTCATCAGCGCTGCTCCGGCACTTGCGGTATCAGGCAGAGGTTGGAAAGATGCTGGCGCAAGGCCCGTGATTTGAAGCTGTCGAAGAGCACGCCGCGTTCTGCGCACTTAATGATCCGGGCATGCTCCGGGAAGACTCCGAGAATTTCTGGGAAGCCTGCCGGAGCGTTTCGCAGTTTCTGCTCTCCGCACAGCACTACTTCTCCGCTGGACGGGATGGTCAGCGAACTGGCTGTGGCGACATTTCGGTCGATGAACTGGCTCAGTGCCTGGCGTTGCGGATGCGGAGCCCGTCCGGTATCCAGCACGACCAGGTCAAAGCCTTGGCGGACCGCTGCCAGCAAACGGATCACCAGCTGGTCCTCCAGCTTATGTGCTCCTGTTGCTTGCGACCAAGTCAAGATCGAAGTCTCGCGTAGCTGCGGCAACGTCTCGGCAAGCTGGTGGGCAGCTAGTGTGCCGCCGGATTGCTGCAGTTCTTCCCAACCGACGCCGGTGGGCGGTGTAGCGCAAATCAGCGGCCACGCACCTTGGGAGTGCTGATCCAAATCAATCATGATGCTGCGCAATCCACTGAGCGTTCCGGCATGGGCCAGCAGTGCCGCCAGCGTGGTGTTGCCAAGCCCGCCAGCGGAGGCATTCAGAGCCAATGTATGCCCGTGCCCGGCCCTCATGGCCCACAAACCCAGATATTCTCCGAGCCACTGGCTCGCAGCGGGCAATAGCGCAACCCGAGCCTTGGGGGTCCTGCTGGCTAAGGACCACAAGCTGGCTGCATCCTGTTCCAGGCCGACCAGCACATCGGCAGCAACGCTGGCATGTTCGGCAAGTGCAGCCATATCGCTGCCCCACAGCACCGGTCCCGAACCATCTGCCAGTACCTGCTGCACATCGGCGCAGTGCTTGATCCGTACGGCCGCGCCCACCGCGATCGCTGCGCACCGCTCAATAATCTGCGGATCGTTGCTCACGATGGTGCAGCTTGGCTCATTTTGCTCCGGCCGGTCTCCGGCAGCCAGCCGGCTGGACCTATTTTGCGCTGCTTGCCCGTATTCCAGCTCGGTGAGCACAAAACGTTGTGTGCTGCAGGGCCGTTGGGCAGCGGGAGATTCTGATAGCCATTTCATGTAACGAGGGTGGCCCGTTTCCGGGTAATTGCGGGCAGCTGGCGGACCAACTGGGGATATCAGCACTTGGCACGGCACAATAGACCCATGAGTGCCATCGCTTTCCTAGCTGCCGATCCCGATGGCTACGCCCTGATTGATCTTCGGGATCAGCATTCAGGCAGCTTATTGCAGCCGGTCACCCCGGTGGATGCCGAGGCTTTCCCCAGCGTTGTTGCCGGCTTGGAAACACAGCACAGCCCGCGTTGGGTGATGCTCCGTACCGACCCGTGGATGCGCCCGCTCATAGCCGCTGGAGTGCATCTGGCCAAGGCCCATATTCTCTGCCTAGCCCAACGCATCTTGCACCGCAGCCCATTGGCTTCCAAGGAGCTTGAGGATTTCGACCTTGAACGCCCAGTTCAATCCTTTGAACCGGCTAATCAAGATGCGCTCTTCGCAGCCCCGAGTTCCGGCGAATCGCTTTCCGAGATCATCGCCATGTACTTGTCCCAGCGTGAGGCCTTGCCGCAGGATCCCGGCCCCGGCCAGCGTCTTGAGCTGCTGATCCATGCTGAGTCGGTGGGTGCCTTGATCGCTTGCGAGATGGAAGCGGCCGGCCTGTCTTGGGATGAGGCCGGGCATCGGGCCTTGCTGCGCGAACAATTGGGCCCCCGCGTCTCCGATTACGGGCGGCCACCCAAGCTGGCGGCCAAAGCCCAGCAACTGGCAACGGCATTAGGCACTCCGGGACTCAACCCGGATTCTCCGCAAGAGCTGCTGCGCGCCCTGCATAAGGCTGGTTTCGCCGTCAGCTCGGTGCGTGCGTGGGAATTGGAACAGCTCAACCACCCATTGATTGCTGAGGTTCTCGAATATAAGAAGCTTTCGCGTCTGGCCAGCACCCACGGTGATGCGTGGCTGGACCAGTGGGTGAAAAATGGGCGGTTCCATCCGCATTATGTTCTGGGAACTGTCACTTCGGGACGTTGGGCCGCTTCCGGTGGCGGGGCGTTGCAACTGCCCCATTCCATCCGCCAAGTTGTGCGTACCCGCGAAGGTTCCACTTTCGTGGTGGCCGATGGCCGGCAGCTTGAACCGCGTATCCTGGCCGCCATCTCCAATGACCAGCAGCTGCAAAAAGCGGGCCAGCAAGATGACCTGTACCAGTGGCTGTTGGATGCCAAGCTCGTAGCGTCCCGTAACGATGCAAAGCTGGGGATGCTATCGGTGATTTATGGCGGCGGGGGCGGTGCCAGTGGCGCGGTAGGCGCGGCGCTCACCCGCAGTTTTCCCACCGCAATGCGGTTCGTGGAGCAGGCCGCTGCTACCGGACAACAGGGCGGGGGCGTGCGCAGCTTCCTGGGCCGCGGCTGCCCGCCAGCCGATGAGCAGTGGCTGGCGGGGCAGAAAGCTACCAGCGATGAAGCCTCGCAGCGTGCTGCTGACAGTGCGGCCAGGGCCCGTGGCCGGTTCACCAGGAACTTCGTAGTTCAAGCGACTGCAGCAGAGTGGGCGCTAGTATGGATGGGCCACGCGCGGCATCTGATCCACCAAGCCGGGTGGAGCCGCATCTGCAAGCAGGTGTTCTTTGTCCATGACGAGATTGTTTTCGAATGCCCTACCGGACTTGCCCCGCAGTTGCAGGAAGTGATCCGGCACGCGGCCATGCTCGCCGGGCGCACCCTCTTTGGACAGGCTTCTCCGCGCTTCCCGGTCAGCGTGGCCATTAGCGACAACTATGCAGAGGCCAAATAAGCGATATCAGGCCATGCGCAGTTCGCGTCGGTTGCTCCACGGCCGGGTCCAACCCAGTTCGTTGAACAAACGCTCCAGCACGATGGCGGTGAAACCCCAGATGATCCGGTCTTCGAATTCAAAGGCCGGGGATTTGAATTTCTGGTTCGACCGGTGCACCACAGCGGTCAGCCGATTTTTCGGGTCCAGCAGGTGGGCTACCGGGGCGCGGAACACCCCGGCGCTTTCGGCAGGGTCTGCCGGATACACTTCGGATTCGGTGTGCCACCAGCCCAGCACCGGGGTGACTAGGAAGTTCGAGACCGGCAATTCGGTTTCGCCCAGGTTGCCCAAGACCTCGATACCCGAGGTCTGGACCCCGGTTTCCTCCCACGCTTCGCGCAAGGCCGCATCCGCGACGCTGGAATCTTCTTGGTCGATTCCCCCGCCGGGGAAGGCAACCTGTCCGGCGTGCTTGCGCAGCGTGGCCGCGCGTTCCACGAACAACAGGTCCAGGTCTTCAACCCCTGAGTCCGGTTGCAAAGTTTTCTGCCCGGCACCGCCGAAGAGGATCAGCACCGCGGCTCGCCGTGCGGCGCTGAGCTCCATCTGGCTCATAACCCATTCATTGGGCAGCTTCTGGCTGGCCCCCACCTGCGATTCATGGCGGGCAATGACTTTTTCCAATTCCAAGCGTGCGCTCATGCGTCTAGTCCATATCCTTCGGCTCGCAGCTCGCGGCGGGTGGCACCGGCGATCATTTTCGCCAGCAGTTCCTCCCGCCCTGGTGCGAGCTCATACTTGAGCAACGCTTTGGCCTTGGCTGGTATTTCCTCGCCGATGCCGTAAGACGGGCAGAGCTTGGCAATCTCACAGGCCCCGCAGGCTGGTTTGCGCGAGTGGCATACGCGCCGTCCATGGAATACCACCCGGTGGCTGAGCATCGTCCAGTCGTGCTTTTCAAAAAGTTCGCCCACCGCGTGCTCGACCTTGACCGGATCAGTTTCATCGGTCCATCCGAAGCGATTGGCCAGACGACCGAAGTGCGTATCAACGGTGATCCCCGGAACCCCAAAGGCGTTGCCCAGAACCACATTGGCGGTCTTGCGCCCTACCCCGGGAAGTTTCACCAGCTCTTCGAGCTTGTTGGGCACCTGCCCGTCGAAGCGGTCAACCAGGGCGGCAGATAGCCCGAGCAGGGACTCGGTTTTGGCGCGGAAGAAACCGGTTGGGCGGATCAGCTCTTCTAGTTCGCTGCGCTCAGCCTGGCTCATGGCCAGGGCATCAGGGAAGCGGGCGAAAAGCGCTGGGGTGATGGCGTTGACCCGCACATCGGTAGTCTGCGCAGAGAGCACGGTAGCCACCAGCAGTTCAAAGGGATTCCCAAAGTCCAGTTCGGGCACCGCGTAGGGATAGGCCTGGGCCAATTCCCGGTTGATTTTGCGTGCTCGGCGCTTCAGTCCCAGCTCAGTTTCGTTTTTCAATTTCTTCGCCACGCAATAGATCGTGTCATGAGGTCGCGAACTTTTGACCCATGGACACCATTCGCGCGTGCAGTTCATCGCACCCCGTTGACCGCTTGGCGCACAATTTGCCCCATTTCCCCTTTCATCGTGACACAAACCATGTTGGCACCCGGCGCAGGATGTAACTTTGATCACAGAGAAACTATTTGCCGTCATGCGGAAGGACGCGAACACAGTGAGTGATTCGAAAACCCTGGACAACCTGTCGACCGAAACCCGTTCATTTGCTCCAAGCAAGAACTTCAGCGACCAAGCCATCGCCACCCAGGCTCGCTACGACGCGGCCAATGCCGATCGCTTGGGCTACTGGGCGGACCAAGCACGCCAGGTACTGACTTGGGACACCGACTTCACCGAAACCTTGGACTGGTCGCAAGCACCGGTAGCCAAGTGGTTTGTCGGCGGAAAGCTCAACGCGGCTTACAACGCGCTGGACCGCCACGTGGAGAATGGCCTGGGCGACCGGGTTGCCATCTACTTCGAGGGCGAGCCGGGCGATACCCGCACCTACACCTATGCGCAGCTGACCGAAGAGGTCAAGAAGGCCGCCAACGCTTTCGAGTCCCTGGGCGTAGCCAAGGGCGACCGCGTGGCTGTCTACCTGCCGATGATCCCCGAGGCGGTCATTACCATGCTGGCCTGCGCCCGCATCGGCGCCATCCACTCGGTAGTCTTCGGCGGCTTCTCCGCCGACGCACTGCGCAGCCGCATCGATGACGCGGATGCCAAGCTCGTGGTCACCGCCGATGGCACCTGGCGCCGTGGCAAGCCATCGCCGCTGAAGCCAGCGGTCGACGAGGCCCTGTCCGCACCGGGACACACCGTGCAGAACGTGCTGGTGGTCAAGCGCAATGGCGAACCAACCGAATTCGGATCGCTCGATAAGTGGTGGGATGACGTGGTGGGCGCGGCCTCCACCGAGCACACCGCAGTCGCCCACGACTCCGAGCACCCGTTGTTCGTGCTCTACACCTCGGGCACCACCGGCAAGCCAAAGGGCATCGTGCACACCACCGGCGGCTTCCTGACCCAGGGCGCAGTCACCCACCGCGACACCTTCGACCTGCACCCTGAAACCGATGTCTTCTGGTGCACCGCTGACATCGGCTGGGTCACCGGCCACTCCTATGTCACCTACGCCCCGCTGATCAACGGCGCTACCCAGGTGATCTATGAAGGCACCCCGGACACCCCGCACCAGGGCCGCTGGTGGGAACTGGTGGAGAAGTACGGCGTGACCATCTTGTACACCGCACCCACCGCGATCCGCACCTTCATGAAGTGGGGACGGGAGATCCCGGATGGCTATGACCTCTCCTCGCTGCGCGTGCTCGGCTCGGTAGGCGAACCGATCAACCCTGAAGCGTGGATGTGGTACCGCGATGTCATCGGCACCAACAACGGCAAGAACGGCGAACGCAAGGAACACCCGACCCCGATCGTGGACACCTGGTGGCAGACCGAAACCGGCGCGCACATGATCGCACCGCTTCCAGGAGTCACCGCCACCAAGCCGGGTTCGGCCCAGGTAGCAGTTCCGGGCATCGCCATCGACGTGGTGGATGAAGCCGGCGAGTCCGTGGCCAACGGCCAAGGCGGCTTCCTGGTCATCCGCGAGCCATGGCCAGCAATGCTGCGTGGCATCTGGGGCGACATGGACCGCTACAAGGAGACTTACTGGTCCCGCTACGAAAACATGTACTTCGCTGGCGACGGCGCCAAGAAGGATGCTGACGGCGACATCTGGCTGCTGGGCCGCGTGGATGACGTGATGAACGTATCCGGGCACCGCCTGTCCACCACCGAAATCGAATCCTCGCTGGTAGCCCACCCGTACGTGGCGGAAGCCGCAGTGGTTGGTGCCAAGGACGACACGACCGGCGAAGCCGTCGTAGCGTTCGTGATCCTGCAGACCGTGCCAGCCGAGGGCGAAGACGTTGTGGCTACCCTGCGCAACCACGTAGGCAAGGATATTGGCCCAATCGCCAAGCCGAAGCACGTGCTAGTGGTCCCAGAGCTGCCTAAGACCCGTTCGGGCAAGATCATGCGCCGCCTGCTCAAGGATGTCGCCGAAGGCCGCGAGGTCGGCGATGCCACCACGCTCTCGGACTCGACAGTGATGAGCCAGATCGCGCAGTCCATGGGCAAGTAGCCTAAATACGCACTGACACCGCAAGCCGCCGTCCTTTCACTTCTTTGCAAGTGAAAGGACGGCGGCTTGCTTGTATTACAGGCGCGGGGAAATTGACCGGGATTGGGCTGGTTGTGTAATAGATTTGAGTCCATGACTGAGAATGCATCGCACACCATCTTGCTGCTCAATGGCCCCAACCTGAATCTGCTGGGCACCCGCGAGCCGGAGATCTACGGCCACAACACGCTGGCCGATGTAGAACAGCTCTGCCGCGAAACCGCAGCTTCGCTGGGATTTGAATTGCGTGCCGTGCAGTCCAACCACGAGGGCGTGCTGATTGATGCGATTCATGAGGCCCGCACTACCGCGGCTGGAATCGTCATGAACCCGGGGGCCTTCACCCACACCTCGGTGGCTCTGGCCGATGCGATCAGCGGGGTTCAGCTGCCCACCATCGAGGTGCACATTTCCAATGTGCACCAGCGCGAGGCCTTCCGCCACCATTCCTTCATCTCACCGGTTGCCAGCTCGATTATTGTCGGTGCGGGCGTAAACGGCTACAAGCTGGCAGTCCAGCAGCTGGCCCATTTGCTGGGCCGGTAGTCCCACGCCCTTAGCCGGAGATGCAGTCCCCGGTCTTGATGCTGGAGCGTCGATCTGCGCCGATTTCCAGGGCCTTTTCGATTTCTTCCAGGCTCAGCGCGAAGCCCACCTCGTCGTCGCTGCGCGACTTGGCGAAGATCATTCCCACGGCGTCGCCTGAATCATCAAGCAGCGGCCCGCCGGAATTGCCCTGGGCAACTTCTGCGGTGAGCTGGTACACGGAGATCCGTGAAGGATCGTCACCATAGATATCGGCAACGGAGACAAAGGCGCGGGAAGCAACCATGGCCCCACGGATCTGTTGCGGGCCGCCAGCAGGGTGCCCGACAAATGTTGCTGCGTCTCCACGCATGAGCTCTTCGTCAGCCAGCGGGATCGGTTCGCTTTGCAGTCCTTCGACATAAAGCAGCGCGATGTCGGCCTGCGGATCGAAGTAAACAACTTTTCCGCGGTGAACTTCGTCACCGCCAACCTCCACGGTAGCAGCGCTCAATCCGGCAACCACATGTGCATTGGTCATGACCAGCTCGTGGTCCACAACGAAGCCAGAACCGGTGAGGTTCACACCGCATTGCACCGCGGTGCCCGAGACCTTGGCAGCCGATTGTGCTGCTGCCAGCTGCAGGTCGGTGGCGGCCCATTCAGTATTCTCCGGGGCTTGGACAGGAGGCGCGAAAGGCTCCAGGAATGCGGGAAGCGTTTCGGCGATGACCTTGGAGCGAGCCGCGGAAATTGCGGCATCGACAAACTCCGGTGTCAGACCACGAATTGAGTCGATCATCTTTGACTTGCTGATCTCCAGCGAGAGCCTTGGAATACCCATGCTGGAAGTGGAAAAGGCCAAGCCACCGATGATTGTGGCGGTAATGAACACCGAAAGCACGCCGCCGGCCAAGCGGTCTGCGGCGCGCAGGAAATCGACGTTCATCCAGTGCCTGATCCGGGTGGCGATCACTCGTCCCAACGCTTGGCCGAGAATGATCAGCACCGAGGCTGTGGCGACCATCAGGCCCACGCGCCACCAGGGGTTCGTGGCGAAGGTGGAGACCAGCGGGATGGCAAAGAACGCGGCGACACCGCCAACGATCAAGCCGAGCATGTCGCCGATGGTCAGCAGGAAGCCTCGACGAACTCCAATGATGAAAAACATCAGCAAAACAGCGCAGATGACTACGTCGAGCCAGCTGAAAATTCCGAGCACCAAGACCCCAGTTCATTCATAAAGTTCGTATAAACCCAAGGTACCCTTAGAAGCTGATGGATTTCTGCGAGCAGATTCGCGAGTTTCGGCCGAATGTGCGTGATCTTCAACATTTTCTTGGTTAAACCACGTGTGGAAACTGTCACATTGTTACCGAATACGGCACAATGAAGTAAGCGCCTACTACTGTTGACAGGAGTTTTAATGGATATCGAGGTACTGCGTCGCGCGCCACTGTTTGCGTCGCTTGGTGATGAAGTTTTCGCCGCGCTAACCGAAGAATTGACCGAGGTTGATCTGTCCCGCGGTGCGTCGGTGTTCCGTGAAGGCGATCAGGGTGACCGTTTGTACTTCATCGTTTCTGGCAAGATCAAGCTGGGTCGCACCTCTTCGGATGGCCGAGAAAACTTGATTGCTGTTCTTGGCCCAGGCGAACTGTTTGGCGAGATGGCACTGTTCGATCCACACCCACGTAACGCAACTGCTACTGCCGTGTCTGAAACCCGTTTGGCGGGTCTGAGCCACGACAACATGCGCAAGGCTATCTTGAACTCCCCTGAGGTCTCGATCCAGCTGTTGCAGGCTCTGGCTGCACGTCTGCGTCGAACCAACGAGTCCTTGGCCGACTTGGTTTTCTCCGACGTTCCTGGCCGTGTTGCCAAGGCACTGTTGGATCTGGCTGACCGCTTCGGCCGCCCGGCTACCGATGGCATCCTGGTTGCTCACGAGCTGACCCAGGAAGAATTGGCTCAGCTGGTTGGTGCTTCCCGCGAAACCGTGAACAAGGCCCTGGCCGAGTTCGTGCAGCGCGGTTGGCTGCGTCTGGAAGCACGCGCCGTCGTGATTCTGGACATCCAGCGTTTGCGCCAGCGCTCGCGCTAAATCGAAGTTATTCAACTCAGGCCGAAAATCCTCGCGGATTTTCGGCCTGAGTCGTTTAAGCGTGCTCGCAGTTCGAGCTTCAGTGTCCGGCAGAGGCCTGCCATGAACGAGTGGATTCAGCGCTGATGGAGCCTAGGACTTCTAAATAGTAGATGCCATCACGCACCAGCAGATCCGGATGCTTCAGGTTCAAGGAGCGGGCTCGTGAAAGATAGGCGACCACTCCGTTGGCTTCCGCCATGGCTTCCAAGATCATTTCCACCGCCGGATAGGTGATCTCCGAGAGAATCAGGTTCACGGTATTGGGCTGTCCCACTATATCGCCCAGCTCGCTGGTATTGCGCTTGGCCAGCACTTCACCAGCAGAAAGCCAACGCCCCCATTTACCCTTGCCGCGCAGCAAGGTTGCCTCTTGGCGGTTGGGCACAGTAGCGGTGAAGTACCAGGTGTCGAAGCGGCGCAGGGCGAAGTTCGGGTTCAGCCAGTGCGATACCGGGCGCAAGAGGTCGGTGCGCAAGCCAAGCCCGCGCCGACGCAGGAATTCGTCGAATCCAAGATCCTGTCCAGCGATCGACTCGCGGGCGGTCATCCAGTCATCGGCGTCGGTCATTTCGACCACGGACTGCTCGTCGGTTCCGGCAAGCAGGATTCCTGTCTCTTCGAAGAGCTCGCGGATGGCGCACACGATATAGGACTGGACCAGCTGCTGGTCCAGTTGATCCATGCGCCTGGACCATTGGGACAGGCTCGGGCCGAACCATTGGTAGTTCGCCCCGTCGCTAGCCTCACGGCTACCGCCAGGAAAGGCTACGTTGCCCATAGGCGATCCGCCAGGGCGATAGGTCAAGTAAGTCTCCACGCCGTGAGAAGAGTCCCGCACAAGGCAAACAGCGGACGCGCGCCGCGGGGTACGCGGAGTGCGTGAGCCAAAAGAGAACCAGTTCTCGGCGGTAGCGATTTGATGTGGCGGCAAATCAAAGAGCCGGCGCACCATACCGCTGCGCGGCCCCGACGGGAAGGCCCGTCGGGGCCGCGCAGCAGGAAACTGGCTTGAATTACTCAAATTCGGCGATGACCTCAACCTCGACCGGAGCATTCAGTGGCAGAACGGCAACGCCGACTGCTGATCGCGCGTGCAGGCCTGCGTCACCGAGGACTTCACCGAAGAATTCCGATGCCCCGTTGATCACTCCTGGCTGTCCGGTGAACTCTGGTGCAGACGACACGAAACCGACAACCTTCACGATGCGCTTAATGCGATCTAGGTCACCAATTTCAGCCTTGATGGCGGCCAGCGCGTTCAGCGCTGCGGTCTGTGCCTGGGCCTTGGCTTCTTCAGCCGAAACCTCTGCGCCAACCTTTCCAACCGCTGTGAGTTCACCATTAATCAACGGTAGCTGGCCGGAGGTGTAGACGTAGTTGCCGGTGGTGATGGCAGGCAGGTAGGCAGCTACCGGCTTGGCTACGGCTGGCAAGGCATGACCGAGCTCGGCAAGACGAGCTTCGACACGCGAAGAAGTAGCTTCTTGCATGGGATTTCTCCTTTAGTGAATGTTGTTGCTAGTTATGCTTTTGGACGCTTCATGTAGGCCACTGGAGACGAGCCGTTAGGGCCTGGAACCACGGTTACCAGCTCCCAACCGTCGTCTCCCCACTGGTCCAGAATCTGCTTCGTAGCGTGAATCAAAAGCGGCAAAGTTGCGTATTCCCATTTAGTCATACTCGATACGTTAGCGCGTCCTTGTAAACTAGTGGGTATGGCAGCCAAGAAGTCCCCCTTTTTTGATACCGCTACCACTCTGGGAAAAGTCGTTGCATTCTTCGGAATCAGCGCCCTGTGTGGTGTGCTCGCAGCAGGCATGCTCGTGCCCATTGCGGCAATCGCTAAAACCGGTTTGACCACCGGTAATAACATTGTCACAGCGCTTCCGAGCTCGTTTGAAAAGCTCCCGATCCCGGAGCCTTCCACGATCCTGGATGCCGATGGTAAAACCATCGCGACTTTCTACCAGCAAAACCGCCAGCCTGTGAAGCTTGATGACATCTCGCCAAACATGCGCAAGGCGATCATCTCGGTGGAAGACGAGCGTTTCTACGAGCACAGCGGCATCGACCCTAAGGGCATCGCCCGTGCAGTAGTTGGCAACCTCACCTCTTCGAGCCGCTCTGGTGCTTCCACCTTGACCCAGCAGTACGTGAACAACCTGCTGGTGAACAACCAGGAACTGACCGGCTCCGCTGAGTCCACCGTTTCCGGCCAGAAGGACTATGCAGATAAGATCCGCGAGCTGAAGTACGCGGTAGCGATCGAGAAGGAAATGTCCAAGGACGAGATCCTGGAGGGCTACTTGAACCTGGTGCTGTTCTCGGGTCGAGAGTACGGCGTGCAGGCTGCCGCTCAGCACTTCTACTCCATCGATGCCAAGGACCTGAACGTGCAGCAGTCGGCCATGCTCGCCGGCATGGTCCAGTTGCCAAATGTCTACAACCCGCTCAACAACCCTGAGCGTTCCATCGATCGCCGCAACAAGGTGCTGGGCAATATGTACCGCGCCGACGCGATCACCAAGAAGGAATACGACAAGGCGGTGAAGTCGGATCTCGACCTGAAGCCTAGTAAGTCCCAGTCTTCCGGCTGTTATTCGGCTGGCGATGACGCTTTCTTCTGCGATCTTGCCACCGAACTGGTTCTGCAAAACGAGTCGTTGGGAAAGACCCGCGAGGACCGTGAAAACATGTTGTACCGCGGTGGCCTGACTGTCAAGACAACCTTGAACAGCAAGCTGAATGAAAAAGCTGCAAAGGATGCGCGCAAGGCCATCGACCCGGAAGCCAAGTCGAATACAGACGTGGCATCCGCCATTGTGTCAGTAGAACCAGGTACTGGAAACATTCTGGCTATGGCACAAAACACGGCTTATGACCCTGCTGGCGGTCACGGAAAAACTACTCTGAATTATTCTGTTGAGCGTTCTCTAGGTGGCGCCGGTGGTTTCCAAGCTGGTTCAACTATGAAGCCCTACACCACACTGGCATGGCTTAAAGAGGGCCACAATATGTGGGACACCATTGATGCAAGGCGCGATCACTACTCAGGCTCGTATGACTGGAAGGCCTCCTGCTTGCCCACTGGATCCACACGTGCCTATGGCGGCTGGGACGTGAATAACGCGTCAATCGGATTCAAGCGCAAAATGAAAGTTAATTACGGACTTAAGTGGTCGATTAACACCGCAACCGTAGCCGAGGCCGCAAGACTCGATCTTTGCAATATCACCGACTACACCACAAAGTTGGGACTAGTCGATTACGACAGCGGCAAGGGCGAGCCGATTTCCGCGACGCACCCATCTTTCGTTATTGGTACTCCTAAGATCACTCCCCTGGCGCAGGCTGCAGCCTTCGCAGCGTTCGCCAACAAGGGTGAATACTGCGAACCACGTGCGATCATGTCGATCACTGACAAAGATGGCACCGACTACAAAGTCAAGAAGGAAACCTGTTCGCAGGAAATCGATCCGACCTATGTTGCCGACCTGAATGGAACACTGAAGTCTATTGCAACTGACCGAGTTTCTAAGGGCAGAGTTTCAGGTCCGATTGCTGGTAAAACTGGTACGAATAACTGGTCGACTTCGACTTGGTTCGTGGGCTACACGACAGGCATTTCCACTGCAGCTTGGGTGGGACGAGTCAATGCGACCGCCGCTGAGAAAGAAAATACGCTTCAGGGTTCGATGATCAACGACCAGCGGGCTTCAATGGTGCTCGACTCCTCGACCTACGCTGCACCGCTGTGGGTGGACTTCATGGAAGAGGCCGTGCACGAATACGAGCGCAACAACTTCGGTTCGGCCCGTCGCCAGCCGCCTCCACCAAAGCCGAAGGAAGAAGACGATTCCAAGTCCGACTCAGATGAGAAGGATAATGACAAGGAAGAGAAGAAGGAAGATTCCAAGCCCA
Source organism: Glutamicibacter arilaitensis Re117 (assembly GCF_000197735.1). Taxonomy (NCBI): domain Bacteria; kingdom Bacillati; phylum Actinomycetota; class Actinomycetes; order Micrococcales; family Micrococcaceae; genus Glutamicibacter; species Glutamicibacter arilaitensis. The sequence continues at coordinate 2,816,341 of NC_014550.1, forward strand.
AGGAAAAATCCTCCTCCACGCCCGACTCCGATAACGGCAATCGCGGCAACGGAAATGGCAAGAAGTCCGATGACTAGCTGAACATTAGAAAGGCCGCGTCCAACTTTGGTTGGACGCGGCCTTTCGGTTTAGATTGGCATAGGAGAACTTCACCAGAAGCTGCTTCCGGGTTTCGAAAGGTCAATGGCACATAAGTCATGGTTGAACAGAATAATTTCGCTTCGGCGCTACGTCATGCCGCTGGTACAGCTGCCCTTGCGACCACCGGTGCTTTGGCACTGGGCGGCGCGCTGGTGGGCTACGGCATGCTCGAAACCCAGAAGTTCGGGCTGCGCCACGAGAGCCTGAAGGTCCTGCCGCGCGGATACCGCGACATCAAGGTCCTGCATCTTTCAGACATCCACATGGTGCCGGGGCAAGAAGCCAAAACCAAGTGGCTGCGCGGTTTGGCAGATCTGGAACCTGACTTCGTCATCAACACCGGTGACAACCTCAGCCACCGCAAAGGCGTGCCAGCGTTGATCAAGGCACTCGAACCACTGATGGCTTTCCCTGGCGCATTCGTACCCGGCTCGAACTGCTATTACGCACCGAAGCTGAAGAACCCGTTCAGGTACCTGACTCCTTCCAACGGCACCCCCAAGCCTGCAACAAGGGACCAGCTGCCCTTCGAAGAAATGCACCGCGCCTTTGGCAGCGCTGGCTGGATCAACATGTCCAACCGTGCGCATTCCACGGTGCTCAACGGCTTGCGCCTGGATCTAACCGGCGTCGATGATCCGCACCTGGAACGCGACCACTTCGCAGGCTGGCCGCGCGGCTCTTCTTCCAGCAACGAGGCACCCCATGTGCGCATTGCGCTGACCCACGCACCCTACCAGCGGGTCCTGGACCAGTTCACCGAGGCGAATGCGGATGTCATTTTCGCCGGTCATACCCATGGCGGCCAGGTCTGCATCCCAGGCTACGGCGCCTTGGTCTCCAACTGCGATCTGCCAACATGGCGTGCGCGCGGACTGACCGATTGGGACTACAACGGCAACACTGTCCCGCTGAATGTCTCGGCCGGCCTGGGCACTTCGCGCTTCGCACCGATTCGCTTTGCTTGCCCTCCAGAAGCAGTGCTGGTCACTTTGACGGCCCGCGACTAGAACGCCGCTTTCTATCCTTAATCCCCGATTGAGCACCATGCTGTTGCTCAATCGGGGATTTTTGCATCCATCCCGAAGCACTTCTTTCGCAAAGTGGCGCATTGATTGAAATATCCCAACTACTGCCGGTAGTCTGTAACTCTGTCAACCTTCTGGATGAATACGGGGTACCGTGGCTCAAGCTCAACAGGACGGCTCAAATGATCCGATTCCGCTCTCCGCAACGCTGAAACGACTGGCCCCATTCGTCAAGCCGATCCTCCCCCGGCTCTTTTGCGGTTTCCTCTGCGCACTGGGCGCCGGCATTGTCGCGCTAGCCATCCCCCAGGTCCTCGCCTGGCTGGTGAATGTCGTCCTGCACCGAGATGGCGCCGCCTCCGAAGTATGGCTCTCAGTTGGCATCGTTGCGGCCTTGGGCTTGGTCGAAGCCTTGCTGATCTTCTTGCGCCGCCAGTTCGTGCTGAACCCGGCAGCAGGCCTTGAAGCGCAGATGCGCATCCGCTTCTACAAGCACCTGCAGCGTCTGCCCGTGGCATTCCATGAACGCTGGGGTTCCGGACAGCTGCTCTCGCGTTCCATGTCGGATTTGAGCCTCTTGCGCCGATGGCTCGCATTCGGGGCCATGATGCTGGTGGTGGAAACCGTCACTGTCATCACCGGCCTGGTATTGATGTTCACCCATTCGTGGATCCTGGGCCTGCTCTACCTGCTGGGATCCATCCCGATTTCCATCAAGGCCTACCGCTTCCGCAATGACTACCGGGCCGCCAGCCGCCGCAGCCAAGACCAGGCCGGTGACCTGGCCACCGCAGTCGAGGAATCGGTGCACGGTATCCGCGTCATCAAGGCCTTCGGCCGTGGACCGCACGTCTACGAAGGCTTCAGTGCCCAAGCCAAGACCCTGCAGGAAACAGAAATCACCAAGGCCAAGACCCTGGCCAGCTTCCTGCTGACCGTCGTGGCCATCCCCGAAACCATCTTGGGCATCGGATTATTCATCGGCATCACCCAGGTAGCATACGGCTCGCTGAGCGTCGGCTCGCTGGTGGCCTACTTCGCCATCGCGGCGGTGATCGCCGGCCCTGTCGAGGGCATGGGCATGTTGCTGGGCATGACATTGAGTACCAAGACCGCGCTGGACCGCCACTTCGAAGTCATGGACTCCATCAACGACATCGATTCCCCCGCCCAGCCGCGCACCCCTGCACAACGTGATGGCAGCGTCACCTTGGACCATGTGCGATTCGCTTTCCCCGACACCGCCGGAACCCACCGCCCGATCCTTGCGGATATCAATCTCCAGATCCGCCCCGGGGAAACCATGGCTCTGGTGGGCATCACCGGTTCAGGCAAGTCCACCTTGCTGAACCTGATTCCGCGCCTGCATGAAGCAACAGCCGGCCAGGTGCTCGTCCACGGACAGGACGTCAAGCACTGGGATCTGCAGGAACTGCGTTCCGAGGTCGCCGTGGCCTTCGAAGACACCACGCTGTTCTCCACCACCATCCGCGGCAACGTCTTGCTCGGCGCCCCGGGGAACCTCGATGAACGCCAGCGCGAAGCGCTGCTGGCCGAAGCCTTGGACGTGGCCCAAGCCCAATTCGCCTACTCCCTGCCTGAAGGGGTGGATACGCTGATCGGCGAGGAAGGCCTGTCGCTCTCCGGCGGGCAGCGCCAGCGCATCGCATTGGCCCGCGCCATCGCGGCACGTCCCAACGTGCTGGTGCTCGACGACCCGCTCTCGGCCCTGGATGTGCGCACCGAGGAACTGGTCACCGAAAGGCTGCGTGAAGTCCTGGCCGGGACCACCACCTTGATCGTGGCGCATCGTCCCTCGACCGTGATGCTCGCTGACCGCGTGGCGCTGCTGCGCGATGGGCGCATCGATGCGGTGGGCAGCCACACCCACCTGCTGAGCACCAATGAGCACTACCGATTCGTCATTGCCAGCCTGGATGACGAAGAACAGCCAGCCACCGCGGAGGTCTCCCGATGAGCAAGCCCCTAGGCGTCGCCAATGAAGACGCCATCAAGCTCTCTGCTGCTGAACGAAAGGTCGTGCGGCGCCGTTCCTTCAAGCTGTTGGCCGCCCTGGCAGTTCCGCAGAAGAAGCTGTTCATCCTGACCGTCGTGCTGGTGCTGTTCTCCAACGCGGCTCGCGTGCTGCTTCCGGTGCTGATCGCCTTTGCCATCGACTGGACGTTGCCGCAGGTGCGCGAGGGAAATTGGAGCGCGCTGGGCTGGACCGGAGCCGGATACATCGTGTGCGCCATCCTCAGCGGCTTGCTGCTCTCCTGGTACATCACCAGTGCGGCAAAGATTTCCCAAGCCATGCTCTTGGATCTGCGCGAGCAGGTCTTCCGCCACACCCAGCGGCTGAGCTTGGAATTCCATGAGAGCTACACCTCCGGGCGGATCATCTCAAGGCAGACTTCGGATCTTGAAACCCTGCGCGAGCTGCTGGATCAAGGCGTCTCGGAGCTGGCTTCCTCCTGCGTGTTCGTGATCTTCACCCTGATCACGATTTTCTTCCTGGATTGGCGCAGCGGCCTCTTGCTGTGCCTGGCCGCCATCCCGGTAATCATCCTCTTCATCTGGTACCAGCGCCGTTCCGAGGTGCTCTACCGTGAATCGCGCGTCGTCTCGGCCAAGGTCATCTCCACCTTCGTGGAAACCATGACCGGCATCCGTGCGGTCAAGGCCTTCCGCCGCGAAACTGCCAATGATGAGAACTACTCGGAGATCGCAGAAAAATACCGGGTGAACTCGGTACGCTCCTTCAACCTCTTCGGTGTCCTGCAGCCAGGGCTGGTGTTGATCGGCAACCTGAGCGTGGCCGCACTGCTGGCCTACGGCGGATTCCGCATCATCGACGGAACCATGCAGGTCGGTGCCATGGTGGCCATCCTCTTGGCCTCCAAGCGCCTGTTCCAGCCAGTCGAGCAGATCGCCATGTTCTACTCTTCGCTGCAGTCTGCCACCGCCGCCTTGGAGAAGGTCTCCGGGCTGTTGGAAGAAGAACCAACGGTGCGCGAACCTGCCGCGCCACGCACCGTCGGCAAGGTAGCTGGTGAATTGGAGTTCAAGGACGCGGTCTTCGGCTACGGCGATGGCCCGGTGATCATGGAGCAATTCGACCTGCAGATCCCGGCCGGACAGACGGTGGCCGTCGTCGGGCAGACCGGCGCCGGCAAATCCACGCTGGCCAAGCTCATTGCCCGCTTCTACGACCTGCGTTCTGGGACCTTGGAACTGGATTCGGTGCCGATCAACGAGCTGTCCAATAAGGAACTGCGCAGGCACGTGGTGATGGTAACCCAGGAGGCGTTTCTCTTCTCCGGCTCGGTAGCGGAGAACATCGCCCTGGGCCGTCCGGGTGCCTCGCTGGAAGATATCCAGAGCGCTGCCCGCGCGGTGGGCGCCCACGAGTTCATCATGGATCTTCCCGAGGGCTACGACACCGATGTGAACAAGCGCGGCGGACGCGTCTCGGCCGGGCAGCGGCAGTTGATTTCCTTTGCCCGCGCTTTCTTGGCAGACCCGGCGGTACTGATACTGGATGAGGCCACCAGCTCGCTGGATATCCCATCCGAGCGCGCGGTGCAGCGCGGACTGCAAACTTTGCTAGGAAACCGCACCGCACTGATCATCGCCCACCGCCTGTCCACCGTGCAGATCGCGGACCGCGTCCTGGTGGTCCATGACGGCAAGATCACCGAAGATGGCACCCCGGCGCAGCTGATTGCCGATGAAGGCCGCTTCGCGGCCCTGCACAAGGCTTGGAAGGACTCGCTGGTCTAAACCCGCCTAAGACAGCACAATGCCCTGCGCAGATCATCTCGATCTGCGCAGGGCATTGTCGTACTTGGTGCTTCGGCAGCCGATTAGGCCGTGAATGCCGATCCGGTCAGACGCTCGAAAGCTTCAATGTAGCGGGCTCGGGTCTTCTCGATAATCTCAGCTGGCAGCTGCGGTGGTTCTTCACCGGAGTTCTTATCCCAGCCCGATTCAGCCGACGTCAGCCAATCGCGTACGAACTGCTTGTCGAAGCTGGCCTGCGACTGGCCTGGCTTGTAGGACTGCGCATCCCAGAAACGCGAGGAATCCGGGGTCAGGACCTCATCGCCCAGGGTGATTTCGCCGGTTGCCGGGTCGGCACCGAACTCCACCTTGGTATCGGCCAGGATGATCCCGCGCGTCCGGGCAATCTTCTCGGCCTGCTCGTACAGAGCCACGGTCTTCTCGCGCAGTGCCTCGGACACTTCGGTTCCAACGCGTTCCACGGTCTGGGCGAAGGAGATGTTCTCATCGTGCTCCCCCACCTCGGCCTTGGCCGATGGGGTGAACAATGCTGGGCTCAGGCGCGAGCCGTCCACCAGGCCTTCAGGCAAAGGCAGCTCGCACACGGTCTGCGAAACGTTGTACTCGGCCAGTCCCGAACCGGTCAGGTAGCCGCGGGCGATGCACTCGATCGGGTACATGTCCAGCTTCTTGCACACCATCGCGCGTCCAGCCACCGCGGCAGGAACCTCGGTGGAGATCACGTGGTTGGCGAAATCGCCCAGCTGCTCGAACCACCACAGGCTCAGCTGGGTCAAGACCTTGCCCTTGTCCGGGATCTCGCTGGAGAGCACGAAGTCATAAGCGCTGATGCGGTCGGAGGCCACGACCAGGACACGGTCGGTGTCGTCGAAAGCCACTCCTGCAGGTACGTACAGGTCGCGCACCTTGCCCGAGTAGAAATGGTCCCAACCTTCTAGGTCGAGCACTTCGGTCTGGAATCCTGCCATGAGTTCTGTAGTCCTCTACTTGCTTTCGTTGGCGATGATGATTTCGCCGCGTTGGGCCTTGAGCGCAATGTCGGTGCGTGACTGGGCGCCATCCCAGCTGATCTGTCCAACGCCTGCGTAAGCTGCGGCGCGGGCTGCGGCGAGGTCATCGCCCAGGCCCACCACGGCCAGTACGCGGCCGCCGGAAACAATGATGTTCCCGTCAGCATCGCTGGACGTGCCGGCATGCATCACATGCACGCCATCCAGGGCGTTAGCTGCCTCCAGGCCGGAGATCACCGCACCCTTGACCGGGCTATCGGGGTAGTTCGCCGCGGCGATGACTACATCGACCGCGGTCTGCTCGGACCAGGTCAGCTGTTCGGCATCGTCGAGCTGGCCCTTGGCTGCTGCCAGCAAGATGCCGCCTAATGGGGTCTTCAGCCGGGCAAGGACAGCCTGGGTTTCCGGATCGCCGAAGCGGGCGTTAAATTCAATGACGCGGATACCGCGCTTGGTGATGGCCAAGCCGCAGTACAGCACACCGGTGAATGGGGTGCCGCGCTTTTCCATTTCGCGCAGTGTCGGGTAGGCGACGCGGTCCATGACTTCGTCCACAAAGGTTTCAGGCAACCATTCCAGCGGCGAGTAGGCACCCATGCCACCGGTGTTCGGGCCTTCATCATTATCGAAGATGCGCTTGAAGTCCTGGGCTGGGGCCAGCGGAACAGCATGCTTGCCATCGCAGATGACGAACAGGGAAACTTCCGGGCCGTCAAGGAATTCTTCGATGACTACGGTGCCACCGGCATCGAAGCAGGCTTGGGCGTGCTCCAGCGCTTCGTCGCGGTCGGTGGTGACCACGACGCCCTTGCCTGCGGCCAGGCCGTCGTCCTTGACGACGTATGGCGCGCCGAAGTCATCCAGCGCGCTGGCTGCTTCTTCGCGGTTGGTGGCCACGTGGGCCATGGCGGTTGGAACTTCAGCGGCAGCCATCACGTTCTTGGCGAAAGCCTTGGACGCTTCGAGCTGCGCGGCAGCTTCGGTTGGGCCGAAGACCGGGATCTGCGCGGCGATCAGCGCGTCGGCAACGCCGGAAGCCAGCGGGGCTTCTGGGCCGACAACTACCAGATCGCTGCCCAGTTCTTGGGCCAGTGCGACGACGGCTGCAGGGTCCTGCGCGTCGATCGCGTGGGTGGTGACGTCCTGTGCGATACCGGCGTTGCCGGGGGCGCAATGAACTTCGTTGACGTAGGGGTCTGCACTCAGTGCACGGACAATTGCATGCTCACGGCCGCCTGGGCCAATAACCAGTACCTTCACCCGCCCGAGTTTACCGGAGATCCAGCGGGCCAACTGCGTCTATGACGCACTGGCACCGCCCAGATTCCCATGCCGCCAGGCCCGGTGCCCGGCACCTGCCCGATCCTGGAGGCGATGCCTGGGCGCACTGGGCGAACGCAGGCAAGTCAATTCTTGGCCACCGCGGATGCAAGCGCGTGCCGGTGCCGGCCTGTTCTAGAGTTGGCATGGGCGAACTTGTTGTTCTGCCAGATCCACAGAGGATGCCCAGCAGATACAAATATGACGTTTCTCCGTCATCGAGAGAAAGTGGAATTGAACCATGGCAATCAAGCGGCGCATCGATGAAACCGCTGGCCGGGCAGCCCTGCGCGAATGGGCGCAAACCGCGCAGGGACAAGGAAAAACAGCACGTCCGGTGCTGGCCGCTGCAGTGCGCTTTTCGCTGGAGGAACTCGCCTCTCGCGCCGAAGGCAACTCGGTGGAAGTCCGCATACCGCCCTTTGGTGTGACTCAGTGCATAGCGGGGCCCCGCCATACCCGCGGAACACCGCCGAATGTAGTCGAAATGCCTGCTGAGCTCTGGCTTTCCTTGGCTACTGGCCGGATTAGTTGGGGTGAGGCCTTGCAAACTGGGCAATTGCACGCTTCTGGACTTAGGGCAGACTTGTCAGCGCATCTACCACTTATTGAGTACCCTTAAGGGTATGGAGCAACACCCCGCTACACCGTCTTCTGCCGATCAGAGTGTCGAAGTGCAAATTCACTCGTCGCCGAAGTTCTGGCCGTTCATCTTGACCTTCGCGGTCGTTGGCGCACTGGTAGGTCTGGTCATCGGCCTGCTTGGCGAACCTTCGCAGGACTACACCCGCACCGCAGCGTCCGGATTCTTTGCAATATTCGGTGCAGGTTTGGGCGTTGGCATCGGCGCATTGGCATACGTAATCGTTGATCGCGTGACTTCACGCAAAACCACCAAGCATCTGGCAGTTCTTCTGGCCGAGGACACTGACTCCAGCGGACTACAAGGCTAGGCAGCTTTTCTCCTGAATTAGAAGAGCAGGCGGCCGCGCACCTGGCCGCCACCCACCACATTCTTGGTCGGTGTCGACCAACTGGAACATGAGAGAATAACCAACATGGCGCGTGGCGATGGATTCCTAAATCACGATCTGCTTCCGAACGAAAAAGGCCCGCAGGATGAATGCGGCGTTTTTGGCGTTTGGGCTCCTGGCGAAGAGGTCGCAAAACTAACCTATTACGGCCTGTATTCCTTGCAGCACCGCGGACAGGAGTCCGCGGGCATTGCTACGAGCGATGGTGCGCGTATCAACGTCTACAAGGACATGGGCCTGGTCTCCCAGGTATTCGACGAGAATACGCTGAATTCCATGACCGGCCAGCTGGCCATCGGCCATTGCCGCTACTCCACTACCGGTGCCAGCCACTGGGCCAATGCGCAGCCAACCCTGGGTCCTACCCAGACCGGCACCGTGGCTCTGGCCCATAACGGCAACCTCACCAACTCCGCTGATCTGGCCGACATGGTCGCTGCCAAGCAGCAGGCCGAAGGCGGCAAGGTCCGCGGAGAAATCGCCCAGGGCAACACCACCGACACCGCTTTGGTCACCGCCTTGCTGGCTGGTTCCGAAGGCCAGACGCTGGAAGAAACCGCACTGGAACTGCTGCCGAAGATCGAGGGCGCGTTCTGCTTCGTCTTCATGAATGAAGACACCCTCTATGCAGCGCGCGACCCGCACGGCGTGCGCCCGCTGGTCTTGGGACGCTTGAACCGCGGCTGGGTTGTAGCCTCGGAGCAGCCCGCGCTGGCTACCGTCGGTGCCTCGTTCATCCGCGAAATCGAACCAGGCGAAATGATCGCCATCGATGAGAACGGCGTGCGCTCCACCCGCTTCGCCGAAGCCACCCCCAAGGGCTGCGTATTCGAATACGTCTACCTGGCGCGCCCCGATGCCGCTATTGCCGGCCGCTCGGTCTACGAATCCCGCGTGGAGATGGGCCGCCAGCTGGCCCGCGAGAACAGCGCGGATGCAGATATCGTGATCCCGGTTCCGGAATCAGGTACCCCGGCAGCCATCGGCTACGCCGAGGAATCGGGCATTCCGTTCACCCACGGCTTCGTGAAGAACGCCTATGTGGGCCGTACCTTCATCCAGCCATCGCAGACCCTGCGCCAGCTGGGCATCAAGCTCAAGCTCAACGCCTTGGAAACCGTGCTGCGCGGCAAGCGCGTAGTCGTGGTGGATGACTCCATTGTCCGCGGCAACACCCAGCGCGCCGTGGTGCGCATGCTGCGCGAAGCCGGTGCGGCCGAGGTGCACGTGAAGATCTCTTCCCCTCCGGTGAAGTGGCCTTGCTTCTACGGCATCGACTTCGCGTCGCGTGCCGAGCTGATCGCCAACGGCGCGGCCGTGGATGAGATCGCGACCTCCATCGGCGCGGACTCGCTGGCTTATATTTCCGAAGACGGCATGATCGAAGCCACCCGCCAGCCGCGCGAGCGCCTATGCACCGCGTGCTTCACCGGCGAATACCCGATCGCGCTGCCTAATGAGGAACGCCGCGGCAAGAACCTGCTTGAGCGTGCCAACCAGGGCGGTTGCGAGCCAGGCCCTGATGCTGAATTCGAAGCAACCAACTAATCCCTTCATGATCCCCAACCATCTCGTTGCAAAGGACCCCGGAAATCCGGGATCCAGAACAGAAAAGGAACCGACTGCCATGAGCGGCAATGATCAGCAGCCAACTTCCATCACCTATGCCGGTGCCGGCGTTGACGTTGAGGCCGGTGACCGCGCCGTTGAGTTGATGAAGGGCGCCATCAAGGCCACCCACACCTCCGGCGTTGTTGGAGGGGTAGGCGGCTTCGCCGGGCTCTTCGATGTATCGTTCCTGACCGGTTACAAGAAGCCGTACCTGGCCACCTCCACCGACGGCGTGGGCACCAAGGTCGCCATCGCGCAGAAGCTGGACATCCACGACACCATCGGCCAGGACCTGGTCGGCATGGTCGTCGATGACATCGTCGTGGTGGGCGCCAAGCCGCTGTTCATGACCGACTACATCGCCACCGGCAAGGTCGTCCCCGAGCGCATCGCGGACATCGTGCGCGGCATCGCCGAGGGCTGCAAGCTGGCCGGCACCGCGCTGGTGGGCGGCGAAACCGCCGAGCACCCAGGCCTGCTGGCCGAGGACGAATACGACGTGGCCGGTGCCGCGACCGGTGTCATCGAAGCTGATCAGCTGCTGGGCCCAGAGCGCGTGCGCGCAGGCGACGTAGTTATCGGCATGGCTTCCTCGGGCATCCACTCCAACGGCTACTCGCTGGTGCGCCGCGTCATCGCCCACGCCAAGTGGGAGCTGGAGCGCGAAGTCGCCGAATTCGGCAAGACTCTGGGTGAGGAACTGCTGGTTCCAACCCGCATCTACACCACCGCATGCCTGGATCTGGCGGGCGAGCTGAACGACGGCGAGAACTTCGGCGTGCACGGCTTCAGCCACGTCACCGGCGGCGGCCTGGCAGCCAACCTGGCCCGAGTACTGCCACAGGGCCTGATGGCCCGCGTGGACCGCTCCAGCTGGGCTCTGCCGGCAGTCTTCTCCACCATTGCCCAGCTGGGCAATGTGCCGCAGCCTGACCTTGAGCGCACCCTGAACCTGGGCGTGGGCATGGTTGCCGTTGTCGATCCAGCCGTGGCTGACCGTGCCGTGAACCTGCTGAACAAGGCCGGCATGGGCGCTTGGATCATGGGTGGCGTCGAGAACATCGATCCATCGGCTGCTCAGGCTGGCCTGGACTATGTCCAGGGTGCCAAGGGCGTTGATGGCGGCGCAGTGCTGATGACCGGCAACTACGCCAAGTAGGAATTCGAAGCGTTATTGCTTCGCCAGATGCGCCGTGCTGCATGCAGCACGGCGCATCTGCTTTTAAACCCGTTGTCGTTCTTCTAAGCGATAGCCACCGGCCGGTGCATCGCTAGTCCAGCTGGCGCAGTGCCTGTTCCAGCGGAACGCGCCAGCGCCACGTCGCTTTCTGTTCTCCCCGGACGTGGCCGTTGGTAATCAAGGCCACTGGCAATTCCCGCTTCACGAAATTCAGCAGAATTTTGTATCCGCTCATCACAGCCAGTGAAGATCCCATCACCAGCAGCGCATCTGATTCAGCTTCAAGCGCGGCGATGCGTTCCTTGCGTTCGACAGGCACGCTTTCGCCGAAGTAGACCACGTCGGGCTTCAGCGCCAGGGAACCGCAACGCAGGCAGCTGACCATGTTGAACTGTTCCACCAGGTACTGGGGCAGCTCCACGTCGCCGTCCGGGTTCACTGCCGCGGGGTCGATCTCCACGGCTTCCAGATAGCCTTCATTGGCCGCTTGCAGGCGCAGGTCGAAATCATTGCGGTTCTCGCTGTTGCCGCAATCCAAGCAGCGCACAATCGACAGGTCGCCGTGCACCGGAATCACCCGGCGCGAACCTGCCTGCCGGTGCAGCCCGTCAACGTTCTGGGTAACGATCCCGCTGATCTTTCCCGTTTCTTCCCATTGCACCAGGCGCCGGTGGATCTGGTTGGGCTCTGCTTTATCCATATGCCGCCAGCCGACGTAGCCGCGCGCCCAATAGCGCTGGCGGGCTTCGGGCCGGTAGCGGAATTCTTGGAATGTCATCGGACGGTGGCGCTGCAGCGAGCCTTGCGGACCGCGGTAGTCGGGGATGCCCGAGTCCGTGGAGACTCCGGCTCCGGTGACCACCAGGACTCGTCCGGCTGCAAGCATTTGCTGCACCCCGGCACGCGCTTCGGTTTCCGGGGATGCCGGCGCCTGCTGCTCGACGATGCGCTGCATCGAGCGGATGGCCGAGTGGTGCGCCATCTGGATTGACAGCTCTTCTGGAGTGCTCACGTTCCACCTTAAAGTTGCGGGGCGCGACAAAGGCCGCAACGACTAAAGCTAATCTAGCTTAGTCGCTGCGGCATGTCGCAAAATGTACTGAAGAGCTGTACCACTCAACGCTTAAGGTGTGGCACTCTGAGCCAAGGACTCCCGGCGTCAGAAGACGAGGCTACTCGTCTTCGTCATCTCCCGAGTACTTCTTAGTCAGCTCGTCGTAATCCGAATATTCTTCGTCATACGATGAATCATTACGCTCAGTATTCTGAGCGTGATGATCGGACCGAACGCCCAGTTCGCGTTCAAGTGCCGAAAGGTCAGTGGACGGCGAGTAGTACTTGATATCTCGCGCCTGACGCTGTGCTTTAGCCTTTTGACGGCCGCGCCCCATGGCGTGACCCCCTCTTTTCAGTAGAGTCGGAAGGTGGTCCACCTTGAAAAAGATGAAGGCCTCCGAATATGTGATCAGTTCTTTCGTAATTAAAGGTTAACACGATTCACCGGCGAGCGTTGAATGCAACACCCGCCGAAACCGCTAGACTATCGATTAGTCCAACGACTACGTATTGAGCCGGCGAGCGATCGCCCGACCCAACCACGAAGGAGCTCAACAGGTGGTGGAAAACAATCTGCCTGAGCCGCAGGCGGCGTTACCGCCATTGCAGCCAGAACCGGAGAAGCCCAAACGTCAAGGCGCTAGGTGGGCTTTGATGGTTGTTGCTGTGCTTGCACTGGCCGCTGCAGTGGTTTTCGTCGTGTTGAGACTCGTGGATCCCCCAGCTTCGCCCATCGCGAACAACGTGCCACGCAATGAAAATCCCGGCCTCGACGGCATCATCGCTACGCAGATGCCACCGGCTCAGCTGGAGCAAGGCGATTGCCTGCGCGGCTTCCTCTCCCCGTTGGACCCGCAGACTGTTGTCACCTGTGATTCCTCCCATAATGCCCAGTTGATCGGCACTTTCCAGCTCACCGGTGAAGATTATCCCGGAGCCAACGTACTGCTGACTCAGTCAGAGGACCTGTGCAAGTCGGTCTCGCTGGATCCACGCGCCGGGTTGGACTCCACCTGGACCTATCACTTCTCGCGTCCTTCGGAGAGCACCTGGGATCAGGGCGACCGTACGGTTTCCTGCTTCCTGAGCTTGTCGGAGGGCAACGTCCGCAGCTCTTTGCTGCCCGAGGGCGATAGCGACGACGAGGGCGATAAAAACGATTCCAAGTCCGAGGATGAAAAGCCGAAGGACGAAGAAAGCACTGAAAGCTAGGGCTGCACTGATTACAGCCAACTAGGGCGTGAACAGATTTCCCATCTGTTCACGCCCTCGTTGCGTTCCAGGTACCTAGCCCTGCTTGGCAACCTGCAGCTTGTCACCAGCCTCATCCAGGCTGACCACTACGGCATCCCCATCTTGGACCGTTCCGGCAAGGATCTCCTTAGCCAAGCGGTCACCGATCTCGCGCTGCACCAAACGGCGCAATGGGCGGGCACCGTAGGCCGGGTCGTATCCGGTCAGTGCCAGCCACTCGCTCGCGGCCGGATCCACTATCAAGCTCAGTCGGCGATCAGCCAGGCGCTGGGCCAGCAGGTCGATCTGCAGCTTGACGATGTTCCCGAGCTCTTCGATGCTCAATGGATCAAAGAGGATCACCTCATCGAGGCGGTTCAAGAACTCTGGCTTGAATGACGCGTTGACCACGTTCATCACCGCAGACTTCTTGGCTTCCTCTTCCAAGGACTGATCCACCAGGAACTGGGAACCGAGGTTGGAGGTGAGAATCAGGATGGTATTCCTGAAGTCCACCGTGCGCCCTTGCCCATCGGTCAACCGCCCATCATCGAGTACCTGCAGCAGGATGTCGAAGACCTCTGGATGGGCTTTCTCCACCTCGTCGAGCAGTATCACCGAGTACGGGCGACGGCGTACCGCTTCGGTGAGCTGTCCACCTTCCTCGTAGCCGACATAGCCCGGAGGAGCACCGACCAGACGCGAGACCGCGTGCTTCTCGGAGTACTCGGACATGTCGATACGCACCATGGCACGCGGGTCATCGAACAGGAAGTCCGCCAGGGACTTGGCCAGCTCGGTCTTGCCGACACCCGTTGGACCAAGGAACAGGAAGGAGCCGGTTGGGCGGTTCGGGTCGGCAATGCCTGCGCGAGTCCGTCGCACCGCGTCGGAAACCGCGGCGACTGCCTGCTTCTGGCCCATCAGGCGCTGCCCAATGACCTCTTCCATCTCCAGCAGCTTCTGGCTTTCGCCCTGCAGCATGCGCCCGGCCGGGATGCCCGTCCAGGCCGAGATGACTTCAGCAATGTCGTCCGCGGTGACTTCCTCAGCCACCATGGTGTGCACATCAGCCTTGTCGGCTTCGGCAGCGGCGGCCGCGTCCAGTTCCTGCTGCAGCGTTGGGATCTCGCCGTAGAGCAGGCGTGAGGCCTTCTCCAGATCCCCTTCGCGCTGGGCCTTTTCAGCCTGGCTGCGCAGCTCATCGAGCTTGACCTTCAAGTCCCCAACGCGGTTCAGTCCAGCCTTCTCCGCTTCCCACTGGGAATTGAGCGCATCAAGCTTTTCCTTCTTGTCGGCCATGTCCTTGCGCAAAGCTTCCAAGCGTTCCACCGAAGCTGGATCCGTCTCATCGGACAGCGCCAGCTCTTCCATGGTCAGCCGGTCCACCTCGCGGCGCAGCTCATCGATTTCCTCGGGAGCAGAGTCGATCTCCATGCGCAGCCGGCTGGCGGCCTCATCGACCAGGTCGATGGCCTTGTCCGGCAGCTGGCGTCCGGAGATGTACCGGTTGGACAGCGTGGAGGCAGCCACCAGGGCCGAGTCGGCGATCGAGACCTTGTGGTGCGCTTCGTAGCGTTCCTTCAGTCCGCGCAGGATGGCAATGGTGTCATCCACGCTCGGCTCGCCGACATACACCTGGGCGAAGCGGCGTTCCAGGGCCGGGTCCTTCTCGATGTTCTCGCGGTACTCATCCAAGGTGGTGGCACCGATCAGGCGCAGCTCGCCGCGGGCCAGCATCGGCTTGAGCATGTTGCCGGCGTCCATGGCACCTTCGGAGGCACCGGCACCGACGACGGTGTGGATCTCATCGATGAAGGTGACGATCTGGCCATCGGAGGCCTTGATCTCTTCCAATACCGACTTCAGGCGCTCTTCGAATTCACCGCGGTATTTCGCGCCGGCGACCATGGCACCCAGATCAAGGGAAATCAGGGTTTTGCCGCGCAGGGATTCTGGCACGTCGCCAGCGATCATGCGCTGGGCCAGGCCCTCAACCACAGCGGTCTTGCCCACGCCGGGCTCACCGATCAGTACCGGGTTGTTCTTGGTACGGCGGGAAAGCACCTGGACCACACGGCGGATTTCGCGGTCACGGCCGATGACCGGATCCAGCTTGCCCGAGCGAGCCAAGGCGGTCATGTCGGTGCCGAACTTCTCCAGGGACTGGAAGGTCGCTTCCGGATCAGGACTGTTGACCTTGCGGTCCCCGCGGATGGTCGGCAAGGTGCCAACCAGCAGTTCACGAGTGGCGCCGAATTCGCGCAGTGCTTCTCCGGCCTTGGTCTGATCCGATGCCAAAGCGATCAGCAGGTGTTCGGTGGAGACATAGGTGTCCCCCATTTCGGTGGCGGTCTCCTGGGCGTTGTTCACGACCTGCAGCAGCTGGCGGGAGAACTGGGCCTGGGCAACCGAGGATCCGGAAGTCGAAGGCAGCGCGTTAATCACGGCACTAGCCTTGACTGAAAGCGCGTCGACATCCATTCCGGCAGTCTTCAGGAGGGCCACGGCTACTGATTCCCGCTGGTCAAGCAATGCCTTAAGCAGGTGCGCAGGTTCAATCTGCGGATTGCCTGCGGTTGAAGCGTTCATACCGGAAGCCGAGAGGGCCTCTTGGCTCTTGGTGGTGAGTTTGGTGTCCACGCGCATCCTTTCTCTCATTGGGTGAACTCATAAACTTGAGTGTACCTAACTCAACTCTACTCTGTACATCCTTATTCCAGCCAGCAAAAGATTTTTCAAAATTTCTTCACAGTTCTTGTCGCACACGCAAAATCCCTTGTCGCACTGAAATTCGCCAATCTACTATGAGTTATGAGCAACCCGGATTCACATCACAACGATCAACTCGACTACCACAACATGGCGCAGGTATTCATAGATCAGCACCGCCAAATGCTCATGGCGTGCCTTGACGGGCTCACCGAGGAGGAAGCTCGTGCGAAGTTGGTCGAATCCAAAACCACACTGCTTGGGCTGGTCAAGCACGCAACCTTCGTTGAACGCGTGTGGTTCGGCGAAGCAGCCACAGGTAAGAGCCGATCAGAATTGGGAATCGCTGCCACCCCGGACAGGTCATTCGTCCTGAAGGCCTCGGACACCATCGCATCGGTGCGACGCGATTACAGGAACGCTGTAGAGCTTTCCCACCAAGCCCTTGAGGGCAAGAGCGGCGACGACATATTCCGTGGTAACCGGCGCGGTCCGCTTCCGGTGCGGTGGATCCAATTGCACATGCTGCGTGAACTAGCCCAGCACTGCGGACATGCAGATATCTTGCGCCAGCAAATCTTGACTGCACGAAAACGTCAGCCTGCCTAGGCCGCGCTAGACTCCGAATATGCCGATCACCTTTCTTCCACTGCCCGCAGAACAATTCTCGTCATGGATGAAAAGGAGCACCGCAGAATACATTGCAGACCTTCTCGCTTCCGGGGTCCCCGATGGCAAAGCGCGAGAAGATGCGCACACCACGATGACACGCGCTTTCCCCTATGGCCTGCCCAGTGCAACGAATGCGGTTTTTACCCTGGAAAGCCCTGCATTGGGCAATGTTGGCTATCTATGGATCGGTTGCGACTCATCAGGGGATCCGACCTCGTGGTGGGTGTGGGACATCGTCATAGAAGCAGGGCACCGCGGCCACGGCTTCGGCCGCCAAGCCATGGTCTTGGCTGAAAAGTACGCTCGCTCCCACGATGCGCAAATCTTAGGGCTGAACGTGTTCGGGTTCAACCGGGCCGCGCGCGGACTCTACGAATCATTGGGCTACGAAACTACCAGCGTCAAAATGCGAAAAACGCTCTAGTGCCACTTCAATACGTCGAATTGCCGTCAATACCTATCCACGGGCACTGCAACCAAGTACATTACAGATCACAATGACATCTGAAGACAAGTTCTTTCCATGGAACCCCAGATCAAGTTAGGCTGGAGGTACGTAAGGGAGTATTCATAAGCGCTCAACCCGTCAATACGTAGGACTTCGAAAGTCTTGCCGGGTTTTGCGGCCAGCCCAGTGCCGGTGAAGAGACTTACTCGGTCGCGTGCGCGCAACTTACGAAAGCAGGATTCCCTATGGGAGTTTCCCCTTTGATTTGGGGCATCACGATTATCGTGATTCTTGCCCTATTAGCCTTCGATTATTTCTTCCATATCCGCAAGGCCCATGTTCCCTCGCTGCGTGAAGCGGCCATCTGGTCCAGCATCTATGTCGGCATTGCCCTGGTCTTCGGAGTCCTGGTGCTGTTCTTCGGCGGCCTCGACATGGGTGCTGAGTACTTCGCCGGATACATCACCGAAAAGGCATTGTCGGTCGATAACCTCTTCGTCTTCCTGATCATCATTGCCAGCTTCCGGGTACCGCGTGAAGACCAACAGAAGGTCTTGCTCTTCGGCATCGTCTTCTCGCTGATCGCCCGTACCGCCTTCATCTTCGTCGGCGCGGCACTGATCAACCAGTTCGCCTGGGTCTTCTACCTCTTCGGCCTGATCTTGTTGCTGACCGCAGGCAACCTGCTGAAGAAGGATGACGAATCCGATGAAGCCAACAACTTCATCATCCGCATCGCCAAGAAGCTCTTCCATACCACCGACAACTACGACGGCGACAAGCTGTTCACCAAGATCGATGGCAAGAAGGTACTGACCCCGATGCTGCTGGTCATGGTGGCCATCGGCGGCACCGACATCCTCTTCGCCTTGGATTCGATTCCAGCGATCTTCGGCCTGACACAGAACGTCTACATCGTCTTCACTGCAACGGCCTTCTCACTGATGGGCCTGCGCCAGCTGTACTTCCTGCTGGACGGACTGCTTGATCGACTGATCTACCTGTCCTACGGCCTGGCCGCCATTTTGGCCTTCATCGGCGTGAAGCTGATCCTGCACGCGCTGCACGAGAACAACCTGCCATTCGTCAACAACGGCGAACACGTAACGGTTATCGAGATCAGTACCGGGCTCTCGCTCACGGTGATTATCGGCGTGCTGGTGCTTACCGTGCTGGCTTCGCTGTTCAGCAAGGCCGGCAAGGCGCAAACGGCCATCGGCAACTTGCGCCGCCACGCCAGCAGCTACACCGACCTGACCTACACGGCCGATGAGCACGAACGCGAACGCATCTACCGCGCTTTGGTGGAGGAAGAGGCGTATGTGAAAACCATGGAGAAGAAGTACCGCGACAAGGCCAAGGACGTGGATAAGATCCGCGAAGAGGTCAAGGAAGCCCACCGCCAGCACGACGAGTATCTCAAGAGCTGATTCGATTTCGAATTAGCAGCCAATGGCTGCCAACTCCTTCGAGAGCTGGCAGCCATTAGCGCTTTTGGCGTCATTGCCCTGACCAGGGCTGCTGCGCGAACTGGTTTCGTTCCTGCAATTGAATCTGAAGCAGCTTTATTCGTTCCACCAACTCGGGCTCGGCGGACTCCCTTGGATGCTTAGCCGCTACCCTTGCCATCCAAGCCAATTCATCGGCCACCTCGTTATAGATCAGGCCGGTGTGTCCCCGATGCCTGGTGATGGAGACTTTTGCCGAACAAGCATTCCATGCAGCTAAGAATTCCAAGCTTAAAGCTTCTTCGATGCCGCGATACCCATCAATGACTCGTCCGCTGGTAATCAGCTCCTCGATCACGCAATGGGCGTCTTCCGAATCCGTATGGATCACGGCACTGGCAGCTTGCGAGCCCTGCAAGTATTCCAATGCAAGGGCGACAGCACGCAGCTCAAGAGCACCCATATGACCAGTAAATTCTCCGGCAAAAACCACGACATCTCCGCCGGCTGCGACCATCGCTATTGAGCCAACTCCGGCAGGATCAGAGGAAGCGTCGACACCGATCACTACGCGTTCTGGGTGTCCGTAGCTCGTGGACCAATATTCGGGATGCCATGCGAGCACCCGTGGCCTCACCGCTTCTAGGCTTCGGGTACCTCACCTGCGAGCAGGGGCCTCTTGCAGCCGTTGGCGTTGCCGAGCCCGCTGTGTCAACGATAGTTTCGCATCGCAGACTAGCCGTTCGATTTCGCGAGCGGCCCTGTTGATCTGGCTTAGCCCACGAGTCACGGCATAGCCAGAATCAGCAAAACGGCGAGCGATGTTGCAGTTGCGTTTAGGAACGCATATCCAGGTCTTTTCACGGTACTGCCCGAGGAGCTGTTCTAATTCGCGAAGCATAATTGGCAGCGGCCTCGGCTCCTCCGAGGCGCTCGCATGCGAGGTGAGAGTGCCATCATCACGGCTGTCTACAATTAGCCAGTAGACCATTAAGCCATCGCCAATAATTTCTGGCATCGTCCACGTAATAATCGAAGCGTGCATGGGCTTCGCGATCATCTCGGCATTGGGCACACGCGGAATCGTGGATTCAGGCAATGTCCGGCTCAGCAAGTCACCGGCAGATACGGTATTCAGGCTCATGTACATACGTTCTCAATGCACACCGACAAGATGGCTTTCGCGGCTGGTCGCTGATGCCGCTGTCCACGAGCCGTTCAGCGCAATAGCTACCGGCGGACGTCTCCGATGAAGTAGTCCGAAGGCACGATGACCTTGCCCAGAGGCATCAGCGATACCGGGATCATCTTCAGGTTTGCGATGCCCAGCGGAATGCCGATAATCGACACGAACATCGGGATCGCGGTCACCACGTGGCCGATGGCAATCCAGATGCCAGCAAAAATGATCCAGATGATATTGCCCAGCGTGGAGAACGCACCCACCGGGCCGTTGTCGACTACGGTCCGGCCAAAAGGCCACAGTGCATAGCCAGCAATGCGGAACGAGGCGATGCCGAAGGGAATGGTCACGATCAGCACGCAGCAGATGATGCCAGCCAATACGTAGCCAAGTGCCAGCCACAGGCCGCCAAAGACCAACCAAATAATGTTGAGAATACCGCGCACTAAATCAGTCATGTTTCCATTCTCCGTGATTTTCCTGCTTTGCTCCATCCGGGATCACCCCGATTCACACCCCTAGGGTGTCCAATCCCCTACTGCCCGGCAAGCATCGGGGCTGGTTGCTCGGCTAGGATTAATCATCATGAGCGAATCGAGCGAGCAGCAGCGCCCAGAGCACGGCACTGCCCCTAGGAATCCAGACCTTTTCCGTGCCGAGCCGGTATCTTTCGTGCGCCGCGGCAACCGCCTGCAAGGCCGCCGCGCCAGCGCGTGGGAGCGCAATGCCGAGCAGTACGTCATCGAGCCTCCTCGCAAGATTGCCGACACCTCGGTAGCTGATGACTTCCAGCTCGATCCGGCCCAGGCCTTTGGCCGCACCGCGCCGCTGATCGTGGAGATCGGCACCGGTTTGGGCGAGTGCATCGCCAACGCCGCCAAGGATGATCCTGAGCGCAACTACCTGGCAGTTGAGGTCTACCGTCCGGGGCTGGCCCAGCTGATGCTGAAGGTCGAGTCCTTCGGCATCAGCAACGTCCGCGCCGTTCAGGCCAACGCTCCAGAAGTTCTGGACGTCATGCTTGATGAAAACAGCGCCGACGAGATCTGGATCTTCTTCTCCGACCCGTGGCACAAGCCGCGCCACCACAAGCGCCGTCTGATCAAGGCTTCGTTCTTGGACAAGGTCTCGCGCGTGCTCAAGCCAGGTGGAACCCTGCGTTTGGCCACGGACTGGTCCAACTACGCAGAGCAGATGCGTGAAGTGCTCAATGCCCACCCAGACTTCGAAAACCAGCATCCAGGGAATCTGGCCGGCGAAGGAAGCAACCTGACCAAGGTCCGCCGCGATGGCATGGAAGGCTTCGACCCGGAGCCGGAATTCGTCGATGGGCAAGGTGGCTGGGCGCCGCGTTTCGAACGCCGCATTCTCACCAGCTTCGAGGGCAAGGCCTTGAAGGCCGGCCGCTTGGTCTTCGACCTGGCCTACACTCGCCTCGGCTAACCGCCGTAATGAAACCTTAGTCAGGGCCATGGAATTCTAGAATGGATTCCATGGCCCTTTCTGCTGCGCAAAATCTTCCCCATGCCCAAGCCCCGACGATGGAATATGCCGGGGTCCGCTTGGAACAGCTCTCTTTGGAGCATGCGCCGGATCTGGTGGCCCTTGCCGAGCAGGGGCAGTTGGATGACGCGTGGTTTGCCAGCACACCTACGACCCAGGCAATGGCAGAAAATATTGAGCACCGTTTGGCTTTGCAGCAGGCCGGTAAAATGGCGCCCTTTGCCATTATTGATCTGGCTACCGGCAGAGCCGTAGGTGCCACGACGTATTTGAATATTGACGCGGCCAATCACCGCCTGGAAATCGGATCAACGTTCCTGGCCATATCCGCCCAGGGCACCGGGATCAATCCCGCAGCGAAATATCTGCTGCTGCAGCGGGCCTTCGAGCAGCTGGAGTGCTATTCGGTGGCGTTCTGCACGCATTGGCATAATGCCGCATCACGGGCGGCAATTACCCGGTTGGGTGCCAAGCAGGATGGCGTCTTGCGCAATCACAAATATGATCCGGTCACCGGCACCTTGCGCGATACCGTGCTCTTCTCGATACTCCCCCACGAATGGCCTGCCGTGCGCACCCAGTTGAACGCGCGCCTAGCGCGCCACAGCCGCATCTAGCGTCCGATGGCCCGGCGGGCGGCGAAGAACGTGTAAGACTGCTGGCGGCGTTCGGGCCTCATGCCCCGAGCCAGCGAAACCACGTCTCCGCCAGAGGTTCCGGCGGCGAAAATGCGCGATTGGCCCTGGCGTACTGCGCTGAGTTCCTGGCGCAGTCCATCGACTTCGGATTGCAGGAACGCAACTTGGTCCTGCAGACCCAGGATCCGCTTGATGCCTTCCAGCGAGACGCCTTCCTTGCTCAGCGACTGCACTTGGCGCAACAGCGATACGTCGCGCTGCGAGTAGCGGCGTTGCTTGCCGCTTTGGCGGCTCGGCGAGACCAAGCCGATGCGGTCATACTGGCGCAGCGTCTGCGGATGCATGTCTGCAAGTTGAGCGGCGACGGAAATGACGAAGACAGGTCGCAGGTACTCCCCGTACACGTTGCTTCTACCACCTTTCTGCAAGGAGCCCGGGTTCGGGCCCTTTTGTTTGTGAGTCTATCTTCCCCGCCCAGCCAATTCGATGGCCGGGCAGGGAAAACAGCCTATTGAGCCTAGAGCTTGGCCTTGGCGGCCAAGTCCACTCGTGGATCCTCGCCCTCGGTGGCTGCGGCGAATTCCTCTACGGCCTTCTTTGCAGCATCCGACAGGTTCTGCGGGATCGCGACGTCCAAGACGATCAGCAGATCGCCGGCGGCCTTGGAAGTTTTCACTCCGCGGCCTTTCAAGCGCAAGGTTCGTCCGGAGTTGGATCCGGCTGGCACCTTCACCGCGACGGATTCCCCATCCAAGGTCGGCACATGGATCTTCGCTCCGAGTACCGCTTCGTCGAAGGTCACCGGCACGTGGATGCGGATGTTGTTCTCTTCGCGCTTGAAGAACGGGTGCTCAGTGACTTTGACCTTGACCAGCAGGTCACCGTTGCCGGCAGCCCCTGGCTGGCCCTTGCCGCGCACGCGCACCGACTGGCCGTCCTTGATGCCCGCAGGAATGCGCACGTCAATGACTTCGCCGTTCTGCTCGCGCAGGCCGATAGTGGTGCCCTTGATGGATCCGGCAAAGGAAATCGTGGTGCTGGCCGTGCGGTCAGCACCCTTGCGCGGTGGGGCGCTCTGTCCGAAGCCGCCACCGCCAAAGCCGCCGCCCCCGCCGAACAGGTCGGAGAAGTCCGGCTGTCCGCCGCGGCCGCGCGGGCCGCCTCCCCCGCCTCCGAAGAGGTTGGAGAAGATGTCCTCGAAACCGGCCTGTCCTCCCGGGGCACCGCCTGGTCCCCCGGCCGAGAAGCGAGCTCCGCCGCCCATGGCGCGGATTGCGTCGTACTGCTCGCGTTCTTCCTTATCCGAAAGCACCGAGTTGGCTTCCGAGATGTCCTTGAATTTCTTTTCAGCGGCCGCATCACCCTGATTGGTGTCGGGGTGGTACTTGCGCGCAAGCTTGCGGTACGCCTTCTTGATGTCCGCCTCACTGGCGTCCTTGGAGACGCCCAGAATGGCGTAAAAGTCTTTTTCGATCCAGTCCTGACTTGCCATCAGGGCCCCATCCTTTCAATGCCAATTCGAAACTGCCCACTGACGAAGTATCGGCAGTGGGCAGTTTCAATTGATTATTCGTGGCTATTCGCCGGTTGCTACCAGCACCTGGGCCGCACGCAGGATGGTGGTTCCCTTGCGGTAACCGGTGCGAAGCACCTGTCCCACGTGGTCAGCTGGAATCTCCGGAACAGCCTGGCGAAGCAGCGCTTCGTGGACGTTCGGGTCGAATTCGACGCCGGCCTCGTTGATGCGCTCCAAGCCATGCTGAGCCAGCACGGAGTCAAGCTTGTTGGCGATCGATGCGAACGGGCCATCGGTGAGGTCACCGTGGGCTCGGGCTGCATCGATGTCATCAAGTACCGGAAGCAGGGTGTTGAGCACGGACTGCACGGCGTTTTCACGCGCTACAGCTCGGTCGCGCTCCACACGCTTGCGGTAGTTGACGTATTCGGCCTGCAGACGCAGCAAGTCGTTGCGCAGTTCGGCTTCCACCGCACCGGCCTCTACTGGCTGCTCTGCTTCGGCGTCAGCGCCAGCAGCAGCTTCGTTCAGGATCGCCTCGGCCTGACCCAGGGCGTCAGCGGTTGGCTGCTCGTTAGCTGCCTCTGGCTGGTTCTCCGACTGCTCGTCGAAGTTCTCGTTCTGGTCCTGTGCCTCGGACATATTTCCCTAACTCCCTACTTCTTGTCAGCTTCGTCTTCGTCGATTACCTCGGCGTCGACGATATCTTCATCAGCATTTGGAGCCTGCTCGCCCTCAGGTGCAGCAGCGCCCTCAGCCTGGGTGTTGGCGTAGATTGCCTCGCCCAGCTTGGTCTGCGAAGCCTGCAGCTTCTCGAACGCGGCCTTGACCTCGTCGTCGTTGTCCTGCTTCTCAAGGGCAACCTTCAGTGCGTCGACGTCGGCCTGAACCTCGGTCTTGACCTCTTCTGGCAGCTTGTCTTCGTTGTCCTTGATCAGCTTGTCCACCGAGTAGGCTGCCTGCTCGGCAGCGTTGCGGGTCTCAGCAGCTTCGCGGCGGGCCTTGTCCTCTTCGGCGTGTGCTTCAGCTTCCTGAACCATGCGCTCGATGTCTTCCTTGGACAGCGAGGAGCCACCGGTGATGGTCATCGACTGCTCGGTGCCGGTGCCCTTGTCCTTGGCGGATACGTGCACGATGCCGTTGGCGTCGATGTCGAAGGTGACCTCAACCTGTGGGATGCCGCGAGGAGCCGGTGCGATGCCGGTCAGCTCGAAGGTACCCAGAGCCTTGTTGTCGCGGGTGAACTCGCGCTCGCCCTGGAAGACCTGGATGGAAACCGAAGGCTGGTTGTCTTCAGCGGTGGTGAAGGTTTCCGAACGCTTGGTCGGGATCGCGGTGTTGCGCTCGATCAGCTTGGTCATCACGCCGCCCTTGGTTTCAATACCCAGGGACAGTGGGGTGACGTCGATGAGCAGAACGTCCTTGCGCTCGCCCTTCAGTACACCTGCCTGCAGTGCTGCGCCAACAGCTACAACCTCATCAGGGTTCACGCCCTTGTTAGCTTCCTTGCCGGCCAGGTCCTTGACCAGTTCAGCAACGGCTGGCATACGGGTCGAACCGCCAACCAGGATCACGTGAGCGATGTCGGCAACCTTGACGCCTGCTTCAGCGATAACGTCGTTGAATGGCTTGCGGGTGCGCTCCAGCAGGTCCTTGGTCAGGTCCTGGAACTTGGCACGCGAGAGGTGCTCGTCCAGGTGCACTGGGCCCTCTGGGGTAACCGAGAGGTACTGCAGGGAGATGTTGGTGCTGGTAGCCGAAGACAGTTCCTTCTTGGCCTGCTCAGCGGATTCCTTCAGGCGCTGCAGGGCAATCTTGTCCTTGGACAGGTCTGCGCCCTTGGCCTTGGCCTGAGCCAGCAGCCAATCGACAACGCGCTGATCCCAGTCGTCGCCGCCCAGGCGGTTGTCGCCTGCGGTGGAACGGACCTGGATGGTGGAGAAGCCGTCATCGTCCTTGCCAACTTCCAGCAGGGAAACGTCGAAGGTACCGCCGCCGAGGTCGAAGACCAAGATGAGTTCGTCTTCGTTGCCCTTTTCCAGGCCGTAAGCCAGTGCAGCTGCGGTTGGCTCGTTGACGATGCGCAGCACGTTCAGGCCAGCGATCTCGCCGGCTTCCTTGGTAGCCTGGCGCTCAGCGTCGTTGAAGTAAGCAGGAACGGTGATCACAGCGTCGGTGACCTTTTCGCCCAAGTACGACTCAGCGTCGTTCTTCAGCTTCATCAGGGTACGAGCCGAGATTTCCTGTGCGGTGTACTTCTTGTCATCGATGTCGATGGACCAGTCGGTACCCATGTGGCGCTTGACCGAAGCGATGGTGCGGTCAATGTTGTTTACTGCCTGGCGCTTGGCGATATCGCCAACCAGGACTTCGCCGCTCTTCGAGAAAGCAACGATGGACGGGGTAGTGCGGTTGCCTTCCGCGTTTGCGATAACGGTTGGCTCACCACCTTCGAGCACGGAAACTACGGAGTTGGTGGTTCCTAGGTCGATACCTACGGCACGCGACATAATGGCTCTCCTTTGCCTTGGTTGAAAGTACTAACGCTGAGGATTTTTATCCTGGTTGAGCGTTCTGGACTCAAGTTTACTCAGCCGCTTTCGACTGTCAAATTAACTTGAGCCAACCTCACTCAACTTTGCGTTCTGTCTTCTTCAACGAACAAAGGGCAAGAATGATTCCCATGCCGAAAAATAATTTTCAGACACAGGACACCCAAGGCATTCAAGGACAATCCACCCTGCGCTCCCGGCGCCTCAACCTACCGAAAAAACGGTCCTTCCGGGAGCTGGATCGCCGCACCCAGGTTGCTGTCATCCTCGCTGGAATTATCGAGCTGACTTTGATGTTTGCAGCCTTGCGCGATCTTCGTCGACGCCCCGTTCAGCTGGCGAGAGGGCCAAAACCACTGTGGGCCGTGGTCAGTTGCCTCAACGTACTAGGAAGCATTTCCTACTTTGTCTTTGGGCGTCGCAAAGACCCTCAAAACTGATTTACAGACACAATGGAACAACCCGCTCTCGTGATGACGAGAGCGGGTTGTTCGCTGTCAGCGTGGACGCTTTGGCAATGAAAAACTCGATTGCCACACTGGCTAGATCAGTTCATCTACCAACAATGGTCCTGCGAATAATCCCTACAGATGGTCCAGTAGGAATGCTCCGTTCTACTACTTAGCCGAGCCCTGAGGTTCCACTAGGACTGCCGCGGTGCGCGCCGGAATAGTCAGCTCACCGGTGGCACTGTCGAACGAAGTTGACTTCACCCGGTCATCACTGCCTTTCGCAAGAGACTTGGCAAGCGAGTAGTCGTGACCTACCAGCTCCTCAAGCTTTTGCGTGCTCTCCTTCGGCGAGGCATTGAAGAGGACTAAGGCACCGTCATGCTTGCGATCGACATCCTTACCCACCGTGTCGTCAATGCGCATCACGATAATTCCCGGTTCAGCCTCAGACCCACCCAGCGGGAAGCTCACCTTTTGCCCAATGAGATCAGCTGAGCCCAATGAGATCAGCTGAGCCCAATCGCAAGAGTCCAACTTCCTTGCGGGTCTGCAGCAAGTCCAAGGCTGCCCCTTCAGCATCAGCCATGGCCTTGGCATCCGGCTTGAGCGCAGGGTCTTCTAATAGTGGAGCCATCAGATCCCACTTCTCCCCGTTATCTGCCTCGGGCGGAAGACCCGAGCCAAAAGTATTTTCCACTCCGGAGAAGTCGATGCGGTTGAACCAGTCCCCCGAGTTATAGGAATTTCGGTCCAAAGACTTTGAACGCAATAACTCGGTTCCGGCATGCCAGAACGGAACAGCTTGTGAATACATCACGGTTGCTTGCGAGAGAGTATTCATCCGCACCCGATCCTCCATGGAAGTATCTCGTGGCAACTTGAGCACAGTGAGGTCGTAGAGCGTTTCATTATCGTGCGCGTCAACATAGTTGATCACTTCTCCCGGCTGCGAAGCATAGCCTGCTTTCGCTCCGCGGTAATCCAATTCATCACCACGGTGCACACTGCCATCCGAAGCGAGGAATTCGAAGTCTGCGAGATTGCCAGCCAAGCCGAGCTTCACTAGGTCGGTTTCGTGGCCGAGATCTTTCAACGCTTCCTCGGTGCTCCCATTGACCTTATTACCGTTGGGATCCGTTCCCAAGCCAGTACCAAAGCCCTGACGGAATGTTGAGGATGAATCAACAGGACTGCCACCATGAACGGCATCGCGCAGTCGGTCGTTAAAGGTCCCGATGCCGGTACCGTTCATTTGCCCCTGAGTCGCTTGATAGAAGCGAGCATTGTCCGCCACCTCACCAAAGTTCCATCCTTCGCCATAGAGGTAAATGGACTTGCCGTCCACTCCGTCACGTCCCGGCTTCAGTTCATCTAATGCACTGCGTACGGCTTCCATGGTTTCTCGTGAGTGGTGGCCCATGAGGTCAAAACGGAATCCATCAACCTTATAGTCCTTGGCCCACACCACCAGGGCATCAACCATCAGTTTCTGCGCCGCAGCGTGTTCCGTGGCCAGGTTCTGACAGCAGGACGAGGTTTCCACTTTCCCGGTGGCATCAAGTCGGTGGTAGTAGCCAGGCACGATCTTATCCAGCACACTGCGATCGGCTTGACCCGAGGCTGCGGTGTGGTTGAACACCTGATCAAGCACTACTTCTAGCCCCATGCTGTGCAAAGATCCAACCATCGAGCGGAATTCTTCGACACGGTTCGCTCCTTCAGGGTTCGTGGCGTACGAACCTTCCGGAGCCATGAAATGGAAGGGGTCGTACCCCCAGTTGAATCCGTCTTCATCACCGTGGGCAGTAACGCACTCTTGTTGTTTGGTGGAAGCTGCCGGCAGCGACTTCAGATCACAGTCCGTCTCAACACGTTGTGACTGTTCCTCCTCAATGGTGGCGATATCAAAACTTGGCAGCAGGTGAACGGTAGTCAGCCCAGCCTCGGAAAGCTGTTTGAGCTGTTTACTCCCGGCCCCATTTGCTCCAAACGCTCCGTAGCGGCCCCGCTGATTCTCGGGCACCGAAGCATCTGAAATCGAGAAGTCACGGATCTGCAGTTCATAGATGCTGCGGTCCACGTCCTTTTCGACGTTTTTGGCTTTGGCCTTACGCCACTGTTTTGGCTGGTGGTGAGGGTCTTCCAAGCTCACCGCGACCGAGTGGGTGGAATTAGTGGTCAACGCAACCGAATATGGATCGGTAACAATATTCGTTTCGATCTTGCCCGTTTCAGGGACAAAGACCTGAACTTCCCACCGGTACTTCGCCTCAGCCATCTGAGGTTTACCCTTTGCCGTCCACACACCGCTGTCCTTCGAATAGCTAGCAGCGTATCGTGCAGTCTTCTCCTTCTTGTCAGTAATCAGCAGTGTTGTTTTTTGGGCCGTGGGTGCCCAGAGCCTAAAGGTAGGGCGTTTTCCGGTGAAGCTCACGCCGAGTTCTACATCGTCAAGCGCCTTGGCATAGAGATCATCAATGACACCAGCACTCTGAACTCCGGTGAAGGCGGTGAGTTTCTGGGCATCCCCTTCGCCATCAAATCGTGCCAATGCCAGTTGTGAACGCAATGCAGAGGCTACGTCTTCGCGATCTAGCTCAACACGCAAGGCACGGTAGTCGGCAAGGTGTGGGAACTTCTTGCGTTGTTCGGCACTCAACCCACCAATAATTTCTTTGAGCTCGATTGGCTTCGCACCGGAGATCTCTTCTCCCTCCAATTTCAAGCTGGCGTCCTTTGAAGCGTAGAGGGCATAGTTTTCACCAGTGCCTAGATCACGAGGAATCGCTAGGGTGTCAGCGGAAATCCACTGCGCTTTCATTTGACCAACGCCGGCGACTGTTTGGGTGTCAGAACCAAACTGCAACAGGTGAGTCTTCGAGTCGTAGCTGAAGCTCACTGGCTTTCCTTCGGTTACCGAAAGACTGTAGTTAGCACCTCCGGCGGCACCGTCAACGCCATAATTTTCGTCCCACCCGAAGTTGTGTGACACCTTAAATTCGTAGGTACCAGCCGGGATCTTCTCCGTAGTGAATTCGTAGGTACCGTCAGCATCAGCGTCCGCCATTAAAGTAGCGAGACAGGTTGGATCCCAGTCGGATTTACAGCCCAATTCGTCTTGAAAACTTCCCGGTAAGGTGATCATCGGACCCTGTTGATCGCTTTGTGCGATGTTGTTGCGGGGATCGAAGAAGAACTTGACGGTCCCACCTTCGTGAGAATATTTAAGGTTGTCACCACCGGCAATACCACCAGCGCCGTAGCTCAGATCCCATGATCCGTTGATGGCTACCTTGTATTCATAGTCCCCTGCTGGGACATCGAATTCACCAGAATAGACCCCGCCAGGCTGTTCAGTGAGTTTGGCTGCCTCGCAGGCCGGATCCCAGTCGGTGACACAACCCATTTCGGTGTTATGGCTTCCCGGCACGGTGACCATGGAGATATCCGATTCAGCCGGTTTTTCCTTCGCAAACCCGGAAACGTCGTTGCCCACGGAAGCATAGGTGGAAGCGGCGCTGTGTTCTCCTGCGGCATTGGTACTCACGGCACGATATTCCACCAAGGTGCCTTGTGGTAGCGATGAAACGTCGTGGAAGACTCGTGGGGTGTGGTCTTCTGCCACGCCCAGTAGGTGCCACTTCTCGGTGCCCACTTCACGCCACGACATGCTTGTTTCAGCCCACGCCTGTTCGCCTAAATCCACGGATACGGGTGTTACGCCGCTGAGCCCGGCCCCAGATTTTGGAGCGGAAATCTCAGGTGTGAAGGCAGCACTATCTACGTTCTTGTCAGCTTTATAAACCACTGCAGATAGCGCTGGCACCGTCACGTTGAGTTTCCCGTCCGCAGCACTGCTGAGTTTGTCTTCGGCGCCATAGAGCGCTGAGTAGGTTGCGTCGGAGGTCAGAGTCGACAACTCAACATCAGCGGATTCTTCCGAGTTGTTCAGGGCCACCAGGTATTCGGTTTTCTCGTCACGGTCCACACGCGAGAATGCATAGACTCCCTTGGAATCTTGGGCGTATAGCTCTACTTGTGCCCCGCCCTTCAGCGCTTTGTTTGATTCGCGAAGTTTAGAGAGGGCGCGATGTGCTGGTACAACGGAGAATCACTGTCATAACGATCTTGGGTTCCGAGCTTTTCTCCGGTAATCAATTCTTGGTTCTGATAGTCCGAGACTTGAGAAGCGAACAGTGATTGGCGAGAATCCTTGTCTCCACCGGTGCCTGCAAATCCTTGTTCGTCACCGTAGTAAACCACCGGCTGGCCACGGGTCAGGAACATCAGTTCATGGGCCAGTTCATCACGTTTGAGTTTCTGATTGCTGTTGTTCAGGAAGTACCCAATGCGCCCCATATCGTGATTGCCAAGGAAAGTTGGTAGAGCATCAGCTGAGGTGTTTGCCGTGGTGTAGTAGTCATCCGCCGAGAACAGCGTGCTTAGCGTTTTGGCTGAATTTCCTCCCGCGAAACCGGCAGCAGCAGATTGGAACGTGAAATCAAGGACGGAATTCATTTCCGTCTTACGCACGTAGGGCGAAAGCTTCTTTGCATCAGCATCATAAACTTCGCCAAACATGAAGAAGTCGTCTTTACCCTGGGCTCGTGCATAGTCCTGAACTTGTTTGGTCCATTGTTCCCAGAATTCAAAATTCACATGTTTTGCGGTGTCGATGCGGAAGCCATCAATTCCCAAGTCCACCCAGTTCTTGTAGACCTCTGCGAAACCGTTGACTACCTTAGGATTTTCGGTCATGAGGTCATCAAGCCCCTGAAAATCGCCATAGGTGACCGACTCACCTTCCCAGGTTGAGTCCCCGCGGTTGTGATAGAGCGTTGGATCATTGAGCCAGTCGGGGACCTTCTTGACTTGGTCAGAAACAACCGGGGTATAAGGGAAGGAACTGGAAGCGTCTAGCTCTGGGAAGGTATCACTGCCTGCGTAGTCCGCCGGGTCAAAGGCTTGACCCTGAGCATCCTTATAGGGAAGGGAAGACTGCTCAACGTAGGAATACTTCTTTTCCTTATTGTCGATGAGATCCGCGGTATGGTTCACGATGATGTCGAAATACACCTTGATGCCACGCTTGTGGGCGTCATCAATCAGTTCGGAGAGTTCTTCATTGGTGCCCAGATGTGGGTCGATCTGAGTGAAATCGGTGACCCAATAGCCGTGATATCCGGCGCTGGCATCATCACCACTACCCTGAACCGGCATGTTCTTAAAACTGGGCGTGAGCCAGATGGCGCTGGTGCCAAGGCCCTGAATGTAGTCGAGCTTGGAGTGTAAGCCTGCGATATCACCGCCTTCATAGAATCCTTTGTCCGTCGGATCAAACCCGGTGGTTAGTCGATCACCTTCCAAACCGCCGGTGTCGTTAGCCGTTGAGCCATTGGCAAAGCGGTCTGTCAAGACGAAATAGAATTGCTCACCAGAACCGGCTTGCCTGACCGGCGCAGCGACCAATTCGGCATCAGTATCTGAATATTCTCCGCGAAGGTCCAGTGGCACAACTTGTGTCAGCCCAGTGGCCGTATCAAAGGTGAAGCGCAATCGGCTATCCGCACTCAGGGCTAGGGGAATGTTCTCTTCTCCCCCATCCAGTCCATAAGACGTGTCAAAGCTTTTGTTCAACGCTACTTTGTATTCATAGTTCCCCGCCGGAACTTCCACTTCCAGGCTGTATTGCCCTTCCTGGTCCGTGGATTGCAGGCTGGTAGCTTCACAGTCAGCCATCCAGTCAGCGGAACATCCCAACAACGACTGAAAAGAACCGGCCAGAGTCACAGAAGTTTCATCTGCCACGGCGGGAATACTAGCCAGGGGTGCCATGGGTGCGAGCGCCAGCATCGGGGTTGCGGCCAAGGCGGTGACCCAACGACGCCAACTACGTTTATGAAGGTATGGTGGCAGTGGCTGACTGCGCACGGAGGAAGCAGCGCTTTTGCTGTTCACGAAATGCTCCATTGAGTTCGAAGGTGCGAGCGGCAAGCCATAAGAGCTGACTCGCCAGTGATTCAGCCCACACTACTGAGCGAATTCCATCAAGTGCAAGCGTTTCCAACATTTACACTCGGATGCAGGGAAAACATCAAACTTTCAGTATTTTTCCAACTTTTTACATAGGAAACGTTTGCACAATGCGGCACAAGAGTCTCCAATTCCCATTGTCCGGTCAGGTCGGCAACCCCACTACAAAAAGAACCTCCAGACAGCTTTTGGCTGTCTGGAGGTTCTTTTTCGTACTAGTTCTTACCGTCCGCCGGTAGCAGGGCTTGATGCACGACGTGGTCCACGTGAGCGACCACCTGCGGCACCTGCAGCATTGCGGCCTCCGGATCGTGCTGAGGGTGAGGAGTTCGACGGACGCTCGCCATTCGCTCCACGAGCCGAACGGCTTGGACGCTCAGCATTAGCGCCGCGTGATTCGCGTGCTGGACGCTCCGAATGGTTCGATGCACCGGAACGATCTGAACGGCGACGGTCTCCGCCGCGGCCCTGTGCCTCACCGGCAGGCTTGCCGCCGCGTGCATTGCGTGCGCCACCGCGTCCGCCACGGGCGTTCGAGGATTCGCCGGCAGGCTTCTTCTTGGCTGGGTTGCGGGTCTGCTGTGCTGGAGCAACATAAGGAACGAGTTCGGCAACTTCGCCGACGACCTTAGCCACAACTGGCGAGTTCAGGTTGACCTTTTCGAAAGGTACCTTCAGCCCGGCCTGCTTCAGCAAAGTCGAAACGTCGCCCTGCTGATCAGGGGTGCAGATGGTCACTACGG
This sequence comes from Glutamicibacter arilaitensis Re117, assembly GCF_000197735.1. Taxonomy (NCBI): domain Bacteria; kingdom Bacillati; phylum Actinomycetota; class Actinomycetes; order Micrococcales; family Micrococcaceae; genus Glutamicibacter; species Glutamicibacter arilaitensis. Next base: position 2,849,658 of record NC_014550.1, read on the forward strand.
TTCCATCCGAACCTGCACGTGCGGTACGGCCCGAGCGGTGGGTGTATGCCTTGTGCTCTGCTGGTGGATCAACGTGAACAACCAGTTCCACGCCATCAACGTGCACGCCACGAGCGGCAACGTCGGTAGCGACAAGCACCTTCGCCTCGCCTGAAGCGAAAGCAGCAAGGTTGCGGTCACGGGCATTCTGCGACAGGTTGCCGTGCAGGTCCACTGCTGGAACGCCAGCCTTGGACAGGGTCAGCGCCATCTTCTTGGCGTGGTGCTTGGTGCGCATGAACATGATGCGGCGGGCAGTGCCCTGAGCCAGGACGCGGATCAGGTCCTTCTTATCATCGTTGCTGATGACGAAGACGTGGTGCTCCATGGTGTTCACAGCGGCCTTGGGCGCATCCACCGAGTGAATGGTCGGGTGGCTCAGGTAGCGCTTGGCTACCTTGTCCACGCCGTTATCCAAGGTGGCGGAGAACAGCATGTGCTGGATGCCGGTTGGCATGCGGTCCATGATGCGGCGTACTACAGGCAAGAAGCCCATGTCTGCCATGTGGTCGGCCTCGTCCAGCACGGAGATTTCCAGCTGGGACAGGTCGACGATCTTCTGCTTGATCAAGTCATCGAGGCGGCCTGGGCAGGCGATGACGATGTCAGCGCCCTCGTTCATGGCCTTTTCCTGGCGGCTCTGGGCCACGCCACCGTAGATCACGGTGGTGCGCAGGCCGGCAGCCTTCGCCAAAGGCTCAACGGTCTTGGCGATCTGGGTTGCCAGTTCGCGGGTTGGAGCCATGATCAGCGCACGGGGGAAACGAGCCTTGCGGCGCTGCGGGCGATCTGCCAAACGCGCTACCAGTGGAAGCGAGAAAGCCAGGGTCTTGCCGGAACCGGTCTGGCCGCGGCCCAGGACGTCGCCGCCGGCGAGAGTCGAAGGCAGGGTCGCTTCCTGGATCGGGAAGGCGGATTCGATTCCGCTGTCGGCAAGGACCTTGGCAAGGTATTCGGGCACACCGAGGGCGCTAAAAGTTACGGACATATTCAAACTTTCTCTCTGATTCGCACGCCTGATGCAGGCGTTGGGTTTCGCCGAGCCAGGAGGAAGTCCGCAACGTGCAAGGCCAAGGCCTGCTACCAAAAGTGAACCGGCGGAGGTTGTCCGGGCGATCTACTGGAGGGGAAATCTAAACTGTCGACGCATACGCCACAGAATTTTCCGGTGACGCACAAAGATCCATACTACAGTGCTCAAGCGGGGCCCGTCTGTGAGCGGCCCCGCTTTGCACTGCTATGCCGGGAGATGTTCACCACTTGCACTCCCGGATTCTGCGAACTTCTTGCTAGTTCAATTCGAACTTCTTCTTCGCCAAGTTCGAGGGCCACCAGACCTTTGGTCCAATTTCCTCAACCAGCGCGGGAACCAGCAGGCTGCGGACCACAAAGGTATCCAAGAGCACTCCGAATGCCACGATGAAGCCCAGCTGGCCCAGGAACATGATTGGCACTACGCCCAAGGCGGCGAAGGTTGCAGCGAGCACCACGCCGGCGGAGGTAATCACCCCGCCGGTGACCTTCAGGCCAACGCGCATGCCCTCACGGGTTCCACGCTTCAAGGATTCCTCGCGCACTCGAGTCATCAAGAAGATGTTGTAGTCCACGCCCAAGGCCACCAGGAACACGAAGCCGAACAGCGGCACTGAAGGGTCCGCGCCAACATAGTTGAAGACGTTGTTGAAGACCAGTGCGCTGACGCCCATCGCCGTGCCATAGGACAGCACCGTGCTCAGGATCAGCAGCACCGGGGCCAGGATGGAGCGCAGCAGCAGCATGAGGATCAGCAAGATCGCCAGCAACGTGATCGGGATGATCTTGAACAGGTCCGCAATCGCGGTCTCGTTGGTATCGATCTGCGTTGCGGTGGTGCCGCCGACCAATGCATCCGAATCCACCGCATGCATCTGCTCACGCAGCTCAAGCACGGTTTGCTTGGCGGCATCCGAGTCCGCCGCATCAGCCAGGGTCACCGAGATCAGGTTCCGGCCTTCGACGTTCATCGGATCAGCACCACGGGCGGGCATTGCCGGGCCACCATCCTCGGCCTGCAGGTAGGCCGAATCCACGCCGCTAACATCCAGCGCCTTCTCCAAGGCCACCTTCGCTTGGGCTTCATCGACGATCACGGTGGCCGGGGATCCCGAACCACCAGGGAAATGCTCGCCCAAGGCGATCTGCCCGTCGCGCGCCTCGGAACCGCCAACCACCAGCTCGCTTTGCGGCACTCCATGGGCCTTGAGCTGGGTCATGCCCAGCGCTCCCACGGCGAGCAGCACGGCGGTAATGATCCAGATTGGACGCGGATGGCTGGCAACGAAACGCGCAATGCGGCCCCACATCCCTTCCTTCTCCTGGCCCTGGGCATCTACGGCCGCAGGTTTGGGTGCGAATGGCCAGTAGGCTGCCCGGCCCAGCAGCCCGAGCACTGCCGGCAGGAAAGTCAGCGCGGCGATGATCGAGAAGATAATGCCTGAGGCGCCAATTGGACCCAATGCCTTATTGGAGTTCAGGTCGGAGAAGAGCAGGCACAGCAGGCCCACGGTCACGGTGCCGCCCGAGGCGACGATCGGCTCCAGGGACCTCTTCCAGGCTGTCGCCACAGCCTGCCATTTGTCTTGGCCGGCGACCAGGGCTTCCTTGTGGCGGGCGACGAACAGCAGCGAATAGTCGGTAGCTGCGCCGATCACCAGGATGGACAAGATGCCCTGGGCCTGGCCATCAAGCCTGATCCAGCCTTCGGAGGCCATGAAGTACACGGCGAGGATCGCTGCGCACAGCGCCACGACCGAGGTGAGCAGCACGGTGAAGGGAAGCAGGATCGAGCGGTAGACCAGCAGCAGGATCACCAGCACTGCCACCAGGGCCACGCCCAGCAGCACGCCGTCGATGCCGCCGAAGGCCTCAACCAGATCGGCGCTGAAGCCAGCAGGTCCGGTGACATAGGCGGTGAAGCCATCGGGCTTTTCGGCCGCGATCAGCGAGCGCAGCTCTTCGACTCCGGCGTCAGCTTTCACCTCGCCGGAGACCGGAACGATGAATTCAGCAGCCTTGCCGTCCTCGGAAAGGAAGGGGCCGGTGATTTCGCCGTCCAGATGGGTGAAGTCTTTCAAGGCCTCGCCGATCCGCCCGGCCTCTTCCTTGCTAACCCCCTGGGTGCCAGTAAGCAGGACTACGGCCGGGATTGCTTCGGTGGAGCGGAATTTACCCTGCCACTGCAGCGCCTCGGTGGCTTCGGCGGTCGCCGGAAGGAACGAGGTCTGGTCATTGGTCTGGACTTCGGAGAGCTTGCCGAAGGTCGGGCCGCCGATACCGGCAACTGCCAGCCACAGGATGATCAGCAGGGCGTAAATCCCTGCCCTGAGGCCAATACCCTTCTTATCCAACCGCTTCCTGCTTGCTGGCTGATCGGTTTTCGCTAGGTGCGCCACTGATCTATCCTCACTCGTGATTGCTGGCAGCGGATCGCACAGCGATCCAGAAGGCAATAGTACAAGATTTATTTCCATCATAGAAATACTCGCCAAGCTATTAAATTATTTTCCAGCTACGATTACGATTATGAGCGCACGAGAACACCACCACGTGGTTAGGCTCCTGCAGGAATTCGGCCAAGCCTCGGACCGCTACGTTGAATCCACTGGAGCAATCTACGGCACCCACCGCACCGATATGAATGCGCTGTCCATCATTATTAACTACGAGCAACGCGGCCTGCTGCCCTCCCCGCGCGATCTGAGTCGCGAGCTGCAGCTGAGTTCACCGGCCACTACCGCGATGCTGGACCGTCTGGAAAAGCTGGGCATGATCGAGCGCCAGCGCTCTGACCGCGACCGCCGCGTCATCCGCATCGCCATGACCTCCAAGGCCCGCGCCAAGGGCAGGGAAATGTTCATGCCGCTGGGGTTCAAGATGCTCGACATCCTCAGCGGATATGACGAAGAACAGCTGCAGGTCATCAGTAAATTCATGGCCGAAGCCGTCGCCGGTGTGGACAGCGCCCGCGAAGAAGTCGTAACACAGCGTGCGACGAAACCAGCCGCGCCATAGCCGGGTACTAACATCATCAGGTGACACTTTCACTTTGGATTTCCCTGCTCAGCGCCTGCATCATCATCAGCTTCACTCCCGGCGCCGGAGCAATCAACACGATGAGCAACTCGATGCGCCAAGGCTGGCGTGCATCCATCTGGGGTGTCATCGGGCAACAGATCGCTTTGCTGATCCATGTGGTCATTGTCGCGGCAGGAGTGGGACTGCTGGTAGCCAGCTCCCCGCTGCTCTTTGGCATCATCCGCTACGCCGGCGCCGCCTACCTGGTCTATCTGGGCATCCGCATGATGCTCTCCAAACCGGAAGTCGCCTCTGACGGGACCAGCACCGGGCACCGCCTGACACGCTGGGCAATGCTCAACCGCGGAATCCTGGTCAACCTGCTTAATCCGAAAGCCATCGTTTTCTTCCTGGCATTCACCCCGCAGTTCATCCGGACCGATCAGCCTCTGCTCTCCCAATACGCCATCTTCATCGGCACGGTCATCGTGGTGGACATCCTGGTGATGTTCTTCTTCTTTGCCGGCACCGCCCGTACCTTCCAGCGCTTCACCGCCACCTACCGGGGTGCCAAGCTGCTGAACATCCTCTTCGGCATCCTATTCATCCTGGTCGCCGCGCTGCTGTTGCTGATCCACTAATTTTTTCTCCCCCAAAGCCGTCTTGAACCCCTAGTCGTAACCCATTCATAGCCCTGCGCACCGAATCGTTGCCGTTTTGTTGCCGGGAAACGGGCGCGTAGCTATCGATCGAATCGCCTTGTGCCCCTAGACTGAAGCCATGTTCCGGATAATGACAGTGTGCACGGGAAATATCTGCCGTTCACCGATGGCCGAGTACATGCTCAAGAACGCGCTCAAGGACGCAGAGATCTCGCAGGTGGAGGTCGTGTCCCGAGCCATCACCGACGGTGAAGTCGGCAAGTCGATCGATGAGCGTGCTTCCAGCATTTTGCGCAGCCACGGGCTTGACGCGTCCAAGCACCTGGCCGCCCAGATCGACTCCGATGAACTCGCCCAGATGGACCTGGTCCTGGCGATGGACACCGACCACTTCGAGGCACTCGTTCCCGAACTGGCAGAGATCGACCCCAGCGAACGCCCGCAGCTGCGGATGTTCCGCTCCTTTGATCCGGGAACCGCCAGCGCACCGCACGACCAGCAGGGCATTTACGACCCCTGGTATGGTGATGCCGGAGATTTCCGTGAAACCTGGAAACTCATATCTGCTTCCCTGCCTGCCCTTGTAGATTACGTGCGGAGTAATATCGCCTCTCGTGGAAACCGCTAGACCAACACTCATTGCCGTGGACGGACGTTCCGGATCCGGCAAAAGCACCTTTGCAACAGATCTAGCCAAATACTTGGAAGCAACCGCCTCCGTAGCTATTTTGCGCCTTGAAGAGCTCTACCACGGTTGGGACGGGTTGCATCGCTCCTTCGACCTGTACAACCAGCTGCTCCCGCAGCTGGCAGACGGACAAGGAATCACCTATCCCATCTGGAATTGGGAAGCCGACACCCTTGGCGCACCAAAAAACCTGGTGCCCGCCGATGTGGTGATCATTGAAGGCGTAGGAGCGCTGCATGGCGGCGCCCGCGAATTCCTTGACCTCGGAATTTGGCTCGAAGCCCCAGAGAACTTCCGCCGCGACCGCGCACTGGCCCGCGACGGGCAGACCTACAGCCCTTACTGGCAGATGTGGGCCGAACAAGAAGAACGCTACCTGCAGGCCCAGCAGCCAAGCCAAGCAGCCACGTTGATGATGCGGACCGACTTGGACCAGGATCCGATGCAGATCTGGAAGCAGGCCAGCGCCTACCTTCCTGGCCCAGTACGCCAACTGTGCAGCCAAGCTGGCTTCGCCCCCGCCCAGTTGGAATTCCGCCAAAGCTATCAAGGCCCAGCAGATGCCGCCGCGTTGTTCGACCAGCTCGCCCAGGGGCACCGGCACGCTGCCTTCTTGGAATCCACCAGCCACCAGCTCAGCGACCCGCTGGGCCGCAACCGGTACTCGATCATTGCGCTATCCACTGCACCGCAACCGCCGGTACTCAGCGCCAATGCCCAGGGAACCACACTGGATCTGCCCGGAGCACAGGTACAGCTGGGCCAAGACTTCTTCCCGGCACTGGCCGCCCTGTGGCCAACCGGGAACACGGCAGCAACCTGCTATCCACTGCCGTCATGGGTCGGCTATCTGGGGTATGAACTCAAGCGCGAAGTCGGCGCCGCAGATTTATCAGCGGTGATCGAGCCTGGACGGGTACGCCCCGATGCACAGTTCTTCGCCCCCGACACCGTGGTGATCATTGACCATCGTGAAGAACAAATGCACCTGCACAGCAGCAGCCAGCCAGAACCGTCTCTGTCCCTCCTGCTGGGCAACCCACCTGAGCACCGGCCAGCTAAACCACTGCCGACCCCGAACTTCAGCTGCGCGGATACCGAAGCCGGATACAAGCACAAGATCCGCCAGGCCCAGCACGAAATCTACGAAGGCAACACCTATGAGGTCTGCCTGACCACCGAGCTGACCTCCCGAGTCCCAGAGTTTGATCCGTTCGAGGCTTACTGCCGCATGCGCCGCACCAGTCCAGCACCGTTTGCCCATTACCTGCGATTTGCCGATCTGCAGATCTCCAGCATCTCGCCTGAGCGTTTCCTTGCCCTATCCAAGGATGGCCAGCTGCGCGCCGAACCGATCAAGGGCACCCGTGCACGCGGAATAGACGAAGAATCGGATCTGGCGTTGAAGCACGATCTGGCCACCCACCCCAAGGACCGGGCCGAGAACATCATGATCGTGGACCTGCTGCGCAACGATCTCTCCCACCATGCGGTTCCCGGTTCGGTGAAGGTGACCCGGCTGTGCGCGGTGGAAACCTATGCGACGGTGCACCAGATGGTCTCCACCATCGATGCCACGCTGGCTTCCCCGCACTTGGCCGCACACGCGTTGCGTGAAGCGTTCCCGCCGGGCTCGATGACCGGAGCGCCAAAGCTATCCACGATGAACATCCTCGACGAACTCGAAGAGCAACGCGCCCGCGGACTGTATTCCGGAGCAGTGGGATACCTGGGCGCAGATGGCGCCGCTGACTTCTCGGTGGTAATCCGCACCCTGGTCTGCGACCAGCTAGCCGATCAATCCTGGCGCTTGTCCTTGGGATTAGGCGGTGCGATTACCGCTGACTCGGTGCCCACCGAGGAATGGGACGAGGTCATCACCAAGTCCCGCGGCGTGCTCCAGGCACTGGGCGCCCAATTCCCTTCACGGACCTGAGCACTACTGCAAGGTGGCGGTCAGGCGGGCGACATTGTCGATCCAGCGCTGCATGCGCGGGCGCCGGCGCCACTGCGACAGGGTGATCTCTGAGGAGATTTCACGGTACTGGTTCTGCACCGCGTTCACCGCGTCAACCATGTCCTTGCCCAGCAGCATCACGGAAATTTCCATGTTCAGGCTGAACGAGCGCATGTCCATATTCGATGAACCCACCACAGCCACCTCGTCATCGACGGTAAAGCACTTGGTATGCAGCACCATCGGCGCCGGATAGCGGTGGATGCGCACTCCGGCTTCCAGCAGCTGCTGGTAGTAGGACTGCTGCGCGTGATGCACCAGGAACTGGTCGCCTTCTTCGCATACATAGAGTTCCACGTCCACCCCGCGCTGGGCGGCGGTGGTAATGGCATAGAGCAGCGAATCATCGGGGACGAAGTACGGGCTGGTGATTTCCAGCCGCTCGGAGGCCGAATAGATCAGGGTATTGAACAGCCGAAGATTATTCTCCGTGCCATAGCCCGGGCCGCTGGGCAGCAACTGCGCCAAGGTGGAGCCAGGACGTTCCTCATAGGCCAGCGGGTGGCGGGCCTCATTCATGTCCATCAGCACTTCCTGGTCATCATCTTCCTGCCACCAGTCGGTAGCGAAGGTGACATCCAAGCTGTGCACCAGCGGGCCTTCGACGCGCAGCATCATTTCAACCCATTCGCGGCCCACCTTGTGCGAAGACTCGCGCTTGTAGCCCGGCTCGATCAAGTTCTGGCTTCCGGTGAAGGCCACTTCGCCGTCAACAACCATGATCTTGCGGTGATTGCGCAGATCCGGGCGGCGCCAGCGCCGGCCAATCAGGTCAATGGGCAGCATCGGGCGCCAGTTGATATTGGATTTCTTCAGCCGGTTCTTGAAATCCCGGTATCCCTTGACCCGCAGGGTACCGAGGTGGTCGAAGAGCATGCGCACGTGCACGCCGCGATCGGCTGCCGCTTCCAAGGAATCCAGCACCGGTCCCACATAATCCGGGTCATCGCCCATGATGTAGAACTGGATGTGCACATAACGGGTCGCCTTATCGATTTCCTTGCGCATCGCCTCAAGCGAAGCCCGGTAGTCGGAGATAACTTGAACCTCGTTGCCGCCTTCCAGGGGCATGGCCCCCAAATTCCGGTTGAGCATCACCGCAGATTCCACCCATTCTTCTTGGGAATGAAATTCTTCTGGCAACTGCATGTGGCCCGTGGCCTTCATAATCGCATCATGCGCACGCTTCTGCTTTTCCAACCGGCGGCGGGAAAGGCGAGGGTTTGCGAAAAGCCAGTACGCAACCAGACCCACAACGGGCAGGAAGAAGATGGCCAAAAGCCAGGCCATGGCGGTAGTGGGGCGTCGGTTACCCGGGACAATGCCGATCATGAAGTAGCGAACCGCTAGTTCTACTGCGACCAGCACGCTCCACAGAACGCTGCCAATCTGCAATAAGACTTCATTACTTGGCCACACTCAGGCACCCCCTTGGCTACGCCCCTCGAAAATGGCATTTTCGGCCTCTGATCAGTGAACTACAGGCGAAAATCCTTCGCTTAGCTTATCGAACAATGTCAGACTTGTCTGAATCTCTACGCACGGATATAACGCAGAAGACGCTAGGGTTCGATAATCTATGTCTATGAGCTCTCTTGTATTCTTGGATCCGGCCTATCCGGCTGGACGTCTTGCAGACATCACTGCACCGCAACTTCTCGTCACGGCACAGGGAGTCACACGTGGGGACGGCATCTTTGAATCGATGCTCTACACCAATCAGGCCGTACGCAAATTCGAAGCGCATCTGGCTCGTTTGGCCACCTCCGCCGAAGTTGCAGACCTGATCATTCCCGATGCCCGCAGCTGGTTTGCCGCGGTAGACACCGCAGTGGCCGATTTCGATGCCACCGGCGGAGCCGAAGAAGCAGTGGTCAAATTGGTGGCTGCGCGCGGCGAGCACGACAGCGATCCAGCCATCTGCTGGGTCACCGTCACCCCGGCCCCGGCCTTGGGCAAGGAACAGCGCGAAACCGGCGTCGATGTCCTGCTGCTCGATCGCGGCTACGACTCAAAGCTGGCAGAACGCGCCCCATGGCTCATGATGGGCGCCAAGACCCTGTCCTACTCGATCAACATGGCTGCCCTGCGCTACGCGCGCAAGCACGGCGCCCATGATGTCATCTTCACTTCCGCCGACGGCATCATCCTCGAGGCTCCCACCTCGACCGTGCTGGTGGCCCAGCGCGATGGCGAAACCAAGCGCCTGCTCACCCCGATGCTGGAAACCGGCATCCTGCCGGGAACCACGCAGAGCGCAATCTTTGATGCTGCAGCCCAGGACGGATGGGAGCTGGGCTACGGACCACTGCGTCCCGAGGACCTGTACCAGGCCGACGGAGTCTTCTTGGTCTCCTCGATCCGCTTGCTCACCCCGGTGCGCACCATTGATGCCAAGCCATTGCGTCTGGACGCCGAGCTGCATGAACAGCTCAGCGCCCTGTCCGACGCAATCCGCTAGGTCCACACCAAGTTGTAGGTTCCTGCCAGCACGGCCGCCGTCATTGCGGCCGTGCCAAGCAGGACTCCGGTGCCCAGCACCAGCGCATCACGCCAGCTGAAGGTTGCAGTGCGAATCCAAGTGCGCTTGGCAGTACCAAATCCCTTGGCTTCCATGGTGGTTGCCAGCCGTCCGGCACGGCGAATCGCCTGCACCAGCAACGCCAGCACCTGACCCAAGCTTGCCTTCAGCCGCTGGCCCAAGGTGCCAAAGTTCCCCACACCGCGAGCACGCCGTGCCAAAGTCAGCGTGGTGAATTCTTCGACCATCAGCCCCAGCAACCGCATTCCCGCCAGCGCGCCGAGCACGAAGCGATGCGGCACCTTCAACTGCTGGGACAGCGCCCCGCCCAGATCGCTGGGATTCGTGGTGGCCAGCAGCAAAATACACGGAATAGCCAGCGCGAACGCACGCAGCCCGGTAGCAATACCACCGGCAACCGAACCTTCGGTAATGCTGAAGGCCCCGAATTGCGCGTAGACCATGCCGCTGTCCTGCCCCACCAGGGCAATGCCCCATGCGGCAAAGACTCCGGCCAGTAGCAGCGGCCAGGCCCGCTTGAGGAATTTGACCGGGCCTATTCCTGCCAATGGGAAGAGCACCACGGTCGCAACGATAATCACCAGCGCTGAGACCCAATCCAAGGTGGTGATCAGTGGCAGCGTCGCCGCTGCCACCGCCCCGAGCTTGGCCAGCGGGTTGATCTTCGCCAACCAGCTGCGCCCGACAGGTGCATCAAGCACCGGCCCCTGGACAGGAATCTGAGTGGTGGAATTCTGTGCGGCCAACAGCAGGTCAGCTGCCTGCAGCACCTTGGCAAAATGATCATCGTGGGTGACCGCAATAATCGCAGTTCCCTGCTCCAATTCCTCAACCAGCAGCCCGGCCAGTTCGCGCCAGGTGTTCGCATCCTGCCCAAAGGTCGGCTCATCGAGGATCAGCACCTGTGGGGATGCGGCCAAGACGGTCGCCACGGACAGACGGCGCTTCTCGCCACCGGAAAGGGTGAAGGGATTCGCGTCAGCCAGCTCCTCCAGTCCCAAGCGTTCAAGCAGCACCTGTACACGCTGCTGGATCTGCTCGGGTTCGTATTTGGGCAGCTCAGCACCGCTGCGCTGGGCACGACTGGGGGCAAAGGCCAGCTCTTCGCGAACGCTCTGGGTGACGAACTGGTGTTCAGGTTCTTGGAAGACCGACCCGATCCGACCGACCAGGGCCCCTGCCTTCCATTCAAATGGCGCTTGGCCCAGCCCGTCGGCAAGCTTCTCGCTGGCAGCCAGTTCACCGCCGGCTTTCTCCAGCAATCCGCCCAAGGTCAAGGCGAGGGTTGATTTGCCGGCACCATTTTCGCCGCGGATCACGGTGGCCGTGCCAGCCTTCACGCGCACGTCGACTGCTTGGGTGCGCGGGGCGGCGGCACTGCGTGCAGAGACCAGCTGTCGCGCTTCAAGCAGCGTTGGACCTGGCTCGTTGGCTGCAGCGGCTACCTGTGGAAGGTATCCGGGGATCCACAGCCCGGCAGCCGCCAGCTCGTTGCGCACCGTGGCGTCCGTATAGAGCTGTTGGGGGTCCAGATCATGCGCGACTCCCCCACCAGGCTGCAGCACGATCACCCGGTCGACATGTTGCGCCCAGGCATCAAGACGATGCTCGACAATGATCAAGGTGGCCCCCGATATCCGGGCCGCGTTCAGTACCGCATCGCGCAACAGCTCGATGCTTTGCGGATCCACATTGGCAGTGGGCTCATCGAGCAGCATCACGCTTGGCTCCATGGCCAGAATGCCGGCCAGGGCCAACCGCTGCTTCTGCCCACCAGAGAGTTCCTGGGTTCGGTGATCATGAGCCAACGCGCCCAGCCCCACCGCGTTCAACGCTTCGGGGATGCGCTGGCGAATCACCTGCGGATCAATCCCGAGGTTCTCCGGACCAAAAGCCACATCATCAGCGACCCGGCTTTGCACCACCTGAGTTTCTGGATCCTGCTGCATCAGCCCCACCGGATGGGTGCGGCTGAAGGCATCGGACCCGTCTATGAGCAGACGCCCGGATACCTGCTCGGCCTCATCGGCTTCGAGCAATCCTGCCATGGCGTGCAACAGTGTCGATTTGCCGGCACCTGAAGGACCGACCAGCAGCACCTTTTCTCCGGGTTGGATCTGCAGATCCAACCCGGAGATCGCCGGCTGGTGCCGTTCGGTGTGCTGCCACCCGAAGCCTGTTGCGGTAATTGCCGCCCCACGCTGGGTTTTACTGTCGGCCCCGGAATTGGCAACGAAACTCATTTTGAGCTTTCCAAGTGCGCACGCCGGCTGGCCAGCGCGCTCAGTGCTCCAGTCTTGGCCAGGGCACGAGTGGCCAGCCAGGACAGCAGACCGGCAACAATCAGTCCGGAAACACCGGTGGCGATCACGTGGAAGATCTTCATCCCCGCGGTGTACTCAACGTAGTAGGCCATGATGTAGGCCTCGGAAAATCCAGCAAACAGCCCGGAGAGCAGGCCTGCCAGCAGTGCAACGCCCAGGTTCCATTTGCGGTAGCGGAATGCGGCGAAGACCAGTTCTGCACCCAAGCCCTGGACCGCTCCGGAGATCAGCACGGTCAAGCCATAGTGCGAGCCGAGCAACGCTTCAACGACAGCGGCCAGCAACTCGCAATAGATCGCGGCTCCTGGCTTGCGGATGATCAGCGCACCGAGCACCGCTGGGAATAGCCACATGCCGGTGAGCAGTGCGGTAGCTGGTGGGAATGCGGCAAAAGCCAGTGAGAACAGGCCATATCCGGCGCTCCATGCCCAGAAGATGACCCCTGAAGCTACTGCGATCACCGAGGCGACCACGATGTCAACTACACGCCAGCCGGTACGCTGCTTCGATACTGTTTCGTTCATTGTTAATCCTCCTGTGCAAGGAGGGGAGATGGACGGAATGAGGGCATGTTCCCATGCCTATCCGCATCCGAGATGCTCGACTTCCTTCGCCGGTACTAGCCGGGGCAGGTTCGAGGGTCTGCGATCTATCGCACTCTCAGCGTCTTGCGACTTTTAAAAAGTCTGACGCTCCCCTGTCGGAAAAAATACTGCTCCCCCACCATACCGCAGGTATGCTGGGCAGAGGAACGATAAGTCAAGACCTTGATCGTGAGGAAAAAATGGATAAAGTGCAGAAACTTGTCACCACCGGCATCACCGTTGGTGCAGGCATTCTCGGCGGCAAGCTAGTTGATTTCCTTTGGTTGAAGGCCACCGGCAGCAAAGCGCCACGCAAGGGCACTGACGAAGCAGCTGAAGCTTCATTCCGTAAGGCACTGGGCTTTGCCGTGGTCTCCGCTCTGGTGGCAGCGATCATGCAGACCGTTGCAGACCGCAGCGCCAACAAGGTTGTTGCCAAGTTCACTAAGTAGGCATCGGCATTAAGCCATGAAGCGGGAGCCGCGATATTTGCGTGGCTCCCGCTTTGCGTTTAATTCTGGTTTTCTCCGGGTTGGTCCTTGGTGATCGGAGTGGCTCCGGTTGGTGGAGTGGAATTGACCTTGTTCACGACCAGGCTCAACTCATCGGAGAAGAGTGTCTCCTTGGCCGCGTGCTTGGTACGGTAACCGGATCGGCCGATCATGTGGGCCGAAACAGGTGCGGTCAGCAGCTGCATTCCCCAGGCCAGGACCAGCACCGGGATCACCGCCCAGCTGCGCAGATGAATGGCCAGCCCGGCGAAGATCAGCAGGAAACCGAGCACCTGCGGCTTGGTCGCGGCATGCATGCGGGTGAGCATATCCGGGAAGGTCAGCAGGCCGATGCCGGCAATCAAAGACATCAGGCATCCCACGACCAGCAGTATCGCGACAAGAATATCGAGGAAGAGATCCATTAGGCGTTCCTCTGATCCGAAACGAAGCGCGAGACGGTCACAGAGCCGATGAAGCCGAGCATGCAGGCGGCCACCACGAACAACAGGTAGTCGGTGTGCTTGTGCAACACCATTTCCAGGCACAGCGCGGCGGAGATGATCAGCAACATCACGTCCAGGGCCAGCACCCGGTCAAGAATCGACGGGCCTTTGGCCACGCGGACCAGGCAAGCTACGGCCCCAAGGCACAGCATGATGCCGCAGATCCAAATGACGATGTCCATCATGTCTATTCCTTCCTCGCAGCAAAGTCCGGTCCGCATTCATTCTTGATCGCTTCGTACTCATCCGGACTGCCGATGGCCATGATCAGCCGGCGCTCGATGTCGCGGATGGCCGCCCGGGCTTTCTCCACATCTGCCGGAGATTCAATGTCGATGTAGTGCAGGTACAGGGTCGATGAGCTGCGGTCCACGTCGATCACGAACGAACCCGGGATCAGCGTGAGCACGTGGCCCACGGTCATCACGATCAGATCCGAGCCGGTGCGCAGCGGCACCGCGATGATGGCGCTGTGCGTCTTCTTGCCGTTGGCGATGGCCAGCTTGGCCACGTGGAAGCTGGCCACGACCACTTGGCCCATGAACCAGATGAACAGCTTCAGGCAGTACCACAGGTTGATGCGTCCGGACAGGACCACCGGCGGCAGTGGGAAGAGGTTGACGATGACCAGCGCGATGACCGCGCCGAAGATCATGTTGCCCAGCGAGAAGTCCTGCCACAGGGCGCCCCAGACGAAGAGCAGCAACAGCAGCAGCGGCCATTCCTGCTTGAATGTCGCGCGGTGGCGCACACCGGAGGTATCCAGCGCATCATCGATACGCTGGTCGCGCGGTTCAAAATTCCTATTCGGCATCATCCCTCCAATCAGAGTGGCAAGATCGCAGTGATATAAGGTTCGCGGGCAATCAGTTCCACGGCCACGCGCTCACAGAATTCGAAGATCGGTCCGGCAAAGACGGTCAGCGCAATACCTGCAAGCACCAGCGAACCGGTGGCATAACGCATGCCCCACGGCAGGGATTCGGCTTCCAGGGACTTGGCCAGCTTCAAACCCAGGCGGGGGTTCTGCCCTCCTCCGGCCAGGGTCTCATCGGCCACCCGGGTCGCTTCGGCCACCAGCTCCTGGTTGGGAACTTCGGCATCAGCGGCACGGCGCCAGAACACACGGGCCCACACGCGGATGATCGCCATCAAGGTCAGCAAGCTGGTGAGCAACCCGGCACCGATCACGATCCAGGTCAGCGCATCAGCCTCTTGCGCGGCCGCATGAAGCAGCCCGAACTTGCCCAGGAACCCGGAGAACGGCGGGATGCCGCCCAGGTTGATGGCCGGAATGAAGAACAACAGCGAAAGCGCCGGGGAAAGCTTGGCCAGCGAACCGAGCCGGGTGACATTCGAACTGCCGGCACGGCGTTCGATCAGCCCGGCGACCATGAACAGCGAGGTCTGCACGATGATGTGGTGGCCCACGTAGTAGACGGTCGCGGCGATGGCCAGCGGCCCGCCCACGGCCACACCGAAGATCAGGTAGCCGATGTGGCTGGTGAGCGTAAAGGAAAGCATGCGCTTGAAGTCCGTCTGCGCCAGCGCACCGAGGATACCAATGACCATGGTCAGCGCCGCCACCACCAGCAGTCCGGCGTTCACCGCACCACCCGGGAAGAGCAGGGTTTCGGTGCGGATAATCGCGTACACGCCCACCTTGGTCAGCAACCCGGCGAACACCGCGGTCACCGGGGCCGGTGCCGTCGGGTAGGAGTCCGGCAGCCACAAGGACAGCGGGAAGACCGCGGCCTTGATGCCGAAGGCGATCAGCAGCAGCACATGCAAAATCAGCTGCGGACCCTGGCCCAGTTCGGGCAGCTTCAGCGCAAGGTCGGCCATGTTCACGGTACCGGTGGCCGCGTAGATCATCGCGATGGCCATCAAGAAGATCACCGAGGAAACTACGGACACCACCACGTAGGTGGTACCGGCGCGGATGCGTTCGGCGGTGCCGCCCAGGGTCAGCAGCACGTAGCTGGCCGTGAGCAGGATTTCGAATCCGACGTACAGGTTGAACAGGTCCGCGGCCAAGAAGGCGTTGGACACGCCGGCCAGCAGGATCAGGTAGGCCGGATGGAAAATCGAGACCGGTCCGGGCTCATCGCCGTCGGCCAGGCCCTGGCTGGTGGCGAACAGCAGCACGGCCAGCGAAACCACGGTGGAGACCAGCAGCATGAAGGAGCTGAACCCGTCGACCATCAGCGCGATGCCGAAGGGCGAGTCCCAGCCGCCGATGTGGATGGCGTAGCTTTCTCCGCCCCACACCGCGGCCATCATGCCCGCTTCGAGCACCAGGGTCAGCACGAGGATGCCGATGGTGATCAGCCGCTGGACGCGTATCTGGCGACGGGCCAGGAACGCGGCGCCTGCGCCGAAGATCGGCAGCACCACGGCCAAGGGGGCTAGGTCCAGAAAATTCACTCTTCCCCCTCTCGAACCGGGCGGCCTTCTTCATCGACGAATTCGGTCGTGTCCTCAGCCACTGGCGAGTCTTCCTCTTCGTCGTAGGCGGTCTTCTGCGAGACCTTGATATCTTCGGTGTCATCGGTGAACTCATCGGCGCTGGTCAAGGTCCAGGACCGGTAGATCATCGCGAGCAAGAATGCGGTCACCGCGAAGGTGATCACGATCGCGGTCAGGATCAGTGCTTGGGGCAGCGGATCGGAATACTCATCGCCGCTGAGCTGCGGGTTGTACAGCGGCGCGGCTCCGCGGCGTCCGCCACTGGTGAGGATCAGCAGGTTGATGCCGTTGCCCAGCAGCATGATGCCCAACAGCACGCGGGTCAGGGTGCGTTCAAGCACCAGATAGAAGCCGGCGGCCAGCAACACGCCGGTGATTACCAGAAAGGTGATGTTCACGCTCATCGTCCAACTCCCGTCCGCGAGGCCTGGATCGCATCATGGCGATCCACTGGGCTGCGGCCTTCGGACAGCGAATCAATTTCACTGCCCAGCGAGCGCAGTACATCCTGCACGAGGCCCAGAACCACCAGGTACACTCCAATGTCGAAAATGGTCGAGGTGACGAACTTGTGATCTCCGAAGAACCAGAATTCCACCGCGTACGTTGTGAAGATCTCGTCGCCCAGCAGCAGCGGCACGACCCCGGCCAGTCCAGCCAGGGCGATGCCCCCGCCGATCAGCATGCCCGGTGCGATGCGCATCGATTCGGACAGCTCCACGCGGCCGCCGGCCAGGTAGCGGATGGTCAGTGCCAGACCCGCGATCAACCCTCCGGCGAATCCGCCACCGGGGGTGTTGTGCCCGGTGAGCAGCGCATAGACGGACATGATCAACACGGTGTGGAAGATCAGTCGGGTGACGACTTCGAAAATGATCGAGCGGCGTTCAGCGACCAGGGTGCTGCCGGCCATCAGCCAGTCCTGGTTGGAGCTGCTGGCAAAGCGACGTGCAATGCGCAGCTCGGTTTCCTTCGATTCCTTGGTGCCGATCGCTTCGGAACCCGAATCGATGGTGCCCGGGGCGACTTCATGGGCGCGGACCCGGCTGCCGAAGCTGCGTCCGGCGAAGATCAGCGATGCCACACCGGTGGCCGCGGCGGCCAGCACGGTGATTTCCCCGAAGGTATCCCACACACGCATGTCCACCAGCGCCACGTTGACGATATTCTTGCCGTACCCCTCGGTGTACGCCATCTCCGGCCAAGCCAGGGAGATGCGTGCTTCGGTACGCGCGGCCATCATGGCGATGGCGATGTACACCACCATCACCGCCAATGCGATGGCCAGAATGGCGCGGCCCCATTTGATCCGGGTCAGTCCAACCCACAAGCGCTTGGGCAGGGCGCGCAAGGCCAGCACGAAGGAAACCAGCACGATGGTTTCCACCAAAAGCTGGGTCAGCGCCAGATCCGGGGCACCTTGCAGAGCGAAGATCGCGACCATGCCGTAGCCGGTCACCGACACCATCAGCACCGCCATGAAGCGCTTCGGCGCGGTAATGGCCACGACCGCCCCGGCGATGATCACCGCACCAATCAGCAGCTGGGCAGGATGATCGGCGATGATCCAGTTGGTGGGCCACGGGGTGTAGACGGTCAGTGCGATGGCCAGCGGAATCACCAGGACCACTACCAAGATGACGCCCAGGTAGAAGGACAGCGAACCACGCTGGGTACGACCGGTGATCCAAATGGCCACCTTGTCCAGCACGTTCACCGACATGCGGTACAGTTCCTCGGCCGAGGTGAGCATGCGGCGCAGCGGCGCGCCGGTGTCGGTACGATGGCGCAGCCAGAAGAAGCACAGGCCCACGGTTACCGAAATCGCGCTAAGTCCCAGCGCTGTATTGAAACCGGCAAATGGCAGCAGGTGCATATTTCCCGGACCGCCCTGAGCCGCTGACCAGTGGATCACCAAAGGCTCCACCAGTTGCGGGTAGACGCCTAGGAACAAGGTCATGGCCGAAAGCACCAGCAATGGTGCCAAGAAGATCAGGGTTGGGGCTTTGCATTCCAGTGGCGGCAGCTTCTTTTTCTTCACCCCGAAGGCACCGATGAGGAAACGCAGCGAGTAGGCCATGGTCAGTGCCGCGCCTAGGACTAGGCCGACCAGCGCGTAGATCCCCCACCCGGCATCCAGGTGCAGGGCCGCTTCGTAGACCGCTTCCTTGGCGACGAAGCCGAAAAGCAACGGGACACCTGCCATGGAGGCCGCGGCGATGCCGGCCGTAGTGGCCAGGATCGGCATGGCCCGGCGCAAACCGGTCAGCTTGCGGATATCGCGGGTACCGGTGTTGTGGTCAATGATGCCCACGCTCAAGAACAGTGTCGCCTTGAACAGGCCGTGGGCCAAGGTCATCGCCAGCGCGGCAAAGGCCGCCTCAGCCGTGCCGAAGCCGAAGACCGCGATGATGAAGCCCAGCTGCGAAACCGTGCCGAAGGCCAGGATCAGCTTCAAGTCATATTGCTTCAGTGCCCGGTAGCCTCCGACGAGCATGGTGAGAATACCAATGCCCACGGTCATCGGAACCCACAGCGTCGTCTCGGCAAAGCCCGGGGCCATGCGTGCGATCAGGTAGACGCCGGCCTTGACCATGGCTGCGGCATGCAGGTACGCGGAGACCGGGGTCGGTGCAGCCATCGCGCCAGGCAGCCAGAAGTGGAAAGGAACCAGGGCCGACTTGGAAATCGCACCGACGATGATCAGGGCCACCGCAATGTCGGTGAAACTGCCCAGGGCCACCAGTTCATCGGCCGAAGCCATGATTTCCGAAAGCTGGTAGCTATCCGCCGCGGATCCGAGCATCAAGATGCCAGCGAGCATCACCAGACCGCCAAGGGTGGTGATGATCAGCGCGTTCATGGCCGAACGGCGTGCGGTGATCAGCGCCTGGCTGAAACCGATGAGCAGGTAGGAAAGCACACTGGTGATTTCCCAGAAGATGAACATGATGATGACGTCATCGGCGGTGACCAGCCCGGTCATCGCACCGGCGAAGGCCACCATCTTCGCTGCGAAGCCGCCGATCTGAGGGTCATCATTCTTGAAATAGCGGGCGCAATAGAAAAGCACCAGCGCGCCAACACCGAGAATCAGCAGCAGAATTGTTGCGGCCAGAGAATCCAAACGGAAATTCAGGGCGATATTCAGCCCCGGAATCCACTCCATCTGCACCGACGGAGGGGCATTGGGTGCACCGCTGGCCAGGGAATTATCGGCAGCAAGAACCGCCGGCATGCGCGTCAACAACCAAACGAATCCCACTGCGGGAACGACCGCTACAACGTAAAAAGCGTTTCTTTTGAGAACCCGGAAAATCAAGGGGCACAAAACGGCGGTCGCAAACAGCGCAACGAGAATTACTAGCACGCGTCTCCTCTGTCGGCTGGTGGTGGGCAGAGTAACCAAAGCACTTGAGAAAGTGCTTGAGACTCTGATTTTATCAGCCGGAAGCGTACGGCAATTGCGCAAATGGGGCGTTTATGGAACATTTCCCTTGTTTTCCGCAACTAGCTGATTTTCGGATTCTCACTTTATTTTCCAAAAAAGACGTTCCTATTCAGCTACTGATTACCCGTTGCCGGTACGATGCCAGCATGGAAATCACACAGGGCCAGTCACTAGTGGCTAGGGAAAAGTGGCTTAACAAGTACACCTGGGCTTGGGCCAGCTGGGACTGGGGCCAAGCAGCGGTCAACGCTGTCATGATTACTTTCGTCTTCACCGTCTATCTGACCAGCGAATTATTCGGCGACACCGATTACGCCTCCTTAGTGCTTTCCCAGGCCTTGGCCATCGGCGGAGTGGCCATCGCCTTGCTGGTGCCGATCACCGGGCTCCGGGCCGATGTGGCTGGACGGCGTAAGCTGTGGATCATCGTCAATACGCTGATTCTCGTGGCGATCTGCGCAGCCTGCTTCTTCGTCTACCCCGACCCGTCCTACCTGTGGTTCGGCGCAATCCTGATCGCGGCCATGTCGGTGTTCAGCGAATTCGCCGGCGTGAACTACAACGCGGTGCTCAACCAGATCTCCACCAAGGCGACGGTGGGCAAGGTCTCCGGATTCGGCTGGGGCATGGGCTATGTCGGCGGCATCCTCGCTCTGGCCCTGGTGCTCTTCGGCTTCGTCCAGCCAATCGTGGACTGGCCCGGAGCAAGCACCGACCAATCCTTGAACCTGCGTTGGGTGGCGTTGTTCTCCGCAGCGTGGTGCTTGCTCTTCGCCCTGCCGTTGTTCTTCGTGATCCCCGAGGCTCCGGCCAGCAGCTCGAAGAAAATCCCGCTATCGCAGTCCTATAAGGTGCTGCTGAAAAACATCATGGAGCTATGGCGCAGCGACCGCAACTTGCTGTTCTTCTTGTGTTCCTCGGCGGTGTTCCGTGACGGCTTGGCTGCGATCTTCACCTTTGGCGGGGTCATCGCCGCTGGCACTTTTGGTTTCACCATGACTGAAGTAATCATCTTCGCGATCGTCGGCAACGTGGTTGCCGCCCTGGGAGCAGTGCTGGGTGGCCGTGTCGATGACTGGCTCGGTCCTAAGGCGGTCATTGTCGGCTCGCTGATCGGCCTGCTGGTTGCCGGGGCTGGAGTCTTCTTCTCCCCCGAAGCCAGCGGATTCTGGATCTTCGGCCTGCTCCTGTGCCTCTTCGTCGGGCCAGCCCAGGCAGCTTCGCGTTCCTACCTCTCGCGGTTGATCCCCGAAGGACGTGAGGGCGAACTCTTCGGTCTGTATGCGACCACCGGCCGCGCCGTGTCCTTCTTAGCTCCGGCACTGTTCGCTGGGGCGATCGCCATCGCCACCCCGCTGGTGGACTCCGGCCAGGCCCAGCGTTATGGCATCTTGGGGATTCTGCTGGTCTTGGCCCTTGGTCTGCTCTTGCTGCTGCCTATCCGTTCCCCGCGCAAATCCAGCTAGCAAGAAATGCGCAAACGGCGCTGGCCTCAATTGAGGCCAGCGCCGTTTGCGCATTCGCTGCAGGTGGCAGCGATTAGTTTTCGATGATGGTGCGGTGGAAATTCAGGTGGCTGCGCGAAGCCGTCGGGCCACGCTGGCCCTGGTAGCGGTTGCCGTACGGACCGGAACCATAAGGGTGCTCGGTGTCCGAGGTCAGCTTGAAGAAGCACAGCTGGCCGATCTTGGAGCCCGGCCACAGCTTAATTGGCAAGGTGGCCATATTGGATAGTTCCAAGGTCACGTGTCCGGAGAAGCCTGGATCAATGAAACCTGCGGTGGAGTGGGTGAGCAGGCCCAAACGGCCCAAGGAGCTCTTGCCTTCCAAGCGGGCGGCCACGCCATGGCCCAAGGTAACCACTTCATAGGTCGAACCGAGCACGAACTCGCCGGGGTGCAAGATGAATGGCTCATCTGGGTCTACCTCGACCAAGCGGGTCAGTTCATCCTGCTCAACCGAGGGATCGATGTGCGCATACTTGTGGTTGTCGAAAAGCCGGAAGAACCGGTCAAGTCGAACATCCACGGATGCGGGCTGGACCATCTGCGGGTCAAAGGGCTCAAGCCCGATCTCACCGGAGGCTATTTCTCGACGAATGTCACCATCTGAATACAACACGACTATTAATTTATCCTGATTTTCCCCGCTGGCCGAACTATTGAGCTAATGAGGCGCGATGCGTCGGCCCGAGTCCATGGACTGCTCATCACGAGGTGACTTATTTCCCACCAATTACCCAGCGTTTCCAGCTATCGTTAAGGTGGGATTTTTCCCATCATTGCTACGCAACACAAGGGTTATTCAACATGCGCCTAGCCTCTGCGCTTACCGGCACCGTTCTCGTCTCGGCACTTCTTCTCTCCGGCACCGCCGCATTCGCGGCTCCTGCCGACGAACTGCCTGCCGTTCAGAGCGCCCAGTTATCCAAGGCTTCCAGTCCGCTTGCGTTGATCAACCCAACCACTAAGCTCTCTCCCGAGGACTATGTCCCGGCCAAGCTGGTGAATGTGGCAGGCACCAGTCTCACCCTGCGTCCCGAAGCCGCCGAAGCTGTCGAAGCGTTCATCGCCGATGCCCGCGTGGCCGGACACCAGATCAAGCTGCTCAGCGCCTACCGTTCATACCAGCGCCAGGCAGTTCTGTTCAATAAATACCAGGCCCAGTACGGCACCGCTTATGCCGAGCGGATTTCCGCGCGCCCCGGTACCAGCGAACACCAGCTGGGTTTGGCAGCCGATCTGGGCTACACCAATAGCCGCGCCGAGCTGAAAGCAGAATTCGGCCAGACCCCGGCCGGCCTTTGGATCGCCGAGCACGCGACCGAATACGGATTGATCATCCGCTACCCGCAGGGCAAGGAAGAGATCACCGGATACAAGTACGAACCGTGGCATGTGCGCTATGTCGGTACCGAGCACGCCCAAGCGATGCAGGATTCCGGGGCTGAAACTTTAGAGGAATACCACCAGCTGCTCAGTGATGCGCTGAAGGCCGCCGAAGCAAGCGAAGCGGAAATCGCCGTTGAGCCTAAGGAAAAGAAATCTGAAAAGGACTCTGAAAAAGAGCTTGAGAAGTCCGGCGATGGCGTGGTGGCGGACGAAGACCTGCTGGTCCTGCGCTTCCTTCCACCGTACCGGGACTGGGGCTTCGGCTTCACCGAATAATCTGGCTTAGAAGAACGTCGCTATCAGAAGCACAATCGCCGCTGGAATCAGCGACGCCGCCACCGCCAGGCTCCAGCTCACTGCGTTGCTGCCCAAGGTTCCGTGTTCTCCCGGATCAGTCCGGTGCGAGATCACGTTGAAGTTGGACAGCACCCAAATCATGGTGCAGATCGCCAACGGTGGACCGAGCACGCTCTGCATGGGCAACAGCGAATTGGCTTCATACCAATCCTTGGCCATCTGGCCCCAGGAGGTCAGCGGAGTACGGATCACCATCAAGGCCATCACCCAGTAGTAAATAATTCCGGGGATGCCAAGCAGTAGATTCACGAAGACAAGCCGCTTCATGCCGTTCCCCTTAGAAGTATTCGAACTGGTCGTTTAACGAGCCCCACGTAGTCTACCCAAGCCCGCTGGAAACAGTTCCCAGAAACGTAGACCCAGTACACCGAAAAAGCAGGGAGCCACCAGCTAATGCTGGCAGCTCCCTGCTTGAAGAGGTAGAAGTCCTACTTCGAACGCACTGGAATGCCGGTGAAGGTCGGCTTCAAGGTTTCTGCGAAGAAGTCCTCGCCCTTGTCATCAACCACGATGAAGGCCGGGAAGTCCTCAACCTCGATCTTCCAGATTGCTTCCATGCCCAGTTCCTCGTATTCGAGAACCTCGACCTTCTTGATGCAATCCTGGGCCAGGCGTGCCGCCGGACCGCCAATGGAACCGAGGTAGAAACCACCGTGGTTGTTGCACGCATCGGTGACCTGCTTGGAACGGTTGCCCTTGGCCAGCATGACCATCGAACCGCCAGCTGCCTGGAACTGATCCACGTAGGAGTCCATGCGTCCTGCGGTAGTCGGACCGAAGGAACCCGAAGGCATGCCTTCTGGGGTCTTGGCAGGACCTGCATAGTAGACCGGGTGGTCCTTGAGGTACTGCGGCATTTCTTCGCCAGCGTCCAGGCGCTCCTTGATCTTGGAGTGCGCGATATCGCGGGCCACAACCAGCGGGCCGGTCAGCGACAAGCGGGTCTTGACCGGGTACTTGGTCAGCTCGGCCAGGATCTCGCTCATCGGCTTCTTCAAGTCGATCTTGACTACCGAGGAGCCACCGGTGCCGGTGACACCATCGGTCTCGTCGTCGTGTGCGGCCAGGGCCGGGTGGTCCTCCGCCGGCATGAATCGGGCTGGATCGGTCTCCAGTTGCTCCACGAACAGGCCCTCTTCGGTGATCTTGGCCAGCATCTGGCGGTCAGCCGAGCAGGATACTGCGATGGCCACTGGCAGCGAGGCGCCGTGGCGAGGCAGGCGCACCACGCGCACGTCATGGCAGAAGTACTTGCCGCCGAACTGGGCGCCAATGCCGAAGTGGCGGGTCAGCTCCAGGACCTTGTCTTCAAGTTCGGTGTCGCGGAAGCCGCGGCCGGTCATCGCGCCTTCGGTTGGCAGCGAATCCAGGTACTTGGCCGAACCGTACTTCGCGGTCTTCAACGCCATCTCGGCACTGGTGCCGCCGATGACGATGGACAGGTGGTACGGAGGGCACGCGGCGGTGCCCAGCGAACGCAGCTTCTCGTCGAGGAACTTCAGCATGGAGTTCTCGTTGAGGATAGCCTTGGTCTCCTGGTACAGGAAGGACTTGTTGGCCGACCCCCCGCCCTTGGCCATGAACAGGAACTTGTAGCTGGTGTCAGCGCCGTCCTTGGTATTGGCGTACAGGTCGATCTGCGCCGGGAGGTTGTTGCCGGTGGCCTTCTCTTCCCAGGTAGTGATCGGGGCCAGCTGCGAGTAGCGCAGGTTCAGGCGGGTGTAGGCGTTGTAGATGCCGCGCGAGAGCGAGATCTCGTCCTGCTCTTCGGAGAGCACGCGCTGACCGCGCTTGCCCATCACGATCGCGGTGCCAGTATCCTGGCACATTGGCAGGATACCGCCGGCGGCGATGTTCGCGTTCTTCAGCAGGTCCAGGGCCACGAACTTGTCATTCGGGCTGGCTTCCTCATCGTCGAGGATGTTGCGCAGCTGCTGCAGGTGGGCCGGACGCAGGTAGTGCGAGATGTCGTGCAGTGCGGTCTCGGCCAGCTGCTCCAGGGCCTGAGGTGCGACCTTCAGGAAGTTCTTTCCATCCGGGCCGGCGACAACTTCGACGCCTTCGGAGGAAATCTTGCGGTATGGGGTGGTGTCTTCGCCAATAGGCAGAAGATCCTCATAACGGAATTCAGGCATGCTCAGTCCTTGATTCAATCGTGTGTGCTCATCTGCCATTTTAGGCCTTTACCCCGAATTAACCGCATTCGGCGTTTGCACCTGAGGGTTTATCGCGACATGCTGTAATACATGAGCAACGAGAACCCTTCCGAGGCGCACCAGGACCAAGAACCAAACCAGGGCCCGGATGCGATCATCGAAACCCCGATGGACAAGGCGCGGGCGCAGCCTAAAACGCACTTCGAAATGATGTTGCAGGCCGGGCTTAATAAACCAGAGCTTTCCGGCTCGGTCATTGGCGCGTTCATGAGCGCTGAGGTGTACTTCCTCTCCCGTGAAGAGGTCACCGGCGAGAACAAGAACGCCCAGCCGATGCTGCTGACCAACCCATCGGGCGATGCCATGGTCGCGGTCTTCACCTCGTTGGAACGCATCCCTTCTTCCTATATCGACATGGCGCCGTACGGCGTGAAGGTCCAGGGCGCCACCGTGGTGCGCGCACTGGAGAACACCGGCTTCGTGGTGAACCCGGGCGATGACCTCAGCTTCGAAGTCCCTGCCGATGGGGTGGCGATTTTGCGAGAACAGCTGCTCAAGCAGAAGCCAAGCCAGTAGCAGCGTAATTATTGCCACGATTTCCCGTGCCGTTTTCCGGTGCACCGGATTCGTGGGATATGCTTTTGATGCCCGGGCCGTCGATAGGCCGCTCGGTGCACTTGCGGGCGTAGCTCAATGGTAGAGCGCTAGCTTCCCAAGCTCGATACGCGGGTTCGATTCCCGTCGCCCGCTCAAGGAAAACGTCGGGGCACCCATGGTGCTCCGACGTTTTTAGTCTGTGCACAGCAATCCAAAAGGAGCCAAGATGATCGGAGTTCTGGAAGGCTTCTCCATCATCTGGGTCGTGATCCTGGTGGGCTATCTGGTAGGCCGCACCGGGGTGCTGGGCCAACAAGGCCGCCACGTGCTCAGCCGTGTGACCTTCTTCGTGGCAAGTCCCGCGCTGCTGTTCACGACCCTGGCCGATTCCGACCCGGCTTCCGTGCTCGGGCCGATGCTCTGGGTGGCCGCCCTTTCTGCGGCCCTCACCGCTGTGGCCTATTACCTTGTCACCGCCGGGCTGCTGCGGCGTCCGGCGTCGGAAAGCATCATCGCGGCGATGTCCGCCTCCACGGTGAATTCCGCCAACCTGGGTCTGCCCATTGCCCTGTACGTGCTCGGCGACATGGCCTATGCGGCCCCGATCATCCTCTTCCAGCTGGCCCTCTACCAGCCGATCAACCTGGCCATGCTCGATGCGACTACCTCCCGGCACCGCACCACCCCGATCGCACTGCTGCTGGCCACCGCCAAGAACCCGATGATCATCGGCTCGCTGCTGGGCCTGGTCGTGGCGCTGACCGGCATCGAACTGCCCTCGATGGTCCTTGAGCCGATCGAGCTGATTGCCGGCGCTTCGATTCCTGCGATGCTCATGGCCTTCGGCATCTCGCTGGTGGGATCCAAGCCGCTGGAAAAGAAGTCGGGCCGCCGCGCCGATGTCCTCATTGCTAGCGCGGCCAAGCTGCTGGTGCATCCGCTATTGGCGTGGGTGCTGGCCTACTGGGTCTTCAATTTGCGCGGCGAGTTGCTGGTCGCTTCGGTGATTATGGCCGGCCTGCCCACCGCGCAGAATATTTTTGTGACGGCCATGCGCTACGAACATGGAGTGACCATCGCCAAGGATACGGTGCTGATCACCACCATTTGCGCCATCCCGCTGATGATGGTGCTGGCCATCGTGCTTGGAATTTAGCGTAACTTTCAACTGCTGGAATAAGCGCCTATCACTAGAGTGTTCTATGGACGACACCTTTTTCCGCTCCCCTAGTGAGGTCACCATGAAGCGCACTGCACCACTGCTGGCTACTGCCGCCATTCTCGCCCTGTCACTGAGCGCCTGCGGCTCCTCAGGCTCATCGACCTCGGCCAGCGAATCCGGAGGCACCGAAGGTTCAGCTGAAACCGGAGCCACCTTGAAGAAGGTCCAGGATTCCGGGGTGCTGACCGTTGGCACCGAGGGAACCTACCGCCCATTCTCCTTCCATGAAGGCGATGAGCTGACCGGCTACGACGTTGAAGTCATCGAGGCCGTCGGCGAGAAGATGGGCGTCGAGGTCAAGTTCCAGGAAACCCAGTGGGACGCGATCTTCGCCGGCCTGGACGCCGGACGTTTCGATGTTATCGCCAACCAGGTCTCCATCAACCCGGAGCGTGAAGAGAAGTACCTGTTTTCCGAGCCTTATACGGTCTCCACCGGCGTGGTGGTGACCAAGAGCGATAACAGCGACATCACTTCTTTCCAGACGCTGAAGGGCAAGACCACCGCCCAGTCGCTGACCAGCAACTTCTATGAGACCGCCAAGGATGCCGGCGCAAAGGTCGAGCCGGTTGAAGGCTGGGCCCAGTCGATCACCCTGCTCAAGCAGGGACGTGTCGATGCGACCGTCAACGACAAGCTGACTTTCTTGGACGCGCAGAAGACCAACCCGGACGACAGCATCAAGATCGCTGCCGAATCCGAAGAGCAGAGCAAGTCCGCAGTTGCGCTGCGTAAGGACTCCCCCGAATTGGCCAAGGCCATCGATTCTGCCTTGGAGGAACTGCGCGCGGACGGTGAACTGGCAAAGATCTCCGAGAAGTACTTCGGCGAGGACGTCAGCAAGTAGCAAACTCTATAAGTAGACTGGCTCCACACGTACACGCGTGGAGCCAGCCTCATTTGCGTCAAAGGTAGTCCATGGATTCGAAATGGCAGTTACTACTCGACTCGCTCGGGCCCTTAGCGCTCGGTGCGATTACCGCAACGATTCCGCTGGCCTTGGTCAGCATGGCGCTGGGCTTGCTCATCGCCTTGCTGATGGCGTTGATGCGGATCAGCAAGAACCGCGTGATTTCCTCAATTGCCCGGGTATACATTTCGATCATCCGCGGCACCCCGCTGCTGGTTCAGCTGTTCGTGATCTTCTACGGCATGCCCTCGGTAGGGCTGACCATCGACCCGTGGCCCAGCGCCATCATCGCGTTCAGCTTGAACATCGGCGGCTACGCGGCTGAAATCATCCGCGCCGCGATCCTCTCGGTGCCTCAGGGCCAATGGGAAGCCGGCTACACCCTGGGCATGTCGCGCACCCGCACCCTGTACCGGCTGATCTTGCCCCAAGCTACCCGGGTGGCGGTGCCGCCGCTGTCCAACTCCTTCATCTCCCTGGTCAAGGACACCTCGCTGGCCTCCACGATCCTGGTCACCGAAATGTTCCGCAAAGCCCAGGAAATCACCGCTTCGACCTATGAGTTCCTACTGCTCTACTGCGAAGCGGCCGCCATCTACTGGGTGATCTGCCTGGTGCTCTCGGCCCTGCAGAACTCTGTTGAAGGAAGGCTCGAAAAGTATGTCGCCAAGTAACCCGCTGCTCAGCGTCACCGGCCTGCAGAAGGCCTTCGGCGAGAACCAAGTGCTCAAGGGCATCGACTTCACCGTTCATTCCGGTGAAGTAGTTGCACTGATTGGGCCTTCAGGCTCAGGCAAAACCACTGCACTGCGTTGCCTGAACGGCTTGGAAATCGCCGATGCCGGAACTGTTGGCTTCACCGGCGGCCCGGAAGTTTCCTTCAGCGCCGGACTGAAGCCCAAGACCGCCCAGATCCTGCGCAGCCGTTCGGCCATGGTGTTCCAAGGACACCACCTCTTCCCGCATCTGACCGTGCTGCAAAACGTGAGCATCGGCCCCATCGAGGTGCAAAAGCGCCCCAAGGACCAGGTGCTGGCCGAAGCTAAGAAGCTGCTGGCCCGGGTGGGCCTTGAAGCCAAAGCCGATGCCTACCCCAACTCGCTCTCCGGCGGCCAGCAGCAACGCGTGGGCATCGTGCGCGCACTGATGCAGCAACCGGACCTGTTGCTCTTCGACGAACCCACTAGTGCACTGGATCCCGAGCTGGTCGGGGAAGTTCTCACAGTCATCAAGGAATTGGCCCAAGAAGGCTGGTCCATGGTGCTGGTTACTCACGAGCTGGCCTTCGCCCGCGATGTGGCAGACACCGTGGTGTTCATGGATGGCGGAGTGGTCGTGGAGACTGGCCCGGCTTCCCAGGTGCTCAGCACCCCGGCTAATACCCGAACCCAAGCATTCGTACAACGTCTTTTGCACCCGTTCTAAAACCAATAGAGTGAGATCATGACCCAGGAAACGAATTCTTTGCTGACCGGCCTCATCGAGGGCTACGACTTCGAGTCTGAGTGCTTGGAGCTCGGGGCCGCACTGATCGACGGGAAGCCCGAGCCAAGCGCCCAGGTGCGCTTGCCCCTGAAGATGCTCAACCGCCACGGCTTGATCGCCGGTGCGACCGGTACCGGCAAGACCGTGACCCTGCAGACCATGGCCGAGCAGCTCTCTGTCGCCGGTGTTCCGGTTTTCCTCGCCGATATCAAGGGCGACCTGACCGGCCTGGCGCAATCAGCCAGCTCCTCGGAAAAGCTCACTGCCCGTCTGGCCGAGCTGGGCCATGAGTTCACCCCGCGCACCAACCCGGTGGAATTCCTTGCCCTGGGCGAAGGAGAAGGAGTGCCGGTTCGCGCCAGCGTCGACGCCTTCGGCCCGATCTTGCTTGCACGCGTCCTGGAACTGAATGAAACCCAGGAAGAGTGCCTGCAGCTGATCTTCCACTACGCCGACTCCCACCAGCTGCCACTAGATGACCTCAGCGATCTGAAAGCAGTGATCAGCTTCCTGCTCAGCGAAGAAGGCGCCGAAGCCCTCAAGGAACTAGGCGGCGTATCATCTTCCACCGCTTCGGTGATCCTGCGAGGCATCACCATCATGCAGACCCAGGGCCTGGATCAGTTCTTCGGCCAGCCCGAGTTCGACACCGCGGACTTCCTGCAGATCCGCGACGGTGCAGGGGTCATCAACATCCTGGAACTGCCTTCGGTCAGCGCCCAGCCGATGCTTTTCTCCACCTTCCTCATGTGGCTTTTGGCCGACCTGTTCGAAGACCTGCCCGAGGCCGGCGACCTGGACAAGCCCAAGCTGGTGTTCTTCCTCGACGAAGCCCACCTGCTGTTCAAGGATGCGACCAAGGCATTCACTGATGCCATCATCAACACTGTACGGCTGATCCGCTCCAAGGGCGTCGGGCTGTTCTTCATCACCCAGTCCCCTACCGACCTGCCCGATGAGGTGCTCGGCCAGCTGGGCAACCGCGTCCAGCATGCGATGCGCGTGTTCACCGCCAAGGACCAAAGCGCACTGAAGCAGATCATCAAGACCTTCCCTCAAGGCCAGCTGGATCTGAATGAGGCGCTGACCCAGGCCGGTGTCGGCGAGGCTGTGGTGACGGTCCTGAACGAAAAGGGTGCACCTACCCCGGCCGCTTGGACCAAGATGACTTCCCCGGGATCCAACATCGGTCCGGCCAGCGAGCAAGTGATGACCCAGGTGCGAGGCACTTCAACCCTTGCTGGGCAGTATGCGGCCGCGGTAGATCGGGATTCTGCGCGTGAAATGCTCGAAGCAAAGGCAGCGCAGTCCGCACCAGCTCCAGCGCCAGTTCCTGAATCGGCGCCGCAGCCGCGCCGGCAATCCGCTCCTCAGCGACGGTCTTCCAAGGAAGAGAATCCGATGATGGACATGGCAATGGATGCCGCCAAGGTGATTGGTCGGGAACTGATTCGCGGCTTCTTTGGCAATCGCAAGCGCCGCCGTTAATACGCTCACGTTGCAGCGCGCCGTTGACTGCCCTATGCCGGAAACCGGGTGGCCTGGCAGCAGATGAGCACTAGTGCATGACGAATTCCCCAAATACCGGGGCCGAAGAGGAAATATGCTGGCGAAAATGAAGAACTACTGGATCATCGCACTGGCCGCCAGCCTGACCGCCCTGGTCTGCGGCGGGGTGGCGCTATTCAACGCGGGCGTCATGATTGACGAAAATAACGTGCAAAACATCATGATTACCCCGCTGTGGTTCATCTTCGGCCTCGGCATTCTCGGGACTGTCATCGCGCTGCCCGGATGGGCCGCCAGTAGAAACAACGCCAGCTCAAGAGTTGGCTAAATGGTTGATGATCGGCGCAAAGGCAATTGGTACCGCACCGGGTGATGGATGCGGCCAAGGTGATTGGATGGGAGAAGAGTGGCGGCTTCTTCGGCAACCGCAAATGCCGCCGCCGTTAATACGCTCACGTTTCAGCACGCCGTTTACTGCCTCGGGGCGGAAACCAGATAGCCTAGCTACTGATGAACACTCGTAATTCCAAGCCGATCTCCGCTGCCCGACTAGCCCTGCGCTGGGCTCTGGCCGCAATGGTTGTGATTGTTCTGGTCTTAGCCGGAACGATTCTTGCCAACCGTACCCTCTTCTCCCCTCAGCACCAGGTGCAAGCCTTGCAGCAGCTGCTGGCCCAGGGCGAAGGCGCCAAGGCCTTGGGCTTGATGCAGGCCAAGGTCCCAGCCGGCGATGCGGTTGCCCTGAACGGGGAGGTCCTGAAGCGGACCCAGGCCGGAATTACGGATTTCACCACCGATGAGGCCCAGCCGGTAGAGGGCGAGGACCAGTTGCGCACCGTCACCGCGCATTACAAAGCCGACGGCGTCCAGAAGGAATCGAGCTACACGCTGCGCCACGACGGCAAGTCGTGGTTGCTCTTCGACAAGTGGGTTTTCGCGCCGAGCACGCTGCCTACAGTGAGCATCAAAGCCAACACGGTCAACGAGGTCACGGTCAACGAACAGAAGATCCCGCTGGCTGCCGGAGTGAGCACCCTTCCGGTTTTCTATCCTTCGATCCTCGATGCGAGCTTCAGCACCAAGAACTTTGCCGCCGATACCCGCGGCATGGTGGTCACCAAGCCGGCCAAGGAACCGGTAGAAATCGCATTGCAGACCAAGCCGACCAAGGAATTCATCGCGGCCATCAACGCCAAGGTCAAGAGCTACCTCGATAAGTGCGTCAGCGAACAGGTCCTGATGCCAGCTGGCTGCCCCTTCGCGTACACCACTTCGGCGCGCGTTAATCCGGCCACCATTGACTGGTCCATCGCAAAGTACCCAACCATTGAAGTGAACTACTACAACGGCGCCTGGGTGCTCTCCCCGCTCACCACCTCCGCCACCTTGACCTTGACCGAGCAGGATCTGCGGACCGGAGCCAAGGAAAAGAAGACGGTCAAGGACGAATATTCCTTCACTGCCAAGCTGACTACCAGTACCACCGAAGTTTCGGTGCGCCCGGTAGCCGATGGCGAACAGGTTGCCGGCTAGCGTCCGAGCATTTCGCGGAACTGGCTGCGCAGCGGCACCGCGTTGGTCTTGAACTTCTGCCAGACCAGCAGCGCGACCAAGCTGGCAGCCAGTGACAGCCCAGCCCCAATGCTCACGGCAACCTGGATTCCAAAGAGCTCGGCGAACCAGCCGATCAGCGGCGAGCCAATGGGCGTACCGCCCATCACCACCATCAGATACAGCGAGAGCACCCGCGCCCGGTATTGCGGCGGCACCGAGGTCTGCACCATGGTGTTGCAGCTGTTCAAGAAAGTCAGCGACCCCAGTCCCACCGGGATCAGTATCAGCGCAAAGGCAATGTAGTTGGGCATCCACGCGCTGCTGACACCGGCAACGCCGAAGAATACTCCTCCGCCGATCAGGTAGCGCCAGCGCGGCGCCGAACGCCGTGCGGCCAGCAGCGCACCGCCGAAGGTGCCCACGGCCATGATGGAGCCCAGGATCCCGTACTCCCCTGCACCTACGCCGTAGACCTCGGTGGCCATCAGCGCATTGGTCATCTGGAAGTTCAGCCCGAAGGTGCCGATCACTCCGGCTAGGAAGAAGATGAGCATCAGGTCCTTGCGGTTCTTCACGTAGGCGAAGCCCTCGCGCACCTGTCCCCTGGCGCGGGCAACCGGCTTGGACGGGTTCAGTGCTTCCTTGCGCATGAACACCAGCGAGGAAATCACCGCCAAGAATGAGCCGCCGTTGATCAGGAACGCCGGTCCGGTGCCCACCAGTGCGATCACTGCACCGGCCACGCCAGGACCTGCCAGACGGGCTAAATTGAAGTTGGCGCTGTTCAACGCGACCGCGTTGGCCAGGTGCGTGCCGGGAACCACTTCGGAAACGAAGGCCTGGCGGGCTGGGGCGTCGAAGGCCGCGCCGATGCCCAGCATCGTGGCCAGCACGTAGACATGCCACAGCTGTGCGGTGCCGGTGACGACCAGCAGGCCCAGGATCACCGCGCACAGTCCCATGAAGCTTTGGGTGAAGATCAGCAGCTTGCGCTTGTTGAAGCGGTCTGCGATCAGACCGGCATAGGGTCCCAGCAGCAGTACGGGCACGAATTGCAGGCCGGTGGTGATGCCGGTGGCTACCGCGTCGTGGTCGGTCAGTTCGGTGAGCACCAGCCAGTCCTGGGCTACGCGCTGCATCCAGGTGCCGATGTTGGAGACCAGGGCACCGATCACCCACAACCGGTAATTCGGTACTTCCAGTGCACTGAACATTTTTGACGACATGAACAATTGCCGGATCCCTCCGGCGCCTCCCGCACACCAGTCTAGCCACCTGGACGGAAAATTGCTGAGGTTTCCTCAGATTCCTGCGCGCCGCCGGATACGCCAAAGGCGCACCATTTCTGGTGCGCCTTTGGTTTCGTGCGAGCTAGTTCACCCCGCGCAGGTCCAGCAGCAATTCATTGTCGCCTTCAGCATCGAGCACGACCGGGATCCCCCAGTCCTGCTGGTACAGGTGGCAGGCCGCGTGATCCGGAATCTCTCCGCCTGGCTCGCCATCGCAGGCCGCGGCACGTGCGGTAATGTGCAGCACGCCGTCGGCAATTTCAGGATTCAGCTCCAGGGTGCGGGTCAGGCCCACCGAGGTTCCTGCGCCTTCCAGGATCAGTTCCTCGGGGCTGGCCGAGATCTTCAGCTGGGTCGGATCGCCCCAGCGGTCATCGAGCTTCTGCCCCTTGGGAGCCGCGAAGCGCACCAGGATCTCGTGCTTGCCGGCGCGGACCGGGGTCTTGGGACGCTGGGTCTGGCTGGCGCCCTCATCGACTACCAATGCTTCGGCAGGAATCGGGATGCGCACCAGCTGGTGGGTGTTGGTCTCCACGACCAGCAGCACCGGATCCCCATCCACGGAAGTGTCCACCAGCACATCGGCTGGCTCCTTCAGCCCCTTGGCCAAGGTGGATACGGTCTTGGTTGCCGGGTCGAAGCGGCGCACCGCACCGTTGTAGGAGTCGGCAATCGCGATCGAGTGATCGGGAAGCACTGCTACGCCCAGCGGGTGCTGCAGACGGGCCTGCTGCGCATCGCCATCGCGGAAGCCGAAGTCGAACAGGCCGGTGCCCACCGCGGTGTTCACGCTCTGGGCCTTGCCCTCTTCAACCTCGATCCAGCGCAGCGCACTGGTTTCCGAATCCGCGATCCAGACGTTCTGCCCATCTAAGGCCAGTCCCGAGGACTGGGCGAACCAGGCCTCGTCCGGTGCCCCGTCGGCCAGGCCTTCCAGCCCGGTGCCGGCGAACACCGAGACCGCTGAGGTACGCGGGTTGAAGGCGAAGATCTGGTGGGTGCCGGCCATCGCGATGATGACTTGGCCCGATGGGTGGTAGAGGACATCCCATGGGGAGGAAAGCGAAATGTTGGTGGCGTCGGTGCCCAGCTCGGTGCGCTGGACTTCCTGGCGCGCGTTCTCCGAATCCAGCAGGCGCTGCACGCCATTGCCGGCCAGGGTGCCCACAACACCGGTTTCCAGGTTCACCGAGCGCAGGCGGTGGTTCACGGTGTCGGCGACGATCACGTCGTAGCCTACTTCAGCGGCTAATTCTGCTGGCAGCGCGGTCAGGCCCTGCAGCTCGTTGAACTGCGCGGTTTGTGCATCCCCGTCGGCGTAGCCCTTGACTCCCGCACCGATGGTGCGCACCACGGTGGACAGGTCGCTGGCCAGCTCGAC
This sequence comes from Glutamicibacter arilaitensis Re117, assembly GCF_000197735.1. Classification (NCBI taxonomy): domain Bacteria; kingdom Bacillati; phylum Actinomycetota; class Actinomycetes; order Micrococcales; family Micrococcaceae; genus Glutamicibacter; species Glutamicibacter arilaitensis. The sequence goes on from NC_014550.1 coordinate 2,884,835, forward strand.
CAGGCGGTGGTGGCCCGAATCGCCCACCAAGAAGTTGCCGTTGGCCAGTGCGATGGCCTTGCCCGGGAAGCGCAGGTCGCCTTCGCGGGCTTCGGGGGCCACATACGGGCCGTTGCCGCGGTGCAGCGTGCCCTTGGCTTCATGCTCTGCAACCAGTTCCTCGATCAGCGAGCCCAGGCCCTGGGCATGGCCCTCGCCGGAGAGGTGCGCGACGATGTAGCCTTCAGGATCCAGTACCACCAGGGTAGGCCAGGCGCGGGCGCCGTAGGCCTGCCAGGTGACCAGTTCCGGGTCATCGAGCACCGGGTGGTGGATTTCGTAGCGTTCGACCGCCGCGGCCAGCGCATCCGGATCCGCTTCGTGCTCGAACTTCGGCGAATGCACGCCGACGGTGACCAGCACGTCCTTGTACTGTTCTTCCAGCGGACGCAGTTCGTCGAGCACGTGCAGGCAGTTGATGCAGCAGAAGGTCCAGAAGTCCAGGATCACGATCTTGCCGCGCAACGCTTCCAGGTCCAGTTGCTTGCCGCCGGTATTCAGCCAGTTCCGGCCCAGCAGCTCGCTGGCGCGCACCTTGTAATTGGCGCGGACGGATTCGGTAGCGCTCATGGTCTTCCTTTCGCAGTTGCCGCGGCTGCGGCGTTTGGAACCTCAATTATCTGCCACCGGCCCCCACGGGGACTAACGGTGTTAAGCAACATTGAGGAAATTGCGGGTTGCATGATTGGCAACCAGCAGTGCCCGGCTTCTATTCCGCTAGGGCAGCTGGGCGATCGCGGTATCCAAGATGCTGGTGGCCACCTGGTTGAAGGCGTCCTCTTGCAGCGAGGTAGCGGACATGAAGGAAACCATCACCACGTACTTCTGCGTGGACTTGATCAGCACCAGCGAATCCTGCGCATACTGCCCATCGCGGCTGTAGTAGAGCGAGGAGTCCGCACCGGCCACGGACGGGTCGGAGAATTTCAGCGTCTCCCGGTAATCCAGGCCGTTGAGCTTCACGGTCCGGCAGTCTTCCAAAATGGTAGCCACATTCGCGTTGTGCGCCTTGACCTTCGCCGCATTCCCATCGAGCTTCGCTACCTCAACGGAGCCGGTGATCGACTGGTTCTCATTGGTGAAGTCGGTACGCGCCGCTTCGGTGCCCAGCTGGACCGGCGACCAATTCAGGTCCTCGATCGGCGCCGAGCACTGCGAAGGCAGCACCACGATGTCCTTGAGCGTGTCGGTCGGGGCGGTGGCCAGGGATTCGAGGTCCTTGCCTTCGATCTTCGCGCTGGAGCCGAAGCCCAGCTCGGCGGCCATCACTGCCCCAGCGGTGGTCGCCACCTGCGCGGTGCTCAGTTCTTCAGGCTCTTCTGGCTTTTCAGTTTCCTGGCTCGCGCTGGGCGAAGCGGTGCCCTGCACAGCGATCTTGTGCGTCTCATCCTGCGGCATCTCGGCTTCGGAACAGGCGCTCAAAGCCAGCAGCGCGCCGATCGCGAGCGAGGCGGCAACGGTCTTCTTGGTGCTAGGCATTCGGGTCCCTCCGGTCAGCCTGCTTGAAGCGGGCGAACATTTCGTTGTAGGCGGCCAGCTCAGCGTCATTGTCGCGCTCTGCCTGCCGGTCGTAGCGTTTGGTGTCCTTCTTGTCCTGCTTCAGCCAGGAGATAACCACGAAGATGGCCAGGACCAAGGTGGGCACTTCGCCGATAGCCCACATCGCCCCGGCACCGACCACTTGGTCTTCCAGCGCGGTGCCGCCCCAGGTGCGGCCCATGTTCCCGAAGTAGTCCGGGGCCAGCAGGGTTTCGGTGCTCATCAGCGCCACGCCGAAGAAGGCGTGGAAGGCGACGGTAGCCAGCAGCACCACCAGGCGCATCGGGTACGGGTAGCGCTTGGGGACCGGGTCGGCATCCACCAAGGACAGCGCGAACAGGTAGCCGGTGAGCAAGAAGTGCAGGTTCATCAGCTCGTGGCCCGCGTGGTAGCGCATCGCTGGCTCCAGCAGCGGAGTGAAGTAGAAGACGACGATCGATCCGGCGAAATTCACGGCCGCGAAAATCGGGTGGGTGATCACCTTCGAATACGGAGAATGCACCAGGTAGAGGATCCACTCGCGCGGACCGCGGGTGCCGTCGCCGCGCGACGGCAGCACCTTGAGCAGCAGCGTGATCGGGGTGCCCAGCACCAGGAAGATCGGCACGATCATGGTCAGCGACATGTGGTCGACCATGTGGGTGGAGAACTGGATCTTGCCGTAGACGGCCACCGCGCCGCTGGTCACGTAGAACAGGGCGAACAGGCCCACGATCCAGCTGGCCAGGCGCAGCACGCTGGGCTTGTCACCGCGGCGGGCGAGGGTGATGAACGCCCATAGGTAGACGGCCAGGCCGAACAGGCACACAGCCACCCAGATCCAGTCCATCCGCCAGGTGGTGAACCAGCTGGCGGTGTCCGGGGCCGGTGGCAGGTCGTAGCCGGTGAGCAACCGTGCAGGGGTCGCTTCGACCGGCGGGGTGTCAGGCGTAGGCGGGGCGGTGCGGGCCAGCACGGTAGCCACCGACATCACCGAAGCCATCAGGATCACTTCGCCGAGCACTACCTGCCAGGCTGCACGCAGCGCAGTGTATTGGCCGGCCAGCAGCTTCGGGATCACGAAGCGGCGGTGCGCCAAGCCCAAGACGCCCAAGACCAAGGTGATCCCGAGCTTCGCCAGGACCAGGATGCCGTACGGGGTCAGCCACTGGTTCCAATCAGTGATGCGGATGACTGCCGAGGCCAGCCCGGAGCCGACCATCAAGAAGACCGCGAAGGTGGCCAGCACCGAATAGCGCTTGAGCACCACCCCGGCAAGCACCTGTCCGCGTTCCCGGCCCGGCGCTTCACCGATGAGGGCCGGAGCCAGCAGGGCCAGCACCATGATGCCGCCGAACCACAGGACCACAGCCAGCAGGTGCAGGCCGATGGAGTTCACCGCGGCGAAGTGGTCATCTCCCCCGGCGGCGTGGCCGATGAAGGCCAGCGGCAGGATGCCGAACAGCGAGAAGAACGCGGCTAGCCCCACGGTGGTCTTGGAGCGCATGGCCAGCGCCAGCGAGCTGGTGATTGCGGCGATCACCACCATCCAGGCCCAAGCCCGGCCGGTGGTGATCGCCAAGATGTAGTCCAGAATCGCGGCCGAATACTGCGGATCCATGCTCATCGGGATGCCGGCCAGATCCCAGAAGGTCAGCAGCATCACGGTGGCCGCGGACAGCGTCCATACCACTGCCGCACCGGCGGCGATGTTCATCGTGCGGGCAAAGGCCGGATGCTCGTGGCCTTCGGTGGTGCGGGTGACCTTGGCGGCCCGAGGGATGATCGCAGCACCGAAAATCAGTGCGGCGATGCTCAACGACATCGACGCGTGGTGGATGGCGCGGGAAATGGGCAGGGACCAGCGCACGAACGCCCCGGGATCGGCCAGTTCCGCCGGCCGGGCAATGCCGGTGAACAACACTGCTGCCAGGAAGACGATCGCCGCAGCGAAGATTCCGGGCAGGATGAAGCGGGTGGCTGTTACCGTGCGTTGTGCTGTATCCATAACCTTCTCATCATCTCATTTTTCCTCGGGCCGTGGCCGCTACGGAGCCTCGAAGACCCCGCCTTAGGCCTATCTCACACCGCCTCCAACCATGTCTGCCCCAGGTAGCAGCCTTCGCGCACCCCGGGCAGGATCGCGTACAGCCCCGAACCAACGGGCTTCAGCCAGGTATTCAGCGCGTCCGCAGCCGCCAATCGGTGCTGCAACGGGATGAAGCTGGTGGCCGGGTCGCGCTGGTAGCTGGCGAACAGCAACCCGGAGGTCTCCCCGGCGAAGTTATAGCCGCGCCGGTGGATCACCTCCTCCCCGCTGGCCGGACGGGCCAGGGCCACATGGGCGTTAGCCGCGATTTTCGGCAACCCGAGCTCGTTGGCGGCGTGCACGTCCACCGGGTCATCAACCTGCTGCCCCGACAGCGGTGCGCCGTCGGATTGCCGGCGCCCCAGGGCATAGTCGCGTCCGGCCCGGTCCACGGCGTCCCAGCCATCCAAATCCATTTCGAAACGACGCAACGCCAAGGTGGTCCCGTGCTCGATCCAGCTGTCCTGCCCGCTGCCGAATACCGCTGCCTCGCGAAGCTGCCCGGCAGGGTTATTGATCCCGTCCAGCTGCCCGAACAGGTTGCGGAAGCCGTGCTCAGCGGGCTGGATGAACCCGGTTTGGGCGAAGCGCCTGGTGGCCAGCCCGCGCAGGTTCTTGGACACCGCCCGCACCGCATGGTGCAGCACGGTGGGATCCTGCGCGCAGAACTGGATGAGCAGATCGCTTTGCCCATACCGTTCTTGCAGCTGGTCGCCGGGAAATTCGGGCATGGTGCCGATGTGGCCATGCCCGGCCACATCCAGCAGGGCCTGTCCCACCCCGGCAGTCAGGCTCAGCTGGCACGGCGGCTGCGCCATTTCCGGTTCGGTATCGGCGAGCACTCCACGCCCACTGGCCAGCCGGGCTGCGTCGTCGGTGAGCATCTGCAGCAGGGCTCGCAGCTGGTCCTTCTTGGACCCGGCGCGCCAGTGCAGGTCCCATCCGGCGAATACCGCATGCGTTTGCTGCGCGTCGAGGATCCCGCGCTGGTGCTTCCCGTAGAACGGCAGGTATCCGTCAGCATTGACTGCGGTGGCTTCGCGCGGGCTGCTCATCCGTCCGGTGCCAAACCCGGTCAGCATCCCGCCTAGCGCTGCGGCCGCGGAACTGCCCAGCACGAGTCGGCGCGGAAGCTCAGTGCTCGCCATGGCCGTGCTCGTCGTAGCTTTCCTTTGCGCCGTCGAAATTGCGGATCGGGAAGTCCACTTCCGCACTGGAGCCATCGGCGAATTCCAGTTGCAGCCTCACGCTCTGGGCGGCAAGCAGCGGCCGCTTCAGGTCCATGAACATGAAGTGGTTTCCGCCCGGGGCCAGCACGAGGTCCTGCCCGGGTTCGATCACCAGGTCCCCGTCAAGCTGTGCCATGCTCATGTCATGGCCGCTGCCGCGCATCTCGTGGATCTGGATTTCGTCACCGAGTGCGTTGCTGACCTGGTGCAGGGCCAGTGGCTGGTCCGAATCATTATGCAGGACGCCGAATGCGGCGCTCATTCCGGACTCGGCGGCCTTTGCCCAGGTCTCGCTGGCCACAAGCGCGTCGGCCTGGGTTTCCTTGATCTGCTGGTTCTCAACGGCGCTGGTAGCGTCGGCGCCTTGGGCGCAGCCGGTCAGCAGCAGGCCAACGGCCAATACGGCAATTTTGCGAAAATGCATGTTCTCAAGCTTTCAGATTCTGGCCTTTGGGCACGCCAAAGGCATCGGTGGCCGTGGGCGCACCGGGAAGACGTCGGTTATTTGGAGTTGCGCATGAACTTGGCCAGCACGCCGATGGCGCCGCCAAGGATGATCAGGCCGATGATGACCCATACGATCGGGCTCACCGAGCTGCCCAGATCCTGCAGCGGAGCGTTGGAGTCCTGCGTGGCAGGGCTTTGGCTGGCTTCAGGCGAGGCGGTAACCATCGTTGGAGCATCGAGGGTGAAGTTGATCTTGTTCTCGATCGGATGTCCATCGGAAGAGACGACGCGGTAAGCCAGGGAGTACTTCCCGCCTGCCAATTCCTCACTCGGAGTCACGATGACCTTCGTGCCCTTGGTTTCGGCCTCGGTCTGGACCTGCTGCCCGTCTCGGGTCAGGGCGATGACGGTAGCATCCACCCCGGACAAGCTCTGCAGCTCACCGGAGAATTCAAGGGTGATCTCCTTCGGAGCTTCCTCGATTGTTGCGCCGGCTTTCGGGGACGAGCCGATCAGCTGGTCGTGCGCGGAAGCAGCGCTGATTGAGGTGAACAGGGCCAGCAACGACAGTGCGAACACGGCGATCAGGCGCGTGGCGGTTTTTACGGTACTCATGAGGTTCCTTCCAAGCCCAAAATGGGCGCTTCGTTTCTTTGACTTATGCGGCAAGAACGAAGTGCGGAGGACCTCGGCGTTCGGGCAACCTGGCCAATTGCGCCAGCTTGAGTTGGAAGCGCAATGGGTAGTAGGCCGGGACGCGACGCGGCTCGGGAGCCAGAATGCGGATCAGGTGCAAGATCCGTCGGACCCTGGCCAACGTCAGGCAGCTGCCGAGCAATTTCAGCAGCCGTTCGCCGCAGGTGAGCACCGCAATGCTGACCAATGCTGCCAGCACATGGGCGTAAAACATCGATTCCGTGTGCACGTCGGCGTACTGGGCGGTGATGTGCTGCCCCAATTGCACGATGCGGCCTGTGTGCTGCGCATGCTCCATTACGGACAGGTCGCCACGCGGGTGGCTCATGACCGACAGGCTCAGATGGTAGAGCCCTTGGCTGGCGAGCACCACGAGGCTGGTCGCCCAGAGGGAGAATTTCTTGCCCACCAGAATTCCTGCGACGGCCGCCGAAATGCACGTAATGAGCACCATGGCGATCAGCGACAACGTGGTCGGCGCGCTATGGGCGTGGGCGGCGAAGGCGGTCCAGGTGCACACGCTTGCCGCCAACCAACCGGGAGCTACGCGGGTTGCGGGGGTGTGTGACACGGTGGGCTGCCATTTCTTTTGAGGGGGTTCGTCGACCATGCTCGATTCTACGCTAAGTAGAAGATGGGCTCAAACGGTTCCGAAAGCAAAAAGCCCGACCTGTTCCGGAACATTCCAGAACTGGTCGAGCCTGATGCAAAGCTTAAAGAAGCTTACTTCTTTGCTACAGCAGCCTTCAGCTTCGAGCCAGCGGTCAGCTTGACCGAGTGGCCTGCAGGAATCTGGATCGCTTCGCCGGTCTGTGGGTTGCGGCCGGTACGAGCTGCACGGTCGGTGCGCTCTACAGCCAACCAACCTGGGATCGAAACCTTCTCACCCTTGGAAATCTGGTCGACGAAAACCTCGAAGACTGCATCCAGAACACCGTTGACGGCAACCTGGGAGTTTTCGGTCTTCGCTGCAACAGCAGCAACAAGTTCGCTACGGTTCATAGCCAATGTATGGTCCTCCTGGACTAGTGATCCAAAGCCCGATGCCGGGCCCCGAACGCCGCACGGTCGCACGGTCTTATCAGTGAGAACATATCAAACGTTTCGCCCCAAAACGCCGGAAAACAGGCGAAAATCAGGGATTTTTTCAACTAATTGCAGATTTCTTGGCTCAACGGCATCATTTTTGGGGTCAACGCCGGGTTTTGCAACGTTCCTTAACGCACCAAGACCTGCCATCCCATCACGGAACAGCAGGCCTTGGAGAGCGTTTAAAGAAGCTTACTTCTTTGCTACAGCAGCCTTCAGCTTCGAGCCAGCGGTCAGCTTGACCGAGTGGCCTGCAGGAATCTGGATCGCTTCGCCGGTCTGTGGGTTGCGGCCGGTACGAGCTGCACGGTCGGTGCGCTCTACAGCCAACCAACCTGGGATCGAAACCTTCTCACCCTTGGAAATCTGGTCGACGAAAACCTCGAAGACTGCATCCAGAACACCGTTGACGGCAACCTGGGAGTTTTCGGTCTTCGCTGCAACAGCAGCAACAAGTTCGCTACGGTTCATAGCCAATGTATGGTCCTCCTGGACTAGTGATCCAAAGCCCGATGCCGGGCCCCGAACGCCGCACGGTCGCACGGCCTTATCAAGAGTTGAACTTACCAGCTGATGGTGACAAAAAGTGCATCGTCACGCGGATTTTGCTGACTTTTTAGGTTAAACCGGGGTGTCAAAATTCACCCGGAGCCTACAGGGCGAACGGATCCAGGCCTTCATTTGCCCGCACAAACAGCTGCCAGGCCTTGCTCTGAAGTTCCTTGCCCCTAGTCGCTTTCGCCGGTCTGGCCAGTGTGATTGCGCCCTTGGTGAGGTATTTGGGACCCAAGTAGCTGCCCCGCGGGGCGACATCAAGCTCCGGGGCCAGCGCCGCTTCCACCAACGCCACCGCACCTTCGTGTTTGCCCTGCGCGAAACTTGCCTGCAATTGGCCGGCCAACCGCTTGGAATACCCGGGTTCGTTGATCTGAGCGATCTGCGGGCTCAACCCGGAGACCGAGTATCCCGGGTGGATCGCCAGCGCTCGGCCGGGTAATTCCAGCTGGCGCAACCGGTGATCCAACGCGATGGTGAACGCCTGCACGATTGCTTTGGACTGCACATAGGCGCGGTAGGGATGGTAGTCGCGCTCCAGGGCCAGATTCTGCGGGTCGGTGCTGAGCATGCGAGTAGACATCGATCCCAGCCCGATGAATCTCAATGGCTGGCTGAAACGCTCGGCGAGTTCGCCAACCAGTCGGGCATGGCCGATGAAGTTAGTGCTCATGATCTGTTCATAGCCCAGCAGGCCCTCGTGGCGGATCTGCGGGGCGCGGATGATCCCTGCGTTGGCGATCAGCACATCCAGCGGCCGATGACGCAGCTCGGCGGCCAGCCCCATGGCTGATTCAATGCGTGCTGAGTCGTACTGCATGAATTCCAGGTCGGCGCCCGGTACCCGCAACCGGATCTGTTCCATGGCGGCCTCGGCGCGGCTCTGATTGCGGCAGGCCAGGATTACCTTGGCACCAGCTTGGGCCAGGCCCAGGCTGGCGAAGAAGCCCAGTCCGCTGTTCGCGCCGGTCACTACGACCGTTTTGTCCTGCCCCAACTGGGCCCAACGCTGCCGATTCGCGAAAATGTCCGTTGCTGGTTTGGAATAGGGCATCGCTGGCTTCATGGTTTACACGCTACTACAGCGGCACCTTCCCGGCCGGACGTTCTTGGCCAGAGCCGCCGGTGGCTGTCGTTGCCCGCCTGGCACCACGGTGGGATCATGGAGGGATGAAGCACAATGAGGATGCGGCACTGAATGCGGCTCGGTACCAGATGAAGCAGGAGCAAGAGCCGATGCCGGCCGATGAGTACGCGCAGGCAACCGCCATGGCTTCGGTGACCGAGCCGAAAACACCGTTGCAGATCTACGCTCAAGATGAGGCGTGGGAAGTGGCCAACTCCGTGCTCGATGAGGCGTTCGCTAGAGGCGACTTCGACAATTTGGCTCTGGCAGGCCAGAAGATCGATCACATCACCAACAATGATGATCCGGATTGGTGGCTGAAGTCGATGATGCGCCGCGAGCAGCTGACCGGGCTTGGTCCCCCGGCACTGACGTTGCGGGTGGAAGATGAGCATATGGCCGAGGTCCTGGATCAGCTGCCGACCAGTGCTGCAGTGCGTGCGCATGTGGAAGATTTCAATGCCCGCATCAAGGAAGCGCGGCTTCAGCTGTTGGGCGGGCCGCCGGTCATTACGCCCTTGCGTGATGCCACCACCGAGGTGCTCGCCTGGCAGCAGCGGCGGGCTTCAACGCCTGAACCGGCACCGGATGCATCGAAGAAGAAGCGGTGGTGGTGGCGGCGTTAAATGGCGAAGCCGCCCTCCCGAAGGAGGGCGGCTTGCTAAGTCAAAAGACTTGCAGGTCTTACCAGGAAGACTTGGTGATGCCCGGAAGCTCACCACGGTGTGCCATGTCGCGGAAGCGAACACGGGAGATACCGAACTTCTGGAAGGTACCGCGTGGGCGACCGTCGATTGCGTCGCGGTTGCGAACGCGGATCGGGGAAGCGTCGCGTGGAAGCTTCTGCAGGCCTACGCGTGCAGCTTCGCGAGCTTCGTCGGTTGCGTTTGGATCAACCAGGGTCTTCTTCAATTCGAGACGCTTTGCAGCGTAACGCTCGACAATGACCTTGCGCTGTTCGTTCTTTGCGATCTTGGACTTCTTGGCCATGTCTTAGCGCTCCTCTCGGAATTCAACGTGCTTGCGGACGACTGGGTCGTACTTCTTCATGACCATGCGGTCAGGATTGTTACGACGGTTCTTACGGGTGACGTAAGTGAAACCGGTGCCAGCGGTGGACTTCAGCTTGATGATCGGACGTACGTCCTTATCCTTCTTTGCCATTTTTAGAGCTTCACACCCTTCGCAATCAGGTCAGCAATAACAGCGTCGATACCGCGAGCATCGATTACCTTGATGCCCTTGACCGACAGGGTCAGGGTCACCTTACGGCGCAGGGAAGGCACGTAGTAGGTCTTCTTCTGGATGTTCGGATCGAAACGACGCTTGTTGCGACGGTGCGAGTGGGAGATGCTATGTCCGAAGGCCGGAGTAGTACCGGTTACCTGGCAAACAGCTGCCATGATCACTCCTCAGTTAGTTAGTAGTAAAATTCGGCGGTACTCGCGCACAGTGCCCATACCTAAATATCGACACCGCTTGATGCGTTATGAGTCCCGCCAACCAGTGAAACACCGTTAATACTGCACACTAGGAAGGTAACCAGGCTGGGTGAGAACCAACCGAAGAGCCTTAAAGTATGTAAGTCGGTGAACTTCGCAACCGGTCGAGCAATGTCCCCGTACTCAGTTGGCTACGATATTCGGTATTACGGGCAACGCGTAGTTGTTCGTCCGTTAGACGGCATAACAACACACGCGATTAACGCCTGATTAGCTTATCGAGAATTCCTCAGTGTTCCAAATCGGAGTTATCCGAATTCAGGATCCAATGATCCGCGTCAAGCGAGGTGGTAATTTTGCGTGCGATCCGGGTGAGATCGTTAACGTCCTTGTCATCGAGGGTATCGAAGAGAAGCCCGTGTACCGAAGCCACGTGATGCGGCGCCATCTGCTGCACAGCTTCCCAGCCAGCGTCCGTTAATGAGGCGATTTTCACACGCGCATCTTCGGCGGACTGCTCGCGTGCGACCCAGCCACGTTTCTCCAGCTTCTTCACCACGTGAGAGAGGCGGGACAGCGAGGCGCTGGTGCGTGATGCCAAAATGGTCATCGTCAACTGGCGATCCTTGGCTTCGGAGAGCATCGCCAGCATGTGGTAGTCAAACAGTGTGATGCCTTCCAGCCCCTGGAGGTCGGAATCCAAGGCAGCTGGAAGTAGTGTCATGACAGCATGTAGTCCAAGCCAGGCATCGCGTTCGGGCTGAGAAAGCCAAACTGGCTTATCACTCATGAAGTTTCCAATCATTTCAAGACCTGCATTCACAGGCCCGCAAGGTATCGACTCGTAGACCATATATTGTAGAGCTAAGTATTTGCTAGGCGCTGTGGCTCTCGCCTCGGTACCGGTATCCCGATTTTGTTGCGCAAATAGCGTTGACTGCCCATGCATGTGATCGTTTCCGCAAGCGATGATCCCGCGGGTGCTCTGGAACAGCACGGACCCTCCGAGGATAATCCAGACAAGGCAAGCTTAATGCAGATGCTGCGCCAGGCAGCTCCAAGATGCGAGCTAAGTAACGATCATGTTAGTGAATTTCTTTGTTTTTGACTAGCTTGTGCCTTAAGGCAAGAGGTCCGCACGCAACCGTGCAGACCTCTTGCTCCTAGGAATTTTCTAGCTGTTTCTTCTTCCGATAGCTGATCACCTGGCCGATAACCACCACGAGCAACGCGATAATGAACATCGCCGAGCCAATGACATTGGCCTGGGCCGGGATGCCGCGGGTCGCTGCGACGTAGATGAACTTCGGGAAGGTCTGGAAGATACCGGAGTTGAAATTCGTGATGATGAAGTCATCGAAACTCATCGCGAACGACAACAGCGCCGCAGCCACAATGCCAGGCAGCAGCAGCGGGAAGGTGACCTTCCAGAAAGCCATCTTCGGTGAGGCGTAGAGATCGGCGGCAGCTTCTTCAAGCCGCGGATCCAGGGAGGAGACGCGTGCCCTGACGGTCACGATCACAAAGGACATGCAGAATACGATGTGGGCGATGACGATTGTGGTGTAGCCCAATTCCCAACCGAGGTTCAGGAACTGTGCCAGCAGCGATGCACCAAGCACCACTTCCGGGGTAGCCAGCGGCAAGATGATCAGCACGTCGGTGATCTTGCGGAAGCGGAACTTGTAGCGCACCAGTCCAATGGCGATCAACGTGCCCAAGGCAGTAGCCACAATGGTGGCCACGGTGCCCACCTGCAGCGAATGCACCAGCGATTCGCAGACCGCCGGAGCCCCGCACGGGTTCTGCCAGTTATCCAGCGTGAAGCCGCGCCATTCCAAGTTGGTCCGGCCTGCATCGTTAAAGGAGAACACGAAGATGTACGCGATCGGGACCAACAGGTAAATGAAGGCCAGCCCGCCGACCACTGGGATGAACCAGCGTCCAATTTTCTGCTTCACGCTACATCAACTCCTCGGTGCCGAAGCGGCGGATATAAATCGTGACCAGGATCAGGATGGAAATCATCAGCACGAAGCTCAAGGCTGAGGCACCGGGGTAATCGATGACCTTGAAGAACCTGGAGTCGATGACCTGGCCGATCATGGTGGTATTGCGGTTATTGCCCAGCAGGGCCGCGTTGACGTAGTCGCCGGCAGCCGGGATAAAGGTCAGCAGGGTGCCGGCGAAGACACCGGGAGCGCTCATCGGCAGCGTGACCTTGAAGAACGAGGTCATCGGGCTGGCGTAGAGATCCCCGGAGGCTTCAAGCAGGCGGGTATCGAGCCGGCCTAGGTTCGCGTAGATCGGCAGCACCATGAACGGCAGGAAATTATAGGTCAAACCGGCGACCACCGCGAAAGGCGTGGCGGTCAGGTGCCCATCAGCCGGCAGGATCGCCAGGAATTTAAGGCTCTGGGCGATGAACCCCTCATCGGCCAGGATCTGCTTCCACGCCTGGGTACGCAAGATGAAGCTGGAGAAGAACGGGGCGATGAGCAGGACCAGCAAGATGCCCTGCAGCAGCGTCTTCTCGCGCAGCCGAACTGCCACCAGATAGGCCATCGGGAAACCGATCAGCAGGGCCAGGACCGTAGCGATCAGCGCGAACCCGAAGGAACGGATCAGATCCGGCCAGTAGGCGGCCAGCACGGTGGCATAGTTGCTGATTTCGAAGCCGGGCACGAACTCGCCAATTTCGGCGCCTTCGGGCTTGACGTACAGGCTCATCGCCAGCAGCACTACCACCGGTAGGGCGAAGAACAGCGCGAGCACCAGCATGCCCGGGGCAATCAGGAAGATCCCGGTGCGGCCCTTGCGCCGCTCGGCCCGGATCTCCTCGGCGCTGCGCAGGTCGGTCAGGCCCTTCTTGGTCATCACCGTCATGGCTGATCAACTCCCGCGTCCTCGTGCTCATTGCCGGCCAGCCCGAAGGAGTGCCGCGCATCCCAGGACAGGTAGACGGTGTCGCCTTCTTCGGCCGGCTGCTGCCCGCGGTTCTGCGAGAACGTGCCGATGGTGCCGATCCCGTCCACCTCGACCAGGTACTCGGTGGTGGTGCCGGTGAAGGACACGTCGATCACCGTGCCGGACAAGCGGTTCTCCCCCTCATAGCCTTCACGCGAGATCGAGATCTTCTCCGGACGTACTCCCAGCACCACTTCCCCGCTGTTCTGCACCGCCCGGTCCTCGGGAAGCAGGATGGTCTGGCCATTGACCAGCACGCTGAGCATTCCTGCGTTGTTCTGGGTCACCTTGCCCCGCATCAGGTTGGATTTGCCCAGGAAGTTCGCGACGAAGGCGGTTTTGGGCAGTTCGTAGAGCTCGCGCGGCGGGCCCATCTGCTCGATCTTCCCGCCGTTCATCACCGCGACCACGTCGGCCATGGTCATGGCCTCTTCCTGGTCGTGGGTAACGTGGATGAAGGTCAGGCCCACTTCGGTCTGGATGTTCTTCAGCTCCAGCTGCATCTGCCGGCGCAGCTTCATATCCAGCGCACCCAGCGGCTCATCGAGCAGCAATACCTGCGGCCGGTTGACCAGCGCGCGGGCCAGAGCCACGCGCTGCTGCTGTCCACCGGAAAGCTGGATCGGCTTGCGGTTGGCCAGATGCCCCAGCTCCACCAGCTCCAACCCGGCCTTGGCCTTCTCCATGGCCTGCTTGTCCTTCTTGCGCTTCAGTCCAAAGGCCACATTTTCCAGCACGCTCATATGTGGGAACAGCGCGTAGGACTGGAATACCGTGTTCACCGGACGCTGGTGGCTGGCCAGCCCGGTCACGTCCTGGCCGCCGATGGAGATGCTCCCCTCGCTGGGAGCTTCTAGGCCTGCGATCATCCGCAGCGTGGTCGATTTGCCGCAGCCCGAAGGGCCGAGCAGTGCGAAGAAGGTACCCGAAGGGACTACCAAATCCAGGTCCTTGACGGCCACGAAGCTGGCAAACCGCTTGGTGATGCCCGACAGGTGAAGGTCCGCTCCGGTAGTTGTCGTTTCGGTGCGCGATGCCAAGGTGGTCATACCCCAATCACTTCCTGGAACTGGTTCTGGAAATCTGTTTCTTCTTCCACCGACAATTCACGTTCGGTGGTTGCCCGCTTCAAGAAGTCCTGCGTCGGGAAGATCAGCGGGTCGCTGACCAGTTCCGGATCGATCTTCTCCATCTGTTCCTGCGCGCCATCCACCGGGCACAGGTAGTTCACGTAAGCGGCGACTTCGGCGGCCACATCGGGCTGGTAGTAGAAGTCCATGAGCTTCTCGGCGTTGGTCTTGTGCGTGGCACCCATCGGAACCATGAAGTTATCGCTCCACAGCAGTCCGCCCCGTTCAGGCAGTGCGAACTCCCATTTGTTCCCCTCTTCGAAGTTCAGCTGGGTGATGTCTCCGGAGTAGGCCAGGCCCGCGATCGCGTCCCCGGAAATCAGGTCCTGCTTATAGGAGTTGCCCTTGACCTGCCGGATCATCCCGTTGCCGATGTTCTTCTCCAGCACTTCCAAGGCGCTGGAGTATTCATCCTGGCCCCAGTTCCCGGCGATATCCACGCCCTGGTCGAGCAACAGCATCGGCATGGTGTCGCGCATTTCATCGAGCATCGTGATCCGGCCCTTGAGCGCTGGATCCCAGAGGTCCTCGACGTTTTCCAGGCCCTTGGGGAATACGTCCTTGTTCCACACCAGGCCGGTGTAGCCCGACTGCCAGGTCAGCGACTTCTTGCGTCCCGGATCGAAACGAACGTCCTGCAGCTGCGGCAAGAGGTTCTTGATATTCGGGATGTTTGCGTGGTTCAGGTCTTGCACGTAGCCCTGGCGGATGATGCGTTCGGCCATCCAGTCGGTGAGCACCATCAGGTCCTGGCCAATATCCTGGCCTGCAGAGAGCTGGGACTGCACCTTGCCGTAGTAGGAATCGTTGGAGTCGATATCCTCGACGTAGTTGGCCTCCAGCCCGCTTTCCTTCATGAAGCGCTGCAAGGTCGGGTACTTGCGTGTTTCATCGTCGTAATCCAAGTACAACGTCCAGTTGGCCCAGTTCACGATTTTTTCGGAATCCGAAAGGTCCTTCGCTGGGCTCAGCGCCGCGCTGGCTGCGGTGCCGGTGCTTTTGGTGCCGCAGGCCGAGAGCAGCCCGGCCAACGCCAGGCCCGCAGATCCGGCCAGTACCGATCGGCGTGATGCCTGGGCGGAGCCGATGCCGCGCAGCAGGCGCTGGCGTTGGTCATTGATGGCTCGCTGTCGAGTCATGTTTTTCCTTGCTTTCTATGCGCCGATTGCACTCTGGAATTCAGAGTTCAGCGTGGTTTCTTCATCCGCTTCCAGGGAGCGGAATACATGGGCCTTGGCCAGGTCCACATCGGTCGGGAAAATCAGCGGGTTGCCGACCAGCTCCGGATCGATCTTTTCCATTTCTTCCTTGGCGCCTTCCACCGGGCAAATGAAGTTCACATAGGCTGCGACTTCGGCGGCCACGGCCGGGTCGTAGTAGAAGTCCATGAGCTTCTCGGCGTTGGTCTTGCGCGGGGAGCCGACCGGAACCATCATGTTGTCGCTCCACAGGGTGCCGCCGGCCTCCGGGATGATGAATTCCCATTGGTCATCGTTCTCGAAGTTCATCTGCACGATGTCGCCGGACCAGACGATCCCGGCGATTGCATCGCCGGAGATGAAGTCCTGCTTGTAGGAGTTGCCCTTGACCTGGCGGATCTGGCCGTTGTCGATGTTCTTGCGCAGCAGGTCGGTAGCTGCACCGAATTCGTTCTCGCCCCAGTCCCCGGCGATATCCACGCCGTTTTGCATCATCAGCAGGCCGATAGTGTCGCGCATTTCATCGAGCACGGTGATCCGGCCCTTGAGCGATGGATCCCACAGGTCCTCTACGGACTTCATGCCCTTCGGGAAGGCCTTCTTGTTCCAGGCGATGCCCGCGTAGCCGGACTGCCAGGTCAGCGAGTGCTTGCGTCCCGGGTCGAAGTCGACTTCCTGCAAGCTAGGCAGCAGGTTGGCCGAGTTCGGAATGTTCGCCAGGTTCAGCTCCTGGGTGTAGCCCTGGCGGATCAGGCGTCCGGCCATCCAGTCGGTGAGCGTGATGATGTCCTGGCCGATGTCCTGGCCTGCTTTGAGCTGGCCCTGCACCTTGCCGTAGTACGAGTCGTTGCCGTCGATGTCCTCGACGTAGTTCACCTTGATGCCGCTCTGCTTGGTGAAGGCATCCAGCGTTGGGTAGGTCTTCTTCTTTTCGTCGTAGTCCAGGTAGAGCGTCCAGTTGGCCCAGTTCACGGTGGGATCCGAAGAGGAGATGTCCTTGACGGCTTCGGCGTTCTTGGTGCCGCTGCTTGAACCTCCGGTGCCGCAGGCGGCGAGCAGTCCGGTCAGGCCTAGGGCGCCGGCGGTGGAAAGCACCGAGCGGCGGGAGTAGCTGCGCTGTCCCATCGCCTGGACGAGGGCACGTACTTGCGGATCTTGCGGTAGTCGGCGTTGCGAGTGCGACATGGCTTCAGTCCTAACATCGGATGCAGTGTGATCGTCCACACATGAAAGTGTTGACGTTCATCCTGCCAGCAATGCACAGGTCCAACAAGACCTAGACGAAAGATTCCTTGTAAAAACTGCGTTACTAAAACTGAAATCTTTCAGAAATACCCCTTTCGCAACTGAATCAGTGAAGGTAGGGTCATTGGAAAGTCCCTTAGACCTAGGAGGTCGATATGACGTTGCCCCCGCACCCAGCGCAGGCCATTGATGAAATTTCCAAGGAGATCATCGAACAGCTGCAGGAAGACGGCCGCCGCTCATATGCGGCCATCGGCAAAGCAGTGGGCCTGAGCGAAGCTGCTGTGCGCCAGCGCGTGCAGAAGCTGGTCGAGAGCCGCGTTATGCAAATCGTCGCAGTCACCAATCCGCTGGAGTTGGGGTTCACCCGCCAAGCCATGATCGGCGTCGTCGCTGCCAATGACATCAGCGGCACCGCCGACCTGATCGCCGAATTGCCGGAGGTCGACTACTGCGTGGTCACCGCCGGCACCTCCGATATCCTCGCCGAGGTCATCTGCTCGAACGATGAAGACCTTTTGCGCGTGATCGGCACGATCCGTGGGATCGAAGGCGTGGTCAGCACCAACACGTACACCTACCTTTCACTCAAAAAACAGGAATACAACTGGGGAACACGATGAACACACCACGTGGTACCGATCGCCAGCAAGCCGCCCGCGATCACCTTTGGATGCACATGGCCCGGCACTCCGGGATCTCACAAGGCGGGCACGTGCCGATCATCTCGCGCGGCGAGGGACACAAGATTTACGACGATGCCGGACGCGAATACTTCGACGGGCTGGCAGGTCTATTCGTCGTCAATGCCGGACACGGACGTGCCGAACTAGCCGAAGTCATGGCCAAGCAGGCCGAAAAGCTGGCCTTCATGCCGCTATGGTCCTACGCCCACGAACCAGCCATCGACCTGGCCGAACGTCTGGCCAGCTACGCGCCGGGCGATTTGAACCGCGTCTTCTTCACCACCGGCGGTGGCGAAGCCGTGGAATCGGCCTTCAAGCTGGCAAAGCAGCACTTCAAGATGAAGGGCAAACCTGGCAAGACCAAGGTCATCTCCCGCGCACTGGCCTACCATGGCACCCCGCAGGGCGCACTGGCCATCACCTCGCTGCCGGATATGAAGACCCCGTTCGAGCCATTGGTCCCGGGCACCTTCCGCGTACCGAACACGAACTTCTATCGTGCGCCGGAAATGTTCGCCGATAACGAGAAGGACTTCGGGCTGTGGGCTGCTGAACGCATCCGCGAGGCCATCGAATTCGAAGGGGCCGATTCGGTAGCCGCAGTCTTCCTTGAGCCGGTGCAGAACTCGGGCGGCTGCTTCCCGCCGCCACCGGGCTACTTCGACCGGGTGCGCGAGATCTGCGATGAGTACGATGTACTGCTGGTCTCCGATGAGACCATTTGCGCATTCGGCCGCATCGGCTCGATGTTCGCCTGCAACGACTTCGGCTACGTGCCGGACATCATCACCTCAGCCAAGGCACTGACCAGCGGTTACGTCCCACTGGGCGTGATGGTCGTTTCCGATAAGCTCTTCGAGCCATTCACCAAGGGCGATAGCACCTTCTATCACGGCTACACCTTTGGCGGGCATCCGGTCGCCGCGGCAGTGGCCATGGCCAACCTGGACATTTTCGAGCGTGAAGGGCTCAACGAAAACGTCAAGAACAACGCCGACGCGTTCAAGTCCACCCTGTCCAAGCTCACCGATCTGGACATCGTCGGCGATGTGCGCGGCGCCGGCTACTTCTACGGAATCGAGCTGGTCAAGGACAAGGCGACCAAGGAAACTTTCAACGACGCCGAATCCGAACGCCTGCTGCGCGACTACCTCTCCCCTGCACTATGGGAAGCGGGATTGTATTGCCGAGCCGACGACCGTGGCGACCCGGTCATTCAGTTGGCTCCGCCGATCACGATCGGACAGCCGGAGTTCGACCAGATCGAGTCGATTCTTCGAACTGTCTTGAAGGAAGCAGCTAATAAAATCTAGTCAGACAAGGGTTCGCAGGCATTGCCTGCGAACCCTTATCTCTAGTCAGAGGGTGTTACTTCACGAAACTGCACTCAATTGGTACTTTGTGGCACACACCACTAGTCTGAGGTCATTAGGCGATTAAGATCGGCTTTTGGAAGATTGCAGGAACCTCATGACTTTGGAACCGACCAGAATCAGGTTGGCACGCGAACGTGCAGCGCTGAGCCGGTCCGCCTTGGCCGCCTCGCTGGGTATTTGCGAGCGCGAACTCGCTCATGCTCCCGAGGCTCTCTCCCTTGCCCTGGCCGAGGCGCTGGGCTGCGCACCGCAGTTCTTCCAGCTTCCAGCAACCCAGGCAATCGACATCGGACGAATCTTCTTCCGCTCCCCTCGACGCACCAGCACCGCGCAGAAGGTAGCCGCCGCCGCGCTGGGCCGCCACGGCGTGGAACTCTACAACTTGATTACCCAAACCTTCCGGCTCCCGCAGACCGAGGTCCCCGAGCTGTGTGGCTTCACCCCAGAAGATGCCGACGCGCAGCTGCGCACCGAATGGGCGCTGGGCTGCGGCGCACTGCCCGATGTCCTGCACCTGCTCGAATCCCACGGGGTGCGGGTGCTGAGCCTTCCGGCCTCACTGGAGGAGGTCAAGACCTTCAGCTTCTGGGAAGACGGCCAAGCATTTATCTTCCTGGCCTCCGGCAGCCGCAATGCACAGCGCCTGGCCCTGGCCCACGAACTGGGGCATCTGCTGATGCACTCCACGCTGGGCGAGAACCGCGAACAGCTGGCGGTTGCCGAACGAGAAGCCGATGAATTCGCCGCCCGGCTGCTCTTGCCCGCACTGTCCTTGCAGGTACGGGTTTCCGATTCCCTGCAGATCCCGCAGCTGCTCTTGCTCGAAGAGCATTTTGGGGCGCCGGCCAAGGTAATCCTGGCTCATGCGCGCGCTTGCCACCTGTTGGGCGAGGACGCCTACCAATGGCTTTCGCAGGAGTTGGCCTTAGAGCCTCCAGCCGAGCACCAGCAACTGGTGTCCCGGGTGTTCTCCCTAGTCTTCCCTTCCCTGCAGCGCGATCATCGGGCCAGCACGGCGCGGATCGGACGCGAATTGGGGCTGACTGCCGAGCAGATCCACGAGCTGAGTTTCGGGCAGGCCTTCGTACTGCTTGAAGGGCAGAATCGATGCGATACCGGTGAAGCGGTACGCGGGCACCTACGCGCACTTTAGCGCAACGGTCGCAGCTTAATCGGCTGGGCTCAAGGCTCGACGATTTCCACTTCGATCAACCCTGCCCGCCATTGCCTGGTCGCTTCCTCCGCCAGTGTGTTTGCGGCAGATGCCTCATCCGGGGTCATGAAGTACGTATTGAAACGCAGCTTCTGCTCGGGATCGAGTTCCGGCGGCAGCAGCACCATCGGGCGACTGCCGGGCACCTTGACGGCGTGGAATAGCCCGCAGTGCCTGGCCGGGTGGTGGATCAGGCAGTTCAAGTCAGCGGATTTGATATCCGTGCGTCCGCCTTTCTCCCAAGGATCCAGATGATCGATCTCGCACTGTTCGGCGGGCATGGAGCAGCCAGGATAGGAACAGCCGCGATAGGCTGCCCGGATGGCTCGGCCTTGGGCCTTGGAGAAGAACCGCTGGGTTCTGCCCAGATCCAGCGGCAGGCTCTTGGAATTGAGTACCAGTGGATAGATCCCGGCATTGCACAGCGCTGCCCTGGTTTCCCCCGGTGAGAGCGGTGTTCCTGCGGAAGTCACCGCGAAGCTGCTGGCTTGCTGCTGCATCTTCTCCCAATTCAAGATGATGCTCACCTGTGCGCGCGCTAGGCCCGGTATTTCTTCTGGCTGGCTACCGGTGGGTTTGCGGTCGGTCATCAACAAGGCCATGAAACCTACCAACCGTCTTCGTTCGGGTTTCAAATCCTCCCACTGTCCAGGTTCTCCCTGGCCGGTGGCCCGATTTTCCTTGGAATCGGATAATTCCTGCTCGGAGTCTGCATCTTCCCTAGCCCATTCGGGTTTGGTTTCCCCATCGTCCCAATCACTGGCTTCTTGGCCGGTGAATTGGGCCTCGGCGTCTTTCAGGCCTTGGCGATTGCCTGCTGCCGTGGCCGGATTGCCCAGCCGGGTGAAGAAGGCTTGCACATAGGCGTCTTGGGAGGGCAAGACGCGCAGCAGGTATTCGACCAGCCCCTTGCGCATGCCGCGCTTGAAGATGCCAATTTCATCGAGCAGGGCCTTCATCGGACGTTGGCCTGATTTGATCTGGCTGATCAGGTCGTTGATGTGCTTGCGCGCCGTCTTGGGTTCCGCACGCAAGAATGCGGTGGCTTGGTCCTGCAGTTCCTGCTTCTTCGCTTCCCCCGCTGTGCCTTCGCCGAGGTCTTTGCGGGCGGAGTGCAGCTTGAGCGCTGTGGAAGCTACCAGTCGCGGATCCAGATTCCGGCCTTCGAATTCTTCGGCCAGTTCCGGCAGCCACGCGGCGATTGGTTGCCCGGCATCATCGACCCCGCCAATCAGGCAGTCGGCCTGCACCAAGCGGGTTGAGGCGGCGCCCAAGGCGATGCCCAGCCAGTGCACCATCAGCCCTTTGGCGTCCTTGAAGTGGGTGCGTCCGGTGGTGGTGCGCCCTTCTGCCGCTTCCAGCTGCTCCATGGTGGGATCGAGGCCTGCCTCGGTGATGTTTTGCAGGCTGTCCTGGGTCAGCTTGTGGGCACCGGTGGCGCGCAGACTGTGGGCGCAGTGGATTTGTTCGCGGGCGACGTCTTCGGAGACCGCTTCGATGAGCATTGCCTTGCAGGCGGCGTGGCCGGCCGGAATGTCCCCGGAGAGCCGCTGCAGAGCAGAAGCCATCAAGGCCTTGGCATCGGCCAGGTCTTTCAGGGCTTGTGCGGTTTGGGTGCTCATGGAAAACATGATGCCCCGGAACCTGCCGGTGGCGGTGGCGCCTAGGATCGCATGTGGATAACTCAGCCGTGCATGCGATACCAGAGCAGCGCCACCTGCAGTGAGGCACGGGATTCGGCCGAATCCAGCTGCACGCCGAGTTTGGTTTCGAGCTTGGCCAGCCGGGCATAGAGGGTCGGCCGGGAAAGGTACCCGGCCTTGGCAAGCGCGGATTTGTTCCCACCGTGGGCCAGGTAGAGTTCGAGCAGTTCCAGGGCCGGTTCGTCCACCGGGCTGAGCAGGCCGGAAAGTTCGGCCAGTGCGAAGGTGCGCATTTTCGGGTCGGCGCCCATGGCCGAGAGCACCCCGCGCAGGCGCAGGTCGGCGAAGCGGTAGTAGGGCTGGGCGCGGGTGGGCAGGTGCGGGACGATTTGCGCCACGTGCGCTGCTTCTTCCAGTCCGGCGATGCTGGCGGCCAGGGTTCCTTCGGTTCCGACGCCGATGGCTGCCGGGGCGCGCAGCTGCTCGGCCAGCCGTCGGGTGAAGCCTTGCAGGGTCCAGTCCACCAGTTCGCGGGCGCGCAGCGGCAGGATCAGTCCCAGGTATCCGGGTTTCAGCGAGCCGGCGAGGATGCCAAGGTGCAGGGTGTCGGCGAGCTGATCGAGCACGTCCAGCAGCGCACGGTCGGCCAGCTGGGTTTCGGTGGGGGTTCCGGAACCGGCCAGCGAAATGACCACCGGGACGTAGTAGGGCGCGGCGGCCAGGCCCAGCGCTTGGGTGCGGATGGCGATCTCCTTGGGCGTGTAGCTGTGCCCGGCCTGCAGTTCGTGCAATGTGGAGGTGCGCGCCTGGTAGAGCAGTTCACGCTGGTCGCGTCCGGAAAGCCGGGCGATGGTCAGCGCCTGGCCGGCGCGTTCCAGGACCAGTGCGGCGCGGTCATCGTCCTCCAGGGCTTCCGGGATCACCAGCCGTCCCCAGCGGCTGCGCACCGCACCGACCGGGGTCTGCAACCAGTTCTCTGCACCCGCGCGCCCGGTGTGTTCCAGGAAGCCGACGAATTTCGAGCGGTCGATCCAGCTTTCCAGTTCTGCACCGGATTCAGCGAGCACGTGGTGGCGCAGGTCTTCGAGCACCACCGGGGCATCGAGCAGCTGGGCGGTGCGGGTGACGATTTGCGCTTCGTTCGCTTCGGTCAGCGAGAGCTCGGTGTAGATTTCGTGCACGCGCCGGGAGAACTGCAGGGCTTCGAGCTGCTGGGCCACCAGCTTCTGGTGGATGACCTCGGTGATGGACACGAAGCGGGTGGTGTTACGCAGGGCGATCACCGGGATGCCCAGATCGGCGACGTCCAGGGCCATTCCGGTGAGTTCTTCGATGATGACACCGACGGCGCCGGCATTACGCAGGGCGGTAATGAAGGCGCGGACATCGCTGACGTTGCGCAGGGTGGTGAGGATCAGCTCGCGCCCCAGCAGCAGGTCGATGTTCTCGGTGGATTCGGTGACGTGCACCCAGCGCAACTGTGCCTCCAGCCCGGTGCCGCAGAGGACCTGCGGGGCCGCGGCCTGGACTACTGGCAGCTGCAAAACCTCGTTCACTGTCAACATTTTTTACACTCCGTAATCGTCCGCGCTTAAATCATGACACAGTGATGGTGTTGCCGCTCACATTGATGACCCATGATGAATGCAAGAACCCAACTTCGAAAGGCCGATACGATGACCGCAACGCTGACCGACACCCTGCAGCACTGGATCAACAACGCCAACTACTCCGCCGATGACCGCAGTGGCAAGGTCTACAATCCCGCCACCGGCGAGGTCTCCGGCCACGTGGCGCTGGCCTCGAAGGCCACCACCGAGCATGCCATCGCCGCCGCGGCGGCCGCCTTCCCGAAGTGGCGCGACACCTCGCTGGCCCGCCGCACCGCGATCATGTTCAACTTCCGCCAGCTGCTGGCCGAGCGCAAAGGCGAGCTGGCCGCGATCATCACCGCCGAACACGGCAAGGTGCTGGACGACGCGCTGGGCGAAGTGGCCCGCGGCCTTGAGGTCGTCGAGCTGTGCTGCAACGCTCCGTACCTGCTCAAAGGCGAGTTCTCGCAGAACGCTTCCACCGGCATCGATGTGCAGTCCATGCGCCAGCCGGTCGGCGTTTCGGCGATCATCTCCCCCTTCAACTTCCCGGCCATGGTGCCGCTGTGGTTCTTCCCGGTAGCCATCGCTTCGGGCAACGCGGTAGTGCTCAAGCCATCGGAGAAGGACCCGTCGGCCGCCAACTGGCTGGCAGAGCTCTTCGCCGAGGCCGGCCTGCCCGAGGGCGTGCTGAACGTGGTGCACGGCGATAAGGAAGCGGTGGACACGCTGCTGACCGATCCGCGGGTGAATTCGGTGTCCTTCGTGGGCTCCACCCCGATCGCCCAGTACGTCTACTCCACCGGCACCGCGCACAACAAGCGCGTGCAGGCCTTCGGCGGAGCGAAGAACCACATGCTGGTGCTGCCCGACGCGGACCTGGATTTGGCAGCCGACATGGCGGTCAATGCCGGATTCGGCGCGGCCGGCGAGCGCTGCATGGCGATCTCCGTGGTCGTCGCGATCGACACCATCGCCGATGAGCTGGTGGCCAAGATCGCCGAACGTGCCAAGACCCTGCGCGTGGGCGATGGCACCCGCGGCTGCGACATGGGCCCGCTGATCACCGGCGAGCACAAGGCCAAGGTGGCCGGCTACATCGAGGCCGGCATCGACGCCGGCGCCGAGCTGGTGCTCGATGGGCGTACCGGCACCGTGGATGCCGATGGCGAAGGCTTCTTCCTGCATCCGACGATGTTCGACCGCGTGGGCACGGACATGTCCATCTACACCGAGGAGATCTTCGGTCCGGTGCTTTCGGTGGTCCGCGTGGACACCTTCAACGAGGGCATCGATTTGATCAACTCTTCGCCGTACGGCAATGGCACCGCGATCTTCACCAACGACGGCGGCGCGGCCCGCCGCTTCGAAGACGAGATCCAGGTGGGCATGGTCGGGGTGAACGTGCCGATTCCGGTACCGGTGGGCTACCACTCCTTCGGCGGCTGGAAGGCCTCGCTGTTCGGCGACCAGCACGCCTACGGACCGGAGGGCTTCAAGTTCTTCACCCGCAACAAGGTGATTACCAAGCGCTGGCTGGATCCAAGCCACGGAGGCATCAACCTCGGCTTCCCGCAGAACGACTAGGACCATGAGCGAGCAAATGACTGAAGAAATCACCGGCGAGCAGATCGCCGCCGGGAAGCGCGCCTACGAGCTGGACCGCGAACACGTCTTCCACTCCTGGCAGGCCCAGGGCCCCTTCACCCCGATGACGGTGCTCAAGGCCGAGGGCTCCTATGTGTGGGATGGCGAAGGGCGCAAGCTCATTGACCTCTCCAGCCAGCTGGTGAACACGAATATCGGCCACCAGCACCCCAAGGTAATCGCGGCCATCCAGGAACAGGCCGGCAAGCTGGCCACCATCGCCCCGCAGCATGTCAACGACGCGCGCTCGGAAGCAGCACGCCTGGTTGCCAAGCACACCCCCGGTGAGCTGAACAAGATCTTCTTCACCAATGGCGGAGCCGATGCAGTGGAGCACGCGGTGCGCATGGCGCGGCTGCATACCGGCAAGCACAAGGTGCTTTCGGCGTACCGTTCCTACCATGGCGGCACGCACCTGGCGGTGAACATCACCGGGGATCCGCGACGCTTCGCCTCGGATCATGCAACCGACGGGGTGGTGCATTTCTTCCCGGCCTACCCGTACCGCTCCTACTTTAATTCAACGACTCCCGAAGAGGAGACGCAACGGGCGCTCAAGCACCTGGAAGACACGATTCTGCTTCAGGGGCCGGGCACCATTGCCGCGCTCATCCTGGAATCCATT
Source organism: Glutamicibacter arilaitensis Re117 (assembly GCF_000197735.1). Classification (NCBI taxonomy): domain Bacteria; kingdom Bacillati; phylum Actinomycetota; class Actinomycetes; order Micrococcales; family Micrococcaceae; genus Glutamicibacter; species Glutamicibacter arilaitensis. The sequence goes on from NC_014550.1 coordinate 2,910,388, forward strand.
CCGGGCACGGCCGGGATCTACCTGCCGCCTCCGGGCTACCTTGAAGGGGTGCGCGAGCTGACTAAGAAGCACGGCATCGTGTACATCGCCGATGAGGTGATGGCCGGCTTCGGGCGCAGCGGTAAGTGGTTCGCGGTGGATCATGCCGGCGTGGTTCCGGATCTACTGACCTTCGCCAAGGGCGTGAACTCCGGCTACGTGCCTTTGGGCGGCGTGGCGATCAGTCCGGAAATCTTCGAGACCTTCCGCGAGCGGGTCTACCCGGGCGGTCTGACCTATTCTGGCCATCCGCTGGCGTGCGCGGCGGCGGTAGCCACCATCACCGCGATGGAAGATGAAGGCATGGTGGAGAACGCCAAGAGGTTGGGCGAGGAGATCATCGGGCCGCGCCTGGCGCAGTTCGCGGCCGAGCACCCATCGGTGGGAGAGGTGCGCGGCACCGGGGTGTTCTGGGCGATCGAGCTGGTGAAGAATCGGGACACTCGTGAGCCGCTGGCTGCCTATGGCGGCAGCAGCCCACAAATGAACCAGGTGGTTGCCGCGGCGAAGTCCGCAGGGCTTTTGCCTTTCGCCAACTTCAACCGGCTGCATGTGGTGCCTGCAATGAATATCGAGGACGACGTGCTGATCGAAGCACTGGATCGCCTTGAGCAGGCACTGGCCGTGGCCGACACGTTCGTTCAATAATCCCCTACTGGCAGGACAGCACCGCTGTCCTGCCAGTTCTCTTAACAGGAGTCCCCCGTGAATGCAGCCGCCACCCACGCCGTACTCAGCGCCCACCCGCGTGCCTCGCTCGATGAGGCCGAGCGCCAAACAGCCAGTATTGACCGCTCCGGCTATGTGCCCCCGAGCTTCGCCGACGGGGTGATCTTTGCCCAGAGCATCGATGACGTGGTGCTGGCGATGAAGCTGGCCCATGAGCATGGGGCGGTGATCGTGCCGCGCGGAGCCGGCACCGGACTGGCGGCAGGTTCCAGCGCGCAGGCCGGGCAGATCGTGCTGGACATGTCCCGGATGGACAAGATCCTGCACATTGATCCGGTGGAAGCCACCGCTCTGGTGCAGCCCGGGGTGATCAACGCGGCGGTGAACCAGGCTGCCGGGGAGCATGGGCTGTTCTACGCCCCGGATCCTGCCAGTACCGCGATTTGCTCCATCGGCGGCAATATTGCCACGAACGCCGGGGGCATGTGGTGCGCCAAATACGGGGTGACCCGTGAGTCGGTGCTCAGCTTGCTAGTGGTCTTGCCCGATGGGCAGCTGTTGCGCACCGGTCGGCGGACCATCAAGGGCGTGGCCGGCTATGACATGAATGCGCTGATGATCGGCTCGGAAGGCACCTTGGGCATTGTGGTCGAAGCGCTGCTGCGCTTGCGCCCCAAGCCCAAGCACACCGCCACCTTGGTCGCCTACTTCCCCGATGAGGATACTGCTGCGCAGGCCGCTTCGGCGGTGATCGCCCAACGGCTGACTCCTTCGGTGCTGGAGCTGATGTGCGGCAAGACCTTGAAGGCCGTTGATGCCGCCCTGGGTACCGAGCATGAATCACGTGGCGGCGCCTTGCTGCTGGCGCAGACCGACGGCTATGGGGCACAGCTGGAAATGCAGGCGCTGCGCGATGCGATCGCTCCGCTGGCCGGGCGCATCGAACTGGCCAAGGATGCCCAAGAAGCCGAGGCGCTGATCGAAGCCCGGCGCCAGGCCATCCCGAGCATGGAGAAGCTGGGAACCGCGTCGATCTGCGATATCGGGGTGCCGCGCAATCGGCTGGCCGAAGCTTTCGCTGGCCTGCACCGTATTCAAGATGAACGCGGAGTCTCGATCTTCACCATCGCCCATGCGGCCGATGGCAACCTGCATCCGATCATCGTGGTGCCCGAGGACCAATCCATTACTACCGGTGCACCCAAGGCCGCATTGGGAGACATGTTCTACCTGGCCCAGTCCTTGGGCGGCACGCTGACCGGAGAACACGGAATCGGCCGGCTCAAGCAGGATTGGATGGCAGAGGAACTGGGTGAGACCTCGCTGGACCTGCAACGACGGGTCCGCGCAGTCTTCGACCCGCAAGGCATCCTCAACCCCGGAAAAGCGATCTAAATCTAGAAGTTCGCCACTGACTTGGGTAGGGTAAATACATGGATGAGTATCTACCGGTGGCGTTCGGCCTGCCGCTCATGGCGGTGGCAATTTCTGTGGTCTTCCTGCTGATCGGGTTGGCACTGCTGCCCCACGCCCTGTTTCGCCGCAGAAGCTTCTCACGCTTGCGTGACGGGGAACAGACCTACGCCCGGCGTGCATCCATTCGTACCGAGTTCATTGTCGCGGCAGCTGCCGGGGTCATTACGGCCGTCTTCCTGGCCGTGGGAATCACCGGCTACAACAACGCGATGAGCAACCTCGAAGCGAACGTCCACAAGGCGTACAGCCCTGCCGAGCTGGACATCAAGTATTGGAATGGTTCATGGGCCACCGCTGATGTCACCTTTGCGGATGGCACGACCTACAAGGATGCCCAAATCTCCATGCAGGCGGCTTATCGTCCATTTATTGAGCAAAAGATGACGATGGATTAGCTGTCAGAGAACGTACAGCCCCTGCTCTAACGCCTATATGAAATACTGACCACAGAGTATTCTTACACCGATATCCTGTGGAGGGAAAAGATCATGACCGGAAATGGTGCGCCAGCAGGCGATCCGTTCCAGCCGCACCTCGAGTGGGGTCTGAAATCCTCGTTCGTAGGCTACATTTCTTCCCTTGCCGACGGACGCATTGAAGCTTCCAACGGGGTCTGGCAGGTAGGTAATGCTCTGGCGTTTCCTGTCTCCCCCGCGGTTGAGGTTCCCGAGAACGAAATCTGGTTCAACGGTCGTGTTTCCTTCTCCGGCCATGGCGGCATGATGAAGCTGAACCTGATTGAGCCACGCATCGTGAACCATGATGAGACCATCACCTTGACCATTGACGAAGCAGGCGAGCGCATTGCCATCGCCGAGCTCACCGAAACCAGTGTTTCGAACGCTTTTGGCTTGGTCAAGACCCGCTTCGCAGCGGTACTCACCGAAGCAGGATCGAAGCTCTTCAACGGCCAGTACCCTGCTGGTCAGCAGATGGAAGAAGTTGAGGTCGTGCTGCGCGGCTAGCAGCTGGTTTGCACCAAGGCTCGGCATGGAAGTGCCGGGCCTTTGGCGTATCTATCACCCGTGTTCAGTTGCCCGGGCTGGTTATCGTCCTTTAATATGGTAGGTTCGGATAATGTCGAGAACTTTCCTGTCGAAGATCAGAATCCTAACTGCGCTGAGCATTGCGATGATGGCTTTGTCTTTCGTCATGGCTCATTCGTGGTTATTGCAGATCATCACGCTGGGTCTAGGCGCTTCGGCGCTAATATCGGTCTTCGCCCGTCTATGCCAAATAAGGCGCACAAGTGCCGACAACCAGTCACTTCTGCTTCCCTCGCTCGCCATCACCGCGGCAGGTGCATTCATCTTCCGGTTCTTCATCTTTTGGGCGACATCTAGGCCTGCAAGGTACGCCGACTACATGCCCGAGAACGGTGTACCGATCACGAATGGAATTGCATTGAACACGCAATTCTTCCAGTTGCTATCCATGGGATTGATCGTGCTCTTGCCGATCGCGTTCTTCGTCCTGCTGATGGTATTTTTTCGTGGAAAGAACATCATAAGCCAGGTGAATACCGCCAACTAGGGCGCGTACTGATATTCGGGGCTTCAGGATCCCAGGGAGAATTCGGAGGCACGCAATACCTGCTCTTCACTTAGTGAATGGCCGGTGTACTTCTGAAACTGCGCCGCGGCCTGCAGGGCGATGACTTCTGCCCCGGTAATAATCTGCTTGCCAGCACTCCGTGCTTTGCAGATCAAGGGCGTTTCACTCGGGAAAGCCACCACGTCGAAGACGGTTCGTGCGGCATCAATCTGCTGAGTGCTAAACGCGAGCTCCTCAGACTGCGCGCCGTCCATGCCCAGCGGCGTGACGTTCACAAGAATCTCGTGTCCTGGAGCCGGGTCAGCACCGGTAAATCGGTAACCGTATTTATCAGCTAAGGCTTGGCCGGAAACTTCGTTGCGTGCCAGCACTGTCAGGTCGTTGAATCCGGCTTCGCGGAAGGCGGCTACGACGGCCTTGGCCATTCCTCCGGAGCCTCGGACAAGTACGGTGCTTGCAGGATCGAGTAGATGGCGTTCGATGAGCCTGGCGATCGCTTCAAAATCGGTGTTTGACGCGACTAATCGCCCATTGGTGTTCACGATGGTGTTGACCGAATCGATGGCTTTCGCGGAGGCTTCGATCTCATCGACCATCGCCATGACGTCTTCTTTGAAAGGCATGGACACGGAGCAGCCACGGATGCCTAAGGCACGGACCCCGGCAATGGCGCCGGCCAGGTCATCGGTGGAGAAGGCCTTGTAGATGAAGTTCAGGCCGAGTTCTTCATAGAGATAGTTATGGAAGCGAGTACCGATATTTGCCGGTCGACCCGATAACGAAATGCATAGGGTCATGTCCTTGTTCAAAATAGGCACGCGTTGCTCTCCCGCCGTAGTCATTGGTTCGCTACTCAATATACGCGGGTTGCACTTACCGGTGCTTTCGCGAATCCAGGCCGGCGATTATCCTCTTGGGGTATGAACAAGGAACTTGATAGCGGTCCGTTCTACCACGGCACCAAGGCCGCATTGCAGCCAGGAGATCTGCTGGCGGCCGGTTTCCCTTCGAATTACCGCCCGCAAATCATCATGAATCACGTGTATTTCACCGCCTTGGTCGACGGCGCCGGCTTGGCGGCTGAAATCGCCGCGCTGGACGGTACCCCGCATGTCTATGAGGTGGAGCCAACGGGTCCCTTTGAAAACGATCCCAATGTGACCGATAAGAAGTTCCCGGGCAATCCGACGCGTTCCTATCGCACTACGGAACCGGTACGGGTCATTCGCGAAGTCCATGAGTGGACCCGGCTGAGCGCCGAAGCTTTGCAGGAATGGCGCGAGAGGATCGCGCAGCTCACCGAGGATCCAAGCGCTGAAATCATTAACTAGGGCAAAGGCAACGACCGGTGTCCGATGCTCCCACCAGCATCGGACACCGGCCGCTTTTCCAGTGTTTGCCCCTGATCAGCCCTTGATAATCTGAGGCTGGGCCAGCGCCTTCAATCCGTCGAGGCCGAATTCCAGACCATATCCGGACTGCTTCGCTCCACCAAATGGGATACGGGGGTCAATGGTGCCATGGGAGTTGATCCATACGGTGCCAGCCTGGATCTGTGCGGCAACTCCAAGGGCCTTCTCGCGGTTGCTGCTCCAGACCGACGCGCCGAGTCCTACTTCCAAGGCATTGGCGTGCCTAATCGCTTCGGCGCTGTCTTTGACCTTGATGATCGGCAGGGCTGGACCGAACTGTTCCTCGGTGACCAGCCGGTTGCCCGGGTCGATATCGGCAATCAGCGTGGTCGGGTAGAAGTAGCCGGCGGCGCTCTCGTCCGGGTTCGCACCGAGCAGCACCTTCGCGCCCGAATCCACGGCATCCTTGACCAGGGAAGCGACGATGTCGTACTGGGCCTTGTTCTGCAGCGGGCCGAGCACGTTGTTCTCATCCAGCCCGGGACCCATTGGCATCGCCTTGGCTACGGCGGTTAGCGCTTCGCAGACTGCGTCATAGATGGATTCGGGGACGTAGAGGCGCTTGAGTGCCGCACAGGTCTGGCCAGTGTTGATGAACGCTCCCCAGAAGAGGTCCTCAGCGATGGCCTGCGGGTCGGCATCTTCCAGCACGATGCCCGCGTCATTGCCGCCCAGTTCCATGGTCAATCGCTTGACCGTGTCGGCCGAAGAACGGATGATCGCCTTACCGGTACGGGTGGAGCCGGTGAACATGATCTTGGCGATGTCCGGATGCGAGGACAGCTTTTCTCCCACTTCGCGGCCACCGGCCACAATCTCCAGGACATCGGCGGGCAGTACTTCATTCAATACATGAACCAGTGCCAGGACCGAGAGCGGGGTGTATTCGCTGGGCTTCATCACTACGGTGTTGCCCATGCGCAGGCTCGGGGCCAGCTGCCAGATGGAAATCATCATCGGCCAGTTCCACGGGCCGAGGGCACCGACCACACCCAGGGCGCGGTAGTGCTTGGCGGCATAGGTTTCGCCATCGTCCACGACGACTTCTGGATCAACCTCGTAAGCGGTCGCTGCACGCAGCCAGGCCGCCGCACCTCCGACCTCGAAGCGCGCATTCGGCCCGTTCAACGGCTTTCCCTGCTCGCGGGAAAGCAGCTCAGCCAGCGCCTCGGCGTTGGCCTCGATTTGGTCAGCGGCGGCATTGAGCAGGCGCTTGCGTTCGGCATGCCCCAAGGCATCCCAAGCAGGCTGCGCGGCCTTCGCTGCGACGACTGCAGCATCAAGATCCGCTGCATTTTGCTCGGCTACACGGCCAACCAGTTCCCCTGTTGCTGGATCGAGAATTTCGGTGCCACCGTTTGCTGGCTGGATTGCTTCCAGCAGTTCTTGGGCATTTGCGTAAGCCATCTTTGAGCTCCTTTGTACTGAAGTGTTATCCGACGGGAAGTTTGTTAGCTTTCGGCGCTTTTCGCGCAGAGGACCCGATAACCAGGGCCAGCACCCAGGCGATGAGGCCCGGGAGAATCACGATGCCTTGCAGGACATAACCGAGCATGCCCGGTTCTTCCATGCCAAGCAAGATCTCGAAGTTGATGATGATTTGCATGAAGACATATGCCAGCGCAATGCCGGCGATCAACGGTGCGATAACTCGGGTGATGACTGAATCGGAGGTGCGATTTCGCTTGAAGTATCCGATGACAGCAAACGAGGTCAAGGACATGAGCAGCACCAAGCCATAGGCAGCAGAGTTTGTCATCCAAGTGAACATCGTAAACACAACATACATTGGGTCTTTGCCGTGGGAGATGACAGCGAATATCAAGATCACGAGCAAGCCCAAGGTTGACTGTGCCAACGACCCAGCAACGGGTGCGTGGGTGGTGCGCGAGGTGGTAGATAGGAGCTTTGGCAGTGCCCCGCCTCGGCCCATGGCGTAGAAGTATCGGGCGATGACGTTATGGAATGCCAGCAACGCAGCGAAAAGACTGGTGATGAACAGGATATTGGCTAGGTCCACGAACCACAGCGGGGCATGGGCACCGAAGAAAGCGAAGATCAGGTCCGGACCTAGTTCTACAGAAGCGCCAATGACATTCGAAGCACCTTCTCCGACGGCTACGGCAAAGGCCGAGAATGCGTAGAAGCAGGCGATGATCACCACGGCAATCATCGTGGCACGACGAGCGGTGCGCTTCGGATCCTTCACTTCCTCGTTGTAAATGGTGCCTGATTCAAACCCCATGAAAGCAGCAATGGTGAAGGCCATAACCGCGCCCATTCCCGGGGCCACCGCATCAGCGAGGTTGAAGGATGTTGCCGGCTCAGGTGCTTCGGGAGCCACTGCGAAGGCCATGATGTTGTAGATGATCACTATGAGGAATTCGGCGGCGACGACGATGCCCAAGACCTTGACCGAGAAGTCGACACGGTTCATGCCGAGGAATCCGACTACTGCCCACGCGGCCAAGGCCATAACCCACCACGAGATAGCGGTGCCAAAGGAGGCATTCGCGAAAGATGAGGCGGCGAAACCGAACAAGCCGTAGATACCGATCTGCATCAGGTTGTAGCTGACCAAGGCGATCATGGCAGCGCCCACGCCTAGCGCACGGCCTAGCCCCTGGGCTACATAGGCGTAGAATGCTCCGGCATTGGGAATGTAGCGGCTCATAGCGGTGTAGCCGATGCTGAAGATCAACAGAATAGCACCAATGATCAGGAAGGACAGGGGCACGGAGGCCATGCCAGTCACTGCGTAGTTGGTAGTCACGCCTCCAGCTACAGCCGTCAGCGGAGCGCTTGCGGCAATGATCATCACGACCAAGGCCGGCACGGTGAGTGTGCGTTGTTCGAGTCCCATTCGTTCTCCCCTTAGGTGAGTGTTCCGATATCAGGATCTCGTGAAGCCGGATTTTTTCCTTGGCCTTGCGTGCAGGAGAATTGCCTGCGCGTGCAGAAACGTGTTCCAGCTCTCATGAAGCATTCCGGTATTTGCCCGGGGTTGCGCCGAACTCCTTGGAGAACATGCGGCTGAAACCGGCCGCATCAGCAAGGCCCACCCGTGCACCGATTGCTTGCACCGGAAGGTCTGCCAGGAGCGGGTCACGCAGCATCCGCGCGGCTTTGGCCAGCCGGCGATGGCGGATCAGTGCAGCCACACTGAATGGTTCTTTTTCAAATAGGGCGTGCAGGCTGCGCACGGACATGAAGTGAGCGGCAGCTATGCGCGCCGGGCCGAGTTCGACATCATCCAGGTGCGCCTCGATATAGCTGTTGACCATTTCGCGCTGCCGGCTCTTGGCATCAGCATGGCATTCGCCGCCCATTGCACCGTCCAGCGCGGTAGCCAGCAGGTCTACGGTATTGCGGGCCAGCTGGTACCCGCCGAATTCGTCCCATGCCGGCAAGTTGGAACCAAGATGGCGTAACAACGGAGCTACCGTTCCCGATAGCGGGTGGGTCTGCTTCAGCGATACTGCGGTCAGTTGGGAAACCTGTTGCTGAGACAGACGGAACTGGTCATGCGGTATCAATGCGACCATGACGGAGGCAGGTTTTTCGAAGGCCAGAGTGTAGGGACGCTGCGTATCGTAAATAGCCAGGTCTCCGGGAGCGAGCAGGGTCTCCCGACCGTCCTGGATCAGCAGACCATACCCATCGAGCTGGTATGAGACCTTGTAGAAATCCCCATCTCCGCTGGAAGTCAGGTTCTCGGTGCGTTGCACCGCGTGAGGTTTCGCTTGGATGCGCATCAGTCCGATATCACCGAGCATGGTGGCGCCAAGAGTTGCAGTGAAATGCCCGCCAGAAACTTGCTCGCTTTGCAGACGCACAAAGGCATCTGAGATGAGCCGCGACCATGCGGTGAACGAGTCCACGTGCTGAAGTTGATACATCCTTACCTCCCCATCGATCCCCCGAGCTGTGTCGGGCATCACGAATGAGGGTACGCCGAGCGGGAAGAAAAGTCACTATTTTCTTCACGCGGAGAATATCCGCTAGGAATCCTTGCTTAATCGACGCAGGGCATCAAGGCGGTACTGGAGCTGCTCTTCCAAGGCTTCAGCAGTATTGACGGCCTCATCGAGCACGCTGCTGATTTGCGCGCCCATCAAGAAGTTGATCATCGAGTCACGTGCCGCCCGCGCCTTGGGGTGCCCAGCTCCGAGCACCTCCTCAAACCAACTGTCCGCAAGCTTGCGCCAGCGGTCCATAGTTTCGGCATTGACGGTGGCCAAGGCACGGTCCGCCAGGGCCAGGTGCCAGAAGTGCACAGCAATACGACCTTCGTTGCGTCGCAACTCGTCCAGCGGCAGCACCTCGCGAGAGAATGCCTCCAATGCTCCCAAGCCCCGAAGGCCCTTGCAGCTGCGGGCAATGCGCCGATCGGTCGCTTCGGCGACATAGCGGAAAGTGGCTACGAGCAATGAGTCGCGCGTTGGAAAGTATGGCTTGAAGGCCCCGTTGGAGTAACCGGCGGCTGCGGCCAAGTCACGCAAATTAAGTTTCTCAATACCCTCGCGGGCAATGAACTTCCAAGTGACTTCAACAATCTCCCGGCGACGCTGATCATGATCCACGATTTTTGGCATGGTTAAAGATTAGCCATAAACACCTTATTTCCCGCGGAGGGTTGCATCGCAGTGGGTCCAGCCGTATTCTCTACAACCAGAGAATAATAAATGTTGTAGATCACACTTCACCGCCGAAGGAGCAGGCCCATGCCTACCACCACCGCCACAGATTTCACGTTGCTCTCAGAAGCAGAAATCACTGCTGCCAAAGAATTGCTGGTTCGCCACCAGTTGTTCACCGAGCACACCCGAATCACCTACATGGGCTTAGAGGATCCGCGCACCGACCGACCGGGACGTTTCGTTCGCGTGATGCTCATGGATAAGCTGACCAACTCCCCAAAGGATGTTCTCCTGAATCTGACCGCAGCAGCGGTGGTCTCGAAAATCGACCTGGATCCTGCCAAGGTCGGCCAGATGCCCGTGCTGCTGGAAGAATTCGAAATGGTCGAGACCATTCTGGCCGATGACCCGCAGTGGGCTGCAGCCTTGGCCAAGCGCAGCCTGAAACCAGAACAGGTTCGCGTCGCTCCGCTCTCGGCCGGTGTCTACGAGGACGAATACCCGCAGGAGTCGGGCCGCCGCATCCTGCGCGGACTGGCCTTCCGCCAAGATTTCGCCGAAGACTCAGCCTGGGCGCACCCGGTGGACGGACTGGTGGTGTACATCGACACCATTGCCGGCAAGATCGACCAGCTACTGGACTTGGAAATCATCCCCGTCCCTGAAACTCACGGCAACTACACCGACCCCGAGATGACCGGCCCGGTGCGCACCACCCAGAAGCCAATCAAGATCACCCAGCCCGAAGGTGCCAGCTTCACCGTGAGCGCAGGCAACCACGTGGAATGGGAGAAGTGGTCGCTGGATATCGGCTTCGATATGCGCGAAGGGCTTGTCCTCTACAACATCGCCTTCGATGACAAGGGCACGCAGCGCCGCATCCTGGACCGCGCATCCATCGCCGAAATGGTGGTCCCTTATGGCGACCCTTCCCCGGTGCGAAGCTGGCAGAACTACTTCGACACCGGCGAATACCTGATCGGCCGGCTGGCCAACTCGCTGGAACTGGGTTGCGATTGCCTCGGCGAAATCCACTACATCTCCCCGGTGGTCACCGATGCAGATGGCAACGCCCAGACAATCGCCAACGGTATCTGCATGCACGAGGAAGACGCCTCGATCCTCTCCAAGCACGCCGATGACTGGTCAGGAGTGAAGTACACCCGGCGCAACCGCCGCTTGGTGATCAGCTTCTTCACCACCGTGGGCAACTACGACTATGGCTTCTACTGGTACCTGTACCTCGATGGCACCATCGAATTCGAAGCCAAGGCCACGGGCATCGTGTTCACCTCGGCCATGATCGATGACCGCTTCGCCTCGGAAATGGCCCCAGGTCTCGGCGCCCCCTTCCACCAGCACATCTTCGGCGCTCGGCTGGATTTCGCCCTGGATTCCGGGCCGAGCCGCGTGATCGAGGAAGAAGCTGTGCGCCTGCCGATCAGCGCGGAAAACCCGCGCGGCAACGCCTTCACCCGCAGCCATACGGTGCTGGGCACCGAAAAGCAGGCGGTGCGCGATAACAACCCGACGGCCGGACGCACCTGGGTGGTCACCAACCCGGAGTCGAAGAACTACCTGGGCAAGCCGGTGGGCTACAAGCTCATGTCCCAGGGCCTGCCGACCTTGCTGGCGGCGGAAGGTTCCTCCATCCACCGCCGCGCTGAGTTCGCTTCCAAGGCCCTATGGGTCACCAAGCGCGACTATGATCACCGCTACCCGACCGGCGACTTCGTGAACCAGAATCCAGGCGTGGATGGCATCGGCTCATGGATTGAGGATGACAAGAACATCGATGGCGAGCAGATCAGCCTCTGGCACACCTTCGCACTGACCCACTTCCCGCGCACCGAGGACTGGCCGATGATGCCGGTGGATACCGTCGGTTTCACCATCCGCCCCGAGGGCTTCTTCGATCGCTCGCCGGTGCTCGATGTTCCTGCCCCGGTCCAGCATGGTTGCTGCTCCACCGAGGTATCCGATGGCTGCTGTGGCAGCGACAGCTAGCCATATCCACAGCCGTTCAAGCGGACACCGCGCGCTGGGTCTGGCTTCCTTGGGCCTGGCCGCGGTTCATCTGCTGGTGCTTGCATTGCTGCCACATAACGTGTGGTGGGTACTGGCTCTGGGAGCCATGACTTTGTGGTGCCTCAAGTGCTCGTGGTGCGTATTGCGTGGGGGTTCGCCTTTGAGCCTGCTGTCGATGAGCGCGCTCATGGGTTCCTGCCACGTAGCAATGGTCATCGGGCTACCGTGGTTTGCCGGCCACCACCACAATCATTCCGGGCATGCTGCCACGCATGCGTCGCTCATGCTGGGCATTGCGGTTGCCGAATTCCTGCTGATGTATGGCGCGGCATGGCTCAGCCGCATAGATCAAGACAGGGAAATCCAAGCTCAGTACGGGAAATCAATCTCGGCGCCCATCTAGCGGAACCCGGTCGTCGACGCACGGAATAAGACTGTCGGATACTGGGTTCCGCCTCAGCTGATGAACCTTGACAACCTTGCGCAAGGCAAGCTTAGATGAGTAATGAATCACATTCACTTTGATTCATCTTTTTCGAGAAGAGGGATAGCCTTGACCGCCGAATGGCTCTCATCTGGCATCCTCGGTGCCCAGCAGACGGCAAAGCCGCAAGGACCGCTCGTTGTGCCATTGCCTCGATAGCGACTACTGATCCAGCTATCTTCGAGGAAAGAACCAATGAGCACCATCAATGAACTGACTTTCGACAGGCATGAAGCCGAAGTCTCCCCCGCACTGATCTCCCAGGCACTGGCATCCGCCAAACGCACCAGCTACTGGCTGGACGATGAGCGTCGCCCCGCACCCCACCCGGCACTGCACGGTGCGATCAGTGCTGATCTGCTGATTGTCGGCGGCGGCTACACCGGGTTGTGGACAGCGCTTCAAGCCAAGGAACAGAACCCCGACCGTCATGTGGTGCTCATCGAGGGCCAACGCTTGGGCTGGGCCGCATCGGGGCGCAATGGTGGTTTCTGTGAAGCATCACTGGTGCACGGCGAAGCCAATGGCGAAAACCACCTGCCCAAGGAGAACGCCCTGCTGGCCGAACACGGTCTTCAGAACCTCGATGAATTCGAGCAATGCGTCAAGCGCCATGCCATGGACGTGGATTTCATCCGTGAAGGGGCCCTGAACGTCGCCACCGAGCAGCATCAGATTTCGTGGGTAGCCGAAGAAGCTGAAGCCGAAGGCGTTGAGTACCTCGATGCCCACGAGGTCAAACAGCTGATCAACTCCCCAGATTTCCTGGCCGGCGCCCGCGACCGCCATTCCACCGCGCTGGTCCACCCCGCCAAATTGGTCTGGGAACTGGCCCGGGTCTGCCGCGATCTAGGCGTTGAATTCTACGAGCACACGCACGCCGTGGAATTGAAAGATGAGGGCAGCCAGATTCAGGTGCTGACCGCCGATGGCCAGATCAATGCCAAAAAGGTCGCACTGGCAACCAACGTGTTCCCGTCCCTGCTCAAGCGCCACCGCTCCCGCATCGTCCCGGTGTACGACTATGCCCTGATGACCGAACCGTTGACCGTTGAGCAGCGAGAGGCCATCGGCTGGGATGAGATGGTGGGGTTGGCTGACCTGAACAACCGCTTCCACTACGCCCGGCCCACCATCGATGCCGGAGGCAACTTCCAAATTCTTTACGGCGGCTACGACGCGGTCTATCACTTCGGCGGTAAGGTCCGATCCAGCTACGACACTAATCAGCAGACCTTTGAGAAGCTCGCAGCGCATTTCTTCGGCAGCTTCCCGCAGCTGGCGGATGTGAAGTTCTCCCATGCGTGGGGCGGTGCCATCGATACCTGCTCGCGCTTTTTCTCCTTCTTCGATCTGAGCCACGGAGGCAAGGTTGCCTACTGCGCAGGTTTCACCGGCCTCGGCGTTGGAGCCACGCGATTCGGGGCCAAGGTCATGCTGGATCTGCTATCGGGCCAGAAGACCGAGCTGACCGAATTGGAGCTGGTTCGCACCAAACCGATCCCCTTCCCTCCGGAGCCCGCTGCATGGGTGGGCGTGAAGCTCATGACCGATCATCTGATCAAGGCGGATCACAATTCAGGTGAGCGTTCGGCCTTCCTGAAGCTGATGGACAAGATCGGAATGGGGTTTGATTCCTAATGACCAGCAATTCGCTTCGGGCCAGCCATCATCAAGCCAGCCGCCTTGGACTCCCCCACCAAGAGATCGAATCCGAACAGCAGCTAGCTGGTCAGCCGGCAGCGACTGTCGGCCTCATGGAACTAGGCACCCTCGACGATGCTGAAATTGGCGTCTGGGAAATGTCTGTTGGTGCCATGGCAGATATCGAAAACGACGAATGGTTTGTCGTGCTTTCAGGACAGGCCACAGTGCAGATCTTGGAGGCCGGCGGTTTCGCCGCTCAAGAAATTGAGTTGGCCCCCGGCAGCGTAGTTCGGCTCCATCAGGGCATGGAAACCCGGTGGACCGTTACCCAGACGCTACGCAAAATCTACTTCGCCCGCTGAATCTTCACAGGAGAACTCCCATGACTACTTACGATTTTTCCCTTGGACATCAGTTCATCAATGGCCAGCAAGTCCGTGGACGCGGCCCGGTATTGGAACGCGCCAATCCGGCGACCGGGCTCAAGTTGCTGGATGTCGATACCGCTGACCTGGAACAGGTCGATCTCGCGGTGCAAGCCGCCGCCGAGGCCTTCAAGACCTGGTCCAAGCTCACTCCCGGCGAGCGCTCCGACCATTTGCTGGCCTTCGCCCGCGAACTTGAAAAGCGTGCTGATCTGATCGCCGAGGTGGAGACCGCGCAGACCGGCAAGACCATCCGCATGTCTACCGAATTCGATGTTCCCGGGTCCATCGACAACGTGAACTTCTTTGCCGGTGCCGCACGCAACCTGCAGGGATTAGCGGCCGGGGACTATGCGGGGAATACCACCTCGATGATTCGCCGCGAAGCGATCGGCGTAGTCGGTTCGATCAGCCCGTGGAACTATCCGCTGCAGATGGCTGCGTGGAAGGTTCTGCCAGCGATCGCTGCCGGCAACACCATTGTGCTCAAGCCCAGCGAGCTGACCCCGGGCACTTCGGTGCTCTTTGCCCAGACAGCCAAGGATGCAGGACTGCCCGATGGCGTGATCAATATTGTCGTCGGCGATGGGCCCAATGTTGGTGCGCCGTTGGTGCGCCATAAGCAGGTGAAGATGACTTCCTTCACCGGTTCAACCGCCGTGGGGCTGAAGATCATGTCCATGGCGGCCGAGACCGGCACCCGTGTTCATCTTGAGCTCGGCGGCAAGGCACCGTTTGTAGTCTTCGACGATGCTGATATTGAGGCCGCTGCGCACGGTGCGGTGGCCGGTTCGACGATCAATTCCGGCCAGGACTGCACCGCTGCCACGCGTGCTTATGTGCATACCTCGGTCTTCGAGAAGTTCACCAGCAGAGTCGCCGAGTTGATGGATGCCATGGTGGTGGGTGATCCGACCGATCCGGACACCGACATGGGCTCAATGATCAGCCAGGCGCATCTTCAGAAGGTTTCTTCGATGGTTGAGCGTGCTAAGGAGGACGGTGCGAGGGTACTGGCTGGAGGCCAGCAGGTATCTGGGGCGGGCTACTTCTACCGTCCGACCTTGATCGTGGGCGCGACCCAGGATTCTGAGATTGTGCAGCAAGAAGTCTTCGGCCCTGTTCTGGTGGCCTTGCCATTCGACAGCGATGAGGAGGCAATCGAGCTAGCCAACGACACTCCTTATGGTTTGGCGGCCAGCGCCTGGACCAAGAATGTTGATCGTGCCATGCGTGCCAGCGCTGAAATCCAGGCCGGGTGCGTGTGGATCAACGAGCATATTCTGATCGTGTCCGATATGCCTCATGGCGGTTGCAAGGCCTCAGGAATGGGCAAGGATATGAGCCAGTATTCCTTCGATGAGTACACCAACGTTAAGCACGTGATGATCTCTCATGATCCTGCCGCTCATCGGCAGTGGCAGGATACGGTCTTCAAGCAGCGCTAGGACGCCACGAAGGCAGACCGTTGAGCAGCTGGTTCAGTTTCTTCGTTGCCACCCCAGGTTCGGTGGTGGCAAAGAAGTACTGGGCCAGCTGTTTTTGCGCTCCGGCAACTCCCGAAGCAGCGAGTTCCGCCACCCTCTGGGCCAGGCCGTTGGCGTTGCCCAGGTGCTGGCCCAAGGGCAGTCCGTCAAGGAGCTTGCTTGGCCGGTCCCCGGAGAGAAGCAGCGGGATGTTCAGTGCTACGGCGTCATAGGCCATGGCCGAGGTATCGCAGATGGCAACATCAGCCCACACCATTGACTGCGCCGCATCACCGACAGGGTCCAGTGTTTGGGCATAAGCGCTTTTGAGGCCCGTGACGGCCTTTTTTGCCTCGGCCGAAACGTCTCCGGTCTTTGGATGCGGACGGAAGCGCACTTCGAAACGCTCGTCGCTAGTGAGTTGGGCTAGGATCCGCTCGCCCAGCGTACTCACCGAAGAGTACGCCATTGCTTTCGAATCGCCTTCCCAGGTCGGTGCATAGAGCACGCGGATTTTTTCCGATGGGCGGGGCAGCTCCAGTTCGTCGAGCTGCGGGCGTCCGATCTGCACCAGATGCTTTGGGTCGAAACGGGCTATGTTCTCGGTGATCCGTTCCACGGCTGCCGGTCCGGCTACACAAGCGAAGTCATAGGCTTTGAGCTGGTTGGAGACCATGGAAGCCTTTTCGCTTTCGCCATGGTTCAGGTGGATATGCGCCGGTCCGTTAAGTCGAAGCATAGTGAAGTTTCGCTGCGCGTTGTTCACGTAATTGATGGATTTGGTATCCCACTCGCGCAGCTTGGTCTCGATCTGTTCAATGGAACGCGAGAACAAGATCGGCAAGCTGGTGGCGGCCAGGGCTTCGCGTGCGCTCAGGGCGTCCATGAGCACGACTCCGACTTTGAGTCCTTGGGAGGCCAAGCGCTCAAAAGTAGCCAGCCAGACCCCGAGCTGATAGAACTGCCCAGGGCCTTCGGCAAAGAAGATCACATGATCTGCTTGTTCTATTCCCCGGCCAGCGTCCGCGATTTCTGTCCGCACGGACCGCTCCGCTAGAAGGGAGCGTGCCTTACCTGTCGCTTGAGTGATCTGGGAAGAGAACAATGCCATGCAATAAGTCTACGTAGATTTACCCGTTGATCGCGGAATCCAAGTCGGAAATGTTGGATTCCATCCATTCAAGGTAGCTGGAATCATCCTGAATGGTCTCTGTAAAGTCCACTACCGGCACCTCGCCCTGTTCAGCGCTTTTCTTCAGCTGCTGGGTTTCGCTGCCTTCGGTTTGCACGTTGTATGCCAGGATATCCGCTTCGCCGGCAGCAAGCTTGTCCTTAGCAGTTTTCAGGGTCAGCGGCGCCACGCCTTCGCCTTCTTCGATGGCTTCGCTCAACCCTTCGGGGGTGAGATTATCCATGCCAGCGTCCTGCAATAAGTGGAATGGAACAGGCTCGGTCATCATGAAGCTCTTACCATCAAGCTTGGCGGCTTGAAGCTGACCCTCCAGCTTGGCCAGTCCTTCGGTGAAGGTTGCTGCGTTCTGCTTGTACTGCTCGGCGTTGGCGGCATCGAGCTTGGAGAAGGACTCTGCTAGCTCGCCGGCAAGTGCCTCCACGGAATCCAAGTCGTACCAGATGTGTTCGTTATAGCCGGCGTGTGCGTGTCCTTCATGCTCGTCTTCGGCTTGCTCTTCATCAGCGTGCTTCGCATGCTCCTGAGCGCTCTCGCCCTCATGCTCCGCCTCATCAGCGTGCTGCGCATGCTCCTCGGCACTCTCACCCTCATGCTCGTCTTCAGCCTGCTCGGCTACCGGCGAAGAATCGACCGCGTGCATGAGCGTGATCTGTCCCAATGCCTTTTTCGGGAGGGAAGAAACCAGAGAATCCATGAATTGGTCATAGCCTCCGCCGTTTGCCAGAACCACGTCCGCCTCGGAAATCGACAGCTTGTCGCGGGCAGTTGGTTCATAGGAGTGCGGATCCTGCGCGGTCGAGGTGATGATCTCGCTGACCGCGACGCTCTCCCCGCCGATGGCACGGGCGATCTGGCCATAAACATTCGTGGTGGCCACGACGCTCAGCGCAGCATCGCTTTGCGAAGCTTCGCTCTCGGTGGGGCTACCGCATCCGGCAAGGATCAGTCCGGCAGCAGGCAGTGCGACAGCAGCTGCGAGCAGTTTGCGGTAGTTCTTCATGGGACTCTCCATCTATGTCAGGTCGCTATTGAGAACTATTCTACATTACATATGAGAACGGTTCGCACCTAGGAATCTGATCCCACACTTTGCAAAGTCCGTTTACCGTGTGCGCCACCGGTACCCGTGGCCTTCACAACCATGACAGCAATAGCGGTAGTGACCGGGATTGCGAGCACCAATCCAATGGAACCAATCAGAATACGAATAACTTCTTCAGCCATAGCGCCAGAGCCAAGAGTGATTCCAAAACTCTGATTGCTCAAGGCCGCGATGGCCAACACCGGCAGCGCCGCGCCAGCATAGGCAAAGGCAATGGTGTAGACGGTCGAGGCGATATGGTCGCGGCCGATGCGCATGCCTCGGAAGAACAGCTCCTTGGCCGGGGCCTTGGGCGAGGATTCTGCCAGCTCCCATACGGTTGCTGACTGGGTAATTGTCACATCGTTGAGCACACCCATGCCACCGATCAGAACACCGCAGATTAGCAAGCCAGGCAGGGAAATTTGCGGGGCCACCGTCGATAAGGTGATCGCCGATTCGTCATTGGCGCCGGTCAGCGCCGCTGCATCGGTCAGCCAGAGCACCATGCCAGCTGTAACGCCCAGGCCAAAGAGCGTCCCCAACAGCGCAGTAGATGTCTTTGCGTTCAATCCGTGGGCGAAATACAACGCGACAAACATGATGGCAGTAGAACCGGTGAGACCCACCAGCACCGGATTGCCGCCTTCCAGCAGGGCCGGAACCATGAAGACGACCATGAAGGCGATGCCACCGACCAAGCCAATCATCGCGCGGGTTCCACGCCATCCAGCAACCAGCACCACCACCAGTCCGTAGGCGATCGCCAGCAGCACCATCGGCAAGGTACGCACGAAGTCAACGAACACGTAAGGGCTTCCGCTGGTGGTATCTACGGCAGACAGATCCAGATAGCGGATGCTGTCGCCGGCACGCGCATCACGTGATTGCAGCATTTCTGGTGGGATTTCGAGCTGGATTTCTGCCCCGCCGGATTCAGGCATGACGTAGGTGACTTGGCATTCGAGCACTTTGCCGCCGACGTCTTCCAGACCTTGGGAAGATGGGCAGTCACCTACGACATTGCGCGTGACGGTGCCAACTTGCATGGTGGCTCCACCGGCGGTGTCCATTGCACCGTTCAGTGCGAATTTGTCGTAGTTTCCTTGCGGCCACAGCAAGATGACCATCACCAGGGCCAGGGCACCTACGGGCGCAAGCAATGCCCATAAGATGATTGAAGCCCGACGGCGTCGTTTGGGATCCTGCAAAATCGGTTCGTCATGGTGATGATGGCCCACGGGGTGTTGCTCCAAATCAAAGAAGGCGAATCGTTCTTTCCAAGTCTAGGAGCAAGCCGAACAGAATTCGGCGTGCAGGCCACGTGCCTTGCGTGCGGTCCGTGTCGATGACGTTCGAAAGGATGACCTGATAAATCCTCCGTAAGGTTCATGTCTTCACACGCCGTTGAACGAGAGAATTGACTCATGAGCCTGCCAATGAATTTGCCACCTGAGGTGCAACGCCCCGAGGGTGAAACCGAGTATCCGTTCCATCGCCTGATGCGACGCAGCCAGAACTACCGCTGGTGGAAACCGTTGGCGTTCACGGGCACTGGCATTGGCTTCTTCGCCGCGGCACTTGTCATCGCCATCGTGGTCATGGTCGTTGCATTGCTGGCCAATCCGCTGACCTGGAATGCGGAAAATCCAGATGAAGCTCCTAACGCTTTCCTGATGAATCCTGACCTGAACATGGCTTCGGCCGCGGACTTCTCGATAACCATGGCCTCCCTGATCATCATGATTCCGGCGGTTTACCTGGCCTACCTGCTCCTGGGACCCAAGCCTGTTGGCTTGCTGCTCTCGGTGGCTGGCAAGTTGCGCTGGCGGTGGTTCGGACGGGCCATCGGGATTAGCGCCCTTTTATTCGCCGTGTATTTCGCACTGAACTTCGGATTAAGTGCATTAGGTATTGGCGAGTCCGCCCCCGTGCCTGCCAGCAGCATACCGACCGATCCGCTGTTCTATGCGCTGCTGGTCATCTTATTGACGCCATTCCAATGCGCTGCTGAAGAACTGGTATTCCGCGGCGCATTCATGCAGGTGATCGGCAGCTGGCTGAAGCATCCGCTCTTTGCCATCCTGTTGCCAGTACCGTTCTTCGCCATCGGCCATCTCTACGATATCTGGGGGCTCCTGGATGTGTCGGTGTTCGCGATTGCGGCGGGCTATCTCACCTGGCGCACCGGCGGCTTGGAAGCAGCAATTGCGATGCACATCATCAACAACACGTTCTTGTTCTTGCTCGGGGCAATCGGCGTGGTTGATCTCAACGCTACGGAATCCAATCCCCTCTCGCTGGTCTTCTCGATCTGCTTCACCGCCCTAATGACCTTCGTTCTGGTCAAGCTCGCGGCAAAGCACAATATCGCGCGCTCCGCTGGCCCGCTTCCGGCAGTTGTGCCGAGCCCGATGCTGCAGCCGTGGCAGATGAACCAGCCGCCGATGAACCCGAATCAGGCCTACTGGGCTCCTCCTGCCTACCAGGCCGGCACCCCGCAGGGTGTTTCCAGCGATCCAGCGGTTGCCCCGCCGACTTCCCCAACTGCCGATTTTCCAGATCGGCAGAGCCCAGACAGCTAGAACGTAAATTGATCCGCCCAATTTCTTGGGCGGATCAATTTAAGTGCCACGCTATTTAGGATTTCGCCCAACGTAGCAGGGCTGCGATTCCTGCTCCATCGGGCAGTAGCGAATCCGGGACGTAGCGAATACTTGCATCAGTCAGTGCGGTTGCCCGCAGCAGAACTTCTGGCGCTGGCCATTCTCCGAGGACCGACTCTGCGTGGTCTTCGCCTTCTTGATGGGCAATCCATGGTTCCGCGCTCAAGGCGCGCAGGGTGTGCTCGCTTTGATATTGGCCAACAAGCACCATTTCGGCCTGCGCTGATTGCAACGCAGTAACAACTTCGTCGAGCCCAACTGCTAGTTGCGCTCTTCCGTTGCCGGACTGGGCAGCGACCTTTGATTCCAATTCAGCCAGGGCATTGGCTTTCACGTCCTCTACGAGCTTGGTAATTTGCGCATCAACATGCTTGGCATCTGCGCCGCCGGTGCGCGTATGCGAGTCGATGACGTCTACGTAATCCTTCAGTGTTCCAGGAAGGGCACCTAAGACTGCTTCACGAGCCTTGATATCGCCAGAAAGAATGATCAGGCGAACGAAGTTCTCGTTGGACATTTCACTGATTAGTTCGGCAACTTCATCCGCATTTCGACGAACCATCTCATCGGCTGCGGCCTGTGCCTTGGGCTGGTCGTATTCGCCGGGCACCTTGCGCGCATGGTGGATTTCCTCCGGTAATCCGACAATCCCGCGACTGCCCAGGCGTTCAGGGGACGCGGTGTTATACAGGTGTACCTCGCCTCCGTCCTTGCTCACCTCGGCTACGAGGTAGGAGAAGGATCCGCCACGAGATCGAGCCAGCGCCGTGAAGTTCGGGAACGGACCGACATCAACTGATGAATTGGAAACTTTCAGGCCTGGGATGACTTCGTTCAAGACGACTTCACCACCATGCACAGCTACGAACCTTGCTACTGGTGCTTTCAGTCCTTGGGCTGGCTCCAGTGCGCCGATTAATGCTTGGACATCGCCGGGCTGCGCCTGCTGGCTCTTGAGCAGCTTGGCCACCTCTTCAGGAAGTCGATCCGCCGCTTCTTGAGCGGCAGTGGTTCCTAACGATGCATCCACAAGAGCTGTACTCCATGAGCCACTTCTCCGATAAAGCGAAGCGTCGATTCCATTAGAATCCGCGCGTAGTGCCATGCTGACTCCCTTCCGCACGCGAGCCTTGGCCGCGATGCGACTAGATCCGTGGCACTAACCTAACATCACTATTCAGTGGCTGGAAGAGGTAACCAGAAACTATGTCGTTGTTTGGACGAAATCAGCAAGATAAGAACTGTTTACCAATGGCCACGCCAGTATTGTGCAGGAGCTGCCATCTCGGCACCCAGCGCTTGGGCGGCACGGTTGGGCCATTGGGGATCGCCCAACGCCGCACGCCCGATGCAGACCCCGTCAGCCTGCCCGGTCCCAACGATCTGTCCAGCCTGAGCCGGTTCGGTAATGACACCCACCGCGGTGACGAACGCATCCTCCGGGAGCGCTTCTTTTACAGCCTGCGCCAACGGCACTTGGTATCCCGGACCAGAAGGTCCGTAGAACTTGCCAATGCCTGCACTGGACAGATCAAAGTGGCGCACCCCGAAGCCGTAAAGCTCCTTGGCAAGCTGGATCGTGTCAGCAATGACCCACCCTTCTTCAACCCAGTCTTCACCCGAGAAACGGATGCCCAAGGCCTTGTTCTCTGGCCACACAGCTGCCACAGCCTCGATGATTTCGCGTAGGTAACGAGTACGGTTTTCAAAGCTTCCACCGTATTCGTCGGTGCGCTTATTAGACAGCGGCGATAAGAACTGATGCACCAGATATCCGTGCGCAGCATGGATCTGGACCAGGTCGAAACCTGCAGCGTCGGCACGCTTGGCCCCCTGAGCCCAGTCCTGCACCGAGTCCTTGATCTGTGCTGTACTCATCTGTGTTGCCGGCTTCAGCCCGTAAAGCTCGCTCGGTGAGGAAGTGAAGGTTTCCCAACCGCCTTCTTCATCGCCGATGCTGCCCACTTTTCCTGCATCGGCCAAGTCTTTGAGCCAGCCATAGGTCGATGCCTTGGCTCCAGCATGTGCCAGCTGCACCCCTGGCACTGCCCCTTGGGAGCGAATGTATTGGGTAATCGGCTTCCACGCTTCGACCTGTTCTTCATTCCACAGACCGGTATCGCGATCGGAAATTCTGCCAGCAGCCACTACCGCTGTTGCTTCGGTAATCACCAGGGAGTACCCGCCATGGGCCATGGAGCCCAGGTGCGCCAAGTGCCACGCCGTTGGAACGCCATCGCGTTTTTCGACGGAGTATTGACACATGGGCGGAAGGACGACGCGGTTGCGCAGCTTCAGGCCTTCGCCGCTTCTGGTAGGGATGGTGACAGGCGCAAAGAGTTGGCTTTGGGGCATACCTAGTACGACACTGGCGTAGCCGAATTTATTCCTTGCACGACACTGCGACTAGAGGCTATCCAAGAATGAGTACAGCAACAGAAAGGTAGACGATCAGTCCGGCAGCATCAACGAAGGTTGAGATGAACGGGTTGGAGAACACTGCAGGGTCCACCTTGAAGAATTTTCCGATAATCGGCATCACCCCGCCAATGGCAGCAGCAATACTGCACAGGGCCAATAGGCTAATCCCGATCACCAAACCGATGCGCGGGTCGAAAATGATTCCGGTAATGGCCCATGCCGCTGCGCCTAGGCAAGACCCCAAGGCCGCACCAATGCGCACCTCGCGCAGCAGGACCCTCCAGAAATCGCTTCCCCTCACATCGCCCATAGCCAAGGCACGAGTCACCGTGGTTGCCGCTTGGTTTCCGGTGTTGCCTCCGATCCCTACGATCAGCGGGATGAACAAGCTGAGCACCACCATGGACTCCAGAGTCTCCTCGAAACTGGAGAGCACTTTGACCGTCAAGGTTGCACCGATGGCCAGCACCAGCAGCCAGGTGATGCGGGCTTTGACCAATTGGCGCAGCGGCGTCCCCAGATATGGCCGGTACAGCGGTTCTGCTCCGGCGCTTCGTGCTGTGCGGCGTTCCTCCGCATCCTCCAAGATCTGGATCGCCACGGGCAGGCTTACTACTCCAAGCAAGCGCCCTTCCTGGTCAAGCACCGGCAGCAAGCTCAGTTTCTGGTCTGTCGCCAAGCGGGCGGCCTTTATTTCGGCATCGGTGGCTTGAATGCTGGGGCTCGGGCGGTACAGTTCGGCTACAGGCCTTTGGGCAGGTTCGGTGAGCAGTTTGCTCAGCTTGAGCGCTCCCAGAAGCCGGCGTTCATTATCAATCACCATGATCAGCCCGGGTTGTTCTGTCCGCTCCAGCTGCGAGCTGAGGCGTTCTATGGTTTGGGCTACTGAAAGCTGGGGGTGGGTCGCCAAGAATTCCGGATTCATGGTACGTCCAACACTGGCTTCCGGGTATCCCAGGAGGATTCCCGTTGATTGGCGTTCGTCCTTGGATAGTCCGGCCAATAGTTTGGTGGCCACGATTGCGGGCAGTTCATCAAGCAGCGCTACCCTTCCGGCAACCCCAAGCTGGGTGAAAGCATCGATGACCGTTTCTGATTGCAGCGAACGTACCAGTTCGGCTTGCACCGCGGCATCGAGCTCTTGGAATACTCGTACCGCAGTTTGCTTATCGAGCAGACGGTAGGCCACTGCTGCGTCGGTTGCATCCAACGCTACGAGATGTGCGACGCATTGTGCGGTTCCCAAACCGGCAAGCAGGGCCGCGGCGAGGTGGAGATCTGCGCGATTCAGGTGTGAGCGCAGGGTGCAGGAAATAGTAGAGAAGTCTACCTTTTCTGGTGAGATCATGAGTTTGGTCCAAACGGCTCATTTGGCGCAGGAATACGGTCCTGCCAGCAACTTCTCACCGCTTTATCACCATGAGAAAACAGGGAGATAAATCAGTCAATATTTGCGTTCAGGTCTTTGCGCCGGTGACATGGATAAGAGTCACGAACTCGAGGGGATCTCATGGCTTGGGGCGTGCCCGATGAGGCTGCTTCAGCTACGAATTTCCGGGTGAGTTCGTGTGCATAGATCGACTAGAACTGTCTTCCACGACGCTCACCTCCCTGGGTTAGTTTGCGAATATACGCAGTGGGCCTACGTCAAGTTCTATCAGGAAATACGGAGCATTGCTCCACCGTAGGGCCAAGATCACGTTTAACTAACGCGGGAGGCCGGCAAAAGCCGACCTCCCGCCAACAGGCTACTACTGGAAAACTAGCATTCAACTACGTTGACGGCCAGGCCGCCCATGGCAGTTTCCTTGTACTTGTCGCTCATGTCCTTGCCGGTTTCGCGCATGGTGATGATGACTTCATCCAGGGTAACGTGGTGCTCGCCGTCGCCCATCAGGGCCATCTTCGCAGCGTTCACTGCCTTCGAAGCGGCGATCGCATTGCGCTCGATGCATGGGATCTGCACGAGGCCGCCGATTGGGTCGCAGGTAAGTCCGAGATTGTGTTCCATCGCGATTTCCGCGGCGTTCTCGACCTGGGCGGGGGTGCCACCAAGGATTTCGGCAAGGCCGCCGGCAGCCATGGAGGATGCCGAACCGACTTCACCCTGGCAGCCGACTTCAGCACCGGAGATCGAGGCCTGTTCCTTGTACAGCACGCCGACAGCACCGGCTGTCAGCAGGAAGCGGACAACCGCGTCATGCTTTTCTTCTTCGTTCCAGTACTTGGCACCCGGAGCGTAGTGGGTGGCATAGAACAGTACCGCTGGGATGATGCCCGCTGCACCGTTGGTTGGCGCCGTGACGACTCGTCCGCCGGAAGCATTTTCTTCGTTCACTGCAAGTGCGACCAGGTTGATCCATTCCTGCCAGTAGACCGGATCCCGGTCCTTGTCTTCCTTGCGCAGGCGTTCGTGCCATTCCGGTGCACGGCGGCGAACCTTCAGGCCGCCTGGCAGTACTCCGGTGCGTTCCAGCGCCGAGTCCTTGCAGGCTTCCATCACTTCATAGATGTGGACCAGGCCATTGCGGATTTCTTCGCGGGAACGGTAGGCCATTTCATTGGCCATCATGATGTCGGCAATGGACAGACCGGTTTCCTTCACATGCTCCAACAGCTTGGCTGCCGTAGTGAAGGGATATGGCTGCTTGTTCAGTTTGGCTTCGAGGTTTTTCTCAATGCGGTCTTCGGCGCCTTCGCGCACGATGAAACCGCCGCCGACGGAGAAGAAGGTTTCATTGGCTAGTTCGTTGCCCTCAGCGT
Source organism: Glutamicibacter arilaitensis Re117 (assembly GCF_000197735.1). Classification (NCBI taxonomy): domain Bacteria; kingdom Bacillati; phylum Actinomycetota; class Actinomycetes; order Micrococcales; family Micrococcaceae; genus Glutamicibacter; species Glutamicibacter arilaitensis. The sequence continues at coordinate 2,936,351 of NC_014550.1, forward strand.
CGAGGGCGATGAACTTCACGCCGTTGGTGTGGCGTGGGAGGACAGTCAGCGGGTGCTGGACCATGTCTTCGACCTTGTAGTCCAAGTCTTTGCGATGCTCCAGCTGTTCTGCCAAGCGCAGGGTGCCGGTAGCTTCCATGTCGGCCAACCGCTCATCAACCTGAGCTGGGAGCACGGTTTCCGGTTCAAAGCCTTCAAGACCAAGCATGATTGCGGTGAAGGTTCCGTGGCCGCGTCCGGTAGCGGCCAAGGAGCCGTAGACATCGACTCGGATATTTTCCAGCGCGTCGAGTTTGTCGTCGCGGATTACTTGAGCAATGAATGCGTGTGCTGCACGCATTGGCCCCACGGTGTGGCTGGACGATGGTCCGATGCCAACCGAGAAAAGATCGAATACGCTAACCGCCATGGCGGGTCACATCCTTAGAACTTGGGTAATCCGTGAATTCGAGTTCCGGATCATTGGAATGTAGTTCCAGAGCTGTGCAGTGCGCTGCATGTCTCGGTGACGCGGTGCGCTGCTCTGGGTGATGAAAGACCGCGGGCCCGAAAAGCGAATGATTCCACTTTCCGGGCCCACATCTTCACGAGGTGATGTTACTCGGAAACCTTAGCCAGCTCCGGGTACAGCGGGTGAGCCTCGGCGAGCTTCAGAACACGTTCTTTCAGCTCTGGCAGCGCAGCAGTGTTGCCTTCTGCGCCGGCGATCAACGTCTGCGCAATGATCTCCGCAACCTCAGCAAACGCAGCCTCAGAGAAACCACGAGTAGCCAACGCAGGAGTACCAATACGCAAACCCGAAGTCACCATCGGCGGACGAGGATCAAACGGCACCGAATTACGGTTCACCGTAATCTCCACCTGAGCCAACAAATCCTCAGCCTGCTGCCCATCAAGCTCCGACTCACGCAGATCAACCAACACCAAATGCACATCAGTGCCACCAGTCAGAACGCTAATGCCCTGAGCCGACACATCAGCCCGGGTCAAACGCTCAGCAAGAATCTTCGCCCCAGCCAAAGTACGCGCCTGGCGCTCCTTGAACTCCTGGGATGCAGCAATCTTGAAAGCCACAGCCTTGCCAGCAATCACATGCTCCAACGGACCACCCTGCTGACCAGGGAACACCGCAGAATTCAGCTTCTTCGCAATCTCAGCATCATTCGAGAGGATAATGCCGCCACGAGGACCAGCAAGAGTCTTATGCGTAGTCGACGTCACCACATGCGCATGAGGCACCGGCGACGGATGCAACCCTGCAGCCACCAAGCCAGCGAAGTGAGCCATATCCACGAACAAGTACGCGCCGACCTTGTCAGCAATCTCGCGGAAACGCTTGAAGTCCAACTGGCGTGGGTACGCCGACCAGCCAGCAACAATCATCTTCGGCTGCTTCTCCACAGCAAGGCGCTCCACCTCGTCCATGTCCACTTCATAAGTTTCCTCGTCCACACCGTAAGGAACGATGTTGAACAAGCGGCCCGAGAAGTTCAGCTTCATGCCATGGGTCAAGTGACCACCATGAGCCAGGTTCAAACCCAGCACGGTATCGCCCGGGCGGACCAGAGCGTGGTACACCGACGCATTAGCCTGAGCACCGGAGTGAGGCTGCACATTAGCGAACTTCGCACCGAACAATTCCTTGATGCGCTCGATAGCCAACGTCTCAATCACGTCAACCTCTTCGCACCCGCCGTAGTAACGGCGGCCCGGGTAGCCTTCGGCGTACTTGTTGGTCAGTACCGAACCCTGCGCCTGCATCACTGCCTGCGCGGTGTGGTTCTCCGACGCGATCATTTCCAGACCGCGCTGCTGGCGAGCCAGCTCAGCGTCGATACGCTGCGCCACCTCCGGGTCCAGCGAAGCCAGCGACTGAGTCAGCGATGCTGCTGCAACGGATTCAAAAGTCTGGTTGCTCATTACTCGACGTTTCCACCGTTCGTGCTAGCGTAGTCGGCTGCCGAGAGCAGCGGTCCTTCTTCGGCGACCTCAACGGTGAACAGCCAGCCGGCGCCGTATGGGTCTTCGTTCAGGATGGCTGGGTTATCTACTGCCTCGTCGTTGATGGCAACAATGGTGCCGGTCACGGGCGAGTACAGGTCGGAAACCGACTTGGTCGATTCAACTTCGCCACAGGTCTCGCCTGCGGTTACGGTGTCGCCAACCTCTGGCAGGTCTACGTAGACCACGTCGCCCAGGGCGTCTGCGGCAACCTGGGTGATGCCGACCTTTGCTGGCGATGCTGCATCGATCCACTCGTGCTCAGCCGAGTAGCGCAATGACGAAAGAACTTTACTCACGGTATTTCCTCTCCCAAGGGAATTTAGCGGGCCTTCAGCTTGGCCCTACTGATGTTTAACGTTACTTGGCTCGGGTGTAGAACGGCAGTTCGACGACGACAAAAGGCAAAGTCTTACCACGAAGATCTACTTCTAGCTCGGTACCAACTTCACCGAATTCGGCATCGACATAACCCAGTGCTACTGGGTAGCCCAGGGTTGGCGATGGCTGGCCGGAGGTGATTTCACCAATGGTCGCGCCATCTTTAACAATCGCGTAACCTCCGCGTCCAGCGCGCTTGCCCAGACCCTTGAGGCCAACTAGCTTGCGCGCCGGGGTGGCACCGCGCAGGGCTTCAAGTGCCTCTCGTCCGACGAAGTTCTCTTCCTTCTTGAAGGAGACAACCGGGCCGAAGCCCGCATCGAACGGGGTGCGTTCCAGTGAGAGCTCGTTGCCGTACAGCGGCATGCCCGCTTCCAGGCGCAGCGAGTCGCGGGAAGCCAGGCCGCAAGGAACCAGCTCGTGGTCCTTGCCGGCTTCAACGGTCTTCTCCCACATGGCTGCTGCATCTTCGTTTTCGATGATCAGCTCGAAGCCGTCTTCGCCGGTGTAGCCGGTGCGGGCCAGCAGCACGTTGATGCCGCCAAGCACTACGTTCACAGCTGCGTAATATTTCAGCTCGGTCACGGCCTGGACGGTGGCTTCGTCGGCAGATAGGTTCTTCAGGATCGCTTCAGCGTTTGGTCCCTGGACTGCGATCAGCGACTGGCGATCCGAGGCGTCGTCAACGACCACGTCGAAGCCAGCGGCGCGGGCAGCCAGTTCGGCTGCAACCACTGGAGCGTTGCCGGCGTTTGGAACCACGAGGAACTTTTCCTCTTCGAGACGGTAGACGATCAGATCATCAATGATCTTGCCTTCGGCGTTCAGGATCAGCGAGTACTTAGCCTTGCCGACCTTCATCACGTTCAGGTTGCCTGCCAGCGCGGTGTTCAGCGCCTTGCCAGCTTCTGGACCGGTCAGGTAGACCTCGCCCATGTGCGAGAGGTCGAACAGGCCGGCGGTGGAGCGTACTGCCTTGTGCTCGGCCAGTTCCGAACCGTACTTCAGTGGCATGTCCCAGCCGCCGAAGTCGGTGAAGTTGGCGCCGAGCTCTTCGTGCTGCGCGTGCAGTGCGGTGTGCTTGAGTGCTTGGGTAGTCTCAGTCATCTCTAACTCTTCCTTAGTCTTCGAAGGCTTCAGGAGCCGGGCAGGAGCAGATCAGGTTGCGATCGCCACCGGCGCCGTCGATGCGGCCCACGGTTGGGAAGTACTTGTCGAACTTCAACGCTGGTACCGGGAAGGCAGCCTGCTCGACGGAGTACTTGCGGTCCCAGCTGCTGTTGACCACTGCGGAAACCGTGTGCGGTGCGTTGCGCAATGGGGATTCTTCGATGCTGTAGGCACCGGAGAGGACCTCGTCCATTTCCTGGCGGATGGTGATCATCGCTTCGATGAAGCGCTCGATCTCGCCCAGGTCCTCGGATTCGGTCGGCTCGACCATCAAGGTACCTGCTACCGGGAAGGACAGGGTTGGTGCGTGGAAGCCGAAGTCGATCAGGCGCTTGGCGACATCCTCAGCGGTGACCCCGGTCTTGGCGGTCAGTTCGCGCAGATCCAGGATGCACTCGTGGGCTACCAGGCCCTTATTGCCGGTGAACAGGATCGGGAAGTGCTCGTTCAGGCGCTTGGCGATGTAGTTGGCGTTCAGAATCGCATGCTTGGTGGCTTCGGTCAGCCCGTCCCCGCCCATCATCGCGATGTAGGCCCAAGAGATCGGCAGGACGCCGGCCGAGCCGAAGGCGGTAGCCACAACTGGCACGCCGTCACGCTCGGTGTAGGTGCCCGAGGCATCGCCTGGCAGGAATGGCAGCAGGTGCTCGCCGACGCCGATCGGGCCAACGCCCGGGCCGCCGCCGCCGTGCGGGATGCAGAAGGTCTTGTGCAGGTTCAGGTGCGATACGTCGCCACCGAACTTGCCTGGCTGGGCCAGTCCGACCATGGCGTTCATGTTCGCGCCGTCGATGTATACCTGTCCGCCGGCAGCGTGGACCTTGTCGCAGACCTCGCGCACATCGGCATCGTAGACGCCGTGGGTGGATGGGTAGGTGATCATGATGGCCGCAAGGACGTCCTTGTTGGCCTCGATCTTGGCTTCCAGGTCATTGGCGTCAATGGTGCCATCGGCAGCAGTCTTCACAACAACCACGCGCATGCCGGCAAGTACTGCCGAAGCGGCGTTGGTGCCGTGGGCCGAAGCCGGGATCAGGCACAAATCGCGCTGGCCTTCGCCGCGCGAACGGTGGTAATCCGAGATGGCCAGCAGGCCTGCGTACTCGCCCTGCGAGCCCGCGTTTGGCTGAATCGAAACGCCGGCGTAGCCGGTGATGGCGGTCAGGCGGCCTTCCAGGTCGGTGATCAGCTCGCGCCAGCCCTCGGTCTGCGCTGCAGGTGCGTAAGGGTGGATCGAAGCGAATTCAGGCCAGGTGATGGATTCCATCTCGGCAGCCGAGTTCAGCTTCATGGTGCACGAGCCCAGTGGGATCATGGTGCGGTCCAACGCCAGGTCGCGGTCCGAGAGGCGGCGCAGGTAGCGCATCATCTGGGTTTCCGAGGAAATGGTGTTGAAGATCGGGTGGGTCATGTAGTCGCTGGTGCGGACCTGGCCGGCAGGGATCTCGAATCCTTCAGGAGCCGAGAGCTGCGCGCCGAAGACCTCAAGCAGGGACTTGACGATGGCGCTGGTGGTGGCCTCATCGGTGGAGATGCCCACCTGGGTGTCGTTGACCTTGCGCAGGTTGATGCCCGACTCGATGGCCTTTGCGACAATGACGTCGGCGTTCTCCACGTTCACCACAACGGTGTCGAAGAAGGAATCCGAAGCCAGGGTGAAGCCGGCGGCTACCAGCGAGCTGGCGATCACGCGAGCGTGGTTATGGGCGCGGGTTGCGATCTGCTTCAGGCCGGCTGGGCCGTGGTAGACCGCGTACATCGATGCGCAGATGGCCAGCAGGGCCTGTGCGGTGCAGATGTTGGAGGTCGCCTTTTCGCGGCGGATGTGCTGTTCGCGGGTCTGCAGTGCCAGACGGTAGGCAGGGACTCCGGCATCGTCCACCGAAACGCCCACCAGGCGTCCTGGCATGGAGCGGGTCAGGCCATCAGCTACTGCCATGTAGGCTGCGTGCGGACCGCCGAAGAACAGCGGCACGCCGAAGCGCTGGGTGTTGCCCACGGCGATATCTGCACCCTGCTCACCCGGAGGGGTGATCATGGTCAGAGCCAACAGGTCGGCGATGACGGTGACCATGGCGCCGGATTCCTTGGCCGCTGCGATGATCGCAGCGTGGTCGGCGATCGAGCCGTTGTTGCCTGGCTGCTGCAGCACGACACCGGAGATGTCGCCTTCTGGCAGGCCTGCGGAGAGGTCGGCGATTTCAACTTCGAAGCCCAGCGCGTCGGCACGGCCCTGCACGACCTTCAGGGTCTGCGGGAAGATGTTGGAGTCCAAGACGGTCTTGCCCTTGGACTTCTTCTTGTTGGCGCGTCGCATCATCAGCACGGCTTCGGCTGCGGCGGAGGATTCATCCAGCAGCGAGGCGTTGGCGATTGGCAAGCCGGTCAGGTCCATGACCATGGTCTGGAAGTTCAGCAGGGCTTCAAGGCGGCCCTGGGAGATTTCTGGCTGGTACGGGGTGTATGCGGTGTACCAGGCTGGGTTTTCCACGATGTTGCGACGGATAACCGCTGGGGTGATGGTGTCGTAGAAGCCCTGACCGATCATCTGGGTCTTTATGACGTTCTTCGAGGCAAGCGCACGCAGGTGGGCCAGTGCTTCGGTTTCACTCAGGGCATTGGGGATATCCAGTGCGGATTCCTGGCGGATGTCAGCCGGAACGGCAGTATCGATCAGCGCTTCGAGGCTGTCATAGCCCAGAGTCTGAAGCATGGTGGTTACGTCCGATGGACGCGGGCCGATGTGGCGGGCAACAAATTCAGTATTCGAAGGTGCCGAAGTCTGCGTGATGGTCATGGTGCTGGTATCTCCATGGGATCTGTCTTGGCGCATGCCAAAGGAAGGTCTTTTTACCTCCCCATCCCTGTTGCATAACCTGAGAGTTTTACGCATCCAGCAAACTAAGCCGGACACTTGCACCTTCGGTGAACCGGAACGGGCCGGTTTCTTTCCAGAGTTGCCTCGTGATGGCGGTACGGGTGCCTGAGAGTTTCCTGGGGAGGAATTGCTCCTACGGCGCCCGTCCATGGTGTGAACGGGACTCTCCCGCCATCCGTCTGTGGCGTGTGCTGCGGGTCGGAGACCTGCAGGACACAACCATGTTACCTGCCCCGCTCCGAAGGTCAAACAGGAGCAGCGCCAGGAAAAGTCATAAATGTATTTAGTTTGCGTCGACGGTTAATCGGATGTAATCAGGATATTTCGCTGACAAGGAATCACCCGAAGACGTACCGGTTAAACGGCGCTTGACCCACGGAGCTAAATGTTCTTTGGCCCAGCCCAATTCCTGCCTCAGCTTCTCGCCTCGGGAGTTCACCGCAAAGTCCGGCAAGGAAGGCTGCTGGATCTTCGAAGACCAGTTTTCATCGGTAATGCCCTGGGTGCCGAGGACCTCGAGAACCTTGGCGGCCATCAGCGCATGGCCCAGCTCGTTCATGTGCAGCCGGTCAACCGCCCAGTAGCGGATATCCGAGAACTCGCGCCAACGCCAGTAGTCAGCGATGACCGCCCCGTGCTGATCCGCGATTTCACGGACCTTCTCGTTGTAGATGGCAGTGCGCGGACGGGTCTTGGAGAACAATGGCGATTCCACGGTGTCGAAACCGGTGAACAGCACGATCTTGCTCCCTGCTTCGGCGAATCGGCGCACCATGCCTTCATAGCCGCGCATCAGCGCATCCAGGTCTGCCTTGGGGCGCAGGATGTCATTGCCTCCGGCGTAAATGGTGACCAGATCCGGGGACAGTGCCAGCGCCTGGTCCAGCTGCTGGTTGATCACCTGGCCAATTTTCTTGCCGCGCACCGCCAGGTTGGCATATTCCCAATCCCCTTCGGCGCAGAGCACCTCGGCGACCCGGTCTGCCCAGCCGCGCATCTGATTAGGTCGGGTTGAATCAACGTCGCCAACGCCCTCGGTGAACGAGTCACCTAGTGCCACAAACTTCTTCACTTCACTCCTGCTTGGTTTCTACTCGGTATCCGGGCTACGCGTTGCTGCCTGCAGCCTAGGCCTTCATGTTCTTCTGCATGATCAGCTGGCGGGCCAGCTGGCTGAGCTTCACTCCCGTGGAAGTTTCCTTCAGGCCTTCATTGCGCGATGGGATGTAGCCGAATCCCAGCTGGTAGGCCGGGTCGGCAAAGGCCAGCGAGGAGTTCGCACCATCATGGCCGTAGGCGAAGATCGATCCGTAGTTGTTCCGGGCGGTGGCCTTCATGAACCCCAGCGCGAAGGCCTGCAGCAGGCCGCTGGTCCGGTCATGCCCGTAGACCAATTCGGTGGAAACCTGGGACCAGGTGTCCTCGGAGAGCAATCCCTTGCTCACGCCCAGCTGAGGTACTGCCCCGAAGGAGGCCGCGTAGATGGCGGCCAGCGACTGGGCATTGGCTACCGCACCCATGGATGCCGGTCCCAGCTGGCGCACCTGCGGAGAGTTGGCCAGTTCGTGCCAGTTGTAGACCGGACCGGATTCCAGTGCGAAGCCGGAAGCCGAGTTCACTGCGAGGCCAGCCGGGGAGAACGGGTCGAAGAATTCCGGGCGTTCTTCCGCTGCCGTCAGCACGTCGCGGTAGCGCGATTCCAGCGCTGGGTCCTGGCCGATATAGGCGTCGGCACCCAGCGGCTTGCGAATGCGCTCTTCGAAGACTTCCTTCAGTTCCTTGCCGGTGACCCGTCGCACCAGTTCTTCCATGAGCACGCCCATGGTGATGGCGTGATAGCCCACGATGTTCTGGCCCAAGGGCCAGATGCTTGGCATGGAAGCCAGGACCTTGGCGTATTCGGCGGAGTTCAGCAGGATCTTGCTTGGCACTCCCCCGGGCACGCCCAAGACTCCGGCCTGGTGGCTGAGCACTTCACCGACGGTGAGCTGGCCCTTGCCGTTGGCGGCGAATTCCGGCCAGTAGGTGGCCATCGAGGCCTTCGGTTCGATCAGGCCGTCTTGCACCAGCAGCGCCACGACGAGCGCGCTCAATCCCTTGGTGCAGGAGAAGACGCAGGTCAGCGCATCCCCGGCCAGGTGCTCGCCTACGCTGTGGCTGAGCACCAGTTCACCGCGGTGGTAAATGGCCAGCTGCGCCGAATAATTCTCTTCTTCAGCGGCTCGTGCTTCCAGGGCCTGTGCCAAGGGCGCGAAATCTTCAGTGATCACCGATTGCATCAAAATCCTTAAAGTGCTTGTCTCTCTTCAACTACCCCTAGTCGCTTTGATCGTATTCGCTCAGGGTTCTACACGCTGATTCGATACTAAGCGCACAGGTACGTCAGCTCACACAATCAGCGCTCTTCCCCCCACTCATCGACGGCAGGTGACCGCTCATCCCACGCATCTGTGAGCCAGCCCGGAGCCTGGTTTGCCCAGTTCAATCGCTGACCCTAAAGTTGTAATGTTTGCCTACAAAATTGAAGGAGATGATCTCGATCGCATGACTGTGAACAGTGAAACGGCAGTAACCGACGGCAAAGAAACAGAACTCCACAGGGTGATTGGCCCGAAACTGCTGCTATTCCTCATCATGGGCGATATCATCGGTGCCGGCATTTTCGCCATCACCGGCAAAGTTGCCGGCCAGGTTGGTGGGGCCGCATGGTTGCCGTTCCTGATCGCTTTCACGATCGCGACCCTTACCGCTTTCAGCTACCTCGAACTGGTCACCAAATACCCGCACGCTGCCGGTGCCGCCCTGTACATCCACAAGGCTTTCGGCATCCACTTCGTGACGTTCCTGGTGGCCTTCACCGTCGCCTGTTCGGGTATTACCAGTGCCGCGACCTCAGCCACCTTGGTGGGGCGGAACCTGCTGATTGGCATCGGCCAATTTGTTGAGGGCGTGCCGAACACTCCCGAGGCCGGCATGTGGGCAGCGATCGCCATCATCGTGATTCTTGCGATCATCAACTTCCGCGGCGTGGGCGAGAGCGTGAAGTTCAACCTCGTGCTGACCATTGTTTCGCTGGCCATCATGGCTGCGATTATCGGTATCGGACTGTCTGTCATCGCCTCCGGCCACGGAGATATTTCCCGTCTGGTGGTCTTCGAAACCCCGAACGACCGCAGCATCTTCGCCGCAGTGACCATGGGTACCGCCATTGCCTTCTTCGCCATGGTGGGCTTCGAAGACTCGGTGAACCTGGTGGAAGAAACCAAGGATCCCAAGAAAACTTTCCCGAGGATCATGCTCATCGGCTTGGGCATCTGCGCAGCGATCTACATGCTGGTGGCAGTCACCGTGATCATGGTCATCCCGACCGGTGACCTGCTGAACCCGAAGAACCCTGATGCCGGCATCCTGCTGGATGTGGTGCGCATTGGCCTGCCCGGCTTGCCAGTTGACGCGATCTTCCCATTCTTGACCGTCTTCGCAGTGGTCAACACCGCGCTAATGAACATGCTCATGGCCAGCCGCCTGCTGTACGGCATGGCCCGCCAGGGCGTGCTGCCGCAATTCCTGGGCAAGGTGCACTCGACTCGTCGTTCCCCATGGGCAGCGATCTTGTTCAGCACCGTTCTGGCCGTGGCACTGGTGGCTTATGTGAATCTGGACAAGGAGAACAGCATTGTCGGTTCGCTGGGCGGCACTACTGCGCTGCTGCTGCTCTGCGTTTTCGCGGTAGTCAATGTGGCCCTGCTGGTGCTCCGCCGCGACAAGCCTGAACCTGGTGCGTTCCGCACGCCAACGATCATCCCGATCCTCGGCGTGGGCTTCTGCCTGTTCCTTGCAGGCCCATGGGCCCGTTCCCGCGAAGACTGGATCCAGTATGAGATTGCCGGCCTGCTGCTGGTCATCGGCGTAGCCCTGTGGGCAGTGACCTGGTTGATCAACCGGATCAACTACAAGAAGGGTGTCATCGAGACCCGTCCTGGTCAGTACTGATCCCCGGCTGTTAACGCAGTGAGGCCCGCCAATTGGCGGGCCTCACTGCGTTAACAGCCGTTCTTAGGAGTTTTGCTCGACGGTTTCTTGGCGGAAACGGAGCTTGAGACCGCCATCGGTGCGCTGCCACCACGACGAAACCACAAGCACCGGAGCATCGGCCGGTTTCATCCGATAGGCCAGCAGCACCATCTGCGCGTCCACTTCACGAGCGGCGAGGACCTGGACTTGTCCGGTGCCGGGCAGGCTCGCTCCGGATTCCAGCATGGCACGGACCGTGGCCACATCCAGCAGCCCGCCGTGGCGGGTCACTTCTTGGTAACCGGGATGCAGGAAGTCGTTGAGTTCCGCGAAGCTGGAACGGATCTGCGGGTCCAAGAAGCCTTGTTCCAGCTCGTAGACGGTGGCGGCAAGGTCCACGGCGGGTTCAGGTGCGGGGACAGGTTCTGCCTCGGGTGCGGCCACTGCTTCAGCCGCGGCCGGCGCACTGGAAGCAGCTGCACCACCAGCGGCGGTGTATCCCGGGCCGGACTCGACCGCGGTGCCTTTCTGGTGCGCGGTGGCAGCTGCGCGTGCGCGATCATCGGCAGCTTCGTTCAGGTCATGGCCGGCATGGCCCTTGACCCATTCAAAGGTGTATTTGCGTCCGGCGATAGCCTGGTCAAGTTCCTTGAGGATGTCCTGGTTCAGTACCGGCTTGCCGTCGGCCTTTTTCCAGCCCTTTTTCTTCCATCCCGGCATCCATTTGCTGATGCAGTTGATCGCATACTGCGAATCGCACAGGATCCTCAGTTCTTCTTCCGGCAGGTGTTCGGTGGCGCGGAAGAGTTCGAGCACCGCTTGGAGTTCGCCCATGTTGTTGGTGCCATGGTCCCACCCGCCTGCGGCCCAGTTGTCCTGATCCACGTACCAAGCCCATCCGGCTGGTCCGGGATTTCCTAGGGCTGATCCATCCGCAGCTGCAATGATCGTCATAGTTTAATCCTGCCATGTCGATGGCCACGCATGCTTTCATGCCCCCGGTCATGTCGTCATCCATTGTGTGCTTGATGAATCACAGGTTATCGACTGGACTATGCCTAGGATTGAGTGGTGAAAAAGATTCTGCCGCTACTGGCCGTACTAGCTTTGGTCCTGTCGTCCTGCACTGGTCCTTCGATCGATGAGCTGCGCGAGCAGGATCCAGAAGGCCATACCGCATGCATCCACTTCGGCGGCGGCTTGATCAGCCCTGAAGGCGCCGGTGCCTTGAACATGAAGAAGGCCGCCGAGCATGGCGCTGCGGCCTCCACCACCGAGATCAGCGCTGCGGTAGCAACCGATGAATCCGGTGCACCGAAGATCACCGACTTGGAGGCCTTCCAGAAGGCCTGCGAAGCCCGAGGCTTCGATTTCGAATAAACGCAAACGACTGCGGACACCAACTCCATGTTGGTGCCCGCAGCCGATGTACTGAAGTTTTCGGCAGCCTAGGCCGGGTATAGCGGGTTATGCCCGCTTTGGACGCGCTCTTCGGCACGAACTTCGCCCGGTGCCGTGCCGTCTAGGAACGGGCCGTTGTCGGCCAGTTCTTCGCGGCCGGCAGCTTCGAGCCAGTTGTCCAGCTCCGGTCCCTTGGGGATGATCTGCGTTGGGTTGATGTCTTCATGGACCACGTAGTAGTGGGCCTTGATCTGCTCAAAGTCGATGGTGTCGCCGAAACCTGGGGTTTGGAACAAGTCCCGTGCGTAGCCCCAGAGGTTTGGCATGTCGATGAGCTTATTGCGGTTGGCCTTGAAATGGCCATGGTAGACCGGGTCTAAACGCACCAGGGTGGTGAACAGCCTGACGTCGGCCTCGGTAATGCAGTCGCCCATCAGGAAGCGGCGAGTCGCCAGCCGCTCTTCGAGGTAATCCAAGGCGGCAAACAGGCGGTCATAGGCATCGTTGTAGGCCTGCTGGTCTCCGGCGAAACCTGCCCGGTAGACCCCGTTATTCACCTCGGTGAAGATGCGCTTGATCAGCGGAAGCATCTCTTCGAGCTGGTCCTGAGGAATCAGGTTCGGTGCGCCTTCACGATGGAATTCCTTCCACTGCGTCGACATGTCCCAGGTGATCTGCGGGTAGTCGTTAGTGACCACAGCTCCCGTTGGGATATCTACGATGGCCGGAACGGTGATGCCGCGCGGGTAGTCGGCAAAGCGCTTGAAATAGTTTTCCTGGACTCGCTCGGTACCCAAAACCGGGTCCTTGCCTCCTGGATCCAGGTCGAAGGTCCAGCTGCGGGCGTCGTGGGTTGGCCCGGGCAGGCCAACGGACAGCGCATCTTCCAAACCCAGAAGACGGCGAACAATCAGGGTGCGGTTAGCCCATGGGCAAGCGCGGGCAGCCACCAGGTGGTAGCGTCCGGCTTCCACCGGCCAGAGCTGGGCGCCTTCGGATAGCCCGGCATTGGGGTGTCCGATTTTGCTGTGGCAATTCCCGTCCCCATAGTGCTCGGCGCTGATGTCGGCCACGATGCGGTCTTGGATGTAGTTGGTATCTCGGGTGAATTCTCCGCCAGTGACGTAGGCGCCCTTGGTTGAATATTCCTGACTCATCGCATTCCTTCCAAAGAATTTTGAAGTCCCGTGCATAAACCACTCACATCGAGACTATGACAGTTGATCGGGTAAGGAAATGGCCGAAAGCTGTTTTCCAGCTCCCTTCCACTTTCAACCGAATGTGCGCATCGAAATGCCTAGCCTTTGAACAGCGGGCTGAGGCCGGAGATCTGTAGGCGGGCGATCTGCAGTTCCGAATGGATGCCTTGCAGGTGCTCTGCTTTATGCATTGCCAGTCGGCGCGTTCTCCAGCAGGTCGCATTCCTTGAAATCCTGCGACCAATTTTTAGTTGACACGTCACTATCTCTTGCAAAATTCAACTATACACGAGATGATTGATGCGTCAACAATATTTCTTGCTCCATCTTGGAGCACCGACGGCGAGGAAGAAAATGAAGAGCGAAGAGACCCGCTGGCTCACCGATGCTGAGCAGGAACTCTGGCGGACCATACGCGAGTTCCTCTGGCAGTTTCCAAGTGCCATGGATCGCCAGCTGCTGCGCGATTCAAATATGCTATCCGGAGAATATTCCGTGCTTGCCGTACTTTCAGAAAGCACTGAACCAAGCTTGCGCCCGGCCGATGTCGCCACCGCACTGCGCTGGGATCGCTCACGGCTCTCCCACCTGCTGCGCCGAATGGAGTCCAAGGGTCTGATCAGCCGTTGCGCAGATGAGACTGACCGCCGTGGTCACCAGATTACCTTGACTGCCCAGGGCCGGACGACCGTGGAGGAAGCCGCGCCTGCGCATGTCAGCTTCGTGCGTGAAGCCTTCTTTGACTCGCTGAATAAAACCGAACGCTCGGCGTTGGAATCCGCACTGCCCAAGATCCTGGCTTCTCTGGAACAGCAGGGTCTGAAAGACGGCTCGTGCTAGCTGGCCCGTTGAGCCAGTTCGTTTCTTGATACCAGCTGGGCGAAGCGTCCACCTAGCTGGAGCAATTCGTCATATGTTCCCGATTCGGCAATCCGGCCATCTTCGAGCACCACGATGCGATCAGCTCGCATCACGGTACTCAAGCGGTGCGCAATCAGCAAGGTAGTGCGCCCCACGGCAAGTTCATCCAGCGCTTGCTGGACTAGCGCTTCGGTCACCGTATCCAATGCGCTGGTAGCTTCGTCCAGAACCAGGACCTTGGGCCTGCGCAGCATGGTGCGGGCAATGGCCAGACGCTGTTGCTCACCGCCGGAGAACCGGTGGCCGCGCTGCCCGACCTGGGTCTCCAGCCCCTGCGGCAGACCGCGAACCAGCTCCGCAATTTGCGCGGCTTCCAGCGCCTGCCAGAGTTCAGCTTCAGTTGCCTTCGGCGCGGCCCACAAGAGGTTCTCGCGCACCGAGGCATGCAGCAGGTAACTTTCTTGGGCGACCACGGAGACCACCTGGGCGATGCTTTCAGGATCAAATTCCTTCAGGTCTACCCCGTCAAGCAAGACCTGCCCGCTAGTGGGATCCAATAGCCGGGGCAGCAGTGATCCGAGCGTGGATTTACCCGACCCGGTCGCTCCGACAACCGCGGTCATGGTTCCGGCCTCCAGCACGAGGTCCAATTGGTCCAAGGTGGCGCGGTGTGCTTCGGGGTAGCGGAAACTGACATCGCGCAGCTGCACTTCACCACGCAGGTTTTCAGCATCAATGGCGCGCGGCCGCGGCGCGACAGGCAGCGCCTGGTCCGTGTCGAGATATTCAAAGACTCGGCTGAACAGGGCCATGGCAGAAACCCATTGGACGGAAATCTGCATCATGCCCATCACCGGCCGGAAGATGCCGGCTTGCAACCCGGTAAAGGCCACCAGGGTGCCGATGCTCATTCCTTGTCCGGTGGCCGGCAGGCCAGCGACAAGGTACAGCACCGCAGGAATAGCGGCGAAGATGATGCTCATGGTTGCCATCCGCCAGCGACCGGCCAATGCACTTTTCATTTCCAGGTCTATGAGCTTGTGGCTGGAATCCTCAAAGGCCGCCGCATCGGCGCTTCCGGTGCCCATGATCTTGGCCAAGCGGACACCTGAGATACTCAACCGCTCTTCGATCAAGGAAGTCAGGTTGGACATCTCTCGCTGGCGCTTTCCGGTCACTGCACGGCGCAGTTTTGCCGTCTGCTTTGCCAGCAGCACCGCAGGAGGCAGTACTACCAATGAGATCAGGCTCAGCTTCCAGGAAATCGCCACCATGGCGCAGGCGGTGGCCACCACGGTGGTGAGATTCGAGGCAATGCTGGTTGCCGAATTGGTGATCACCGACTGCATTTGCCCGACGTCGTTGATCAGTCGAGACTGCACGTCTCCGGAGCGCGAGTTGGTGAAGAATCCTAATGACTGCTTTTGCAGATGCGTGAACAGACCGGTGCGCAATCCATGCATCACGCGCTGGCCCATCAAGGTTGCCCGCCAGGTCTGGATGACTTCCAGGATCGCGGTGACCAAGGAGATCAGCACCAATCCCCCGGCGCCTAAGAGCAGCAATCGGACGTTGCTATTGGGAATGGCGTCATCAATGAGTTCGCGGACGATAAACGGTTGCGCCAAGCCGATGATCGATGAGGCCACGATCAGCGCCATCACCACGCCGACCGAGGCCAGATGCGGCCGGAAGAGTGCTGCAATACGCTTCAGGGATACCGGATGTTCGGATAGCCATTGCTTGTCTTGTGCAGAGTTCCGGCCTGAACCGGGCCCGCCGCCGGGCATACCCATTGGATTCATAGGCACCGCCTTTCGCTGATTCTTGTAAATCAAGAATAGCAGAGGTCACCTCACTATGTGGTCGCATCTTGAAGTTGTTCGCAGAAACACACTATCCTTGAACATATGCAGAACGACGAGTCCAAGCCTGACTTGGCAGATCTTTTCCTCCACGCCTCTCGCATGCTTCGCGGGCGCTGGAGAGACAGTTTGATTCCCCTGGGGATCACGCCGCACCAGTCCCGGGTGCTGACTTTGCTGTCCCGCGCCGACGAAGTTGGGCTGCGCAACTCGCAGCTGGCAGAACAACTGCACATCGCAGCACGCTCGACCACCGAGGTAGTCGATCAGCTTGAGGCCAAGTCACTGGTGGTGCGCACCCCCGATCCTGCCGATCGCCGGGCTACCTTGATTGCGCTGAGCCCTACCGGGCGGGCGCAGCTGGGCGAATTGGCCGAACTGCGCCGTTCCAGCATGGAAGGCTACTTTGACAAGCTGGGCACCGAGGAACGCGCCGAGCTGACCCGCCTACTGGGGATCTTGGACCGGGAGAACCCACGCCCAATTCGCGCCGGCTGCAAGCAACCGGCCAAGGACAGCTAGAAGCCGCCCTCGGCCCGAAGGCCGCTAGTTTTCGGTCTTGCCGCGACGCCAGTAGCCCATGAAGGCCACCTGCTTGCGGTCCACACCAGCATCGCGCACCAAATAGCGGCGCATTTCCTTGACCGTGCCGGCCTCACCAGCAATCCACGCATAGAACGGGGCGGTGTTCGCCTGGCCGGTTTCCCACAGGATGTCGGCATCAACGTCGATATCTTCCGGCTCGGCATTGGTATGCACCACGCCGGCAGCTGGAATGGCCACGACCTGGCGCAGCGTCGAAAGCAGCAATTCGCCGTGCTCGTGGCTGCCACGGGTCAGCCACTGCACCGAGACACCCGAACGGGTGGACGCACCGAGGATGTCGGTGGTCTCTGGAACTTCAATGAGCGCATGGCCGGTGACATTCGACGGCAGGGCTTCGAGGATCGCGCAAATGGCCGGGGCCGCAGTCTCATCGCCAGCCAGCAACACGCGAGTGGCATCCCCGCGGCGGAACTCGATACCGCCGTAGCTGGAATCGTTGAGCATCTTATTTGGCCCCAGCAGCAACAGCGGGTCGCCCACCTTGGCGCGGTCGCCGAATTCGGTGGCCGGACCGCCCTGAAGCTGCCCGTCAACCATGTGGCCGTGCATCACGAAGTCGATATCCAGTTCGGAGGTGGCCCCGATGTTGTCCCGGTGGCCGGCTTCACGGAAGGCACGCACGGTGTAGGTGCGCATGTAGCCGCGCGTATCTGGATCAATCGATAGCCAGCGCTTGTACCAGCCCTGCTGCTCGGCCGGACTGGTCATCGCCAGCGGACGCATCGATTCGATTTCTTCGGTCAACGCAGAGCCGCCAGCCGGTGGCAACAGCAACTTAATGCGCATATCCAGCGGATGGCTGTTGGTGCCAAAGTACTCCAGATCCTGGCCGCTGACAGTAACGCGGCGGAAGGATGGTGCCAGCTGCTGGCTGTTGACCACGGTAGTCTCGAAGGCCAGCGTCGGCACATGCTCATAGGCAGGGCGCATGGTGTTCGGATCCAGTTCGGCGGCGGCCTGGATCGCCTGCTGCACATCGACTACCTGCTCGGATTCGGTGTTCTTACGTGCGGCCTCGGCACGGAAGATGCCCTTGGAGGCCAGCACCTGTTCGGTGCGCAGCACGCGGTGGCGGCCAATGGGCAGAACCAGCGGGGTGCCGCCCACCGGGTCAGGGATCACACGGCTTGGCATGCCGAAAACATCCTTGACGGTCTTCTCGGTGACCACTTCATTGGGATGTCCGGCGGCGTAGATCTTGCCGTGGCGCAAGGCCACCAGGTAATCGGCGTAGCGCGCCGCCAAGTTCAAATCATGCAACACGATCACCACGGTGATTCCGCGGCTGCGGTTCAATTCACTGACCACATCGAGCACTTCAAGCTGGTGCGCCACGTCCAAGAAGGTGGTCGGCTCGTCCAGTAGCAGCAAATCGGTTTCCTGGGCCAGCGCCATGGCGATCCAGACACGCTGGCGCTGGCCGCCGGAGAGCTCATCGACCGAGCGTTCGGCCAGCTCGGTGGTTCCGGTCAGCTCCATGGCGCGGTTCACCGCCGCCTCGTCCTCGGCGGAGAAACGCTTGAACAGTCCCTGATGCGGGTAGCGGCCACGGCTGATCAGCTCACGGGCGGTGATGCCATCCGGTGCGGTGGGCGACTGCGGCAGCAAGCCCAGGGTCTTGGCAACTTCCTTAGCCGGCCTGGAATGGATATCGGCTCCGTCCAGCAGCACCTGGCCGCCAGCTGGCTTGAGCAGCCGCGACAAGGCGCGCAGCAAGGTGGACTTGCCGCAGCCGTTGGCGCCGACGACGATGCTCACCTGCCCGGTGGGGATATCCAGTGACAGCTCGTCGACGATGGTGACCTTGTCATAGGCCAAGGTCAAATCGCTAGCCTGCAAAGTAGCCATGGTTATGCACCGCTTCCAGTTGAGTTTGCGCGCACCAGGATCCAGATCAGGAATGGTGCGCCGAATGCGCCGGTGATGACTCCCACCGGCAGTGACAGTTCTGCGAAAAGGTTCGCAGCAAAGAAATTGGCCACGATCACCAGCGTTGCCCCGGTTAAGCCCGAGAGCAGGATGTTGATGGGACCGCGGGTCAGCGCCGCAGTAATCGGCCCGGCCAGGAACGCCACGAAGGCCAGCGGCCCGGTGACGGCAATCGGCAGGGCACCCATGGCTACCGCGGCAAAGACCAGCAGTGCCCGGGCCCAGCCCACGTGCAAGCCCAAGGCGGCTGCGGTGTCCTCCCCCAGCTCCAGCATCTTCAGCTGGCGCAGCACCACCGGCAGCAGCAGAATTCCAATAACACCCAGGGACACCAGCAGCAGCAGGGCGTTCTCCCAGTTGCTCGATGACAGCGAGCCGGTCAGCCAGTGCATGACGTCGCTGGCGGTGTTCACCTGCGCTTGGGTGAGCAGGTATTGGATCAGCGCCTGCAGCATGGCCCCGATGGCCAGGCCTGCGAGAATCAGCCGGGAACCGGTGCGCTTGCCTGAAGCCGAGAGCCAGTAGATCAAGGCGGCGATCAGCAGACCGCCGGCAAGGGAAAAGGCGTTGAGCTTCCAGTCGTTATAGCCCAGGATGATCACCGCAAGCACTGCGGCCGCCGAGGCACCATAGCCCACGCCGATCACATCGGGGCTGGCCAGCGGGTTGCCCAGCCAGCGCTGGAACAGGGAGCCGGAGATGCCCAGGCCGGCACCGGCCAAGGCGCCTACGGCTATCCGGGGAAGGCGGTCTTCGATGATGATGAAGCTGGTGCCCGGAACGCTTTGCCCGGTCAATACCTGCAGCACTTCATCGGCCGGCAACCGGTCCCGTCCCCAGAAGAGGTAGGCCGCGATGGCCAGCAGCAGGGCCAGGATCATCCACAGCGCGGTACGCCGCGTACGGCTCTTGCGGCGCGAAGCCAGGGGCACTGCGGTGATCGCTTTCGGTGCCTGCGCGGAGCTGTCCGAGTCTTTGGTCTTGCTAGGCTGGGTCATTTCGGCTGCTGCCATTTCGCTTGTACTCACAGGCTCACCGACTTCATGCCGCTGCGCATCATGATGATGAAGATCGGTCCGCCGAGCATGGCGCACATGACGCCGACTTGGATTTCACCAGGCGGGGCGATGATCCGTCCTACGGTATCAGCTACCAGCAGCAGAATCGGTCCGGCGATGACGCACGCGGGCATCAGCCAGCGGTAGTCCGAGCCGACAAGCAAGCGGACAGCGTGCGGGATCATCAAGCCCACAAAGGCGATGGGGCCGGCCACTGCGGTGGCCGTACCGGCAAGGATCACCACGCCGATGGAACCAATCAGCCGAGCCCGGCCAAGATTGAAGCCCAGGGCAACTGCCGTGTCATCCCCCATGGAGACGGCGTTGGAAACTTTGGCAGTGGAAAGCACGATTACCGTGCCGATGGCCACAACGGGGATGGCACCGAGGAAGGTGTCAATGCCGCTGCTGGAGATCGAGCCGATCTGCCACATGCGGAATCGATCCATGGTGGCATCGGAAATCATCAAGATCGCATTGGTAATCGCGCCCACGCCTACCGCCATGGCGGCACCGCCCAGGGCCAGCTTGATGGGAGTCGCACCGTCGCGGCCCACATTAGCCACCAGGTACACCAAGGTCATCACCACCGCGGCACCCAAGAAGGCGGCGATCATGATTCCGGTCAAGGAGCTCACGCCCAAAAAGGCGATCGCCAGCACCACTGTCATGGAAGAACCTGCGTTCAGCCCGAGGATGCCGGTATCGGCCAGCGGGTTGCGGGTCAGACCCTGCAATCCGGCGCCGGCCAGGCCCAGGGCAGCGCCCACCACCAGGGCGCCAACGGTGCGCGCAAAGCGCGAAGCCACCACGCCTTGGTCCGCGTTGTCCGGGTCAAAGGCCCAGATCGCATCAAAGACGGTACCCAGCGAAACGCTTCGCGCCCCGAGCAGCAACGATGCGAAGAGCGCGAGGGCCAGCAGCACGAAGAGCAGCGCAAAAGCACTGAGCTTCCGGCTGGTCTTTGGTGCTTTGACAGGCCGTGCTGGGCGCGTAACACTTTCAGTCGCGGTCATTGGTTCCTACACTCATTGCTATGGCTCTTCTTCCCTCGCCCACCATTATCGCCCCAGGCATCGGCTTGCTGCGTGCCCAGAACCCTTCTGAAATGACGTTGGACGGGACTAATTCTTATCTGCTGTTCGATCCTGCTTTGGATGAACTGGCGCCCGGAACACCTGCGGTGCTCATTGATCCGGGGCCGGATCTTGAAGACCATTTGCAGGCCTTGGCGGCCTTTGATATCCAATTGGTGCTCATTACCCACCGGCATTCGGACCACACGGGAGGAATTGATTCCTTCTACCGGATGACCGGGGCGCCGGTGCGCGCCGTGCTGCCTGAGTTCTGCCGGGATGCTGCGGTCTTCACCGATCAGGAAGTGGTCAACGCTGCCGGGGTGGATATCCAGGTGCTCTTCACACCGGGCCACACCTCGGACTCGGTGTGCTTCATCCGCCAGGGCCAAAGCGACCACCTGTTTACCGGAGATACGGTGCTGGGCCGGGGTACCACCATCTTGGAACATCCCGATGGCACCCTGGCCGATTATCTGGGTTCCTTGCAACGGCTGCTGGACTTGGAGGATATGGCTTTGCATCCGGCCCATGGCCAGCAGCACGATTCCTCGCATCCGCTGCTGCGGATGTATTTGGAGCATCGGCATGCGCGTTTGGATCAAGTTCGCGCCGCTTTGCAGAAACTCGGCAAGGCCGGGGCCGACGCGCGACCAGCTGAATTGCTGGAGCTTGTCTACCCCGACCTCGATGCGCGCCTGGCGGGCGCGGCTACCCATTCCCTGGAAGCGCAGTTGCACTATCTGTCAGTGAATCCTTAGCCGAATTTACTTTGCTGCGGCTGCGTTTTCGGCAGCCTTGACGATACCGGGAACGACGTTCTCCAGTGCCCATTCAATGGACAGTGGCGAAGCCGAGGAGATTGCCAAGGTTGCTTCATCGGTGCCCGGCAGTGCTACGGCATCGTTCTTCGCTGCTGGGATCTGGCCGTACAGCGGCTGTCCCTTGATGATGTCTTCCATCGTGTTGCCTGCAACGGCCGAGGAGAAGACGATATCCGAGTCCCACTCGTTGACCTTTTCAGGGGAAACGGTGAAGTAGAAGGTGTCCTTGGCCGCGTTCTTCTGCACGTAGTCGGCCTGGGTCATGCCCAGTGCGCTCAGGAAGCGTGGACGGGTGTCGCCTTCGGAGTAGACGTAGGCGGTCTCAGGGGCCGAGAGGTCAGCGGCGATGAAGGTGGTGTCCTTCAGGACTGGGTTCTCTTCGCCCACATTGGCCAGCTTGCCTTCGATATCTTCGATCAGGGCGTCAGCTTCTTCTTCCTTGCCCAGCATCTGGCCGGCAGCTTCGGTGACCTGTTCCCAGCTGGTCAGGTAGCTAGGCTCGATGGGGCCAACCACCGGAGCGATTTTCTGCAGCTTCTCGTATTGCTCTTTTGCCAAGCCCGAGTACGGGGCGAAGATGACATCTGGCTTCGAGGCGGCGATGCCGGTGTAGTCGATGTCGTCGCCGACCTTGTACTGCACTGGGGCATTCTCGGAACCGATGGAAGCGTCCAGCCCTTCAAGAGCCGCGTCCTTCCAGGTGGTGGAGTTGTTATCGTTCATGCCGTAGGTGTCGGCATCCATGCCCACAGGTACGGTGTCCAGCGACAGCAGGACATCAGCGTTGACCCACGAGATGGTCGCAACGCGCTCTGGGGCTTCTTCAATCTTGGTTTCACCGTAGATGTTCTTGATGGTGACCGGAGTGAAGTCTTCTGCACCCTGTGCCGAAGAATCAGTCGATGGCTCCGCGGTGGTGCTCGACGCCCCACAAGCGGACAGGCTCAGCGCGAAAATGGCAGTTGAAGCGGCGATGATTCCGGCGCGACGTGAATTTTTCATGGGTCGGTGATTCCAGACTATGCGAGGTTCTGTAAACGTATCGGTTGGCTAGGTTAGGCATGCCTATCCGAGCCGTATGCCACAATACGCGTTAAATTCACCATTACGCAACACGGAACGTCCCTAATCACCGACTCTGAAGTGACCCTAACCAAAGAGGTACGGATTTTGGGCTAGTTGACCAGAGATTTTATTCTCTAGTTGCTAGCAGCTTCTGCGGATCGGCTACCAAAATTGCGCCCCGGATCAACAACATGCCAAGTAATACACACGCAACTACCGTGATGACCGTCAACGGCTTGAAGATGATGGCGGCTCCGGCCAACGGCAATACGAGAACCGTGGAGGCAATGGCAAACCCGATCGAGGCAGTCAATGCCGGGATCATGATCGACTTGGTCCGTGCGGCGTTCATCGTTGCCCACGGCATCCCCAGCCGATGCAGCCCGCGATACAGCTCGGCACGGTCCAAGGTGCTGGCACTTTGGGAGATCGCCGCCGAGGCGGCCACGCAGAAGAAGCTGATTGCCAAGGTCACCAGCACGCCGGTGGTGACATCGGCTGGAACGTGTTCCAGCCAGGTGCCGCGGGAAAGGCCATCATCGGTCATTGACATCATGGCTGCGCCGCTGCCTCCCACCACGGCCACAAAGGACGCCATGGCTACCCCGGAAACCTGGCGCCAGGATTCGGCAGGGCTTTCCAGGATCATGCGGGCTGACAAGAGTTCTTGCGGAGTATTGGCCTTGCGCAGTTTGCGCTTGCCAACCTTGGAAACCAGAAACGGGCCAATCAGGTTCATGATCAGCAAACCAAATCCGAACCCGCCAACCACCACCGCAATGATCGCTGCGATTGATTGCAGGAACTGCCCCATATTGGCAAACACCAAGCCCAGCACCACGATCCCGCCTACGGCTATAACCGCACGCAACCAGCCGGGGGTGGGAACCTGGCGACGGCTTGCGACCGCCAACGGGGTGATCACCAGTTTGCGCAGGCCCGCAGCTGCACTTGCTGCAGAAAGGAGCACGACAGCGACTACTGCTATCACCAGCATGCACAGCGGCAGGTAGATTGCCGACCCGATGGGCGCACCCTGGAACCGGAGCATCGATGCAAGCGGAGCGACCAGGAAATACAGCAGCACTCCGGTCAGTGCACCGGCGAGCGCAGTACCTGCGGCCTGCAGCACGGCGACCAGGCTGATCTGCCTACCTGTGGCACCAAGCAGCCGCAGCGAGGACAGGGCCCGGTCATTGGAGCGCGCCGAAAGCCTTGCAGCAGCTGAGCCCAGCACCAGCAGCGGAACCACGAGCAGTACCACGGCGAATGCTGCCAATGGCAGATACATGCTCTGGGCTTCGAGGCTGAAGCTGGTAAAGGAGTAGGCGCCACCCAAGACGATCAGCAGGATCGCACTGACCATTGCGTAGGCGCAAGCGGTCAAAACCTGTGGAGCCAACCGTGATTTGGCCGGACGGCCGAGCATCCATGAAAGGTGCAGGATATTCACTTCTGCACACCGCCGTGCATGGTGTTCAACGGCTGCGGGCTATCGCTGATCAGCTTTCCATCTTGCAGCTGCACCACGCGATCGCAGCGTGCGGCCACATTGGGATCATGGGTCACCATCACCAAGGATTTCCCTGCACCCACGGTGCACTCCAATAAGGTTTCCAGTACCTCGAAGCCTGTGGTTGAATCCAATGCGCCGGTCGGTTCATCGGCAAAGACCACCATCGCCCCGGTCACCTGGGCACGGGCGATGGCCACGCGCTGCTGCTGCCCTCCGGAGAGCTGGCCAATGCGGCGTTCTTCCATGCCTGCCAAGCCCAGATCTGCCAAGGCAGTTGCGGCCCGTTCAATCGCAGTGCCGCGCGGCACCCCGTTGATCATCAAAGCCATGGCTACGTTCTCTTGGGCGGTGAGCTCTGGAATCAGCAGCCCGGATTGGAAGACAAAGCCAAAGGATTCACGGCGCAATCTGGTTCGCGCTTTATCTTTGAGTCCTTGGATGTCCACCGGTGCCCGTCCTGGCAGGTTCAGCATGATGCTTCCTGCATCGGGCAGTTCAATGCCTGCCAGTGCGTGCAGCAACGTGGACTTGCCTGAACCCGAGGGTCCCATGATGGCCAGGGATTGGCCCAGCGTGATCTGCAGGTCGACACCGTTCAGGGCCGTGGTGGAGCCAAAGGCGCGGTAGAGTCCATGGGCGGCGAGTACAGGTGGATATCCAAGGGAATTTTCAAGCATGCCTCCATGTTTTCAACAATGGGTACATACGCGCATCAGCGCAGGGTTCCATTTGGCCGCCAGCCAGACTCATCCCCCGGTATCAGTTGCCGGTAGTTTGTTCACATCCACAGCAGGAGCATTTTGCAGCCGATGAAGTTGGAACTATATACGCAACCGTTTTGCGCGCCTTGCGTGCGCACCCGGCTTACCGTTGCCCGCGTCCAGGAATTGCTTCCCGAGCTTCAGGTCGAAGAGATCAATGTGGTCGCCCAGGTGAGTCGTGGCGAAGAAATGGGAATCACCAGCACCCCGGTAATCCGGCTATTGCAGGAAGGCACGGAGAAATTCCGCTCCAGTCAAACACCGACTGTCAATCAGCTATTGACCGCCATCGCACAAGCCAGCGACTAGTCTCACTTCAGTTCCAAGCCCAGGCTGCACGGTTCTGGCCCTTTAATGGGGAAGAATAGATGAAGTGATTACTGTGCCCGGCGCCCGACATGAATGCTTCGAACGTATTTTAGCTGACTCTTCAAACCGCATCGAGTGGTTGCGTGCACGTTCCCAGGGCATCACGGCGACGGATGTAGCCAAGTTATCCACCGAGAAGTCCATCAAGAATGCAGCATGGGACAAGCTCTACGGCAATGGCTTTTCCGGTAATCCCTACACCGATCACGGGCGCAAGCGCGAACCTGTTATCGCTGCGTGGGTCCAGGAGAATTTCAATATTTTCCCCTCCTCCCAGCTCTTCCACTCGCAGCATTCGAAATTGCATCTAGCAACTCCCGATGGCTTGGGTTTTGACGCATCGGGCATTCCGGTCTTGGCGGAAATCAAGACCACCAATAAGCCATTCAAGAAGATCCCGAAGAACTATTTGCGCCAGGTGCTCTGGCAGCAGCATGTGATTGGTGCCGAACGCACATTATTCGTGTGGGAAGAGCACGAAAACTTTGTGCCGGTACGCGCGGTACCCGAATACCTGTGGGTGGAACGCGACGACGAGCTGATCCAAGATCTCATCGATAAAGCTGAATCACTGATTTCGGCCCTGCGTGAAGCAACCGCCCGCCAGCAGCGCTACAACGACTATGGCCCGGCGGCCTTGCGGCTCTAGGCTCGCAGAAAACAAAAGCCACTGTTCTCCAGTTCAATAAACTGAAGCCAGTGGCTTTCGCTTTGCCCCTAGACCGGGTTGCCCGGAATCATCCGCGGATCAGGCAGGCACTCTGGGTAGTTCTCCACCAGCTCGGCCAGCAGCTTCTCGCGGAGCATATTGCGCAGGTTCCACAAGTCTCCGGCATCGCGTGCTGATAAATAAATGGTCACTGTTTGCAGGCCGTTTTGCGCGTCGGTCACAAGTAGCTCATTGGTACGGCCATCCCACCAGTCGGAGGATTCAAGCAGTTCGCTGCTGCGCTGGCGCAGGTAGGCAATTGGAGCATTGAGCTTGAGCTGCAGTGCGACGTTGCCGGTGATCTCGGTGCTGCGCCGCGACCAGTTCTCGAATGGAGTCGTGGTGAAGTAGGTCGATGGCAGGATCATCCGGCGTCCGTCGATCAGCAGAACCACAACGTAGGACAAGGTGATCTCTTCAACCGTGCCGCGCTCGCCTTCGGCCACCACGGTGTCATCCACCCGGATGGAGTCGGTAAAGGCGACCTGCAGACCAGCAAAAACGTTGGCCAAGGTGGACTGCACTGCCAAGCCGACGACTACCGATGCCAGGCCGGCCGAGGCCAGCAGACCGGCTCCTAGTGCCCTGACTTGTTCGATTGTCAGCAGCACGGCGGCGACCGCGATGATGCACAGCACCGCAATCAGCACCCTTCGCATCAGACCGACCTGGGTCTGTACCTTGGCCAGTCGCCGTCCTGGCCCGAATTTCGCTTCGAAGCGGGCCATCATGCCGGCCTCGATGACGCGAACCAGTTTGATGGTGAACCAGGTCAGGAAAATGACCAGGACGATCAGGATGGCAAATTGCCATGGGTTGTACCAAGGCTTGCCGCCATAGAAGATCGCGAGAGCGGACTTGGCAACGATGGATGTCACCAGGCCGAAGAATGGGAATCGGGTGGCCTTCACATCGGCTTCGTCTACGCCGATTCGGCGCAGCACGCGCCGGGCCACGCCACTGAAGACGAATGCCAAGATTGCAGCTACGACAGCACCGACGAGCAGAACAACCCAAAATTGCAACGATTCGGGGAGGAAGCTTGAAACTGTAATGACTTCCTCGACGGTTTCGTCGATGGGATCAACGGGGGTAGGTGTCATGAATAAAGCATGTCACATGGCGCTTAATAAATGCTGTGCGCAACCTTGTTCTAGCCTTCTGGAGCGGGCATTGCGCAACCAGATTGCAGATGCGTCTCGGAGCGATTCCAATTCCTTTTTGCCATTGCCTCGCAGGTTTCCAAGGCCTTTAGTTGATTCACCGGCAGTACCCGCTGCCGCTCGGCGCAAACCAAGAAAGCCGGTGATCCAGATGCGCCAGAAAAAAATTGGAATTCTCTTGGGCACGATGGCAGCTGCCATGCTCGTGGTCGCCCCAGCAGCTGGTGCCGTGCCGGCTCCTGCAGCCCAAGCTACTGTCGCCTGCCCTACGGTGTACTGGGGTTCGCTGGCTAAAGCCAGTTCCTTGTCCACCCAGTCCGCAGTGGAAAATCTTCGGACCGGACGCCATGATTGCTTTGACCGGCTGGTCATTGACCTCTCCGGACCTGCAGCCAGCTATTCGGTGAAATACGTCAATAAGCTAACGGGAATCGGATCAGGCTTGCCGGTCGCTACAACCGGTGGTGCCAACCTGGAAATCCTGGTTCATGCTTCAGCAGACCAGGGATTCAACCCCGGCACCCAGGTGAAGAACTTGGGCTACACAAGCATGCGCCAGTTGGTGTGGCTGGGCAGCTTTGAAGGCCAAACCAAAGTCGGGCTATCGACCAGGGCACGGCTTCCTATGAGGGTCTTCACCCTGGCCGGACCTGAGGGCGGATCACGCCTAGTCATCGATGTTGCGCATCATTGGTAAAGAAGGTTCACGACGATGATGGGTTAGTAACTTTTTGCGTGACGTACCACGTAACACCGGGTCAACCTGCTGGTTAATGTGCCACCATGCTAAGTATGTCGCGCACATTCTCATATCAGCAGGTTGACGTTTTTGCTCCCACTGCTTTCAACGGCAATGGTCTAGGTGTCGTGTTCAATGCTGACAGCCTGAGTGATGAGCAGATGCAGCACTTTGCGCAGTGGATGAATCTTGCTGAGACAGTATTCTTCGTCGAACCTACCGATGAAGAAGCGGACTATGCGATTCGCATTTTCACTCCGAGCACTGAATTGCCTTTCGCTGGCCACCCCACCCTCGGTGCGGCCCACGCTTGGCTGGAGTCAGGTGGCGAAGCAGGCCCGTCCGGCCATTTGATTCAAGAATGCGGTTCCGGGTTGATTCCGGTGCGTGTAGAACGCGAAAGCAGCGAAAACCATTCGCGCCGCTTGGCTTTCCTGGCTCCCCCACTGACCCGCTCGGGCCCGTTGGAGCCAGATGTCTTGCAGTGGGCCGTCGCGGGACTGGGCATTGAAGAGTCCGACGTGGTGGACCACCAGTGGCTGGTCAACGGTCCGCACCCTGCAGGCCTGGTGCTGCGAGACGCGGATGTCGTCTTGGGCATTGAACCGGACTTTGCAGCACTGCAGGGGCTGGAAGTTGGAGTGATCGGTCCGTATACCGCTTCCAGCGTTTCGCAAGGCGTGTGGCAGCCACGCCAATCGGTGTTGCCGCGGCTCTCCGGTACCCGTGAAGAACTTCGCCCCTTGGACTTCTCGGACTTCGAACGCTCCGAAGAGCGCTTCCGCAATGTCGTGCTCCAGCCGCCTGCAGACTATGAAGTCCGCGCGTTCATTCCCGGCGAGGCGGTTCCCGAAGATCCTGCCACGGGTTCGCTGAATGCCGCATTCGGCACCTGGCTAACGCAGTCCGGCTATGCACCGCAGCGCTACACCGTGCGACAGGGCACTCGCTTGGGACGCGAAGCGATCTTGCATATCGAAGCCACCGAACGCGGTGTCTGGGTCAGCGGCGATGTCGCCACCCGCATCAGCGGTGATGTGAGTTTCGACTAATTTCCTTTCCATAGTTTCGCTATCCGTTTCGTATTTGGCCAATAGGGACTAGCCTTGACCAGTGCCTGAAACTGCGAATACCGAAATACCTTTTGACAAGAAGTCTGCTTGGCGTGCCCTGTGGGCATTGGTCATCGGCTTCTTCATGATCCTTCTTGACACCACGATTGTGTCCACCGCGATGCCTGCCATCATGAGTTCGCTGGATGCCGACATCTCAAGCATCTTGTGGGTCAACAGCGCCTACCTGCTGACTTTTGCGGTGCCGCTGTTGATCACCGGCCGCCTTGGCGACCGCTTCGGTCCGCGCAATATCTACCTCATCGGCATGGTCATCTTCTCGCTGGCCTCGCTGTGGTGCGGCTTATCCGATTCCTTGGGCTCCCTGGTAGCAGCCCGCGCGGTTCAGGGCCTTGGCGCGTCGATGATTTCGCCTCAGGCCATGACGCTCATTACCCGGCTCTTCCCCTATGAGCATCGTGGCGCAGCCATGGGCCTGTGGGGTGCGGTCGCTGGCATCGCCTCGCTGATCGGTCCCATTGCAGGCGGCTTGCTGGTGGACTCCGTCGGCTGGGAGTGGATCTTCTTCATCAATCTGCCCATTGCGGTGTTCAGCTTGATCATGGTCTTCAAATTCGTTCCACGCCTCGAATCGCATGCGCATTCTTTCGACTGGTTTGGAGTCTTCCTTTCCGCATTGGCAATGTTCTGCCTGGTCTTCGGCATCCAGGAAGGCGATGCAACTAACTGGGAACCATTTATTGGCCCGCTTGGTTCGTGGCATTTGATCATCATTGGCATAGCACTGTTCGGGGTGTTCATCTGGTGGCAGAACAAGACCACCGCTGAACCGCTGGTTCCGTTGCGCCTGTTCAAGGTCCGCAACTTCTCCTTGTCCAATGTCGCGATCTCGTTCATGGGATTGACCATTTCCACCATTGCGCTGCCTATGGTGTTCTTCTTGCAGAACGTTCGCGGGCTGACTCCAACCCAGTCTGCCTTGATGATCTCGCCGATGGCAGTGGTGGCGATTTTCATCGCCCCGCAGCTTGGCAAGAAGGTCAACCAGCTCAGCCCCCGCATCCTGGCAGTACCCGGGTTCTTCCTCTTTGGCGGAGCCACCGTGGTTTATGCATTCATGATGCACGCCGAGATCCCGTTGTGGACGTTATTGATTCCTTCAGCGGTTCAGGGCATCGGTTCGGCGATGATCTGGCCTTCGCTGTCGCTGGCAGCCACCAAGGATCTGACGGCACGTGATGCCGGGGCTGGTTCCGGAATTTACAACACCACCCGGCAGATCGGTTCGGTGCTTGGTTCGGCGCTGATCGCGGTGATGATGGAGGCGCGTGTTTCCGCATTGATCTCCCAAGCGGACTCCAAGGATCCGGCGGTGATCATGGAAGCGACTTCCGCTGGCTTGGGCCAGGCCTTGATGCTGCCCGGCTTCATCGCAGTAGCGGCTGTACTGGTGGTTGCATTCTTGTTTGATGGCAAGAAAGCACAGCGTTAGGCACTACCGGCAACGCACAAAAAATAAGCGCCTGATCCTGGTTTGAAAACCATTGGATCAGGCGCTTATTTTGCGGCTTCTAGGTCTCGTCTTCAGCTTCTTCCGACTCTTCGCCGTCTTCGCCGTGCTTGAATTCGTCGACTTTCTCGCCGATCTTTTCTTGGGCATCGGAGGCGAAGCTCTTGATGTTTTCGGTAGCGTCTCCAGCGAAATCCTTCGCGTTCTCGACTGCTTCGCCCAGCTTCTTCTTTGCATCATCTAAGAAACCCATTGGTTCTCCTCTTAGCTTGTTGTCCAAATGTGGCCGCTGAAAATCGCAGTCTTCAAGATCAACTTACGGCCTGCTGAGTGTTTTGCTCAAGAGCTTTGTGCTGCTTATTTTGCTTTCTTGATCTTCTTGGCGCCCTTGCGTCCGAAGATCAATGCCACAGCGATGCCTGCCAGCCAGACATCCTTGGCCAGTGCGGTGCCATCAGCGGTAGGGCGGATGCCATCGGATTCGGTCATCCCCGGGGTGCGCAGGTAGGAAGCCAGCAAGGCTCCGGAGAATGCGCCCAGGCCCAGACCAGCCAACCGCGTTGGAATCAGTGGCAGGAGCAATGCGCTTCCGAGGGAGATTTCACCGATAGACAGTGCCTTGCCGAAAACTGCTGGCTCTACTTCAGCCAACTGCGGCACGCCGTTGGCTGCCATCTGCTGCAGGCCGGCAGCACTGGCCTCATCAATGCGCAGCTTGTTGATACCGCTGTTGAGAATGAATGCGCCACTGACCAAACGTAGCGCGGCGTTTGCGATCGAGATTCCCATGGGCCCTCACTTCTCTTTCAATTGAACTAAAGATGACGTCTTTATTCAGAACGTCTTGTTGTTCAGCGTAGTCATGGCGACACTAGTACACAATCATTTACGCGGCGCGCTCAGCAGAACACTAGGAACCAGCCCCTTGAATCGTGCTAAATTCGTGAATCATGATCGCTTCTTCCGCAGTGCCCCCAGCAGCCCTCGACCTACTCATCACCCAGGGCTTCGACGCCACCAGTGTTGACGAGTTAGCTGCGGCCGCGGGAATTTCGCGTTCCACTTTCTTCCGCCGCTTCGGCTCCAAAGAAAATATGGTCTTTGCGGACCAGGAAATGATCATCACCCACGTTCAGACCACGCTGGCCGCGTCGTCGGTTGATGCGATCACTACCCTGATCGATGCCGCCCACGTGGTTTTCGACCAATACACGGTCAACCCCGAAGGCGCCGCGCTGCGCCATAAGCTGCTTTCCTCGGTGCCTTCGCTGCGTGAGCGCGAACTGGTTTCCACGCACCGTTACGAACGGGCTTTCTACGGATTTTTGAACCGACGCGAATTGGCCAAGACTGCCACAGAGAAGTCGCTGTGCTTGGGAGTGAGCGCTGGCCTGGTTGCAATCCACAACGACCACTTGCGCAGCTGGCTCAAGGATGCAACCAGCACAGACCGCACCAAATTGGCCAATGACGTCCGCCAGTTCCTGAACCGCTTCGCAGATCTGCTGGACCCGGAACAGAAAACTGCCGCTCAGAAGCCGGCCGCTCCGACCGTGGTGGTTTCAGTCTTGGATGCCGGTGCCGATGAGCAGTCCATCCTCCAAGCGGTCTCCCGCGCGCTGAGCGAACACGGTAAATAATCGAAGACACTACGCAATTGAAACCAAGTTCCTTGACATGGCACTGCGTTCCATTAGGCTAGGGGTGAAGCTTTTTCACCACAGCTACCAGGAGCATCTGTCATGACCCAGCCGGAGACCGGTTTCGAATTCCCAGCCGGCGTTGTTGAACCCGAATATGATCTGTGGTCCGGCGACGTCAATATCGATCCGACAGGAGTCTTCGCCGAAGTAGGCGAAGCCGATAACGCTTGGCGCGCCAAAGCCCGCAAGTTCATCCTCGACGAGGTCAAGAAAAATATCCACGAGTACTGGGACAAGGCTGACTACCCGCTGCACCTGATCAAGAAGCTGGGCGACGCAGACCTTCTGCGCGATGGCCTGAACCTTGAGGGCTACGAGCAGATGAGCCCGCTGGCCGCCGGCCTGGTCAATATGGAAATGGCCCGCGGCGACGGCTCGGTGTCCACCATTGTCGGTGTCCAGGGCGGCTTGGCGGTGCGCTCCGTGCTGTACTGCGGCAGCGATGAGCAGATTCAGAAGTACGCACTGCCCATGCTGCGTGGCGAACTTCCCGGAGCCTTCGCACTGACCGAGCCAACCCACGGCTCTGACTCCGTTTCTTTGGAAACCCGAGCTGCCAAGGTCCAGGGCGGCTACCGCTTGAGCGGTGAAAAGAAGTGGATCGGCAACGGCTCCATCGGTGGCGTGTCCATCGTGTGGGCCCGCGATGAGCAGGGCAAGGTCCGCGGTTTTATCGTCCATCAGGATGCCGAGGGCTACAGCG
This sequence comes from Glutamicibacter arilaitensis Re117, assembly GCF_000197735.1. Classification (NCBI taxonomy): domain Bacteria; kingdom Bacillati; phylum Actinomycetota; class Actinomycetes; order Micrococcales; family Micrococcaceae; genus Glutamicibacter; species Glutamicibacter arilaitensis. The sequence continues at coordinate 2,968,925 of NC_014550.1, forward strand.
CAACCACCATTGAAAATAAGCTTTCGCTGCGTGCCATCTGGCAGGCGCATATCCGCATGGAAAACGTCTTTGTCCCGGATGAAGATGTCATGCCTAATGCACAGAGCTTCAAGGACACCTCCCGCGTGCTGTTCGCTACCCGTCTGGGCGTCGCCTGGTCGGCAGTAGGCCACGCAACTGCCTGCTACGAGTCGGCAGTGAACTACGCCAAGCAGCGCGTGCAGTTTGGCCGACCTCTTGCCCAAAGCCAGATTGTCCAGGAACGCCTGGCCCGCATGCAGTCGGAGCTGGCCACCATGCAGGTGCTGGTCATGCAGGCTACCAAGCGCGAAGGCGCAGGCGACCTGACCGGCCCGCAGGCTTCGCTGGCCAAGTACACCGCCACCCGCACCGCGCGCGTCATTGCCTCCAACGCACGTGACCTGCTCGGCGGCAACGGCATTCTGACAAGCAACCGCGTGGCACGCCACTTCGCCGATGTAGAAGCAATCCATACCTATGAAGGCACCGAAACCGTGCAGGCGCTGATCATGGGCCGCGACATCACCGGCTTCTCGGCCTTCGCCTAAGCACGCACAACTAAGTACGCCGGGAGGGCGGGTGTTTTTCACCCGCTCTCCCGGCGTACTGCTTTCTACTGCCTGTTCAAGCGATTCTTCGTCTTGGCGGTAGCCACGTGGTCCCATGGGTTCTCTGGCCATGGATGCTTCGGGTAGCGCCCGCGCATTTCAGCGCGAACCTGCGCATAGGGGCCATTGAAGAAACTGACCAAGTCGTCGGTGACCGCCAGCGGATGCCCTCCCGGTGAGAGCAGATGAAACTGCACCGCAAGCTTGCCATTGACCAGGCGCGGGGAAGTATCCATTCCAAAGCATTCTTGTAATTTCACCGATACGACAGCTGGCCCCGACTGGCCAATCTCCGGATACGCCACGGAAATCCTGGACCCGGAGGGCACCTGTAGCCTTTCTGGCACCAGTGCATCAAAATCATGGACATGCTCCCAAGGCAGCAACGTGCGCAACGCCGAATACAAATCGACCTTGGCCACGTTCTTGCCCGAAGCCACCTGACGCAGCACCGGCTGCAGCCAGTTCCCTGCAGATGCGATCAGGCTCTGGTCATCTACCGCGATGTAGGGTTCGCCCAGCAAGCGATGAGCCGTATCCATACGCCGGCGCAAGGCCTCGAATTTATCGTGGGTGCCGAAGAAGCCAAGACCTTGGATGGCAATGGCATTAGCAACTGCTTCCTTGCCCAACTCTTCGGTGGCCTTGATGGGATGGGCTGCCAGCTCGATTGCACCAAAGCTCTCAACCTGCCGGGCACTGATCTTCCCGTCAACCAGTTCTGCCGTCTCCCGTTTCTGGTGAAGCTGCGGCAGCAGTTCCAAGACAGTTTCAAAGTCAATGCCAATAGCCCGACGAATCATGGATTTGGAACCAGTGCGGGAGACTTCGGCGACCGCAATAAATTCTTCATGCACCAATTGACTGCCGCGGGGCAGTGCAGCACGGGTGCCCGAAGCCAACAGGTATTCTTCATGGCCGACCTTGCGCGCAATCCATTGCGGATACGCCAGAGCGCACACCCCGGCCAGCCCCTGGGCAGCTGAGGCAGGCTGGCGGCCTGCACTGTTTCCGGCGACGCCCAGAAGCTTCTCCAAACGCTGCGCCTCGTGCTTCCAGGCTCGGTTCGCCGGATGCGAGCTCCGGCGCACGGCGCTGAGCAATTCGTTCAGATCCGCGCTGGCAATGCGCTCCGAACTGGAAAGCAAAGCCACCGCCTCGGCTGCCGCCCGGGTGCCGAAAATCTGGTTCCCTTCCAAGAGGGCGCGTGCGGTACGCGGATCAGTTGGAATCTTCATCATCTGCTCACCCAATGAGGTGATCTGCCCGGAGTCGTCAACCGCGTCCAGTGCGCGCAAGACCTGCTCATCATGAGCCATGGTGGCAGCCGGCGGGGCTTCCCACATGCTTAGGCCTTCACCGCGCGGTGTCCCCCACGCGGCCAGCGACAGCCCGGCAGCAGCCAGGTCGCCGGTACGGATTTCCGGTGTGGAATGCGCTGGGGCGGCGGCAAAGGATTTGGGATCCAAGGTCCGCACCACCTTGCCCGGCCCCAGGCGTCCTGCACGTCCGGCCCTTTGGGTGGCCGCCGAACGGCTGGCAACCACCGTCATCAGCCCGGAGAAACCTCGCGAGCTATCCCGGCGAGGTTCACGGGCGTAGCCTGCATCAACGACCAGGTGCACCCGTGGCACGGTGACCGACGATTCGGCGATGGAGGTGGCGACAATAATCCGTGCGGCGCTGCCTGCTGCGGGTTCGCTGAGGATCTGGTCCTGTTCTTTGGAGGAAATCTGCGAATGCAGGGCCAAGGCCTGTCCTCCGGTGGCCGCCACCTGTGAGCAGACGCGTTCTACTTCCCGCACGCCCGGGACAAAGACCAAGGTATCGACCGGGGTGCTGCCTGCTGCATTGGCTGTGGCCGAATGCTTTACTGCCACGGTTGCTACATGGCGCAGGTACTCGTCCTTCAACCCGTGTTCGGTATTGCGCGTTCCGGGGAAGCTGTCGAAAGCTTCTTGCACTTCATGCTGCGCTGTTTGGGCGCTGAGCACCGCAGCTGGCTTCTCGCGTGCCAGCAGCTGTGACAGCTCTTGGGCATGCAAGGTGGCACTCATGACGATCAGCGACAAGTCATCGCGTAGTTCGCTGACCTGGTTGACCATCGCCAGCAGCAAGTCGGTATCGATGGAACGCTCATGGACTTCATCAATGATTACCGCGCTGACACCGTCAAGATCCGGATCGGCCAGCAGCTTGCGCAGCATCAGGCCCGCGGTCACGAATTCGATCTGGGTCTGTGCCGATGCCCTGCGTTCGCCACGAACCGCGAATCCGACCCGCTCGCCCAAGGCCGAGCCATCAAGCTGGGCCAGGCGGCGGGCTGCGGCACGGGCTGCGACACGGCGTGGCTGGGTCACCATGATTTTGCCAGTCAACCCGGCCTGTTCCAGTGCGTTGGCTACCGTAGGAGGAACGATCGTGGTTTTACCGGATCCCGGTGGCGCTTGGATAACCAGCGGCTGCGCAGGATGCGCTGCCACGGAGGCGTAGAGTTCTTCGCGGCTTGGTCCGAAGGCCAGTCCCGAAGAAATCTTCTCCAAGTCAAAGCGAACCGGGTTCATCGCTGGCGTCCGGTCCAAAAAGACTGGATTGCGTTCACTACCGGTTCGATGGGGAACAGCGTGCTGCCGTGCGTTCGCTCTGGCAGGACCACCATGCGTGCATCGGGCAAGGTGCGGACCATGATCTTGTTCTGGTCGAAGCGCGGCTGGTCCCTGGTTCCGATCAGCAACAAGGTAGGGATCCTGATTTTCGCAAGGTCAGCCAAGTCGATATTCTGCAAGGTCTCGGCTGCTTCGTAGTAAGCCGCCAGGGCCAGCGGATCATTGGATTTGAAGGCCAGGCGCGTGGACGGATCAAGGCGTCCGTTCTTTTCCTGCCCGATGACAAAACCCTCGATATCGCCGTTTCGAAGCACCTCGAGATAGCCAGGGAAGAACAGCTTTCCAATTTCGCCGTCAGTGATTTCGTAGGTGCCGCCGAGCATGATCAAGGAGATCACTTGCTCGGGGTGATGCATGGCCATATGAAGTCCGGTGCGTGCGCCGAAGGAATAGCCGACGATATGGATGCGTTCAATGCCCAAGTGATCCAGCACCGCTTGGATATCCCCGACCACCTTATCCATGGTGTAGTCAGCCACGTCGTGGGATTTGGCGGACTTGCCATGCCCGCGCAGGTCCATCCGGATGGTCCGGTGCCCCTCGCCCAGTGCTTTGGTGTATCCCAGGCCGCGCCAAATAGATCGTGACAGTGCGGAACCGTGCAGGAATAGAATCGGTTCGCCCCCGTCCTGGTCATCATCAAAGAAGATTTCGGATCCATCGGCGGGGTTATTGATCATTGGCATACCTACGATTAAATCCTGTCCGTGCGATGAAGCCGAAATCAGAGTATTGCTTTGCCCTCGACAACCATGGTGAATGGGTGAACACTGAAGGAACAGGGACAAGTCATCTTTGCCGAAGGTGGCGAACGGATGTTGGGAGGAAGAGCATGTCTGAACAAACAGGTGCCGGGCTGGCCGGTGGTGCTGAAGAGGAAAAGCAACGGCTTGCCGCAGAAGAGAAGAAACGGCACGACGAGCATGATGAAGAGCTAGTCGAAGAATGGGAAGACGAATCCTTCCCCGCTTCCGACCCGCCCTCGAATTATTAGAAACAGCATCTTCCTAAGAGAGAACACACGTGGTATTCAGCTACCTTCAAGATTCAGCTCCTAGTGTGGTTAATACCTTCTCAAGGTGCGAGTGATCTAGATGAACCGATCCGCACAGGCGTTACCTCCTTGGCCTGGCGGGTCGGTTCCTCATTTAACACTTCTTTCTGCAGCCCGGTTACGCATTGAGCGGATTCATCGCATGGCTCTGTAAAACACTAAGTAATCTGACATATTCTGGTAACGAAGATCTCATATCCTCCACCGTCGCCAGCATATGCGCTGGCAGAAAGGTGCCTCGTGGAATACGAACGCCTCCCTTCCATCTCGGAACTGCACCGCCCATACACTGCTGCCGCGGACCGTTATGAGCACTACGGCTACCGCCGCGTTGGCGATTCGGGCCTGCGCCTTCCCCCACTTTCCTTGGGACTTTGGTGGAACTTCGGTGACAACCGTCCATTCGACACCCAGCGCGAGATCCTGCGCCACGCTTTCGACAACGGCATCAACCACTTCGATTTGGCCAACAACTATGGCCCACCAGCAGGTTCCGCCGAAGAGAACTTTGGCCGCATGATGGCCAAGGATTTCAAGCCCTACCGCAACGAGCTGGTCATCTCTTCCAAAGCCGGCTACGACATGTGGCCTGGTCCGCACGGAACCTTCGGTTCGCGCAAGTACCTGCTTGCCTCATGCGAAGCATCGCTGCAGAAGATGAATCTGGACTACGTGGACATCTTCTATTCGCACCGCTTTGATCCAAAGACGCCCCTGGAAGAAACCATCGGCGCACTGGATACACTGGTTCGCCAGGGCAAGGCCACCTACGTAGGCATTTCCTCCTACTCCGCTGAGCGCACGGCAGAAGCTGTGGCAATTGCCAAGGACTTGGGAACTCCGCTGGTTATCCACCAGCCGTCGTACAACATCCTGAATCCATGGGTTGAGCACGGACTCTTGCAGACCCTGCAGGAAGAACGCATGGGCGCCATCGCCTTCACCCCATTGGCTCAGGGCCTGTTGACCGACAAGTACTTGGAGACCACGGATGTGGTTCGCCAGGGCGGACGCCGTTCGCTCGAAGCCCAGCTCACCGAAGAGAACCTGACCAAGGTTCGCCGCCTGAACGAAGTTGCGCAGAAGCGCGGCCAGTCGCTGGCCCAGATGGCCCTGGCCTGGCTGCTGCGTGATGGCGCGGCGACCTCGGTGCTGATTGGCGCCTCGTCGACCAAGCAGCTTGATGAGAACTTGGGCGCACTGGAGAACGTTGATTTCACCGAAGCTGAATTGGCTGAAATCGCCAAGATTGCCCAGGGCGATGCCGGCATCGATTGGTGGCGCGCTTCCGCTATCGGCTAGCAACCCACTAATCACACCCGAATTTGGCGTGCATTGAAGTCACGGTTTGCCAAGGATATCTTGGCAAACCGTGACTTTTTCTTTCCCTTCGGTCAGCATCCAGATTTTCAGCCCAATGCCTGCTGTTCTGTGGTGGCTCAAAATGGTTTCTCCAGATAGGCTCAAAGTAGACGAAATATGAAGTGAATTACATTCATTTATTGCGTGAAGTTCGATAGCGTAAGCGCATAGGGCTTACGCCAACCACTTTGGTACCTACGACAGGAGCATTGATGAGCGCCCCAACCTACAAGGTCTTGAACCCGGCTACCGGTGAAGTTGTTGAAGAATTCAACGCGGCAACCGATGACCAAGTTCAACAGGCACTGACCGCAGCGCAAAGCGCCTACGAGTCATGGCAGGACGTTGATATCACCGAGCGTGCCAAGATTGTTTCCAAGGTCGGCGCACTCTTCGCTGAACGTGCAGCGGAACTGGGCAAGATCATGACCACGGAAATGGGCAAGCCATTGTCTGAAGCCGTGGGCGAGGCAGAATTTTGCCAGGAAATCTTTGAATACTTCGCTACCGAAGGCCCGACCTTGGCCGCAGACCAGGAAATCAAGTCCTTCTCCGGTGGCAAAGCCATCGTGCAGAAGCGTCCAGTTGGCCCGCTGCTGGGCATCATGCCGTGGAACTTCCCGCTGTACCAGGTAGCCCGTTTCGCAGCGCCTAACCTGATGCTGGGCAACACCATCATCTTGAAGCATGCAGAATCCTGCCCGCGTTCGGCACTGGCCATCCAAGAAATCATGGATGAAGCCGGCGTCCCGGCAGGTGTCTACAACAACCTGTTCGCTACCCACGACCAGATCTCCACCATCATCGCCGACTCCCGCGTCCAGGGCGTCTCGCTGACCGGCTCGGAGCGCGCTGGCGCAATCATCGGCGAGCAGGCCGGACGCAACCTGAAGAAGGCAGTACTGGAGCTGGGCGGCTCGGATCCTTTCGTTGTGCTGGACTCCGATGATGTCTCGGGCATTGTGGATACCGCCTGGGGCTACCGCATCGATAACACCGGCCAGGCATGCAACTCGAACAAACGCATGATTGTCATGGACGACATCTACGACGAGTTCGTTTCCGAACTGACCAAGCGCGCCGAAGGCCTGAAGCCAGGGGACCCAATGGAAGAAGCCGAGGGAACCTTCGCTCCGCTTTCCTCGCGCCAGGCTGCAGAAGCGCTGCACGAGCAGGTTCAGGATGCGGTCGCCAAGGGCGCTACCCTGCATGCAGGCGGCGTGCTGCATGATGGCCCTTCGGCCTACTACTCCCCTGCTGTGCTCACCGGGATCACCAAGGACATGCGCGCCTACTACGAAGAGCTCTTCGGTCCGGTAGCCGTCGTCTACAAGGTATCCAGCGACGAAGAAGCAACCGAGCTGGCCAATGACACCATCTACGGCCTTGGCGGATCGGTGCACTCCACCGATGTTGAGCGCGCATCCAAGGTGGCACAGAAGCTGCAGTCCGGCATGACCAACGTCAACGCAGCCAGCGCCGAAGGAGCAGAGATGCCATTCGGTGGCGTCAAGCGCTCAGGCTTCGGCCGAGAACTTGGACCACTGGGCATGGACGAGTTCGTGAACAAGCGTCTGTTCTACGTAGGCGAGTAATCCGCCTAGATCCGCAACAGCGACGCAAAGTACCAGCTACATAATTTTAGGGGCGAACCAAAACGGTTCGCCCCTAAATTTATGCTCAAGAGCCTCTTCGGCTAAGCGTTGGAAGAGACTTTTTCGGCTGATTTCTCGTTGATTTCGATCTTTTCAGAAATCTTCAGCGACGGCTTCTTCGTACGGAACCGGTCGTTCCACACCCCGTACAGCCAGCGCTGAATCGTCAGCCAGGTCGCGCTAGACACCAGCACCGCGTCTGCGGAAGCCATAATGCCTGAGAAGAAAGGGAGGCCCATAACAACTGCGATGCCGATATGCATTCCAAGAATAGTAACCAACGCAATTCTCCGGCTGATCTTATGGAACAGCATGAATGGGAATGCAATTTGAGCAACAACAGTCACGTAGGTAGTCAAAGCAACGATCCACGAATTCGTGGTAATTAAATCGCTAAGCCAAGGGAAGACACCGTACGCCTCGGAACTAACCGGATAGTACATTGCCGTACCGTTTTGCCAGAGTTTGCCTTGAACCTTGTACAGTCCTGCTTCAAGATAGACCATGCAAAGTTGGGCTACAACCAGGCACAGCGCAAGGTTGTGCAGGACCGTAACTGCTTCGATTTCCTTTTTCGTTTTCCCTGCGCGTCTACGTAGCCAAGAATCCACAGACCAGTGCTTAGACAAGTCAGCAAAAATCAAATAGATCAGCATGATACGGATGAAGTAGTTTCCACCGTCGGAAACTGGCGTATTTTGTGCGTTGATCGCCGTATAAAAAATGAAGAAGAGCGGAGTGACAAATCGAGTTTGCCAACCAACCACAAATACGATTGCCAATACGATAGCCATCACGTACCAGAAGACGAAGAACCCGAGCCCCGCATCTCGCAGAATGTCCAAAGGCCATTTGTAGCCAAGCACAGAACGATAGGGTTCAAGGTACTCAGAACCCGGCCCCCAGATCTTGGTAGCGACAGGTATGTTGGCGATCAACCAACCCAGAATAAAAAGTCCCGACGCCATGCGCATGACTGCAAGACCGTATGGCGCATGCCGGTTCGCGGTAAACCATCTGTAGACCCAGGTCAATGCATTGGGGAAGAAAGCGCGATTCTTAGAGATCCATCCGCCGATCGAAGGAGCACTGCTCGTTTGATGTTTCAGCTCCATACCAACACCGCCGCTTGGCTAAATTCCTTGGTATCTCGCCATCCGATGTAGGTTTCGCGAGTTTTCGTTGTTGAGTTCTCGTCGTTTCGCTGAGCGAACGGAACAATCGGTTCGCGTCGAAGCTTAATTTCGACCATTGATGCTCCGCCCCACTGTTCTATGGCGTAAAGCGATGCGAATCCGACGGCTGTATCTTCCATGCGTTTATAGGCTCTTAGATTACTCAATGCTGTTGCAGAATATTTCTCGCGAGCCTCATCTGAATTCAGGTCCACGCCGAAGACCGGTGTTCCCTGAATAAACGGTCTAGCGATTTGCGATCGAGAATCCGCGGTCAAATTCGATGCAGCGCTCCACAGCCGTCCGTGAATAGACTTAGACTGTTTTGATTCACGATTGGCAAACATATTGCCGGCACGGCTTTCCATTTCCTCGGCCGTAACATCGCGCCACTCAGAAAATTTAGCGCCATGCTTGCTGCCTTTGGCACAAATTTCCGCGCTGGAGAGACATGCACGCATTGTGAAGTATTCATCCTGCGAATACGGCCCAGGTGCAAAAAGACTCCAGCCTTGGTCCAGCGGTCCAAGAAAATACTTGTTCAATTCTGGCTGTAATGATGACTTGATGGGTGTTGAAGGACCGGTAAACGCCAATGTGGCACCGACGTGCCCCAAGGCGGCCACACCCGCAATTAAAAGCACCAGCACTGTAAACAGCTTGGGCTTAGTTTTCTGTTGCCTCATCAAGCTATTGTCTCCAAATTCTTCGACACCCGTGAATTGTTGTAAAGACTACTAGAAAGCGAAATGGGAGGGGCATCGTTTAAATGCCCCTCCTATTTCAAATTACTGCAATTCGACTATGCTGAACGCTTTCGCGCGAGCACAGTCACACCGGCTCCGAGCAGTACAAGTGCCAGCGCACCTGCACTAATCCAGAGAGCTCCACTAGAACCGGTATCTGCCAGGCGATCCTTCTTGGAATCGTCCTTCTGGGTTCCCTTGGAGTCATCGGACTTTGAGTCCGAGTTATCCGAGGTGTTCGCATCAGCGTTATCCGCAGTGTTCGCATCGGTGTTCGCATCAGCGTTATCCGCAGTGTTCACATCCGTGTTCACATCCGTGTTCGCGTCCGTGTTCGCATCAGCGTTATCCGCAGTGTTCGCGTCCGTGTTCGCATCAGCGTTATCCGCAGTGTTCACATCCGTGTTCACATCCGTGTTCGCGTCCGTGTTCGCATCAGCGTTATCCGCAGTGTTCGCGTCCGTGTTCGCGTCAGCGTTATCCGCAGTGTTCACATCCGTGTTCGCATCGGTGTTCGCATCGGTGTTCGCATCAGCGTTATCCGCAGTGTTCACATCCGTGTTCGCATCGGTGTTCGCATCAGCGTTATCCGCAGTGTTCACATCCGTGTTATCTGCCGTGTTCACATCCGTCGAATCGTCAGCCACAACGGTGAAGGTTGTGAACCCGTATGCGTCGCTTTCAGCATCAGTTGCAACGATCAAGTAGCTACCAAGTGCCAAATCAGTCGAGTCGACCTCGAAGCTAATGTCGCCCTTGTCGTCAGCGGTAACGGTTTCAGGCATGGCAGCAGCAGCGATCTTGGCTACGTCCGAGCTGGTGTCGCCCAGCTGGCTCTGCTCGACCTTGACTTCACCATTTGCGGTGAACTCTTTACCGGTTACGATTCCCGATTCACCCTTGACCAAACGATTAGGAGTGATATCGATGTGAACTTCGTTCTCAGCGGCATCGTCCGGAGTTACCTGGAAGTACTCAGTGTAAGTCTTTCCGGTTTCTTCGTCCGTCACTTCAACGGTGTAGATACCCTCTGGCAAGCCACCGGTATCGTACTTGTACTCGAATCGACCATCTTCATCAACGATGACATCGCCCTCATGTACTGGGGTTTCTTCACCATTTGAGTTTCGGATGATTACCTTGACGTTGCCTTCCGGAGTGAACTTGTCACCAATCACGGTAACTTCGTCGCCTTCCGTAACGGAATCAGGCACAACGCTGACGATCGGGTGCTCAGTGTTGTCCGCAGTGTTGTCGCCAGTGTTCTCAGCCGAATTATCCGCCGTGTTGGCATCGGTGTTCGCATCAGCGTTATCCGCAGTGTTCACATCGGTGTTCGCGTCAGTATTCGCATCCGTGTTGGCATCGGTGTTCGCATCAGCGTTATCCGCAGTGTTCACATCGGTGTTCACATCCGTGTTGGCATCGGTGTTCGCATCAGCGTTATCCGCAGTGTTCACATCGGTGTTCGCATCCGTGTTGGCATCGGTGTTCACATCCGTGTTGGCATCGGTGTTCGCATCAGCGTTATCCGCAGTGTTCACATCGGTGTTCGCGTCAGTATTCGCATCCGTGTTGGCATCGGTGTTCACATCCGTGTTGGCATCGGTGTTCGCATCAGCGTTATCCGCAGTGTTCACATCGGTGTTCGCGTCAGTATTCGCATCCGTGTTGGCATCGGTGTTCGCATCAGCGTTTTCCGCAGTGTTCACATCGGTGTTCGCGTCAGTATTCGCATCCGTGTTGGCATCGGTGTTCGCATCAGCGTTATCCGCAGTGTTCACATCGGTGTTCGCGTCAGTATTCGCATCCGTGTTGGCATCGGTGTTCGCATCAGCGTTATCCGCAGTGTTCACATCGGTGTTCGCGTCAGTGTTCGCATCCGTGTTGGCATCGGTGTTCGCATCAGCGTTATCCGCAGTGTTCACATCGGTGTTCACATCGGTGTTCACATCCGTGTTGGCATCGGTGTTCGCATCAGCGTTATCCGCAGTGTTCACATCGGTGTTCGCATCCGTGTTGGCATCGGTGTTCGCATCAGTGTTATCATCAGTGTTCACATCAGTGTTCGCATCAGTGTTATCATCAGTGTTCACATCAGTGTTCGCATCAGTGTTCGCATCAGTGTTGGCATCAGTGTTCGCATCAGTGTTCTCATCAGTGTTCACATCAGTGTTCACATCAGTGTTCGCATCAGTGTTCGCATCAGTGTTCGCATCAGTGTTCGCATCAGTGTTCTCATCAGTGTTCACATCAGTGTTCGCATCAGTGTTCGCATCAGTGTTGGCATCAGTGTTCGCATCAGTGTTATCATCAGTGTTCACATCAGTGTTCGCATCAGTGTTCGCATCAGTGTTGGCATCAGTGTTCGCATCAGTGTTATCATCAGTGTTCACATCAGTGTTCGCATCAGTGTTCGCATCCGTGTTGGCATCGGTGTTCGCATCAGTGTTATCATCAGTGTTCACATCGGTGTTCGCATCAGTGTTCGCATCCGTGTTGGCATCGGTGTTCGCATCAGTGTTATCATCAGTGTTCACATCGGTGTTCGCATCAGTGTTCGCATCCGTGTTGGCATCGGTGTTCGCATCAGCGTTATCATCAGTGTTCACATCGGTGTTCGCATCCGTGTTGGCATCGGTGTTCGCATCAGCGTTATCCGCAGTGTTCACATCGGTGTTCGCATCAGTGTTGGCATCGGTGTTCGCATCAGCGTTATCCGCAGTGTTCACATCGGTGTTCGCATCGGTGTTCGCATCAGCGTTATCCGCAGTGTTCACATCGGTGTTCACATCCGTGTTGGCATCGGTGTTCGCATCAGCGTTATCCGCAGTGTTCACATCGGTGTTCGCGTCAGTATTCGCATCCGTGTTGGCATCGGTGTTCGCATCAGCGTTATCCGCAGTGTTCACATCGGTGTTCGCTTCGGTGTTCGCGTCAGTGTTCTCCGCCGTATTATCCGCGGTGTTCTCATTAGTATTGGAAACCACAATGCTGAACGAAACTTCGTCCGTGGACGCATCGTCGTCGTCTCCGTCAGTCGCTACTGCAGTCTTTTCACCGGGAGTCACACCTTCAAAGTCGACGGTCCAAGTTCCGTCTTCGTCAACGATATCTTCCCGGGTCAAATCATCTAGCGTTACGGTGATGGTCTTGCCTGGTTCAGCAGTACCTTCGACTGTAACGACTTCGCCTTCCGGAATCTGTGCACCAGTTTCCGGGGAAGTGATGATGACTGATGCTTCATCCGCAGCTCGTACCTCGGAACGTGCAAACGAGATCTTGTTTGCACTATGACCCATTGCAGGCAGCAGCGTCACCGAAAGCGCAGCAACGTAGTCGCCAGCCTCCGTGGATTCCGTGTCAGTTATCGGATCGTAGATTGCAGTGGATCCCTGCTCATTGACGGTGATCTCAACGATCTCGTTCAGAACCCCTTCTACTACTGGTTCCAGAGGCTCCGTTACGTCCTCGACGATTCCAGTGATCGTGCCGGCAAGACCGTTAATCATAGGGTTGATCGCCGTGCCAACTGCACCCCCAACGATTCCAGTTACGCCTTCAAGCAGTGGAGTTACAACGGCGCCGAGATCCAGACCCAGAACATCCAGGTCAACGACAGTGGTTGGGTCTGTTTCGACCAGGCCCAAGAAGCTTGCAACACTGCCAGTGATATCAGCAGTGCCGTCGACTAGTCCGAGATTGACACCAAGATTTACTACGATGTCGATTTCGTCCAAGGCCGCAACCAGAGTATCGCGCAGATCGGTAATCAGGTTCGACAACGCCAAGGTAATTTCATCGGCGATTTCTTGGACAGCGGTGGGGCTCAGAACTTCATAGTTCGGCGTCTTGCCATTTAGTCCGCCCGTGGTGATTTGCGCAAGATCGACGGTAACATCTCCCGATCCCAGATCAATGGAAACGAGCCCCGTATTAGTGGTGATAACACCAGTTAGGACGTCGTTCTTCACCTGGTCGAGAGCTGCTGCCAACCCTTCGAGACCAACGCTGGCTTCCGTCACACCTAAAGTTCCCAAGAGTCCCAATGGGATCGAGAGGGCCTCAAGCTGCGAGACAATAGTACCCAGCGCGCCGTCAACTGAGAGAGTGGTATTCAGGGTGTCGCCGAGACCATCAACAACGGATCCAAGGGAGCCGGTCAACCCTTCGACTGCAGGGCTGCTAACGGTGGCAGAGGCGCCTGCGACTAGGTATTGCCTGTCCAAGGTGCCGTCGGTCTTGTCAGCGGTTGAGCCCAACGCGCCGATCTCCAGCGATGCTTCGTCGATAATCTGGTCGGTCAATCCGTCTACACCGAGTTGACCAAGCAATCGGGTCAAGTCGACGTTCGCAGTCATATCGTCCGAGCTAATGTCGTCGAGACCGATTGCACCGTCGGAGCTAACTGCGCCTGCTCCTGCCTTCGCGCTAGTAGTACTCGGGGCCTCGGCGTATGAGCTAACAAGACCTGCTTCGCCCAAGGTCAAAAGTCCGTCACCATTGCCATTGATCAATGGCATTGTGCTTAGTCCGGTACCCAGGTCAAGGGTCAGACCGCTTAAAACTTCAACGTTTAGCGAATCATGAACTGGGCCCGGCGAGCTTGGATTACCGGCGTAGGCAAAACCAGCGTCAGCAACAGGAATATCTAGCAAGTTCACGTCCAGCACGCGGCCCAATGCTTCAGAGCCATCAGCAGGTGCCGCGTATGCGGCAGTTACGGTAGGAGCCACGAAAAGACTGGCAACGACTGCACCGGCAAGAACTCGGCGTGCGGCACGCGGTTTCTTGCCATTCTTAGGTGACAAATTATTTGCTTGCACCACTATCCTCCAAAAGATGGTTGTGATCAGGAAACTCGTAAAAGCCCACGTTTGACTCTACGGTTAATGAACCCTGACTCACAGGTTTCTTTCAGCCATTTCTTTGCATACTCAGGTCAAATTTCTTAGCCACACGGTCAGAATCGATGGCCAGCAGGTAATACTGAGCAGTAATTTAACTTCTTGCCATTAGAGAAAATAACGCACTTACAACGGCTGACCTGAAATTTACCCAAACAGTGATGTAACAATATGACAACAACCTCGCGGTGCTAACTGTCAAGTCAAGAAATTGGGCCAGATGGCCATAGACTGGTGTTTCACCTGCTACCGCACGTCGCGACTGGATGCGGTGCGACGGCTTGGCCAGGACAACAGTGGTTTTAAGGACTGAGGATTCTTGTATGTCGCACATCCGTATTCATCTGGCCGATAGTGATCATTTTTCACGGGCCGGGATTGCTGGCGTCTTGGCTGAGGCCAATGACATGGTGATCGAGCACGTTTCGGATTGCATGTCCGAGGCTGTTCAAGCGGCGATCGATTTGAAGCCGGACATCGTCATCCTGGAATCATCGCTGAACGGAACAGACCTGCTCAGTTCGATCAGAGAAATCACCGAAAAGACGCCAACTACCAAGATCGTTGTACTGGCTACCCGATACCGGAGAGACGAGATTTCCCAAGCGTACGATGCTGGCACCTCTGGGCTGATATCGAAAAGCTCCATCAGCTCAGAACTGCCCAGCGCTTTGCGGATGCTCACCGCCGGTTATCAGCTTTTCGCGCAACCCGAAGACGGCTGGGAGCCGACAGCACGCATTGTCCGGCGGTCCACTCAGCAAACTGCCGTACGCAAGCTCAGCGAACGCGATCGCAGCCTTGCGCGCTTGGTCGCGGCAGGCCTGACCAATTCGCAGATCGCGCGCATCGCACACATTTCCGAAGGATCAGTGAAGCTCCACTTGGCACGCATCATGGAGGAACTGGACGTGACCAATAGAGTGCAGCTTGCGGTCATTGCTACAGAATCCGGATTAGTTTCTTCAGCAGATCTGCAGATCGCCTAGCGGTAACGTCCGGCTCGTTAATACACTGTCCGCAGTTGGCTGGCAGGGATCCACATTTCCTCGCCGTCACGGTCGATCCGCCGCCACGCGCCCTGACGGGCCACAATGACAACCGCCGTATCCGCCGGGAGAATACGCACCAGCGAATAATGATCCCCTGGACCGCGACGCGCGTTCAGACCAATAGTGGTCAGCGCACGCTGATTAGGAACCGCAATCAATCCGCCCTTTGCTGGACGCGATGGAACCTGCTGCAAGTACATGCTTGGAACCCAACCCAGCAACTTGCCGCACTGAACCTGGGACCACAGTCCCTGCTGAAGCATTGAACGAACCTTGGAACCCTGGTCAATGACCTTGAGCACCGGGTAACCAGTTCCGCTGCCTTTGCGAAGATTCAACGTTGCCGTTGTCACGTGGGTGGCTTCAATCAATGAATAACGAGAAAGAACTGGCTCGGCCAACTCATCCTCGTCCTCGGAAATTACAGGCTCGTCAAAGACCGCCGGAATCGCCTCAAGATAGACGTTAGGCAGCCAACCGTACGTTTGGTGCACGAGTACATGCGCCCACGAACCCTTGACCTCGATCAATACAAGCTCGGTGCCCTGATCTAAATGACTCTGTACAACGTAGTGCCGGCCGGCACCTTTGCGTAGCTTGAGTGAGGCAGTCGTCCGGTGGGTATTGGTAACGGACGACGTCCGAGCCGACTGATGTGGAAAGCCCACCTGGTTCACAACCACCTCAAATGAAAAAACTTAGGGAAGCAACCAGCGGTTGCTTCCCTAAGTTTATTCCATTTTTAGAAGATGCGTACTTCGTGCCTTCTTAGGAAGCGGAAGAACGCGAGCCGAGCTCTGCGTCCAACCGCAGAAGGCCACTGCCATCGTTGCCGATCATCCTGACGCGGTCCAAGATTTCACCAACGGTGGCCTCTTCTTCAACCTGCTCGTCGATGAACCAGTGCAGCAGTGGAATCGAATCGATGTCGCCTTCGGTCTGTGCCAGTCGGTACAGCTCGCGAATCGCTTCGGAGACCTTCTGCTCATGGGCCAAGGAGGCTGCGAAGGCGTCTGCAACGCTCTTCACGTTCAAGGTAGGTGCTGGTTGCTCGCCAATCTTCGGGTGGGCCGAGCGGTCGGTCATGTGGGTCATGAACTTTTCCGCGTGCACGATTTCCTCGCCGGCCTGGGCGCGGAACCAGCCAGCAATGCCTGGAAGGCTCAATACCTCCATTTCAACTGCCAGCTGACGGTAAACCGTTGCTGCGGTTAGTTCGAGAGTTACTTGTGTGCTGAAGGCTTCTGCCAGTTTTCCTGTAAGTTCCATGTCATCAGACTAAACCTGTTTTGCCACCTTGTCACCGAAGTTCGCACTCACTTAGTCAAACCTGAATTAGGGAATCATCCCAAGTTGGGATCGAGTTAATGTAGCCGATACTAACCTAACTTAGGCATGCCGATACGATGCTAACCTACTTGCCCAGTCCTGCTCTACGCAGCGCCTCGGCCATCGCGGTGTTGCCCGGTGCAGCCGGTTTGCCCTGCGCGGGCTGGGCCTTGCGGTTCTGCCCAGTGCGGTTCTGCCCAGTGCGCTTCTGGCCCGAGCGCGCCGAACGGCCAGCTCCCGGTCCCTTGCGTTCGCCTGGTCCGGAGTTCCTGGCCTCCGCGCCAGCAGCAGGCAGTTCGTCATCCAGTCGCAGAGTCAGCGAAATACGCTTGCGCACGGTGTCCACTTCCAGCACCTTAACCTTCACGATCTGCCCGGAGCTGACCATTTCGCGCGGATCCGAAATGAACTTGTTGCTCATCGCAGAGACATGGATCAAGCCATCTTGGTGGACACCCAAGTCCACGAACGCACCGAAGGCGGCAACGTTGGAAACGGTGCCTTCCATGATCATCCCCGGCATAACGTCCTTGATGGTCTCTACACCCTCCTTCAAGGTGGCCGTAACAAACTCACCACGAGGGTCGCGAGCAGGACGGCGCAATTCAGCAATCACGTCACGAATGGTCGGTTCGCCGAACTGCTCGGTGACGAACTCCTGCAAATTCAGCTCTTCAAGTCGGCGGCCCTGTGCTTCGGCACTGGACTGCAAGGTTTTGGCCAAAGCATAGGCTTCGGGGTGGACCGAGGACGCATCGAGTTTTTCCTTGCCACCAGTAATGCGCAAGAATCCAGCACACTGTTCAAAAGCTTTCGCGCCCAAACGCGGAACCTTCAACAAATCCTTACGGGTAGCGAAAGGACCGTTGGCGTTGCGGTGATCCACGATGTTGCGGCTGAGCAGCGGTCCCACACCGGCCACGCGAGCCAGCAAGGCTGGCGAAGCGGTATTGACGTCAACGCCTACGGCATTCACGCAGTCTTCAACCACGGCATCCAGTGCACGATCCAGCTTCGAAGCGGTGACATCATGCTGGTACTGGCCTACGCCAATGGACTTCGGATCAATCTTCACCAGCTCAGCCAGCGGATCTTGCAAGCGGCGAGCAATCGATACTGCGCCACGCAACGACACATCCATGTCCGGCAGTTCTTGGCTGGCCAGTTCAGAGGCAGAGTAGACCGAGGCGCCAGCTTCGGAGACGATGACTCGGTCAACGCCCGCGCCGCCGAGCTCCTTGATGACTTCTGCCGCCAGCCGGTCCGTTTCACGTCCGGCGGTGCCGTTGCCGACAGCGATCAGCGAGGTGCCGTGCTTCTTTGCCAGTTTGATGAGCACAGCCAGGGATTCATTCCACTTATTGGCGGGAGCATGCGGATAGATCGTTGCCGTTTCTACCGACTTGCCGGTCAGGTCGACCACGGCAACCTTGACCCCTGTGCGCAGGCCTGGGTCCAAACCCAGTACTGCCTTGTTTCCAGCCGGTGCGGCCAGCAGGACATCGCGAAGATTTGCCGCGAAAATTTTCACCGATTCATCTTCAGCCGCTTCAAACAAGCGTGAGCGAAGGTCGGATTCGAATCGGGTGAGCAGGCGGGCCTTCCACGCCAAACGCACGGTCTGCGAAATCCACTTCGCAGCTGGTGCACCGGTTGGAACATTCAGTCCCAGCGAAGAAGCAATCGCGTTCTCATACCCACTGCGTGCTTCATCCAAAGCCGCCTCATCGCGTGGATCGGCTTCAGCCAGCTGCAGGTTCAGCACGCCTTCGCGTTCGCCGCGCAACAATGCCAGCACGCGGTGGGATGGAAGCCGGTCAAGATCCGCCACGTAGTCCAGGTAGTCCGAGTACTTGCCTTGCCCTTCTGCGGTGGCACCTGACGCGGCGCTCGCACCAATCTTGCCGGTATTCCACAGACGTTCACGCAGTTCGCCAGCAAGGACGACATCCTGTGAAACACGCTCGGTCACGATGGAGCGCGCACCCGAAAGCACGTCTTGGTCCGTGGAGAATCCTGCCTCTGCATTCAGGTAGTCGGCAGCTGCCTGCACCGGGTCCGTCATTGGGTCCGAGAGCAGCAGATCAGCTAGTGGTTCCAGTCCTGCTTCGCGGGCAATCTGGGCCTTGGTGCGACGCTTGGATTTGAACGGCAGGTAGAGGTCTTCAAGTTCAGCCTTGGTGCTGGCCTGTGCAATAGCTTCGGCAAGCTGGTCGGTGAGCTTGCCGGCTTCAGCGATGGCTTCCAGAACTGTTGCGCGGCGCTCCTCCAGCTCACGCAGGTAGCGCAGGCGCTCTTCGAGCAGGCGCAGCTGACTATCGCTGAGCATGCCGGTAACTTCTTTTCGATACCTGGCAATGAAAGGAACGGTCGAGCCAGAGTCCAAAAGCTCAATGGCTGCCGTAATCTGCCAGGTTGCTACCTTGGATTCAACGGAGAGTTCTTGGGCCAATTGAGCGATGATTCGCTGCTTGGTGGCACTGTCATTTGCGGTGTTCTTCTGCTCGCTAGTCACCGATCCATTGTGCATCACCGCCTGCAATCTTCAGATGATCGACTCGGTTGGCATTCAGCAGAATCTCATTCTCAATGGCTAAGATTTATTGCTATGGGGATTGAGAAAGTTCGGAAGCTAGCAACGGTAGTTGCTATCTCAGCTATGGCATTGTTGAGCACCGGTTGCGCGTTTGTTGAGGATACTGCCAACGGCGCGGCTAGCCAGCTCACCGACGCGGCTTCTAAGGAAATCGTGCGTCAGGCATGCGCCCCGGTCCAAGACGGCACCATAGATGCCAGCGAATTGCGTGTTCTTTCTTCCATCGTGAAATCTGTTCAGGGCGGTGGGCTGCCGCAGGAACTAGTTGATGTGCTGCAGGAACTGGCTAATTCCGGAGATCAGGCACCTGAGGCATTGCAAGAGCGCCTAGTTGAGATTTGCGACGACGCAACGGTGTCCAACTAGTTCCAACTGCGGCTCTAACAGGTCGCTGATCTAGACTTTTGCCATGGTCCAAATTCCAACAAGCGGCAAAGTTCGTCTCGATGCATGGCTTTGGGCAGTACGCATCTATAAGACCCGTTCTGCCGCAACTACTGCGTGCCGTGCTGGCCATGTGCGTTTGAACGGCGACCCGGTCAAAGCTTCGCAAACCGTTGTGCCAGGCGATCGCATCCGTGTGCGCAAGGACGGATTCGACCGCGAATTGGAAGTCAGCGCACTGATTTCCAAGCGTGTTGGCGCACCAGTTGCCGTCAAGTGCTACATCGACCACACCCCACCGCGAGAACGCCTGATCATTCCGCAGGTCCCGATTCGTGAACGTGGCGCAGGGCGGCCTACCAAGAAAGATCGCCGCGAAATGGATCGCTTGCGGGATTCTTGGCAGGCACCTGATTCCGGTGTTGATCTGCCCTAGGACAATTCGATACTTGGCACGTCGGTCTGGAACTTGAAGATCTGCGCGTAGAAAGCCAAAGAGCTTTCCAGCGCCTTGATGATGTTCTGGGACTTCCTGAAACCATGCTGTTCTCCTTCGAAGAGAATGTACGCATGGGCAATGCCCCGTTCGGCGAGCGCGTCGGCCACTACTTGCGATTGTGCCGGCGGCACCACCTTGTCCTCATCGCCCTGCAGGAGCAGGACCGGGCAGGAGATCTTCGAGACGTGGTTGATCGGAGCGCGTTTCTCATAGAGGTCTGCGGCTTCCGGGTACGGTCCGACCAGCGAGAACATGTACTGCGACTCGAAGTCGTGGGTGTCCTGAACCAGTCCTACCAGATCCGAAACGCCGTATCGGCTGATGCCTGCGGTGAAGACATCCGAGAACGTCAGAGCGCACAATACAGTCCAGCCGCCGGCGCTGCCCCCTTCGATGCCGATGCGTGCTGGATCAGCAATTCCCTGGGCAACCAATGCGTTGATCACCGCGACGGTATCGGCCACGTCCACCACGCCCCAGGCCCCGCGCAGGCGATTTCGGTACTCACGTCCGTAGCCGGTGGAACCGCCGTAGTTCACGTCCACCACCCCGATGCCGCGTGAGGTGTAATAAGCCACCGTGGCACTGAGCGTGGGTGAAGCTTGGCTTGTCGGTCCACCATGCACAAAGGTGACAAAAGGCGGCAGTTCCCCTTCCATCCCCGCGTAGCCTTCTTGGGCTGGGCGGTAGAGCAAAGCGTGGACTGACTGCCCAGAGAGGTTCTTGCACTCGAATTCTTCAACCTCAGGAAGCATGGACGGCTCGGGCAGCTTCGCGATGGCACGGGTCACCGCGTGATGATCCAAGGTCTCAAGGTTGATCAAGGTAATTTCTTCACCTTGGGTCATCGATGAGGTACCGGCAAGCAGCCAACCGTCGCGCAGTGCGAAAGGACGGATTCGGGTGAAGGGCAACGCCAGATCTTCTAAACCGCCGGTATCCGAGTGCAGTCGCGCCAGCTTGGTGGTGCCAGTCCCGTAGGAGCACAGCAGTGTGTGGGCGTTTTCTACCAAATACCAACTGGTTCCCACCTGCCACAGCGGACCGGCAAATTCTGCTGGGCGGTCTACTAACCTGGTGGTGCGCGCCGAGCTGTCCTGGTAGAGGTAAGGGTTCCACCAGCCGCTGGCGTCAGAGATAAAGGCCAGCTGGTCATCATCGAGCCACTCTGGCTGCATTACCGAGATTTCTTCGCCCCCGGCAATGACTGTGTCCTCGAGGATGCCTTGCTCAGAGAAGTCAGCCAGGTGCAGTTGCGTGGAATCCCACGGCATATTCGGGTGTTCCCAGCTGATCCAGGACAGCCGGGTTCCAGCTGGGTTCAAACGCGGCGCTGCGACGAAGCGTGCAGGTCTGCTCAAGATGCGGATCTTGCCCAGATCGTTAGCTGCGCTGCCATCAAGCGGGATCTGCACGATGTGGCGCACCGGTTCAGCCCGCAGGTCTTCCATAATGGCCAGAACGGTGCCTTCGGGTCCTGGGGTGAACTCAGCGAAGCGCAGCTTCGGATCCGCGTTCTCACCACTGGCCGCAGTCAGCTCAATGGCATCGTGTCCGCCTGCGGTCTGGGAGTAGACCCGCTGGTCAGCGAAGTTCGCAAAGACAACGGTTGGGGTGGCGCCTTCGATCAGCATCCAGCTGGACCCACCGTATTCGTGGACCCGCGAACGCACATTGAATGGAGCGGCAATGAGCTCAGCACCGGGTGTTCCGTCGGTGCCGTATTCCATCAGCGTGATGCGTCCGCCTTCGGCAGGACGGCCTTCTTGGACAATGAGCTTGTCCGCAAAGAAGCAGGCGCCTCCCAGTGGTTTGGTTCCGGCGGCAACTTCTTGCGCGGAAATTGTTGATGGCCATGATCCAAAAGGTAAGTGCTGAGGCATGTTCTTGATCCTAGCGATCTTTCGCCTGCAAAACGATGCTCGACAAGCATCAATCGGATGCGCTTGGATTGTCTTATGACTAGATACGCCGTATTTCTGCGTGGAGTAAACGTCGGCGGGGTCAAAGTTCTGATGAAAGATCTGACGCAGCTGCTTCTGGATGCTGGTTTCACCGAGGTGAAAACACTTTTGGCCAGTGGCAATGTGGTGCTCAGCGTTCAGATCACCGATCCGCTGGCAATCCAAGAACAATGCAACGCGCTCTTGGCATCTCATTATCAGCGCCCAATTCCCACGCTTGTTTATACCGTTGAAGAAATCCAGCAGCTCTCCGCGGCGTTCCCGTTGCCTTTGCCGCAGCCAGCTGGCGAGCATCATGGGTACTACACGCTCTGCGAAACGGCACAGGATGCCCAAGAGATTGGAACGGCCATCGATGGGCTGGAGAACCATGGTGAATACGCTATCCAGGGCCGTGCGGTGGCATGGATTGTGCGCAAGGGAGAAAGCACCACTAATCCCATTGGCAAGCTCATGGATGCGCAGGCAAAGCAGCGCATCGTGAGCACACGAAATCACAACACCTTAGTGAAGGTCGCAAAGCTTCTCATCTGAGATCAATGGTGCGCAATAACTGTTCCTTGTCCGACCGATTGACCTGTCAGAGGCCTTGAATGTACATCCTGATTGAACTCATTGGCATTTTCTTTTTCGCCGTCGCGGGTTCCCTGATGGCCGCCCGCCGCGGTTTTGACCTGCTCGGGTCAGCTTTCCTTGGCGGAGTCTGCGGCCTAGGTGGCGGCGTGGTCCGAGACTTGATTCTCAATCAGTCCCCGGCAACATTCGCGCATCCGATCTACTTTATTCCACCGGTACTCGCAGCCCTATGCGTTTATGCATTCACCCCGTCGGTACAAAAGCTGCACCGGCTGGTCCAGCTCTTCGATGCCGCCGGACTGGGACTGTTCTGCGTCACAGGTACGCTCAAGGCTTTGGAGAATGATTTCAATCCGGTCACCGCGGTCCTCCTTGGCGTGATCACCAGTGTGGGCGGCGGGTTGATGCGTGATGTCATTTCCAACGTCACCCCCGATTTGTTCAATCCCCGCGATATCTATGCCTTAGCCGCCATGGTTGGTGCGGCGCTCACAGCCGTGGTGTGGCATCTGGGGATCATGAATGTTGCGGTGGGTGCCGGGATTGCCGGTCTGGCTTTTGCCATCCGTGTGGCATCCATCCGCTTTGGCTGGTCGGTCCCACTGGCCGCCGGCCATTGGCATCGGCCCAATCCCACGCCTCCTGCCAGCGACGGACCGCAGCGTCATTTCTAGTTGATGCGTTCCAGCTTGCCCAGGTCTTCGGTGCCCGGCGAATCATCTTCGATAGTGCGCGGAGAGTTGATGATAAATGCTCCGATCAGCATCACGATGACGCAGACACCGAGCATGGAGAAGGCCGCGCCCCACGAATCGGTGGCTTTTTGCACCACTCCGAAGAGCATCGGAACTACCGCGGCTCCGGCATAGCCCAAGCCTTGGGCGAAGCCAGAGAGCACGCCGGAGCCGTAGGTCGTGCGCGAGCGCAGGTTCATCATCAGCAAGGCGATCGCGAAGGTTCCCTGGCCTAGGCCCGCAAGGCAGATCCACACCGCAGTGTTCTGGGTTGGCGAGAGGTAGATGCCAAGGTGTCCGGACACCCAGCAAGCGGTGAAGATCAGCACGGCGAAGATCGGGTGTTTCAGGCGCGGAACCCATAGCGGCACCAAGAGGCTGACCGGCAAACCGAGGATTGCAAAGAGCGCAAGCATATTGCCTGCTGCCAGCTCATCCAGGCCGCGGTTCTGCAGGTATGGCGGAAGCCAGGTGAAGTAGACGTAGGTCTGCGCTGAATTTCCGGCCAAGAAGATTGCCAAGCCCCAGGCGACTTTGGACTTCCAAGGATTGATCTTGGCAATAGGTTGCGGATGCCCGCTGGCATGGACCGGGTTATCCGGACGATCAACCCCGCGGTCGGCAAAGAGCTGAACCAACCATGGAATCAGGACGATGCCCGAGAGCGCGGCCCAGGAACCGATGGACATCTGCCAGCTGGTGAGGTCGGCCAGTGGAACGGAGAACTGCGGGGCCATCCAGGTGCCAATGGCCAGCATCGTGACGTAGCCGCTGGTGACCATGCCGATTCGATCCGGGAAGTACTTCTTAACCAGTGGCGGCAGCACCACGTTGCCCATGCCATAGCCGGCGAGGGTCACGATGGACAGGGCCAGGAAAGAGTAGACCTCTGGCATGAAGATGCGGGCAATCTGGCCGCTGACGGCCAAGCCCAAGGAGATCATCAGGGTTGTTTCCAAGCCGAATGATTTGATCAGCCGTGGAGTAAGCAACCCGAAGACGGCGAAGGCGATGGGAGCGAGCATGGCCAAAAGACCGGTGGTGAATTCCGTGAATTGGATATCCGTTTCAATGCGGGAGAGCAATGGGGATACGGAAACAACTGCTGCGCGTAACGACAGAGCAAGTAGCAGGATGCCAAGAAGCGCTCCAACTCTTCCTGCGCGTGGAGAGACAACGCTGTCTTTTTTCATTGCTTACTTCCTGCTCATTTTTTGTTGAGATGTCCCAACTTCTTGATACTAGTGACTAACTCTAGTAAGCGATCCAGCTCACCATCAAAATTCCGTTCGTACCATGTCCCGGGCAGAGCGAGCTGGGCATAGAGTCCTTCTCCGGTGAGCATCACCAGATGTGCCACGTCCTTGCTTCCCACTTCGTGCAGAATGCACTGGTACCAGCGCTCACTGGTGATTTCGATCTTCTCTGATGCAGCCTTGTTTCCGGCTTGCGCCAGCCGCTGCAAGGCATTGAGATAGCGGTCCAGGTCGGTGTTGACTTCCGCGCTGGTGCGCACGTAATAAACCGAGGCTCCTTCAGCAGAGCTGGACATGCTTTCAATGTCTTTGGCGATGGGTTCTTCGCTGGCCTCGATCACGGCGTCGGCCAAGGCTTCCTTGGAGGCGAAGTGGTAGAGCAGCCCCCCTTTGGAGACTCCCGCTCGGGCTGCCGTTGCTTCGAGCGTGGCAGCACGGTCTCCTTCTTCACACAGCAGTGCGATATAAGCATCGAGCACTTTGCCGCGGGCAGCAGGTGGGCGCGCCATGGTTCTCCATTCCAAAGTTTATTGGTGATCGATCTGACCTTACCAACAATTGTAACTATACCGTCCGGACGGTACAGTTAATAATTGCGGTAACACTCCGCGCATCCGCTTACGACCCCAAGGGCGAACGTCATGACTTCAAATATCTCCTTACGAGCATCGGTGCTGAGCAAGCCGCGCCGTTGGGCGGCACTGGCGGTCTTGCTGTTCCCCGTACTGTTGATCTCCGTGGACAACACCGTGTTGTCCTTCGCTGTACCGGCAATCACCAAAGCCCTATCTCCCTCGGGCAACCAGCTGCTATGGATTATCGACATCTACCCGCTGATCCTGGCCGGCCTGCTGGTACCCATGGGCTCACTAGGCGACCGAATCGGCCGTCGCAAGCTATTGCTGATCGGCGCAACTGGCTTCGCACTGGTTTCCGCCCTGGCTGCTTTTGCCACCGACGCCACCCAGCTGGTGGCCGCCCGTGCACTGCTCGGCGTCTTCGGCGCCATGCTGATGCCAGCCACCTTGTCCTTGATCCGGAACATCTTCCCCGATGATGCTGAGCGCCGCACAGCCATCGCGGTATGGGCTGCAGCATTCTCCGGCGGCGCCGTGCTCGGCCCAATTGTCGGCGGCGTGCTGCTGGAGCACTTCTGGTGGGGCTCGGTATTCCTCATGGCCGTACCGATGCTGCTGCCGCTGCTCATCGGCGGAATGATCCTAGTCCCCGAATCCAAGGACCCGAATCCCGGGCGTGTGGATCCCTTCTCAATCATCCTGGTGGTCTTCACCCTTCTGCCCTTTGTCTACGCCATCAAAACCGCGGCAACTTCCCCGTGGTATTTCTCGGCGGCGGCAATTGCGCTGACCGTGCTTTGCGGTGTGACTTTCGTGCGTCGACAGCTCAAGGCCGAACAGCCCATGCTCGACGTCCGCTTGTTCAGCAACGCCTTGTTCTCCGGTGCCCTGATGGTTAACCTGATCGGCATTTTCTCGCTGGTGGGATTCATCTACTTCGTTTCCCAGCACCTGCAGCTCATTGCCGGCTTCTCCCCCATGCAGGCAGGTCTGTGGATGACCCCTGGTTTGGTGCTGACCATGGGATTCGGGTTGCTCTCGGTGGCCCTGTCCCGGCGCTTCGGCACCCCGAACATCATGGCCGTTGGCCTGATTCTTTCCGCCATCGCCTACCTGCTTGTGATTCTGGCTGGGGAAGGATCCAATTCCTTCATGCTCATGGCTGCCTTTGCGGTCTTGGGTACCGGCATCGGCATGACCGAGACGCTTTCCAATGACATGGTGCTGGCCGCCGTTCCAGCTTCCAAGGCAGGGGCCGCTTCGGCGATCTCGGAAACCGCCTACGAAGTGGGATCCGTTTTAGGTGTCGCAGTCTTGGGCACCATCTTGAATACGGTGTACTCCGCGCGACTGCTGGTTCCAAGCTCATTGACAGCCCAGCAGGCCCAGCAGGCAGGTGAGACATTGGGTGGTGCACATCAGCTCGCAGCAACCTTGCCAGCCGGCGATGCCCAAACGCTCTTGGAATCTGCTGCCCACGCCTTTGATCACGGCGTATTACTTACTTCCGGCATTGCCGCGGTGCTGTCATTGCTGGCTGCAGGGGTAGTATTCCGCGTCATCAAGCCCGCATTTCGATGAACTTGGTGAACCAGTTTCCCAAATTTTTGATTAATTGGTTCAAAGTTGTTCAATTGTCGTCAGCAAACACGTAGGCTAGGCATTGTAGTTCCAAAGTAATTCGCGAAGTACCCGTTAGAAGTTTGTGAATGTCGTACCACCTCGGTTGACGCGAGCCCCTTCTAGACGTGAAGTGAATGACTTGGCTGCTTCGCATTATCAGGCTTCCAACCCGGACTCCTGAGTCGTGCGTAGATTACAACCAAGCTCGCCAACTAAACCGGCGAGAAACGTCTGAAAGGACCAAATAAGAATATGGCAACCGGAATCGTCAAGTGGTTCAACGCTGAAAAGGGCTTCGGCTTCATCGCTCCAGACAGCGGCGATCCAGACGTCTTCGCACACTTCTCTGCAATCCAGACCCAGGGTTTCCGTACCCTGGACGAGGGCCAGAAGGTGGAGTTCGAAGTTGTTGAGGGTCCAAAGGGTCTGCAGGCTGCAGACATTCGCGCTCTCTAAAGAAGGTCTTTGGCACTAACGCCAGACTTAGCCAAGAAACGGTTATCCGCACTGCGGATATCCGTTTCTTGCGTTTGGGATAGGAATTACAGGAATACTTCCTGGCGATCACCGGTTGTACCAAGTGTGAAGCTTTCTATTTTGGATCTTGCTCCGGTTGAACCTGGATCAACTATTTCCGACTCTTTCAAGTCCTCCGTCCGTTTGGCGCAAACTGCAGAGCGCCATGGGTACGAACGCATCTGGTACGCCGAGCACCACAACATGCCGACCATTGCTTCCAGTGCGACCTCGCTGCTGATCAGCCACATCGCCCACCACACGCAGACGATCCGTCTGGGTTCTGGCGGCATCATGCTGCCTAACCATTCGCCTTTGGTGATTGCCGAGCAGTTCGGCACGTTGGCTGAAATCTATGGCGATCGCATCGACCTGGGTCTGGGACGCGCACCCGGCACCGATATGACCACCTTGCGCGCCCTGCGCCGTGATCCGTCAGCCGCTGATTCCTTCCCACACGATGTACTGGAATTGCAGGCCTTCCTGGCCGGGGAATCCAGGATTCCAACGGTGCAAGCGACCCCCGGCGCCGGAACCAACGTTCCGCTGTATATCTTGGGGTCTTCGCTCTTCGGTGCCAAGCTGGCGGCCCAGCTGGGCCTTCCGTTTTCATTCGCTTCGCACTTCGCACCAGCGGCCTTGCATGAAGCGATCCGCGTCTACCGCGAAGAATTCACCCCGTCCGAGCAGTTGGCCGAGCCATATGTCATTGCCGGAGTGGGCGTAGTTGCCGCGGAAACCGCTGAACGCGCCCATGAGCTGCTGGAAGTGGCCAAGCGCCACCGCGTAGCAAGCTTCCTGGGACGCAGCGCGAAGAAGGAGTTCACCGAAGCAGAAGTGGATATGCTCATGGATACGCCGCAGGCGCAGCAAATCCTCGACATGATGCGTTACACCGCGGTGGGCACCGGAGATCAGGTAGCTGAATACCTGCGCCACTTCGCTTCAGCAGCACAGGCCGAAGAACTGATTACCATTCACTACCCCACCGGCGAGCAGGCTCGTCTGGATTCTGTGATGATTACCGCCGAAGCTTCCCAATTGGCTAGCGCGAAGTAATCCTCACCCAGCGTTTGGTGGCCATCACAAGCAAGGCTGCCAATGCGATAAATAAGAAGAATTCCACGCCAATATAGGCGTAATGCCATAGCGATCCGCTCTCGGATGATCCAGCAAGTACCGCATCTGTACGTGCTGAGAGTCCCGGGCGGATCGCTACGGTTTTAATCAAGAGCAAGAGACCAACTGCTCCAACGCCCCAGCCCCACATCTTGTCGACGCCGCGCTTGATCGAACCGGCCAACAGCGCGATGAAGAACAGAACTTCTACCATGTTCATGGCGAAGAAAACACGACGGCCAATCCCCAGACCTAACGGGATAGTGATTCCCGGAGCCGTGAATTTTAGCGGTGCTTCAATGAATGAAATGCCGATGATCAGGCCGAGCCACAGCGCAGGAATGAAGATACGGGCCGCAACGGCCCACGTTGCACCCTTGGCCGCAGGCGTTGGAAGAGGACTAGTCATGCCTTCCACATTACGCGCGATTCAGCGTGCTTTGCGCTGTCCTGCCATGGCCCAGCTAGCCAGCACGGCCGCCAGTACGGCGCAGAAGATGGAGAACACAAGAATGCTCTGCTGCTGTCCGAAGACGCTAACAGCCCAACCCAGCGCGATCACTGGAAGAGCACTGCCAAGGTAGGTCACCAGGTAAATCGTAGAGACGGTTTGGGCGTGCTGATGGTCGCTTACGGCGTCAACGGCTGAAGCAAACGCGGTGCGGAAGGCGATGCCCTGGCCCAGACCCAAGAGAACCAGCGCAAGGATGGACCACACCAGAAGCTGGTGCTCCACGGCCAAGGCCAGCAGGATGACCGAGCTTGCCATCAAACCCAATCCGACAGGCAGCAAGACTTTGCCGCCACGAACTACCAGCTGCGAAAGCGCCGAGACACCCAAGGGCAGACCGGCAATCAAGCCAATAGCCAGCAACGACTCCAGTCCGAAAGCCTGAGCGAAGTAGCCCGGGGCTAAGGACAATACAAAGCCGAAGATGGCAAAGCTCAGGAAACCCACTAGGGCAGCGAGCCAGAACTGCGAACGGGCGGAACTTGGAACACCCAAACGGCGTGGGGCCAGCGCCTTGCTTCGTTGCCCGCGTTCGGCCTGCGCAATGGCAGGCCGGGCCTGCAAGGTGCTCAATGGAATCAGCACCAGCAACAATAAGATTGCCTGCACCGTGAACACAGTGGTGCGCCCGCCGGGAAAGTCAGCCAACAGCCCACCAAGGACTGGGCCGAAAGCGACGCCGCCCGAGGACGCAAGGAGGGTGAAGCGCGATGCCCATTCGGGACGGGCAGGCAGCAGTTCACGCAGCGCGGCAGCGCTGGCACCGGTAGCCAAGGCGACGCCGGTACCTTGCAGTCCGCGGCCAAGGCACAGCTCCAGTAGGTTGCTAGCCGATCCGAAGACCAGGGTCCCTGCCAAGGAAACGACCACTGCGACCACCAATGCGGCCCGGCGGCCAATATGATCTGACCAATGTCCCACGGTTGAGAGGAACAGCATCAGCGAACAGACATAGCTGGCGAAAGCCACGGTGGTTCCCATGGCGCCAAGGTGCAGTTCAGCTTGAAGGGCTGGGTACAGCGGGGTGGCCAGGTTGGCGCCTACCAGCAACAGGAAGCTGACGGCTACGGTGATCACCAGTCGGGCGGTCAGCCCTGGATTCCAGGAGAGCACGCGGTGATTCATTGGTTGCATGCGCAGCTCGCTGATGACCGACAAATTCACTCCCAGGATCAAAGTAGTTCAGAATATTCGGGCTTGAATATTGCCCAGAAAAAGTTTTTACCGGTGGAGCCACTCGCAGCCCCACCGGTTAGTTGAGCGTTCTGCTTGAGTTTGTCTACTGCAACAGATCGTTCAGTCACTAATATCCTCCGGTAGAAAGCAACCAGAGATATTTCTTGTTAGGATTTGAGCAGTTTGTTCAAAAAATTAACCCCTCAGTGGACCCGGAGTGAGCATATAGTGCGATTAGACGATGTAGACCTGAAAGTACTGCTCTCCTTGATCAAGGACCCACGCATCCAAATCTCTGAACTCGCAGATGAGGTGGGTGTTGCGCGCAACACAGCGCAGTCGCGTTTACGCCGTTTGCAGCGTGCGGAAATCCTTCGCGACGGCGGCCGCGACATCGACTTGAGCAAGCTGGGCTACGACGTACTCGCCTTCGTAACCCTGGAAGTGAATCACCGCGATCTGGATTCCGTAGTGACCGCACTGCGCCAGATCCCCAGCGTGCTGGAAATCCACGAGACTTCCGGGCGGGGTGACGTGTGGGTAAGGCTTATCGCCACCGACACCCACCAGCTGCAATCTGCACTACGCCAGATTTTGCGTGTCAAGGGTGTCACCCGTTCAGAAACGACCTTCGCGCTGCATACGCATTTGGCTTACCGTGCCGCTCCGCTGCTGGAACACTATGCCGAACATGACCACTAGGAAGTCATTCACCATCCACTGCAGAAAACAAGTCTTTCGTTTCTAGTTGTCGCGACCTACTCTGGTGATACGAGAAGTCACGAGGTAAATTCCCGGCTTCCGGCGGATCCCTCGTATTCGACGAAGGAGTACGCAATGACTAAGGATTTCGACACCACAGAGTTTGCGCCGCAGTACGGCAACGACATCTACGAGCCGGATGACGGACGCGATTCCCAGGCGTATGAGGGCTCAAGCGACATGCCCGAAACCATGCGCAATCTCGATCCGCTGGCACAGCGCAATTACCTCTACGATGATGATCTGGAAACCGAAGATCAGCTCGATAATGAATTCGCCGAAAACGACGATGATGACGAAGAAACCACAGAACTTGTTGACCTTGAGGACGAACTCTAGGCCGTGGGCTAAGCAAATCTTTGGCTAAGGCCATAGACTTTAGAAGTGATTAATCCAGTTCATTTGCGCACATTGCTTGAAGTGGTGGCGCATCGTTCCTTCGCCACGGCCGCAACCCGCCTAGGCTACACGGCCAGTGCCGTCTCACAGCAGATGACAGCACTGGAGCGCAGCACCGGAACCACGCTGTTCCTGCGCGGGGCACGTTCCATCACGCCAACCCCCGGTGCGTTGCGCATGGTGCGCCACGCCAAACGCGTCCTGACCGACCTCGACGCCCTGATGGCCGACGTCGCAACCATCTCCACAGAAACGACCGACCTTGAAGAAATCAAGCTCGGCATCTTCCCTTCCCTCGCGACCTACGCGCTGCCGCAAATCCTCAAGGCCCAAGATTGGGCCTCATTGGGTGTCAACCTGCGCCTGTGGATTGGCGAACCCCAGCAAACCGTGGCCGGCCTTGGAACCGGCGGAGACCTGGATTTGGCGCTGATCTTCCAAGTAGGCCCTGGCGGGCTGTCATGGCCAGCCTCCTTGGAACGCACCTGGCTGGGCGATGACCAGTTCCGTGTGGTGATCCCAGCTTCCTGGCATATCGCTGAAGACTCGCAGCTGACCGTGGACCAGCTGGCCGAATGGCCGTGGATCTTCCACCATCCTGGCACCTCTGACGCCACCTTGATTTCGCGATTGTTCTCTTCCTACAACATCCACCCGCAGGTCGCTGCGTACTGCGATGATTTCAACGCTTCGCTGAGCCTCGTCTCCTCCGGGCTGGGTGCCGCGCTGGTTCCTGATCTGGCGATGGCCAATGCTCCGGAAGGTATCCGCATCGTGGATGCCCCCGAGATCCGCTTGGCCCGCTCGATCTTTGCGCTGAAACCAGAAAATTCAAAGAAGCCAAAAGCCGCATTGGTCTTGGATCGACTGGCCCAGGTACTCGCCCAGTAGGGCGCTTCCTGAACCACACCGTCGCTTCAGTAGCTGTACCTAGAAAGAGGAAATCACTGGTGGAGAACCAAAGTCCTGCAACTGCTGCCCCGAGCCAGATCATCTCAACCGTGCACGGTCCTATCGGACATATCGAGTTGAATCGCGATGCGAAGCTCAATGCGTTGAATCTGGACATGCTCAATGAGCTGAGCCGGGTGCTGCGTGCCTGGGCCCAGGACTCCTCGATTTCTCTGGTATTGCTCACCGGCCGTGGACAGCGTGCCTTCTGCGCCGGCGGAGATATTGCAGACTTCCATGCGGCGATCACCACCGGCCGGCATCAAGATTTTGCCAACTTGCTGGCCACCGAGTTTGATCTGGATTATCTGATCTCCACCTACCCCAAGCCGTTGATCAGCTTGGCACATGGGATTACCATGGGCGGCGGCATCGGCCTGGCCTCCCATGCACCGGTACGTCTGGTAACTGCGAATGCCGCGATGGGCATGCCCGAAGCGAAGATCGGCTACACCCCTGATGTGGGCGGGAGCCACCTGCTGGCCAGCGCACCGGGCCACTTCGGCGAATACTATGCCATGAGCGCGCAATCATTCACCGGAGCTGATGCGGTGTTGCTGGGCTTCGCCGATGTCGTGGTCACCGAGGGCTTCGCCGAGAATATCCTCGACGAGCTCGATGAGTTCGTGGGACTGAACGCCGGTGAAATCGCCGCGGCCATCGAGGTGATGCACGGTGCACCTGAGTCTTTCGCGTTGGAAATGGATCAGGGCTGGATCGATCACGCTTTCGGAGCCGTCACTCCGCAAGAAGTCTTCGATCGCCTTCAGCACATGGTTCACCCATCTGCTCAGCGCGCCGCCCAGCAGCTGGCAGCCAACTCCCCGACCAGTGTGGCCAGCGCGTTCTACAACGTGCGTGCAGCACGTGAAGAGCAGGATTTGCGTTCAGCATTAGACCGCGAGCTGCGGCTGGCCCGGTACTTGATGTACCGGCCGGATCTGGCTGAAGGCATCCGCGCCCAGGTCATAGACAAAGACCGCAACCCTACGTGGAGTCCAGCTTCCTTGGAAGAAGTGGATCACGCAGCATTGCGGTCATTAGCTGAAGGAACAGAAGACTAGCTTTCGGCTCCTGGCCGGCCTTCTGGGCGGGTGACATCTGCATGCACCGGGTGGACCTTCGCGGAATCCTTGGGTTCAATCCGCGGTGCGTCTACGGCATCTTCTGGTTCGTGAACGGTTGCCGGGACGATTCCCACGCCCTTGGGAGTTTGGTATTCCAGCGCCGCATGCTCACCGAAGTGATCAGCATCCGCCTCATCCCAGTCTTCCTTCCACGAGATTGGCGTACCTTCAAGCAGTTCGCCGGGGCGCAACCACTGGAACAGCGAAGCGTAGGAACGGGTGGACTGCAGGTTCACTCGACGGCGCAGCATTTGGGTGTTCAGCTGCTCCGGGCTGGTCAACCCCATTGAGGCCATGATCTGTGCGCATTCGGTGACGGTTAAGCGGCTCTTCAGGAATAAGAGTGTAACCACCTGAAACCAACACCCCGATTCCCGGGCATGTCGCCGAGCACGAAAAAGTCGAGGTCTTCCAGAAGAATGGAAGTTACTACACTAGCCATTTTCGAAAGACCTCGACGTTGCTCAATCCTACCTTCACCGCACCAGACCTCACCACTTTCACCAATCTTGACGGCTTGGGACTGACCGCAATCGGGCAACACCTGAGCGCAGCGAAAGCCGAAATCCTCTGCCACGTCACCAACCCGATCCCTTGGTGCCAAACCTGCGGAGCAGCAGGCATTCCACGCGATACCGTCACCCGCCGCCTCGCCCACGAACCATTGGGCTGGCGTCCCACTGTCCTAGTCATCAAACACCGCCGCTACCGTTGCGCCAATTGCCAACGAGTCTGGCGTGAAGAGCTGTCCCAAGCAGTAGCGCCACGCCAGAAAATCAGCAGGACCGGGCTACGCTGGGCGCTGGTTGGACTGGTCTGCCACCACTTGTCAGTCTCCCGAATTGCCGAAGGCCTCGGCGTCACCTGGAATACCGCCAATGAGGCTGTGCTGGCTGAAGGTCAACGCTTACTGATTGATGATCCAACCCGCTTCGACGGGGTCAAAGTGCTGGGAGTCGATGAACATGTTTGGCGGCATACCCGAACCGGCGACAAATACGTCACCGTGATTGTGGACCTCACCGCGGTGCGTGACGGCACCGGTACCGCACGACTGATCGACATGGTCCCTGGAAGATCCAAAGCTGTATTCAAAACCTGGCTGGCTGATCAAGAAGAACAATGGAAACAGGGCATTGAAGTCGTCGCAATGGACGGTTTCACCGGCTTCAAAACAGCTGCCGTCGAGGAGCTACCCCACGCGGTGGAGGTGTTGGATCCATTCCATGTAGTCAAACTAGGTTCCGAGGCGCTGGACCAGACCCGGCAACGGATTCAACGTGAGCAACATGGGCGTCGAGGACGCAAGGATGACCCGCTTTACAAGTGCAGGCGAACGCTGACCACGGGACTATCCTTGGCTACGGAAAAGCAGAAGACCAAGCTTGAAGACCTGTTCAAGGAGCCGGAGTATGAGCCGGTTCAATTGGTCTGGAGCGTGTATCAGAAGATGGTGGATGCCTACCGGCAACCGAAGCCCGAGGTCGGACGGTGGGCCTTGGAGCAACTGATCAACGAAGTTGGCACGAAGGTACCGAAAGGGTTGCCGGAGCTGAAAAAGCTCGGCGGCACCCTGCGCAGGAGGAAGACGGACATTCTCGCGTACTTTGATCATATTGGTAGTTCGAATGGTCCTACCGAGGCTTTGAATGGCAGGTTGGAGCATCTGCGAGGTATCGCGTTGGGGTTCAAGAATCTGGCGCACTATATCGCCCGGTCGTTGTTGGAGACCGGTGGGTTTAGACGGCGTTTACACCCTCAATCCTGAAGAGCCGGTTAAGCGGTGGTAGTTGTAGACGCGGTGGCCCTTATCTTCTACATCCAAGGCACGCATCAGGCGCTTGTTCTGCGTGGCCACGCCCACTGGGCAGTGGTTAGTATGGCACTGCTGGGCCTGAATGCAGCCGGTGGCCATCATCATCGAACGTGCCGAGAAGGTGAAGTCCGCACCCTGGATCAGACGTTTGATGATGTCAGATCCATTGGCTACCTTGCCTGCAGCGGCGAGGCGAATCTCATCGCGCAGCCCAGCACCAACCAGGGTGTTGTGCACCAGCATCAGCCCCTCGGTCAGCGGGGCACCGACATGGTCCTCGTATTCCAGCGGGGCGGCCCCAGTTCCGCCTTCAGCGCCATCGATGGTGATGAAGTCGATCAGGATGCCGGTATCCAGCATGCCCTTGCAAATGGCCATGACGTCGGTGCGTGAACCGACACAGAATTTGATGCCCACCGGCTTTCCACCGGAGAGCTCGCGAAGCTTCGCGACGAAATGCATCAATTCGCGCGGGGTGGAGAATTCGGCGTGGCTGGCTGGGGAAATGCAATCCACGCCCATTGGCACATCGCGGGCCGCGGAAATTTCCTCGGTGACCTTGGCGGCTGGAAGCACGCCGCCCAAACCTGGCTTGGCACCCTGGGAGAGCTTGATGGTGATGCCTTTGACGTTCTCATGTTTCGCCTTGGCGGCGAAGGTTTCAGGGTTGAAGCGGCCTTCCGCGGTACGGCAACCGAAGTAGCCTGAGCCGATTTCCCAGAACAGGTCTGCACCGTATTCCAAGTGGTACTTGGTCAGCCCGCCCTCTCCAGTCTCATGGACGAACTCGCCCATCTGCGCGCCCTTGTTCATCGCAAGAACGGCGTTGGCAGAGAGCGAACCGAAACTCATCGAGGAGATGTTCATCAGTGAAATCTCATAGGGCTGGGTGCACTGGCTGGAACCGACACGGACACGGTGCTGGGTCGTGGCCGGGGCAACCGGAGCTACCGAATGCAAGAGATACTCATGGCCGACTTCGTTGACGTTCAGCTCGGTACCGAAAGCCTTGTGGCTATCGGCGCCCTTAGCGCGTGCATAAATCAGCGAGCGGGTGTCGCGATTGAACGGACGGCCATCGGTATTGCGTTCAATGAAATACTGCTGGATCTCAGGACGGATGAATTCGAACAGATAGCGGGCATGGCCGACAATCGGGAAGTTGCGCAGGATCGCGTGCTTCTTCTGCAACAGATCGCGAATGCCCAGCAGCACCAGCAAACCGGTGAGTACGACCAGGATCCACCACACCCATTCACCGGAGGTGCCGGCAAGGATCGAGGTCACCACGAAGCCACTGAATAGGACGGCCAGGAACAGAAGAACCACTATTCGCATCATGATGCGAGCCTAGTACTTGCCAGTTCACTTGTCAGGTTAATCACGCTTGCGCCGGTGGCTTAGCCTGGGAGAATCCGGTCCGCTTCACGCACGGCCATGCGTGAGAACAAGGAATCCTCATCGCGCAGCAACGCTTGCGCCGCTCCGCGTTCAACGACCTTTCCTTCGTGCATCACCAGGATTTCCTGCGCCTGTTCAAGGATCGACAGCCGGTGGCTGATCATCAGCACCGCCATCCCTTCCCTGCGTCGGGCAGCCACTGCTTGAAGGACCAGCTGTTCGCTGCGCGCATCCAGGGCACTGGTGGATTCATCAAGGATCAATACCGCGGGGTTGCGCAGCAGGGCTCGGGCTAGGGCCAGACGTTGGCGCTGACCTCCTGAAAGCCTGGTGAATCGATCTCCCAAGCGGGTCTGCAGACCTTGCTTCTGCTTGCGCAGCCACGCTCCGAGTCCCAGTTCTTCCAGGACTTCTTCCATCGCTTCATCGCTGATGCCTTCGGCGCCTAACAGGAGGTTCTCGCGCAGCGTGCCGCGGACCATTACTGCTTCTTGGGATACCAGGGATATTCGGCGGCGCAGTTCTTCCAGGCTCGCATCGACCAGCGGAACCTGCCAGAAGGTTGCGGTGCCAGAGGCTGGGACCGAGCGCACCAACGCCGCGGCAACCGATGACTTGCCGGATCCGCTTTCGCCCACCAAGGCCAGCAAGGATCCTGGTTCTAGTTCAAAGCAGACGTCTTGGACCACCAGCTGGTTTCCATAGTTGACCTCAAGGTCAGCCACGCGCAGGGTTCCGCTGGTTGGCAGCGGGAGCGGGTTGGCCGATTCGCTCACCGGGTGCTTTTGGATCGCGGTGGCATATAGTCGGCGAGCGCTGGCCAATGAATCTTGCAACCCGAGGATGAAGCCATCCACCGCGCGCATCGCTTCATAGGAGGGGATCAATGCGCAGCAAAGAATGATCAAGGCACCGAACTGCTGCGCGGTTCCAAGCAGGACAAAGAGCGCAATCAAGCTGCCCCAGAGCACCAGCTGCGTCAGTGCGGCCCGGATGGCGCTGAGCTTTCCGGTGGCCAGTCCGGCACTCCTGGCGTGCTGCAGGCTGTGCTGCATGTCTTCGATGACTGGTTTGCCGGCATTGAATCCGTGGATCACGTCGATGCCGCCCAAGACATCGGCGAGCATCTGATTCTGGGTTCCCCGCGCCTTGGCTGCGTCCCTTGCGCTGCGGCGCAGCGTGCCAACGCCCAAGGCGGGAATGACCAAGCCAATGAGCACATAGCCGGCGAGCATCACCACTGCCGGTTGAATCCCGAATACGGCCCATGTGCCCCAGGTTGCCAGGCCGCTGAGCACTACCGCGGCCACAGCCGGTGGCAGGGTGTGTGCGAAGAACACCTCCACCTTGTCAATGTCGCTGGTTGCCTTGGCAAGCATTCCGCCGGAGTTCTTGCTGTCGGCGGCAAAGGGCGCTTGGCGTTCGAAAGCCTCATACATGCGGTTGCGCAACCGTGCCAGGGAAAGGAACGCCACCCGATGTCCGATATATTGCTCCAAGTAGCGCACTACTCCCTTGAGCAGTCCAAGGAAGATAATCAGGGCCACCAGCACACCCCAGCTAAGGCCGGCTAGCAGTTCTGCCTGGTCCACCTGCAAGACCTTGAGAAGTCCTATGCCGGCAACCAGATAGATCCCCAAGGATGCGATGCGGGTGGCGCAGGCCAAGATGCAGGCCAGCAAGAGAGGCGGGAGCAGATCCTTGGTGCTGCCGATCAGCCAGTTGACCGTTTTAAGGGTGGAAATTTTCTGCGTTGGCATTAGTTCTCCTCCCCTGGCTGTGCCGGGCTGCTGGTGTGCAGCGCAGCAGTGCGCTGGCGAAATCCATCCATGGCTTCTTTCAGATAGCCCTCGGCAGCCAAAAGTTCTTCTCGGTCTCCAGCCTGGATCAGCTGCCCCTGATCCATGACCAGCACGTAGTCATAGTCCGCCAGCAGCCCCAGCCGGTGGGTGACAGTGATGACCGTGGTGCTGCGGTTGACCGCACGCAAGGTTTGGAGCACTTCCTCTTCGGTCTGCACGTCCAAGGCGCTGGTGGGCTCATCGAGCAGCAGGATTGGACGCTGCGCCAGCAGGGCCCGGGCCAGGGAGATGCGTTGGGCTTGGCCGCCAGATAGGCGGGCCCCGCTTTCGCCCAGGCGTTCATCCAATCCCCCGGGCTGTTGTGCCAGCCAGGATCCCATGCCGACTTCCTGCAGCGCTTCGATGAGGTCTTCATCGCTAGCCTTGGGCGCACCCAGCAAGAGGTTCTCACGCAGGCTCAGCCCGAAGAGAGTTGCCTTCTGCTCCACTACGGCTGTATTGGCCTTCAAGGTTGCAGAACCCATGGCTTGGCGCGCATCGCGGATGCTACCGCCTGTGGCTTCGAGCTGTCCTTGCAGCACACGCAGCAACGTGGTCTTGCCGCTTCCCGAGGGGCCGATAATGGCTGTGCGCGAACCTGCGGGGAAATGCCAGGTGACCCCGGATAGCGCATGGTGTTCGTTGTCGTAGCTGGCGCTGACCTTGTCCAGGATCAAGTCGCGGTGGCGCAAGTCCACGTGCAGCGGGTTGGCCATGGAGCGGTGCATCGGAATTTCGGCGATTTCTGCCAATTTCTTCTCGGCGGCCTTGCCGGTCATCCCGATGTAGAAGAAGCTGCCGACATAGTTCACCGGGGCGAGCATCAAGAAGCTCAGAATCACCAGGGACATCGCCGCGCCAGGGGTGATGGCTCCGGTGCCGGCTCGCCACCAGGCCAGCAGAGCGGCGCTGGAAAGCAGCAACACCGCGAAACTGGAATCGATGACCAGCAGGATCAGTTGATTGCGGGCCAGCAGCTTCATCACTTGCTGGCGTACTCTTTCGGTTGCTTGCCTGATGCGCTTGCCCATCCACTGGCTGCCGCCGTTGAGCTTGAGCATGCCCAATGAGCGCAGCGCATCAAGGAAGGTCGCCGACAAGATGCCTTGCGCTCGACGGTACTCACCGTTGGAGGAGCCAAAGCGCTGTTGGAATCCGAGCACAATGACCGGTACCAGAGCGGTAGGGATCAGCATCAGAAGTGCACTGAGCGGATCAATGGCAAAGGCAATGAAGCACAGGATCAGCACCGGGGTGGCTACCGCGGAGACCGCTGGCCCAATGAAGCTGGACCGGTACTTCACAGAACGTTCCACCGAGTCCATGGCGGCGTGCACCAGCTCGCCTTCCCCGGCGTTGCGTACCGCCAGCGGACCGATGGAAAGATAGTGCTTGAGCAGCTTCGTGCGATGGTGCTCGGTGAGTTCTTGGGTGTGGTGCGAGATCACGACCGGGATCAAGAAAGTCGCGACGGTAGTGATCAGCAGTTCGCCGAAGGCACTGAAATACCATGGGGCGCCCAACCGGCGTCCGGCCATCAGCTCATCGAGCCC
Source organism: Glutamicibacter arilaitensis Re117 (assembly GCF_000197735.1). Taxonomy (NCBI): domain Bacteria; kingdom Bacillati; phylum Actinomycetota; class Actinomycetes; order Micrococcales; family Micrococcaceae; genus Glutamicibacter; species Glutamicibacter arilaitensis. The sequence continues at coordinate 3,008,882 of NC_014550.1, forward strand.
CTCGCCGAGCACAATCACCAGACCGGCGGTTCCCGCCGCGGCAATCAGGCTCAGCGCTACCACGATGGCTGTTGAAGCCGAGAAAATTCCAAAGACCCTACGCACCCTCCTATCCTAGGCCAGAGCCTCCGAACAGCCCCTAGCCATGGGCGCTTCGTGGCGCCGGCGCCCCGGATGCGTCACACATTGCCCGTGACGAGCCATATACGCGAAACTGGAGTGCATGAGCACTCCGGAGCTAAAACAACGTCCACATTCTGTGACCCTGCGATTCCTGGCCGCACCGACCGACGTCGATGTCACCGGGATAGTTCCGGCAGGTAGCGTCCTGGAATGGGTTGATAAGGCCGCCTACGCTGCGGCGGTGGGATGGTCCTCCAGCTATTGCGTGACCGCCTACGTGGGGAACATCCACTTCGAAGACCCGATCCACTCCGGCGATCTGGTGGAGGTCACCGCTTCGGTGGTGTACACCGGAACGAGCTCCATGCACATCCACACCGAAGTCTCCTTCAGTGATCCGCGCGAATTGCGCCCGGTGAAATCCAGCAGCTGCCTGGTGATCTTCGTGGCCGTCGGCGAAGACGGCAAGCCAACCCCGGTTCCACCCTTCACCCCGGGCACGGCCAAGGAAATCACCATGCGTGAGAACGCGCTGGCACGCATTGAAATCCGCGAGCAGATTGTCGCGTCCATGAATGACCAGGTATACACCGATGAGGGTACTGCCGAACGCGTGACCCTGCGCTTTCTAGCTGCTCCGACCGATGTGAACTGGGGTGGCAAGGTCCACGGCGGCATCGTGATGAAGTGGATCGATGATGCCGCTGAACTTTGCGCGGCCCGCTACTGCCAGCAGGAAACCGTAGCGGTGTTTTCCGGCGGCGTGCGGTTCTACCGCCCATTGCTGATCGGCCATCTGGTGGAGGTCGAAGCCCGCCTGGTGTACACCGGAAACAAGGGGATGCACGTTGCCGTGCATGTGCGTTCGGGCGATCCGAAAACCGGCGAGATGCAGCTGACGACATACTGCCTGACGGTGATGGTGACCCGCGATGAAACCGGTACCGCGGTTCCGGTCAAGCCGTGGATTCCGGTCAGCGAGGAAGACAAGCGCCTCTGGCAGCATGCCCGCGATCTGTTGGCCATCCGCGCCAACGCTCCCGGCGGCTATACCCCGATTCATATGGCCAAGGAGAGCGACAAGTGAGTGCATCCAAGCCCTTCGTCAAGGTGTGCGGGCTGTCCACCGCACAAGATGTCCAGGTTGCCGTGGCCCATGGCGCTGACGCGATCGGGTTCGTGCTGACTTCCAGCGTGCGTGAGATTTCCCCGCAGCAGGCCGCCGAATTAGTGAAGGCTATTGATGAAGCCATCGCCACGGTTGCGGTGTTCCGCAGTGAGGATATCCAAACGGTCCTTCAGCGTGCGACGCAGGCAGGCGTGAGCTGGGTGCAGCTGCATGGGCAGCGTACCCAAGCTGAGGTAGCTACCGCCCATGAGGCCGGGTTCAAGGTCATCCGTGCAGTGCGGCGCAACGACTCGCAGGAGCAGTTTGCCGATTGGGGCGAAGACCTGCTGCTCATCGATGCGTCAGTTCCCGGCAGTGGCGAAAGCTGGGACTATGCGGCGGTGAAGGATCTGGCCGCTGGCCGGCACTGGTTGGTGGCCGGTGGGCTCTCGCCGCAAAACGTGGTGGAAGCAGTGGATGCTGCGGGCGCGTGGGGCGCAGACGTTTCTTCTGGCGTGGAATCTTCTCGCGGAATCAAGGATCCGAAGCTGATCGCCGAATTCATTGACGCAATCAAGGCCTAGAAAGTTCCAGTCGTCCGGCATGCCAAGGCTCTGCCCGGCTGTCACAGGACAAAGCGCGGATCAGCACGCCATTATTCGGCATGCTGATCCGCGCTTGGAATGATTCAGCGGATCCAATTGTGCGGGGCAGGCTTGCGGGTGCTGGGCAGCGCACCGTCTTCGCGCCACTCGTGCAGCCATTCGGGCAGCGCCATGTCGGCTGGAAGCTCCAAGCCAACCGCGGCCAGGATTTCTTCATTCGACACTGCACCCTTTTTCGAGGTCATGCGGGTGGCGATATAGGCGCGAGCGTAAATCTCGCCCTTCACGACAATGCGCTGTTCGAAGAAGATGCACTTGTCATCCATGCCGATCAGCCGGGTCTCTTGGGAGAACTTGGTTCCCAGCCGGACGGACTTGCGGAACGTGATGGTCTCGGTCTGCACCACCGGGACCCATTTGTTCTTGGACATGATGTCCCAGACACCGGAGCGGAACATCAAGTCAAAGCGTCCGAGATCAAAAATGGAGAAGTACATGCCGTTGTTGATGTGACCGGCAAAGTCGATATCGGTCAGCGTGGCGCGCATCTTTACTGAACTGGTATCAAACATGGACAGCTTGGAAGCTTTCTTGCTGTTCAGGTAAACCATGAGGATTCGGAAAATCATGTGCATACCATCACATTACTGCTAAGTAACCTATATGCCTAGTTCCCCCACTTCTTATCTCAACGTTTGGCGTAAGCCTTCAGGCTCGTGCTTTGAAAACCACGAAACGGTAATGTCAGAGGCTAGGTATGACCCACAAATTGATCAAGGAACATCATGCGTCGACTCCCTGAACTAGTACACCGGCGATTGCCCTCGCTGCCTCCGGTGGATTGGGAACGCCCCTCTCCAGACAAGAAGGGCTTGCGCCGCGATATCTACGTTGCGCTGGGCTTCCTGGCTCTGGCACTCATTATGCACGAGCTGTCCATGTCCTTGACCGAGCGGAAAGACGCGCCTGACCGGATTCTTGCGTATCTCGTGCTGTCCGCGTTAGTCCTGCCGTTGATGTTCCGCCGACGCTGGCCCATCACGATGATGCTCATCGGTTCGGCGGCCTTTGTGAGTGCTGGCAGCGAAAGCACCTATCGGGTAGGCATGGAGCTGTGCGCCCAGCTTGCCTACTTCATCGGGATCTACACGGCCGTCACCTGGTCCAAGAATCGCCGCGGCCTGTGGACGGCCATGAGCGTCGTGCTGCTGTTCATGGCCACATGGGTCATTGCCTCCTTCTTCGCCTCAGACCTTTTCGAGGCCGCGGGCACCTCGATGGTCAAGGATCCAGCAGGGGTGTTGCCGGCCAGCTCTGCGTTCATCCTCTACAACCTGCTGATGAACCTGATGTACTTCGGCGGCGCGATCTTCTTAGGCATGGTCAGCTGGACCAATGCCTATGGCACGCAAATCATGAAGGTCCAGGCCCAGCGCATTGCCGACCAGGCTCAGCAGCTGGCTGACCGCGCGGTCAATGAGGAACGGCTGCGCATCGCCCGCGAACTGCACGATGTAATTGCCCACCACATTGCTTCGGTGGGCGTCCAAGCTTCCGCGGCTCGCATGGTCCATGACCGCGATCCTGCGCAATCCATCGAGCTGATGCGCGGAATTGAAGACTCGGCGCGCAGTGCTGTGGGTGAAACACGCGCCCTGCTGGGTGTATTACGTGAACATGACGGTCCCGAGTCAGCTGCGGATTCATCCGGCGGATCACGCAACCCAGAACCTTCCATGGCACAGCTTGAAGAGCTGCTTGCCGCCAACAAGCGCCAAGGACTAAGCGTCCAGCTTTCTACCGATGAGCATCAGCCCGGCTTCATCGATACCTTGCCAGCTGGCTTATCACTGGCGCTCTACCGCATCTGTGGCGAGGCTCTGGCCAATGTCCGTGCGCATTCCACTGCCCGCACAGCCGTGCTGTCACTGCGTTCGGGAACCGGACATGACGGCACTTGGGTTGAAGTCGAGGTCACCGATAGTGGACGCCCGCGACCTGATTCCGGTGGCGGAGGATTTGGCCTGCGCGGTATACGCGAACGCGCCAACCTGCATCACGGCGTCGTCGAAATCGGTCCCCGCGTGCCTCACGGATGGCGTACCCGCGCACGTCTGCGCGTGGTCTCCGATGCGGCAACTAAGCTGGTCTCATGACCAAAATTACCGTGGTGATCTGCGACGATCAGCCTTTGATCCTCTCCTCATTGAAGTTGATCTTGGAGACTGATCCGCACATCCACGTCATCGGCACCGCTTCAAATGGCCAGGCGGGCCTAGAGATGGTTCGCGAGCTGAACCCCACGGTGGCACTGATGGATATCCAGATGCCGCAAATGGACGGCATCGAAGCAACCAAGCTCATTGCCAGCACCACGCAGACCAAGGTCATTGTGCTGACCACCTTCAACCGCGACGACTACCTCTTCGACGCCATGGATGCCGGCGCCAGCGGATTCCTGCTGAAAAATGCGGAACCGGAATTGCTGGCCACCGCAGTGCATCAGGTCGCAGCCGGCAACGGGCTGCTCTCCCCCGAAGTCACGCTCAAACTCATCCAGCGCAATACCGGTGCCGCGCAAAGCACTCCCTCAGCTGCCGCCACCGCCGAAGCCCAGCTGCTTGAGGCCCTGACCGAACGCGAACGGCAGGTACTGGGCGAACTGGCCACCGGCAAGAACAACCAGGAAATCGCCGCAGTGCTGGGCTTATCCGAAGCCACGGTGAAAACCCACCTGTCCAACCTGTTGGCCAAGCTGCACCTGCGTGACCGGGTACAGGGCGTTCTCTTTGCCCACCGTGCCGGACTCATCCAATAGTTTCAGCCTTCAGACGGAGCACAGCCGAAGCAACTTTTCCTATGCTGATAAGCAGAAAGAAATACTTCAGCAGAGGAAATCATGCTTGAGCTACACCATATATCACGGTCATTTGCAGAACATTTGGTGCTCGACGACATCAGCTTCACTGTCCCTAGCGGGGCGCTGACCGGTTTTGTCGGTGCCAACGGTGCCGGCAAAACCACCACCATGCGCATCATCATGGGTCTGCTCAGCGCAAATTCCGGCTCGATTACGCTCAACGGCCAGCGCCTGGAGTCAGATACCCGGCCGAACTTCGGATACATGCCCGAAGAGCGCGGCCTGTATCCCAAGCAGCCGGTGATCGACCAGCTGATCTATCTCGGACAACTGCATGGCCTGACCCGTTCGGGCGCACGCAAGCGGTCCATGGAATTACTGGCCCGCTTCGGGCTGGATGGCCGCGCCAAATCCAAGCTCGAGTCCCTATCATTGGGTAACCAGCAGCGCGTTCAGGTCACGGCTTCCTTGCTGCATGAACCCGATGTGCTGATCCTCGACGAACCGTTCAGCGGCCTCGACCCGATCGCGGTAGATGCGATGAGCTCAATCTTGCGCGATTACGCAGCACGTGGGGTTCCGGTGCTTTTCTCTTCGCATCAGCTGGACCTGCTCGATGTGTTGGTGGATCATCTGGTGATCATCCAGAACGGCAAAATTCTTGCCAATTCGCCAGCTGATCAGCTTCGTAGAACCCAGGCTTCACGACACCGCCTGTCCTTGGGATCCGACACTGGGTGGCTGCGCGATGAGCCCGGGGTCAGCGTGATTGATATTTCGGGCCCGGACGCGCTAGTGAGTTTCGAAACCGAAACTGATGCGCAGCGCGTGCTCGCCACTGCCCTCAGCCGTGGTCCTGTCGCGGAGTTCGCGGTCCACCGCCCGTCGCTGGCTGACATCTACCGGGAGATCATCAAGTGAATACTTCTACAGCCCCTTGGCTCATCGTTGCGCTACGCGAGGTTGAGACCAAGCTGCGCGATAAAGCCTTCATCATCAGCACCATCGTCACGGTCCTGTTCATCATTGGTTCCGTTGTTGTCACGAGCTTCTTCGCCACCCGCACTGCGCACTTCTCGGTGGCAGCCACCGATGCGATCAGTTACAAGGTAATGGAACAAGCCCGGGAAGACCTGCCCGACAATCTCGAGCTGACGATTTCAAGGCTCGACTCCGGCCAGGCCAAGCAGGAACTTGCAGAAGAGCGGCTGGATGCGTCCCTATCCAGTTCGGATGATGCGCAGGAATTCACGCTCACCGGTTTCAACGAGGTGGACCAGGAGCTAGGTTCCTTGGTGCGCGAATCAATGAAAACCGTGATGGCTGATCAGCTGCTGGCCCGGGCCGGACTTGATGCAGCCAGCCTTCCAAGCAATGACAATCTGGTGCTGGACCAGCTTCATGGCGACACCGAACAGGCCGCGATGGTCCGCGTCATGGCCTTGGTCTTCTCATTCCTCTTCTATATGGCGGCGTTCCTCTTTGGCATGCCCATTGCCAACTCGGTGATTGAGGAAAAGCAGAACCGTGTAGTCGAGATCCTGGCCAGCGCAATCCGCTTGCGCGAGCTGCTGGCAGGGAAAATCATTGGAAATGTCATTCTTGCAATGATCCAGCTGTTGGCATTCTTGAGCATCGGACTGCTCGCTGCCTACCTCTCCCCAATCCAAATACCATTCCTTGGCATTGTCACCCAGGTCGCTGGTTGGTTCGTGGTGTTCTTCTTTGGCGGCTTCTTGCTCCTCGCCGGGGTTTGGGCCACCTTGGGCTCGCTGGCTACCCGCACCGAGGATTTGCAGCAGTCCAGCGGCCCAGTGGTAGGGCTCTTGATGGCTGTCTTGTTCATTGGCATGTACGCCAAGGGCAGCTTCTTGGTAGTCGCCTCATACATCCCCATTGTCTCTTCGGCAGCGATGCCGATCCGGTTGCTATCCGGCGAGGTAGCGATCTGGGAGCCGATACTTTCCTTGGCGATCCTCTTGGCTTCATGCTGGGCGATGCTGCTGTTCGCAGAGAAGATCTACCGACGGGCAGTGATGCACACCGGTGGCGCGCTCACGCTGCGCAAGGCGCTGAAACTAGAGATCTAAGCGTGATTGCGCAGATCAGGGAAACGAATTGCACAGCTAGCATCACTAGACTTGGCCAAGTGAACGAAGAAAAATCCCTGTTGCAGCTGCCTGCCCGCCTGATCATTGTTTGGCTGGTGCTGACCATCGGCATCACCGGATCCACACTGATTACCACCGCCGACTTTGTCACCGGAGGAAGCCTGCTCTCCCTGGTCGCGCTGTGGGTGGTCCGGCTCGTGGCCATTGGAAGCTTCTGGTTGCTCGAAGCCCGCAAGGACACCAAGATCTTCGCCATGCTGCTGGTCTTGCTCTCACTGGTCCTGGACATCCTGCTCAAGCTGCCGGTGCTGGACACCGTGGAGTACGGCGATTGGTTCTTGGTCTCAGGACTGGATCTGACCGGGATGTACACCGGCTACTTCACGGTGTGGGGCCTGCTATTGCCAGTGCTTTCTCTGGCTGGCTGGTTTGTGCTGCGTCCACGCAAGCTTGCGGGCTGGCTCGTCGGGCTTGGCTCGGCGCTCGGCATGGGATTTGTAACCCTGTCGGTAGCCGGTTCGGCTAGCGGTTCGATGATCCTCTTCACCCTGGTGACCTTGGCCCGCTATATCCTTCCAGCCATCCTTTCTGCCGCTGCTGATGCAGTGGTTATCAAGCTCAAGGCCGGCAAGAAGTAACAGAATTAAAGAACAAAAGGCAGTGGCCAGCATCCAAAAATATGGATGCTGGCCACTGCCTTTTACGACTGGCTGATTAGATCAGGTCGTCGGTGAGGTGATTCGGAGTACCGAAGCGGTGTGCGGTGATCGAGACTGCCTGTTCGTGCAGGAACGGAAGCAGTTCAACCCGGCCGGCTGCGGTCACCGGCGAAGCGTAGATGGCTACATCCGGCTTGCCGTTGGTTGCCTCGGCAACTGCCTTCACTGATCCGCCGATCAGGCGGATGCGGGCAGCTGATTCTGGTCCGGTCTTCGCTGCCAGCTTCGCTGCACGGGCAGCGAATGCGTCAGAGTCTTCTCGCACCACGGTCACCGAGTTCTCGGCCAACAGGTTGCGCACGCCCAAAGGTAGCTGCACATCTGCGGAGAAGATGACACGCGAGCCTGCGGTCACACCGGCGGCCACGACGCGCAGCGCCTCGGCCAGGCCGTGGCCGCTGGTGGCTTCTTCGAAGCGCACGGTGACATCCACTGCACGGTAGCGGAAAATGTTGCGTTCTGCCTTCAGGCCCGAGCGGTCCTTGGCCTGATTGAACTCGGTGTTCCACCACAGCTTGTCGCTGGCCAGGGCTGCGCCGAGCCATTCGGTCTGCTGCGCATCCAGCTGTGCGGTGTTCAGCAAACGTTCGTCGAAGGTCGAGAGCGCTGCGCCCTGCTTAGCCGGCGCATCTTCCCAAGAGCCCATGCCGATCAGGTAGTTCGGGCCGCCGGCCTTGGTGCCTGCACCAATGGCCGACTTCTTCCACCCGCCAAATGGCTGGCGCTGAACGATGGCACCGGTGATGCCGCGGTTCACGTAGATGTTGCCGGCCTGGATGTTTTCCATCCAGTACGACAGCTCGTCCTTGTCCAAGGAGTGCAGGCCCGAGGTTAGACCGTAGTCCACCTCGTTGACGATCTCTACCGCTTCTTCCAGGGTTTTTGCGGTCATTACGCCCAGGATCGGGCCGAAGTATTCGGTCTTGTGGTATTCGCTGCCGCGCTGCACGCCGTAGCGCACGCCTGGCGAATACAGCTTGCCCGAGTCATCGAGCTGCTGTGGCTCGATGGCCCAGGTTTCGCCGGCACCCAGGGTGGTCAGGCCGCGCTTGAGCTTTTCGCCTGGCTGGCCGATCAATGGGCCCATCTGCGATTCAGGGTTCCACGGGTAGCCGACCTTCAGCGACTTCACCGCGTCGATCAGCTGGCTGTGGAAGCGGCGGGATTCTGCCACCGAGCCCACCAGCACGACCAGCGAGGACGCCGAGCACTTCTGGCCAGCGTGGCCGAAGGCGGACTGCACGACGTCGCGGGCAGCCAGGTCAAGGTCAGCGTGCGGGCTGACGATGGTGGCGTTCTTGCCCGAGGTCTCGGCCAGCAGCGGCAGGTCCTTGCGGAAGGAGCGGAACAGTTCAGCGGTCTCGTAGCCGCCGGTGAGGATCAGGCGGTCAACGCGCTCGTCGGAAACCAGCTGCTGGCCCAGGGAACGGTCGCCCACGAAGACCAGCTGCAGTACGTCCTCAGGTACCCCGGCATCCCACAGGCACTGCACCATGACCGAACCCACGCGGGCGGCCTGGGAGGCAGGCTTGATGATCACCGAGGAACCGGCGGCCAGCGCCGAGAGCGTGGAACCGGCAGGGATGGCCATTGGGAAGTTCCATGGCGGGGTCACCACGGTCAGCTTCGATGGAACGAACTTCGCACCATCTACGGCATCCAGTTCGCGGCCCAGTTCTGCGTAGTAGTGCGCAAAGTCGATGGCTTCGGAAATTTCCACGTCGCCCTGGTCAATGGTCTTGCCGCATTCGGAGCCCAGGACCTCAAGCAAGGTGGCGCGGCGCTCTTCGAAGAGCAGGCCGGCGCGGTGCAGGATCTCCGCGCGCTTGGCCGAGCCCAGTGCCTGCCAGGATGCGGAGGCATCCACGCCCATGGCGATGGATTCATCGAGTTCACCGGCGCTGTTCAAGGTGTTGTTCTTGACCAGTTCCTTGCCCAATGGCGAGTGTTCCATCTTGGACAGGATTTCCCGTCCCCACGCACGGTTCTGCTCCAGATCCGGATCGGTATCCGGGGTGTTGAAGAAGTTGGTGGAGCCGTCGGCGAATCCTGCAACGCGTTCGGTGAGCGCCGGGTCCTGGACCTGGCGGTTCTGCACGCGGTGCGGCACCGGGATGGTGTTATCCAGGGATTCAAGCGAGGCCAGGAAGCGGTTCTTCTCGCGTTCGAACAGCTGCTCGTTCTTGGACAGCTCGAAGACAGCGGACATGAAGTTTTCCTGGCTGGCGCCTTCTTCCAGGCGGCGGATCAGGTAGGCGATGGCCACGTCGAATTCTGCCGGGTGCACCACTGGGGTGTAGAGCAGCAGCGAGCCGACGTCCTTGCGCACCGCTTCGGCCTGGCCGGTAGCCATGCCCAGCAGCATTTCGAATTCGATGCCGTCGGTGACCTTGCGGGCCTTGGCCAGCAGCCAGGCCAGCGCCACATCGAAGAGGTTGTGGCCGGCGATGCCGATGCGCACGTTCTTCACGTGGTCTGGGCGCAGCGCGTAGTCCAGTACGGACTTGTAGCTGGTGTCCGAATCCTGCTTGGTGTGCCAGGTAGCCAGTGGCCAGCCGTGGATGTCGGCTTCCATGATTTCCATCGGCAGGTTGGCGCCCTTGACCACGCGCACCTTGATTGGTGCGCCGCCTGCTGCCACGCGGGCCGCGGAGAATTCCTGAAGCTCGATCATGGCCGACAGGGCATCTGGCAGGTAAGCCTGCAGCACGATGCCTGCTGGCAGGTCCTTGAATTCATCAATGGACAGGATCTTGGTGAAGACCGCGATGGTCAGCTCCAGGTCCTTGTATTCTTCCATGTCCAGGTTGATGAACTTCTTCTTGGGGCTGCGTGCGGCCTTTTCGTAGAGCGGGCGCAGCTTCTCTACGATGTTCTCCACTGCTTCGTCGAAGGCCCAGTGGTTGTGCGGAGCGACGGTGGAAGAAACCTTGATGGACACGTAGTCCACGTCATCGCGATCCAGCAGCTTCGCGGTGCCTTCCAGGCGGCGTTCTGCTTCCTTTTCACCCAGGATGGCTTCGCCGAGCAGGTTGACGTTCAGGTTAACGCCATCGCGCTTGATCTTCGAGATAGCTGAGCCCAGCTTGGTCGGCGAGGCGTCGATGATCAGGTGCCCCACCATTTCGCGCAGAACCTTGCGGGCAATAGGCACGACGACCTGCGGAAGCACAGGGGCCATGGTTCCGCCAAGGCCCACGGCCTTTCGCATGTACCACGGAAGGAAGCCTGGCACCTTGGGGGCAAGCTTCTTCAGGTTGATCGCTGCGACGCGCAGGTCTTCGGGGCGGATGACTTCGTCGACGAAGCCGACGGCGAAGTCCAGTCCCTTGGGGTCCTTGAGCAGGCCGGCCAGGCGGGCGGCGGCAGCATCCACAGGATAGTCTGCGGCCTCGGTAAGCCAGCGGCGGACCAGCTGGATGACATCCTCTGCGAGGTCCGCCGGAGCGGTGAGCGGGTTGCCCTCAGCATCCAGTGCTGCGGGAACTACGTGCTGTGTGGAGAGAGAAGACACTAATGGGTCCCTTCGATGCTATTCGTAACTTGTGGTTCGGCACCGAACGCTGATGTCGTTATGGCTAATCTAGTTGTCTTCTGTGGTCAGTCAACCGCTAGGAAAAGCTGTGTGCAAGATCGAGTATGAACCTATATTGTCTTAAGCAAAAGTGAACAAAACCGAAGTAGATCGTTCGGTTTTGCCGATGTATTTGCACTGCGTAAATACCCATTAACTGAACGGCGGAAAACCCGTGCTTGAGTTGAGACGATTGCGTTTACTACGCGAACTGAATATCCGCGGAACCATCGCTGAAGTAGCCGATGCACTGAGCTATTCACCCTCGTCCGTTTCCCAGCAGCTAAGCCAGCTGGAATCCGAAACCGGAGTGGAGCTGCTTCGGCGTACCGGACGCACCTTGAAACTGACCCCGCAGGCTCAGATTCTGGTGGCCCACACCGAAGAGCTGCTCGATTCCATGGAACGCGCCGAAGCGGATCTGGCCGCCACCATGTCAACGGTCTCCGGAACCGTGCGACTAGCAGTTTTCCAGACCGCCATGCTGGCCCTGATGCCGCCGGTACTGCGCGAGCTGCGCGAGGAATATCCGGCGCTGAGGGTGGAGATGAGCCAGCAGGAACCGGCCGATGCGCTGAACGAAACCAGCAGCCGAACCTTCGATCTGGTCGTCGCAGAACAATATTCGGGGCATTCTGCACCACATTACGGAAACCTTGATCGACGTGTTCTGACTCACGATCCGATCCGCTTGGCCTTGCCAGCACGAGGCGCCGAGGGGAACGCTGGATTCGACCGGGTGCGCAACTTGGAACATGCCAAGTCCTTGCCCTGGGTAGCGGAGCCGGAAGGGGCCGCCAGCAGGCACTGGGCACTGCAGGCTTGCCGACTGGCCGGCTTCGAGCCAGACCTCCGTTATGAAACCGCGGATTTGCAGGCTCACGTGCAGTTAGTCGCTTCAGGCAACGCCGTGGCAATGCTTCCAGAGCTAGTGCTGCGCGACCACCGGGACAGCTTGCGCACGGTGGATCTTCCAGGCGCTCCCAAGCGCACAATTTTCACCGCCATGAGGCATTCTTCTCTCCAGTCCCCCGCCATCCGCGCGGTGCGCAAATCACTGCACGCGCAGCCCGAAATGAGTGACGCAAGCAACTTGGCGATTTTGGCTACACCGGCAGACTTCGATACGGTCGAGTACGTAACGAAATGATCACAGACCAAAAGGCACGTGCGACAAACCGCGCAATTAGTGCCATAGTGGTGACTCGCACCACATAAATCCGCGCCTCGGTTGATTCTTCGGAGTCCCAGGCACAAACGGTAATGAGGAAAAATGTCCGACCTGACTTTCCAGACGATTGCGATTGCAATTTATATGGCTGCGATGCTTGGCATCGGCTATATCGCATATCGCCGCACCAACAATATTGACGACTACATGTTGGCCGACCGTGGCCTGAAGCCATGGGTCGCCGCGCTTTCGGCCGGCGCCTCCGATATGTCCGGCTGGCTGCTGATGGGCCTGCCTGGCGCTATCTACCTCGGCGGCATGCACGAATCGTGGATCGGCATCGGCCTGCTGGTCGGCGCCTGGCTGAACTGGAAGTTCGTCGCTCCACGACTGCGCTCCTACACTGCGATCTCGCAGAACGCCATCACCATCCCGAGCTTCTTCGAGAAGCGCCTGAAAGATTCCAAGCACCTGCTGCGCATCGCTTGCGCAGTGATCATCTTGGTCTTCTTCACCTTCTATGTCTCCTCGGGCATGGTTGCCGCCGGCAAGTTCTTCGAGGCTTCCTTCGGCTGGCAGTACCTGGCCGGCATGGGCTTCGTTGCCGTCATCACCTTGCTCTACACCCTGTTCGGCGGATTCCTCGGAGCCTCGCTGACCGACATGGTCCAGGGCGTGCTGATGGTCATTGCACTGATCGCAGTGCCGATCGTCGCGGTCACCCGCATCGGCGATCCTTCCACCCTGGCTACCCGCATCACCGATGTGAACCCGGAAGCATTCAACCTGTTCTCCTCATTCACTGAAAACGGTGCAGGCGTTGCCCTGCTGGCCATCATCTCGGCTGCCGCCTGGGGCCTGGGCTACTTCGGCCAGCCGCACATCATCGTGCGCTTCATGGCGCTGCGCACCCCTGGTGAAGCCAAGGTTGCCCGCCGCATCGGCGTAGGCTGGATGCTGGTTTCGACCATCGGTGCGGTTTTGACCGCTCTGATCGGTATCGCCTACTTCGCTGACGAGCCATTGGATAAGGCAAGCAGCGAGACCGTCTTCCTGCTGCTGAGCCAGGTCTTCTTCCACCCGCTGATCGCCGGTTTGGTACTGGCCGCGGTGCTGGCAGCCATCATGTCCACCATGTCTTCGCAGCTGATCGTTTGCTCTTCGGCACTGGTGGAGGACCTCTACAACATCACCGGACGCAAGGCTTCGCCAAAGGCCCTGGTCATGCTCGGCCGTGCCGGCGTGCTGCTGGTCGCAATCGTCGCCGCACTGCTGGCACTGAACCCGAACTCCTCGATCCTGGATCTGGTGGCGTTCGCGTGGGCCGGCTTCGGCGCAGCCTTCGGTCCGATCGTGCTGCTGTCCCTGTACTGGCGCAAGCTGACCGCCGTTGGCGGTTTCGCCGGCATGGTCTCCGGCGCTGTCGTCGTCTTCATCTGGGGCAACATCGATGCCCTGACCGGTGCGTTGTACGAGATCGTTCCAGGCTTCATCGTGGCACTGGTTGTCGCAATCGTGGTTTCCAAGGCGACCCACCGCCCGAACCCGACCATCGACGCCGAGTTCTCCGAAATGGAAGCAGAAGTTGGTTCCAAGGTAACCGCCTAGGTCCCCGCTTCAGCCAAAGCTCCCTTGATCCGCACGGATCAAGGGAGCTTTCCCTTTTCCACCTCAGATGTAACAGTTCGGTATGAGCACCGATGTCGTGACTGCAGTACACAGCCAGGCGCAGTAGCCTTGAGCTATGCCGCGGACCCGAGCTGGAAGGAATTCCCTCAAGATGAGCACCCAGAATAAATTCACGCACTGGCAGCGCACCGAATCCCAGTTCCTCGCCGCAGACCCCAAGGCGGTCTACTCCATCGTCGGCAACTTGTCGCAGACCGGTGAATGGATGAAGAGCTTCGATGGCTTCGTGGTGCACGATGACCAGCGAGGGGTGGGCACCAAGGTGGATCTGCTGCCGCCGGGCAAGCTCTTCGGGGCCTTGCACCGCAACACGGCGCCCTCTGGGTCCATCACCCGCCGCAACCAGGCCACCCGCATGGTCGAATTCACCCAGCCGCAGCCAGCCGGTGAAATGGTTCTGCGCTGGCAGGTCGATGAGCACCAGCAAGGCTCGCTGCTGCACTTCACCGTAGAGCTGCACGGGCCAGGTACCGCCGCGTTCAAGTTCACTGTGGCCAATGCCCTGTGCAAGGACTTCGCGCTGGCAGCCGCCCGGCTCTACAAGATCATCGCTCCCACCGCCCACCACAAGCGCGATGCCCATGTGGTCATTTCCGGCGGGCGCGGCTTCCTGGGCCGCAATCTGGTGGCGGACCTGGTCTGCCGCGGCATTTCGGTCGCAGTGCTCACCCGCTCCCCCGAAACGGATTTCCCGGCGGAACAGTTCTCCTGGGACGGCGAGCATCAGGGCCCATGGGCTAGCGCACTGGCCAGCGAACACCCGGTACACCTGATCAACCTGGCCGGTGAACGCGTGGACAAGCGCAACACCCCGGAGAATATCGCCGCGCTCACCGATTCGCGCGTGACCTCCACCCAGACCTTGGCAGAAGCCGCGGCCGGCGCCCCGCAACTGGCGACCTGGATCCAGGCCAGCACCACCGCGATCTTCGGCGATGCCGGCGAAGCGGAACTGACCGAATCCAGCCCGATCCCCACCGACCACCGGGCCCTGCCCGAAATGACCGGTGTGGCCGCCGCCTGGGAGCAGGCCTTCACCGAAGCCGAGGTCAACGCCGCACAGCGCTACCTGCTGCGCACCTCGCTGGTCATGCACCCGGATGCTCCGCTGCTCGGACCACTGAACCTGCTGGTGAATACCGGCATGGGCGGCGCGATGGGTGATGGCAAGCAATGGTTCAGCTGGATCGGCTTGGAAGACTGGCTGCGCCTGGTCCGCTGCCTGCTGGGCTTCGAAGAGCCGAAGATTCCTGCAGGGCTGGTGCACGCGACCAGCCCGAACCCGTTGCGCAACTCCGAGGTCATGTCGGCGCTGCGTTCCATCGCCGGGCTGCCAGGTCTGCCCACCGGTTCGGTCCTGCCCAAGATCGGTGCCGCCTTCATGGGTTCCAATGCCCGTGTTGCGCTGACCGGCCGGAAGGTCACCAGCCAGGTGCTGGAGCAGGCCGGATTTGAATTCCATGAGGTGGATTTCGCCTCCACGGTCTCCAGCTAGCGGTACTTACAACGCAACAGTCGGTAACCTTTGATTTACCTTGAACCCCAGACCCCGTCGTTTATGCCACGTCACAGGCATATGCGGCGGGGCCAGGTGCAATGTTCACCATGCGTTAATCGCAAAGAGCCCTGGTGCTTACACTGAACGCTGAGCATGAAACTGTCACGCCTTGTGCCGTGCCCATACTCATCCTCGGACAGTTTCAAAGGACATCACCCCATCATGGCCAACCTTCTTGAAGCCCACGCCCCGGCTTCTCACCACCGCATGCCCAAGCCCAGCGACTTGGACAAGCTCCGCCGCAAGGCGCACACCCCCACCGACCAGCTCAGCGCCAACGTCGCCGTTGATGCCGCCTATAACGAGCAGCTGCCCGACGAAGTCTCTTCCAAGATCCTGCCCTTCGAACGCAAGCTGAAGAACATGAGCGAAGTACGCCATTTCTTCCGCACCAACAAAACCCCGATCTTCTTCCTCGGCGCCACCCCGGTCAACCTCTTGGGATTGGACCGCTGGGTCCGGAAATTCAGCTACATCACCTACTACGACGGTTGGGATGGGCACCACCCGCGGGTCTTCACCCCGGCTGAAAAGCCCTACGTCGATTTCCAGAGCGCAGAAGAAATCAACAACTGGCTGCTGGAAAACCCCGAAGTCCGCGAATACATCGATTCCCAGTGCACCCCCGGCGGTCCGCGACCGAAAATCGCCATGGTCTTCTTCGATGAGGAAACCGAAGCGATTTGCGAGGAACTGGGCTACGACCTGATCTTGCCCTCGGCCGCCCTGCGCAATGAGCTGGATTCAAAGATTGTCACCACCCAGCTGGGCAACGCCGCCGGCGCCCCTTCGGTGCCCAACGTACTTGGCACCGCCGACAGCTACGACGAGCTGATGGAACTGGCCAATGAAGCTGGCCTGGGCGATGACCTGGTGGTGCAGACCCCGTACGGCGATTCGGGGAAGACCACGTTCTTCATCGATTCCAAGGCCGGATTCAAGGCCCACTCGAAGAACATCATCGGCGAACAGCTGAAGATCATGAAGCGCATCAACAACCAGCCGGTAGCGGTAGAAGCAGTGTTGACCGGATGCGGCACCGTCGTGGGCCCGATCCTGACCGAACTGGCCGGATACAAGGAACTGACCCCCTACAAGGGCGGCTGGTGCGGCAACGAAATGCACCCGGATGTACTCACTGATTCACAGCGTTCGCGCGCTATCGACCTGGTCCGCAAGGTGGGCAACGGCTTGGAGAACACCGGTTACCGCGGCTTCTTCGAAGTGGACGTGCTGGTGGATACCGACACCGACGAAGTCTATCTGGGCGAGCTGAACCCCCGTATCTCCGGTGCCAGTGCCATCACCAACGTCACCGCGGGCGCCTATGCCGACGTACCGCTGTTCCTCTTCCACCTGCTCGAATTCCTTGACGTGGAATTCGAACTGGACGTTGACGAGATCAACGCCCGCTGGGAGGAGATGAGCGGGGCCGATATTTGGAGCCATATGATCATCAAGGAAACCGATGACATCCTCCAGTACATCACCCACGCACCGCGCACGGGCAAGTACTTCTTGGACTCACGCGGGAAGCTGCAATTCTCCCGCTCCGCCTTGGACTGGCACCAGCTGCAGAACCACAAGGAAGCATTCTTCCTGCGCATTTACGGGGTAGAAGACTACCGATGGAAGGGAGCTGATCTTGGGGTCCTGGTCACCAAATCCAAGCTTCAGTACGAGGGCAAGAAGAAGACCAAGCTCAGCATCGACGCCAAGCACTTCATCGCCTCCATCCGCTCCCAATACAAGGGAATTGACGTTCCTCCAGCAGAGCATGGCAGCTGAGGCCACCGATGCCGCCGGAACCACCGCGGCACGAACTGCGCCAACTGCCAGCAACGCGCTGAACATCGCCACCTGGCAGTACCCGCAGAACATCAAGCGCTCTTTCCAGAACATTGCCCGGATCCACCCCACCATCAAGGTTTCCCGAGGCGATGGGCCCATCGTCAAGCTCCACCTGGCCGAAGAGAAGCTGGGCAAGCTGGAAGTGGCCAAAGCGAGCATCACCGACCCGGCGTTGACCGTGCGCGGGGTCATGCATGCGACGAACACCGACGCTGTGCTGGTCATGCACAACGGACGGGTCCTCTGGGAAAAGTACAACAACACCATGACTTCGCTGACCGACCATCTGCTGATGTCCGTCAGCAAGACCCTGGTCGGCTCGGTGGCCGGCGCGCTGTGCGATGCCGGGCTGCTCGACGTCGAATGCCCGGTCGACTCCTACGTTCCGGCACTGGCCCGCAGCGGCTACGCCGGAGCACGGGTACGCGACCTGCTGGACATGCGCTCTGGCATCAAGTTCTCCGAGGAGTATCTGGATCCCACCGCGGAAGTGCGCCTGATGGAAGAAGCCATCGGGTGGGCGCCGGCGCGCGGAGCGATCGGACCGATCGGCATGTACGAGTTCCTCTTGACCTTGCAGGCCAAAGGTCCGCACGGCGGACCCTTCGAATACCGTTCGTGTGAAACCGATGCGCTGGGCTGGGTGCTGGAATCGGCCGGGGGCGCTCCCATGCAGGAGCTGCTCTCCAAGTACATCTGGTCAAAGATCGGGGCGCAGCAGGACCTGGTGATGGGTGTGGACCAGTTCGGCACCGGCATGTTCGATGGCGGCTTCAACGCCTGCCTGCGCGATCTGGCGCGCTTCGGGCACATGTATGTCAACGGCGGCCGGGCGCTGACCGGCAAGCAGGTGCTCTCCGAGGATTGGGTTGCGCAGACCCTCAGCGCCGACCCGCTGCTGGCCCAGGCCTTCGCCCAGTCCCCCGGGGATAACATGATGCCCGGCGGGCGCTACCGCAACCAGATCTGGTTCCCGAACCCCGCCACCAATGCCGCGGTGGCCTTGGGGATCCATGGCCAGATGATCTACATGGATCCGGCCACCAAGATGGTGGCGGTCAAGCTTTCGAGCTGGCCGCTGCCGCAGGATGCTTCCAAGCTGTTCCCGACTATCCGTGCTTTTGAAGCGGTTTCCGCCTACTTGGCCACGAAATAGCAGCAGCGCAGCGCACGCTGCACGGCAAACGCCCTGGCAGGACCACGATGGTCCAGCCAGGGCGTTAGTTTTTGGCGGCTTAGGGCCGCTACTTGCGCGGCTGCAGCTGAGCCATCGCCTCATGGGTGAAGACCTGGTAACCCAGATCCTGGTGGTAGCCGTGGATCTCACGCGTGTCCAGGCGATCCATGTAATCCAAGATGCCCAAGGTCACCAGCTGCCCGGGGACCAGCACCGGGAAGCCTGGCGGGTAAGGGGTGACGAACACGGCCGAGACGATCCGCTGACCCTCCATCAGCTCGGAGCGGATCTGCGCAGAGGACAGGAAGTGCGTGGCCGGGTCCTGATAGGTCAGGTAGTACGCCGCGCGCATGTCTCCGCTGCCACCACCGCCAGAGAATTCCGGAGCGAAGGAACTGAAGTCCGGCAAGGGGATCAGTTCTTTTGCGCTCTTCTTGCCCATGGCCAGCACGCGTCCATCAAGCCGGCGCTTGCGCTCCAGCTCCTCGGCGATCTTCACCAGCACCTCGATCAGGTGCGCCACTGCCGAACGGGTGGTTCCGATATTGGTCATCAGCAGCACCGAGGTGCGGCTGGTCTTGTTGACCTGGATCGAATGCCCGTCCATCAGGTACTCGTGCTTGAAGGTATCCCCGTCCACACCGGTCCGGCTGATGTCCAGTGTCAGCCGCGATGGGTCCACCACGAACTCATCGTTCTGCCAGGCTTCATCCCAGGCCGCCAGTCCATCGCGCACCGGATTCGCCGACGTGGATTCGCGGTATTTGCTTGCAATGAGCTCATCCGAATTCAAGATCTTGAAGTACTTGCCCAGCAGCTCGTTGCGGGCCATGGCCCGGCACACCGATTGGGCCAGGTCCACCTGGCGCTGCACCAGAGCATAGCCTTCAAGTTCAGCCTGGCGGCGTCCGATATCCAAGGAAGCCAGGATCTGGTAGTTCGGCGAGGTGGAGGTGTGGGTCATGTAGGCTTCGCGGAAGGCATTGAGGTTGCGCAACGCGAAGTCCTGGTCATAGATGTGGATCATCGATCCCTGGCGCAAGGAGGTCAGGGTCTTGTGCGTGGATTGGGTGGAGTACACCCGCAACCGGACCTTCTCCGGGTCTGGAAGCAACCTGGTCTCCAGCCACGCCTGGTCATTTTCCGGTTGATTCGAGGTTCCCGGTTCAGGCAGTGCGGCCTTCTGGGCTGCGTAGCGCTGGGCGTATTCTTCGTTTTCCAGTTCTTCTTCCAACCCTGTGGCCACCGTCATGGCGGTGCGCTGGCGGTAGACCGGGTGGAAGCCGGCGAACGCAAACCATGCCTCATCCCACAAGAAGACCAGATCCGGCTTGATGGCCAGGCATTCTTCCATCACCCGGCGCGGGTCGTAGATGATTCCGTCGAAGGTGCAATTGGTCAAGGTGAGCATCTTGACCTTGTGTAGCAGGCCTTCGCGGCGCAGTTGCAGCAGCCGACCCTTGATCTCTTCCAGAGGCACCGCACCGTACATGGAGTGCTCGTTGAGCGGGTAGGCTTCCAGGTAGCTCACGTTCGCTCCGGCCAGCACCAGGGAATAGTGGTGGGACTTGTGGCAGTTGCGGTCCACCAGCACGATATCCCCTGGGGCCAGGATCGACTGGTGCACGATCTTGTTGGCCGTGGAGGTGCCATTGGTGACGAAGTAGGTGCGGTGGCTTCCGAAAGCGCGGGCGGCCAGTTCGTGGGCCTTCTTGATGGAGCTTTGCGGATCGAGCAGCGAGTCGAGCCCGCCGGAGGTGGCGGAGGTTTCGGCCAGCAGCAGGTTCTTGCCGTAGAAGTCCACCAGATCCCGGGCCCACGGCGAGTTCTGCACCGACCCGGCCCGGGAAATCGGCATGGCGTGGAAGACCCCGCCGGGGCGCTTGGCGTACTTCTGCAACGCGTTGAAGAACGGTGTCTGGTAGCGTTCGAGCACCTCGGACACAATGGACAGGTGCAGATCCATCCGGTCGTTGCGCGAGAAGATCCGGCGGAAGCGTCCGGTGATTTCGTGGGCAATGGATTCCAGCGCCACCCCGGCGATCAGGTACACCGGTATTTCTGGGCGCAGGTCATCGAGGATGTTCTCCAGATCCAGCAAGCCTTGGATCTGCTTGGTGGATCCGAAGAAGCCATTCATGCGGCGGGCAATGAAATTCTTCAGTGTCGAGGACAGGCGCCTGCGCGTGCAGGTATCGAAGCGGGCGGTGAGCACCACTGCCTGGATGCTCGGGTTGATCAGGATGGCTGCCAGCGCATCTTCCACGCTGGGCACCACCACGAAGTTGTAGTGGAAGGGATCAGTGTGCTGGCGTTGTTCAACGATTTCTTCCTTGAAACGCTCAATCTCTTCAGTCGGCCCGTTATCCACCAAGAGGATTTCAACCATGGGGATATAGAGCTTGCCCTTGGATACGCTGGCTGCTCCGGACTCCAACGAGTCCGTTTCAGCTCCTTCGTGTCCCTCAAGATCTACGTATTGGGTCAGTGTCCTGAAGGTCTGGTTCGCTTGGTACACCAGCTTCATGGCGTCTTCGTACTGTCCGCCGGACATCAGCCTGGATACTTCGTTGAAGTATTCAATGCCGGGATTCGCCCAGTACGGTTCAATGGCCGCCAGCAGGCCTAGTAACCGTCCTGCCTCCAGCTCATGCTCTTGACGCCGATTCTCTTCTTGGTACTCCGAAGAAATCTCGCTGAGCACATAACCCAAGTGTTCCCACGCGTCTTTGCGTTTACGCCACGCACTTTCAGGCGTAGCTGTTCCTTGGTTCGTCCCAAAGGTCAACCTCTTGCTCACGGTTGCCGGTATTCCTTTCACCCTGCAGCGTTAACCGATTGTTAACAGCATGAGCGCACAGAACTCCGCTCGGTACCGTGAGACTATGCCACTTCGCAGGTTGCGCCGAACCATTTTCTCGATATTACGCATTATTTTGGTACCGCAGGCAAGTTTTCACCCGCCGTTTACCTACGCGGGCATCAACCGGTACGGGTTACCTGGATCCGGTGAATTGTTACTGAATTCTTTGTCTGGCGACTTGTTCAATCCCCGGCCGACTGCCCACCACGCTTGCGGGCTCCGAGCACCATTGAGGTGCGCAGCTGGACCATTTCGCCCCAGTTCGTCTTGGCGATGAATTCGTAAAGGTCCCGCTGGGACGGCACGGTGACGTCCACGAGCAATTGGGCATCGCCGGCCACGGCGGCCACATACCTCACCTGCGGCAAGCTGGAGAGCAAGGTTCCCAATGCGTCCACGTGGGCCGGCGAGACTTGGACCCAGAGCAGTGCTTCAACCTTGAACCCCATCAGCGCCGGGTCAACCAACGCACGAATACTGATGTGTTCGCCGCGCAGCAGTCCGTCAAGCCGGCGGGACACCGAGGTTTCGCTCATCCGCACTTGGCGCGAAATGGTCTCAATACTTGCCCTGCCGTCCTTGCGCAGCACCTCGATAATGAGATGGTCGCTCTCCCCTAGCTCCCCGGCGGGGTTCCAGGTCGTCAGCTCTCCTCCGGCACTGGGCGCCAGTGCCGTTTCCTGCGCTTCGCTCAGTTCCCCGCCACGCCAGGCGCGAATGGTCTTGAAGTATTTGAGGATCGGGTAGATCTGGATATTGCTCAGGCCTGGGGTGGCCGGAAGCTGCAGCGTCAGGATGTCCTGCAACCCGCCGTCGTAGTGCAGTTCGCTGACGACGTCACTTTCGCGGCTCTTCAGGAATAAGAGTGTAACCACCTGAAACCAACACCCCGATTCCCGGGCATGTCGCCGAGCACGAAAAAGTCGAGGTCTTCCAGAAGAATGGAAGTTACTACACTAGCCATTTTCGAAAGACCTCGACGTTGCTCAATCCTACCTTCACCGCACCAGACCTCACCACTTTCACCAATCTTGACGGCTTGGGACTGACCGCAATCGGGCAACACCTGAGCGCAGCGAAAGCCGAAATCCTCTGCCACGTCACCAACCCGATCCCTTGGTGCCAAACCTGCGGAGCAGCAGGCATTCCACGCGATACCGTCACCCGCCGCCTCGCCCACGAACCATTGGGCTGGCGTCCCACTGTCCTAGTCATCAAACACCGCCGCTACCGTTGCGCCAATTGCCAACGAGTCTGGCGTGAAGAGCTGTCCCAAGCAGTAGCGCCACGCCAGAAAATCAGCAGGACCGGGCTACGCTGGGCGCTGGTTGGACTGGTCTGCCACCACTTGTCAGTCTCCCGAATTGCCGAAGGCCTCGGCGTCACCTGGAATACCGCCAATGAGGCTGTGCTGGCTGAAGGTCAACGCTTACTGATTGATGATCCAACCCGCTTCGACGGGGTCAAAGTGCTGGGAGTCGATGAACATGTTTGGCGGCATACCCGAACCGGCGACAAATACGTCACCGTGATTGTGGACCTCACCGCGGTGCGTGACGGCACCGGTACCGCACGACTGATCGACATGGTCCCTGGAAGATCCAAAGCTGTATTCAAAACCTGGCTGGCTGATCAAGAAGAACAATGGAAACAGGGCATTGAAGTCGTCGCAATGGACGGTTTCACCGGCTTCAAAACAGCTGCCGTCGAGGAGCTACCCCACGCGGTGGAGGTGTTGGATCCATTCCATGTAGTCAAACTAGGTTCCGAGGCGCTGGACCAGACCCGGCAACGGATTCAACGTGAGCAACATGGGCGTCGAGGACGCAAGGATGACCCGCTTTACAAGTGCAGGCGAACGCTGACCACGGGACTATCCTTGGCTACGGAAAAGCAGAAGACCAAGCTTGAAGACCTGTTCAAGGAGCCGGAGTATGAGCCGGTTCAATTGGTCTGGAGCGTGTATCAGAAGATGGTGGATGCCTACCGGCAACCGAAGCCCGAGGTCGGACGGTGGGCCTTGGAGCAACTGATCAACGAAGTTGGCACGAAGGTACCGAAAGGGTTGCCGGAGCTGAAAAAGCTCGGCGGCACCCTGCGCAGGAGGAAGACGGACATTCTCGCGTACTTTGATCATATTGGTAGTTCGAATGGTCCTACCGAGGCTTTGAATGGCAGGTTGGAGCATCTGCGAGGTATCGCGTTGGGGTTCAAGAATCTGGCGCACTATATCGCCCGGTCGTTGTTGGAGACCGGTGGGTTTAGACGGCGTTTACACCCTCAATCCTGAAGAGCCACTTTCGCCGGTGACCATGTAAGTGAAGCTGGTGTCTGTTCGCGCGGACAGCGCTTGGCTGGCTACTGGGATCGTTCCCGGAGCGCAGCTCACCGACGCGATCACTGCTCCCGTACGATGGACGATCGCCGCGATCTTCACTTTGCCTTGTTCAAGCAGCGCGGAGCCGTAGCGGGCAACGGTGCGCTCCGGTTCACCAATCACCCGGGCAATCTTGCGCCAAGTCGCACGACCGTCAACCTGCAATGCGACGATAATTTGCCGTTCCAGGTCACTGAGGGTGTTTAAATCGGACATTATTCCCGCTTTCAGGCCATAATCACCATCGGCCGCCGGTGCTCCTGTGATCTATATGGAAAAAGTTCAGATTATTTCGACCAGATCCTCGAATACGAGGTGCTTTGATCGGTCCATTTGGAGGATTTGGCCAGAAATATGTCTAATCAATCCATATCTTGCCAGAGACAGTGTAATCACGGATCGTTGAACATGAAAGAGACCCACCTCACAATTATTCATTTCGGCGCTAGGAGCACACATGAATCCCCAAATCATCATGGCAGCGGGTGATCCTAATTCAACTGATATCTGGGCCCTAGCCAATTCCCCAGTTCTTTGGATCTGTGCTCTTGGCGTCTTCGCCGTCATCTTCGTGCAGTGCGTCTTGTACTCGCGTGCAGCGAAAAAAGCCGCACCGCACGTAGATATGCCGTTGAACGAAGTCAAGGAATCCTTCCGCGCTGGCATGGTCGCCTCGGTCGGACCGTCCCTGGCCGTGGTCCTCGTAGCCATCGCTCTTCTGGCTCTGTTCGGCACACCAGCTGTATTGGTCCGCATTGGCCTGATTGGTTCTGCCGCAGCAGAAACCGGATCAGCGAGCATCGCCGCAAGCACCATGGGTGCCGAACTTGGCGGAGACACCTACACCCAGCAGGTCTTTGGCGTGGCATTCATGGCAATGAGCCTGTCCGGGGCGATGTGGATGATCTCCACCTTGATCTTGACCCCGCTGATGAAAAAGGGCGGCGCCTCGATGTCCAAGCGCAACCCGGCAATGATGGCACTGATCCCCACCGCAGCCCTGCTCGGCGCATTCGCCGCACTGACCGTTGCCGAACTGCCTAAGTCGAGCATCCACGCAATTCTGGTGGGCATTTCGGCAGCCTGCATGGGCTTGTGCCTGCTGCTGTCCAAGACCTTGAATCTGAAATGGCTCAAGGAATGGGCGTTGGGCATTTCCATCATCGTCTCCATTGTCGCCGCCTACTTCCTGCACACCGCCTAAGGACCTCTCATGACTACGACACCTCAACTGACCGGCGCCGATGCGTCAATGGCGCGATTCGAGAAGCAGACTTCACGCTATGGTTCGATCACCATGAGCATTGGCCTGGCGTTCTCGCTGATTGGCCCGATCTACATCGCGTTCTTCAGCGGCCTGGATATCGACCCGTCGATGATCTGGGTGGCATTCATCGCAGTGGGTGCGACCTTCGGCGTGCTGTGGCTCGTTGAACCGCTGACCTACTTCCCGATCCTTGGTTCCGCGGCCATGTACCAGGCCTTCATGATCGGCAACATCTCCAACAAGCTCCTGCCTGCAGCGATCGTCGCGCAGTCCACCATCGGCGCGAAGCCCGGCACCAAGCGCGGGGACCTCGCAGCGGTCATGGCCATCTGCGGCGCGGCGACCGTCCACCTGACCAGCCTGCTGCTGTTCGTCGGCGTGCTGGGCACGTGGCTGGTTTCGATGATTCCCCTGGAGGTCATCGAGGTAGCCCGCCTGTACATCCTGCCTTCGCTGATGGGCGCGGTATTGGTACAGAGCATCGTGGCCATGAAGTCACTGCGGCCAACGGTTATCGCACTGGTTCTGGCCTTGATCATGAACTTCGTGGTCATGCCAGTGGCACCGAACCTGGGCATGTTCGCAACTGCGATCGTCGTCATCAGCTCCATCGTCTTCTCCTGGGTCCTGCGAGACCGCAAGAAAATCTACACAGCAGAAAGCTAGAGGATCATTCCATGCCTACCACCTTCGGGCTGACCGATACCGAAACCCAGTCCCTTCACGAGGACTACCTGCATCTGCACCGCAATCCGGAGCTGTCCATGCAGGAGCACAACACCGCGGCCTACATCGAATCCAAGCTCAGCGAGCTGGGCATCGAGCATTTCCGTTGCGGCGGCACCGGAGTGGTGGGCATCCTGCGCAATGGCCAGGGGCCCACCGTGGCCTTCCGCGCCGACAGCGACGGCCTGCCAATCGCTGAAGACACCAAGGTGGACTATGCTTCCACCGCCCGAGGCGTGCTCGCCGACGGCACCGAAGTTCCGGTGATGCATGGTTGCGGCCACGACACCCACGTGGCCAGCGCCTTGGGTGCGGCTCGGGTTTTGGCACGCAGCACCGAGTCATGGGCCGGCACGGTGGTATTCATCTTCCAGCCCGGCGAGGAGACCAGCGCCGGGGCAGCCTCCATGGTGGCTGATGGACTGTGGGACCAGGCGCCGCGGCCCACCGTGGTCCTGGGCCAGCATGTTTTCCCCTTCGCCACCGGCAATATCCACCTCACCCCGGAATCGGCCATGGCAATGGCCAACTCGCTAGAGGTCACCCTCTATGGCAAGCAGGCCCATGGATCCCAGCCCCAGGATTCCATTGACCCGATCGTGTTGGGTGCCAACATCATCACCCGGTTGCAGACCATCACCTCGCGTGAACTGCACCCGCTGGATTCAGCCGTAGTGACCTGCGGTTCGTTCCACTCGGGGCTGAAGGAAAACATCATTCCGGACACCGCCGTATTCACGCTGAACGTGCGGACCCTGACCGAACCGGTCCGAGACCAGGTGCTCAAGGCGATCACCCGGATCATCGATGCCGAGGCAGTCGCTTCGGGCGCACCGGCACCGAAGATCACCGAGTTGTACCGCTTCCCGCGCCTGTACAACGACCCGGAACAGACAAACAATGTCTTCGGGGCACTAAGTGAAGAGTTCGGCGCGGAACAGGTTCGACTGGTGCCGCCGCTGATGGGCTCGGAAGACTTCGGTGCCTTGGGCGATGCCATCGGCGTGCCCAATGTGTTCTGGATGTTCGGCGGAGCGGATCCTGAAGATCCGGCACCGGCAGGGAACCACTCCCCGTTCTTCCTGCCTGAATACCGCGGTGCGCTGGATTCCGGCGTACGCGCCGCGTTGGCCGGGATCCGCCATTACTTGGGCGCCTAGACCCGGCAGGTAGGCCCAGGGCCTGGGTGGAAGAATTTTTCTTCCACCCAGGCCCTGAAGCATTTGCCGTGGCTGCCGGGATCTACCGCTTGGACTTGCGACCAAAGATTCCGCAACCGATCAAGGCTACGAGCACGATCACGGAGCCCATGATGGCTGCTGACGTTTCCAAAATTGATCCCTACGTATCGGCATGGAGCCTGGATGGCCCGCTGGATATTCGAAGCGTACCAACGCTCTTTGAGCCCCCGCATCGACCTGAAGACGGATCTTGCTCCGTTGCTCTAGAGCTGTTCGCGTCCGTCGAGATAAGCGCCCAGCACCTGCAGCACGCCGTGCTCGAGGTTAGATGGGGCAGTGAAGTTCGCGGCTTCAGCAACCACCGGATGCGCATTGGCCATCGCAAATGAGTAGGTTGCGGCCTTGATCATTTCCAGATCATTGGGGTAATCGCCGAAGACTGCCGTTTCATCGGCAGTGATGCCCAGCTTCTCCTGCAAAGCATTCAAAGCCAAGCCCTTGTGCACACCATGGTTCATGGCATCGACCCAGTGGCTGCCGGAAATGACCACTTGCAATGGCACATCCAACGCTGCTGCCATCTCCTTGACCGCACCAGTTCCCACGTTGATGGCCATTTTGATGATCTCGTCCTCAACTTGGGACAGGTCCTCAACTACCTGCACGGCACGGTAGTACGGAGCAACTGCTGCGGTGAAGGCTTCATCGCTGCGCTCCACATATGCGGTGCGTCGTCCGCACAGCACCAGCCCTGCATCAAGCGAGGATTGCCCTTGCACCGCTTGGATGACCGAGGCTACCGCTGCCGGATCAATGATGTTCGAGTAGATCTCTTTTTCGCCGTTCATCACCACGGTGCCGTTTTCGGCAATGATGGCAATGTCTCCCAACTGCGCGAACTGCTCGCGCAGGGTAGCGAATTGGCGTCCCGATGCCGGCACGAACTTGATCCCGCGAGCCTGGAGCTGGTCGATCAGAGCCCATGCTGCTTCTGGGATCTTGCCCTGGCCGTCCAGGAAGGTACCGTCCATATCTACGGCGACGAGCTTGATCTGGGCGTTCGGGTCAATCGTGTGCATGTGGTTCCTAATTGCCAGGATGCAGGGCGCGCTGTGCGGCACCCAGGACTCCGGCGGCGTTGTTGAATTTGGCAGGAACGATCTTGGCACGCAGGTCCAGCTGTGGCAGGAACTTTTCGTGGTCTTCGGAGATCGCCCCGCCGATGATGATCAAATCCGGGCTGCAGAGGAATTCCACATGGGACAGGTAGCGCTGCAACCGGGCGATGTATTGCTCCCAGGTCAGGTTCTCTTCGCGCATGACGCGGGCGGCTGCTTTGCTTTCTGCGTTGAAGCCGTCGATCTCCAGGTGGCCGAATTCAACATTCGGGAAGAGCACGCCATCGCGGAAGAACGCCGACCCGATGCCGGTGCCCAGGGTCAGCAGCATGGTGCTGCCTTTGATCGGCTGTCCGTTCACGGCGCCGGCCCCTGCATAGACTTCTGCTACGCCAGCCGCGTCAGCATCATTGAGCACAGAGACTTCGCGGCCCAGCAGCGCGCTGAATTTGGCGGTGGCATCCAACCCGACCCAGGCCTTGTCGATATTTGCTGCCGAGTGCACCACGCCGTCAATGACAATACCCGGCACGGTGATGCCCACAGGAATATCTGCCAGTTCATCACCGGTAAGCTGCTGCAGCTGGGAAATGATCCGGGCCATTACCTGCGCAACATCATCTGGATGTGCGCCTTCTGGGGTGGTGGCCTGGCTGAAGGTCTCTTCGACAAGCTTTCCGTCGGTGCCGATCAAACCGTATTTAATCGACGATCCACCTAGATCAAGGCCGATGGCAGCGAACTGCGATGTGGATGCCGATGCGTCGGATGATGCCATCAGAGTTCTCCCGGTGATAACAAATAAAAATTTTAAGGACTCTTTACAATATATAACTCAGGTCACTTTGGTCAACGTACCCGGTAGTTTTCCCACAAGTGATCCAACGCCAATTCTCGGGCACCGGCCAACGCTCCGCGCGCCGCGGCGTCGGTACCCAGCGTGGAAAGCTGGATCTGCACGGGCTCCAAGAGTTTCTGGTTCAGTTCACGCTCGAAGTCAAGGCACATTTCAGGGGTCAGACCCGGGCCGATGGCCACCACGCGTTCGGGATCCACAAACCCAATGAGGTTCGAGAGCACCTGGCTTAGCGGGGCGAAAAAGGCTGGCCAGTTGCGCTTGTCGGCCAGCTTCTCCCAGAGCACGCGGGTCTGGAACATGCCTGCCGCACCCAGCGCCTCACGCAGGTTCGAATCGCCTATCAGCTGGGTTTCCAATTCGCCGGCGGTGCCGTGCTTGCCCCTGTGCAGCTGTCCGTCGATCACCAGTCCGGCACCGAGGCCCGAACCGATGTAGAGCATCATCAGCGACTGGTTGCTCTGGCCGGCTTCGGCCACCGCCATCCAGTTCACGTCATTGTCCAGCAGTACTTCAATCCCGTCAGGGAAGGCCCCCGCGAGGTTCGCGCCGGAGGAAGGGAAAATCGGGGTGGGGCGTACGCGCGGATTCCCCTCGCGAAGCACCGGGGCCGACTGGCTGACCGCACCGGCCAGCAGAGGGGATTTGAGTTCGCCGGCTACGCGGGCAACTTCGCGCGCTGCCATCTGCTCCACTTCGGTTGCACTGGTGTGCGCAGTGAGCGGGTACAGGCGGTCCACCAAGGTCTTGCCGCTCAAATCGGTGGCGCGCATCTGCAGGTATTCGGCCTGCAAGCACAGTGCAAGCAGGTGGCCGAAGCTGCTGTCCAACGCATAGTGCTCGGGCACGCGTCCGCGCTTGGGCTCGTTAGCCCGTTCAATGGATACGGCCAGCCCGTTCTCCTGAAGGCGGGAAATGGCCTGCGATGCGGTGGGCTTGGAAATGCCCAGCTCCGCTGCAATCTGAGTACGCGTCGCTGGAGCTTGGCACAGGTAGTCGAATACCCGGATGTCGGTCAGGGTAGCCAGGGCACGAGGCCCCGCAGTGGAATCAGTCACTGCTCAACTCTACTGTCTTTCCGCCCTTTTCTTCAGGCCAAAAGCACCTGGCGCACCGAACGGCCTTCCGCCAACTCATCCAGCGCCTGATTGATTTCAGCCAGCGCTCTGGTCTTCACGAGCTTTTCCAGTGGAAGCTTGCCTTCACACCAAAGCTGCTCATAGCAGGGAATGTCCCGCGCCGGCAAGGCCGAACCCATATAGCTGCCGATCACCGTACGCGCCCCCGCGGTCAGCGCCAATGGCTCGATGCTGCTCATCGCCCCGGGAGCTGGCAACCCCACGGTCACCACGGTGGACCCCACGGCACTGACCTGCATTGCGGTTTCGAAGGCCCGCGGGTGACCGGCTGCTTCGATGACAATCTGCGCGGTGCGTCCTTCTGCTTGCTGCGGGGTGCAGGCATCATCGGCGCCAAGTTCCCTGGCGATGGCCAGTTTTTCTTCATTGGCGTCGATTGCCAAGATCTTCCCGGTGGTTCGCTGTCCCGCAGCTACCAGCAAGGCGGCCATGCCCACTCCACCAAGGCCAACGATGGCAATGTCCTGGTCACCGGTTGCCTTCGCGGCGTTGCGCAACGCTCCTCCTCCGGTCAGCACGGCACAGCCCAGCACGGCCGCTACCGGAGCAGGAACGTCTGCTCCTACCGGGATGAGGCTGCGCGCATCCATCACCGCATGGCTGGCAAAGGCGGAAACACCGAGGTGGTGGTGCACCGGGGTTCCGTCCAGAAACAGCCGGCGAGCGCCACCTAGCAGTGTGCCCTCGGCATTGGACTGGCTTCCGGCGCTGCACGGCAGCTTGCCGCCGGTGGCGCAGGCATCGCATTTTTCGCAGCGCGGCAGGAAGACGGAGATCACCTGCTGGCCGATTGCCAGATCCACGCCCCGGCCCACCTGTTCAACGATCCCGGCTGATTCGTGGCCCAGAACCATCGGCAGGGGCCGCGGACGGTTCCCGTCGATGACCGACAGGTCAGAATGGCACAGGCCAGCGGCGGTGATGCGAACCAGCACTT
Organism: Glutamicibacter arilaitensis Re117; assembly: GCF_000197735.1. Taxonomy (NCBI): domain Bacteria; kingdom Bacillati; phylum Actinomycetota; class Actinomycetes; order Micrococcales; family Micrococcaceae; genus Glutamicibacter; species Glutamicibacter arilaitensis. The sequence continues at coordinate 3,039,892 of NC_014550.1, forward strand.
CGCCAGGCCCGGGTTCCTCCAGCTGCAGCTGGCGGATCACCAGCGGCTGGTGCTCGGCGTAGGGTTTCTGGTTCTGTGCGTGCTCAAGCACTGCGGCTTGGATCTGGCGCATGATCAGCTCGCAGCGCTCGGAGCGGACTCGGTTTCCTTCGGGTTCCAGCCGCGCACCACGCCATCTGGCAACAGGTTCTTCACGATCAGCGAGCAGTCCTTATCCCCCAGCCCTTGGCTGATCAGCTCGTCGAAGTGCTCGCGAGCCAAGCTGGCTGCTGGCAGCTGCACCCCGGTGCTTTGCCCGGCATCCAGTGCCAGTCCGATGTCCTTGCGGGCAAGATCGGTGCGGAAGGTTGCCTCGAAGTTGTTGTTCGCCGCCGCAGTGTCGATGATGCCGGGCACCGGGTACCAGGTCTGCTGCGCCCAGGAGCGTCCCGAGGATACCGAGGCGATCTGCCAGAACACCTCGGGGTCCAGGCCCAGTGCTTCAGCCAGCTGGGAGCCTTCGGCGCTGGCCATCAGGTCGATGAACAGCATCATGTTGTTGCAGATCTTGGCGGCGATGCCCATGGAGGGGCCCCCGGCAACGATGGTCTTGCCGCTCATCGGTGCGATGAATTCGGTGGCCCGTTCCATCAGCTCCGGTGCTCCGCCGAGCATGAAGGCCAGGGTTCCAGCTGCGGCACCGGAGATGCCGCCGGAGACCGGGGCGTCGATGAAGTTCAGTCCGCGTTCTTGGGAACCTGCGTGGATGGCCCGGGAGGTTTCGATGTCCACGGTGGAGGAATCTGCCAGCAGCATGTGGTTGGTCGCGTTGGCCCAGATTCCGTCGTCGGCTTCATAGACCGAACGCACGTGCTCGCCCTTGGGCAGCATGGTGAACACTGCATCGGCCTGGTCCATGGCTTCGGCGATCGAGCCGGCAATCTGCACCCCGCCGGTTGCTGCAGCCTTGCAGGCTTCTGCGTCCAGGTCGTAGCCGCGCACGGTGTGCCCGGCGGCCACCAGGTTCGCGGTCATCGGTCCGCCCATGTTGCCTAGGCCAATCCATGCGTACGTGCTCATGTGCACACCCCTCATCGTTGAGTATTGTCCTTCTCAGGCCAGCGTAGGGTGCCCGGCGCGGCAGACTCAATGCACTTCGGCACGCTAATTGCGCAGGGCTAGTGTGCGCTAGCGCACACTGCTCATGGCAGACTGTGTTCTATGGAGCGCCAGATCGATTACCGCCATCTCGAATCCCTCATAGCCTTGCTGACTGTTGCACGCTTGGGCCGCTACACCGCTGCGGCGAATGTCCTCGGGGTGAACCACTCGACCATTTCCCGGCGCATCGATGCGCTGCAAAAAGCCATGGGAGGCCACCTGCTCACGCGCTCCCCCAATGGCTGGGAACTGACCGATCTGGGCCGGCGGGCCATGGCCAGCGCCGAAGCGATCGAACAGGCAGTAGAAGCCATTGGCTCGGAGAAAGACACCGGTGGCCTGGCCGGCCACGTGCGCATCGCTGCCCCCGATGCCTTCAGTGCCCACTTGGCGGCTCCGGCTTTGGCCAAGTTGCAGGCGAAGCATCCGCAGCTGGTGTTCGAGATCGTTTCGGAAACCACCCGTGCCCGGCAGACGCGTACCGGCATGGATCTGGAAATCGTCATTGGCGAGCCCAATGTCCGCAAGGCCGCCTCTACGAAACTCATGGATTACGAGTTGCGGCTTTATGCCACAGCCGAATACCTCGAAGCCCACGGCACGCGAGTTGCGCTTGAGGACCTGGCCGGGCACCGCCTGAACTACTACATCGACACCGCGTTGACGGTGGACAAGCTCGATGAGGCCACCAGCGTCTTGCCCCCGATCCAACGCGCGATCTCGTCAACGAGCATCGCGGTGCAATATGCGGCCACCATGAACCATGCAGGCATCGGGTTGCTCCCCACGTTCCTCTCGGAACATTACCCGAATATGATTCCGGTGCTCCATGACCAGTTCACCTACCACTCCGAATACTGGCTGGTGGGCAGGGAAGAAGCTTTGCGCAGCCGCGCCGTGCAGGAAACTGTGCGTGCGTTGAACGACGCGGCCACTACAGGCGACTGGTTCATCCCGCCTTTCCCGGCGTATGACCTGTCCCGAGGCTAGGTGCCATTCACCTCAGCCAGGACGGCTCCCAGTCCACGATGGCCTGGCACATTTGCGCCACCGGCTGAGCGCTGTCCAGGCGGAGCACCGGACGCTCTTCTGTCTTCAGCCACTTCTCATGCCCGGCACGGCTGCGTCCGCTGAATTCCGGGTCGTCGTAGCCACCGGCCCAAACCATGAACTCGCCCATGGCTCCGGGTTCCAAATAATCTCTGGACAAGCGCAGCGTCTCGCGCTCTGCAAGCCGGCGCATGCGCACTTCGGGATCCAATGTCAGGAAAACGAAAGCGTCGACGTGGGCCAGTACGTCGTCTCCCCAGCCCTGGATTGATCCGGACAGCACCCAGGCCTTGCGCGGAACAAAGACCTCATTCATGAGCCTGCTCCGGTCAGCTGGCGCACGCTGCTTGGAGTAGGGAGGATCGGTCGGGATCCAGAAGTAGTCATCGCTATCGGCATGCGGCACCGACCAGGCGTCGGCAACGGCACGCGCGAGGGTGGTGGTGCCGCTCCCGCTGGCACCGAAGATCTGCAGTCGGCATGGTTGCATCGCCGGCACTCTCCCTCCTCGCTTCGCAGGCCAGGCATCGACCCCATGCCACCGGAAGCAAATGGTCGATGGCCTCCCCTGCTGCTTAGAAGGATTCTACCTGCAGTGCGCGGTGTACATGTTGCAAGGACGCCACCGTCCTGGGCGAACGCGCCCTGCTGCGCGCGAAGGGCGCACGCCGAAGGCCGGCTCCGGACCACGGAGCCGGCCTTGGCGTTGCCGGGAAGCCCTGCGGCTACTTCCGGACCTTCAGCCTGTTGGCAACGGCTGCCTCGCCGCTGGTGGCCAAACGGTCGGCCTCGTCGATGGCTCCCAGGTCAACGCCCTTGGTTTCCTTCATGAAGTACACGGCCACCAGGGTGACCAGCGCGGCGAACACGATGTAGCCGGCCACTGGAACCCAGGATCCGTAGACCTTGAGCAGGAAGGTGGCGATGATCGGAGCCATCGAACCGGCCACGATCGAGGTGACCTGGTAGCCCAGCGAGACACCGGAGTAGCGCATGCGCGTCGGGAACATCTCTGCCATGATGGCCGGCTGTCCGGCGTACATCAGGCCGTGGACGAACAGTCCCAGCATGATGGTGGCCAGGATGACGGCATCGTTGCCGGTGTTGAATATCGGGAAGGCCGCCACGCCCCATACGGCCATGAGCACCACGCCCGTGGCGTAAACCGGACGGCGTCCGCGGCTGTCTGTGAAGCGCCCGATGATTGGAACCATGATGGCGTGGAAGACGTGTGCAATGAGCATCAGGCCCAGGATGGTGGAGGTGTCCATCTTCAGCTGGGTGGCCATGTAGGTGATGGAGAAGGTCACCACCATGTAGTACATGATGTTCTCGCCAAAGCGCAGGCCCATCGCGGTGAACACGCCGCGTGGATAGCGCTTGAAGACTTCGCCTACGCCGTATCCGGCAGCGGCATTCTGCTCCAGCTCGGCCTTGGCTTCCTTGAAGATCGGTGCATCAGAAACCCGGGTGCGGATATAGTAGCCAACCACCACAATGACCACCGAGAGCCAGAAGCCGATGCGCCAGCCCCAGGCCAGGAAGGCAGCGTCGCTGAGCGTCGCCGAAAGCTCCAGCAGCACCACGGTGGCCAGCAGGTTGCCCACCGGCACTGCTGCCTGCGGCCAGGAAGACCAGAATCCGCGTTCCTTGTTTGGTGCGTGCTCTGCAACCAGCAGCACCGCGCCGCCCCATTCCCCGCCTACCGCGAAGCCCTGGGCGAAGCGCAGCACGATCAGCAGCACCGGCGCGGCGTAGCCGATGGAGTCGAAGGTGGGCAGGCAGCCCATCAGGAACGTCGTTGCGCCAACGAGAACGATGGCAACCTGCAATAGGTGCTTGCGTCCGTACTTGTCACCGAAGTGGCCGAAGACGATGCCGCCGATCGGGCGGGCGATGAATCCGACCGCGTAGGTCAGGAAGGCCTTGATGATGTTATCCAGATCGTTGCCCGTATCCGGGAAGAAGATCTTGTTGAAGACCAGCGTCGCCGCCGTCGCGTAGAGGAAGAATTCATACCATTCGACGACGGTGCCAGCCATGGAGGCTGCTACGACCCGGCGCAACCCCTTGCGCTCGGCCTTCGATGACGTTTCGCTTGCCACTGTGCGTTCCTTCCGCCCACGCCAGTACCCCCTTTGGAACCAGCTTCATCAGCGAGTATGGCCTAGATCACATCGCGAAAGATAGGCGAAACGAGGCATAGTGGGACATGGATTGTGCACATTCGGCGTGCATATTTGCACACCCGGTCACGGTTATCTGAAAGGATCCATATGAAGAAATGGGGAAATCCGGCGCACCCTGCAGCATTGCGAGGCGTGCGCATGGATGGGCAAACTCGGTGCGCCCACTACCACTCGCTCTTCGATGTGATCGCGCTGAAGCACGATTGCTGCGCGACCTTCTACCCCTGCCACCTTTGCCATGCCGAGCTCGCCGATCACCAGGCAGAGCCGTGGCCGGCAGACAGGTTCGATGAACCGGCGGTACTCTGCGGAGTCTGCAGCACGCAGCTGAGCCCCGCAGAATATCTGGAAACCAGTTCCTGCCCGAACTGCCAGGCACTGTTCAATCCGGGCTGCAAACTGCATCTGGACTTGTACTTCGAGATGAAGTCAGCCGCCTAGTCCCAGGGCAGTTCGTTTTCTTCGGAAGGTTGCTGTGGAATCACCAGGACCGGGCGGTGCTGCTTATGGGCCAGCGCCACGGCGATTGATCCCTCGACCAGCTGAGCCATCTTATTGCGGATCCCCGGACGCCGGGTGCCCACGACGATCATCTGCGCATCGAGCTGTTCGGCAACGGCAGCGAGCACCTTGGCCGGGTCGCCGGCCACCGTGTAGCTTTCAAGCTCGACACCGGTAACCACCGAGTTGATTTCCCAGGCGAGTTCCTCGGAGAGCGGAGCAGCCGAAGCCAGCAGGTTTCCTTCGGCAAGCTTGTCGGTGACGAAACGTCCGGAGTCGGCATGGATGCACACCAATTTCGCATCCAGGCCGCGCGCCAGCGAAGCCGCCGCGGCCAATACTGCCGGGGACATCCCCGGCTCCACGCCCATGACCATGATGCTCATCAGCTATTCCTACTTTCTTGGAGGGTCACTTGCTGCTTAGTAAAATCCTATAAATCACCGAGGTCGATATCCGGATCCGCCAGCGAGGCGGCTGGCACCGTCTTGCCCACCAGCTCACGCAGGCGATCATTGACGTCCCAGATATTCACATTTGCCGCCGCGGTGATCTTCTCGCCATCTTGCCAGAACAACAAGAATTCTCCGCTTTCCATGCTGCCGCGGACTGCCGAGACGTCATCTGGGGAATTATGCCCCACATATTCCATTCCCAGATCGAATTGGTCCGTGAAGAAATACGGCAACCAGTCATAGGATGCGTCGGCACCGGTGAGCGTCGCGGCCGCCAGCTTGCCCTGGCGGATCGCGTTGTCCCAGTGCTCCACGCGCAATTGGGCGCGCAGCTTGGTATTGAACGCCTGGGCGATATCCCCGATGGCCAGAATCTTGGAGTTGCTGCTGCGCAGCGACGCATCGACCACCACCCCGTGATCCACTTCCAGCCCGGCCGTCTCGGCCAGTTGCAGATTGGGTTTGGCACCAATAGCCAGCAGCACCACATCGGCACGCGATGAGCCGGCATCCGAAAGCACTTGCAGGTGCCCGTCGACCTGCTCGATGCCCTGCACGCGTGCGGTGCGCACATCCACTCCATTGGACTGGTGCAGCTCCAGCAGGTGGTTCCCGAAGCGTTCTCCGAAGACCTTGGCCAACGGCACCTCGGACGGTGAATAGACGGTGACCCGGGCTCCGCGTTGGCGGGCTGTGGCGGCCACTTCCATACCGATCCAGCCCGAGCCGACCACGGCCACTTGGGCGCCCTCGACCAGTTTTTCGCGCAGCGACTGGGCATCTTCCAGCGTGCGCAGCACATGCACCCCGGGCAGGTCATAACCGGGCATTGGCGAGTCCCCGCCCACGCTGGCCCGCGAACCGGTGGCCAGCACCAGTTGCCCGTAATCCACGGCGGTGCCATCGGCCAGCATCACCTGCTGCTTGCCGGTCTCCACGCTGATTGCGGCGGTTCCCAGCCGGAGGGTGACCTCCTGCGCTGCGTACCACTGCGCGTCATGCACGGTGAAGTCTTCTGGCTTGTCATTGCCCTGCAAGAAGCCCTTGGACAGGGGCGGACGCTCATAGGGCAGGTGCGATTCCTCGCCAATCAGGGTGATCGGGCCGGCATGTCCCCGCTCGCGTAGTGCTGCCACCGTACTGGCGGCGGCAAGCCCGGCACCAACGATGACTATCGACTCCTGGTCCATGGAACAACCCCTCTGCTTCCCGCCGCGGTGACGGCCCGCGGCCAGTGGATAGTGCTTGTCACCTTGATCCTCACACCCCGATGCCCTGCTTGGCAAGGCAGCGGGGGTCAGGTCCCGGACCTAGTCGTCACTTGGCTTCACGTGCCGGGATTTTGCTTCTGATTCCACGCGCTTGCCGAAGATCCCGCGCGTGCGCGAGACCCGGTAGTCGATACGGTCATCGACGTAGCGGCGCAGTTCGGGCTGCTCGTCCAAGGCGCCCCACAGCTCATCGGAGACGTGCTCGGTGACCCGCGCCAGCCGGCGCTTCTGCTCGATGACTTCCAAGGCCCGGCTTTCATGGCGCAACCCCTTGATCGTGGCCACCGACATCATGATCATGATGATGCTGAATGGCAAGGCCGTGGCCAGCGAACCGGCCTGCAGCGTCTTCAGCCCGCCGGCCACCAGCAAGGCAGCGGCCAGCACGCCTTCGAGTACCGCCCACAGCACCCTGGACCAGGTTGGCGGGTTCGGGTGCCCGCCGGAGGCGAGCATGTCGACCACCAGCGAGCCGGAGTCCGAGGAGGTGATGAAGAAGATCGCGACCAGCAAGATCGCCACCACCGACAGGATCGAACCCAGCGGCAAGGCTTCAAGCACCTGGAACAGCGAGCCCTCCGCGGAGACCGCCCCGTCCTGGACCATGTCCCCAGCGCCGAAGAACTGGCGGAACAGTCCCGAGCCGCCCATGACCGAGAACCAGAGGAAACCGACTATGGTCGGCACCAGCAGCACGCCGGTGACGAACTGGCGCACGGTACGCCCGCGCGAAATGCGGGCAATGAAGATGCCCACGAACGGTGCCCAGGCGATCCACCAGCCCCAGTAGAAGACCGTCCAGCTGGAGAACCAGGTGGCCGATTCCTCACCCTGCTGGAAGGCGCCCACGTCGAAGGTCATGTTCATGAAGTTGGCCAGGTACACGCCCAAGGACTGCACGAAATTCTGGAACAGGAACAGAGTCGGGCCCAGCAGCAGCACGCTGATCATCAGCAGGCCGGCCATGGACAGGTTGATGTTCGACAGCCACTTGATCCCGGCGCCCAGACCGCTGACCACGCTCATGGTGGCCAGGAACGTGATGACCACGATCAGGATGACCAGCAGCGTGTTATCCACCGAACCGACCAGTCCGATCGCTTTCATGCCCGAGCTGATCTGCTGCACGCCCAAGCCCAGCGAGGTGGCCACGCCGAACACCGTGCCGAAGATGGCCAGTACATCAATCACATCTCCCAGCCAGCCCTTGACCCGGTCCCCCAGGATCGGTTCCAGCGCCCAGCGGATGGACACCGGGCGGCCGCGGCGGTGGATCGCGTAGGCCAAAGCCAAGCCGATCACCGCGTAGATGGCCCACGGGTGCAGGCCCCAGTGGATGAAGGTCTGCGCCATGGCCAGTCCGGCCAGCTCCGATTCGCTGCCTTCCCAACCCGGCTTCGGATCCACGGTGGCGTACGTCAGAGGTTCGCCGACCCCGTAGAAGACCAGGCCAATGCCCATGCCGGCGGCGAAGAGCATCGCGAACCAGCTGAACAAGCCGAATTCGGGTTTCTCTCCGTCATTGCCTAAGGTGATCCGCCCGAGCTTGGAGAAGCCGATGGCGATCACCAGCGCCACAAAGCCGCCGATGATCAGCATGTAGTACCAGCCCAGGTTGGCTACGATCCAGTTCTGCACGGCGTTGAAAGTCGTGTCCGCCGCGTTGGGCGCGAGGATCGCGAAGACCGCCACAGCCAGGATCACCAGCAGCGCCGGCCAGAAGACCGCAGGGGCGATCCCGCCCTTGCCTAGGCGCACGCCCTGCCGGCGCAGCTTCGCGGTGATCTGCTCGTCGGTGTCGTCCTCGGCAATGTGCATGTGCACCGGGATCGGCGCGGTATGCGGGGATGCTTCCAGCACAGCATCTGCGTGCTGCCCATTATCTGCTTCGGGAGGTTCAACTTCGTCAATGTTCTTCGTCATGGTCCAGGCTCCTTCACTCAGAGAAATGCCCTAGGACTTCCACCCTTGTTCTTTCGCCGCGAAGAATCAAGTGGCCAGCGAAGAATAGTGCCTTCTTTCTGCCAGTCGGGCATCGCCGGGCAGTGCGCCGCGGTTGCTGTGCGCTGCATAGGTGCTTGTTGCCAGGCATGGCAGTTTGTCCATGCCGCCGGGTACAGTGCGAGGTACCTCGTAGGCCTTGGCATGAAAGCCTCTCGGAACCAGCAAGGAGCCCCGTCATGTACAGCAACCAGACCCGTCAAGCAGCCGTCGCCGAAATTCCCAACCGCTACGTCTTGGTCTTCGACCGGCAGGAATCCGGAGCCCCGGGCATCGCAGCAGCCCAGCGCGAATCAGAACTTCCGCAGCTGCTGGCTGAACAGGGCTATTCCAGTACCGAGTACTTCCCGATGCTGGGCATCGCTGTGGTCACCAGCTCGGCTGACCAGCTTGAGGACTTCCGCCAGCGCTGCGCCGGGCACAAGCTGCCAGCCTCGGTGGTACCCGAGCTGGTCTACCGGATCCTGCCCGACGCCCCGGCCGCTACGGACTCCTATGCGGACACCGGCCAACTCACCTGGGGCCTGCAGGCCGTAGGCGCTTCGCTTTCGGGCTGCACCGGCAAGGGCATCAACGTGGCCGTCTTGGATACCGGTTTTGACAGTGCGCATCCGGACTTCGCAGGCCGCACGGTGACCGCCAAGTCCTTTGTCGCAGGCGAGGACGCCACTGACGGCCATGGACATGGCACCCACTGCATCGGCAGCGCCTGCGGTCCGCGCGAACCGCAGCAGGGTCCGGGCTACGGGGTCGCCTCGGAAGCCAATATCTTCGCTGGAAAGGTGCTGGGCGCCGATGGCTCAGGTTCGGACTCCACGATCCTGGCCGGCATCAACTGGGCACTGGAAAACAAGTGCGAGGTCATCTCCATGTCGCTGGGTGCTGATGTGAGAACTGTGCACCCGCCCTATGTCACTGCCGGACGCCGCGCCTTGGAGCTGGGCTCCTTGATCGTGGCGGCCGCCGGAAATAATGCACAGCGCTCTGCCGGGAACCCGGGATTCGTCGGCGCACCGGCCAACAGCCCGTACATCATGGCTGTAGCGGCTTTGGACTCGAAGCTGGCCGTGGCGGACTTCTCGGCCCAGGCGTTGGACACCGAGGGCGGCGAGGTGGATATTGCAGGCCCAGGCGTTGGCATCTACTCTTCGTGGCCCGGCGCCAAGCGGTACAACACCATCAGCGGAACGTCCATGGCCACCCCGCATGTGGCCGGCGTGGCAGCGCTGCTGGCCGAATCCACCGGCCTGCGCTCCCAGCAGCTGTGGGACAAGCTGGTGGCAACTTCCCGAGATGTCTCCCTGCCGGCCATGGATGCCGGAGCCGGGCTGGTCCAGGCCCCGGCCTCACAGGAAGCGTAGCGGCATGTCCGGCGCCGAGGTGCACGTCTATGTCATCACCATTTCCACCCAGCACCCGCTGGAACCGGTGGTCAGCGAACTGCAGTCCTGCGGATTGCAGGTTAAGCAGGTGCTCGCCGCCCTCGGCCAGGTGATTGGCGAGGGCAGCGAGGAGGTTGCCGAGAAGCTGCGCGGCTTATCGGCGGTGGAATCGGTTGATGCCCAGCAGCAATACCGGGCCTTGGATGATGATGCCTAGCGCAGGATGACCGTGCGGTTTCCGTAGAGGAAGACTCGGCCTTCGCAGTGCCAGCGCACCGCGTTGGACAGCGCCCTGCATTCGGAGTCGCGTCCGGCGGCGATCAGCTCCGATGGCCCGAAGGTGTGGTCCACTTCCACGACCTGCTGGGCGATGATCGGCCCTTCATCCAGCTCGGAGTTCACGTAGTGGGCGGTCGCGCCCACGGTCTTCACGCCGCGCTCCCAAGCCTGGTGGTACGGCTTGGCGCCCTTGAAGGAGGGCAGGAACGAGTGGTGGATGTTTATGGTCTTGCCGGTCAGCTCCGTGGCCAGATGGTCTGAGAGAACTTGCATGTAGCGGGCCAGGACTACCAATTCGGCGCCGGTCTGGGAAATCAGTTCCAGCAGCTTCGCTTCGGCCTGCGGTTTGGTTTCCTTGCTGATCGGGATGTGGTGGTATTCGATGCCATGCCACTGGACCAGGTCGCGGCTGTCTTCGTGATTCGAGGCCACCGCAACGATCTCGATGGGCAGTTCGCCGGTGCGCGAGCGAAAAAGCAGGTCATTGAGGCAGTGGTCGTACTTGGAGACCATGATCAGTACCCTGGTCTTCTGCCCGCGTTCGCGCAGCTGCCAGTCCATCTCGAATTTGGCGGCGATGGCGGTGAATTCCTCGCGCAGCTCAGCCAGCAGATTCTCTTCGGCCTCCCCAGAGAATTCCACGCGCAGGAACAAGCGTCCGGCGCTCACGTCGTCGAACTGCTTGAGTTCCACGATGGTGCGTTCATGCTTAACCAGGAATCCGGTGACCGCATTCACGATCCCCATTCCTTCGGGGCATTGCAGGGTCAAGACGTGACGGATTTGCTCGCTCATGAGTCCTTCTTTTCTGTGAGTGGACGGCCTATGTAGCACGGTGCCGGAGTATGCGGCCTACCACCATGAACTGGACAGAATATTGCTTAGCCTGCCTTTGCATTCTTGGCCAGTTCCGGCCCCGCCCCAAAGATCAGGGCGGGGCCGGAACTGTGCTCAAGGTGCTCTAGCGAAGCTGGGCTAGATCACTGCTTCCGAGGCGAACTCGGACATGGCATCAACCAGCCAATGCACGGTGTGCTCGGTGAACGATGCGCGAGGCATGATCCGCCAGGCCTGCTCGCCGGTACGCCACAGCAATACCGGGATGTTCGCCACCGAGGTGACAATCGCCTGGTTCACTGCAAAGGCACGCGGGTGCAGATCCGCCGGGCAGCTCTTGCGCAGCACCAGCGGCGCATCCGGTCCGGTCAGTTCCAGCACGCTGCGGTTAGCCGAGAGGTCAATGACCTGTCCCGGTGCATCGCCCAGCGCCGCGCTGAGCACGCCACCCAGTTCGGTGTTCTCCGCGCTGGTGGCCAGGAATTCATCCGGAGCCAGCCATAGCACCGCGGTGCCTTGTGCCTCGCCGGCAACTTCGCCCACCTTCGCTGGCAAGCCTGCGCCGGTGGCCGCGGCCAATGCCGCATGGGCCTGCGTGCCCGGTGCGCAACGCAGCGAGATCTGGGTGGTGAACGCGATTTCGCGCAGTTCCACACGTCCGGCTACGCTGGCTGCGTCCATGACCGTATCCAGGTGTTCTGCTGGTGAATGGCGCAGCGGGGTTTCAATCAAGGTGTTGTTAGCCATCTCGACGGCTTCCTTCCGGGTCATAGAGGACGGTTTCGGAGACTACGACGTCGACCAGCTGGTCGCCGACCGGGGTCTTGAGCACTTCACCGATGCGGTTGCGCCCGTTCTTGATCAGCGCCAGGCCGAAGGTGCGGCCCAGATTCGGCGAATCGTAGGAGCTGGTGACCCAGCCTTCCATCGGGGTGATGCCTTCGCTTGCCAGAGCATCCGAGGCCACCAGCGCGGCGCCTTCTGGCAATCGCAGGGACTTGTCCACCGGCAGTACCGAGACCAGCTGTTTGCGGTCCTCGCGGGCGTTATCGGCCCGGGAGTAGGAGCGGTTGCCGATGAAGTCCTTGAGCTTGGAAACAACCCATTCCATGCCGGCATCCTGCGGGGTCACCGTACCGTCGGTGTCTTGGCCGACGATGATGAAGCCCTTTTCGGCACGCAGCACGTGCATGGTTTCGGTGCCGTACGGGGTGATGTTGAATTCCTCGCCGGCGGCGTACACATCTTCCCAGACGCGCAGCCCGTGCCAGGCAGGGACCGCGATTTCGAAGGCGAGTTCGCCGGAGAAGGAAATGCGGCTGATGCGCGCTTCGATTCCGGAGTCCAGCGCCACGTCCTTGAAGGCCATGAACTTGAAGCCCTCGTTGGACACGTCCACAGTGGAGGCCAGCTTGGCGATGACATCGCGCGAACGCGGTCCCACCACGGCTACGGTGGCCAGCTGCTCGGTTACCGAGGTGCAGGTGACGTCGAGGTCCGGCCATTCGGTCTGCAGCCATTCCTCCAGCCAGTCCAGCACGTCGGCGGCGCCGCCGGTGGTGGTGTGCAGCAAGAAGCGGTCTTCGGCCAGGCGCAGGGTCACGCCGTCATCGAAGATCATGCCGTCGGCCTTGCACATCACTCCGTAGCGTCCCATGCCCACCTTGAGCTTGGTGTAGCCGTTGGTGTAGATGCGGTTCAGGAACTCTGCCGCGTCCTTGCCGCGGATCTCGATCTTGCCCAGCGTGGTGGCGTCGAGCATGCCCACCGAGTCGCGTACGGCCTTGGATTCTCGGTAGACGGCCTGGTCCATGGTTTCCCCAGCCTGCGGGTAGTACCACGGGCGCTTCCACTGTCCGACGTCTTCGAATTCGGCGCCGTGGGACAGGTGCCAGGAGTGCATTGCGGTGATGCGTGCCGGGTCCAGCTGGTCTCCGCGGTTGCGTCCGGCCAGGGCCGCGAAGGCTACCGGGGTGTACGGTGCGCGGAAGGTGGTGGTGCCGATTACCGCCGGGTTCTCGATGCCCAGTACCGCGGCGATCACGCCGATCGCTGCCACGCCCGAGGTCTTGCCCTGGTCATTGGCCGTGGAGATCGAGGTGTACCGCTTGATGTGCTCCACCGACTTCATGCCGGCGCCGGTGGCGCGCAATACGTCGGCTACGGTTTGGTCGCGCTGCAGGTCAACGAAGTGGAACTTGTAGTTCACTGCGTCATCGCCGCTGACCGATGGCACCAGCCAGACCGGCCGGGTTTCGCCCAGTGCGGTTTCCAAGGCCTGCGGGGTGCGGGCCACGGTGGCGAAGCCGGCGGCAGTAGCTGCCGCGGCGCCGGTAGCTGCGCCGGTGGACAGGGCGCTGGCGGTATCAAGGCGTCCGGCCATCGCACCGGCCAGGTGCTGGTTGGCCACGGCATCGGCTGGGACGAAGGCGTGGATGGTGGTGTCCCAATCCAGCTTGCCCTGGCGCTGGGAGTGCAGGTGCACTACCGGGTTGAAGCCGCCGGCCACGGCCAGCACGTCTGCTTCGAAGCGCTGGGTTTCCCCCAGCTCGCGTGCTTCATCGAGCTCTGCTACCACGATGGCCGACAGTTCGCCGTTTTCATCGGCTTCGGTGTCCACCACTACGGAGCCCGAGATGACCTGGACCCCGTCAGCCACAGCCTGTGCGGCGGCGGCCGAAATGCTTGAGCGGGCATCGATTACCGCAACAACTCCGCCGGTGGCGGCCAGTTCACGCACCAGCTCGTAGGCCGAGTCGTTGGTGGTGGCTACCGCGATCCTCGCTCCGGCACGTACGCCGTAGCGGTTCAGATAGCTGCGCACCGCGCCGGCGAGCATGATGCCCGGGCGGTCGTTGTTCTCGAAGACGATCGGACGTTCGTGGGCGCCGGTGGCCAGGACTACCTGCTTGGCACGGATGTGCCAGATGCGTTCGCGGGAGACGCCGGGGCCGGATGGGCCATCCAGGTGCACGGTGCGGCGCTGCGCGGCGATCAGGTAGTTCGCATCGTAGGAGCCGAACACGGTGGTGCGCTGCAGGTGGGTGGTCTCCTCGGCTTCAGCCAGCTCGCTGGTGACCTGCTCGATCCACGCGCTGCTGTCCATGCCATCGATCTGCTCGCCGGCGGTATCCAGCAAGGTGCCTCCGGCTTCTGCGCGCTCATCGAGCAGCATCACCCGGGCTCCGGAACGCGAGGCTTCGCGGGCCGCGGCCAGGCCTGCCGGGCCGGCGCCGACCACAAGCACATCGGTGTGCACGTGGACGTGGTCGTAGTAGGCCGGATCCTTGGTCGGATCCAGTACGCCCAGGCCCGAAAGCAAGGTGGCGTTCAAGTCTTCGGTGACCGGGACGGTGGTCGCTGGCAGCATCGACTCATCGATGTCCTGCTCGTGGCGGGCACTGACGGTAACCAGCGCGTTGGGCTCTTCCACTCCGGCGGCGAGGATGCCGCGCGGGCGGTCCAGGTACAGGGAGTTGCCGGCCCTGCGCACCCCATTGGCCAGCAGTGCGCTGGCTACGGTGTCGCCGCGGAAGGCGGAAAGCTTGGCCCCGTCAACGGTGAGGGAAAGTGCTTCCTCGCGGTTGATGCGAGCGCGGGAGCTCTGCTCGGCGCTCAGGCGTTGTGGCTTGCTCATCGGGTGCCTCCTTCGGCGCTGTGGATTTCCGGACGTGGTGCGCCGGCTGGGTAGATGGCCTTGAATTCATAGGTGACGGTGTCGCGCAGGGCGTTGAACCACTTGCGGCAGCCTGCGGCGTGGACCCAGCGTTCGGCGAAGATGCCCTTCTTGTTCTGGCGGTAGAACAGGTAGCGGGACCATTGCTTGTCGCTCAGCGCGTGGGGATCTGCGGGGTAGGCCACGTGGGCTTCCCCCCCGTACTTGAATTCATTTTCATTTCGTGGCCCGCAGTTCGGGCAATCAATCAGCATCATGGTGGTTGCTCCTAGTGTGCGACGGCGGCAGCGCCGTGTTCGTCGATCAGGTGGCCGGTTTCGAAGCGTTCGAGGCTGAACGGCTTGTTCAGCTCGTGCGGCTCGTCGTTCGCGATGGTGTGCGCCAGGGTGAAGCCGGCGCCCGGGGTGCCCTTGAATCCGCCGGTGCCCCAGCCGCAGTTCACGTACAGGTTCTGGATCGGGGTCTTGGAGATGATCGGCGAGGCGTCCATGGTGGTGTCCACGATGCCGCCCCAGGTGCGCAGCACGTGCGCCCGGGCGAAGATCGGGAACAGTTCCACGGCCGCGGCCATCTGCTCCTGGATGACGTGGAAGGCACCGCGCTGGCCGTAGCCGTTGTAGCTGTCGATGCCCGCGCCCATGACCAGCTCACCCTTGTGGGCCTGGGAGACGTAGACGTGGATGTGGTTGGACATGACCACTGTCGGGTGCACCGGTTCGAAGAGTTCCGAAACCAGAGCCTGCAGCGGGTGGGACTGGATCGGCAGTTCGAAGCCGGCCATTTCTGCCAGCACCGAGGAGTGGCCTGCGCCGGCCAGCGCAACCTTCCCGGCATGGATGGTGCCGCGGGTGGTCTTCACGCCGGTGACCTTCTCGCCATCCTTGATGAAGCCGGTGACTTCGCAGTTCTGGATGATGTCCACGCCCATTTCGTTGGCCTTGCGGGCGAAGGCCCAGGCTACGTGATCGTGCTTGGCGATGCCGGCGCGTGGCTGCCAGGTGGCGCCCATGACCGGGTAGCGGATGTCGTCGGAGGTATTGATGATCGGGCAGGCTTCCTTGACCTGGGATGGGTCCAGCCATTCGGCGTCCACGCCGTTGAGCTTGTTCGCTTCGACGCGGCGCACGGATTCGCGCACATCTCCCAGGGTGTGGGCCAGGTTCAGCACGCCGCGCTGGGAGAACAGGAAGTCGTATTCCAGGTCCTCGGGCAGCTGTTCCCACAGCTTCAGCGACTTTTCGTAGATGCCGGCCGACTCATCCCAGAGGTAGTTCGAGCGGATGATGGTGGTGTTGCGGGCCATATTTCCACCGGCCAGCCAGCCCTTTTCCAAGACGGCGACGTTGGTGATGCCGTGGTTCTTGGCCAGGAAGTATGCGGTGGCCAGGCCGTGGCCGCCGCCGCCAACGATGATGGCGTCATAGGATTTCTTCGGTTCCGGGTTTGCCCAGAGGAATTCTGGGTGCTCAGGCAGCAGATCAGCCATGGCTATTCTCCAATCTTCTTCAGGTTCGGGTAGAGCGGATGGGCCTGGGCCAGGTCCAGTACGCGCTGTTTGAGTTCGGGAAGTTTTTCGGTGTTGCCTTGGGCGCCGGCGATCAACGTCTGCGCAATGATCTCCGCAACCTCAGCAAACGCAGCCTCAGAGAAACCACGAGTAGCCAACGCAGGAGTACCAATACGCAAACCCGAAGTCACCATCGGCGGACGAGGATCAAACGGCACCGAATTACGATTCACCGTAATCTCCACCTGAGCCAACAAATCCTCAGCCTGCTGCCCATCAAGCTCCGACTCACGCAGATCAACGAGCACCAAATGCACATCAGTGCCACCAGTCAGAACGCTAATGCCCTGAGCCGACACATCAGCCCGGGTCAAACGCTCAGCAAGAATCTTCGCCCCAGCCAAAGTACGCGCCTGGCGCTCCTTGAACTCCTGGGATGCAGCAATCTTGAAAGCCACAGCCTTACCAGCAATCACATGCTCCAACGGACCACCCTGCTGACCAGGGAACACCGCAGAATTCAGCTTCTTCGCAATCTCAGCATCATTCGAGAGGATAATGCCGCCACGAGGACCAGCAAGAGTCTTATGCGTAGTCGACGTCACCACATGCGCATGAGGCACCGGCGACGGATGCAACCCCGCAGCCACCAGGCCAGCGAAGTGAGCCATATCCACGAACAAGTACGCGCCGACCTTGTCAGCAATCTCGCGGAAACGCTTGAAGTCCAACTGGCGTGGGTACGCCGACCAGCCAGCAACAATCATCTTCGGCTGGTTCTCCACAGCAAGGCGCTCCACCTCGTCCATGTCCACTTCATAAGTTTCCTCGTCCACACCGTAAGGAACGATGTTGAACAAGCGGCCCGAGAAGTTCAGCTTCATGCCATGGGTCAAGTGACCACCATGAGCCAGGTTCAAACCCAGCACGGTATCGCCCGGGCGGACCAACGCGTGGTACACCGACGCATTAGCCTGAGCACCGGAGTGAGGCTGCACATTAGCGAACTTCGCACCGAACAATTCCTTGATGCGCTCAATAGCCAACGTCTCAATCACGTCAACCTCTTCGCACCCGCCGTAGTAACGGCGGCCCGGGTACCCCTCGGCGTACTTGTTGGTCAGTACCGAACCCTGCGCCTGCATCACTGCCTGCGCGGTGTGGTTCTCCGACGCGATCATTTCCAGACCGCGCTGCTGGCGAGCCAGCTCAGCGTCGATACGCTGCGCCACCTCCGGGTCGAGGTGTGCGAGGTCTGCAGTCAGAGAATCTGCAGCAAGAGTCGTAGCGTGTGCCATTACCCATCCCTAAATGTATGAATTGTCGACAACTGATATATCAATCTGCAACTCACTGTATGATGGAAATCACAGCCCAGTCAATGGGTTACCTGAAATTACTTCAGCGCGTAACAATCGTGCAGAATGGAGCAAGGAAATTGGAGGCGGGATGACAACCACGACGCAGCTTGCAGCAGGCACCGAGTCCATGGCCGAACGCGCCTACCAGGTGCTGCGAGACCGGCTGATCATGATGGACATCGCCCCCGGCGACCCGATCAACGAAGCCGGACTAGTCGATGACTTAGGAGTGGGACGCACTCCCCTGCGCGAAGCACTCAAGCGCCTTGAAGTAGACCATCTGGTGCAGTCCTACCCGCGCCGCGGCACCTTCGCCACCCGCGTGGATATCACCGAATTAGCTGATATCACCGAGGTCCGCCAGGTACTTGAACCACTGGCAGCGGCTAAGGCCGCAACCCTGCGCGGAGGCGCTGCCCGCGCCGGCATCGAAGCCACCTTGGAAGCAGTCAGCCAGCTCTCCGGAGAGAATCTGCGCCGCACCCTGATGGAAAATGACCTCGAAGTGCACCGGCTGATCTACCAGGCCGCCGGCAACCACCACTTAGAAGAGACACTAATCCGCTTGGATAACCTGGCCACGCGCATCTGGTGCATGGCACTGGATCGACTGCCCAGCGTGGACGAGCATATCGCCGAGCATGTCTCGCTCTTGCAGGCCATTCTGGACGGGGATGCGCCAGTAGCGCGTCAACTGGCCCTGGAACATATCGTGCATTTCGAGAAGTCGGTTCGCGCCGTCCTCTAGTCGCTCTGCTGTGCGCCGAGCTGGCCAATGAACAACATGGAGCAGCTCGCCCATTGCCCACTGTTTCACTTTGTCTCGCGGAACCCCGCCAGCCAGCGACTCCACCCGCATAAAACAGGGGCGCCGCCGCGGAATCCAGCCAGCCACGAGGGCGCTACGCGCTTGAACAGAAGTTTTTTCGGGTCGCCGTCACGCTAAACCGCTGATTCCTCAGGCTGGATTCCTCAGTCTGAAGCACCGTTACGAGTGCCCGCAGCTCGGCCATTCGAAAGTTTTTCACCACGGGTATTGACTGTGATGTAAGCCACTGAAATGATTCACTGCAACAGTGTTGCAGATCTTGCAACTGTATTCCGATACAGAATCATCCCCGCCTGCGGCCTCAAGGGCCCACGGGTCCAGGAGAAATCCATGCACTCAGTATTCATTGACGAACTCGATGCCCAGACCTACGCCGAGCACGTAGCGCGTACCGGATCCACCATCATCATTCCTGCGGGCGCAACCGAACAGCATGGACCGCACATGCCATTGGGCGTCGACGCCATGCTTTCCCGCTCCATCGCAGAAGCTGTCGCCCAGCTCACCGGCGCGCTGGTTGCTCCAGCTCTTTGCTACGGCTACAAGTCGCAGCCGCGCTCGGGCGGCGGCAACCACCGCGTAGGCACGACGAGCCTGGGAGGCACATCGCTGAGCCTGATGGTCGAAGATGTCGTCGCTTCATTCATCTCCCAGGGATTCGACAACGTGGTGCTGCTCAACGGGCACTTCGAGAATTACCAGTTCCTCTACGAGGGTGTAGATAACGCCGTGGCCAAAACGCGCACCGCCGGTTCCACCGCCCGCGCCATCCTGCTTTCATACTGGGACTTCGTCGACGAGAACACCCTGGCCAAGGTCTTCCCCGACGGATTCCTCGGCTGGGATATCGAGCACGGCGGCATCCTGGAAACCTCGCTCATGCTCCTGCTGCACCCGCAGCTGGTGGACATGGACCGGGTCATCGACCACCCGCCAGCCAAGCTCACCGCCTACGACATCTTCCCCGAAGACCCCGCGCGCACCCCGGACAGCGGCTGCTTGTCATCCGCCAAGGGAGCAACCGCCGAACGCGGCCAACTACTGTTCGAAACCGTCACAGACCAAGTTGCCCAAGCGCTCAAAGGCGAGCTGCTTCTTGGCGATATAAATATAGAGGTGAATTAACATGTCGGTGGATAATTCAACATCCCAAGACAGGAAAAAGTCCTTGAAAGCATCCAAGCCTTCAGACTCCTCCCCACAGCAAGTTGAAGTTCCACGCTTCATGGGACGGCATATCCCTCCGATTGATCGCCTGCTGATCCGGGTAATCCCGCCGGTACTGATTGTCGCCGTGATGATTTGGGTGCTCTCGAATCCCGAAGCCGCCTCGGCTGCCATTTCTGAAATGCGCACCTTCGTCACCGGGAAATTCACTTGGCTCTTCATCTTGTACTCGGTCTTCACCGTCGTGGTGTGCATCTGGCTCTCGATGAGCCGGGTGGGCAAGATCCGCTTGGGCGGTCCGAATGCCAAACCTCAGCACAGCAAGTTCGCCTGGTACTCCATGCTCTTCGCTTGCGGCCAGGGCATCGGGTTGATCTTCTGGTCCGTGGCCGAACCGATCATGCTGCGCGATGAAAACCCGGTCATTCCGGCAATGCCGGGCGGCGGCGGAGAAGAAGGTGCCATCGTCTGGACCTACTTCCACTGGGGCCTGACCGCCTGGGCCATGTACTGCGCCGTAGCCGTCTGCCTGGCCTACTCGCACCACAATCTGGGCAAGACCTTGACCTTCCGCGAAGCCACCGTGGACATCCTGCCCCGCTGGTCCCGCCGCGGCGCCGGCGTGATTGTTGAACTGCTGGCCATCATCGCTACCGTGCTCGGCCTGGCCACCTCCTTCGGCTTCGCCGCCATGCAGTTCTCTTCGGGTCTGACTTCCTTTACTGGCCTGACTGCCAGCCCGATGATGTGGCTGATGGTTATCTTGATCTTCGCCGGCATCACCTCGATCTCCGCGATTGTCGGCATCAACAAGGGCATGGCCCGCATCAGCGGGCTGAACTCGATCTTGAGTATCGCACTGGTTGCCGCGGTGCTGATCTTCGGACCGTCGCTGTACATCATCTCGAACATGTCCCAGACTTTCGGCAGCTTCTTCACGAACTTCGCGAATATGAGCCTGTGGACCGATTCCGGCCTGGCGGCCACGACTTTGGACAGCTGGCAGGATTCTTGGAATGGCTGGTGGACGGTCTTCATCTGGTGCTGGGTTATCGCCTTCTCGCCATTCGTGGCCGGCTTCATCGCACGCATCTCCCGAGGCCGCACCATTCGCGAATTCGTGCTGGGCGTGACCATCATCCCTTCGCTGATCGTGATGGTCTGGGTTGCCGTCATCGGCTCCGCCGCCATCTACTACGATGACCAGACCGATCGCGGCGTCAGCGCCGCGGTGGCCGAAGACACCTCTTCGGGCTTGTTCGTGATGCTTGATTCGCTGCCGGTGGTTGGCACGATCCTGTTGGTGGCCTCCACCATCCTGGTGGCCACCTACTACGTCACCTCGCTGGATTCGGGCATCTATGCACTGAGCGAGTTCGTCTCGGCGCCAGGCAAGTCCGGCCCGGTCTTCCGCGTGGTCCTGGTGCTCTCGGTGGCCACCGTGACCACTGTGCTGCTGACCATGGGCGGAACCGCGGTGGTGGATACCGTGCAAACCGGTACCATCATCGGGGCCTTCCCGTTCTCGTTCGTGATCATCTTGATGATCATCAACCTCATCCGCCGGCTGCTCAAGCGCGATAAGGCCATCAAGCAGCTGGAGAAGGACATCAATAATCCGGACCCGAACCTCGTCTTCGTTCCGGATCCCAGTGGAGAAGGCGCCATCCGCAAGACGGAGCCGGACCAGGGAAGCCACAACTAGGCTCTGGGAAGCATCGAGCATGAAGGCCGCGCAACTGGTCATATCCAGTTGCGCGGCCTTCATCATCTCCGCACCTGTATTGCATACCACCAAGTCAATTGGAGTTTTCCGGTAAAAGTGAAAAGTTTTTGGATTCTCCCTTGACAGTGACGCAGAGCACACATAGTCTAATTGCAACGGCGTTGCAGAGAGCGCAACACGTAACTTTCCTCTCCGGCGATTCCCATGAATCCTCGCAATCCATCTGATTGGGCCGGCCTGCCTTGACACTTGATTTCTTACAAGGAGCCACAACCATGACTACCGCCAACATCGCCACGAACGTTTCCGAACTGGCCCGCCTGAAGACCCTGCACAACGGATCCAAGCAGCAGCTGACCTTCTCGGATGCGGAGTTCGAGCGCCGCCTGGCCGGCCTGCGCCAGATCATGGCAGCCAAGTCCCTGGACGCAGTCATCCTGACCAGCTACCACGGCATCAAGTACTACTCGGACTTCCTGTACACCACCTTCGGCCGCAACTACGCGCTGGTGGTCACCCAGACCAACTCCACCACCGTCACCGCGAACATCGACGCCGGCATGCCATGGCGCACCAGCTACGGCGAGAACATCGTGTACACCGACTGGAAGCGCGACAACTTCTTCTACGGCCTGCAGGAAGCACTCAAGCGCGATGGAGTGAAGGCCTCGCGCATCGGCGTGGAAGACGACTTCCTGCCGGGCCTGACCCGCGAGAAGATCGCCGCCGCCTTCGACGGTGCCGCACTGGTAGATGTCTCCCAGGATGCCATGCGCCAGCGCATGATCAAGTCCGCCGAGGAAATCGAGGTCATCAAGCACGGTGCACGCATCGGCGACCTGGGCGGCGAAGCCATCAAGGCAGCGATCCGCGAAGGCATCAGCGAATACGAAGTAGCGTTGATCGGCACCGAAGCCATGGTGCACGAAATCGCCAAGACCTTCCCGCACCGCGAAGTGCGCGACACCTGGGTCTGGTTCCAGTCCGGGATCAACACCGACGGCGCCCACAACTGGGCCACCACCCGCAAGCTCCAGCGCGGGGACATCCTCTCGCTGAACTGCTTCCCGATGACCTCGGGCTACTACACCGCGCTGGAGCGCACCTTGTTCCTCGGTGAGCCAGATGCACGCAGCTTGGAACTGTGGAACGTCAACGTCGAGGTCCACAAGCGGGGTCTGGAACTGATCAAGCCGGGCGCAGTCTGCAAGGACATCGCCGCGGAGCTGAACGAAATCTTCATCTCGCACAACTTGCTGCCGAACCGCACCTTCGGCTACGGCCACTCCTTCGGCGTCCTCTCGCACTACTACGGCCGCGAAGCAGGCCTGGAACTGCGCGAAGACATCGACACCGTCTTGGAGCCGGGCATGGTCGTTTCGATGGAGCCAATGATCACCGTCGCCGATGGCGAGCCAGGTGCCGGCGGCTACCGCGAGCACGACATCCTCGTGATCGGCGAGGATGGCGGAGTCGAGAACATCACCAAGTTCGGCTTCGGCCCGGAGAACAACATCATCGACGCGTAAGCGCAACCGATCACCGTGGGGCAGGGCCCAATACCCTGCCCCACGAGTGGTTAACCACGTGACACGCAGCAAGTACGGGGGCTGCGTCAATAACCGAGTACCGCAGGCCGGGCGCTCGGAACCAATGATCATCCCAGCGGCATAGAAGCCATAGATGGCCAGCGCCGTTGCCTTCAAGAGGCGGTATAACCCCATGAGCAATTCCAACCAGTCCCCCGCGAACCTCGCTGCGCCACGCGCCGCAAGCTCAACCGCGCCGCGCGTCGTAGATGCGAAGACCAGGCGCAAGGTCATTGCGGCCAGCTTCGTCGGCAACTTCGTGGAGTGGTTCGACTACGCGGCCTACGGCTACCTGGCCGTGACCATCGCAGCGGTGTTCTTCCCCCGCGAAGATCCGCAGGCCGCCTTGCTGATGACCTTCGGCGTCTTTGCCCTTTCTTTCCTTGTCCGCCCGGTCGGCGGATTCATCTGGGGACACCTGGGCGACAAGATCGGCCGACGCGAAGCACTGTCCTGGTCGATTTTGCTGATGACCGGTGCCACCTTCTGCATCGCGCTGTTGCCCGGCTACGCGTCCATCGGCTTCGGCGCACCCATATTGCTGCTGGCGCTGCGTCTGGTCCAGGGCTTCTCCGCCGCCGGCGAATACGCTGGAGCTTCGGCTTTCCTCGTCGAGTACGCCCCACCTCACCGCCGCGGCCTGTACGCTGCGGTGGTCCCCGCCAGCACCGCCACAGGTCTGCTGGTCGGCTCGTTGATGGCTGCTGGACTGACCGGCTTGCTCTCCACAGAAGCCTTGGAAAGCTGGGGCTGGCGCATTCCGTTCTTGCTGGCCGCCCCATTGGGATTGATTGGACGCTACATCCGTACCAAGCTCGAAGACTCGCCTGCCTTCCTGGAAGCATCCGCGGCAGCCGCGCCAGAAGGATCTCCGGTCGGTTCATTGTTCAAGAACCATTGGCGCCAGCTCATCCAGGCAGCCGGCGCGGTGCTTCTGAACGCAGTTGGCTTCTACGTCATCCTGTCCTACATGCCGACCTACCTGTCAGAGGAACTCGGCCTGGACGCGACGCGGTCCTTCCTGGCAACGACCGTTGCGCTGCTGACTTACGTCGGATTCATCTTCATCACCGGCATGCTCTCGGATCGCTTCGGACGCAAGCGCGTGCTGATCACTGCCTCGGTGCTGTTCGTACTGCTCACGGTCCCGGCCTTCATGGCCTTGGACTCCGGCAGCTTCCTGGTCATCGTGCTGGTGCAGATCCTGGTCGGGGCCATGCTGACGCTCAATGACGGCACGCTGCCCAGCTACCTGGCTGAAATGTTCCCCACCAAGGTCCGCTACTCCGGTTTCGCGGTGTCGTTCAACGTGTCCAATGCACTATTCGGTGGCACTGCACCGTTCGTCGCCACACTGCTCATCGCGTCCAGCGGCAACGTACTCGCACCGGGCTGGTATTTGATGGGCGCAGCGGTGATTTCGCTGGTTGCTGTGGCCTGCTCGGTGGAAACCAGCCGCAAACCCCTGGGCTGACCCGTAGGATAGTAGCAACTCAGGAGGGGATATGACGGAAACACGCAGTGAAACCAGAGGCACCTCGGTCATCGTCAACGTACTCGATGTGCTTCGATGCTTCACCGTACAGAATCCGGTCGTCGGGGTTACCGACATCGCCGAGCAAGTTGGCCTGCACAAGTCCAGCGTCTCGCGCATTCTGGCCACCTTGGAGCAGGAACACGTGGTGGAACGGGATGAAGAAACCCGCAAGTACCGCTTGGGTGTGGGCCTGATTGCCATCGCCGGCCCGCTCTTGGCCAACTTGGACGTACGCCAGGTGGCCTACCCGATTCTAGGAGACCTGCGTGAAGCTACCGGCGAGACCGCTGTGCTGAACATCTGGGATGGCAGCGAATCGGTATCCGTGGAGCAGCTGCCTTCAACTCACCTGGTCAAGCACACTTCGGTCATGGGCTCCCGCTACCGTTCGGGGCTCAGCGCCACCGTCCAGGTGTTCCTTGCCAATGAAGACCCGCAACGCTGCGCGCAGCTGCTGGCCAACAGCGAGATCGACCTGCAGGGCATGGCAACCGAAGAGTACCTAGCGAGGCTGGAATTCGTCCGCGAACGCGGATACGCAGTGAACTACGGCGAGACTTCAAAAGAAGAAGTCGGAGTGGCTGCCGGAATTCTCGATCACCGCGGAGAACTTGTTGCCTGCGCGATGACCGCAGCCCCGTTCTACCGCATCGGCGCCGATGAGCTGGAGCAGATATGCTCCAGCACCCGCACCGCAGCCCGGCGCATCAGCACCCGGTTGGGCTACCAGCAGGAAGCCTAGGCATGGAACCCTTTGAAGCACGCGACCAATTCGCTTTCGATTACCGGATGCATGAAGGCTCGGCTATGCGGGTCAGCCACCACTTCGCCGGGCACACCGGAATGCCGGTAGCGATCCAGACTTGGGTGATAGCCCCGGGAGGCTTCGAAGGCTTCCACCGCCACGATGGCGAAGGCGCACTGCAGGAGTTCTACCAGGTGCTCGAAGGGCAAGCGCGGATGCGCCTGGGCGCGCGCACCTACGACCTTGGCCCCGGCGACAGCGTGATCGCTGATGCCGGGGTGGATCACGACCTGCGCAATACCGGAGGCACCGACCTGCGCGTACTCACCATCTGGGGTCCTCCGGGCGCAGCCGATTTCTCCGCTTTCGGCTCCCATCAGCTGGCGCAGCAGGTGCGCGGGGCGCATTCGAAATAACTGGGAAAACGCCTAAAGCTCTTTCTCCAGACCGGCAATGGTGCTGTGGTTGGATCATGACTTACAACATCGGTTATTTTGTCGGTTCGCTGTCCTCCAAATCCATTAACCGCACCGTGGCCAAGGCCCTGATCGGCTTGGCACCGCATAACCTGTCATTCAAGGAAATCCCAATCAAGGACCTCCCACTCTACAGCCCGGATTTTGATGAGGATTACCCTGCCGAAGGCACGGCACTGAAACAAGCCATCGAATCCTCGGACGGTTTGCTGTTCATTGCCCCGGAGTACAACCGCTCCATTCCCGGCGCGTTGAAGAATGCCATCGATTGGGGATCGCGGCCCTGGGGCACCAATTCTTTCGCTCGCAAGCCCACCGGACTGCTCGGCGCTTCTCCGGGCGCCATCGGCACCGCCGTAATGCAATCGAATATGCGCAGCGTGCTCAGCTTCCTGGATGCTCCGCAATTGAACTCCCCCGAGGTCTACCTGCAGTACCGGGAAGAAGATTTCGGGCCGGAGGGAGAAATCCTGAATCCGGACACCAAGAAGTTCCTAGGCCACTACATGGAGGAATACACGGCATTCGTGGAACGCGTGCTCGATGCTTCGGCTGCCGGGCATATTGGCGACGCCGGAGTGTAACGCCCGCAAGCATCCCAGTCCCGGCCCGCCAGCCGGTGCGCTTATTTACTCACTCCCGATGCACCACGCGCCCCGCTCCAGGGATTCAGCTCGATCCTCGAAGCCCCGGGCCTGCCGGTGCACCGGCAGGCCATCAGGAGCTTGGCATCTGTACTAACTCTGCACTAGGCAGTTGCCGTTCCGGGTTGAGCCATCAGCTCGCCTTGGCCCGGGCTCGGAGGTGCAGACGTAGAGGTGGTGGACATTTACCGGTTCTCCCGCAGTGCCCGGTAGATCGGACGCAATACATCTTCCAGCGCCATAGAGCGCACAGTGACCCCGCTGGATGGCAGCTGGTCAATCAGCAGGGCAGTGCCCAAAGCTTCGCTCCGTCCTGCCGGCATTGGACCAGACTGGTAGAAGCCTTCCAACGCTTCCTCCAGCGGGGTACCGGCCTCCTGCTCGGCGGTCCCTCCATCGGCCGTTTTGGTGTCCTGCCCGATGGGGTGCAGCGAACCGAGCAGGGATTCCCGGTCACGGCCACGCCAGGCCAGGATACTGAACGGATCCTCATCGAACCGTTCGGCCAGCAGATAGAAGGCAGCGGCCAGATGCTTGCAGGGCACCGCAGAATCAGGGCAGGAGCAGCTCAGCGACAGCTCGCGCCGGCTGGCAGGGAATAGTGAGAGCCCCGCTGCTTCAAAGACCCGCTCAATGTCTTCGGGCATCTGCCCGTCCAGCAAGCTGGCCACGAACCAGGCATCCTGGTTCAGTATCTGTTGCACCTGCTCCCACTGCGCGTCGCGGAAGATTCCCAGGCTGATCTGCACGGAGTACGGACGTGGGGTGGAACCTTGCACACGGGCCGCAACCAGGCCCGGGGTGATATCCAGGGAGATCACCTGACCCTTGCGTGCGTAAGCCCGGCCACGTTGCAGCCGTGAGCCCATGCCGAACCCATCGAGGATCGAGATGAAGCGCTTGGACCACCATGAGGAGCCGATCGCGCCGCGCGTGCTGCGAGCCGTGAGCCCGTTAACCACGGCCAGTGGCTTCGCTTCGGGATAGAACCGGCCAAGGTTATTACGCATCGATAGCCTCCGTGGATAGCGCGAACAATTCCCGCAGTGTATCGGTGGACAGCTCGGTCACCCAGCCTTCCCCGTCGCCGACCACCAGATCGGCCAGCGCCTGCTTATCCTTGATCATCTCATCGATGCGTTCTTCTAGTGTGCCTCGGCAGATGAACTTGCGCACCTGCACATTGCGCTTCTGCCCGATGCGGAAGGCCCTGTCGGTGGCCTGGTTTTCCACCGCCGGGTTCCACCAGCGATCCAGGTGCAGCACATGGTTGGCAGCCGTCAGGTTCAGCCCGGTGCCGCCGGCCTTCAGCGAGAGCAGGAAGATCGCCGGTCGATCGGTGGCCTGGAAGCGCTGGACCAGTTCGGTGCGCTTGGCGCGACTGGTGCCGCCGTGCAGGTAGAACACTTCGGCGTCCAAACGGGATGCCAGGTGCGGCAGTAGCATTTGCGCGAACTCGGTGTACTGGGTGAAGCACAGCACTTTGTCCCCCTCTGCCACGATCTGTTCGAGCAGCTCTTCGAGCCGCGCCACCTTGCCACTGCGCCCTGCGACCGTCGACCCATCATGCAGCAACTGGGCGGGATGGTTGCACACCTGCTTGAGCTTGGCCATGGCCGCGAGCACCAGGCCGCGGCGTTCGATCCCTTCGGAGTTGGCGATCTTGTCCATCATTTCGCCGACGACCGACTGGTATAGCGTGGCCTGCTCCTGGCTGAGCGAATAGTACTGGTCGATTTCGATCTTCTGCGGCAAGTCGGAGATCACCGCCGGGTCGGTCTTGACCCGGCGCAGCAGATAGGGCTCGGTGATGCGGCGCAGCTTCGCGGCGGCCTGCGCATCCTGGTGGCGTTCGATCGGGATGGCATAGCGGGTGCGGAATTCCTTGGGCGCACCGAGCAATCCGGGATTCAGGATGTCCATCAGCGAATACAGCTCGCTCAGTCGGTTCTCCACCGGGGTGCCGGTCAACGCCACACGATGGCGGGCCGGCAAGGACTTCAGCGCCCTCGCGGCGCCGGCATGCCGATTCTTCACCGCTTGCGCCTCGTCGAAGACGATGCGATTCCAGTTGTGCCCGGCCAAGAGCTGCTGATCGCGGGCCAGCGTGGTGTACGTGGTGATGATCAGGTCGTGCCCGGCGAGGACCTCCATCAAGTCATACCGGTGGCGCGCCGACCCGTGGTGCACGTGCAAGCGAAGCTGCGGTGCGAACTTGGCCGCTTCGGCCTGCCAGTTGCCAATTAGCGACATCGGGCAAACCAATAGCGTGGGTCCGGTTTCCCCGTATGCGGAGCGACGCAATGATTCAAAGGCCAGCAGCTGCACCGTCTTGCCCAGACCCATGTCATCGGCCAGGCAGGCGCCCAGCCCCAGGCCGGCCAGGAAGTTCAACCACGACAGCCCGCGGCGCTGGTAGTCGCGCAGGGTAGCACCAAAGTGCTGCGGCGTATCCACCTGCTGGATCTGCGAGGCGGCACTGCCATCGAGCAGCGAGCCGATCCAACCGTCGGCGGTGACCGTCTCCAGCTGCAGCGGCAAGGACTCTGCGTGCCCGGCCGCCAGTTGCAGCAGTTCTCCGGCGGTGCCGGTTTCGCCACGTCGCCGGTTCAGGAAGTCCAGGCCCTCGCGCAACTGGTTGGCATCCAGCGCAACCCATTGACCGCGCAGGCGCACCAGCGGGGACTTCGCCTCAGCCAAGGCCTTGAGTTCAGCCTCGGTGAGTTCCAGCTCGCCGATAGCCAGTTTCCACTCAAAATCGCACAGCTGTTGCAGCCCGAAGCGCGGGTCCGCGGTCGCTGCGTCGCTGCTCTGGGCTTCCCCGCTCTTGCCGGCGAGCTTGAGCTTGAGCTGGGCCTGACGATTGAGCCAATGCGGCAGCAGTACTTCGAAGCCTGCGGCGCTCAGTTCCGGGGCAAACTCAGCAAGGAAGTCCACCACCTGCGTATCATTCAGCTGCAGGCCAGTCGGGCGCGCGGAGCGCAATCCGTCGCGGATCGCCGGGTAGATCCGCGCGGCTTTGCCCAGCGCTGCCAGCAGCACCTCGCGCGGGCGACCCAACCAGCGGGACAACCCGGCCTCGTCACGCCACACCGTTGCAGCGTCCACCAGCAAGCTCGGGTCGACAGCTGAACGGAGCATGAAGTCCAGACGGAATCCAGCCGCAACGTCTGACACTTTGTTCTCCACGTCGGGGCCGGTACCCGGTTCGTGGCCTTCTGCAACCTCGTCCAAGCGCAACACCAAATGTGCCGCATTACGATCAGGCTGTGCGTATTCGTCCCACTCGGCCAGGGCGCGCTGCAACGCCTGCACTTCGGTCGCGGGAGCGGTGACCAACGGATTGCCAGAAACCAGCGCCTGCATCCAGGATTCCGCGGCGGGGACTGTTGCCGGGGTGCGGCCACGACGAGACGGAAGCGCTTCAAAGTCCGTCGGCAGGTTGCGTCGGAGGGTGGCATCGACCAGGTAGTCCAGCGCGCTGGAAAAAAGCCTTGAGGCATGGTTGGATCCAGGAGCTGCGCGGAAGGAGGCTGGCATGGCGGAGATGAGTTCTGCGGCGGCCCGGGAATCTGGTCCACGCAAGACCGCAGTCCAGCGGGCCTCTGGAATCTGCGGGACATCCGGGTGCTGCCCCGCAACCCAGGACACGCGCGGCAGCACTCGGGCCCGCAGCACCAGTTCCTGGGCGAAGAGTGCCAACTCGCGCAAATATTTGGCCGAGTCCGACAGTCGCACATCAGTATCGAGCCTCTCTCCACTGGCCCAACGTTCCGGAAACATCAGCCGAGCCAGCGTATTGTCCGGCCCGGGATCGTCCTCGGCCATCTCGGCCACGTCCACCGGTGCTAGCCAGCGGACCGGAACTTGCCATGCCGTCAGGGACGGTGCGCTTTTCGAGGCGCGGCGCGCTTCGACACGGATCAGCTGCGGTGAATCCAGTGGCGCGCGCTTCAGCGATGGAAGGAGCAATTCAAGAACACCGGCTTCGCCACGCACGGCCAGCGCTTCAAGTTGCACGGGCTCGGCAGCGAAGGGGTGGGGGCGCGCACTTTTCACTGCTTGGCTGGTGCTGTTCACCGACTTGGAGGTATCTTCGGCCCACAGCCCAGGCCCGTCGGCCATTGTCCAGAACGCGTGCAGAACCAGCAAATTGGCCGCCTTTCGCGATGTGATGATCAACCTCGCGCGTGCTGCTCACGCGCGATTCCCGTAGCCCAGCTTATGACAAGGCACAGGCTATCGTCTGGCTGATCCGGGGCTATAGCCCCAAAAGGATTTTCCAGCCTGAATAGTTGACAGTTAAAAGACTAGTGTCTCGGGATATCGTCTTACCGATCTCCCGAGACATAATATTGGTGGAGGTAAGGGGATTCGAACCCCTGACCTTCTGCATGCCATGCAGACGCGCTACCAACTGCGCCATACCCCCAAATGAGGTGGTTTCATCGGCTTGAACAACCTCTGAACCGAGATAAAACTCTACCGGAGCACAGCAGAAAACACCAAATCGGAAAATCGAGACGCTGGTCACTTTCGCTATTCACATGTGTCCGGCGAAGTGGAAGAATACGGGCGGGACCTACCGGCCCCGTCCACAGATCTGAAAGGCACGACCCATGAGCATCGGACTAACCCCCTACCTGCGTTTCGCGGGAGATGCCAAGGAAGCAATGGAGTTCTACCATCAGGTACTCGGCGGAGAACTTTCCATGCTGACCTTCCAAGAAGGCATGAACGACAACAACCCGGCCGTGGCCGGCCTGATCATGCACGCCTCGATTTTTGTTGAGCGTGGCCTGCATTTGATGGCTTCGGATACACCCCCGGAAATGGATGTGCGAGGCAATGGCGTGATCGCGCTGAGCAGCGACGGCAATGACAGCCTCGATTCAGCCACCCTGACCAAGTGGTGGGAAGGACTGGGCGAAGGCGGCCAGGTCAACCAGCCACTGGCCCAGGCCCCCTGGGGCGACTCCTATGGGGAGCTGCGCGATAAGTTCGGAGTTGTTTGGATGTTCAATATCTCCGCGGTGGCAAGCTAGCCGCAGAGCATTAGCGGGTTCGTGCCTGCTCGCGGGCTTCCATCGCTTCGCGACCCACGAGCAGGCCCACCTTCTTTGCACGAATCTGGGTAATCCAAGCGATCAGCAGGCCCAACGCGGCCAGGCCAGCACCAACCACCGATGGTGCTCGGAAACCATACCCGGCAGCGATTACCGCCGCACCCAGTGCAGCGCCCAAGGCGTTGGCCACGTTCAGGGCCGAGTGGTTCAACGACGCTGCCAGCGACTGCGCATGCGGAGCGGAGTCCATCAACAAAGTCTGCAATGCAGGAATGAGCAGCGAGCCGACGGCTCCCATCACGAAGACCATGATCATTGTCGGAATCACCCAACTGGTCACTACAGCGAAAATCAGCATGGTGGCGACCATGAACACGCTTGAAAGCTTGATCGCGCCAAAGATCGACCAGTCCGCAAGCCGGCCACCGGCCAGCGAACCAACCACCATGCCCAAGCCGTAGAGCGCCAAAGCCAGCGGTACCAGCTCAATTGGCAGCTTGGCCTCTTCGGTCAAGGTTGGTGAAATATATGAGTACACCGCAAAGAAACCGCCAAAGCCGACAATGCCGGTGAGCATCGCCAACCACACCTGGGCACTCTTGAGCGCAGTGAGTTCCCGGCGGATGCTCGCCCCGGCTTCGCTCTTCCTCCACGGAACGAACAAGGTAATCAGCACCGCGGTCAGCACACCGATCACAGTGACCACCAAGAACATTGAACGCCAGCCGTATTCCTGGCCAAGGCGGGTCACCAGCGGGACACCGGCAACGTTAGCCACGGACAGTCCGAGCATCACCCAAGCAATGGCTCGACCACGCATGGTGGCTGGAACCAAGCTGCCGGCAAGTACGCCGGCCAGCCCGAAGTACGCGCCGTGCGGCAGGCCTGCAACGAAGCGGGTCACCAGCATGGCGTTGTAATCGGCAGCGAAAAATGAAGACAGGTTCGCCAGCGTGAAGAAGAGAATCAACAATTGCACCGCACGCTTGCGCGGAATCTTTGCAGCCAGCGCAGTGAGCACCGGAGCACCGACAACGACGCCTATCGCGTAGGCACTGATCATCAGGCCCATCTGCGCGTAACTGACTTGAAGGTCAGCTGCACCTTCTTGGAGCAAGCCCATCATGGCGAACTCGGTGACACCGATACCGACGCCACCCATGGCCAAGGCAACAATTGCCAACAGCAGTTTTCCGCCCGATAAGTAGGCAGTCATTCAATTTCTCAATTCATGGCAGGGGCTTGGAAAGCGTCTCCCTTGTCGCTCTTATCCATCGTAGTGAATACATGGCGCGACACTGGCATTCCCCAAGCCGATAATTACGAATCCCACAGTATTTTGTGCCACTGTATTAAGTCCTATGTCTCATTCATCGCACCACCGTCTGTCGGCCTCGCGAATCATCGCGAGGTTCTTCTTTGCCATGCTCTGTTTCGCACTGGCTGGGTTGATGGTGTTCCACCAGCAGATCCCCGACGTGCTGGGACTCGGGCTGATCATCGATAACCTGGCTCCATGGATGGGCATCGGAATTCCTGTGCTCTTCTTGATGGCCCTGGTAGTGCGCGGACGCATTAGCTTCATCAGCCTGCTTGTGCCCATAGTTGTCTGGGCTGTCCTCTTCGGACCAGCTTTCATTCCCTCGGCACAGCCCGTCCCCGAAGCTTCACTGCGTCTGGCGACGCAAAACGTCCACGAGTCCGCCGGTGCGCAGGCCGCCCGCGAACTGGCCGACCACGGTGCACAGGTGATCGCCCTGCAGGAAATCGGCGAAGGCCAGGAACCAGAAATCACCGCCGAGCTGGCTAAGTCCCACCCGTACCGCTACATGGTCAGCACCGTAGGGGTTTGGAGCGCCTACCCGCTGAAGAATCCAGAACCCTTGGATCTGGGGCTGGGCTGGGATCGCGCCTTGCGCGTAGACGTGGCCACCGAGCAGGGAGACATCCGCATGTACGCGGTGCACGCCGCATCGGCACGGCCTACCGGTCACCATGAGCGGGACAAGATGCTAGCTTCCCTCGGAGACTACTTCGCCAATGATGACTCCCCACGGATCATCGCGGCCGGAGACTTCAACGCGACAAGCACCGACCGCCACTTCGCACCGGTAGCCGACCAACTCGAAGAAGCCCACTACAGCGACTGGGGTCTGGCCCTGACCTGGCCTCGAACCTTGTTCCCGATGCTCGGCATCGACCACGTGATGCTACGCGGTGTCCAGTCTGCTGGCATGGAACGGTTGGAAGTCGCAGACTCGGATCATTACGCGCTGGCCGCCACCATCGATCTAGGCAATTAGTTCTCTTCCAGCCCGGTCTGGCGCAGCGTGATGTTGATGCGTCCGCCGCCCAGGCCCAAGCCTGCCGGTGCGGTTCCCGCATGGATCTTCGTCACCGAGTGATAGGCAAAGCGTGACGGACCATCAAAGACAAACAGGTCCCCTGATGCCAGCCGCAGCTCTTGCCATGGCCGGTTGCGGTTCTCGGTATTGCCCAGGCGGAATGTTGCCGAGTCCCCGATAGATAGCGAGACAACCGGAGCGTTGATGCGCTCCTCAGCGTCTTGATGCATGCCCATGGTGGCCTGCACATCGTAGTAGTTCACCAGCGCAACATCAGGCTGATAGTCCTGGGCGCGCCGCAAATCCCCGGTCGCTTCTGCAACAGCTTGCTTGCCCAAGCGAATCAGCCACTGCTCCATCGGCGCAACCAGTTGGCCATCCAAGTCATCTGCCGTCTTGGAATAACGGTGGGGACTCCAATGCCAGCCTAAACACAGGCTTTGCACGCTCATAGGATGCCCGTTCACAGTTGTCCGGTGAGGCGGAACAGGTCCATCGCCCCACTCAAAGAAGCGACGGACAATCCACTGCTGCGCAGCGGTATCCAGCCAGCCAGGCAAATGCCACGCGCCAGGACGCAAGGCTCCCCCGGTACGCGGCAGTGCGCTGTCGTCAAAGAGCGATTCCATGCTCCCAGCGTGCCCGTTGCAGGCAGTGCCCGGCAAGTCTCCTGCGTATTCGCTCACTGAATTTTGCAGGATCAGCCAAGCCCGTGCCTTGCAACGATATTTACTTTAATGACCTTGTGTTGCATTTGGCCTCACGGAACATTTCGAAAAGGTTAACATTTAGTCGAATTATTGCGCTTGAAACAAAGGCGATACTTCTAAGAAAAGCTGAACGCCTAAGCTTGGGGGCATCCACTAGTTCAAGGAGAATCCCATGTCATCCCGCGAAACTCGAACAGAATCAAAGCGCTCATGATTGGCATCGACCTAGAGCTCACCGGATGCACGGTGCTGATTGCTGGAAGTAAATCCGGGAGCAATAAGGCGGTAAAGCGCTTCAAATCCCAAGGCGCCACGGTACTCACCGCCCAAGAGCCATTCACCGCAATTCAACTTCTGGAACAAGCCAGCCTGCTGGTGATCTGCGATGCTGAACCGGAGCGCTTCGCTTCGGTCACCCAGGCCTCCCGGATTCCAGTCATGCATCTGGAGCCAACCTCCCAGACCGGATCCATCACCTTGCTAGGCGGCGGGCCAGGCGCACTTGACCTGCTAACACTCCGAGGGGTGCACGCGCTCGCCGACGCCGAAGTCATTTTCGCTGACCGGCTCGGACCGGCGGAGCACCTTCCGCTGCTCGCACCGCAGGCCAAAATCATTGATGTCGGCAAACTTCCCGGGCATCACAAACTCACTCAACGGGAAATCGAAGCGCAAATGATCGAAACAGCCCGAGGCGGAGCCAATGTAGTCAGGCTCAAGGGCGGAGATCCCTTTGTCTTCGGCCGCGGCTACGAAGAAATCACCGCGGCCACAGCCGCAGGAATCCCCGTCAACGTCATCCCAGGCTTGAGCTCTTGCCTCACCGTGCCAGCAGTTGCCGGCATCCCAGTGACCGCACGTGGCATCAACACCATGTTCACGGTAGTCTCGGCCCACGATCCGCTCACCGACATCCAGCTTGAACACTTGAGCAAACTTGGTGGAAGCATCGTGATCCTCATGGGCATGGGAACCATCGAACAGACCGTGGCCGGATTGCACCGAGTTGGCATGGACGGGCAGATGCCCTGCGCCATCATCGAATCCGGCACCACCCAAAAACAGCGCACCAGCTACACCCAGCTGGACAAGCTCGCACAGACGGCCCGCGGCCACTCCAACCCCGCGGTCATCGTCATCGGCGAAGTTGCCGGATTGCCCGCCGCCCTGGCAAGCATTGCGGTGCAAGATGAGCCAGGCTTGCTGGCGCCCCAACTGGAAGTTGCATAATGAATACCCCCAAACCCTTGGCCGGGTTCCGCCTGGCCGTAACCAGTGACCGACGCTCGGCAGAACTTATCGAAGCCTTTGAACGCCGTGGTGCCGAAGTCACCCATACGCCGCTGCTTCAGCTGGCGCCGTTGGATGATGAGCAGCAGCTGATCTCCCAAACGCAGAAGCTGATCGAAGCCCGGCCGCAAATAGTTGTCATTACTACCGCCTACGGATTGCGGCGCTGGGTAGATACCGCCGAAGCCGCCGGTCTCGGCGATCAACTGCTCGGAACCCTGGGACAGGCGCAGCTGTACGTGCGCGGCGCCAAAGCCCACGGAACCGTCAAGGCGCTGGGCCTGGAACCAGCCGCCGTGGCCAAGGATGGACGCAGCGCCTCGATGCTGACGCTGTTGGAAGGCAAATTGCAAGGACTGACCGTTGCCCTGCAGCTGCACGCCGATTCGGATCATGGAATGCCGCATAGCCTACGCGAGCTGGGTGCTAGCCGGGTACTGAAGGTCGAGCCGTACCGCTGGCAGGACACCAGCAGCGATAGTGGAATTTCTGCGCTGGTCGAAGGTCTATGTGCCGCGCACTTTGATGCGGTGACATTCACCAGCGCTCCAAGTGTGCATGCGCTGTTCGCTGCCGCCAAGGCACGCAACCGCTTGCCAGCCTTGCTGCGCTCCTTGGCCGAACGCGTGGTGGTGGCCACCGTTGGTCCAGTGACCGCTGCCCCGCTGATTGAAGCGGGGATTTCCCCATTGGTTCCCGAACGGCATCGCATGGGTGCCATGATCGGCCAGTTGGTGGAACACCTGGGCTCGCTGGGCACCCTGCAGGCCGAGACAGTTTTCGGTCCTGTCCAGCTGCGCGGACGCACCTTCTCGGTGCAGGGCCAGGACTGCGAACTGACCCCCGGACAGGCCGAACTGGTGCGCGCGCTGATTGAGGCTGGAGGAAGTGTCTTGTCCCGTGATGAGTTGGGTGCGGCAATGCCCGAAGCCAGTTCCAAGCACGCCCTGGACATGACCCTCAGCCGCCTGCGCAAGGCTTTGCCGCAACCGGAAATCATTGCCACGGTCATTAAACGTGGATACAGGTTGAATACCTGATCACACGAATGGGCTTTTTTACGCCGGGTTACGTAGGATCAATGCCATGGTTACTATTCAGGTTGCCGGTGAGGCTCTAGTGGACATCGTTGATGGTGTCGCGCATCCCGGTGGTTCCCCGATGAATGTTGCTGTCGGACTAGGCCGCTTGGGCCATAACGTCTTGCTGCAGACGGATATCGGAGAAGACGAACACGGACGGTTGATCACCGAACATGTGACTGCCTCCGGCGTTCAACTCGCCGCCGGATCACACACCGATGCACGGACATCCAGCGCCACCGTGGTGCTCGATGAATCCGGTGATGCCAAATACGAGTTCCAGTTGAACTGCAAACTGCAGAATATGGCTTCTACCGAGGCTGAACTGTTCCACTCCGGTTCGATTGCCGCATTCCAAGGTCCAAGTGCCGCTAGAATCCATGAAGCATTCCAGACTTCCCCGGCAGGACAGATTCTGAGCTTTGATCCGAATCTGCGCCCAGAGCTGGTGGAAAATCGGGCCGATGCGGTCAAGCAAATTGAGAAGTTGGCTGGCCTGGCCGATATCGTCAAGCTCAGCGATGAAGATGCGCTGTGGCTCTACCCGGGTTGGGATACCAACCGCATCCTGGAACACTTCTTGGCTCGCGGCGCCTCGTTGGCGGTCATCACCTTCGGTGCCCGCGGCGCTGAAGCGCGGACCGCGCACAGCGAAGTCATGGTTCCCTCGGTCTCGGTTCGCACCGTCGATACCGTCGGCGCAGGAGATGCCTTCATGTCCGGGTTGCTGCATTCCATCTTGGAAAGCTCACTGGCCCAGTCTCTGCGAGATGGCACTGAGCTGGACAGCCTGGAAATCGAAAAGGTCATGAAGATCGCTTCGGTGTGCGCAGGAATCACCGTGTCACGTGCCGGGGCTAACCCTCCAACTTTGGAAGAGCTCAATCAATTCCTCACTGCAACTAGTCGCTAGGAATTACCAAGAATTTCATCTGGTCAACGATCGCAAAAGCCTCCTCAACCGCAAATGGTTGGGGAGGCTTTCGTGAATGCTTAGTTTTTCTTGAGGTTCGTGGATCTTGCTGGCTGGGTGCAAATCCGGCAGCGAGTCGGATCGGCCCGTCGTGTTCCCGCGAATATGCCTTAGCACTATCGACCAAGGCAGTTCGGCTAGGAGCGATTGACGCCTTCCCAACTTACTTTCTTTTAGTAATTGGTTGGTGGCCGTGAACAGCAGATCAGATTGCTAGAGTTCCTTGCAGAGCATGAAGCACGATTCTTCGAGGAGGCCCCATGGGCAGCAAGGTTCCAGCGGCCGATAACACCCTGCGGATTCTTCGGCTATTAGCCAGTCGGAAAACTCCTACTCCGGCAGCAATGATCGCAACGATATTGGAGCTTCCTCGTTCAAGCGTCTACCAACTGCTGAATGTCATGCTTGAGCATGGATTTATCACCCATTATCCGGAGGACAAGTCTTACGGCCTGGGGGTCTCCTCGTTTGAGCTTTCCAGCGCCTACACCCGCCAAGAACCGTTGGCGCGCTTAGGCGCCCCGCTGATCGCTCAGCTGGTGGATAAGGTTGGAGAAAGTGCGCACCTGGCAGTGCTGCACGGTTCCGATGTTCTTTATATCGTCGAAGAACGTGCCAAGGGCCGGCCATCGCTGGTTACCGATGTGGGCGTTCGTCTGCCCTCTCATCTGACCGCTTCAGGCCGGGCCATTCTCGCCGCGCTGCCCAAATCCCAGGTCCGTGCGCTCTACCCGAGTGCGGCCAGCTTCTCCGAGCGGGTGGCAGAATCGTCAATCTCCAGCTATTCGCAATTGCGCCGCGAGTTGGAGCAGAGCACCCAGCGCGGATATGCCGTAGAGCGTGGGGATGTCACCCCGGACTTCCACTCGCTCGCGGTGGAAATCCGGGATTCCAACGATTGGCCTGTCGCCGCCGTTGCTGTGACTTTCTTGGCTGACCGGGTACCCGAAGAACAACGGGAGAACCTGGTGCAGCAGATCCGTGCCACCGCATCGGTCATTACCTCGCGGGTGCAGGGCAAGCGTCCGGCCTGACCGAAAATTTCCTACTGGTTTGAGAACGCCGCGTCGAATGAGGCTTCGGGGCGCTTGAACAGGAGGCTGCGGATGTAGCCTACGGCTTCCTTTGCTCCGTGCAGGCGATCCATTCCAGCATCTTCCCACTCAATGGAGATCGGTCCCTCGTACCCGTGGAAGTCCAAGGCCCGGAAGGCGTCTTCCCAATTGATGTCGCCGTGGCCGGTGGAGACGAAGTCCCACCGGCGGCGCGGGTCTCCCCACGCCAGGTGGGAGCCGAGGATACCGTTGCGTCCATTGGGTTGATGCATCCGGGTGTCCTTGCAATCCACATGGTAGATGCGGTCGGCGAAGTCCGTAATGAATGCCACCGGGTCAATCCCTTGCCAGAACATATGGCTTGGATCCCAGTTCAGCCCGAAAGCCTCGCGGTGGCCGATTGCTTCCATGGTGCGCACCGTCGTCCAGTGGTCATACGCGATCTCCGAGGGGTGCACTTCCAGTGCGAACTTCACGCCTTGCTCATCGAATTCGTCCATGATCGGATTCCAGCGATCGGCGAAATCTTCATAGCCTGCATCAATGACCTCGCCGGGCACCGGCGGGAACATTGCTACGTACTGCCAGATCTTCGAGCCGGTAAAGCCAACTACGACATCGGCGCCGAGCTTGCGGGCCACACGTGCCGAGCGCTTCATGTCTTGGGCTGCTCGTTGGCGTACGCCTTCCCCTTCGCCATCGCCCCAGACGTAGTCGCGCAGGATCGCCTGGTGGCGGAAGTCGATGGGGTCATCGCACACTGCTTGGCCGCCCAGATGGTTGGAGATCGCCCAGACCTTCAGCCCGTACTTATCCAGGACATCCTGCCGGGATTGTAGGTAGGCCGGGTCTTCGTCAGCACGTTTGAGGTCCAAATGGTCACCGCTGGCGGCAATTTCCAATCCGTCATAACCCCATTCGGAAGCCAAGCGTGCGACTTCTTCAAAAGGCATATCAGCCCACTGCCCGGTAAACAGTGTCACAGGATGAGTAGCGTTCATGGTGTTTTCTCCTTCAGGCATTCGTGGCAACCCATTCTCCGGTGCGTGCGGATTCCAAAACGGCATCGGTCAGCTGGCAGGCACGAGCGCCGTCAGCAAATGTTGGCAGCCCGTTGGGTGCTTTCCCGGCGATCGCCGCGTAGGTATCGGCGACAAACGCGGCAAACGCATCGAGGTAACCCATCGGGTGTCCGGCAGGGACCACCGACAAGCGTGCTGCATCGGCGCTCAAATCCGTAGCCTGGCGGGATAGGACTGATGAGATCTCCGGCTTGCCAATCCACAGTTCTTCGGGCTTTTCCTGCTGGAATTCCAGCGCCGATTTTTCTCCAGACAGTTCAATGGTCAAGGCATTCTTCCGCCCGGCATTGACCTGCGAGACCATCATTGTGCCGATGGCTCCGGATGCCATCTGCACAATCAGGGCAGCAGCATCTTCGGTGTCCACTGCCACCGCACCGCGGTGGGTGTGGGCTATGGAAGTCGTCGCGTTCAGGCGAACAATCTTTTCTCCTGCAATGAATTCCAGCAAGTCCACCAGATGCGAACCGATGTCCGCGAAAGCCCGGGATGGTCCGCCCAAGGCTGGTTCAACACGCCAGTCGTTGTCACTGACCGTATGCATCCAGTCCTGCAGGTACTGTCCGCGCACGGTGAGCAGGCGGCCAAGCTTTCCTTCTTGGACGTGGGCTCGGGCCTGCCGCACCATGGGATGGAAACGGTAGACAAAGGGCACTGACGCGACTGCCGTTGATCTGGCAGCCAGGTCGGCTAGCTGCTTGGCACCGTGGGCATTGGTAGCCAGTGGCTTTTCGCAGACTACCGAGATTCCGGCTTCCAACGCGGCGGTTGGCTGCTCAAAATGCAGGGCGTTGGGCGAGGTGATGTGGATGACGTCGCACTGTTCAATCAGCGCTTGGACACTTTCAAATGCGGGTACTCCCAGTGCTGCTGCCGCACGCTGGGTGGATTGCTCTCCATTGGAGCGCACCCCGATGAGCTGGGCGCCTGCCCTGCGGATCGCATCGGCGTGGGTGCGGGCCATGAACCCGCCGCCGATGACGCCGACCTTCAGCTCTTGCATGGCCGGGGCGGCCTGCTGGCTGTTCAACTGAGACATGTAATTCCTTGTCTGTTCTTACTTGACCGCGCCGGAGGACAAGCCTGCGACCAGATGTCTTTGGGCAAAGAGGAAACCAACCAGCACCGGAATGGAGACAACCACTGAAGCAGCCATCATCTGGTTCCAGTAAACATCAGTTTGCGAAGCATAGGCCTGCAAGCCGATGGACAGCGTCCTGGTGTCCGAATTGGTGAGCACACTGGCAAAGAGCACTTCGCTCCAAGAAGTGATGAAGCAGAATTCGTGCAGACATGGTGATTCCTTTTCAGGTGCGGGTGGTGCTGTAAAGGGTGGTGCTGTCAGGCCAGGATGCCCGGAGCTGAAGGATCCCAGGCCGGGTCCAGCAGCGCGACGGGTTCTACGCTCGAAGTGACCTCGATGAAGGTTCCGGATTCGATGGCTTCTGCGGCGGAGACCATGATGTCCAGGACGTGGAATGCCAGTTCGCCAGGTACGCGTTCCTTGCGTCCTTCGCGGATGGCTTGGGCCAGTTCGGCAACGCCGGTGCCGCGTCCATACTCCGAGCCTTCGGCAGCGATAACGCGCTGTTCCTGGTCGGCTAGGTGCAAGATGGTATCGCCGCTGAACTCATTGGGGTCCGAGAGCTGCGCGGTACCCTCTGTCCCCGAGATCTCGACGAACCCGGCGCGCTTGAGCTTCGAGTCGAAGCTGAAGATGCATTGGGCACTGGCACCGGATTCGAAGTGCAGCAACGCGCTGACATGGGTTGGAACCTCAACCGGGAAGCTGGTTCCGGCCTTGGGTCCGGAACCGATGACCCGCTGCGCGAGAGCCTGAGATCCCAGTGCGGCGACTTTGGCCACCGGTCCGAAGACGCGCACCAGGGTGCTCAGGTAGTAGGGTCCCAAATCGAAGAGTGGTCCTGCGCCGTTGGCGAAGAGGAACTCGGGGCTGTGGTGCCAGGATTCGGGGCCCGGTCCTTGGAAGATGGCCAGTCCGGTGAGCGGGGTGCCGATGGCGCCGCTTTCAATCTGCCGCAAGCCAGTTTGGATTCCTGCGCCCAGGATCGTATCCGGCGCCACG
The DNA here is from genome assembly GCF_000197735.1 of Glutamicibacter arilaitensis Re117. Taxonomy (NCBI): domain Bacteria; kingdom Bacillati; phylum Actinomycetota; class Actinomycetes; order Micrococcales; family Micrococcaceae; genus Glutamicibacter; species Glutamicibacter arilaitensis. The sequence continues at coordinate 3,081,943 of NC_014550.1, forward strand.
GCGATGCGGACTCCTGCTGCTTCAGCTGCCTGTGCCAGGGCACGTCCTGATTCACGGTCCAGTGCGTAGGGCTTTTCTCCCCAGACGTGCTTGCCGGCGACTACTGCTTGCAGCGCTACCTCCACGTGCACTGACGGGATGGTCAGGTTCACCACGATCGAGATGTCCTCGCGCGCCAGCAATTCCTCATAGGTCCCCGAGTGCGCGACGGACCATTTAGAGGCTTGGCTGGCGGCGCGTTCGGTGTCGAGGTCGGCGATGAAGCGCACGGCCAGATCCGGGAACGCGGTGAGGTTCTCAAGGTACTGGTCGCTGATGGTTCCGGCTCCGACAATGCCCACGCCGGTTGGCTGATTCTGAGATTCCATATGCCCTAGTTCTTTTCTGCTACGAGGTAGGCGCGGCTCGCTGAGACGGCTTGGAAGATATCGCCTGCAAAGTCATCGAGTTCCACCACATGCAGCATGCCTTGGGTGGCCTGGATGATCTGGTCAATGGGCATGGAGCCGCTGCCTACCGGCACTTGTTCCTTGTGGTTCTTGGATTTCGGTCCGTCCTTGATATGCAAGGCGATGACCCTTGGTGCCAGTGCTTCAAGCAGCTGGAGCACATCCGCGCCGCCCACGGCCACCCAGTAGGTGTCGATTTCCAAGACCACTTCCGGATCCAGCAGGCTGGCGAAGTATTCCAGGGCTGTCGTGGAGTTGATCTTGCTGGAGATTTCCCAGTCGTGGTTGTGGTAGCCGACCTTGATCCCGTATTCGGCGCCTCGGCGGGAGGCTTCGTTCAGTTTCTGTGCGGTGGCTCGGATGGACTCGGCGTCCTGCCAGTGCTCGGCGGGAATGAACGGATCGATCACGGTGCTGATGCCCAGCTTGCTGGCCGCGGCGAAGACCTCGTCGAAGTCCGATGAGAGCAGCGGCGCGTGTGCGGTGGGCGCGCTCAGGTTGTTCTTGGCCAGCGCCTGGGCGTATTCGTCGGCGCGGGCCACGAAGCTGTACGGCTCAACCTGGGTGTAGCCGATGTCCGCTACGCGTTCGAGGGTCGAGGGCAGGTCTTCGGCGATGTGCTCGCGCAGCGTGTACAGCTGGATTGAAAGGTCGTGGGCAGGCAAAGGTGTCTCCTGAAAGAAGTGGTGGGTGCGATCCAGATGTTCATGACTTGCATCACACATCGAGACTAGTTATACTTTTGTCGATAGTCAATAGAAGTATGTCGATATTCTTCTAAAGTGTTTGGGATTCTCCTCCTCCACTGTGTTTTACTGGGTTCATGGCCAATCCTTCGAGCCCCCGAAGCCTGCAGTTCGCCCGCGGCGCCAGTGGCGCAGGAGACGTACTGCAGCTATTCATGGACGGCGCCGCGCACAGCCGCACCGACCTTGCCGCACTAACCGGGATGGCCCGTTCCACCCTGCAAGAACGCCTCGACGTGCTCATCAGCCTTGGCCTGATCGGCGCCATCACCGATGGCGCTTCCACCGGCGGCCGCCCTCCGCAGCGTCTTGCCCTGCTCCCCGATGCCCGTCTGATCCTGGCCATCGACTTGGGAGCCAGCCACCTGCGCGTGGCACTGACTGACCTGTCACCCACCTTGGTGGCGCAATCCCAGTTACCCATTTCCTTTGCCGACGGTCCGGTGGCGATCTTGGAGTCCGCATTGGTGCTGGCCGATGAACTGCTGGCTTCGCAGCAGCGCACCCGCGAGGATGTGATCGCCATCGGCATGGGAGTGCCCGGACCGGTGAACTTCGAGACCGGTCGCCCGGCCAATCCGCCCATCATGCCTGGATGGGACAGCTTCGATATCCCTGCATGGTTCCAGCAGCACCTGGATGCACTGGTTGTCGTGGACAATGACGTGAACCTGATGGCCATTGGCGAGAAGGACCAGTTGGAAACCGGCAGCGAGGACTTCATCTTCGTCAAGCTTGCAACCGGCATCGGCTCAGGGATCATCTCCGGAGGCCTGCTCCAACGCGGAGCCCAGGGCACCGCAGGCGATATCGGGCACGTGCGCATCCGCCGCGGCGATGGCATCTTCTGCCACTGCGGAAATGAAGGCTGCCTTGAAGCGGTGGCCGCCGGACCTAAGATCGCCACCGCCCTGCGTGAACAGGGCATCGAAGCGCACAGCAACACCGACGTGGTCGCCCTGGTGAATTCGGGGAACATCCAAGCCATCCACGCAGTGCGCCAGGCAGGCCGGGACTTGGGCGAAGTGCTGGCTGCCAGCGTGAGCCTGCTCAATCCGTCGCTGATAGTAGTTGGCGGGCGCATCTCGGCTGCCGGAGAACATCTGCTGGCCGGCATCCGCGAAGTGGTTTACCAGCGCGGGGCTCCGCTTTCCACCCAGCATCTGCAGATCCGCACCTCTCTCAGCTGGGAGGTCGGAGCCCTGCGCGGGGCGAGCATGATCGCCATCAACCGGGCCCTGAGCCCGGCGGCAATCGAGCGCAGCGCACTTGCCCTGATCTCCGCCAGCTAGGAGCCGGACGGATCCCGGAATTCAACCGTTTCTGAGATACCGGACAGCTCTGCGCAATTCGCGGTATCCAACCCATGGCCAATCGCCAATGATGGAACTAGTTAGCTACGTTACATTCTAAGGAATTGCCATGAGCCACGAACCACGTGTTGTCCGCGCCCCGCGCGGCACCGAACTGAATGCCAAGTCCTGGGCCACCGAAGCCCCGCTGCGCATGCTGATGAACAACTTGGACCCAGAAGTTGCCGAGCGCCCTGACGATCTGGTGGTCTATGGCGGCACCGGCAAGGCCGCCCGCTCATGGGAAGCCTTCGACGCGATTGTCGAAACCCTCAAGGACCTCGAGGAAAATGAAACCTTGCTGGTCCAGTCCGGCAAGCCCGTCGGTGTCTTCAAGACCAACAAGTGGGCACCGCGTGTGCTGATCGCCAACTCGAATCTCGTAGGCGACTGGGCCAATTGGGAGCACTTCCGCGAGCTCGAAGCTGAAGGCCTGATGATGTACGGCCAGATGACCGCCGGATCCTGGATCTACATCGGCACCCAGGGCATCTTGCAGGGCACCTATGAAACCTTCGCAGCCATCGCCGAAAAGCGCTTCAACGGTTCTCTGGCCGGCACCTTGACCCTCACCGGCGGATGCGGCGGCATGGGCGGCGCCCAGCCGTTGGCCGTAACGCTCAACGGCGGTGCGGTACTGATCGTTGACGTTGATGAAACCCGCCTGCGCCGCCGCGCATCCAAGCGCTACCTCGATGAGGTGGAATTGGATCTGGACAAGGCACTGGAGAAGGTCCTGGCAGCCAAGGCCGAAGGCCGCCCACTGTCTGTAGGCTACGCCGGCAACGCCGCCGAGGTCTTCCCGGCACTGCTCAAGCGCCACGAAGCCGGAGAATTCACCTTCGACATCGTCACCGACCAGACCAGCGCGCACGATCCGCTGAGCTACTTGCCGGTGGAATACACCATGGAGCAGTGGCATGCTGAGGCCGAAGCCGATCCGGCGGGTTTCACCAAGAAGGCCCAGGCCGCCATGGCCGCCCATGTGGAAGCCATGGTTGGCTTCCAGGATGCGGGCGCAGAGGTCTTCGACTACGGAAACTCGATCCGCGACGAAGCACGCAAGGGCGGGTTCAACCGCGCGTTCGAATTCCCCGGCTTCGTTCCGGCCTACATCCGTCCGCTATTCTGCGAGGGCTTGGGCCCATTCCGCTGGGTCGCCCTGTCCGGAGACCCAGCGGACATCAAGGTCACCGACCAGGCACTGAAGGAATTGTTCCCGGAAAACGAGCACCTGCACCGCTGGCTGGATGCCGCCCAGCAGCACGTCGAGTTCGAAGGCCTGCCAGCACGCATCTGCTGGCTGGGTTACGGCGAGCGCCACAAGGCAGGCCTGCTGTTCAACCAGCTGGTCGCTGACGGCAAGGTCTCTGCCCCGATCGTGATCGGCCGCGACCACTTGGACTCCGGCTCGGTGGCATCGCCTTACCGCGAGACCGAAGCCATGAAGGACGGCACCGATGCTGTGGCAGACTGGCCGCTGCTGAACGCCTTGACGGCAGCCAGTTCCGGCGCCTCATGGGTCTCGATCCACCACGGCGGCGGCGTAGGCATGGGCCGTTCCATCCACGCAGGCCAGGTTTCCCTGGCTGATGGCAGCGAGTTGGCTGCCGCGAAGCTGGAAGCGCTGCTGACCAATGATCCGGGCATGGGCGTCATCCGCCACGTGGATGCCGGCTACGAACGGGCATCTGAGGTTGCCGCTGAACGTGGCGTGCGCATCCCGATGGCTGCACCGAAGAAGTAGCACCCTTAAAATAGCTTGAGGCGCCATGTCAATGGCGCCTCAAGCTACTTAACTATTTCCGGGATCGTGCTGGCATACCTTAGGGCTTGCGCGTTTCCGCGCTGATGAACCAGGCCTGCTGCTCCAGATCTGCAATGTACTGGTGCAGGATATCGGCGGTGGTTGGATCCGCCTCGTCCACTGGATCGTGGACCTCGCGCATAACCGCCACGGTGGTCTGCAGGGCCTTGACCACCATGTCCACTGCATTGGTGGTGAGGATTTCGGTATTCACCGGCTGCTCGAGCTTCGTGTACTTCGTTACCGTCGCGGCCAGCCCATCCGGGGTAGCGTGCAAGGCTCGCATTCGCTCTGCAATTTCGTCCGAACCGCGGCGTGCGATGTCCACGATTTCGTCAAGGTTCTGGTGCAGGTCGCGGAAGTTGGGGCCGACGACATTCCAGTGGATTTGCTTGCCTACCAGTTGCAGATCCAGCAGCTGGATAAGCACCGTTTGCAAGGACTCGCGCAACACTTCTGGAGCCACGAAACCGTTTTCTGCGTTTTCGCGATCGGTTTTCTTTGCTGGAGTTTTCTTCGAACTGGCCATTGCTTCTCCTTACGTTGTTCTGGACGCTTGGGGCACGACATCTTTGTGTCCTGATTCCGACACTATCTACTTGGACCCATGATTCCGATCCGCCGGCCATTTCTTTCGGGCAACACACAGGTAGTACTGAGTTGGCCCGGCAAGACAGTGGAAGCCCAAGCATTGTGAACGAACGTGTGAGATCTCTGCTGAACCTCCGCGCGCCTACTTTTCCAGGCAATTGTTGGCAGGCATCTGGAGGTTTTCGTACTCCCCTGCTTCATGCCGAGAATTCCGAAAGGTCTCTTGCATTTGAGGGTCACTTCCGAACGCATTCCGCAAACCTCCAAGAATCGTGAACACTATGCAAATCCTGGATTGCCAGGTGCTCAGAGAACCCGATTAGAGCCCACTATTCCTTGTTCGACAGTTATCACGGTGCATAGCGTGGGTGACGTCAAGATCCACCGATCACCCAACGGAGGACTACATGTCTGAGCAGAACGCAAACGAGCAGTTCGGTAACTTCAACAACAACGAAGCTGAAGACCATGGCGGTTTTGAGAGCCAGGGTCAGGGATCATCTGGCGCAAACGAACAGTCCTTCGGTGGCGGTGGAGAACAGGACAGCTACAACAACTCCCAGCAGTCCGAACAGGGCAACTTCGGCGGAGGAATCGAAGAAGGCTTCGGCGAATCGGAACAGAACGAAGGCTTCTAGCCCCTAGCCCATTCGCCATTTTCAACCGAGGCTACGTGCTGGTTGGCTTCACACGAGTCAACGTAGTTTTAGCTCAACACAACGCCGTCGCTTCACCCCCGATACGTCGGGGGTGAAGCGACTGGGTTTTACCTGCAGGACCGCTAGGAGTCATCCGCGATACTGCGGTCGAGCATTTCCACCTCCTGAACCGGCGCGGTCAACGCGCTTTCATACTGATTCGCACGGGATAGGCCTGTTCTCAATCAAGCACCAGGACTTGAAACCTGCTTTGCGTTCGCATGGCGGTAGCTTCCAGCCAGCGCTAACGAGCGTCTTTTCACTCACCTGTTTTGTGCATTTTCTCCCTAGACAGCGGAGAATGGAAGCAAGTCCCATGCCGCTGGTTTTGCGGGACACCGGGGAAGACAGGAAGAAAATGTTCTCAAAAATCACCAGACTTGGCGCTGCTCCATTCGCAGCAGGACTACTGGCCGTTTCATTGGCTGGCTGCATGAGCATCGAGAGCGCAGAGGAACCGACGGAAGCTTCTAGCTCCAATGCCTCACAGCCGGAGAATTCCGGACCTGTCGAAGGCAGTGTCACGCCAAGCCCCAAGGCTTCAGAAGGCGTCTCGACCGCGAGCCCCAATGTTCCCAAGGCACCTGCGGACAGCTCATTCCAGTCCGTCTATGATTTCCTCGAAACAGAGGCCACCGAGACCAAGTGCACCGATGGCATGGACATCGTCGAGATGGGTCTGACGCTCAAGCTTGTCGGCAACTGCAAGAACGTGAGTATCTCCGGCACGGCGAACATGATCATTGCCCCGCACATCACGAACCTTGAGATCACCGGTATTGGGAACGTTGCAGCGGTGAAGAACATCAAGCAGGTGACCTTCAGCGGTGTCGGCAATTCCGCGGCTTCCCTCAATGAGAACACCAAGGTCACCGATAACGGTTCGTCCAACAAATTCGGCCAGGATGCCTTCGAAGGCATCACCTTCTAAGTCCCCGAGCTTTGAATGGTCCTGCTGCGGCAAAGTCGCAATCAGGGCCGTTCTTCTTCATCCGGAGATCTTTGTCTGTCATTTCAGACAGATGGTGTGGATTACGGTAACGAATCAAACTGTTCTCCCGAACAATGGAGACTAAAGACCTCCTTGCAGTGCAGAGAACGGATTGAGAATCATGGCTACTTCCCCTCAGGTGACCCTGGACCTAGCAGGCGCCACCGCCGATGACGTCATCGCGGTAGCCCGGCACGAGGCACAGATCAATATTGCGCCGCAGGTGCTCGCAGAGCTGGCCAGTGTCCGCGCGCATATCGATGCGCTGGCTTCAGCCGACACCCCGGTCTACGGCATCTCCACCGGCTTTGGCGCGTTGGCCACCCGCCATATCGCTCCTGAAGACCGCGCCAAGCTGCAGCGGTCGCTGGTCCGTTCGCACGCGGCTGGCATGGGAAACCCCGTTGAACGCGAAGTAGTCCGCGCCCTGATGTTCCTGCGCGCCAAGACCTTGGCTTCGGGCCGCACCGGCGTGCGCCCGGTAGTTCTGGAAACAATGGTCGGACTGCTCAATGCGGGGATCACTCCGGTAGTGCGCGAATACGGTTCGCTGGGCTGCTCCGGAGATCTGGCACCACTGTCCCACTGCGCCTTAGTACTGATGGGTGAAGGCGCGGCCACGGACCGTGATGGCGTGCAGCGCCCGGTTCCCGAGCTATTTGCTGAAGCGGGACTGACCCCTGTGGAGCTGGCTGAGAAGGAAGGGCTGGCACTGGTCAACGGCACCGACGGCATGCTCGGCCAGTTGCTGATGGCACTTGCTGATTTAGAAGAGCTCACCGACATTGCTGATGCCACCGCTGCGATGAGCGTTGAAGCCCAGCTCGGCACCGATCAGGTCTTCCGTTCGCAGCTGCATGAGCCGCTGCGCCCACACCCGGGACAGGGCCGCAGCGCAGCAAATATGTTTGCCTTCCTTGCCGACTCCCCTATCGTCGCTTCGCACCGCGAAGGCGATGGCCGCGTTCAGGACGCCTACTCGCTGCGTTGCTCCCCGCAGGTCACCGGGGCGGTACGCGACACCATCGCACACGCCCGCTTGGTTGCGACCCGCGAACTGGCAGCAACCATCGATAACCCGGTCGTGCTGCCCTCTGGCGAAGTCACCTCGAACGGCAACTTCCACGGCGCCCCGGTGGCGTACGTCTTGGACTTCTTGGCCATCGCCGTGGCTGATCTGGGATCCATCGCAGAGCGCCGTACCGACCGCATGCTGGACCCTGCGCGTTCCCGCGACCTGCCAGCCTTCCTTGCTGATGATCCGGGTGTGGACTCGGGCATGATGATCGCCCAATACACCCAGGCGGGTTTGGTCGCAGAGAACAAGCGCTTGGCTGTTCCGGCCAGCGTGGACTCCATCCCATCCTCGGCCATGCAAGAAGACCACGTTTCGCTAGGCTGGCATGCAGCACGCAAGCTGCGCACCTCGGTTGCCAACTTGCGCCGCATCCTGGCCGTTGAAATGCTGATCGCAGGCCGCGCTTTGGACCTGCGCAAGCCATTGCAGCCAGGCCCGGCAACCTCGGATGTTCTGGAGCTGTTGCGCACCAAGGTCCAAGGCCCGGGCGAAGACCGTTTCCTTTCCGCTGAGCTGGAAGCCGCCGACGAATTGCTGGCCACCGGCCAGGTCCATCGCGTACTCCAAGCCCACCTGCCCAACTAGGGATTCACCCCATCAATGCGCAGTGGCTCACCAAGCTCGGGAAGATTCGAACAAGAGGCGTAAACTTGAATACCAGGAAACCCCATACCTCGTGTGAAAGAATCGGCTAATGCAACGCACCATGTTCAAGTCCAAGATCCACCGGGCAACTGTCACCCAGGCGGACCTGCACTACGTAGGTTCGGTCACCGTGGACTCCGAGCTGCTCGAAGCATCGGATATCCTGCCTGGAGAACTGGTGAGCATCGTGGACATCACCAACGGCGCACGCCTGGAAACCTACACCATTGCCGGCGAGCCAGGCAGCGGTGTCATTGGCATCAACGGTGCCGCCGCGCACTTGGTGCACCCCGGGGACTTGGTGATCTTGATCAGCTACGCGCAGATGGAAGATGCAGAAGCCCGCAACTACGTTCCTTCGGTAGTGCATGTGGATGCCGATAACAAGATCATCCACCTCGGTGATGATCCTGCAGAAGCAGTGGCAGAAGGCGTGCAGACTCCTCCGCACGCACTGCTGCACAGCAACTAGAACTGCGGCTACGAGGCCAGTCGACGCGCAAGATATTGCGCGGTTCGGCTGGCCTCGTTTTGCGCCACCTGGGCAGGTGTTCCAGCAGCGACAATCCGTCCGCCGCCGTCCCCGCCTGCAGGCCCCAGGTCTATCACCCAGTCGCTAGCGGCCACCACATCCATATGGTGCTCCACTACAATCACGGTATTGTCCTGGTCAACGAGTTGTTGCAACTGCGAAATCAGCAGTTGCACGTCCGCTGGGTGCAGTCCGGTGGTTGGCTCATCGAGCAGGTAGAGGGTATGCCCACGGCGCTGGCGTTGCAGCTCGGTAGCCAGCTTGATGCGTTGGGCCTCGCCGCCAGACATTTCAGTGGCCGGTTGCCCCAGTTGCAGGTATCCAAGGCCAACTTCGCGCAGCGTGGCCAAGGCCCGGGCAGCGGCGGGAATATCCGCTAGGAATTCTTCGGCTTCATTGACGCTCAGCTCCAGGATTTGGGCAATGTTCTTCCCGGCATATTCAACTTCAAGTGTCTGCTGGTTGTAGCGGGTGCCGTGGCATTGCGGGCATGGCCCATAAGTACCTGGCAGGAACAGCAGCTCGATTTCCAAGAAGCCCTCGCCCAGACAATTTTCACACCGGCCGCCTGCGACGTTGAACGAGAACCGTCCAGCGCTGTAGCCGCGTTCCTTGGACAGCGGCAGCTCGGCAAACGCCTTGCGCACCGCGTCGAACAAGCCCGTATACGTGGCCACGTTTGACCGCGGGGTTCGCCCAATGGGCTTCTGATCCATCAGGACCACGCGGTTGACCTGTTCCGCGCCTCGCGCTTGGGCAATCACCGCACGCTGCGCGGCATCCTCCTGTTCTTCGGACTCAGCCAACGCCAATCCCCCAGCACCTTGCGCCAAGGCAACGGACACCAGACTGGATTTTCCCGAACCGGAGACACCTGTCACCGAGCAGAAGGTGCCCAAGGGGAAGGAAGCATGAACATCTACCAAGTTGTGCAGGTTCACGCCATCCAGTTCCAGCCATTCCTTGGCTGTGCGCAATTCTCGGTGCGGAGCTGGTCCGGGCTCCAGGAATCTACGCGTCACTGACTTCTCGACCTGTGCAAGTCCTTGAACTTCACCGCTATAGAGCACCTGTCCGCCACCGCTGCCGGCACCCGGCCCGACATCCACAATCCATTCGGCACGGCTGACAACATCCATATTGTGCTCCACGACGAACACCGAGTTGCCTTCCGCCTTCAGCGCGGAAAGCACTTCGATCAACGGCTGCACATCGGCTGGGTGCAACCCTGCCGAAGGCTCGTCGAGCACATAGATCACGCCGAACAGTCCTGCCCGCAGCTGGGTGGCAATGCGCAATCTCTGCATTTCACCAGGCGACAAGGTCGGGGTGGATCGATCCAGGCTGAGGTAGCCCAATCCAAGTTCCACCAGTACTTCGATTCTGGCCAGCAAGTCCGTGCTGATGGTGCTGATGACTTCTGCCTGGGCTTCTTCTTCGGCTGGAACGGCGAAGGGACGCAAGAGCTCAGCTAAGAATTGCAATGGCTTGGCATTGAATTCGGAGATATTCAGCCCGGAAAAGCTGACTTGCAGTGCATCTGGGCGGAACCCGGTGCCAGCACATTCCGGGCAGTCCTGCGAATGCATGAAGGCCAAAGCCTTGGCCCGCAGATTTTCGCTCTTCGAGGTGGCCACCGTATGTCGCACATAGCGTTCGGCACTCCAGAACCGCCCCTTGTATGGCTTGGCAACGCGGTCGCGCTCAGGTGTTACCTCAACTACCGGCTGGTCCTCGGTGAACAACAGCCACTGCCTGGTTTCTTCAGGCAAGGTTTGGAACGGGACATCGATGTCGTAGCCGAGGTGCGTGGTGATATCGCGCAGGTTCTTGCCCTGCCATGCACCGGGCCAGGCGGCTATGGCCCCGTCGCGGATGCTCAAGGTCGGGTCGGGAACCAGCGACTTCTCGCTGACTGAATGCACTGTTCCCACTCCATGGCACACTGAGCATGCACCAACAGCGGTGTTGGTGGAAAACGCATCGGAGTCCAGCCGCGGTGCGCCTTGCGGATATGAACCAGCACGGGAAAACAGCATGCGCACCGAATTGGAAAGGGTGGTCAGTGTACCCACCGTTGACCGGGAGCTGGCGGCACCACGGCGTTGCTGCAAGGCCACCGCGGGTGGCAAGCCGGAAATGAATTCGACTTTGGGAGTGTGGCCCTGGGCGATGAGTCGACGCGCGTAGGGAGCTACAGATTCGAGGAATCGCCGCTGGGACTCAGCAAAAATGGTGCCGAAAGCCAAAGATGATTTCCCCGAACCTGAAACACCGGTGAAGGCCACAATGGAATCGCGCGGAATACGCGCTTCAACGTTCTGCAGGTTGTTCTCGTTGGCTCCACGCACATGGATGAAACCATCGTGCCGGCCCTTACCCTGTTCCCGTGCAAAGCTGTTCATCTTCCTCACACTATACGTCCATGACGCATCGGCTCAATTGGACTCAGAGATCCTTCATGATTCCCCGCCTTGGCAGGCGGCGTCGGGGCAACCCTGCCAAGTTTTCGAGAAGTAGCCGATGATGTCGACGCTATGGCCCAAAGGATAGGTCTTATCCACCTTCCCGTGGACCAGCTTGGCTGCCTGTTCCACAGCAAGATGGAAAAAACGGCAAACCTCAGAGTATTTCCATACGTAGGCAATGACATCCGCCAGCTGTCCATGCGTCAATCGCTGGCGTGGTTCATAGCCTGCTTCCACAATGAATTTGTACACGATGGCTGCTGTGAGCTCATGGTCCTGACCGCATTCGCACCAGGACATTCCGGTGCTGGGCATGGACCAGACATCTAAGTTTCCACCTGTGAAGTGATCTTGTTGCATCTCTTCCTCCCTCATTCGGCTGCAGCTGGATTTACCAATGTACTGCCGGGCACCGACGGTTTGGCTTGGTGCCGACTAGGAGCCTCTTGCCTGCTTCACTGTTGCTTGGCATAGTCTGAGTCCACCGGAGGCACCAGCTGCCTGCTGGTCCTGTGCCAAGGAGAAAGATCATGATCACCCGCTATCACCCCGACTCCAGCGATGGTGCTGCCCACCGCCAATGGAATGAACTGCTCCAGGAATTACGTGTCATGCAAACCGGAGTGCAAGTCCTGGCCGCGTTCTTAGTCGTTCTGCCCTTCCAAGCCAGATTCGAAATTCTGGGCACCGTCGATGAAGTGGTGTACATCGTGTTGCTCGTGGCCGCGACCCTGCTAATTTTGCTCATGATTACGCCGGTCGCCGTGCACCGGTACTTCTTCGGGCAACGGCTCAAGGAACAAACCGTGAGCCTGGGACATATTATTTTGAAGATCGTCGGCATCGGAGTGGGATTGCTGGTCTCCGGCTGTGTCTGGTTTGTGCTGCAGGTGCTCTTCGGCTGGCACATCGCTGCTTGGGTCGGTGGCGGTCTGACCGTGGTGACGCTGTTCTTGCTACTGGTTTTGCCTCGGCTGTTGCTTCCGCGCCGAGCGGAGCAAGTACAGAGCTGACTGCTTGCGTCTCAAGCCATCTTCTGGATATGCCTGAGCATCAAGCGCATCGGTGCATGCCTGATGAACTTGGGACAGATTTTCGTTGCCAACCGGACTACGCGGATTACTCGGGCATTGCGTTTCTGGATGCCCGCGGTCAGCTCGTAGCCGAAGTCCTCACGCACTAAAGCGGGAAGTTGGGCAATGGTGACGTCACGCATCAGAGGCAAGCCGATGCGGATCCACCATGGAGCGCTGCGTCCGGCGAACAGCTCATCGGCCAGTGCCCGGGTTTGTTCGGTGACTCGCAGCGATGGTTCCATCTGGGCAAGATATCTGCTGAATGCGGTGAGACTCTCCGGCCACCAATCAGCTGGCATCTGCAAGGCATTACCCAGCCTCGCGTACTGCAAATAGAGCTCTTCTTGGTCTTGTACTTTCTCATCCAAGATCTGTCCGGCGATGACGCGGGCCGAGTCATAAAGCGTGGCCGCCACCCATAACTGGAGTTTCGGATCCAAGGCAGAATAGGCCGGTTCGCCGCTGCGCGGATTCCGAGTTCCGCGCACTGGCCGGTGCGCGGCATCCACATAGGCGATGATGGTGCGCTGCTGTGCTGCGGTTCCGTTGCTCAGGGCATAGATATAGCTCAGGGTGTGGATCAGCCGGCTGAGCGGATTGGCTGCGAAGTCCGAGTGCTCGGCGATGGCTCGGCCAATTTGCGGGTGGGCCAGCTGCAGCAAGATTGCTCGACCCGCCCCAAGCAGCAGCCCTGCTTCGGGCGCGACGCGGGAGATGGCTTCCTGTTCCTGCCCATCTTTGCGATTCATGCAAACCATTCTAGAAGGCGCAGAATGTTTCGCGGCTCTTGCCTTGCCCGCGCCAAGATCTGCCGCTGGGTGCCACCCTGAGGCCAAAGGCACGCGAAACTGCGCTGGAGAATTCCAGCGCCGATTCGCGATCTGCGGTTTCCTAGAAGGCTACCCCGCAGTGCAGGATCGCGTTTGCGTACGGGGTCGCTTCCCCGGTGCGGATGATGATCTTGGCCTTGGGCAGTTCGGCCTTCAGTTCCTCATGGGTGATGAACTGCGGGTCCAGGCCGTTGGCGCTGCACAGATCCTGGACCGGACCGTCCTTGGCTTCGGCGGCCAAGTTGCTGCGCTCGATGACCATGTTGCGGGCCAGCACTTCCAAGACCTGTTCGAAGCTCAGCAGGCCTTGGATGAAGGCAAGATCAACGACCATCGGGCCCTGGGGAATGGGCAGGCCGCAGTCGGCAATCACCACAGTGTCGGTGTGCCCGCACTTGGCTAAGGCGCCAAGCAGCGGGGCGTTGAGAATTTCGGATTTCAGCACGAAGGCGTCCTTTGGGCTTGCTCGAAAAGGGGGTCTTAAAGGTTCTGGAGGGAACGCGGGTAGGAAGCCTGTGCGCCATGGGCCTGCACGGTCAGGGCGGCGAACTTGCCGGCGAATTCTGCGGCCTGCACCAAGTCATCGCCATTTGCCAGACGTGCAGCTACGGCGCCGGTGAACGCGTCGCCGGCACCGGTGGTGTCCACTGCCTTGACCTTGACTGCAGGAAGCTGCTGAATGCCCGAACCCTGCTCAGCTACCAAGCAGCCGTTAGCCCCCAGGGTGATGACCAAGGATGCCAAGCCATGAGCCATGAGTTTTTGCGCAATAACTGGCTCAGCTTCGGTGGACATGGTTTCGCTTCCATCAAGCTGCTGCAAAATCAGTGCGGCCTCATGCTCATTGACCACCAGCGGGTTGGCCTTGAGCAGGTATTCGCGGTCCAGCTCGATGACCGGTGCCAGGTTCAGCACGATGCGCTGCGTAGCGCCGTCCATGGCGGCCTTGATGCCCGAGGCAGGGATTTCACCTTGCAGCACCAGGATGCCCTCGATGGCTCCGGCGGCCTGCACCGCTTGGGCGGTGACCGTGGAGTTGGCACCGGAGATCACGGCGATGGAGTTCTCCGCGGCGGAATCCACCTGGATGATGGCCACGCCTGTTGGCTGTTCGGTGCGGGCTACGCGATCCAGCTTCACGCCTGCGTCTTCGAGCTGGCCCAGGGCAATCGCGGAGTGCGAGTCGTTGCCCACGGCGCCGATGAATTCGGTGGCGGCACCGGCCAGCTGCGCGGCCAGGGCCTGGTTGGCGCCCTTGCCGCCGGGTGAGAGCTGGTAGGAATCTGCCAGCACGGTTTCGCCCGGGCCGGGCAGGCGGGCCATCAACGCGGTGATGTCCACGTTGCTTGAGCCCACGATGGTGACCTGGATGTCCTGCTGCATGATGTTCTTCCTTCTTTGTCCCAATCCCGGCGGCCGATGGGTGCCGGTGTACTGCGTAGCTGCCGCTAAGGGCAGATTACTCGCCTGCGTACTCGGCGAAGTTCTTTTCATCAACGGTGTCCACGGCAACCTGGACGTTGGCTTCTACTTCTTCGCCCTTGATGGCCTTGGCCAGGATCTGCACCGACTGCTTGCCCAGCTCGGCTGGGTTCTGCGCGATGGTGGCGACCAGGGTGCCGTCTTCAACAGCCTTGAAGCCGTCTTCGGTGCCGTCGAAGCCGACAACCTTCACGTCGTTGCCGGCCTTTGCACCCAGTGCCTGGATGGCACCCAATGCCATTTCATCGTTCATGGCCAGCACGCCGGTTGCATCAGGGTTGGCCGCACCAGTTCGTTCTCCTCGGTGTCCGCCAGAACGGTGGCGATGAACTTGCCGTCGCGCAACACGTTGACGAAGTCGCCGATTTCCGCGATCTCATCGAGGTGGTGGCTGATGAAGACCATGCCCACGCCCTGCGCCTTCAGCGTGTTGACTACCGAGAACAGATGCGCGATTTCGGCCTTGGTCAGCGCCGCGGTGGGCTCGTCGAGGATCAGCACGCGAGCGTCCAGGCTCAGTGCCTTGGCAATTTCAACCAGCTGCTGCTGGGCAAGGCCCAGCTCGCCCACTGGGGTATTCACATCCAGGTTCAGTCCGAGCTTGTCCATGGCCTCGCGCGCGATCTGGCGCATGGCGCGGCGGTTGATGATGCCGAATTTGCGCGGCACCCGGCCCAGGGTGATGTTCTCGGCGATGGTCATCGAAGGCACCAGGTTCAATTCCTGGTGGATGGTGGCGATGCCCAATGCCTCGGAGGCCTTGGTGTTCGGGATCTTCACCGCGTTGCCATCCATCAGGATCCGGCCGGCGTCCGGCTCGTGCACGCCGGCGATCATCTTGATCAGCGTGGACTTGCCTGCGCCGTTCTCGCCGAGCAGCACCGAGACCTTGCCGGCGTGCACCTCGACGGTGACCTCATCGATTACCTGTACCGAGCCGAAGGACTTGCAGACCTTGTCCAGGACCAGCAGAGCGTCATTACTCATTCTTGTTCCTTCCATCCTCACCTATGCGCCGGTGGCGGCTTGCGTTGGGGCCAGCGACTCACGTGCGGTGAATCGGCTGGTGAATTCTTGGGGTTCCGGGGTGTTCCCGGCCATGGCTTCTTGAAGTGCCGCCACTGCCGCCCGGCCCATTGCGGTCAGGTCATGGCTGATCGTGGCAATTGGCGGATCATGCATGAGCATCGCGTCCACCTCATCGAAGGTGATCACCGAGAGCTGCTGGCCGATCCGGATGCCGGCTTGCCGCCACACGGTCAAGGCGCCAATGGCCATCGGCGCATCGGCGATGACCACAGCGGTAGGTGCTAATTCGTGCTCCAGCAGCCAGCGGGCACCTTGGGCACCGGAGGCGGCGCGGAAGTCGCCGGCAAAGTGCAGCGCAGGATTGATTTCCAGTCCGTTGGCCGCCATTGCTTGGTCGAAGGCGCTGTGGCGTTCGCGGGCGGTGGATGCGTGGTCCGGGCCGCCGAGGAAAGCGATGCTGGTGTGGCCCAGGCTCTTCAGCTTCCCGATGGCCTCTTCCAGCGCCTTGGTGCTGGAGGCGGTAATGGAGGGAATGTTCAGCTGCGGCAGGGTGCGGTCCACGAAGACCAGCGGAGTTCCGGAGGAAACGATGCGCTGCATCATCTGGCTTGGCCGGTCGGCGTCTTCATCCAGGCCCTGCGGAACGACAATCAACCCGTCCACTCGGCGCGAAAGCATGGCGGCCAGGAATTGGTCTTGCTGTTCGCTGTCCTCGTTGGCGTTGCCGATGAAAGTCATCATTCCTGCGGCATGGGCTTGCTGCTCGACAGCATGGGCTAGATCAGAGAAGTAGGGGTTGCGCACATCGGAAATCAGCAGCGCGATGGTGTCGGTTTTGGTGGAGCGCAGGGACCGGGCTTGGGCGTTGGGAACGAAGCCCAATTCCTTGGCGACGGCCTGGACCTTTTCGCGGGAAGCGGCCGAGGTGGCGGGGTGGCCAGAGAGAACGCGTGAAGCAGTGGCGGAGGATACTCCGGCTGCAAGTGCCACATCCTTGATGGTGACAGTGTTCATGGTGATAAGCCCCTTTGCTTACTGTGTAATCGATTCCATGGAATCGATTACACAGTTTTCCCCACAAAGATTCCAAAGTCAATACGCGCTGAGCGGGAGCAGAATAGTCCCTGATCGAGTATTTCGATTCATTGCCCAGTGACTTGCTCGTTTGGGAATCAGGTCGCGCAAATCGCAGAATAAGTAAGATTTAAACCCGGTCTTGGCAAGTGCTTTTCCACCTCTGGATACGGGCACAGGCTTTATCGCTAAGATGGGAAATGTGTCGGTCAACCAGCTTTCAGATAGCGCGCAGAACTATCTCAAGATCATTTTCGGTCTCAACGAATGGTCCGCAGATCCGGTAACCGCCAGCATCATCGCCAACAAGTCGGGCATGAAGCTTTCTACCGTTTCCGGCGCGCTGAGCAAACTACGCCAGCAAGGCCTGCTTGACCACGCGCCCTACGGGGCCGTGACGCTCACCGAGTTGGGCCGCGAGTATGCAGTCACCATGGTGCGCCGCCACCGCCTGCTCGAAACATTCCTCGTGCAGATGCTCGGCTACCGCTGGGACCAGGTGCACGACGAGGCCGAAAGCTTGGAGCACGCAGTCTCCGACTTCATGATCGAGCGCATCGACAATTTGCTCGAACACCCCACCCGCGATCCGCACGGCGACCCGATACCGACCGCCGAGGGCCGGATTTCCATCCCGCAGGCTTTCAATTTGGGCGAAGCCCGCGATGAGGCCCACGTGCTGGTCGAACGCATTGCAGATGATGATTCGCAGCTGCTGCAGTACTTTTCCGATCACCGCATCATTGTCGGCGCACAGCTGCACGTGACCGCCGGTGAGAAATTCTCCGAAACGGTGAATGTGGAAGTCGCTTCAACTGGCGAAACCCTGCGTCTCGGCTCTCGTGCCGCGGCTGCCATCTGGGTCTCCGCAGCGCCCTGAACAACTTTTCCTGCTCGTCTTCAGCAGCGGCCGGCACCCATTAGCGTCGAGTCTTACAGGACGGAGCCAGCCAAATGTCCGGGACATGGCTTACAGTAATAAATAGCTAGGGATACTGCAATGTACAAGTTTTACATGGGGGTACCTTGCAGCATCTCTGGTTCTCGCTGAAACTCTCGCTTTCCTGAAAGACATCACCTTGCCACGCAAACTTTTCGCTGCGCTCTGCGCGGCAGTTTTGGTGCTCGCTGGATGCAGCGCACCAGCAGAACCTTCTGCACTATCGAATACGCAGATCGCTCAGGCTCCAGACCTGCTGGCAACCGATCAGCCATTGCTCGTAGAGCGGGCAGCCACCAGCAGCAAGAAGGTCAACCCTGGTGCAAAGCTCAAGGGCCCCAAAGCCACCGCAATGCTCAAGAGCCTTCCGGTCAAGGGCAAGGCGGCGGCCACCGGGTACAACCGGAACAAGAAGTTCGGCAATGGGTGGAAGGACTTCGACAAGGACAAATGCGATGAACGCCAGGACACCTTGTCCCGAGACATGTCCAAGGTGAAGTTCAAGGACCGCAAGAAGTGCACCGTAGCTTCGGGCACCCTGCATGACCGCTACACCGGCAAGAAGATCAACTGGAAGGTCAAGTCCGGCAGCGTCGATATCGACCATGTGGTGTCGCTGAAGAATGCGTGGATCTCGGGTGGCCAGAAGCTGTCCCAGACCCAGCGCCAAGCGCTGGCCAATGACCCGTTGAACTTGATGGCCGCAAGTGCTTCGGCCAATCGTCAAAAGGGCGACAAGAACACGGCTGAATGGCTACCGAAGAACAAGTCCTTCCGCTGCCAGTACGTCGCAACCCAGATCAGCGTCAAGAAGAAATACGCGCTGTCGGTGACCAAGGCTGAGAAGACGGCCATGTCCAAGGTGCTGAAGACCTGCCGCAACCAGAAGGCCGCAAAGGTCACCACGATCAAGCCTGCCGGTTCAACGCCCAAGGCATCGCCGAAGAAGAATACGAACAAGGCGCCGTCCGTCGTCAAGGGCACGGTGCATCCCGGCGCTTATTGCAAGGCTGCGGATAAGGGAAAGCGCGGCAAATCCAAGGCCGGCAAGTACTACACCTGCAAGGCCGATGCCAAGGGCAAATTGCGCTGGCGTGCCTGAGCCAGATCAAGCGAAAGCGGGGAGTCATCCCCGCTTTCTTTGCGCTGTCTTCGTTTTCTAGCCTCTGGCGACAAGCGCCTTGCGCCGTCCCTTGCTGGCGATAGCGGTAGCGATGAGTCCCTGCTTTGGACTGAAGAGGTAAGCAATTCCAAAGATCGCCGCTTGCGCCAAAACCACCATTGCACCGGTCGACGCATCGAGGTAGTAGCTGAGGTAGACGCCCAAGATACCGGCACTGGCTGCGAGGACCGGAGCGAGCAGAAGCATCTTCCCGAACCGATCAGTGAGCAGGTACGCCGTAGCGCCGGGGATGATCAGCATGGCTACCACCAGGATCACTCCCACGGCTTGCAGTGCAACTACTGAGGTCATTGCCAATAGCCCCAAAAGCACCGCCCCGATTAGCCGCGGGCTCATGCCCAAGGCATGCGCGTGCGTTTGATCAAAGGCATAGAGGGTGAAGTCTTTGCGCTTGAGAATCAGGATGGCGAAGGTGATCGCGCCAAGCACCAATACCTGCCATAGATCGCTGGCGGAGACTCCAAGCAAGTTGCCAAAGATGATGTGGTTCAGATCCACATGGCTTGGCGTGACCGAGATCAGCACCAGCCCGATGGAGAAGAGCGTGGTGAAGACAATGCCGATGGCCGCGTCTTCCTTGAGCTTGGTGGTGTCGCGTACTCCCCCGATCAGGGCCACCGCCAGGAATCCGAAGACCAGGGCACCGAGGGCAAAAGGGGCACCGGCGATATAGGCCAGCACCACACCGGGCAGCACCGCATGGGATACCGCATCGCCCATGAGTGACCATCCGATGAGCACCAGCCAGCAGGAAAGCACTGCACACAGTACGGCGGCGATAATGGTTACCAGCAGCGCACGCACCATGAAGGTGTAGCTCAACGGTTCGGCCAGTAATTCGATGAGGTTCATTCCCCGCCTCGCTTCATGGGATCCAGGCCGAAGGCCAGTGCCAGATTTTCGGCTTGCAGCACCTGATCCGGATGCCCGTGCATCAGCACTTTGCGCATCAAGAGCACCGCTTCATCGGCCAGCTCAGGCAGTGCGTGCAAGTCATGGGTTGAGATCAAAACGCTGCCTCCGTCATCGGCGACTTCGCGCAGCAACTTGGTGATGGTCGCTTCGCTGCGCTTGTCTACGCCGGCAAAAGGCTCATCAAGCAGCATGATGCTGGCTCCTTGGGCTATGCATCGCGCAACAAACGCGCGCTTCTTCTGCCCGCCGGAAAGCTGGCCGATTTGCCGGTCGGCAAAACTGGTTAGTTCCACCCGGGCCAGGGCTTCATCCACGGCCGCGTGATCCTTCTTCTTGGCACGCCTAGTCCAGCCCATTTGCCCATAGCGTCCGGTCATCACCACTTCCCGTACCGAGATCGGAAAGTTCCAGTCCACCGCTTCGCTTTGCGGAACGTAGGCGAGCTGTCCGCTCTTCCGCGCTTGCAGCGGGTCGGTGCCGTTGATGCGCACGCTTCCGGTGTCGGGCTTGATCTGCCCCATGATGGTTTTGAATAGCGTGGACTTGCCGGAGCCGTTCATCCCGACCAGCCCGCAGACCCGTCCTCGGCCCAATTGCAGGTTGGCTTTATCCAGAGCCAGTACCGGTCCGTAGTGGACGGTCGCGGCCGAAACGTCAATTGACAGGGCATCGCTGGGCTTCGTGTTCATGGTGTTCGGCCTTTCAATGCACGGGCGATTGCCTGGGTGTCATGTGTAATCAGATCCAAGTAGCTCGGTACCGGTCCCCCGGGTTCCGATAATGAGTCCACATAGAGCGTTCCGCCGTAGACGGCCTCGGTTGATTCAACAACTCGTTGCATGGCCGCATCAGATACCGTGGATTCGCAGAAGACCGCCGGGACATCGTTTGCCCTGACGTAGTCGATAGCAGCTGCCACCTTGCGCGGCGTAGCTTGTGATTCAGCGTTGACGGCCCAGAGATACTTTTCGGCCATGCCCGTATCCCGGGCCAAGTAGCTGAAGGCTCCTTCGCAGGTCACCAATACGCGTTGGTGTTCTGGAATTTCTTCAAGCTCAGTTTCGAGTTGCTCGTGGACTTTTTGCAGCTTGGCTTGGTAGGTCTTGGCGTTTTCCCGGTAGTTCTGCGCATGCTCCGGGTCCAGTTCGCTGAATGCCTGCGCCATGGTATCGACATATGTCTTGACGTTCAGGGGGCTCATCCACGCATGCGGATTGGGTTTCCCGGCACCTTCTTCTTGGGCGATGTCGATGGGCGGGATTCCCTGGCTGATGGTGACATGTGGGGCGTCATTATCCGCGACGAATTGTTGGAACCAAGCTTCGAGATTCAGTCCGTTATCGAGGATGAGGTCGGCTTGCGATGCGCGGCGCAGATCATCCGGGGTTGGTTCGTAACCGTGGATCTCTGCGCCAAGGCGAGTAATGGATTCGACGCGCAGGTGCTCACCGGCGACGTTCTGCGCAATATCCTGCAACACGGTGAAGGTGGTCAGTACGACTGGCCGTGGGTCATCTGCACTGGGCTGGTCTGCGGTCGGGCTGTTCCGGGCACAGCCAACTGCCACTAGCATCGGCATCAGCAGCAATGCCAGCGTTCGGATTATCCGGTGCCTGCCGGTTGTCATCATTACTTGTTGCCCTCGTGTCCTGAGCGTCTCGGCGTTGTTCCTGCGTCGTTGCAGAAACCCTCAAGCGAGAATCTTCGCTCATACACAGGATAATGTTCGAGGGGTCAAACATTCAATTCGATGACGCACTCATTCAATGCTCAGTTCATAAATTAGTCGAGCCGCGCTGCGTGCGGTCCGAGAGTCAACGTCGAAGCGCGGATTCAATTCCACGACATCCGCGACGGCAAGTTTTCCGCTAGCCACGACTTGCTGGCACACCGCGCGAATGACCTCATAGGGCACCCCGAAACCGGCCGGTGCGCTAACTCCCGGGGCAACACTGGCAGGCAGGACATCAAGGTCAATAGTCAAATACAAGAGATCAATTTGCTCAAGGAAGCCGGCGACAAACCGCTGGGATTCATCCAGCTTGCACTGCGTATCCAGCAGGTAGCTCACGCCGAGCTCATCAGCGGTATCGAAGAGCGCTTTGGTATTTCCTGGGCGGCTGATACCCAACACGGCGTAGTGGATTTCGCGGCCCTGGCGTTGCATTTCCTTGGCCAAATCAAGGAAGGGTGTTCCGCTGGTGCGTTGCTTCTCCTCGCGCAGATCGAAGTGCGCGTCGAGGTTGAGAATACCGATGCGCTTACCCGTATCGGCAGCTGCATGCCGCAACAGTCCGTTTCCTGTACCGTAGGCCGTTTCGTGTCCGCCTCCGAGGACTATCGGCAATGACCCGGCGTCCAGCGCCTGGGCGACGGCGAGCGCCAAACGCTCTTGGCCGCCTTCCAGATCGTCGCCTTCAACTACGACATCACCGAGGTCCAGCAAGGGACGGCGTTCATGAATAGCCATGGGGCTCAACGCGGTGCGCAGGGCCGCCGGGCCATCAACCGCGCCGACTCGCCCTTGGTTGCGCAGCACTCCGGCATCAGAGCAAAAGCCAATCAGTGCCACTGCACCATCTAGTTCACTTGGCAAAGCCGTTGCTACGTGCTGATGCCAACGCAGATGCCCTACTCCCTCACCGTCGGTTCTCCCGCCCCAGGCATTTGCCTCTCGGTCGGTACTGAATCGCGGTTGTGCTGCTTTTTCACCCATAGGACTAAGCAGACCAGATTCCATACTCGGGCACTACTGTTCATCCCAAGGTGTTGTCCAGTATTTCAGACTCAGCGGGCGTCCTGCCTAGTCCTCGTCAATAAAGACGAACGCAGTGGTGGACCCCGGTTCGATTTCCGTGAGTCCGGCATCCTGGATTACCGGCCCCACGGCATGTTGCGACAATGCGTCAAAGTCCGTGCGTGGAAGATGGCGGATCCCTACCGGTGCATGGGCCTTGAGCCAGCTTTCGATTCCCTGGCCGTCTGATTCAGTCAGCCAGGCAAACAGTGCGTGGGCGCACTGGGCTGCTGCCTTGCCGGTAGACATCTCCAAGGACGCATTGACGGCAATGTTGACCTTCGAAGTCAGAATCTCTTCGCTCTTAGGCAACTGGGTTCCGGAAACCTGCAGCTTGGCGATGAGCTTGGGCAGGTCTGCTGCGGGCAGCGGCGGAAGCCCTACAGCTTGCGCCTTGCCGACCTCGCTGACCATCTGGTCGGGGAACATTTCCAAGACCTTGGCAAACATCTTGGGGTTCGCACGGCGCACCGATTTGGCGAAGGCTTGGGAGGCCCATTGCTGCCACTCCGGATTGTGCGGATCTTGCAGGTACGCGATGACTGCAGCACGCGAAACTGCCGAAAGGCCCTCATCTTCGCTCGACGGATCTTCCTTGTCGATTCGGAGAATGATGGGCTGGACCAGTTCTCCGGGGTCGCGATCGCGCATTTCAGTCATGGTTTCATTCTATGGCGAACCAGAACCGCGATGCACTCGGAACGTGGCCAGCAGTGACTCGATTGGCACAGCGAGCCCTTCCCGCCTGCTGCCTTGCGTCCTGCCCGGGCGGAGTCCGGCATTTGCACACCATCGTCCAATGTTTAACTAATGCTGGCCCATGGCGCGACGATTAAGAAAGCCCGTTATTTGCTATCGGGCACTTTCCCCATGCCGGCCAGTGTTTCAAGGAGAAACCCTATGAGTTCTGCTGCTCCGGATTCTCGGGATTCACGCACTGCGGTGGACAAGGCGATGGCTTGAGCGGATCCTCCTTCAACTACGGCTTCTCGCTGACCCCAGAATTGGACTTGGTCAAGGCAGCGGTGGACGAGGCCAAGCAGGCGAAGATCGCCGTGCTGATGCTGCCAGGGCTTGGAACCATCCACGATCTGAACCAGGCCCATGAAGTTGGCGCATCGGTAGCCCGTATTGCCACCCCCTGCACCGAGGCAGACGTTTCGATCCAGCACTTCCAGCACGCTCGCAAGCTGGGCATGGAAACCGTAGGCTTCCTGATGCTCAGCCACCGCATCACCCCGAAGAACTTGCCAAGCAGGCACGCATTATGGCTGATGCAGGGTGCCAGTGAGTTTACGTGGTGGACTCGGCCGGCGCGTTGATCCTGGATGATGCCTCTGACCGCGTTTCGGCGCTGGTCGCTGAGCTGGGCAGCGACGCACAGGTTGGCTTCCACGGCCACCAGAACATGAGCTTCGGCGTAGCCAACTCGGTGTATGCGGTGCGTGCCGGCGCCAAGCAGATCGATGGCACCTTGATGGCTCTGGGCGCAGGTGCGGGCAACTCCCCTACCGGGGTTCTGGCGGCCGCATTCGACCGTCTGGAAATCAAGACTGGTGCCGATATCCAGGGCGTCGTGGCTGCTGCTGAAGATGTAGTCAAGCCATTCATCACCCGCATGCCGGTGATGGATCGAACCTCGATCAGGCAGGGCTATGCAGGCGTGTACTCCTCGTTCTTAATCCATGCCGAACGAGCAGCAGATCGCTACGGGGTTCCTGCCTATCGCATCCTCGAAGAGGTAGGCAAGGCCGGATACGTCGGTGGTCAGGAAGACATGATCGTGGACGTGGCAGTGCAGTTGGCTGCGCAGAAGTAGGACACCTACGCGTGCAACGGGAGCCGCAAAGTCTCAGACTAGGCGGCTTCCGTTTCCGTTCTTGAAGCTACGCGCTGAGGAAAGTCACGGTGATGCGCGCCGGGATCCGTGCGTACACCGCATGCAGGACGTTGGCTTCAACGAATATGCAGCCGCCAACGGCCAGCGGATATTTGCGCCCTTCTACGGTGAACTCGATTTTGCCTTCAATGACCGAGACGATGATCGGGGTGCGGGCTACATGTTCTTTCAGCTCGACATCCGCGTCAAAGGCAATTTCCGTAATCTGCGCTTTTTCCCCTGCGAAGATTCGCTTGGCCGCATATTTTCCCGGTTTCATCGGGTTGCGTTCCGCATTGCCCAGCGCTGAAACCGAAATCAGCTCGTATTGTTCAGCAGCTGTATTTTTACTCAAGTGAATTCCCGCTTTCGGGTGTATATGAATCGGCGTCGATTTAACTACTAGCATGCTCCTTTTCCCCTTCGGGGTCCAACTGCCGCCGCAAACCTGCAGGCTTCTGCGCTGCCACACGTCAAGGCGTAAGCTTCCGAATCCAGGAACCCACGGCTGGCAGCTGCACCTTGCAACGCCGTGTTCTTTTTTACACGGGGTTTCCCGTTCAAGAAGCGCGGCAAATCCGGTCTGTGCCATGATCAGAGCGTGAATAAAGACGCTACCCCACCCTCTCGTACCGCAGGGTCGCAAACTCTCGCGCGCGGTCTAGCGGTCCTCCGCTTGGTCACGGAAGCTGCCGACGGTTTGTCTCCCGCTGAGGTAGCCGCAGCAGCCGATGTGCATCGCACCGTGGCGTACCGGATTCTAAATACCTTGTGTGATGCCCAGATGCTGCACCGGGGATCCGATGGCCGCTACCGCGGCGCGGCCGGCTTGCTCCCCTTGGCCGCGGCTGGCCACCAGCATCTTCGCACCGCGGCTTTGCCTTTGCTGCGCGAAGCGGCCGATGAATTGGGCATCACCGTTTCGCTCTTGGTGCGCGAAGCAGATATCGCTGTGGTCTCGCCACGTCACGGCACCTATCACGTTGCTTTTTCCGAAGGCTCGCATCACCCCATCACACAGGGAGCCGCGGGCCTGGCACTGCAGGCTGCCGAACCCGAGCGCGCCACCGATTCCGAGCAGATCCGCGATGTGCGCAAACTTGGCTATGCACAGACCTTCGGGCAAGTGGAAGAGAACATGCATGGCTTGGCTGTGCCCCTGAAGCTCGGCGCCGGCCAGCCTTTTGCATGTCTGAATGCGATTACCGTTCGCGAGCAGCATGCTGCGGATTCGGCCAAGACTCTGCAACGCATCGGGGCCGAACTTTCTCGGACTATCCGCACCTGATCCACTTTTCGGCATCAACCGATGAACGCCGCGACCACGCAAAGGCGATGGTTGACCTGTCGCTGACCATGGGCAAGGTCATCAAGATCGCCAACCCACTGGGAGTATTCGCTCGCGATACGGCCTCCAGCGTGCTGAACCTCTTCCCTTCGGTGAAGAGCTACTTCGCCGACATGCGCTTCAAGCCCATGCCCCGCTACGTCAAGGGCGTGCTCGCTGACCCGAGCACTAAGGCTTCAGGAACCGCCAACGGCAAACTGACAAACAAGCTGATCCCCTTCACCACAGCAAACACCAACATTTCTCCAGTGGGCGTACAGTTCATCCAACCCAAGGTACGCACCGATGAACTCGGAACAGTGCTGCTTGATGAGGCTGTCGGAAAATGGTGGACATTGCTGGTCTGTGGCAATGATCCCGTTGATGTCCTGCCTGCCGAAACCCTCGCCAAGCTCAAGGATCTGGGCGCACGCCTCGTGGCCGTCGTTCCAGAAACACAGTATGAGTGTGCCAAGCGGGATATGCACGAAGAAACATTGGTCCTTGCAGATACTGCCGGGCGCCTGAAGAAATGGTTCGACGACCGCCCGACACCGATGCTGTTGATCCGTCCGGATCGATTCGTTGCTGGCGCCTGCCTGAACCAAGATGGCCCTGAAACCATCGATGCGGTCTTAGCGGCAATGAACTTCCATAGCTCAGCGCGCTCCGAGCAAGATCCAGCACCTGCACTAGCCAACTAGCATCAAAAGCGCGGGGCTTCACTGATCTAATGATCAGTGAAGCCCCGCGCTTTTTGCCGCGATACGGTCTAGCGGCGGCGTACCTTGCGTACGATTAGCAACACCACGCTGGTAAGCATCGCAGCAGCAAGGCTGACCAGAAGGGGCGTCTGCCACGGCACTTCAAGAACGCTGCCGGTAAATTCGTTCCAGAATGAACCCAAGGATTTCCAACCCACTGCTTTGGATTCAATGACACGGGCTATGCTTTCTACAATTGCCGGCATCACCCATTGGGTGGCCAGAGCAAAGACCCACATCAGCAGATTCATGATTCTCAAGAACCCAACGAATCCCAGAATCAACCCGAGGATTAGCGGTCCGGAGTACCACAGGTACACGTAGAAGGACTGGGCCCCGGCAACAAGTGAAGCGACAATCTGCAGCCAATAGCTCACACCGACGGTGAGCGTTGCATAGAAAAGCACGGCGATCGGCAACCGTAATTTCACGCTTAGGAAGTACCAAGCAAGGCTAATGATCAGCAGGCCGGAAAATACCCACAGATGGTAGGTAGAGCCCGCGGAAATCACTCCGCTGAAGAGCTCCGGCTCAAGCGCATAGAGCCCTTGGAACCCCAGGCCCAAAAGACCTAAGACCATGCCCACGGAAGTCACAACCGTAAAACTGGTGCGGCCATATCCAAAGGTCCTGGCAAACCAGCTGCCCCAGAGCGTCACCACGGCGAAGACCACCAAGAGTCCTTGTGCATCGTCGCTGCTGTGAGGCAGGATCGATTTGTCCTCCTGGCCTATCCATAGCCACGGCAACACGACGATCGCATTGATCAGCAATCCAGCAACCACTTGCATCCACCAGTTTCGCCAGACGCGCCTCATTGAACCCACTTCCGCTTCTTTGTGTTCCTACCGGCTCATTGTTCCAGAGCCGTGGCGATAGAGCATGAAAGCATTGGGGCGTTTCCCCGGATTGGGATAGCGACGGCGAGAGCCACCGGGCCATGGGTGATTAAAAGCCAGATAGCTCGTGGCCATTCCAGAATTTGGAATGGGCACGAGCTATCTGGTCTAAATCCATGTCCTAGCCTTAGCGTGGGTGGCCAGCGCTCCTGGATGGCGTAAATGCAGATGGTCTACGTCAGCAGGCGGTCCTCGTTGATTCCGGCGGTAACCTTTTCAACTTCATCTGTTTACAGTGAACTACACATAGATCACACTGTGCAACAGGCATGCGATCGAGTAGTCAATATGATCAAGGAGCAAAGGAAACTCCCGTTATTATTCATCATTTTGCCATGAGGGCTGAATCACACCCTGCTCACCGGTGGCACAGAAAAGGCTGTTGACTTTGACGTAGCGTCAACCGATACCGTGTAAGTCATGAAGGATCCAACAGCCCGCCGATCGGAAGCCATCCACCCGATTGCGCACGTCTCGAAATCTGCTGGCATCAGCAGCCGTACATTGCGGCACTACGACCAAATCGGCTTGCTGGTTCCAGACCATGTGGCTGCCAACGGCTACCGCTATTACACCGATGGACAGCTGGTCAGGCTGCAGCGGATCCTTCTGCTCAAGCAACTTGGCCTCAAGCTGGAAACGATCGCCGAAATCCTAGATGAGGAACGCGATGAACTGGCGGCATTGGGTACCCATAAGGAGCAGCTGCACCAACAGCAAGCAGCCTTGGAACGACAGATCGCCGCTCTGGAACACAGTATTTCAGCACTTACTACAGGAGATCCCATGGAACCCGGCAAAAGCTTTGATGGATTCAACGAACAGTACAAGCAAGAAGTCACCGAACGTTGGGGTGGCGATGCCTATGAATCCTCGGCTAAGTGGTGGAACGCTAAAACAACGAACGAACGCACTTCCTTCATTGATGAAGTCAAAGAGCTGAATGCCGCATGGATCCAGGCTGGCGAACTGGATGTGGCTGCCGACAGCCAACACGCACAGGATCTTGCCGCTCGCCACGTGCAATGGCTGAACAGCGTACCCGGCACGCCAATGACCTCCGGGGACCAGCAACAGCACAAAACATTCATCTGCGGCCTTGCCGAGATGTATGTAGATGATGCGCGTTTTGCGAAGAACTACGGTGCTTATGCCACTTTGGTCCGCGACGCGTTGAAGATCTTTGCCGAACGAAATATCAACGTTGGGTAGAAGCCACCACTAGTGCACTTAGGCCTGGGATTCGTTAGCGATATCGCTGCGGGCCTGAGCGTAGCGTTCCTCAATGTAGTTCTCCAGCGCTACGCGTTCCACGCGCCACATGCCCCGTCCACCAATTTGAATGGCTGGCAGTTCACCGCTTTTCACCAGGGCGCGAACCTGAGGAAGCTTTACATTCAGTTCCTCTGCCACGTCTTCTAACCGCAAAAACCTCATATCAAAAGGTTACTGTGCTTAGCGCTCATTTGATCTCAGATCAGGTAATTTGTGGACAAAAGATGATGATCTGCCCATTGACTTCTCCGCCGCTCCTTGCAGCAGGCCGGCATGCAACATAATCAGCCAATCCGCGCAACACATTTGGGATTCACTGGTCATATTGACTAAAATCTAAGTTGGTACTTATGCACGCGCAATACAACCTGTCACAGGAGACCAGCACATGAATTCGGATACGTATCAGCTCGATGAAACCGACCGACGTATCCTATTGGCACTCGACGCGGATCCACGCGTCCCCATCATGATGCTGGCACAACAGTTGGGACTTGCCCGCGGAACAGTGCAGACCCGATTGGAGCGCTTGGCCCATTCAGGTGCCTTGCGCCCGAACACCGCTCGAATCCTTCCTGCAGCTATGGGCCGTGGCGTAAGCGCCTTCGTTAGCGCAGAACTGAATCAGGCCAATTTGAATGATGCCATCGCGGCACTGCGCCAGATCCCAGAAGTGCTGGAATGCGTTGCACCTGCAGGCGATACCGACCTCTTGATTCGGGTGGCCGCCACCGACCCAGATGACCTATACCGCGTAAGTGAAGAAATCCGTTTGTGCCCGGGTATTACCCGCACTTCCACCTCAATGATTCTGCGCGATGTCATCCCCTTCCGCACTACCGAGCTGCTCAAGAAGCTGAGCCGGGATTAATTCTTTTTCCCCGCTCAGGCCAATGCGTGAACGCCGTTGCCGTCACCTTAGAGGTGATCGGCAACGGCGTTTGGCATTATGGGCTGTTCCGGACTTCTTCAAGGACGACATTCGGCAGATATTTCCGTGAGCGGTACACCTGCATCATCGACAGCAGACAGAGCACCGCAAGTATCCCGATGAATATCGCGGGGTGGGCAATAGAGCGCCACAGGGCGAAGAAGGTCGGGAAGGTGAACCCGATGAAACAGCACATGTAGAATCTGCCGGTCAATTTTCCAACGTCGGCGCTGCCAGCAAGATCCAAGACCTGGCTGAGCCCTGCAACCAGCAAAATGCCATTGGCCGCGCCAGCAATGACGAAAGCAATGGTTCCCAAGAATTCCGAACCGCTCAGGGACACCACGATCATCAGCAAGAGCCCTGCGAGCGAGGTAGCTAGCCCTGCCATCAGCAATTGGATTTTACCCAAGTCGTTGAATCGCTTCACGAATGGCTGGATCAAGGTTCCCATGCCCATGGTTACCGCTACCGCCAAGGTGGTGTAGAACAGGCTGGATTCACCTGCTCCATTGCTCAGTGCCGGGACGATAGCGAAGCCAGTTGCAGCCATCCCAAATACCCATGGAGCTGCGGGCAAGACGATGCGGTAGAAGCGCTGAAGATTCTCCGGAGTAGTTGGTTCTGCTCGTGAATGATTCCCTGCTAGGTCAACAGAAGAGTCTTCTTTGGCAGTGAATAGCAGCAATAACCAGGCGAAAGCCGCTACGCCGTGAACCGAATATGCCAGTTCGGGACTCGCTGTTGCACCGACGATAGCTCCGGAGATTACCGGGCCAAGCGCGAACCCCAGCGACGTGCATAGCGCCGCACGAGTTGCTCCGGCAGGTCCTGGGCTGATCAGCTTCACCCAGCTGGTGATGGCAACCATGGCCAGGCCCATGCCAAAGCCGGTAAAGACGCGTCCGGCATACAACCCAGAGTCGTGCATCGATCCGAAGATCAGCCCGGCAGATCCGAGAATTGAGCACATCAGCGCCAGCAGGGAAAACGGCTTGCGCCCGAATTTGTCGGCTAGCGGGCCGCCGAAAGCCAACGCGGGAATCATCCCCAGCAGGTAGCTGGCCATGACGAGCATCGCTTCGAACTCGCTGAGCTCACGGAATTGCTGGTACCAGCTGATCAGCGAGACGTATTGGTTGGCACACCAACCGGTGAGTACAAGGCACGCACTAGGAAGCCACCATGGAGTTGTCTTGTTGGTGGTTGAGCGAAGGTTGATTTTTACCGCTCCAACTCGTGGAACAGTTCACGCACACGGTCAGCGATTTCATCACGGATCATGTTCATTCGTTCGGCGCCAGTGATGCCGTCTTCGCTTGGCTCGTAAGTCACCCAGCGTTCGGTTTTGATCGCCGAGTCGAATTGCGGGTTCGCATCCGATCCGAGGATCACTACCCGGTCGACCTGCCCGACAAGGCTGGGGTCGATGCCCTTAGGCGTTCCCTGGGACATGTCGGCACCAGCTTGTGAAAGCGATTCAACCGCTTCTTGGTTGATACCTGAACCTGGGTTGGTTCCAGCAGAATAGCTGGTCACTTTCCCTTCAGAAATGTAGTCCATCAATGCGGCCGCCATTTGCGATTTGCCGGCATTGCGAGAGCAGATGAAAAGTACCGAGTTAGCCATGAACCTATTGAACCATTCACCGAGCAAATAAGAGCCTTAAGGTTTCAAGGTTGCGAAGCAAGGCACCTGCCGCCCATGGCGTCAATCTCGTCCATAAGTGCTTTGAGCCACCGGCGACCAAGTCGCAGGTGGCTCAATGCGTTTTATCCCAGCGCTATTTCAGCACCTTGTACGTCTTGATGGTCTCTCCACGGAAGAACGCGGGCCGGCGTATCCGCATCCACAACATGATGGCCACGCCGATCAACAGCACGCCACCCCCGAGGATGAACACCATACCTACTCCCCCAATGTTCGAACCCGAGCCGTACTCCGGATCCATGGATTCAATCGCAGTAGCAAAGAACATCACCAGCAGCACGACGCCGCCCAACAGCGGAGCCAAGAACTTGCAGAAGAAGTTTCTGGCATTGGCGAACAGCTCCCCACGAAAGTACCAGACACAAGCCAAAGCGGTCAGTCCGTAGTAGAAGCAAATCATCAGGCCCAGCGCGGTGATGGTATCCCACAACGCATTCTCCGAAAGCAGCCGGGTAATCACATAGAATGCTGCCGCCGCGGCGGCTGCCGCAAAGGTCGCTACCGACGGGGACATGAAGCGAGCAGAAATCTTGGCGAAGCTCGATGGCAACGCCTTGTAGTAGCCCATGGCCAGCAAGGTACGCGCCGGAGAAACCATAGTGGACTGCAGGGAAGCCGCCGAGGAGGACAAGATCGCCAAGGACATCAGGATGGCCAACGGCCCCATGATCGGTCCGGAAAGCACCGCAAAAATGGATTCTTGGTTCTCCGGGTTGCCTGCACCCAGACCGGTTGTCCCCACACCGGCCCAGTAGATCACCCCGATGGAGACAGCCAGGTACAGGGCGATGATCACCAGCACGGTCCAGGTGGCACCTTGGCCGGGGACCTTCTTCGGGTTTGTGGTTTCCTCGTTCATGGTCAGGGTGACGTCCCAGCCCCAGAACACGAAGATGGACAATGAAATGCCAGCGGCGAACGCAGTGAAGGAATCGATGCCAGTCGGGTCAAACATCTGCCAGGTAATGGGCGTTGCATCATTGGGCGTATTGGAGGTCAATGCCATGTAGGCGAAGAGCAACAGCACGCCCACCTGGAACCCGACCAAGAGGTATTGGAAGACTTTGGTGGTATTCATTCCCCGGTAAGAGATGCAGGCAGCCACCGCAATGAATACCAGTGTGGTGGGGATATTGATCCAGAGGTTGTTAGTCAGGTCCGCAATCCACTGCTGGCCGGTGATCTGGGCAATCAGGATATAAAAGAAGTCAACTGCCACGGCGGCCAGATTGGACAGCACAATCACCGTCGCGGCGATCAAGCCCCATCCGCCCATCCAGCCAATCATGGGGCCAAAAGCCCTGGTAGCCCAGGTGAAGGAGGTACCCGAATCCGGCATGGCATTATTCAGCTCGCGGTAGCCCAATGCCACCAGGAGCATCGGGAGGAAGCCGGCCAGCAGGATCGCTGGAAGGCTGGTACCCACTTCAGCCACGGTAGCCCCCAAACCTGCAGTGAGGGTATAGGCCGGGGCGATGCAGGAAATGCCGATAACGACAAGTCCCAAGACCCCTACGGTGCCTTTGGAAAGTCCTTTTTCGTGCAATCCGCTCTCGGAATGTGCAGGCGGCGATGCCTGACTCAGGTCTTGCGACATGGTGATTACCTTAAATTATTAATGAGGTGTCCGTGCGTCGGTCAGAAGTACCGAGCCACCTTCCAAATCGTTCAGAGGGACACGGATCTGCTAAAGGCAGACCAACTGTGTCCGAGGACAAAGGGATCGTGCAGGAATTATGTGTTTACGGTCAGCCGTTGGCATCAAGTGTTGGGATTACGCCTATCGGGACATTCAACTGGCTGAGAATCCGTTGGGCCTTGGCCCCGATGAACAAACGGCGCGGGGTTGCCAGCCTGGCCGAACCAAGCAGGGCCAGATCGCCGTCCTGCCAAGATAGCTGGGCGGTAGCTTCGTCTAGGCCGGTACCAGAGACCACTTCGATGGCCGCGTTCAACCCCAGTGATTGCGTCAGTTCGCGAAGATAACTCTCGGTAGCAGCAAGATGCGAATCCAGTTCTTGAGCCGGGTCAGCCATTTCCGCATGGGCCACCAAAGTGGCCACACGAAGCGGCAGCGAGCAGGCTGCAGCAATTCGTGCTGAGAGGTCGATGACGTCCCGAGCGCCTGGTCGGTCTCCGACAAAGGCGGTCAACCGGGTAATCTTCCCGTCTGCCGCACGCAGCGTAGCCAGCGAAGCCGGCGATGACATGAACACGGCCATCGGTGAAGAGTGCAACAAGGCATTGGCGATGGCCCCTGGTGTGAAGAACCCCGCCCGGTGGCGCTTGCGTCCGCCAAGCACGATGCCGTGGGCCCCGAACTCTTCGCCCAATGCGATGAGCCCTTCGGCCACAGAAGGCACGGAGCGGGCTACCACCGAAGTGCTGATTGAGTCGGGAACCATGGCCAGCGCTTCGGAGGCCCAACGATCTACTTGGGCTGAGAGGATGGAAGAAAATCCATGATCCCCACCCGGGTAGACAGCGCTGAACGGGGTCGCCGCGGGCAGCACGATGGCAATGCGCAAGGATGCGTCGCGGGTACCGGCCACCAGGGCGCTGGCCAGTTCAATAGCTTCGGCACCGCGTTGATCCGCGGTGTATCCTACGAGTAATTTCATGGTTTAGGCGTTGACCTTGTCTTTGCCTGCGGTCAGCGTGGCCACTCCGTCATAGCTCTGGTCATAGGTGGTTCCATCCAGTGCTGCAATGATTCGTGCGGCACTGCGCCGACCCATGCGAACCGCTCCATCCACGTGCTGGAAGCCTTCGCCTGCCAGATCCGAGGAGGAGAAGTAGATCGGACCGACATTCTCGTTTTGCGCTGGGCCAAAGCGGTGCAGTCCGCCCAGGTCATAGCTGGTGGCATAGGCGCCGCGAGTCCACTCTTCGGCGGCGAAGTCCGAGAGGTAGAAGACTTTCGGTTCCAGGGCCTTCTCGCCCAGGTACGCGGCCATGGCCTTGAGGATCGCAGCGCGGCGCTGCTCCTCATCCAGTTCCCACATGGCATCGGCGTTCAAATCCGAGATGAATCCAACCAGGGTGCCCGTCTCTTCACCAATGTAGGTGTTGTCGTAGAGCTCCTGGACCAAGCTGTTGGGTCCGAAACAGGTTCCTGACAATCCTTCATTGCGCCAGAACGGGGTCTCGTAGACAGCATGGACCTTGATCACCAGTCCCATCGACTGGTGCTGGTGGGTAATTTGCTGCTTGCGAGGCAGCGCCGGAACATAGGAGATGCGCGAGTACAGGTTTGGCGGCACCGCCAGCACAACCTTCTTGGCCGAGACCGTGATGCTGCTGCCATGAGCAACCACTGCATCTTCAGACCATTCGAGCTTCAGCACAGGGTTGTTCAGGAAGACAATATCTTCTCCCAGCCTTTCGGCCATGGCCTTGGAAACGCCCTGCATGGAACCCACAATGCGCCGGTCCAGGATGAAGTCCTCATCCACCAAGTTGTCGAAGGATCCGGCCGAGGAGGCCATGAGCACAGCTTGCAGGGCAGAGAAGGTATGAGCTGGCTTGGTCAGCATGCCGCCGGCAATGAACAGTCCCACGTTGTTGCAGGCCAGCTCATCGGTGCAGTGCTGCCGCAGGAAATGGTGGAAGGAAATCTTATCCAGTTCTTCTGCCTGCGGGTGTTCCCATGGCTTGTCAGGATCCATGTCAGCAGCCAGCTCATTCATGAGCTTTACCAGCTTGTCCATTTCGGCCACGGTACTTTCGGCCACGGGGAAGTCCGCCCCTTCATAGGCGATCGCCTCGCCTTCCTCGGTGAGGTACACGCTCTTGCCTTCTTTATAGCGTTCAAAGGTTTCGATGCCCAGTTCATTGATCAGCGAGTAGAGTCCGGTCTGGTCTGGACTGATCCATTGGCCGCCGATTTCGATGGTTGCACCGTCCATGACATCAGTCCAGGTACGTCCGCCCACGCGGTCCCGGGCTTCGAGCACTGCTACGGACTTGCCAGCCTTGTTCAGTTCATAAGCTGCACTCAGTCCGGAGGGCCCAGCTCCGATGACGACGACGTCGCGTTCTAAATGTTCCATGTTCGACTCCCTTGAACAATAAAATGAATCCGATTCATTTACCTGTCATATAGCATAGAGTACGAACATCCAGTTGTGAAGCAACCCACGTCAGGAAGAGATACGCATGAGCGAGACGGAAGCGAGGCGAGCCGGCCGTCCCCGCAAGGCAGTGCTTAACCGCGAACGCATTACCGAGCATGCGCTGGAACTCGTTTCCGACGATGGCTACGAGTCTTTTACCATGCAGCGACTGGCTAAATCCTTAGGTGTCTCACCCTCAGCCCTGTACAACCATGTCGATTCCAAAAACGACCTTTTGCAGTGGATCCAGGAACTGGTCATGGCCGATATCGATACGTCAGTTTTTGACGAAGCAGATATCAAGGAAGCATTGCTCCAATGGGCCACGAGCTACCGCAACGTCTTCGCGCGGCATATTCCCTTGATTCCGGTTATTGCGGTACTGCCCGTTTCCGATTCACCGCGCACCTTGGGCATGTACGAGCGCGTTGCTGAAGCGCTGAGCGATTACGGCATGGCAGAGAGCGAAGTTGTTCCAACAATTGTCGCACTGGAGTCATTCATCTTTGGTTCGGCTATGGACACGGCTGCTCCACATGACATTTTCGATACCCGAAACCATCAGGACCTCACCCCGCATTTCACCCAGGCGGTGGCAGCGCAACGGCGATCGAAGCTAAATACCAGCGACGATTCATTCCAGCACGGGCTTTCGGCTCTCGTGACCGGACTACTAGCGATTCGGAGTTGATGTTGAGCTACCATCCTGAACAACGAAAGCCCCGTAAAGGCCCCGCTCCCAAGCAATGGGCCGCGATTGCGCTAGTAATCGTCGCGCTGGTCTTCATCTTGCAGAACTTGACCTTCGTGCGTGTGGAATTCTTCCTGATCCACTCCACGGCTCCGCTCTGGCTTATCTTGCTCATCACCTTGGCCGTAGGCTATGCCATCGGGCGGTTCTCCGGAAGACGCGGCTAATCTTCGAGGATTGCCCACTCCCCCACTTGCTCATTATCGGAGTCGTAGACATCCTCCTGAGCGCCGGCAACGATCGGATACATGGCGACGTTCGTTGACCAATCGCGCAGAATCTTCTGAAGCTCTTCCAACGGCTTGAGCTGCATGTTCTCGGTATCGAAGTTAACTTCCAAAACAAAACGCATGGCTGCTCCATCCTTCTCGTTGCCGCCATCCTATGCCCGCAAGCCAAGAATTACGAGACTTGTCCCAAACGCTTTGGTGCAGTATGCATTGTGTATGGAGAATCGAAAACGGGACCCCGAAGTGCCTTCGGAATCCCGTTTTCTAGAAATGCTTTGGAGTGCTACTGGGATGCGCCCATGTAGGTCAGCGACTGGATAGCTTCATTGCCACCGATCTTGTACAGCGCCAGCACCAGGCCACCGAAGACAATGCCCATGACGGCGGAGAATCCAAGGGAGATCTTGACCAGGGAACGTACTTCGCCTCGGCCGACTTCTGCTTCATCATTCAGGTAGCGAACTGCGCCTTGGCTGAAGCTGGCTGCTGGTGTCAATGCTGGAACGGGAGCGGCAATCAAGTTCGAAGCGCTGTCGATCGCTCCGTCACGCAGGTATGCAACAGTCATGCGGTTCTTACGATCCTGGCGAAACTTGACGATGCTGGCACCATGGCGCGCCAAAAGAATATCTTCGCCGAGGGGGATCGAAGCCATTGCTGTTGCTCCTAAATAATTTTCATTGACGCATTTCCAGTCATATCCATCATTTCCGACCATTTATCTATTGAGAAGTGCTTTGTTCAGAAGCCCACATGCACTTGTGATGCAATCCGCATGTTTTCGGGGCTAAATCGTGTTTTCTGGTGACCGGGGACATAGTTTTAGAGAATTGTTCTTCACTAATTATTTGGCGTCATTTCTCCTGCCGCCGACTAGTTTCCCGATCATATATCCTGAATTGTTCACGGCCTATAAATGCGGTGGCCAGCACGCATTTTCTTCAAGACGCACTTGAGCCCCCGTCCAAAATGGACGGGGGCTCAAATGACTCTTTAGATCAAAGCAAACCTAAGCTGCTTTGAGATCCTGGCCATCGCGTTTGCGCTGGCGCTTTGCTGCGCGAATCTGCATTGCCAAATCATGATTCGACAGGTCCTCTGGCGAAGCAACACCACGTTTGCGCGCCTTAGCTATCAAAACTTGGCGAATCTCAGCCTTATGCGTGCGCTTGTAGCGCATAACCAGCACGGCGGTTGAGACTGATAAAACAATCAGCATCACCAGTGCAGTGAATACAGCTGCATCAAAATTCATAGTCTTCTCGACCTCCCCATTCTTTCAGTAGTAGCTGCGGTGGGGCCGTCGCCTTGCTGGGCAATCTTTCCCAACGGACAACGGGCCGCAGCGTACTAAGAGAAGAACAACAAGTTTAGCATGTTTCTTCGAAGAATGCAGTGTCGGGAGTAACTCCTGCGAACACCTGGTTCACGCAAAAAGTCGCCAAGAGTCAAGGCTAGAACTCTCCGCTGCCGTGTCCATGTTCGAATACCAGGGATGTCTGGGTGGTCGCGACCGCAGGATTAGCAGAAAGGTTGTCGAGCACGAACTGCCGCACATCCGAGGAGTTGCGCACCGCGACGTGCAGTACGAAGTCATCTGCGCCGCCGAGGAAGAATAGCTGTCGCACACCGGGCTTGCTGCGCATGTCAGAGGCGAAGTTGGACATCAAATGGCGAGCGCCGGGGCGGATCTTCACAAAGATCAAGGCTTCTAGTTCCCGGCCCAGCACCTGTGGGTCCACCTCAATGGTGAAACGGGAGATCACACCGGAATCGCGTAAGGCATTTAGCCGTGCCAGGCAGGTTGACGGGGCTATCCCCAGCTCTTCAGCCAAGGAATTATTCGTCCGCCGCGAGTTCTTGGTCAGCAGCGCCAGCAGCTTCCGATCAATGTCATCCAGCTGCGCTGCTCGGCTCTCACGTCCGGATCCACTCATCGTCATTCAGCCGCACCTGCTCCCATTTGTCGCGGTTCGCTTGATTCATCATACGACCGGTCAATCGTTGATTCCGCCGTACTGCGGCTAGGGGCATCATCTTCTTGCCGATTGCGGCGGCGCAAGCGCAACATCAGGAACACCACCACGCCGATTACCACGGTCCCTGCTACCAGCCATGGCCAGTCCAAGGCGATCCAGGCATAGATGACCGCCATGCCAACCGTGGTGTAGATCAGCGCCCAGAGCAGGGATCCGATGATGACCGCCGGCAAGTACCGCCGCAACGGCATGCGGCTGGCACCAGCCGAAGCATTCACCGCCGTTTGAATGCCGATGGTCAGAAAACTCAGTGGAACTGCCAGCACGCCCCAGCGACTGATGAATCGCTGGGCACGCCGATAGCCCGGACCTTGCAGATGCTTATCGAAACGCGTGCGCTCCATGCCCTTGGCTATCCCCCGACCAACCCAATAGGTCGCGTTTCCGCGGGCAAAAGCCCCGCAGAAAAAGAACGCAAACGTCAACGCGAACGGTGCGTCATTGACCAGCCATGAGATTGTCTCGAGCATGCTCAGGGGACGCTTTTAATCTGGCGAACCAGAACTGCACCGAAGAGGCTGACCACCACGGAGCATAGGAACAGTGTTGAGTAGCCACCGAACCAGGTAACTGCCAGCCATGCGATCAGCGGGGCAGCTACCTGCGGCAGCGAGTTGGCGATGTTGATCATGCCCAAGTCCTTGCCTCGCGAATCAGCGTTGGGCAGTACCTGGGTCAGCAGCGCAAAGTCCACGGCCAGGTAGGCTCCAAAGCCAATACCCAGCAGCACTGCTGCGATCACTGCGAAGGTGAATGTCGAAGAAACTGCCAAGACACCTGCAGCGGCGGCGACAATCACCGAGGAGATGATCACGTACTTCTTGCGCTTGCCATCCTTATCCGAAAGCTTGCCGGAGATGACCGAGGAGAAGATCACGCAGAAAGCGTAGATCGCGGTCAGCACCAGCACGCCTTGGGCCGGGTCCGGGTGGCCGATTTCGTCTTGCAGGAAGAACAGCAGGTAGACCAGGCATAGCTGGCAGCCCAGATACAGCAAGAAGCGCGTCAGCCATGCCCATCCGAAGTCGGCGTGCTTGACCGGGTTGATCCAGAAGCTCTTGGCGAACTCCAGCGGCTTGATTGGCTCCAGCGTTCCCTTGGGCAGCGCCACGTCCTGGCGCATCAGCACGAACGGAATGGAACAGATCGCCACGGCGGTAGCCACGATAGCGTAGCCGAAAACAAGATTGCTCGCAGCGACCATGCCGATCACCGCGCCAATCAGCGAACCGCAGGTCTGGCCCAGGGCAACTAGCCCGCCAACCATTCCGCGCTGCTCTACCGGCACCTTGTCCGGGATCGCGGCGAAGATTGCAGCCAGTGCGGCATTGCCGGCTGCTTGCATCAGCGCCCAGCCGATGACCAGCATGCTCACGGTCTGCGCAGTGGACATCAGTAGCAAGGCCAGCGCACCGCAGATGGTGCCGAAGAAGACCCATGGTATGCGGCGCCCGAATTTCGAAGTGCTTCGGTCACTCAGTGCACCGAAGAGCGGATTGGCAACCAACGAGACGGCTGCACCCACACCGGTGACTAGGGAGAGGATCGCGTTCTTCTGGCTGGCATCCAGCTGTTCTGCATGCAAGCCCAGCAAGACCTGGATGGGAGCGAAAAAGCCCACATTGATGCCTATATGGACTATGACAACCGCGGCGATCCAACCTGGGCCAACGCGTTCGCTAGGCGCTTGCAAGGCAAGTGGAACCTTGAAGGGTTCTGCTGCACTCATAGAATTCTTACCGGCCTAACTCGCGAGGACCCACCGTTGGGTCCTTCAACTGTTCAACGCTTGGGGTCAGCGATTTTTCGATTAGCCGTCTGACGGCCTTAGCCATCAAGCCACCATCAATCATGGAAGCGGAAACCAGTGAGCCGTCGGCATCCAGCCCGAAGACCGTCTGGATCCTGCCCCGGCGGTTCATCCGGGTCACGGTGCGGGTGGCTTTGCTGAAGTCCCCAACGGTTTCCACATGCATTTCGTGGCGGTCGCTCCAGAACCAAGGGACCGAGCGTTTGGGTGCGGCAGTGCCCATGATGGTGGCCGCTGCTTGGGCGGCATCTTCCATGGCCGATTCCCAATGCACCGCGCGCGGCTGGTTTTCCTGCCGCGCGGCATCACCGATCGCCAGCACCTGCGAGTTGCTCGGCGAACGCTGTTGCGCGTCCACCAGAATTCCGTCAGCTACGCTCAAGCCCAGCTGTTCGGCGAGCGCAGTTTCCGGTTCGACGCCGATAGCCGCCACGATCAGTTCTGCTTCGTGGCGCTGGCCATCGACCACGACGTGGTTTGGACCCACTTCAGTGACCGCTCCGCTGAGGGTGGCTATGCCGTGGTTGGCATGATCTGCGTGCAGCTGTTCGGCAAGCTCCTGGCCCAGCACATGGGCCAGAGGAGCGGCAGAGCTGGAAATCAGGGTGACCTGCGCGCCGGACATCTTGGCAGTAGAAGCGAATTCGGCGCCTACCAGTCCCGCTCCGATGACAAGCACGCGTTGGCCGAACATTCCCGATTCCAAGACGTCTGAAATAAAGGCTGCGTCAGCGGCACTGTGCAAACTGCGTGCAAGGTGTCCGCCGGAGACATCCAATGCCTTGGGCGTGGTGCCGGTAGCCAGCACTAGCCAGTCTTCAGCCGACTGCGGCAGCTGCAGGTTTTCCACTTCTTCCTGGATTAGACCGACGTTGTTCTGCTGGTACCAGGACAGCGGTGCAAACGGTTCAACCTGCAGGGATTTGCTCAGCGGAGGGCGGTCATAGGGCAGACCTTGGGCATCGCTGATCTTGATGGATCCGGGGTAGTTCTGCTGCACCAGATGCCGGGCCAGGGTGTACCCGGCGACCCCGCCTCCGATAATGTGCACTGAAAGCATCTAGACTTCAAGCTCCAAGAAGCCGTCCACGACGTTTACCTTGTAGGTCCGGGCATCCACGGTAGCTGGCATGCACAGCACCTTGCCGGTCTTCAAGTCGAAGCTCGATGAGTGCAACGGGCATTCCACGGTGCAGTCTTCGATCCAGCCATCGGAGAGCGACGCGACTTCGTGCGTGCATTCATCCTGCAGGGCATAGAAGTTGCCGTCTTCGGCGTGGAAGATCGCGATGTCTTCGCTCGCGCCGCTGTCTTTGGCTTCAACCAGCAGCGATTCGCCTTCTGGGATAAGATCTACGGGTCCGACTCGGAAACTCACGATGACTCCTTAATAATCACGACGTTTACCACTAATCTTGTCACCTATTGCGCAACAGCGCCTACTTGATGATGCGCGGCCCCGCTGTCAGCGATTTACCGCTGCGTTCCGAAGCGTGATACCAGCTCTTGCAAAGCATGATCCTCAGGTAGCCGCGACAGCCTTTGTGCACCGTCCAGCCCATTTCCGGAACTGTCTTGAAGCTGTGCGGCTGGGATTAGCCGCTCTAGTTCTTGGGCAAAGCTGTTCTTGACGTATTCACCGGCAAGCACTCCCCCGATGCCCGCGACCAATACCGGCCCGGCCCCCTGGGCCAAAGCTACTCGGCGCAATGCGGTTGCTGCTGAATTGGCCAGTTCACTTCCTGCACGCGCGCAGATCTGGGCGGCAATCGCATCGGTGGCGGCCAGGTCTGCGGCAACCTGAGCAAAGGAGGCAACCGTTGCTACCCGTTCCGGCATAGCTTGCAGTTCAATATAGGCTTCGGTCAGGTCTGGCCAGCGCGCGGCCAGCTGATCGGTCAGCGCCGTGGCAGGCCCCCGGCCGTCAAAACCACGCATCGCAGCGTCCATGGCTTGCTGGCCGATCCAGTAGCCACTGCCGATATCGCCCATGATGTGGCCCCACCCGTCGATTCGTGCCACGGCGTCGTGGCCCACTGCCAGGGTGACTACTCCGGTCCCTGCTGCAACAACAACCCCGTGATGGTCACCTAACGCACCTAGATAGCTGGTCACCGAGTCGTGAGCCAATGCGATTTGGCCAGTAGCTGGGGAATCGATGAGTTCAAAGAGCTGGCGGGCATCGTGTTCAGCTTTCACCAGTCCGGTGGTGCCTACGCTGATTACTGCGGAAGGCGCGTTGTGCTCCGCAATTGCTTGATTGATCGCACGGGCAAGTTGAGGAAGTACTGGTTCTTGGGTTTGTACGCCGGGAAAGCGAAGTTCTTGCGTCTCATCACCGTGCTCGAAACGCATTTTAATGCCGGTCTGCCCGCCGTCTACTGACAAAAGCCCAGATACCATTTACCTATTCCCTTCTTTGACCAGCTTCAGCCTACGCCTTCGGGGCTCATCGGGCTCGGCACTATTGCGCCTTACTGCTGCGCGATTCGATTCTTGCAATAAATGCGGCCTCTTCGAAGTTGGCTTGACCATCCCAGCCACCCACCTCACTGATCAGGTTCGGCGGAGAACAACCCCTTTCGATCTTGCGCATTCCCAAGAATTCGGTTTCTCAATGAATTAGATATCCAACTGAGCCTCTGCAATCGCATCTATCCGGCCAGATTTACCGGCCAAGATGCATCCAGTAAACTCCCCCTCATCTTTGGATAACTTCGCCTGCGTCGGATATTACTTGACACGTTTGCTGTAGTCAGATCAAATCTGAAAATTTTCATCCAAATTCTTCGACAAATAACTATCATTCATTTCGCTAATCCGTGATTCCGCCGGGGTACACGCACGTAAATATGTGAAACACCTTTTTAGTACATGTGTGAATATAAAAGATTTATTTGAGAAATACTTCCATTAGGTGTTACCGACCAGTTACGCTCCTACCGGCACACACCTGGTCGATTGATCACCGAACCTTGTGCGCCCAAAAACCCAACAAGGAGAACATCAATGGCACGTTTTTCTACCCCTCTTCGGAGAACCCTGGCCGTCTCTGCGGCCGTCGTGATCGGAATGAGCGGCTTCGGCGCCGGCGCATTGCCAGCCAACGCCGCCCCAGTAACCGCTCCGGCGGAAAAGTCCCTCCCCAAGGCTCAGGGAGAAGCAAAGGTCAAGATTGGCTCGGTCGAATCAGCTGAGTCCTACGACCAGTTCATCGTCACCTACAAGGCTTC
This sequence comes from Glutamicibacter arilaitensis Re117, assembly GCF_000197735.1. Taxonomy (NCBI): domain Bacteria; kingdom Bacillati; phylum Actinomycetota; class Actinomycetes; order Micrococcales; family Micrococcaceae; genus Glutamicibacter; species Glutamicibacter arilaitensis. The sequence goes on from NC_014550.1 coordinate 3,125,589, forward strand.
AGCCAACACCGCTGGCAAGTCATCCCGCGCTAAGGCCTGGGGCAAAGCCGCCAAGGCAGCTGGCGTTTCCGTCAAGGAAATGCGCGCCATGGCCACCGGTGGTTTCGTAGTGAAGGCCGACGAAAAGCTCAAAGGCAATGGCGCCAAGGAGTTCATGGCCGATATCGCAAAATCTGGTCTTGTGGAGTCGGTGGAACCCGATGCCATCATGAAGATTTCCATGACGCCAAACGACACCCGGTACGACGAGCAGTGGCACTACAGCGGCACCAACGGAATGCGCCTGCCTTCAGCTTGGGACATCGCCACGGGCCAGGGCAGCATCGTCGCTGTCTTGGACACCGGCATCACCTCGCACTCGGATCTAAATGCAAATGTCATCTCCGGCTACGACTTCGTGTCCAGTTCTTCTTCGGCACGTGATGGCAACGGCCGCGACTCCAATCCTCAGGATGAAGGCGACTGGTACGCCGCCGGTGAATGCGGCGGTAGCTACGCGGGCAGCTCCTCCTGGCACGGCACCCACGTGGCGGGTACTGTCGCGGCTGTCACCAACAACTCCAGCGGTGTCGCTGGCGTTGCCCCGAACGCCAAGATCCAGCCAGTGCGTGTTCTGGCTAAGTGCGGCGGCAGCCTCTCTGACATCGCTGATGCAATCATTTGGGCTTCGGGCGGTTCAGTGTCCGGTGTTCCCAATAATCCAACCCCGGCAGACACCATCAATATGTCCCTAGGCGGTGGCGGCGCATGCGGCACCACCTATCAGTCAGCAATCAACGCTGCGGTTTCGCGCGGCACGTCGGTAGTCGTGGCCGCAGGCAACGAAAGCCAGAATGCTTCAAACTCTCGTCCAGCCAACTGCGATAACGTCATCACCGTAGCGGCCAGCAACCCATCGGGCGCACCGTCGTACTACACGAACTACGGTTCAGCCATTGACGTGACTGCACCAGGCGGCGACACCCGCTACTCCGGCCAGGGCGTACTTTCCACCATCAACACCGGTTCCACCACCCCATCAAGCCAGGGCTACGCTTTCTACCAGGGCACCTCCATGGCTACCCCGCACGTAGCGGGCATGGTCGCCTTGATGAAGTCGGTGGATCCTGCAATGTCCCCTGCCGCTGTTGAAACTGCATTGAAGCAGGGCACCCGCTCCATGCCAGGTGGTTGCAGTATCGGTTGCGGTGCAGGCCTGGTGGATGCCACCAAGATCATGAATGCGTCGGATGGCACCGAGCCAACTCCAAACCCAGATCCAGAGCCAAGCGGCAACCTGCTGCTGAACCCAGGTTTTGAAAGCGGATCTGACCACTGGACTGCTAACCGCGCTGACACCTTCGAGTCGGGTACGGCCGCCCGTTCCGGCAACGGACTGGCTGGCCTGAATGGCTGGGGCAATTCCAACACCTACACCTTGGATCAGAAGGTCACCATCCCAGCAGATGCCAGCAATGCACAGCTGAAGTTCTACCTACGCGTGCTGACCAATGAAGGTACTTCCTACAGCCAGTACGACAAGCTGACCGTACAGGTACTGGACGGCTATGGAACTTACAACATGGGCACCTGGTCTAACTTGGATGCCAGCTCCTCGTATCAGTTGCAGACTGTCGATCTGGACAACTTCCGCGGCAAGACCGTAACCCTGCGCTTCAAGGGCGTCGAAGACAGCTCGCAGGCTACCTTGTTCCGCATTGACGATGCATCGGTAACCGCCAACTAGCACCAAGCTCAATTTGATTCTTGCATGACAGGAGCGGGGCATCGGATTCTCATCCGATGCCCCGCTCCTTTGTGCCTATTTCCGCCTTCTTGCGATGCCTAGCGGACTGCGGCCTGCTTCGCCGCATTGTCACGCTTGATCATCCATGCTCCGATGGCGATCAACGCCAGCAGGAGCAGAACCAACATGATGGTCCCCGGGTTCAAGCCAATACCGTACACGAACAGGTACGCGATGACGCCACCAGCCAGGCAGTAGTAGCTGGTAACCAGAATCGTCTTGCGCAACAAGTCACCCTCGCGACCCAGCAAGCCCACGGTTGCCGAAGCAGCCACGATGTTGTGGATCGAGATTGGATTGCCACCGGCACCGCCGACAGCCTGGGCTGCCACAATCGCTTCCGGATCGACACCGATTTGCGCACCGGTGGAGAACTGGAACTGCGAGAAGGTCAGGTTGGAGATGGTGTTGGAGCCCGCAACGAACGCACCCAAAGCACCGATCCACGGCGCGATCAACGGCCACACACCGCCAGAAATCGCCGCTGCACCCTCGGCCAGCGTCACCGGGATACTTGCCAGACCCGAGTCATTCAGCTCAGGTCCGGACTGGATCAAGATGCGTACTAGCGGTACCGCGAAGAGCAGGGCTACCGCAGTACCCCACAACTGGGCTGCCGAAACCTTGAAGGCTCGGGCAATCTGCGCTCCGCTCATCTTGTGCAACACGAAGGCGAGGCAGGAAGCCAAGATCATCATGAAGCCAGGCAGGTAGAACGGCTGAATGGAAGTGGTGATTCCGGTACCGAGAATATCGGCCACTGGAATCTGCAGACCGGTCAGGAAGGTTTTCACTTCCGGAATTACGCGGGTCAGAACCAACAGCACACCCATCAACAGGTACGGCGACCAAGCGCTGAGCTTGCCAACGGTAATGGTGCTGTCAACAGCGTTTTCCGGATCCAGCTTGCCGCTCCATCGCTCGTTCCAACTCGGACGAGGACCGAAGTCAAAGACATCCTTTGGCATCAGGAAGCCACGGCTGGAGGTGAACATTACCAACGCCAGGCCGACCAATCCACCAAATAGCGATGGGAACTCTGGGCCGAGGAAACGAGCGGTCAGCACCGAAGGCACGGTGAAGGCCAGCGATGCATAGATGGCAAATGGCCAGATTTTCAGGCCATCGCTGAAACGGCGTTCCGGGCCGAAGAAGCCAGTGAGCATGCAGACCATGATCAGCGGGATCAGCAGACCGATAATGCCGTGCATAAGTGCTACTTGGAAGCCGATGCTGCTGACGAATTCAGGCATGGTCAAACCGAGCACATTGATACGTTCGGCCACGGCTGGATCGCCCCCAAGACCCTGATTCACACCAATCAGAATTGGGGTGCCCACGGCACCGAAGCTAACCGGAGTGCTCTGGATGATCAGGCCAACCATGACCGCTGCCATTGCCGGGAAGCCCAGGGCCAGAAGCAGTGGTGCAATCACCGCTGCAGGAGTACCAAAGCCGGAAGCGCCTTCGATGAAGCTGCCGAAAAGCCAGCCAATGATGATGGCCTGAACTCGCCGGTCGGCGGAAATGTTGTTGAAGCCTGCTCGGATGGTGTTCATGGCACCACCCACCGTGAGGGTCGCGAGCAAGAGCAATGCGCCGAAGACGATATAAAGCATCGTTGAGGCAATTACCAGGCCTTCGATGGATGCTGCGAGCACGCCATTGAAGTCCATTTTCCAAACCCATAGCGCCACGATTACTGCAACGACGTATCCAACGGGCATGGCGTATTTAGCGGGCCAACGGAGGCCGGCAAGAAGAATGCCCACCACGAGAATTGGTGCCAGCGCCAACAGTGCGAGCACACCTAGGTTGTCCATATCCATGGTCCTTTCTGCCATACTCGCGCAGGGAATCCGCCCACACGCGGATTCGATCATTGCAACAAGATGACCTCTTATGGTCAGACCACTATGGTCTGACCATAAGAGCATACAGTGAAGCGCGTCACTTAGTGAGCGCACTCACGGGATTTAGGTGACGTAAATCATATTCACAGGCTATTTATCTACCCGTAGATTTGGACTGACTCTGTGTTTCTCGAATCGACTCCACAGTGGATTGCCATTTTAAATTCTCAAAAATTTTTTAGAACAACTGCATCGTCCGCGCCTGCAAGGTCGCTTAATACGCAAGAGGTGCGGCACCTTGCGGTGCCGCACCTCTTATCCCACCTACCCTCGGGCGGTGATTAGCTCAATGTCCACGAGCGCTTGGATAGACCGAACCAGAAGCCATCAATGGCGGTTTTGGCATCAATCCCACCTGACGCGTAGGCCGCGCCCAAGGCGACGTACAGCGGAGCCCAGTGCTCGGATCGCGGGTGCGCCTCACGCGCAGCCGGAGCCTTATGTAGGTAATCAAGGATGGAGTCCACATCCCCGCGGGCCATAGCCTCCTCGGCCCAGTGGTCAAACTCGCTGGAAGCTGAAGGCGGGGTTGAATCCGGTCCCCCAGCTGGGTTGAACCAGCGCAGATTGTGGGTGGTGAACCCGGAACCGACAATCAAGGTTCCCCGCTCGCGCAAAGGCGCCAGGCTCTTGCCCAGCTCGAAGAGCCCTGTAGGATCCAGCGTTGGCATGGACATCTGCACCACTGGCACATCGGCCTCCGGGAACATTTCCTTCAGCGGAACATAAGCGCCGTGGTCCAGCCCGCGTGACTCATCGCGCTGCACGTGATGACCATGGGCCGAAGTCAGCCGCTCGACTTCGTTGGCCAGCTCAGGCGCCATGGGGGCGTCGTACCGAACGTCGTAGTACTTCTGGTCAAATCCCCAGAAGTCATATACCAATTCATTCTTCTGGACAGTGGCACTCAGTGACACCGGCGCATTTTCCCAGTGCGCGGAGATCATCAGAATGTCTTTTGGCTTCGCAAAGGTGTCGGACCATCCGGCCAGTTCCTGGGTCCAGCGTTGATCGTCAGCCAAGGGCGGCGCGCCATGGCTCAGGAACAAGACGGGAGGAGTATCGGGCCGCTGATTCATGATTTAAACTTACCAACCATTAGTTGAAGCGTCAAGAAAGTTAAATGGCTATCTTCCACACCGTTTAACACCACCAGACAGCTTGTCCAGATCATCAAGGAAGTCATGGCGCAATTCAACTTCCGATAACACCGATTTCACCAGAGCTTGGATCCTCTTGAAGATCGCGTTTCCCGGGAGCCAGAGCATTTGTCCTCCGAAATGGAATTTGCCTGGCGCAAATTTGCGCTTGATCAAATCCTCGCAGATCAGCAAGCTTGAGCAATGAGAAATTCATCTAAATGCACGAGTGAATCATGCAAGATACCCCACTATTACCAGTGACTGAATCGATAGCATGGAAACCGCTGACCTCCCTCCTGCCTTCGTGCTGCACTGAGTCCTGGCGCCAGCGCAGAGCTATCGCTGACTCGGGTGGATATCCATGGCCGGAGCCCGGAGCGTTGAGCATCAAGCCCGTCAAAATCGTCTTTGGAGAACATTGAACTTTAGAATGGTTTCCATGCACGAAGAAGACTTGATGCAGACCGTTGAAGATGAATTCACGGCCATCTTATTGCGCGCCCGCCAGATGCTGATCCGTCGCGCCAAGATCATCCATCCCGATCTGCAGGATCCGGGATACCGCCTGCTTGCAGTTGTCATCCGTGACGAGGCACAGCAACAAGGAGCCCTGGCAGAAAAGCTGCGCCTGGATAAAGCCACCGTCTCGCGCCTAGTGCAGCATCTTGAGTCCTTGGAACTTGTCACCCGTACCCAGGACCCATCCGATGGCCGCGCCCAGCTGGTCTCGGCGACCACTCGTGCCAAGGAAAAGTGGCGTACCAGCGGCAACACGCTGCGTCAGGAACTGCGCCGCCAACTCAAAGAGTGGGAAGCTGCCGAATTGAAGAATTTCGGCGACCTGCTGCACCGTCTGAATACCAGCTTCGACGAGATTCTCTAGCGAACTTTCGAGCACCCAGATCTAGGAAACTCTTAGGTTTTCAAGACTTCAAGTTCGTGGCCCGCTTATTCCATCAGCGCCAAGAAGTCGCTCGCGTTCAATGAGGTGCTCTGCGCTGCCTCCGCGCTCTCTCCCAAGACATCATTGAACAGCTGGGTCTTCTTGGCTTGCAGCGCCAGCACCTTGGATTCGATGGTGTCTTTTGCTACCAAGCGATACACATAAACCGGACGCGTTTGTCCGATGCGATGAGCACGGTCAATAGCCTGCGCCTCAGCCTGCGGGTTCCACCAAGGATCCAGCAAGATGCAATAGTCCGCCGAAGTCAGGTTGATGCCGAAGCCGCCAGACTTCAGCGAGATGAAGAAGACCGGGAACTGCTCTGCGCTGAAGCCATCAATCAGTTCCTTTCGCTTTACTCCACTGGTTGCCCCATCAAGGTACCCGTGGTCGATACCCAGCTCCTCAGCGACCTGGCGAGCCTTTTGGAGGAAGCCGGTGAACTGGCTGAAGACCAGAATCTTGTGCCCTTCAGAGACCGCATCTGCCATGAGCTCTCGCAGCATTTCCAACTTCGCGCTCGGGGCATCGCCCTCCCCCACGAGGGATGGGTCCAAGGCAAGCTGGCGCAGCAGGGTCAGCGATTGCAGGATCTTGAATCGGTTCGAATCCACGTCATCAACTAAGCCCAGAACTTCTTGGCGTACCCGTTGGAAACGGCGGTCATAAGCCTTGCGATGCCCGGGCTCCAATTCAACTTCCAGCACCTGTTCTGTCTTGGCTGGAAGCTCTGGAACGACCTGCTCCTTGGTGCGGCGCAGCACGAACGGACGCAGGCGGCTCTTCAACCGTTCAAGCCGTTGCTGGTCCCCGTCGGCAATTGGCTTCTGGTAATTATCTTTGAAGGATTTCGCCCCGCCCAGCAGGCCCGGTGCTGCCAGCGAGACCAGCGCCCACAGTTCCAAGAGGTTGTTTTCCATCGGGGTACCAGTGACCACGAATTTGCACGGAACCGGCAGCTGGCGTGCTTGCTTATAGCCCTTGGAAGCGTGGTTCTTCAGCTGCTGCGCCTCATCCATGATCATCACGCTGAAACCGGCGGCTTCAAAATCTTCGTAGGCCAGGCGGAAGATCGTATAGCTGGTGACGACCAGCTGGACGTCGCCGATCTGCTCGGTGATGCTCTGTCCGCTCTTCTTAGCCGTCGAGGTTATGCCGGTGACGCTCATCTGAGGCGCAAAGCGCTGCGCTTCATTGATCCAGTTGCCCACCACCGAGGTCGGGGCCAGCACCAAGAACTTCTGCGCTGGATCTTCAACCCGGGCTTGTTCAAGGCAAGCCAGAAGCTGAACTGTCTTGCCCAACCCCATGTCGTCGGCCAGCACACCGCCCAGACCGTGGACGCGCAGGAAGTTCAGCCACGACAGGCCCTGGCTCTGATAAGGACGCAGCTGGGCGTTGAAGGACTCCGCTAGCTCGACCGGCTGCATCTGTTCGTTGCCGTCCAGCTCTTTCATGGTCTGCAGCCACTGGTTGTGCTGGGCTTCAATAATTCCCAGATCAACCAGTTCCTGCCACCAGTCGATGCTCAACTTATGGATGCGAATTGTTTCGCCTTGGACCGTGCCCAGTTCCCCGGCTTCCGTGATCAGCTGGCGCAGCTGAGTGAAGTCGGCACCAGCAATCGGGATGACCGTCAGGTCATCCAAGATGAGGTATTCGTCTTGCTTGGTCAAGGCCTCCAGCAACTGGGCGAACGGAACCTTGATTTCATCGATAAGCACTTCCACCGACAGGTCGAACCAGTCTCCGGTGCTTTCCCCAGCTTCAACACTGACGGTGGCTGGCTCATGATTGATCCGGTACTTCGGGAGCCTGTTCTGCTCATCAATGACCACATCGGGATGCTCAGCCAGCAGTGGCAAGACGTAGACCAAGAAGTCGATGGACTCGGAGGTGGTGAATTCCTTGGACGGGAAAATACCCGAAGAAGTCAGTTGGCCCAAGGAAGCCTGGGCACCGAGCTTATCCTGGACCGAATCGGCGATCTCCTTTTCGACTGCACGCTGGCGCGGTCCCTTGCTGGTGTATTCCCACGAATAGCGCACGGTTAGTGGAGTTTGGATGCTCTCCAACCAGACCTTGAGGCTAGGACGTGCTGGAACCGGAATCGGGTAGCTTTCATCTTCGCTTTTCAACGGTGCCATTAGGCGCAACCGGTCCAGATGCTGTTGTTCAAAAAGTTCGATGCTTTGCTGCGGAACGGTTTGCGCTCCGGATTCAATAAACGTCGCCAGTTCCTTCGTCACCGGTTCAGCAAAGAGTGCCAAACCGATTTGCTTGGACTTCGGCAAGGGGCTGGAGGCATAGGCCAGCAAGGTCGGAGGGTTGCCTATCGGCAGCAGGTAGGTATGCTCTGCGCTTGGTCCATGCAGTTTGCCTTCCATGACCAGCCCATATTCACCGCGCCGCAAATCCACATGGGCCAGGGCTGGCTGCTCGCTGAACTCTACTGGCACTTTGGCCGCTGAACCGCCGTTGACGATCTGCACCCCGGCTTCGCGCAGGGATTCAAAGGCATCCAGCAGGTCCTGGCCGGGCAGGTTCATCAGCGAGATCCAGTCCTTGGGATCCCAGGAATGGCGGTAGGTATCTTGTTCTACGTGCTCGCGCAGCCGGTCCAGTTCAACCAGCGCACGGCGCTGCTTCTTGGAAAATCGCGCGTCGAAGGCCACACTGCGCCAGCTGACCCCGGTCTGGATCCACGGGCTCTTGGTGCCTTGGCGGGCCGGACGCGCCTGCAAGGTCAGCGCGTCCTCGCCGCCGTAGCGTGGTTCACTGACCACCTTGAGGATCAGCCCCAGTGGTTCTTCGGCTGCCAGCGGCTCATCAACAATAGTTGGAAGCAGGCGGTCCAAAGTGTGTTCCCACTGCGGCTTGCTGTTGCGTTTCCACGCGTGGGGGTCCACCCCGGAATCAGAAACGTAGAAGCCTTGGTCCTCTTCGGTAGTCACCTCGATGAGCAAGGCGGCGACATCCTCGCAAGACTGCACACCTGGATGCTTCCCGCAGAAGCTGCTGAAGCTGATATTGCCCCCGTGGATTTCCAGCTGGGCCATCACCGAATCGCGCAGCACCACTGCCGAGATGCGGGTGGAGCCGGGTTGCATGTCCCGGTTGGCAATCTGCACTTTTCCGGAATCGCACAGGAACTGACCCAAGTCGTATTCGGATTCGGTCACCAGTGTCTGGGCCGCAGAAAGTGTCAGCTGGAATTCCATACTCGCCGTTCGTTGTTCGTGCAGTGGGCACCCGAAAGCTAAATTCCATCTTAGCCAGCTCCCCGACAAGATGCTTAGTGAAGAAAAGTTACCCCGCCCTTTACTCACAGGCAACGTGGCCGGTAGAAAAGAACCATTGAATCACGAGTTCCACTGCTTGAGCCCTGGCTGAGTGGACGGCAACCCTCCTTCGTCATTGTGCGGGGTGCCCCAGGTGAAGATTCGACGCATCTTGACCGCCAAGGTGCGTAAGCGATGGCGCCCCTTGCGCCAGAAAGGGGATTAATTCCCATGACTAACGCAGCATCTACCCTCAGCATTTCCGAGGACCGCGCCCAGCGCCTGCAAGAAGCAGGCCATGGCTGGGGCAAACGCATTTCAGCCGCCCCGCAAAGCGCCAAGCTGACGTTCACCGTCGAAGGCGAGGGCTTCGATTCGGTAGCCAGCAACATTGTGTCCGGCAAGCATTCCTTCCAGGTCGATGAGCCTGCCGCATTGGGTGGCAACGACGTGGCCGCCAGCCCAGTGGAATACGCGCTGGGCGCACTCATTTCCTGCCAGGTCGTGGTCTACCGCTTGTATGCCCAGAACCTTGGCATCCAGGTGGACGACGTGAAGATTGTGGCCAATGGCCACCTCGATGTCCGCGGCCTGTTCGGCATCGACAAGGCCATCCGTCCGGGCTTCTCCTCTGTGGATCTGGACATCCAGATTGCCGGCCCGGAATCGGCCGAACGCTATGAGGAGCTGCGCCAGGCAGTGGACGCCCACTGCCCCGTGCTGGATTTGTTCGCCAACCCGGTACCGGTGCGTACCGCGGTGAGCATTGCAGCGGCCAATTAACGTCCGCTAAACCAACCAAGTAGCCGCCGCGGGCCCTGGCTTCGGGGGCTGCGGCGGCGCACTTGCGGTAAAGGCGGGCTACTACCCGAGGAAGTTCAGCAAGACCTTGCCGGACTTCGAAGAATTCTTGGCTGTTTCAAAGGCTTCGAGGCCCTCGGCCACCGGGAATTCGTGGGTTACCGCCGCGGAAATCTGCAATGAGCCATCGGCCAGGGCAGCAAGCACCTGGTCGATTTCGCCGTTGAAGCGGAAGGACCCGGCAAGTTCCAGCTCGCGGGTAATCGCCAGGGAAATCAGTGCAGGTTGCTCTCCCGAAGGCAGCAACCCGACCATGACCACGCGCCCGCCGCGCACAGCACCGCGCACCGCCGAGGCCAATCCGCGGTAATTGCCGCTGGCCTCGATCACCACATCGGCGTTCACCTTGGCAATTGCATCCTGGTCATCGGCACGCAAGGTGGATGTGGCACCCAGTTCCTTGGCAATTTCCAGCGGCTTATCGTGCATGTCCACCGCGATGATTTCCTCGGCTCCGGCACGCTTGAGCACGGCCACGGCCAGCGCTCCGATCGGGCCAGCGCCAATGACCAACGCCTTCTTGGCGGCAACCTCGCCGGCTCGCGATACCGCATGCCAAGCCACTGCGGCTGGCTCGGCCAGCGCAGCGTCGCGCAGCGACAGTCCGGCAGGCAGTTCGCGAAGCATCCGGGAGGGCAGATTCACCTCGCGCGCAAAGGCGCCCTCGGTATGCGGGTAGCGGGCAGCCGAGCCCAGGTAGGTGCATCCCGGTGAAAGGTTCGGGCAGGCCTCCGGATAAGGTTCCCCGGTCTCCCCTGGTGTTGCAGGGTGCACCGCAACTTTGGTTCCGGCTGGCGGACCACTGCCATCGGCGGCGGCTTCAATGACAGTTCCCACGATCTCGTGTCCGAGAATCATCGGTGCTTTGAGGATGGATTCCCCGGCGGCGCCGTGGCTCCAGTAGTGCAGGTCCGATCCGCAGATGCCGCCGTACGCGATGGCGATGCGTGCCTCATTTGTTGCCGGTGCTGGCAGCTCGATCTGCTCGATGCGCAGGTCCCCGGCCGCGTGCGCCACGACGGCCAAGGTCATGTTGGACAGGGTGCTAGACGACAACGCTCATGCCTCCGTCGATGAAAATGGTTTGCCCGTTCACGTAGTTCGATCCACCCGAGGCCAACCACACTGCTGGGCCTGCCAGGTCCTCGACGGTTCCCCAACGGCCAGCCGGGGTGCGGCCCAGGATCCAGGAGTTGAATTTCTCGTCATCCACCAGATTCTGCGTCATTTCGGTGTGGATATAGCCCGGTGCGATGCCGTTGATCTGAAGTCCTGCTCCGGCCCATTCTGCGGTCATGGCGCGGGTGAGATTGCGCAGTCCGCCCTTGGCCGCGGTGTAGGCGGAGATGGTGGGTCGGGCCAGGTCGGTTTGCACCGAACAGATGTTGATGATCTTGCCTTCGCCGCGTTCTACCATGCCACGTGCGACTTCTCGGCCTACTAAGAAGGCGCTGGTGAGGTTGGTATCGATCACGCGCTGCCAGTCGGCGACTTCCAGTTCCAGCATGGGCACGCGGTGCTGGATGCCTGCGTTGTTCACCAGGATGCGGATGGGGCCGATGGTCTTTTCGATGGCGGCGATATTCTCGCGCACAGCGGCGTCATCGGTGACATCGAAGCAGACGCTATGGATTCTTTCTGCGCCGTAGCAGGCGGCGAATTCGGCGGCCGTTTTGTCAAGCCTTTGCGCATCGCGGCCGTGCAGGATGATGGTGGCACCGGCATCGGCCAGTGCTTTAGCAAGTTCGCGGCCAATGCCGCGGGAGGACCCTGTGACCAAGGCCAGTCGTCCGGACAGGTCAAAAAGTTGGCTCATGAATTCCCTCGCAAGAAGTTTCGATGGTAAATCGACGGGAACTGACCTGCGATATGAACCTGCTGTTGCATCCGAAAAAGTAGCCCCGTCGCTGTCCAAGAATATATCAGATATATAAGGGTCGAGGGGCAATAAAGTCCGACTTATACGGTCGAAGTTTAGCTGTGGGCGCTAGCGGGTCTGCGAGTAGAACCAGTTGATGTGCTCTTCGAGCAGCTGGGCTGCGCGCTCGCGCTGCCCGGTGGCAAATGCGTGGTGGATGGCCTTGTGCTGGCGGCGCAACACGCGCACCACCGGCTGCCAGGCCTCGTCGCTGGGCACCGAGTCGGAGACGTAGTCGCTGATCGAGTTTCGCAGGGATTCCATCATGGATTCAACCACCGAATTCCCGGCCATGGAGGCCAGGAGCACGTGGAACTCGGCGTCAATGCGGTGGAATGACTCGCGGGAAAGCTGCGGATCGTCCATGCGCATGATCAGCACCGCGGTGCGGTCGATGACCTGCTGGGCGTAGACCGGGTCGCGGGGGTTCATCTGCGCGGCCCAGGTTTCCAGCAGGATGCGCGACTCGACGATCTCGCGGACGTTGATCCCCTTGGCTGCCAAGTGCAGCCGCAAGGCCTGCGAAATGCCGGCCGAGGGATTGGAGATGATCACCGCTCCGGAGTTCGGCCCGGAGCCAGCAGAGGTCTTGATAATACCCATCACATCAAGGATGCGGATGGCATCGCGGACCGAAGCCCGCGATATCCCATGCCGCTCCGCGAGCGCACGCTCGCCGGGAAGCTGGTCCCCTACGGATAGCTTCTCTGTGCGCAGATCCTCTTCAATTGCTTGGAGAACGATCTGGTACGCACGCGGAGCTGGGTTCATTGACATCGGATCTATTTTAGCCGGTCAGGGCTATGGCAGCATCCAGGACAGTACCGGCGTGGACTGCAGATACACCAAGCAGCACAGCACCAGCAACATGCCTACGGACCAACCGGCAACCTTCTTGAGGATCACCGATTCCTGGCCTTCCATCTTCACCGAGGTCGCGGCGATGGCCAGGTTCTGCGGGGAAATCAGCTTGCCGACCACGCCACCGGAGGTGTTAGCGGCAACCAGCAGGTTCGGATCGATGCCGGCGTTGATGCCAGCAGTCTGCTGCAGCTTGGCGAACAGTGCGTTGGCCGAGGTGTCCGAACCGGTCACCGCGGTGCCGATCCAGCCCAGGATTGGGGACAGGAAGGCGAAGAACGCGCCGGTGCCGGCCAGCCAGGTGCCAATGGTGATGGTCTGGCCCGAAAGGTTCATCACGTATGCCAGGCCGAGGACCGAGAGGATGGTCAGGGCTGCGAAGCGCATGTTGTAGATGGTCTTGCCGATTTCGGCAGCGCCTTCGCCGAAGGTCATGGCGTACTTGCCGTTGCCGTCGTTCTTTGCGTAGACCAGGGCCACGATCAGGCCGGTGATCAGCAGCAAGGTACCTGGCGAGGAGAGCCACTGGAAGTTGTAGATGGTAGAAGTTACCGCTTCGCCCTCGGCGTTCAGGATCTTGCCGTCCAGTCCCGGCCAGCCGAACTTGATGTCAGTGCTTGCCAGCCATGCGGGAATGTCCACGCCCAGCTTCCACAGCTTGGCCACGCCGAAGATGACGATAACCAGCAGGTACGGGAACAAGGCCATCCAGGTGTTGCCCGGGTGCAGCTTGGCGTTAGCCTCGTGGGGAATTGCGGCAGCCTCGGCGGTCAGCACGCGCTGTCGTGCTTCGTCGGCACCCTTCGGGGTCCAGAAGCGCAGCAGGATCACTGCCGCGGCCAGGCCGATCAGCGAGGCGACGATATCGGTCAGCTCGTAGGAGAAGTAGGTCGAGCACAGCCACTGGGCGACGCCGAAGGAGATGCCGATGGTCAGGGTTGCTGGCAGGGTCTGGCGCATGCCGCGCCAGCCGTCGAGGATCAGTACCAGGATCGATGGCACGAACAGTGCCAGCAGTGGCGATTGGTGGCCGACAATGGCACCGATGTCAGCAGCAGGGATGCCGGTCAAAGCACCAGCGGTGGTGATTGGGATCGCCACGGCGCCGAAGGCTACTGGGGCGGTGTTGGCAATCAGCACTGCGCAGGCAGCGCGCAGCGGGGACAGGCCCAGGGCCAGCAGCATGGTGGCGGTAATGGCCACCGGGGCCCCGAATCCGGCCAGTGCTTCAAGCAGGCCGCCGAAGCAGAAGGCGATCAGCACGGCCTGGATGCGCACGTCGCCGCCGCCGATCACGTCAAAGACACGGCGCAGGTCCTCGAAGCGGCCGGACTTCACGGTCACCTGGTAAAGGAAGATCGCCATGACGACGATCCAGACGATTGGGAAGGCACCGAAGACCATGCCCATCAGTCCGGAATTCAATGCCATTCCGACTGGCATGTTCCAGCCGAAAATGGCGACAATAATAGCTACGACTAGCGAGCCAAGGCCTGCCCAGTGGGCCTTGACCTTGATAACTGCCAGGAGCACGAAAAATGCTACAAGCGGGATCAGCGCGACAAGTGCTGAAACAGCAATGCTCCCCGCAATCGGATCCGTGGATGGTGTAAACACGGTGTGGGCGTCCTTACTCGAGATGGTCTGACCATATGTGGTCCGACCACCTACGGTACAAGGTGAGTGCCATCACAACAAGTCTTGACTATTACGAAGATTCTCGCATAGTATGGTCTGACCACACCCTGAAAGAGTCATTTATTATGCGAATTGCTCTCTTTGCCACGTGCATTGTGGATGCTATGTATCCGGAAACCGCCAAGTCGACCGTGAAAATCCTGGAACGCTTGGGCCATGAAGTAATTTTCCCGAAGGCGCAAGCCTGCTGTGGGCAAATGCACATGAACTCCGGCTACATGCCTGAAGCCCTGCCAGTGGTAGAAAACCACATTAATGCTTTCGACACCGAAGACTACGATGTCGCTGTTGCCCCATCGGGCTCCTGCGTCGCTTCGGTCAAGCACCAGCACCCTTACCTGGCGGAGCGGCTGGGCAAGCCTGAGCTCAAGGAGCGCGCCGTTGCCGTTGGCAAGCGCACCTATGAACTGAGCCAGCTGCTGGTCGATGTCCTGGGAATCACCAACGCAGCCGAGCAGCTGGGCAGCTACTTCCCGCAGACCATCACCTACCATCCTTCGTGCCACGGCATGCGTTCGCTGAAACTCGGCGATCGCCAGCTGGATCTGCTCAAGACCGTGGGCGGGATTACCGTCAACGAGCTTCCAGAAGCAGATCAGTGCTGCGGCTTCGGCGGTACCTTCTCCATCAAGAACTCCGATGTATCCTCGGCGATGCTCGAAGACAAGATGAAGAACATCTGCTCCACCGGTGCTTCGGCCTGCGCAGGCGGCGATGCCTCATGCCTGATGCACATCGGCGGCGGACTCTCGCGCACCGGTGCCAAGCCAAAGACCTTGCACCTGGCCGACATCCTGGCCAGCACCATGGAAGAGACGGTGTCACTGTGACTCAGGTATTCCTCGGCATGCCAGCCGGCGGACAGGGCAACCTGTTCGAGACCGAGCCCTTCCCCAAGGCGGCGCACCGCGAACTGGGCAACACCCAGATGCGCAAGAACCTGCGCCACGCCACCCACACCATTCGCGACAAGCGCCTGAACGTCGTGGGCGAACTTCCTGACTGGGAAGAACTGCGCGACGCCGGCAGCGCAATCAAGAACACAACCATGGCCAACCTCGAAGATCGGTTGGAGGAGTTCGAGAAGAACTTCACCGCCCGCGGAGGCATTGTCCACTGGGCACGTGACGCCGACGAGGCGAACAAGATCGTCACCGAGCTGGTCAAAGCGACCGGTTCCCAAGAGGTCGTCAAGGTCAAGTCCATGGCCACCCAGGAAATCGGCCTCAACGAGCATCTGGAAACCGAGGGCATCGAGGCCTTCGAGACCGACCTCGCCGAGCTGATCGTCCAGCTGGGCAACGACAAGCCAAGCCACATCCTGGTCCCGGCCATCCACAAGAACCGCACCGAGGTGCGCGACATCTTCCTCAAGGAGATGCCGGTGGTGGATCCGAACCTGACCGATGAGCCGGCCAAGCTGGCCGAGGCCGCCCGCAAGCACCTGCGCAAGAAGTTCCTCTCCGCCAAGGTCGCCATCTCCGGCGCGAACTTCGCGCTGGCTGACACCGGTACCCTGGGCGTTGTGGAATCCGAAGGCAACGGTCGCATGTGCTTGACCTTGCCAGAGACCCTGATCACCGTCATGGGCATCGAGAAGGTCCTGCCCCACTGGGAAGACATCGAGGTGTTCATGCAGCTGCTGCCCCGGTCCTCCACCGGCGAGCGCATGAACCCGTACACCTCGCTGTGGACCGGCGTGAGCGAAGATGACGGTCCGCAGAACGTGCACATCGTGCTGCTGGATAACGGGCGAACCCGTGCCCTGGCCGACCGCTTCGGCCGCACCGCGTTGAACTGCATCCGTTGCTCGGCGTGCATGAACGTGTGCCCGGTCTACGAGCGCACCGGTGGCCACGCCTACGGTTCGACCTACCCGGGCCCAATTGGCGCGATTCTTTCGCCATTGATGACCGGCATCGAGGTCGAGGAAAATGGCTCCCTGCCATACGCTTCCTCGCTGTGCGGCGCGTGCTACGACGCTTGCCCGGTGAAGATCAACATCCCGGAAATCCTCGTGCACCTGCGCGGCGAAGATGTGGATGCCAACCGCGATAAGCACAAGCTCCCTACCCAGATGGATCTGCTGATGAAGGGCGGATCCTGGGCATTGGGCAAGGGCAAGAACCTGGGCCTGCTCGAAAAGGCCTTGCCATTAGGCCGTTTGGCTGCTGGCAAGGATAAGAAGATCAAGAAGCTTCCGGGTATCGCCGCAGGATGGACCGCCAGCCGCGACATCCCTGCCCCGCCAAACAAGTCCTTCCGCGACTGGTGGAGCGACGAGAAGGAGTCCAAGTGAGCGCAAAAGACGAAATCCTAGGACGGATCCGTTCAGCGTTGGCCGACGCTCCGGTCGCCGATGAGATTCCCCGCGAATACCGCAAGACCTCGGAGATGGGCGAAGCCGAACTCATCGAGCTGCTGGTCGACCGCCTGGTCGATTACAAGGCCGGTGTGGACGTCATCGACGCCGCGCAGATTCCGGAATTCGTAGCTGCGAAGCTCACGGATGCCAACAGCGTGGTCTACCCGCACGGCTTGGATGCCGGCTGGCTGTCCGCACTGGGTGCGGATATCGAACAGCGCGTCGATGCCCCAGGCGCACGCCTGAGCATCGCTGAGCTGGACGGCACCAGCGCCGTGGTCACTTCCTCGGCCGTTTCGGTTGCCGAGTCGGGCACCATCATCCTTGATGGCGAGCCAGACCAGGGCCGCCGTGCGATCTCGCTGGTTCCGGACCACCATGTGTGCATCGTGCCGATCTCCTCGATCGTGCGCCTGCTGCCAGAAGCCATGCCCCGGTTGACCATCACCCGTCCGCAGACCTGGATCTCAGGTCCGTCGGCAACCAGTGATATCGAGCTGGAGCGCGTCGAAGGCGTGCACGGTCCGCGTACCTTGGATGTCCTGATGGTTCGCGGCCTGTAAGGCTGGCATATATAAAGCTTTCGTGGCCGGTTCCCTCCTCCTAAACCTCCAGGGAACCGGCCACGAGTGCATTTAAAACCAAATATCGCTCCGCCTTCGCGTCATGTGCCCGGTGTTGCTGTCATCCAAGTCAGCATCGCGGGGCGCATTCTGCTTTCATGGGGTAGGAATGCGAAAGAGTCTCGGATGAAGGACGGGCATGAAGACGCAGCAGGAGCTTGAGCCTTCAATAGGTTCAGTCCCGGATTCGGCTTTGCGCTTTGTAGGCTTCCTTTCCTTCTTTGACCGCTATGGCACTGCGCCGATGCTGGTCGCGCTCTCGCTGGGCACTTCGCTCAGTTTCGCCCAAGCGGTCCAGCTGATCGCTTCCTATGCCCTGTTCTATGCCATCGGCCAGCCGATCTGGGGCGTACTCAGTGATCGCTTCGGTCGCTTGGCGATATTGCGCGCCGCGCTTACCGGTGCAGGCCTCAGTGCAATTGCCAGTATCCTTTTCACCGGCTTCATCCCGCTGCTCATTGCCCGCTCGCTCACCGGACTCTTGTTCGGCGCATTGTACCCAACGCTGATGACGCTGCTGGGTGATACCCGTACCGGGGTGGAACGCGCGCGGGGCCTGTCTGACTTGCAGATCTATTCCTCGCTGGGCACCACCTTGGCAACACTGGCTTCTGGCGCGGTGGCGACCTATGTGGACTGGCGGCTGGTGTTCGCGCTTCCTGCATTCGGTTGCGCCGCGGCCTTGTTCTCCTTGCGGAAGGTCGCGGAGCCTGCGCATTCGCGTGCCAGGTTCAATTTCCGTGCCGCTGTACGTCCCATGAATTTGGCGCTCTACGCGATCGTCTTCCTCGAAGGCGGATTGCTGATGGGACCGCTGACCTATATCGTTCCGGCTCTGCAAGAGTCGGGTGTCGAGATCGGCCTGGCCGGAGCGCTTGGCTGCGCTTTCGCCCTGGGCGTGATCCTCGGTGCACGCCTGATGCGCAAGTTGGTGGCACGCTTTTCTCGAACCTGGCTCATTGGCGGTGGAGGCCTGCTGCTCAGCGTGGCATTCCTTCCCTCGGCGCTCTTCCCCTCCCCTGCCTCATACACCGTCACCGCATTTTTCCTGGGGGCCGCGAACGCGATCATGCACTCATCGATGCAGGGGTGGGCCACCGACATCTCCCCCGACGCGCGGGCTACTACCGTTTCCCTGTTCGTTTTCGCCCTTTTCGCGGGCGCTTCTGTAGCAACATACCTGACTGCAGATTTGGCGCAGCACGCTCAGTACGGACAGATCTTCGGAATCGGTTTGGTACTTAGCTTTGCCCTCGTGCTGCTGGCAACTGGCACCCACGCATTGTGGCGGCGCAAGAATCCCCCAGCTTCGCTTTAGGCCACGGTATTTTTCAGCGTTCTAGCTTGCTGGCGCTTTTCCTGCTTATGGATCAGCCACGGTGCGAGAGAAGGTGGGAGAATACTATTTCAAGGGATTCACTCGTACTTTGAGAGCAGGCTGCCATGACAACTCCGAATAATGAACCACGCAATCCTTACGCCACGGGTCAGCAAGGCCAAAATAGCCAGTATTCACAGTATCCGCAGTACCAGGGCAATGCCCAGAATCAGGGATACCCGCAATACCAGCAGAGCCCTTACCAACACCATCAGCCCGGCTATCCGGGATACCCCGGCTATCCAGCAGGGCCGAACATGGCTGGAATCCAGATGGCCCAGACCTCTATGGTCTTGGGCATCCTCTCAATCTTCTTCATCGGCATCATTCTGGGCCCTCTGGCCATTGCCAAAGCGAACCGTGCCGAGCGCGAATTCAACACCCCTGCCACAGCAGGCAAGATTACTGGCTGGATTGGTCTGATCCTTGCTCTGGGCTGGGTCGCCTACGTTGCCTTCATGATCCTCGTAGTATTCAGCGTCCCAGCCGTCTCGACTCCCCAGGGTTTCTAGTCCTTGAGCTATCTGGCTGTGCGGGCCATATCCCAATCCCGCTTTAACGGCAAAGCCTCCGGCTCGATTTCTCGAGTCGGAGGCTTTGCCGGTATCGGCCCTTGCACCGTCATCCCCATGACGGCCTACGGGAAACTCTTACTCTGCAGTTGGCAGTACGAACGAAGCGTCGATTTCGATCTTGACCTTGTCGCTGACCAGAACGCCGCCGGCTTCCAGGGCAGCATTCCAGGTGATGCCGAATTCCTTGCGGGAGATGGTGGTCGAAGCGAAGAAGCCAACGCGGGTTGCGCCGAATGCGTCTACTGCTTCGCCGCCGAGCTCGGCTGCGAATTCAACTTCCTTGGACACGCCGCGGATGGTCAGATCGCCAACGAGAACGAAATCGCCTGCATCGCCCTTGACCGAGGTGGACTTGAAGGTCATGGTTGGGAACTGCTCGGCATTGAAGAAGTCTTCGCTCTTCAGGTGGCCGTCGCGGTTGGCGTCCTTGGTGTTGACCGATGCGATCTGGACGGTTGCCTCGACCGAGGAGTCAGCCAGGGTCTCGCCGGTGGTCAAGGTTGCGTCGAATTCGGTGAACGAGCCGCGGACCTTGGAGATGCCAGCGTGGCGAACCGAGAAGCCAATCTCGGAGTGCGATGCGTCGAGGTTCCAGGTTCCGGTGGTCAGTGCAGTCATGTCTGATTCCTTTCGTCGCGCCATCATGTAGTTGACGCCTCAATTTGTTTTGCTGATACCAGTATGACACTAATGAAGTTGAAGCGTCAACCACTTAGTTCAAAAAACTTTCATTTCCGTCAGCAGAAACTCAACTTTCGTCCCTGACTAGTGTGAATTGAAAGAAAAATATTCTCATTCTCCCCTTTACTCTGTTGCATTCATGGCTAGACTGAGGCCATGAGCGCAAATATCTCCGACCCCGACCATGCCCGCGAAGAAGCCGATCTATCTGCAGAGCTAGAGGAAGTTTGGCAGGAAGAATCCATTACCACCGCTGTCACGACCGAAATCGCCGATGAAGTCGATGGCGAGCTCGGCACCCGTGAGCAGCACTAAGTTCATGCTTTCTACCTGTCTCCATCCTGCAACCAAAATCAGTGAGGCGACACCAATCTCCCGTGAATCCTCGGCAACATTAAACTAGATCCCCGGCATCGGATTGAAGCCGGGGATCTAGTACTTGGTGCGTTGAATTATCAGCCTCCACCTTAAGGTTCAGAGATCAGCCCCTGGTCGATCATCCATTCGAAGGCCACATCGGCTGGTTCGCGTCCAACAACGTCCACCTGGTAGTTCAAGTCCATCAGAACCTGATCGGTGAGCAATGGTGCGATCTGCCCCATCACCTGCTGAACTTCCGGGTGCTTTTCCAAGAACTCGCTGTTGAATGCCGGAGCCGCGTTGTAGCTCGGGAAATACTTGCGGTCATCTTCCAAGACGGTCAAGTTCAATGCCTTGATACGTCCGTCGGTGGTGAAGACTTCGCCGAAGTTGCAGGCTCCATTGGCCGTAGCCTGGTAAATCGCGCCCACATCGTACAGACCGATATTGTCCTCAGGAACTTCCGAGCCACGTTCAATGCCGTAGTGTTCCAGCATTGGAGTCAGCCCATCACGACGCGAGTTGAACTCCGGGTCCACACAGAACGTCAGTTCATCGGATTCAAGCTCCTGAAGTTCAGAAAGCTTGGCAATTCCAAGTCGCTTGGTGGTTTCTTCGTTCATCGCCAAGGCATAGGTATTGTTCAACGGCGCTGGTTTTCCCCAGGTAATGCCGTTGGCAACATCTTCATCATGTACCACCTGCCACTGTTCCTGTTCACCGACCACCGGCTTTTCATGCCCAAGATAGGTCAGCCACGCGGTACCGGTATATTCCCAAAGCACGCTCGCATCACCAGCAAGCAAGAGCTGGCGGGCCGGCTGGGAACCAGGCACATTGGTCAGGTCGGTGACGTCATATCCAGCGGCCTTGAGCGCGATCACGGTGATCTTGCCCAGCAGCAACTGCTCGGTAAAGGCCTTGGACGTCACGGTCACAGTGGTTTCTTCAGGGTTCTCGACCAAAGGTTTGATATCGGCCGGTCCAGCTTTGGGCACCGTACCGGTCGAAGGGCTCAGTCCACAGCCGGTCAGGCCAACCAGCCCAGCGGCGAGTAATGCGGCGAATTTCAGTTTGCGGTTCACGAAAGTCCTCTCGGTCGAGCCACCTGTTCAACGACGCGGCCAAGCCAGTCAATCGTCAAAGCCAGAAGGGCCACAAGCAACGAGCCAGCAATCAGCACCACGTTCAGGTTCAGGTTCACGCCCGTGGTGATCAAGATGCCCAGCCCGCCGCCATTGATGAAAGTTGCCAGCGTTGCGGTACCGACCAGCAGTACCAAGGCCGTGCGGATACCTGAAAGCATCACGGGGACAGCCAAAGGCAGCTCAATCTTCACCAGTACAGCCATTTGGCTCATGCCGATTCCACGCCCGGCTTCCACCAAGCGTTCATCAACCTGTTGCAGGCCCACGATGGTGTTGGAAAGCACCGGAAGGATCGCGTAGATCACCAGGGACACAATGGCAGTCTTTGCACCGAAGCCCAACCAGAATGCCAAAAGCACGATCACGCCAATGGCAGGTGCGGCCTGTCCGAAGTTCGCGATAGCGCGCACCGCAGGGGCCGCCTTGCGCAACCCTGGACGGGTCAGCAATACGCCGAGGGGAATGGCAATCAGCAACACGATCAGCGCTGAGACAACGGTCAGCTGCAGATGCTCAAGGGCATAACCCCAAATCGTCCCCGGATCCAGCGTTTGTCGTTCCGTTTCGGTGAGGTCCGCTGTCACCAGCCACCCCACCAATATGGCAAAAGCAGCTGCGATTCCGGCTATTTGCCAAATCAAGCTGCGAGTTTCGGACCTCATGCAGATTCACCACCCTGCGCGGCGGCCGAGCTATCGATATCCACGACATTGATAGCTCCTGAGTTCAAGCCCACCGGAGCCTCATGTTCGGCATCCGCGGAGTTATTCGCTGCAGCGATCGCTTCCATCACGGTCTGGACGGTGATGATACCGGTAAGCACATCACGGCGCCCGGTAACCAGGGCCGATTCAGAGCTGGAGACCAGCATGGTGTCCAACGCATCGTTCAAGGTCGCCTGTTCGCCAACTACCGGCATATTTTCATCGTAAGTGCCCTCGATGATCTGTGCCCGCGAAAGCTGGCGGCGGTCCATCCGGCGCAGCGGACGTCCACGTGAATCAAGCACCACGGCATATTTGCGTCCCGCACCCTGAAGCTGCGAGAGCACCTCCGAAGCATTCTTGCCCGGAGTCGTGGTCAGCGCTTCCTCTAGTTCTACTTCGTTCACACGTGAAAGCGACAGCTGCTTGAGCCCTGCGCCTGAGCCAATGAAGTTCTCCACGAACTCGCTGGCCGGATTAGCCAGGATTCGCTCTGGGGAATCATACTGTTCCAATTGCGCACCCTCGTTGAAGATCGCGATCCAATCCCCCAGCTTCACCGCTTCATCGAAGTCGTGGGTCACGCACACGATCGTCTTTTGAACTTCAGTCTGGATATTCAGCAATTCATCTTGCAGTCGCTGGCGCGTAATCGGGTCAACGGCACCGAAAGGCTCATCCATCAGCAAGACAGGAGGATCGGCAGCCAAAGCACGGGCCACACCCACACGTTGCTGCTGCCCACCGGAGAGTTCCTTGGGGAACCGGTCGCGGTAAAGTTCTGGATCCAAGGACACCAGCTCAAGCAGCTCATCTACTCGAGCGGCGATCTTTTCCTTCGACCAGCCCAGCATCTTTGGAACCATTCCGATGTTGGTTGCCACGGTCATATGCGGGAACAGGCCACCGGCCTGGATCACGTAGCCGATACGGCGGCGCAATTCATCGCCGTTCATGCCGGTCACGTCTTCTCCGTCGATGACGATCTTGCCGCTGCTCGGCTCGATCAGACGGTTGATCATCTTCAGCGTCGTTGTCTTGCCGCAACCCGAAGGCCCGACGAACATCACGATGGAACCGGCGGGGATCTCCAGAGTCAGGCCACCCACGGCCGATTTCTTCTGCCCTGGGTAGGTCTTTGTTACCTCTTCGAGCATGATCGAAGCGCCGGTGACGTTTTCGGCCACGGTATTTTCAGAAATCTTGTTATCAGACACGGATACCTCGCGGGGTAGTCAGTCGGCCAACGCCGAGCAAAATCAGGTCAAGGATGAGCGCTAGGATGACGACGCCAACGACGCCGGTAATCACGGAATTCAGGGAATTTGCGCCGCCAAGGCGCGAGAGCCCTTGGAAAATGAATCCGCCAAGGCCTGGGCCCAGTGCATAAGAGACTACGGCGGCAACGCCCATTACCATCTGGGCTGAAATTCGCACGCCGGTCAGGATTACCGGCCAAGCAATGGGAATTTCTACCGATATCAGCGTCTTCATCCGGCTCATGCCGATACCGCGCGCTGATTCGATAATGGTTGGTTCGATATTGTTCAGCCCTACGATCGCGTTGCGCAAGATCGGCAGGGCCGCGAAGAACGTCACCACGATGACTGCTGGCGTGACGCCAAAGCCCACCGGGACAATAAGCAAACCGATCAAGGCAAAGGATGGAATGGTTAGGCCGATGGCGCTGATGCCGTTAGCCAATCCCGATAAAGACTTATTGCGGTATACCAATACGGCAATAAGCACAGAAATAATTGTCGCTAGAATCAAGCACTGCGCAACAAGCGAGAAGTGCTGCCACGAGGCGAAGAGGATATGGCGAGATCGCTCGCCAAAAAAGTCACCCACATTAAAACCTACTTCACTTTAGTTTCGTATACAGATCAATAATTTACATCTGGTCTTTCAGACCGGAGCATGCCATGAGTTTAGCCGTGTCCACGAGCCTTGGCCATGTTGACAGCGTCGCGTATGACAGTGATTCGGCCCTAGCCGAATCAGCAGGTGCTGTATATCCGAGTACGCAATATGGTGCACTTTCAGCAAGAAATGTAGTGAGATAGAGTCATGAAACTTGCCACGCTCCGCCTCGCCAGCGAACCCGGCCATACCACTGCAGCTGTCATTGAAGATGGCCGCGCCTATTACCTGGACAATCTGGATACGGTGCAGCGCTTCCTGCGCCTGGATGACTCCAACCAGCAGGAAGTGATTGCTCGCGCTTTGGTGGGTGATTCCATCGCCGAGGGTGAAGCAGACTATGCGCCGCTGATTCCGAAGCCGGAGAAAATCTATTGCGTCGGGCTGAACTACAAGACCCATGCGGCTGAGGTCGGCGAAGAGCTGCCCAAGTACCCGACGATATTCGCAAAGTTCGCTTCCACGCTTTGCGGCGCCAACGACAGCATTGAAATTCCCGTAGAAGACCACAGGGTGGACTACGAAGCCGAGTTGGCAATCATCATCGGTAAGCCGGGCCGCCGCATCTCCCAAGAAGATGCCGCCTCGCATATTGCCGGCTACGCCGTCTCAAGTGATGTGTCCATGCGCGGATATCAAGGCCGCACCCAAGAATGGCTTCAAGGCAAGATCTGGGATCGCTCCACTCCCTTGGGCCCTTGGCTCGTCACCGCCGACGAACTGGATCCGGCGGCCCGGATTACCAGTACGGTCAATGGCACCGTGGTGCAGGATGAGAAGATCGACGACCTGATTTTCTCGGCCGCCGAGCTGGTTTCCTACCTTTCGACGTTCAACGAGCTGCAGCCAGGCGACGTCATCCTGACCGGCACGCCTTCAGGTGTCGCCTTGGGCCGCCGCGACGAAAATGGACGCCATCCCTGGCTCAAGCATGGCGATGTGCTTGAAACCTCGATCGAAGGCCTGGGTACGTCAACGGTCACTTTCCACGCACCGCAGAACTGATTCCCTTGCTCCCTCCTGGGCCTGCCCGCAACTGCGGGCGGGCCCCGGGCGCTTTAAGCCACCCTTTCCCTTTTTGCTATTGAGACCCATTCTCATATAAATTGGACATTGTGAATCTTATCGTCCTCTCCGCACTTGATACTTCCAGCCGCGACTCCGGCATGGAGCACCTGCGCCGTCACCATCGTGATGCGATCACCCTGCGCTACGACTTCGGCGACGGCAACCGGCTGGTTCGAGATGTTGCCGGTTCAGCAGCCACCGAGCATGCCGAAGCAGCCCTGGAACATCCGTGCATCGGCTGCGCCACGAAATACGAAATCCTGCCGACCATCCAACGCCTCGCGCCGGCAGACTCCGAGACCACCATGATCTTGGGATTGCCAGCGACATGGCCTAGTGGACGGTTGCTGGAGATGCTGGGCAACAAGCTCGAACCGCTGAACATCCAGATCAGCAGCATCACCTTGGCGCTGGACCCCATCGAGCTGGAAAACCAGATGTGGGACCGGCATACCCTGTGGGAGTCGGGATTCAACGCCATGGAACACGACGAAAGAACCTCAGGCGAGTTCTTCTTCACCGAACTAATGCAGGCAGATACCCTCGTTCCGGTCGAAGGGCTGGAAACCCAACTGCTTGAAAGCGCCGCAAGTCCACGACGCGCTGGCGGCTCCGACTTCACGGCAGGCGTAGAACTGGCCCGGCAAATGGCACCGCATGCCCAAATCTGCGTGCACGATGAGGAACCCGGTTCTTTCCATCCCGCCGCAGCACGCCGACGCACCCAGGCAGGGCATCTGCCTCGGATAACGGCAGCTGCCGGCAATGCCCCGATCCGACTGCTGGCCGAAAGGCCCCTTCATCCCGAGCGCTTCCGCGAAGCGCTGCCTTCGCTGGCCGAATCCTGCACCTGCATCCGCGGGGTGCTCTGGGTCTCGAGCACCTTGAGCGAACGCGTGGCCATCGGCGGGGCTGGCCCACGCGTCTGGATGGAAAACACTGGCGCCTGGGATTCGCATATCGCCGTCTCTGAACTACTGCTCTACGGATCCGAGCACGAAGCTTCGCAGATTGAGACGGTCTTCGAGCAATGCCAGGTCACCGAAGAAGAACTCAAGGACCTGTTCAGCTCCGCACATCATGAAGGAGGTGAATGGCATGAAAGTTAGGAATTCCATCCGCGCATTGAAGAAGGCGCCCGGCTCCCAGGTGGTCAGACGACGAGGTCGCGTCTTCGTGATCAACAAGCAAAATCCGCGCATGAAAGCGCGGCAGGGCTGAAGCCCGGAAATTGCCGGCGTCCACTTCGGTGGATGCCGGCAATGCAGCAGCCAGCCCGAACCCTTGGCCTTTTCGTGAAATTAAGTTAACGAACCGGACATGGCATCGTCCAGCGCGCTTTGTGACACGGCTCTCCCCTTGTCATATGATGGCACTCACATAAGGGGATCGGCTTCTGGCTTGAGACTCTTGATCATCAGTCACTCGCAAATAAGGATGTTAAATCCATGGACGATTTGGGCGCTCTCTTCGGAGATATTTCCTCCGTCATTTGGGGACCGTTTGTCCTCATCCCGCTACTTTTGGGCACTGGCCTGTACCTGACTATCCGTTTGGGCGGACTGCAGTTCATCAAGCTCGCCGCAGCGTTGCGGCTCGGGCTGCTCAAACGCAAAGATGCTGAAGCCGAAGGTGACATCTCGCAGTTCCAGGCACTGACTACGGCGCTGGCCGCCACTGTTGGTACCGGCAATATTGTCGGTGTTGCGACCGCCATCGGTATCGGTGGCCCGGGTGCACTGTTCTGGATGTGGGTTACCGGCCTGCTCGGCATGGCATCGAAGTACACCGAGGCCTACCTCGGCGTGCGCTTCCGTGGCACTGACGCAGCCGGTGAAAAATCCGGCGGTCCGCAGTACTACCTGGAACGCGGCATCAAGGGACCGTTCGGCAAGTTCTTGGCGCTGTTCTTCGCTATTGCCGCTACCCTGGCCTGCTTCGGCATCGGCAACATGACCCAGGGCAACTCCATTGCCGCTAACTTGGATAACTCCTTCAACGTGACCCCATGGGTTACTGGTGTCGTCCTGACCGTGCTGTCCATCGCCGTACTGGTTGGCGGCATCAAGTCCATCGGCCGCGTTACCGCTGGTTTCGTTCCGGTAATGATCATCTTCTACGTCGCTGCATCGATTTACATCCTGATCTCCAACGTCAGCGGCATCCCTGCCGCTTTCGGACAGATCTTCACCGACGCTTTCACCGGCACCTCGGCTGTTGGCGGCTTCGTCGGTTCGGCGATCATCATCGCTGTCCAGTACGGTGTGGCTCGCGGTATCTTCTCCAACGAGTCCGGCATGGGTTCGGCTGCTATCGCGGCTGCTTCGGCACAGACCACCCACCCTGTTCGTCAGGGCCTGGTCTCCATGACCCAGACGTTCATCGACACCATCATCGTCGTTACCTGCACCGGCTTGGTCATCGTCACCACCGGTACGTGGAATATGATCGATGAAGAAACCGGTGAACAGATCTCCGCCGCGCTGATGACCGGTCAGGCATTCACCAACGGCCTGCCTGGTGAGTGGGGCCACTGGATCGTGACTATCGGTCTGGTCATGTTCGCATTCTCCACCATCCTGGGCTGGTGCTACTACGGTGAGCGCAATATCGAGCGTCTCTTCGGCCGCAAGCTGGTCATGCCATTCCGCATCGTCTTCTCGCTGGTCGTCTACGTAGGCTGCACCACCGAGCTGACCGCCGTCTGGAACTTCTCCGACATGATGAACGGCCTGATGGCCCTTCCAAACCTTGTCGGCCTGCTGATCCTCTCGGGCATGGTTGTCCGCGAAACCCGCTGGTACCTCAAGCATGATCCGAAGCTGGAAGCCAACAAGGCCCAGATCGAGGACTTCATGAATGAGCGTCCAGGCTGGGCTGAGTGGAAAGCCGGCGATGTAGTCGGCTCTTCGCACCACCGCGGTGCTCACGAGGTATAACCCCCGTAGACTAAAAGAACCCGTTCAGCAGCTGATTGATTTCAACTGCTGAACGGGTTCTTTGCGTTCTAGCTAAAGTTAGATTCCTATGCGTTCCACAAACCGTAGGAGTCGGCCAGGTCGGCAATCTTCTGTGCACGGGCCAGACGTGGCAAGTACGAGCCATCGCCCACCGAAGCACCGGCAGCGTGCGCTTCGAGCAGTTCCATGGCCCAAGACAGCTCATCCTCACTAGGCGCCAGGGCAGCGTTGATGCCATCAACGTGCTCGGTGGACAGTGAAAGCTTGCCGGTCATGCCCATGGAGGCGGTCACACGGGTTTCCTCGGTCACCTTGGCTGCATCGGCACCTGCCGGCGGAGGTCCGTCAATGGCGCCTGGCAGCTTGCCCACACGTGAAGCGATCACCAATCGGCCGCGTGCATAGGCCAAGGCCATTGGGTCATCGGAAACACCGGTGTCCTTGCGGAAGTCGTTAATGCCGAAGGCCAAGCGGAACGTGCCCGGAGCCGAGGCAATCTTGGTTGCGTTCTCGACACCCAGTGCGGTTTCAATCAGGGCCAGTACCGGGGTACCTGCACGCAAGCGCATAGCGGAGTAGGTGACTTGTTCAGGCTGCTCGGTCATGGCCAGCATGATTCCGCGCAGGCCCGGGGTGCCAGAAAGTGCTGCAAGGTCATCGGCCCAGAAGTCAGTATCGATTCCGTTAACGCGAACCCAGGCGGTCATGCCGTTGGACAGGGCACGAACCACGTTGTCGCGAGCTTGGATCTTCTGATCATCAGGAACGGCAGCTTCCATATCGAAAATCACCGAGTCTGCTTCGCATGCCAGCGAAGGAGCGAAGGTCTCCTCCTTGGCCGCATTGACCAAGAGCCAGGAACGGGACAATTTTGCAGGAAGAGCCGCTGCTCGATGATTTCGGAAAGCCATGCTTCCTACACTACTCACTTGACCCTCTAAGCTTCCACTGGCCATGCACAGTATTTGATTCAAGTCCGCCAAAAGCCGTGAAACGCTCCGCTGAAGCCGTTGGTTTCCACCCTTCCAGTTTCACTGCGCAAGCAGCAGCATCAGCCACCTCGACATGCATCCAGCAGTACAGCCCTGCACTTCCCGCATCGTTTTCCCTGCTCTATACCGGTCTGGAAATTTGCGGAACTAGGCATCGAATGAGCTGAACCTACTACTCAACTAGCTTCCGTTTATTCCACGTGTGATAAACGGAAGATTTTGCTCGAAGAATTCCGGCCACATTCATCCCTTCCGGCCGCTTTCATCCCTTGAAGGTTCATGGTCCCAAGATCTTCTTGGCGCAAAAATCACCACTCGCGTGCAGATGCCTTCTGCCGAAGCAAATCTCCCGATCGCTTATTCTCCGCCGGATTCCAGTGGCATATAACCAAATTCACAACTATTAAGCTCGCTCGCAGTGGCCGATGACGACCAAATATAGCTAGCCAATGCATCTGTTATAACCTCATTCCGCGGTCTTGTTCGTCCTCCAAGCAGACCGTCTCCTTCGAAAGGCCGAAGGAATCTGCTCATGAAAGGCGCAGCCGTGGCGAATGCTCCCACGCAACTGAAAACCGATTCCGACGGAACGAAACTTGAGCGCGGCCTGTCCAGCAGGCACATCCAGCTCATGGCGATCTCCGGAGCAGTCGGCACCGGATTGTTCATGGGCTCAGGAAAGACCATTTCTGCCGCTGGACCGTCGGTCATTTTCGTCTACATGATCATCGGTTTCATGCTCTTCTTCGTCATGCGCGCCATGGGAGAAATCCTGCTCAGCAACCTGAGCTACAAGACTTTTGCGGAATTCGCCGGTGATCTTCTGGGACCTTGGGCTGCCTTTTTCACGGGATGGACCTACTGGTTCTGCTGGGTCGTCACCGGCATTGCCGACGTAGTTGCGATCGCGCAGTACGTTGCCTACTGGTGGGCTGAGATCCCGTTGTGGATCCCTGCACTTTGCTGCATTCTGTTGCTTGTCGGATTGAATCTGCCTACGGTGAAGGCGTTTGGCGAAACCGAGTTCTGGTTCTCCTTGGTGAAAATCGTTGCAATCTTGGCATTGATCGTCTGCGGGCTAGCCATGGTCGTCACCGGGTTCAGCTCTTCGGATGGCGATACCGCTTCCTTCGTCCACCTGTGGGCCCACGGCGGCATGTTCCCAACCGGTTTCATGGGTTTCGTAGCAGGCTTCCAAATCGCGGTCTTCGCGTTTGTCGGCATCGAATTGGTTGGTACAGCGGCTGCCGAGACCAAGGATCCTGAAAAGAATCTGCCCAAGGCCATCAACTCAATTCCACTGCGCGTGATCCTCTTCTACGTCGGCGCTTTGACAGTCTTGATGGCTGTAACGCCTTGGTACAAGTTCACTGCTAATGCATCGCCATTCGTTGGCATGTTCTCCATGGCTGGTTTGGCCGCCGCTGCTGGTCTGGTCAACTTTGTTGTACTGACCGCCGCCGCTTCCAGTGCGAATTCCGGGATCTACTCGACTTCGCGCATGCTGTTCGCTTTGTCCCAAGATGGCGACGCTCCACGGAAGTTCGGCAAGCTTTCTGCCACCCAGGTGCCACGTAATGCTTTGTTGTTCTCCTGCATTTTCCTTCTTGCGGCCGTCGTGCTGTTGTACGCAGGTGACTCCGTAGCGCAGGCCTTCACGTTGGTCACCACCGTATCGGCGTTGTGCTTCATGTTTGTCTGGTCAATGATTCTGATCAGCTACTTGGCTTTCCGCAAGTGCCGACCACAGCTGCATGACGCCTCGGAATTCAAGGTTCCCGGTGGCATGGGAGCCCCTTACATGGTGCTCGCCTTCTTCGTCTTCATTTTGTGGGCTTTGACCACGCAAGCCGATACTCGCGCAGCATTGCTGGCTACGCCCCTATGGTTCCTAGTTGTTGGAATCTTCTATCTGAAGGTGCGCAAGTCCAAACGCCATCAGCAGCTGCGTGCAGCGCATCGAGCAAAAGCTCTCTCTGAGAACAAAGCTGCCGAGGCCTACCGCCGTGGCTAACCGCTTCAACGAGCAAGTAGCAACCTAATTGTGCCGAGCCACGACGTATTCATGCGGCATGTCCCTGCCGACAAACAAAACTTCTAGCAGTCCCGTGCTTTCGCCGTATCGCTGGTAAGCCATGGGAACTTGCTTGCGGATCCCGGAACTGATTTTCGAGAAGTACAGCAATGTCCCGTCTTTCCACCGCCCGGTATGCCCGTGCGCGAAAACCTCATTGCAGTCCAGCACAGAGTCGGAATATCCGTTGAGCAACTGGATACTGTCTTCTGCGTTCAGCCCTCGAACGATGAATTCGGGATGACCGATGCGGGACAAGCCAACTGTGTAGGCAAAGGGTTGGCTCATGCGGTCTGGCTCAACAAAAATCACGACTCGTCCATGGTCGCGGATCTGCCGATCCGCCTTGGCTTCGACTTGCTTGCGGGTCATTCCATTGCACATATCGCACATGTTCAGGTTCCTCTCTTTCCTCCGCTTTTCCTCAAGCAATGCGGCGCAGATCCCGGTGAGCTGGCCGTTGCTGGATTACGGTGAAGTCCCTGGGAGCAATGCAGGACAGAGCCGTTACCGGGGTGTCGCCAAGGACTTGCTCCATGAGTGGTAGATTGTGCGGTTCCGCCTCTTGATCGCAAAAGACGAGCTCGCTGAATAGCGGTGTGTCGTGAATACCCTCGGAAAATACTTGGCCATGTTCGACGACCTGTGTCGCCAGATAAGTCAAAAGTCCGAAAACATCATCTTCTTCTCCACCAACGCTGACAATTTCAGGATGTCCACGTTTTGCCAGGCCCAGTGTGTACCCAACGACTTGTTGCCGCTTTGCCAGGCTTCCGAGTACTACGGCAAACCCTTGCGCTGCTATTTCGCTGGAAGCAATACAGCCAAGTAACTGCATTTCAGGCAGAGAGCTGCGGACGCTGAGGTGGACGCCATCCAGATCGCTCATCGCATTCCTCCTTGGTTGATCTGATGTCAGCAAGTGTGGCGCGAAATGATGGCACTGGCAGGAATTTCTTGCGATTGTGGATATCTGTTGGCCAAAGCCTCGAAATAGGCCAAGGCGCGAAAAAGCACTGCCAGCAACGAGTCGTTGCCGGCAGTGCTTTTAGTGCGAGGTTTCTACTTGGTCTTTTCCGCTTCAGCAGCCACTGCGGCGGCTACAGCAGGCATCACCCGATCGTCGGTTGCCGAGGGGATGATGTAATCCGCGGCCAGATCTTCGCCAACCAAATCGGCAATGGCATGCGCGGCAGCCACCTTCATGCCTTCGGTGATCTTCTTGGCTCCGGAATCCAGGGCTCCACGGAAGATGCCTGGGAAGGCAAGTACGTTGTTGATCTGGTTCGGGAAGTCGCTGCGGCCAGTCGCGACCACGGCCGCGTACTTGGCAGCAACATCCGGCATGATTTCCGGGGTTGGGTTGGACAGGGCAAAGATGATTGCATCCTTGTTCATCTTCGCAACCGCTGCTTCTTCGAAGGACGAGGAAGACAGGCCGACAACAACGTCAGCACCGTCCAAGGCCTCGGCCAGTCCGCCCATGACGTCTTCGCGGTTGGTGCGGCCAGCCAGATCGGCCTTGATCGGATTCAGGTCATCGCGTTCACGGTGGATGGTGCCACGCGAATCAAGCACGATGACGTCATCTACTCCAGCCGAAAGCAGCAGGTTGGTTACCGCGACACCGGCCGACCCTGCACCAGAGACCACGACCTTCAACGAACTGATATCGCGCTTGGTTTGGCGGGCCGCGCCGATCAAAGCGACCAGAACTACCACGGCGGTGCCGTGCTGGTCATCGTGCATCACTGGGATATCCAGTGCTTCGATGAGCCGCTTTTCAATTTCGAAGCAGCGCGGGGCGGAGATGTCTTCCAGGTTCACTGCACCGAAGCTGGGGCGCAGGCGGATGACCGTTTCGACGATTTCATCAACATCGGTGGTGTCCAGAACCAGCGGGATGGAGTCCAGTCCCCCGAATTCCTTGAACAGCGCGCTCTTGCCTTCCATCACCGGCAGGGATGCTGCCGCACCAATGTTGCCCAGACCCAGTACTGCGGTGCCGTCGGAGACGACGGCGACCAGGCGGGAGGCCCAGGTGTGGGTGGCGTGCTTGGACGGATCATCGGCGATGGCTTGGGAAACCTTGGCTACACCCGGGGTGTAGGCGATGGACAGATCGCGCTTGGTGTTCAGTGGCATCTTGGACTGGACAGAGAGTTTGCCACCCAGGTGGGCGTCGAAAACCTCTGCGTCGGTGATGGTGGACAGGTCTTTAGTGGATTCAATAGACATTGAATAGCTCTTCTTTCAAGAAAGTTCTGATTGACGAAAACGCAGTACCCACGAAGTTGGTGGCAGAGCGTAGGAACGCGCATGACCATTCATCCGACCGCAACGGAGCGTGACCCGCAGACAATTAAGCTGGGCTTCAGGCTTCCATATACACAATTCCCACAAGGGCTCCGCCGGGTGAGACTGGAGTATCCGCCGTGGTGTGCCGGAAGATGGTTGGTCAGTACTTTCTTTAGACCTACAATTTCCACCATACGGGAACCGTTCGGCGCGATACAACCCCCATTCGTCGCATCGGCGTCATAAACGATTTGCCATCTGCCAAAGGCAACGGGCCGTCATGAGGTGCGCCAAAAGCACATCTCAGGCAAAATAAGGGCCATGGCATCACCGACTTCAGCACTGGGCAAGGTCCGCACTTTCGAGGCATTGGACGAGAAGACCACGAAGCGACTTCGCCGCGCCTTGGACGAGTCAAACGACACGACGGTGTTCGTCAACGGCACCGCACTGCAGCTGCCAAAAGAAGCACATCAAGCGTTGATTGAGGTGCTCTCGCGTTTTGCTGATGGCGAGCCGGTCAGCATTGGTACGCCAGAGCTGCTGCTCAATACTTCGCAGGCAGCTCAGCTGGCCGGGATCTCCAACAGCTACCTGCGTAAATTGGCCGATGCTGGAATCATCGAAGTGGAATACCGCGGCACGCATCGCCGCATACGCCCGAGCGCAATTCAAGCTTGGTTGGATTCGCGCGCCGAGACCGAGAGGTGAAACCGTCTTCCGTCGGGGCGGCCAGCGCCCCTCAGGAAGTCGTTTGGTGGGACCGGCTGCTGATTCGGCTTCCAGGCTATTCGCTCTTTGCGTGGATGGGTGCCTATGGCATGTACCAAGCCGGCTACGTCACCTTGGGCTCCGCGGTACTGCTCTTCTTCACGGTGGCCCTGCCCTTGCTGGCAGGTTGGCAGGTTTTCCAAGTCATGCGCAGCCGCAAACGTGTTCAGGCTTGGCGAAGTTCCCAACGAATTGCCCAGGGCAATCTGGGTGTTCCCAACGTGCCCGAAATCCGGGCGAAGCTTGAACAGATCCGCACATCCGGGCTCTATCGCCCGGAGCCCCAAAAGCCACGGTTTGGCTCCCTGGCCATTTTCTGCATCATCCTTGCGGTGGCCGCGCTCGCTATTACCGTGGGAATTTTGCTGGCTAAGCTGGGTATTGTCGCGTTGACTGCGTTCGCAATCGTCGGGTTGCTCATGGCTGCAATACGTCCGCTGCAACTCATGGGCGTCCAGAATCGGGCGTACCGGGCAGTGGCCTCCATTTCCGAGAAGCTGCGCGAAGTTCGAGAACTGGTGGTCCAAGAGCGCCAGCTGTCCAGCCGGCAGCGCACCACGCAAGCTGTTAACAGCGTATTGGATATGTCCTTGCAAATCATCGACATGGCCATTGACCATTCCAAGTCCGGCTACTTTCGGGCTTCGGTGGATTGCGTTGATCTGCTGGATCTCTTGGCGCAAGAGTGCTGGCTAGGCGGGAGCAAGCCCCAGAACCTCGTTGAGAAACTTCGCGGACGCGTGAACGCGGCGCTGGGCCAACTGCACATTGAGGAACGCAATTCCTTGCGCTGAGGAAGAAGAATCAAGGCGTTGGGGGCGCAGATCTTGCCAACGCGTGAATTTCCTGCTGGAATACCAAAGTATTCTATTTGAAAACAAACCATGTGCCGCACCCAGCGCAGGAACCCCGCTCCCCGGCCCCGGGAGCTTTCGCCAAGGAGAACCATGACCACCGCACCAGAATCGCTGACTACTTTGCATGAAGCCTTGCTTTCCGAGCGCGCCGCCGGAATCAAGCAGTCTGCGGTGCGCGACGTTTTCGAGCTCTCGCTGGACCCTTCATTGGTCTCCCTGGCCGGAGGCAACCCCTTCCTGCAGCTGCTCCCGTTGGAAAAGGTCGGTGAGATTGCTCGGCGCATCATCGTCGAGCGGGGTCCCGAAGCGTTGCAGTACGGCTCTGGCCTTGGCACTCCTGAGCTGCGGGCACAGATTATCGACGTCATGGCAGCCGAAGGCATCACCAATGTCAAGGTCGAAGATGTTGTTGTCACCAACGGCTCCCAATCAGCACAGGACATGGCTTGCAAGGTTTTCTGCGATCCCGGTGACACCGTGCTGTGCGAAGACCCCACCTATGTCGGTGCGCTGAATACCTTCGAGGCCTACCAGGTCAAGGCCCGCCCAGTAGGCACCGATGGCAATGGTTTGATTCCAAGCGCTCTGCGCGAGCGCATTGCCGAACTGCGCGCGGCCGGCGAGCGCATCAAATTCCTCTACACCATCCCGAACTTCAACAACCCATCGGGCATTACCTTGGCGGCCGAACGCCGCCAGGAAATCGTGGACATCTGCCGCGAGGCCGGGATCTTGATTCTGGAAGATAACCCGTATGGCATGCTGCGCTATGAAGGTACCCCCGCTCCGACCCTGCGCAGCCTGGATCCCGAGAATGTCATTTACATGGGTTCCTTCTCCAAGATCTTCGCTCCGGGCCTGCGCATCGGCTGGGCTGCGGTCCCGACCCACCTGTTCCGCCGGTTCTACCTTGCCGGTGAAGCGGTAGCCCTGTGCCCGCCGACCTTGAACCAGATGATTATCAGTGCCTACCTGCAGGAGCATGATTGGAAGGGACAGATCACCAAGTACAACGATTTGTACCGTGCCCGCCGCGACGCGATGCTTGAGGCCTTGGCGAAGTACCTGCCGGCAGGCGTCACGCACACCCATCCTGAGGGCGGCTTCTTCGTTTGGCTGACCTTGCCAGAAGGCATCGATACCTACGCTCTGCTTCAGCAGGGTGTGAAGGCTGGAGTCATCTTCATTCCAGGTGCGGCTTTCAGCCCGAGCGGGGCGGCCGACAACAAGCTGCGTCTGGCTTTCTGCTCGGTTGATGAGAAGACCATCGACGAAGGCGTCAAGCGCCTGGCGGACCTGCTCACGAACGAGATCTCCAAGCTCTAGGACCGGCGGCTCGTACCGGGAACCCACACGTCCCTGTACAGACGGCCGCTCACCGCATTTCCCTGCCCTGTTCCAAAGTGCCGGTTAAACTGCCGATCAACCCTGCGCGGTTTTGGAGTCCACCGAAATCTCAAGCAGCTTCTGCTCGGTGGCATTCAATACGCGGTGTGCAGGCCAGATCGCCCTCAGCTCGCGCAACAGCGCAGGCCCGTCAAAAGGGATCTCGACTAGCAATCCCTGCTCCAGTTGGCTTTCCACCGCCAAGTGGCTGAGCACAGCCGGACCCATCCCGCGTGCCACGCACTGGCAAATTATGGCGTTGGAGTTGAAGACTGCTACCGGATTCGGTCGTTCGGCATGGGCAATGTAATCCAAGAACGCACGAGTGCCAGAGCCTTCCTCGCGTTCAATCAGCGGCGTGCTTTGCAATTCGTGCAGGCTCAGGGGTTCTTGGCGTTGCGCCCATGCATGCTCCGGTGAGGTGACTACGAGCATTTCATCCTGGAGTATCTGCCGGCTTTTCAGTCCCAGAGGAATATGCGGGGTTTCCACGAATCCCAGCCCGAGCTGCTCTTGCTGCACTGCGCGAATGACATCTTGCGAATTCATGATCTGCATTCGCGGCTTGACCTGTGGCAGGACGCGATGAAGTTGGCCAATCCAATTTGGCGCCAAAAATTCAGCCACCGTCATGCTGGCTCCGAACTCCAGCTCGCCCTCTCCGGATTCCGCCAGGGAGCGTGCTCCGTCGGCGAAGGCTTCCAGGCTTGCCAGGACTTCCCGAGCCCACTGGACGGTCAGCACCCCTTCAGCAGTCAATCGGGATCCCGTGGTTTTGCGGGCTACAAGCTGGTATCCGAGTCTGCGTTCCAAGGTTTTCAAGGCACGGGTGGCATTTGGCTGGGCCACGCCCGCCGCTCTGGCACCAGCGCTTAGGCTTCCGTGATCGGCGATGCCAACCAGCAGTTCAAGTGAAGAGGGTTGAATCCAGCGGGCAATGTCTTCAAGAGATGACGAACTGCTTTCCATATCATGATCATATGCCTGCAATAGCCAGAACGGGTATACCGCAATCGGCTAGGCCAGCGAAGAATTAAAGGCATGCACGACCCCACAAGTCCCGTCGACGAATCTGCCGCGTCAAGAACCGACGAGAGCACGCATCGAAAACCGGCTGCACGCCTCGCGTCCGCCCTTCCGGGATTGCTCCTCTGCTTGCTGGTCGGGGCCCTGTGCATGTTCGCCAGCCACTATGCCAACGGCTTGAGCGCACTGCTGCTGGCCATCGTCCTTGGTGCCCTGTGGCGCAACATTGCCCCAATTCCGCAGGCCTTTGAAGCCGGAACAGCAATCGCCGGCAAGCAGTTATTGCGTCTGGGCATCGTCTTGCTGGGTCTGCAGCTGTCTCTGCACACCATATTCGGCTTGGGTCCCGGAGCGCTCTTGGTGGTCGCTCTCTCGGTCGGCGTGACCTTCCTAGCCACACTGTGGATAGGCAAGAAGCTCGGCATGGACCTGCAGCAGCGTCTGCTGATCGCCACCGGCTTCTCCATCTGCGGCGCCGCCGCGGTCGCCGGGACCGAGAACGTCATCAAGGCCAAGCAGGAACAGGTCGCCACCGCCATCGGACTGGTGGTGCTCTTCGGTACCCTGATGATTCCGCTGATGCCCGCGGTGGGCTTGCTGCTCGGCATGGAAGAACGCAGTATTGGAATGCTCATCGGCGCCTCCACCCATGAGGTCGCCCAAGTAGTCGCGGCCAGCGGTTCAGTCGGCGCCGGGGCCTTGGCCGTCGCGGTAACCGTCAAGCTGGCCCGCGTGGTGCTGCTGGCTCCGATCATCGCCGGTGTAGGCCTGTACATGCGGCGCAACCAACTGGTTCAAGGCGGCAAGAACCCGCCATTGATTCCGCTGTTCGTACTCGGGTTCCTGGCCGCAGCGGTGCTGCGCACCACCGGAGTGCTGCCCGAGATCCTGCTTTCTGCTGCGGCCAGCTTGCAGACACTGTTGCTTGCAGCTGCCATGTTCGCCTTGGGGCTCGGAGTCCACCTGCGCGGCATGCTCAAATCTGGTGGACGGGCCTTACTGCTGGGATTGCTGGCCACCTTGGTGATCATCGCCGTATCCATCGCAGGCACCCTATTGCTGCCGCCGGCCTAGGAATGCCACCGGCTTTACCAAGAACAGTGCTTCCGGCTTATTTAGCACTCCAGCCACCATCCATGGTGTAGGAAGCGCCGGTGACCATGCCGGCGGCATCTGCGCTGAGCCATGTTGCCAATGAAGCGACTTCTTCGGGCTCCACCAGGCGTTTGATGGCTGCTTCGGCGAGCATGATTTTCTGGATAACTTCCGATTCGCCGATGCCATGGATCTTCGCTTGGTCGGCAATCTGCTTTTCCACCAATGGCGTGCGCACATAGCCCGGGTTGATGCAGTTGCTGGTGATGCCGTGCTCTGCGCCTTCCAAGGCGGTGACCTTGGACAGCCCCTCCAGTCCATGCTTGGCCGAGACATAGGCACTTTTGAAGGCACTGGCTCGCAGCCCGTGGATCGATGAGATATTGATGATCCGCCCAAATCCGCGTTCTCGCATGCCGGGCAATGCGGCACGGATCAGCAAGAACGGGGATTCAAGCATGAGCCGGTGGATCAGTCGCCAAGCTTCGGGATCGTATTCGTGAATTGGGGCCACTCTTTGCACGCCGGCGTTGTTAATCAGAATGTCGGTATCTATGCTCAGCTCTTCCAAGGACTTGGTATCGGCCAAATCCACGGCCCACGCCGTGCCGCCCAACTTCTGCGCCGCGTCTTCCGCGGCCCGCTTATTCAGGTCGGCAATCGTCACGTTTGCTCCAGCTTGGGCCAAGGCAGTTGCGCAGGCAAGCCCGATTCCCGAGGCGCCGCCGGTGACCAGTGCACGGCGTCCTGCCAACCGCGCAAAGTGCCCGCCAGCGGATCCTGTCTTTTCGCTCATCGATGTTTTGCCTTCCCGGTTGCTGAATATCCATTGCCGGTTTTTGCACCGGGTCCTTGGTTTCAAATTAGGCTCCGGGACTGAACCCGGTCAACGATATGAGCTGTGCAGATTCCGCAGGCAAATGTGCAAGCACGCACAGCAAGTCCCTCTGGTTCTGCAATTGCAGTGCGCCAGAAGCTAAGCTGGCCATGAATAAGCAATTAAGCCCCGCAGCACCAAGGACATGGTAGACAATGACGACTTCCCCGGCGCAGGGCGCCTCCGCTGACATCCCGATCCGCAAAGCGGCCAGCGTTCTGCTGCTTCGCGAAGCAGCGGACGGGTTTGAGGTTTTCATCCAGCATCGGGTGAGCACCATGGACTTCGCAGCCGGCATGGTGGTCTATCCCGGCGGGCGCGTTGATGCACAAGATGGCCAAGCGGTGAGCGAAGGCAAACTCGATGGCGCGCCCCTAGCGGAGCACGCCCAGCAGTGGAAGCACACCTCCGTTCATGCCGAAGGTCCCGAGCAGGCCCAGTATCTGGCCGGTGAAATTCTGGCGGCAGCGCGCCGCGAGGTCTTCGAGGAGACGGGTCTGCTGCTGGATCCTGGCCAGCTGCACCCGTGGGCGAACTGGGTGACCCCAGCTGGTTTCCCCCGGCGTTTCGACACCTACTTCTTCGTTGCGGCATTGCGTGCGGACCAGGACCCGCGCCACCAGACCACTGAAGCAGTGGTCTCCAAGTGGGTGAGCCCGGTGGCACTGTTCGCATCGCTGGAACGCGGCGAGGTTAAAATGATGCGCCCCACCCAGCGCACCTTGTTGGATGCGATGGAGCGGGGCAGCATCGAACAGATCATCTCCAGCAAGCCGGTGATCTCCTCGGTTCATCCAGACCCTAAGGACTCCCAGTCAGGGAATGCTGTGCGCAGTACCGAACAGCATTTCAACAGCTGAACCGCTGCAGCTCAGGATTCCAAAAGGGTACGTCCCACGATGAGCGACATGATCTCGTTGGTGCCCTCGAGGATCTGATGCACACGCAGATCACGGGCGATCTTCTCCATCCCGTAATCGGCAAGGTAGCCGTACCCGCCATGCAGCTGGATGGCACTGTTCGCGGCGTTGAATCCGGCATCCGTTGCCATCTTCTTGGCCATTGCGCACAACCGCACCCGGTCCGGACTCTTGGCATCCAAGGCCGCTGCGGCGCGGCGCAGCAGTGACCGCGCGGCTTCCAATTCCATGTCCATTTCGGCCAGCTTGAAGACCAGTGCTTCTTGGCGGGTCAATGGTCCGCCGAAAGCCTGGCGCTCCTTCAGATACAGCGCTGATTTTTCCAGCGCGCTCTGCCCGCCGCCCAGCGAGCAGGCTCCGATATTCAGCCGGCCGCCGTTCAGTGCCTGCATGGCCATGGAAAAGCCTTGGCCTTCTTCGCCCAGCAGGTTCCCGGCGGGAATGCGCACGCCTTCCATGATGACCTGTCGGGTGGGTTGTGCTTTCCATCCCATCTTCTTTTCGTTCGGGCCGAAGCTCAGGCCTTCAGCGTCCCCTGGAACCAGGAACGCGCTGATGCCGCGTGATCCGGTATCGGCGGTGCGGGCCATGACGATGTAGAGCGCTGAGCTGCCGGCACCCGAGATGAACTGCTTGACCCCGCTGAGCACATACTCGTCTCCGTCCCTGCGGGCGCGAGTGGACAGGGCCGCCGCGTCGGAGCCGACACCCGGCTCGGTCAGGCAGTAGGAGCCCAGGTCTTCCATGGCGGTCATCGACGGCAGCCATTTGGCACGCTGTTCATCGTTGCCGAAAGTGTCCACCATCCACACGACCATGTTGTGGATGGAAATATATGCGGCAAGGGTCGGATCAGCCTTGGCGAGTTCTTCGAAGACCAGCACCGCGTCGCTGCGACTCAGTCCGGATCCGCCATGGTCTTCTGAAACGTAGATCCCGCCCATGCCCAGCTGCCCGGCTTCGGCCAACACGTCGACCGGAAAATGCTGCTCTTGGTCCCATTTCAGGGCATTGGGAGCAATCCTGGTCTCGGCAAAGTCATGGACCATCTCAATCAATGACTTCTGGTCTTCGCTTACTTCAAACAACACCGGCTCCTTTGCCTGCTACTTGCCGTCTTTGACCTCAGTCTATGTGATGGAGGATACAATTAGGGCAAATCAAATAAGATCCGAAGCATTCATTTCGAAAGTGTTGGGCTAACCCCTATGCAGATCCGAACAAGCACTGCCGGCGATTGGCCTGAGATCTTCAGCTTCTACCAAAAAATCATGGATGAGGGACAGACTTACGCCTTTCCGCTGAACCAGGCATTGGAGGAAGCGCGGCCCTGGTGGATGGAGCAGCCGCCGGGACAAACGGTCGTTGCCGTGGCTGATAAAAGGATCATCGGCTCGGCCAAAATGGGACCCAACAAGCCCGGAGCCGGCTCCCATATTGCCACCGCCTCATTCCTGGTTGACCCGCAAGCGCGCAATCGCGGCGTGGGACGATCCCTGGGCCAATATGTGATCGATTGGGCTAGGCGGGAAAATTACCACGGCATCCAGTTCAACGCGGTGGTCGAGACCAACGAGCCGGCGGTGCATTTATGGCAATCGCTGGGCTTCAAGATCCTGGGCACTGTTCCAGGTTCGTTCAACCACCCAACCAAGGGCCTGGTGGGCCAGCACTTCATGTTCCTGGACTTGCGCCCGGCCCCTGCCTCAAGCTCCTAGCGGAGGGCGTCGAACCGTTCCCGCGCGGCGAGCACCTTGGGCACATGCTCCTCGGACCAGAGGCGCAGGATTTCCATGGGCTCCAGGATCCCTCGGCCCAAATCGGTCAGCTCGTAGTCGACCCGCACGGGCACCTGCGCGTATACGGTGCGCTGCACCAGTCCGTCGCGTTCTAGGTTGCGCAGGGTATTGGTGAGCACCTTCGGGGTAACCGCTCCGATGCCTTGGCGTAATGCGGAGAAACGATGCGCACCGCCAGCAAGGGTCAAAAGGACCAGCGGTGTCCATTTATCGCCTAAACGCTGCATAATTTCACGTGAAGGACACTCCTGCACGAACACGTCAAAAGAGCCATGGCTATCCAT
This sequence comes from Glutamicibacter arilaitensis Re117, assembly GCF_000197735.1. Taxonomy (NCBI): domain Bacteria; kingdom Bacillati; phylum Actinomycetota; class Actinomycetes; order Micrococcales; family Micrococcaceae; genus Glutamicibacter; species Glutamicibacter arilaitensis. The sequence continues at coordinate 3,168,156 of NC_014550.1, forward strand.
GAGGAAACCTAGTTTCGTTGTAGTGGCCGGTATCTAAAAGATACCATTGTGCTGAACCCAATCCCTTTCAAGGAAAGAGAGCACCATGAAGATTGCAGTTTACGGAGCTACCGGCATGGTCGGCTCGGAAGTTGTTGCCGAAGCCATTTCCCGCGGCCATGAAGTCACCTCCGTATCCCGTTCGGGCAAAGAGGTCGCAGGCACCACCGCGGTGGCTGCCGAACTGTCCGATGGCGCGACCTACCGCGACCTGGGCAAGAACAACGACGTGATTGTCATTGCCGTTCCGCCATCGCGCACCGGCGGGGACCACCAGGAATACCTGGACGCTTTCGAGCAGATCACCGAAACCCTCATCCCTGCCCGCCTGGTGGTTGTCGGCGGCGCCGGCGCTACCGAGGTCAACGGCGTGCGCCGGGTCGACACCCCGGGCTTCCCCGAGGAATACAAGGCCGAAGCCACCACCGGCGCCGAGGTCTACGACATGTTCACCTCGGTCTCCGGGATCACCTGGACCGTAGTGGCTCCTGCCCCGGTCATCATGCCGGCACGCCGCACCGGAAGCTACACCCTGGGCACCGACTCGCCAGCTGGCGACTTCGTTTCCAGCCAGGATTTCGCGGTAGCGATTCTCGATGAAATCGAGACCCCGGTCCACGCCAACCGCCGCATGAGCGTAGCCAGCGAAAAGTAAAACCGCTGGCAGCTGGCAGCAATGCGCACGTCGCCAGATCGGAGCCTTTGGCTCCGATCTGACGAATGCGTCCCGGATGACTAGAGTTGGATAGGTCATCATCACTAGTTCATCGAGGTAAGCCCTTCCCCATGCAACGTAACTCGCGCGCGTCCCGAATCCTCAGCTGTGCCATTGCGCTTCCGCTACTTGGTTCCCTTCTAGCCAGCTGCTCCGCAGGAACCGGGTCCGACCCCGCAGCCCAGGAGGTGCAGCCAGTTTCCGGCGGCACCCTGGTCTATGCATCGGGCGACGCCGAACCTGCCTGCTTGGATCCGCATGTGGGTGGAAACTACCCGCAGGCCCTGGTTGCCAGCCAGTACCTCGAATCCCTGTTCACCAAGGATGAGGACGGGAAAATCATCCCGTGGCTGGCCGAAAGCACCGAGGTTTCCGAAGACGGACTGGCCCGCACCATCACCTTGCGCGAGGGCATCTCCTTCACCGACGGCACCAAGCTGACCGCCGAAGCCATCAAGGCCAATATCGAGCACCTGCAGGACCCGAACACCGCTTCCTCCACCGGCTACCTGGCCGTGGGCAAGGTCGTTGACATCGAGGTCATCGACGAGCTGACCGCCAAGCTGAAGCTTTCGGCCCCGGATAACGCGCTGCTCGAATCGCTGTCCATGCCGTGGACCGCCATCGAATCCCCCAAGGCCCTGGAACGCGACCAGGCCACCAACTGCGCCTCCCCGGTAGGCACCGGCCCGTTCAAGGTCGAGTCCTGGGAGCACCAGCAGGCCGTGAACCTGGTCCGCAACGAGGACTACGTGCTGCCGGTGGAAAACGCTGAACGCACCGATGACCTGGCTTACCTGGACGCCATCACCTGGCGCTTCATCCCGGAAGCCGCAACCCGCTATGCAGCCCTGCAATCCGGCGAGGTCGATGTCATCGACAACGCCCAGCCAGATACCATCGCCACCGCGTCGAAGGATGACGCCCTGGGCCACCTGGATGCCCCACGCCCGGGCGCTTCGAACCGCATCGAGCTGAACAGCGCCAAGGCGCCATTTGATGACCAGCGCGTGCGCGAGGCATTCATCCGCTCCGTAGACGCCAATGCAGGCATCTCCTCGCTGTTCTTCGACACCACCAAGCGCAGCTACTCGCTGCTCTCCTCGGTGGAGCCGCTGGGCTACTCCGACGAGTCGCTGTTCACCACCGACGTCGCCAAGGCCAATGCGCTGCTCGATGAAGCAGGCTGGAGCGAACGCGACGCCGAAGGCTACCGCGTGAAGGACGGCAAGCGCTTGTCGCTGACCTTCCCGGTCTCCACCAACCAGTCCGTTCCTGCCGAGCAGTCCCTGTTCGAGCAGTTCCAGGCCCAGGCCAAGGCCGTGGGCTTCGAGGTCAAGATCGAGCTGCTGGATCTGTCCAGCTGGTACGGCGCGCTGGCCAAGCACGAATACAACCTGGTCTCCGCTCCGTACACCAAAGTCGGACCGTCGGTGCTGCGCATCCTCTACCACTCCAATTCGACCGTGCCAGCACCATCGGGCTACTTCGCCAACAACGCCCAGGTGAAGGATGAGAAGCTCGATGAGATCCTGACCCAGGCCGAGGAAACCAGCGACGAAGCAGAACGCGCCAAGCTCTACGAGCAGGCGCAGAAGATCGTGCTGGAAGGCTACTACGTGCTGCCGCTCTACGATCAGCAGAACCACTTCCTCTACGGCAAGAACGTGCACGGGGTTGGCGCCACCACCGCGGTGTCCTCCCCGATCTACTACGACACCTTCATCACCAAGTAGCAGTACGTGGGCACGATTGCTTGGGCCGGGCGCAAAGCCGGTGGCGCACTGGTGGTGCTGTGGCTGGTAGCCACCACCATCTTCATTGCCATCCGGCTGATTCCCGGCGACCCGGCCGAAGCAATCATGGGAGGGCCCGGCTCGCAGGCCTCGGCCGAAGCGCTGGCCGCCGCCCGCGCCGAATACGGGCTGGATCAGCCGCTGGCGCTCCAGTACCTGATGTATCTGGGCAAGCTGGCCACCTTGGACTTCGGTACCTCGTATTCGCTCAAGCAGCCGGTCACCCAGATCATGGGCGAGGTCCTGCCCAATACCCTGTGGCTGTCGCTGCTGGCTCTGGGGGCCGCTTGGCTGCTGGCCCTGTGCTTCTCGGCCTTGGCCATGCGCGTCAACCGCGTGGGCGCGGTGATCGGGAACATCCTGGAAATCATTGCCGCCGCGGTGCCGCATTTCTGGCTCGGCGCGGTGCTGATCATGCTCTTCTCCTCGGTGCTCGGCTGGCTTCCGGCAGTGGATAACGGCACCGCCAAGGGCCTGGCGCTGCCAGTGCTGACCCTGGCCTTGCCACTGGCCGGATTCCTCACCCAGCTGATGCGCGATTCACTCTCCGAAGCCATGAGCAGCCAGTTCGCGCTGGCCGCCCGCGCCCGCGGCGAAAGCAAGCTGGCCGTCTTCTGGCGCCATGGCCTGCGCCACGCAGCCTTGCCTGCTTTGAGCCTGACCGGCTGGGCCTTCTCCTCGCTGCTTTCCGGCGCCGTGGTGGTCGAAGCGATCTTCGCCCGTCCGGGCTTGGGCCGCTCGCTGCTTTCGGCGGTGCTGGCCCGCGACATCCCGATGGTCACCGGCATCGCCTTGTTCTCCGCGCTGGTGTACATCGTGGTCATGGCGATCACCGAAGGCATCGAACGCGCCATCAACCCGGCAGGGGCAAGCTCATGAGCCGCACCGCCAGAGTCCTCTGCGCAGCATTCATCGCCCTGTGGCTGCTCATCGCCTTGGCCCCCTCGGTGCTCGCCCCGGGAGACCCATTGGCCATTAACCCGGTCGAGGCATTCCAAAAACCCGGCGCCGCGCATTTGTTCGGCACCGACGAGTCCGGACGCGACATCTACACCCGGGTGATCCATGGTGCCCGCGATTCACTGTCCATCGGCTTGGCTGCCACCGGTCTGGGCATGGGATTGGCCATCATCCTGGGCACCGTCGCTGCGCTATCCCCGCGCTGGTGTGACGAGATCATCCTGCGCGTGCTCGAAGCCCTCTATGCGATTCCTTCCTTGCTGATGGCCTTGTTGATCATTGCCTTCACCGGCCCCGGTGTTGGCCCGGCCATCGTCGCGGTCGGATTGTCCACCGCTCCGGGCTACGCCCGGTTGGTGCGCAGCCAGATCCGCCTGCTGAAGAATTCTGAAATGCTTGAAGCCGCCACCGTGCTGGGCCGCGGCACCTGGCTGCTGGTGCGCAACCATTTGGTGCCCAATGCCCTGAAACCCCTGCTGGCGCTGGTCACCTTGGGCATTGGCCAGGCCGTCATCTGGGCGGCCGCGTTGTCCTTCCTTGGCTTGGGCACTCCCCCGCCAGCTCCCGAATGGGGTGCCATGCTTTCAGCCGGACGCACCTATCTGCACTTCGCATGGTGGATGAGCCTGTTCCCAGGTCTGGCAATAGTTTTCGTGGCCGCTGGTGCCACGATGATTGGCCGTGCCTTAGGCGCAAAGGCCAGGGCCCTATGAGCGAGCAAGCAATGATTACCGTCAGGGATCTTTCGGTCAGCTTCGGCACTACAGCTGCGGTGAAGAACATTTCCTTCACCGTGGTCCCCGGACGCTGCCTGGCATTGGTCGGCGAATCCGGGTCGGGGAAATCCGTGACTGCGCGCAGCCTGCTTGGCCTCTCCGGCGGTACCGTCAGCGCCACCGAGCTCTCTGTCTGCGGGCAGAATGCCTTGGCGCTGCCTGACCGCAGCTGGCAGCAGATCCGCGGGAATTCGGTGTCCATGATCTTGCAGGATGCCCTGATGGCCTTGGACCCCTTGCGCCCGGTGGGCCGGGAAATCGGTGATGCGCTCAAGGTCCACGCCAAGCTGCCCAAATCCGAACGCACCCAACGGGTGCTGCAGGTCCTTGAATCGGTGCGCATGCCCGAACCTGAGCGCCGCGCCAAGCAGCGTTCCACCGAGCTATCCGGCGGCATGCGCCAACGTGCCCTGATTGCCCAAGCATTGGCCGGCAACCCCCAGGTGGTCATCGCCGATGAGGCGACTACCGCCTTGGACTCGGCCTTGACCGCTCTGGTTCTGTCGCAGCTGCGCGAGCTCAAAGAACAGGGCCGCGGCGTGCTGATGATCAGCCACGATCTGGCCCAGGTAGCTCATCTGGCCGATGACATTGCGGTAATGCGCCATGGAGAAATCGTCGAGGCAGGCACCACCGAGCAGATTCTAGGCAACCCCCAGCACGAATACACGCGCCAACTGCTGCGCGCGGTTCCCTCGGGGGTGCCGCGCTTCACTGCACTGTCGGCAGCCAGCAAGCCGTTGACGGCACCGCTGCCAAATCAACCCGTGGATGCTGACCCCGCACTATCCGTGACGCAGTTGTCCAAAGCCTTTGGCAAGCATCAGGCTGTGGAGGAGATCAGCTTCGAGCTGCCGAGAGGAAAGACCTTGGGGATTGTCGGTGAATCCGGGTCCGGGAAGACCACCACCGCACGCATGGTGCTGGGCTTGCAGATGCCTGATGACGGCAGGGTCCAGCTGCTCGGCGAGCACTTCGCCCCGGCCCACGAATCCCAGCGCCGAATGCTGCGCGAACAAATGGGCGCGATCTACCAGAACCCTCTGGGATCTTTTGATCCTCGCTATTCGGTGGGACAGTTGCTGACCGATGCGCTCAGCCGCGGCACGTCAAAGCGCGCCGCCGAGTACCGCAAGACAGTGGCCGAGCTGCTCGAACAGGTTGAGTTGTCCACCGATTTACTGGGCCGCAATCCACGCGAGCTCTCCGGCGGCCAGCGCCAGCGCCTTGCCATTGCCCGCGCCTTGGCACCTAAGCCATCAGTGCTGGTGCTCGACGAGCCGGTTTCCGCCTTGGATGTTTCCATCCAGGCCACGGTGCTGGATCTGCTGGATCGGATCCAGCTGGAAACCGGAACCAGCTATCTGTTCATCAGCCATGATCTGTCGGTCATCGAGCACATGAGCGATGCCGTCGCGGTGATGAACCAGGGCCGCATCATCGAGCAGGGTGCTACTGCCCAGGTGTTCGGCGCCCCGCAACAGGAGTACACTAAGCTCTTGCTTTCGGCGATGCCGCGGTTGCGCTGAAATCTCCTGGCACACTGCCACGAGCCCGCAATCAGCGCTGCCCTGTAAAACAACGCCTGGAGGCGTTGTTTTACAGGGCAATTCGCCGCAGCGGCCACGCTTCTTAGATCGAGGCGTGCGACTTCGCGTTCTGGATCAGGGTGAATACCTGCTCGCGGACTTCTCCGAAACGATCCAGGCGCTTGGTTTCCAGCTGGTTGCGTGGATTTGGCAGCTCGGTGCGGATATTTTCGGTAATCTTCGTAGGGGCACCGGAGAGCACCAGCACCCGATCCGCCAGGTAGACGGCTTCATCGATATCGTGGGTAACGAACAGCACCGTCGTGTTGTACTCATCGCGCAAACGCAGGACGAGGTCTTCCAGCTCAATGTGCGTCTGGGCATCGACTGCGGCAAAAGGTCCATCCATCAAGAGCACATCCGGGTTGTAGGCCAGGCCGCGCGCGATCGCCGCACGCTGCTGCATGCCGCCGGACATCTGCCACGGATAGACCTTGCCCCTGCCAGCCAGTCCTACCGATACCAGCGCTTGGTCGACCCGGGTCGCAATCTCTTGTTTGCTGCCTTTCCCTTTCAGGGGAAGCGCTACATTGTCCGACACACTCATCCACGGCAGCAACGACCGGGAGTAGGCCTGGAAAACCACTGCAAGCTTGGCCGGTGGTTCAGTAACTTCCTGCCCCTCGAAGACGGTCTTGCCGCTGGTCGGCGGCTGCAAGCCGGCGATGTTGCGCAGCAGCGTCGTTTTGCCCGAGCCCGAAGGACCCACAATGCAAACGAATTCGCCGCGGTTGACCTCGAAATTATTGCCCTCGAGAATGGCCACATCTCCATAGCTCTCGCGCAATTCTTCAACGCACAGCAGAGTCTGTGCGGGATATTGATTGTTCATGATGGATCTCAGGCTTTCTCGCTAGCGGCATACATTCCGTGGTGCCAGGAAATAACGCGGAGTTCTATCAATACGAAGATGAGGGTCGCAACATAGCCGAGCAGGCCCAGCACAATGGTTCCTACCCAAGTTTCCGGAACTGCGAAGAACTGCTGCGAATTCAGGACGTAGAAACCAATCATGACCTACACGGATGAAGACGAAGTGATCGCCCGATTCAAATGATTCCGACTACGGGCTCTCGGCCTCGGTATGGACCGAGAATCTGGCCCGGGGACATCGTCTGGCGGCGCGGATTTCGGCGGGTGCTGTGCGCGTGAATACCGCTTCCGGCCTGGACCCGGCGGCCCCATGGAGCGGCATGCGTGCCTCGGGCTGGGGTCGCGAAATGGGCGAGGAAGCCTTAGAGGCCTACACCGAAGTCAAGGCAACCTGGATTGGATTGGAATAGAAAATGAAGCTGCAAGCTGCCGTTATTGACGGGGTCAACGCCAAATGGGACGTGCTCGAAGTCGAACTGCGCGAAACCGAGATCCGTCCCGGAGGAATCCTGATTCGTATGGGAGCCGCTGGCCTCTGCCACACCGATGAGCACATCCGCCACGGCGAACTGCCCGCGCAGTTCCCTCTGGTCGGCGGCCACGAAGGCGCCGGAGTCGCCGTCACCGTGGGCGAAGGGTTACCCACATCAAGCCCGGCGACCACCTGGTCTTCACCTTCCGTCCCAGCTGCGGGCTCTGCCGCTACTGCGCGGATGGCAAGGCCCACCTGTGCACGGAAATCGAGCAGATCAAAACCGGAGACACGGACCCTCGTTTCTCCCAGGACGGCATTGCGCTCAATGCCCAGAGCCTGATCGGGACCTTTGCCGAGCACGCCATCGTGAAGGCCACATCGTGCGTGGTCATCGACAAGTACATCTCCATGGATGTCGCGGCTCTGCTGGGCTGCGCCATTCCTACCGGTTATGGCGCTGCGGTCCACGCAGGAAAGGTCCAGCCCGGCGACCATGTGATCGTCGTGGGCATGGGAGGCGTGGGCACCAACGCGGTGCAGGGCGCCAAAGTTGTTGGTGCTTCAACCGTCGTGGCTGTGGACTTATCCCCGCAATAAGTTGTAGTTGGTCCGTGAATTCGGTGCCGATGCCGCATTCGCTTCCTTGGATGAGGCGGATGAGTACATCGACGCCGCCAGCCATGGACGCAAGGCCACCGTGGTGATCCTGACCGTTCCGGTCGCCCCGCTGGCAACGCAGGCGATCTCCGTCCTGGACCAGGGCGGACTGCTGGTCCTCGCTGCCTTGGGCAACCCCGCCAAGTTCCGCTTGGACATTCCGGTCAACCAGATGGTCATGAACGACATCACCGTGCGTGGCACAGTGATGGGTTCCTCCTCGCTGCGTCGCGATCTCCCGACAATCCTCGCGCTGTACCGGCAGGGCAAGTACAAGCTCGATGAGCTGATCACCCACCGGTACAGCCTCGCGAATATCCGCGAAGGATACAGCCAGCTCGACCAAGGCGATGTCGTGCGCGCGGTTATCCAATACAACTAGCCACCGCAGCTGTATCGTCCACGGCAAAGCGCATGCTCCGCATTCTGGCTCCAAGCAGCGTTCAGAATGCGCAGCATGCGCTTTGCAGTTTCCCTATAGCCCAAGACTGCCCGGTTGCCGAAGGGCTGGTCCTGCGTCCCTAGACCAAGTCGACCATCTGGTCCTTGACCTGCTTGCGCAGGATCTTGCCCAGCAGCGAGCGTGGCATCTCCTCGATCTGCACGATGCGCTTGGGCACCTTGTAGGCGGCCAGCAGCTCGCGGCAGTGGGCGCGCAGCGCATCCTCGTTCAAGCCTGCACCGGCTTCGAGCTGCACCGCGGCAACGACCATCTCCCCGCCGCGGGCCAGCGGCTTGCCGAACACCGCCGCATCGGCAACGTCAGCATGCTGGCGCAACGCGATCTCCACCTCGGTCGGCGAGACGTTGAAGCCGCCGGTGATGATCAGCTCCTTGGCCCGATCCACCACCTGGGCGAACCCGTCCTCATCCACGGTCACCACGTCGCCCGAACGCAGCCACCCGTCCTCGGTCTTGGTCTTGGCCGTTTCCTCCGGATTGTTCCAGTAGCCCTGGAAAACCTGCGGGCCCTTGATCAGCAATTCGCCCGGCTCGCCCTGGGCCACTTCCACCGAAGGATCCTCCACATCCACGACCTTCATCAAGGTCGAAGGGAAAGGCACACCGATGGTGCCGGTGCGGCGGCTGGGGTGGAACGGGTTGCCCAGAGCCACCGGCGAGGACTCGGTCATGCCGTAGCCTTCCACCAGCAGTCCGCCGGACATCGATTCCCACAGTTCCACCACGTGGTCCGGCAGGTTCATGGCCCCGGAAATGCAGTACTTGGCGCTCTTCAGCGACATGCCGCGTTCCTTGGCTGCCAGCGCGGTGCGCTCGTAGATCGGTGGCACGGCGCAGTACACGGTGGCCGGGGACTTCTTCCAGGCATCCAGGATCATGTCCGGGTCGAATTTCGGGAAGAGCACCAGCAGTCCCTGCTTCTTCACACCGAAGGTCAGGTAAAGGGTCATGCCGAAGGCGTGGAACATCGGCAGGATCGCGTAGAGGATTTCCTCGCGCTCCTTGGCGCCGAGCATCCAGGCCTCGCCCTGCAGGGCATTGGAATACAGGTTGAAGTGGGTGAGCATGGCACCCTTGGGGTGGCCGGTGGTCCCCGAAGTGTATTGGATGACCGCCAGGTCATCGACGCCCGGGTGCGGGTGGCGCGGATCCAGTTGAGCACCGGAGAGCAGGTCCTTCCAGGCAACGGTGCCCGAGGTGCGGGCGGTGAGCGAGGCCTTGGTCTCGCGCAGCTTCTTCACCGGCAGGTTCAGCGCAATGCGCTTGACTGCGGGGAAGGCTTCGAGCAGGTTGACCGCGACGATCGCATCGAGCTGCACGTCCTTGGGGAATTCCTGGATGCTGGACACGACTTTGTCCCAGACAATCGCGATGCGCGCTTGGTGGTCTTCGAACTGGTGGCGCAGTTCCCGTGAAGTGTACAGCGGGTTGTGCTCCACCACGACGGCGCCCAGGCGCAGGATGGCATAGAAAGCAACCACGTGCTGCGGGCAGTTTGGCAGGACCAGGGCGACGCGGTCTCCGGCGCGCACGCCGAGCTTGCGCAGGCCTTCGGCGGCCTTGGCAACCTGTGCGCCCAGATCGGCGTAGCTGGTACGGCGCCCGAAGAATTCGGTCGCTGGGCTGTCGCCGGCCTCGCGCACGGAGCGTTCGAACATGGCGCTCAGCGGCTCGGTTGGCAGGTCGATTTCGGCGGGGACTCCCGGCTGGTAATTCGCCACCCATGCGGGCGCAGCACTATTTTCCATACTTCTAATCATGCCTTGTTACGGGACGCTGCGCGATTTGTTGGTGCGACTCGCGTTGAAATAACTTCCCCGTGTTGTCTGGGTCACTGGATAGACTGCTGTTACGAGACCAGGAGGCCAAGATGGTGCGCTGCTACCCGCCGGAACCGGAGTTCACGGACAAGACTGCCGCAGAGAAGAAAGTCTGGGAGTTTCTGCGCCGCAGTTTGCCCGAGGACGCACTGCTGTTCCACTCCGTGCAGTTGCGCCATCAACGTGCAGAACACGAAATTGATCTGCTGGTGCTCATGCCAGGTGTCGGCGTTGCCGTCATCGAGGTCAAGGGCGGCCTGATCAGCGTGGAGAACGGCACCTGGTACCAGTCGGGGAGCAAAGACAAGCATGCCCTGAAGCAAAGCCCAATGGCCCAGGTGCAAAGCGCGTCCCACGCGCTGCGCGAACTGCTGGGCACTCACATGGGCACCCGCTTCACCAGCCGTATCGCCGATGTCGTTTGCTTCCCCTACACCGACTGGCCTGAAGACTATTCTTCGGTGGGCCTGCCCCGGGATTTGGTGATCGACCGCGATCAAGTGGAGCAATTGGTAGCGCACCTGCACACGGCAATCGAAGAACGCGGGGTTGGCTCCTCGACCTTGGCCGCCGAATTCGCCGAACGGATGGTCAGGCATTTGAGTGGCGATACCGGTCCGTTCGGGGCCTCTGCTGCCGAAGTTGATTATGCGCAGGCCATGTCCAATGAGGATGTCCAAGAAATGCTCACCTCTGGCCAATCCACTTTGCTTTCCTGCACCCGGTCCCTGACCCGTGTGCAGTATCTTGGCGGGGCCGGAAGCGGCAAAACCTGGATGGCCATGAAAAAGGCCAAGGACCTGGCCAAAGACGGCAAGCGGGTCGGGATCTTCTGCTACAACAAGGGCTTGGGGCTCTACCTGCAATCCGAGGTGGAAACCTGGCGCCAGAACAAGCCGGTGCATGTCGGAGAATTCCACGAATACGCCCGCAAACTCGGTGTCCCCGACGGCTCAGGTCCAGAGTACTTCGAAGTCGAATTACCGCAGCACCTGCTTGCCTTGGCTTCCAAGCTTCCCGAAGCCCAAAAACTTGATGCGGTGATTGTGGATGAGGCTCAGGACTTTGCCAGCAGCTGGTGGGAAGCGCTACTGGCTTGCACCAAGGATCCGGCCAATGGCGAGGTCTACGCGTTCATGGATGACCGCCAAGATGTCTACCGGCGCTGGGATGGGCAGTTCTCCTCAGAAGGCACCCCGCTGGTCCCGATCCACGTTGATGATAATTTGCGCAACACCCGGCGGATTGCCGATACCTTCAAAGAGATCATGGGCCATCATTCAAAGCTGCGCGGCGGCGAAGGCTGCGCTGTCCGCTACGTCAATTGCGCAACCGAAGATGCTGTAGACGTAGCCTCCGATTGCATTGACGCGCTCCTGGACGAAGGATGGGCGAATAATCAGATCGCCTTGCTGACCACCAACCGGCGCCACCCGATCCACCAGGACCACTTCGATAACAGCACCATCGACAGCGAATACTGGCCAGCTTTCCACCGGGATGAAGAAGAGTTCTACGGCCATGTTCTTGGTTTCAAGGGACTCGAACACAGCGTGGTGGTCTTGTGCGTCAACGGTTTCAAGGACATGGAACGCGCCACCGAGCAGCTCTACGTTGGTTTCTCCCGCGCACGCAGCCTGCTGGTAGTTGTCGGAGACAAGGAACTGATCGATGAGGCCAGCGGAGCCAATCGGCAGATTTCCTTGAATGCGGCGCTGGAATGGTGGCCGTACGGGGAAACAGCCAGCGGCTAGAAGTTCAGCCCGCGGGCTGCCACATCCCAGACCTCGTGGCTGCCATCCTCATGCACGGCCAGCACCGTATCGACCAAGTTCACCGCAACACAGACGTGGTTCGGAATGACCTGCAGCTGCTGGCCATGGGCTGGCAGCGGCAAGTGCTCGGGCCACAGCACGGTGGCGTGATGCTCCGAGAGTGCGCTGATGCGCGCTTCAGGGCACTCGGCAATGCGCCCATAGCCGGTGGCCCACGCCGGGCGATCCCCGCCGAGCACCTTGCTGCCGGCATCCAGCACGATCCGGCGCGGGATTTGCCCATCGCCTTCGTGGCGGCTGATCACGGTGGACGCCACGGTCAGCGAAATGTCTTCCCAGCGCACGCGTCCCAGTTCGAATTGCTGTGCGTCACCGAAAACGTAGACTCCTGGGCGCACCTCGGTCAGCACCGCGTTGTCGCTCAATTCGGCGGTCGGGGTGGAGCCGCCGCTGATGCGCTTGATCGTATGCCCTGCATCGCGCAGCAGGCACGCTGCTTCGGCCAGGGCCTTATGCTCATCGTTTAGCGCGGCGTCGATGCCTTCCGGTGCGTAGCTGTGTCCGGGGAAGGTGAAGACCCCGTGCACGCGCATCCCCACGGCACGGGCGGCCTCGGCAATTTCAACTGCTCCCTGCGGGCTGACTCCGCTGCGGTGGTGGCCGCTGTCGATTTCAATGATGAGCTTGACCTTGGAAACCTTCTCCCCCAGCATCTTCGCCATCTGCTCGACTGCTTCAACGGAGTCGGTCCCGATGCTCAGCTTCGCCCGGCGCATCAGTTCCAGGATCCGCGTTGCCTGGGCCTGATCGACCCATAGAGGATAGGCAATGAAAATCTTCGCAACCCCGTGCAGCGCAAAGGAAAGGGCTTCACCCACGGTAGCCACGGTGAGTCCGGCAGCCCCGGCGTTCATCTGGCGTTCGGCAATTTCCTGCATCTTGTGGGTCTTGGCATGCGGGCGCAGCTTCAGGCCCTGGCTTGCCACACGGTGTGCCACCCGGTCAATATTCTTTTCCAGTTTCGCCACGTCAACAAGGATCTGCGGGGTACTGATTCCGACCGGGATGGTGCTCAAATTTGCCGTTCCTTCATATTTTTGAATTTGCCGCGGACTATCTTCAAACCAAGCAAGCCCGCCGATCAGACAGACTACCGCAGGAAGATTTATAGCGGGGAAGGAGGAATTAGCGCGTGACCAAGTTGTTCCGCGCCGAGAGTTTGGTGGACAGTTCATGGGCGTGGTGCAGCAAGAGCTTTCCCAGCTCTTGGCGTCGTTGGGCTTCAAAACGGGTATGGATCCCTGTCAGGCTCAAAGCCCAGGCAGGCTGTCCTGAATTATCAAAAACCGCTGCTCCCATGCCCCAGCTGCCTTCGACGATCAGCCCCGGGTTGACCGAATAGCCCAACTGCCGGGTTTCGGCGACCTTCTTGCGCAGCTGCGCAGGTGAATGCGCAGGACCGTATTCTGGTTCCAGATCCGCATTCTTCAAGTAGCGTTCGGTGCTCTGCTCGGGCAGGAAGGCAAGGATGGCGATACCGGCAGAAGCGACACCCAGCGGGAAGCGCCGTCCCTCATAGAGGACAAACGAGCGGATGGGGAATGCACCATCTTGGCGCAGCAGGCACACTGTTTCATCTCCCCGCCGTGCCGAGAGGAAGGCGCTCTCTCCGGTTGCTTCGGCAAGCGCGGCAACGTGTTCGCGGGCAAGCTCGCTGATGTCATAGCGTTCAGCTGCCACTGCGCCCATGAGGTAGAGCTCTGGGCCGAGCAGCCAGCGACCGGTGCGATTGTCATGGTCGCAGAATCCCTCGGTTACCAAGGCACTGAGCAAACGGTGCACCGTAGGGCGGGCCAATCCGGTGCTTTGGGCAGCTTGGGTCGTGGTAATGCCTTCGGGCATTGAGGTGCTCACGGCACGAAGCACGGAAGCCAGCCGTCCTACTACCTGGGTTCCAGCCGGGGAATTGCTCATGACCACATTATGGACGATGTGCTCGGGTCGAAGTAATTTCTGCTTCATAGTTTGTCTCCATAGCCCTGTTGCCCGCAGACTTATCGGCGGATAATTTGGGCACATGGGAAATACATGGCAGATCGTCGTTGACTGCGCTGCTCCGCAGGCAATGGTGAAGTTCTGGGCACAGGCCTTGCACTACGTTCCCGAGCCGGCCCCAGAGGGGCATCGCACATGGCGCACCTACTGGCAGTCGATGGGTGTGCCAGAGGACGAGCTGCCACCTGGAGCCGGTGAAATTCCGGAGTCGCTGGTCGATTTACAAGGTGGTGGGCCCCGGATTTGGTTCCAGCAAGTTCCAGAATCCAAGAGCATCAAGAACCGGCTGCACCTGGACTTGCTGGTAGGCGGTGGTCGCGGCGTGCGCTTTGAGCAGCGCAGGCAAACCGTCACCGACGAGGCGGAGCGCCTGGTCGGCTTGGGCGCCACGGTCCGCGCCGTTCACGACATGCCGGAGATGGGTCATTTCGCGATCTGCATGTTCGATATCGAAGGCAACGAGTTCGACATCGTCTAACCTGAGTAATGACCGTTCATAATATGGACACCCTGCTCATTTTTCCTCACCATCCGACCAATACCCCAGCAATGCTCCAAGTGCTATTGAATGGGCACCGGCCACTACGTACGTTAGGAAGTAAGCAGATCCGCGCTCCACATAGTGGACACATGGAGGAATCGATGGCAACGAAGTTTCAGGATGACGCAACTGCCGCCTTGGCTGCAGTCGTAGAAGACGGCATGACCATTGCCGTGGGTGGTTTCGGCCTTTCGGGCATCCCCAACCGGCTGATCACAGCCCTTAGGGACTCCAAGGCAACGAATCTGACCATCGTTTCAAACAACATGGGTGTCGATGGAAAAGGACTGGGCATCCTGTTGGAGAACAAGCAGGTCTCCAAGGTCCTGGCTTCCTACGTTGGCGAGAATAAGCTCTTCGCCCAGCAGTTCCTCAACGGGGATTTGGAAGTTGAATTCTGCCCGCAGGGCACCTTGGCCGAGCGCCTGCGCGCTGGCGGCGTGGGCATTCCGGCCTTCTTCACGCCCACTGGAGTGGGAACTCCAATCGCCGAAGGCAAGGAAGTCATGGAGTTCAACGGCAAGCCAGCCATCCTTGAGCGTGGCATCTTCGCTGACATCGCCTTGGTCAAGGCCCATCAGGCCGATGCCGAGGGCAACCTGCGCTACCGGATGACCTCGAAGAACTTCAATCCGCTGGCGGCCATGTCCGGCCGGCACACCTTTGCCGAAGCCGAAGAGATTCTCGACGGCTATTTGGATCCATCGCTGGTGGAAACCCCGGGGATCTTCGTGCAGACCCTGGTCCAGGCCGATGAGGTCAAGGACATTGAACAGCGCACCGTGCGCGCCCGAGAGGAGGCCTAAGCATGTGGACACGAGATGAAATGGCGGCCATTGCCGCCAGCGAGCTGACCGACGGGCAATACGTGAATCTCGGTATTGGCATCCCCACCATGGTGGCTAACAACCTGCCTGAGGGTGTTTCGGTCAAATTGCAAAGTGAAAACGGTCTGCTGGGCATGGGACCCTTCCCCTATGAGGGTGAAGAAGACGCGGATTTGATCAACGCAGGCAAGCAGACCGTCACCATTTTGCCCGGCGGCAGTTTTTTCGATTCGGCGACGTCCTTCGGCATGATCCGCGGCGGACACGTCCAGACTGCCATCCTCGGTGCGTTGCAGGTGGCCGCCAACGGTGATCTGGCCAACTGGACCATCCCGGGCAAGCTGGTCAAGGGCATGGGAGGCGCCATGGACCTAGTCGCAGGCACCCCGCGCGTGATCGTCCTGACCGATCATGTGGCCAAGGACGGAACTTCCAAAATCGTAGAGAAATGCGACCTGCCGCTAACCGGGGTGGGCGTGGTCAATCGCATCATCACCGACCGTGCGGTGTTTGATATAGAAAACGGAAGCTTGACCTTGCGGGGGGTTGCCCCGGGTGAAAGCGTAGAAACAATCAAGGAAATCACGGCAGCAGAATTTGCCGTGGACATGGTGGAGGATCTGAAAGCATGACCGCAAAGATTGTGGGCTACGCCCGCACCCCATTCGTGAAGTTCAACGGCGTCTTCGCATCCGTGCCTGGCACCGAGCTCGGTGCCCACGCGGCCAAGGCCGCGCTGGCTCGTGCCGGTGTTGATGCCAATGAAGTCCAGCAGGTCATCGCCGGCCAGGTGCTGCAAGGCGGTGCCGGGCAGAACCCTGCTCGCCAGTCTGCGGTGGGTGCCGGGGTACCGCTGGACGTTCCAGCAATTGCAGTGAATGCCGTGTGCCTCTCTGGTGCTGAAGCCGTGGTGGCTGGTGCCCGCCTGATCAACAGCGGGGAAGCAGATGTCGTTCTGGCCATCGGCCAGGAATCGATGTCGCTGGCGCCGCATGTGCAGCGCGCCCGTGCCGGGGCCAAGTACGGTGCCATCGAAATGATCGACACCTTGGAATACGATGGCCTGACCGATGCCGCAGAGAAGCGTTCCATGGGCGCTTCCACCGAGGAGCACAATGCGAAGCTGTCGATGACTCGCGAGGCACAGGATCAGGTTTCGGCCGCATCCCACCAGCGCGCCGCAGCTTCCCGCGACTTCGCAGCTGGCGAGATCGAGCCGTTCACCATTTCCAGCCGTCGCGGCGACACCGTGATCAGCGAAGATGACGGCATCCGCGAGGCAACCACCGTTCAGTCCTTGGGCAAGCTGCGTCCCGCGTTCGCCAAGGAAGGCACCATCACTGCGGGCAACTCCTCGCAGATCACCGACGGTGCTGCCGCGGTAGTACTGGCCAGCGATGCGGCCATCGAGCGCCTGGGCTTGAAGCCACTGGCCGAAATTGTTTCGCACGCTTTTGTTGCCGGTCCGGACCGCACCTTGCACGAGCAGCCCTCCAATGCGATCAAGGCTGCTTTGGCGAAGGCCGGCGCCGAGGCCAAGGACCTGAAAGCCGTGGAAATCAACGAGGCTTTCGCAGCTGTTTCGGTGCAGTCCACCAAGGCGCTGGGTCTTGATGCTTCGATCGTGAACCCTCATGGTGGAGCAATCGCGCTGGGCCACCCGATTGGCGCTTCCGGTGCACGCATTATCGGAACCTTGGCTCGCCAGATGCAGGATTTGCCAGCCGGTTCCCTCGGCGCCGTTGGCATCTGCGGCGGCGGCGGCCAGGGTACCGCTGTAGTACTGCGCTCGCTGTAGCCACCGATCAATTAGCCGGCGCGGCAGGTTCCATTGAGATCCTGCCACGCCGGCTCTTTGCTGACCAGTGATCTAACGATTAACAATTTCGTCCTATTTATCCCGCATTCATTAACCGGACTTTGTTCTTCCACAAAATTTGTTATGTAATTGGAAGATCAAATTCCAATTGTTCGACTTTAACTTTCCAAGAACACTCGGATTTGGCATCATCATCGCACCATGTGAGGACTCACCTTGGAAAATAAGCAAGTGCCAGACGGGGCAAAGGTGCCGCCGGCACCCTTGGAGCCACGGCCTGAACCGTCCAATCCGTTCCAGAACGCTGGACAGAACCCGCAGGTAAAGAAATTCAGCAACGCAGTTCTGGAGTTGAAATCCCGGGCCGGCCTGCAGCTGCTTGGATTCCAAGCCGGAAGCATTGCGGCCATTGGCATCGTTCTGGCTCTTTGCTACTTGATCCCGTTCGCATCGCTGGCCAAGGAAGACGATGCCAGTAGCTACGCGGACTTCAACGTAGCTGCGCAGCTGAATTCATTCAAGGCCTTCATCTTGATCTTCGGTGCAGTTCTGGGCGGCGGGCTGAAGGTAGCCGGGTCCGGCGGAGCATTCGACATGTATGGCGAAATGAGCCTCGTGCTTGCCTTCGTTTCGGTCACGTTCATCCTGGCCATTTGCGCCGTGAACTATGCGATCGTCCGCAAGCTTTCCCGTGGCGTTCGCAAGGGCGGCTGGAAGAGCGCAGCGTTGGCATCCGGGCTGCACGCGCTGGTATTGGCCTTGCTTTTCCTGATCATTTCACTGTTTGGAAAACTCAGCTTCGAGGGCGGCGAAATGATCTCCGCGTCGGTCTCTCCGCGCTATGCCGGTGTCTTCTTCACCATCGCCTTGGCCGTCTTCTTCTCGCAGTTCCTTGCTACCGCGCCCCAGCGCGCCAATACCGGTTCTGCGTGGCTCAATGGTGTCCGTGAGGCAGTTCTCCTGGCAGTTTCAACTCTGGTTGCCTTTGCCTTGGTTGGCGTCATTACTGCCGTCATTCAGCGTCCAGATGACATGCCGTGGAGCATGAGCCTGTTCTTGCTCCCGCTTTTGGGGACCATCGGTTCCTATGTGGGCGCGCTGGGCTTCCTCGGCGCATTGGCTCCAAATGTTTCGGGCATGGCCAGCTTCATCGGTGACTACGCCGGAGAGTTCATGCCTGAATCGGTCCTGCGCATCTGGGACATCGCCGAGGGCAAGGGCGCGTGGCTCTTGGTCCTGACCGTTGTCCTGGTTCTGCTGGTGGCCATCCGTGTTGGCGTGCGCCGTGGACGCCTGGCTTCAGGTTTCAACGTGCAGCGCGCGTGGCAGTTGCCGGCAGCAGCCCTGGTGCTGTGGATGGTGCTGTCCTGGCTCACCAACATCTCTCTGGGCGGAAACCTTTCTGCTTACGAGATGGGTGAGATGAGCGGCAGCATGTCCTTCGGCATCACCTGGTACTCGGTCATCTTCCTGGCGCTCGGTGCTGCGGTTGTCTCGCTGCTTGCCGAGGTCTTGCCGCTGCAGGTCTACCGTTACGCACCATCGCTGCTGGCACTGATTGCCGGCAAGGATGCTGCTGCGCGCTGGGTTTCCGGTCAGCCAGCCCCTGTTGCCCCGGTTTCGCCGGCTGCAGCTGTTCCAGCCGAAACTGCTCCAGTCGCCAAGGGCGAGCCGGAGCTTGCTGAACCAGCTGCGGCGTTGGCCCCGGCCTCTGCAGAATCCAGGAAGAAGGCCAAGGCCGTTGGCTTCTCGGTTCTCGCATTGGCAGTCATCGCAGGTATTGGATTCGGAGCCGTCGCCTACTTGAACAGCCAGCGCAAGCCGGAAGCCGAGGTTGAGAAATACCTTTCGCTGCTGGCCGAGGGCAAGGCAGAGAAGGCAACTGAGATGGTTGATCCTGGGATCGACAATGCCTCACGCGTCTTGCTGACCGATGATGTGCTGGGCAGTGCCAAGCAGCGCTTGGAACTGGTTGATGTTGTCGAAGAATCCCGGGACGGCAACGGGGCATACGTACGTGCGTCCTACGCTATCAATGGGGAGCGCCATGAGCGCGGCTTCACCGTGGATGCCGGTGAGAAGGAGTTCGGGCTGCTCGATACCTGGGTGCTGGATGAGTCGCTGATCGTTCCGGTACAGATCAGCGCAGATCAGTCCGAAGACGTTGCACTGGGCAAAACCACCGTCAAGTTGGCCTCCGACGAAGACTACTATGGTGACGGGACTTCCTTCTTCGGTGAATTCTATGCCTACCCGGGCATCTACGAAGTCTCGGCACCGGGCAATGAATATCGCAAGACCGAACCTCAGGAATTGCGGGTCGACCATCCTGATTCTCAGCTGGCACAGGTCGCACTGACCACAACAACTACCGAGAAGCTCAACGAGCTGGTCTTGGAAGAGGTCAAGAAGTTCGCAACGGCCTGCGTCACCGTTCCGACCAACCTCGAAGATGGATGCCCCAGCTCTCTGCAGTCCAAGGACCTCGCATCATTCTCTGTGAAATCACAGGCTGAGAGCGTCTCGATCGATGAATCGGGAGAATTCACGAGCTCTGACATCGTCTTCAAGTTCAAGCGCAATGACTCGGAGTACATGGATTACGACGAAGAGGAAATCACCCGCAGCTTCACGGGAAACGTGGATTGGTACGGCGAGAAGCCACAGGTTACCGTCGAAGGTGCCTCTTGGTGGTAAGCCGCTATTCTAGCTTCTGCTAGGCCAGAACCACCGAATAGGCGCTGCCAAGGGCCGGTCATGATCCATGACCGGCCCTTGGCTATTTCTTTGCTGCCTAATGCCACAGCGGCTCACGCGATACGTGGTTGACCAGCAGCTGCGCGTCCACCTCGACATAGCTTCCGTTGGCCATGCGCGGGTTGCTTTCACCGGTAAGCGCAGCGATCACCGAGCAGATCAGGGCGCTATGGCTCACTACCAGCACCTTGCCGCCAAGATGCTGGTGGCAGATCTTGAACAGCGCGTTCACTGCGCGCCCCACCAGATGCTCTTCGGTTTCCCCGGTCCCAACTAGCAACTGGCGCTGCTCATCGGCGCCGTCGCCAACCAGCGTGCCTTCAAGATCGCCGAAGTCCTGTTCCATCAGTTCTTGGTTCTCGTGAAGGGCACGGATATCCAAGTCATTGGCGATGATCTGTGCGGTTTGGCGGGCGCGGAAGAGCGGGGAGCAATAGACCGCTTCCCATGGGCCCTGCCCACCCAGCTCGGCAGCCAGCTGCTTGGCCTGGCGGACTCCGGTCTCGTTCATCGGCAGGTCGCTGCGGCCATGCAGTCGTCCGGCTTTGTTCCACTCGGTCTGTCCGTGGCGGATGAGGATTAGTTTTTGTGCAGTCATCGTCTTCTTCTTTCTGGCATGCACCGCAGCTTCGCGTGCACGGTGCGCAATTCTGTTCTTCGGGTTAGTCGCTGGGCTGCGAACTCTTAACCGGTGCAGGCAAGCTCGGGCCGTCATTCAGGCCCAGCGCCTGCGCGCTTGATACGGCAAATGAGTCCACCGACGATTGGGAAACCTGATGGACCGCAAATGCGGCACCGGGTTCGTCCAGGATCTGGGTTGGGGCAAATGGGTTCATGTTGTAGGACACCGCTGGCGCCATGAACACCGGAGTATTCATCAACTGGCTGGTGGCCATCTGGTGGTAGTGGCCGCTCAGAATCATCCGGATATCGCTTCCGGCAGTGATTGCGGCCAGTTCCATGGGGTTGTGCAAACCGCGTCCGGCCCGGGCCTGGCTGGTGGCTTCAACCGGAGGGTGGTGCAGTAGCAAGAAAGTTCCCCGCGGTGCCGGTACGGTCAACAGCGAAGCGAGCCAATCGAGCTGTTCGCGATTCAGCTGTCCTTGGGCCTGCTGGAATCCCCCGGTGTCCAAGCCGATAATGCGAAGCCCCATGACTTCGTGCACCGTGTCAGCCGGATAGGGGCCGGTCGATAGCCGTTTCGTATTGAAGGATTCGGCGATCGCACCCAACGGATCATGATTGCCCGGAATGGTGATTACCGGGCAGCCCAGGTCTTGCTGCGCTTGGTTGAAGATCTGCGCAGCCCGCCGATGGATCTTCGCTCCCCGATCGGAGACATCCCCGGTGACCACCACCGCGTCCGGGGCAAACGAAGCAGCGGCTTCAAATGCCTGCTCGGTGAGTTGCCAGGTGTCGATGCTTCCGTGAAGCAGCTGGCCTTCGGGGCACAGGTGAGTATCGCTGACTTGTACTACGGTCAGTGGCTTCATCATTCCTTCCCCGTGCAGGTGGTGCATTCCTTCCCATTGAAGCCCGGGGGTCTGACCGGCAGGTTAACAAGGCGTCGACACCATATGAAGTCCTGGCGAATCAGATTTCTCGATTACCGAACAAATTTGGCCCAATTTCATAGGAATCCGGGCTGATACATGCTTTGTGGTGCATATGAACGGCAAGTAGCATTCAAAACGACTAATCTTGGAAGAGAAGATTTGAATCCACCGAGGAGCTATATCCATGACCGGCAGCAAAGTCGTCGCCTTTGGCCACTTCCAGCCAGAGCGCATCGTCCCTAACACCGAGCTGGAAAAGTTGGTGGAAACCAGCGATGAATGGATCACCCGACGGGTCGGCATCGAAGAACGCCGCTGGGGCACCGGTGTTGAAACCGTTGACTCCATGGCTATCAAGGCCGCCAAGATGGCGCTGGGCAACGCAGGCGACATCAAGGCAGCGGATATCGATATGGTCATCGTCGCCACCTGCACCGCGACGGACCGTTCCCCTAATATGGCCGCTCGCGTAGCCAATGCACTAGGCATGGATCAGGGCCCGGCAGCTTTGGACGTCAACGTAGCTTGCGCTGGCTTCGCCCACGCAGTTGGCTTGGCGCAGGGTGCCATCGCCGCGGGTTCGGCCAAGAATGCTTTGGTTATCGGCTCGGAGATGCTCACCGATTACACCGACTTCACCGATCGCACCACCTGCGTCTTGACCGCAGACGGCGCCGGAGCTTTCATCATCACCGCTTCGGAAGATAATGGAATCTCGCCGGTAGTTTGGGGCTCGGTGCCGTCGCTTTCCGATGCAGTGCGCATTGAAACCGAGAACAACATGAAGTTCGCGCAGAACGGCCAGAGCGTTTACCGCTGGACCGTAACCCAGTTGCCAAAGATCGCTTCGAAGATCATTGACCGCGCAGGCATGAAGCCAGAAGAATTGGATGCCATCGTTCTGCACCAGGCGAACCTTCGCATCATCGAGCCGCTTGCCGAGAAGATTGGTGCACCGAATGCACGTGTGGCCACCGACGTGGTGTACTCGGGCAACACTTCGGCAGCTTCGGTCCCCCTTGCCCTTTCCAAGCTGATGGCTTCGGACGAGCCTTTGCCTTCGGGCTCCAAGGCGTTGCTCTTCGCCTTCGGTGGCGGCCTGGCTTATGCAGGCCAGATCATCACCATCCCATAAGCATTTTCACCACTAGTGGGCGCCCCGGCAGCAATGCCGGCGCGCCCACTAGTTCATTAACGGCTCTTGAGGTTTCGCTCCAAAATTATCCGAGAGATGACCTTGCTTAAATGCGTTAGTGACTGCTAACGCATCTTTCATGCTCGATCTACTGGAAGTCGCATCCTAGCCAACGCGAAGGCGCTTGGTTCAGCTGCTGGGTTCCGGGGAACGCACCGTGACGGAACTGGACGCGAACTTCACAGTCAGCTGCTCCGCCATCTCGCAACACCTGCTGCTGTTGATTGATGCAGGACTGCTCCACGCCCGCAAGGATGGCCGCAGCCGCTACTACTCGCTGGACCCTGCAGGCATCACGAAGCTCAAGGCCCTCCTTGACTCGTTCTGGAATACCGAACTCGACCTGCTCGTTGCCGAGGCCGCCGAATTGGCGTCGTCCAATGGGCCACCGCACCAGCCACCAGGAGAAAAGCCATGAGCTTCGAACGAACAGTCATCCTCCCCGTTGACGCCGACACCGCCTTGAGCTTGTCACCAACCCGGAACGGCTTCGCCGCTGGCAAACCGTTGCCAACCGCGTCGACCTGCAGATCGGCGGCAGCTACCGCTTCACCATGGGGCCTGGCCACCAGGCATCGGGCACTTTCACCGAAATCGAGCCGGGCAAGCGCATGGTCTTCACCATGGGCTGGGAAGGTTCGGATGCCGTGCCGCCCGGCGACTCGACGGTTTTCATCACCTTGGAACCGCTGGAGACGGGCACGGCCTTGACCCTGCGCCATGAGGGGCTGAACGCCGAGCAGTCTTCGGGCCATGCCGAGGGATGGAACCACTTCCTGGACCGCCTGAAGGACTTTGCCGCATCCGGCGAAGCAGCCATCGATCAGTGGAACGCAGTTCCGGACCCCGAGAACCCGATCGTTTCCGCTGAGGGATCCTTGGCAGCCCTGCAGTTCGCCCTGAACAACATCTCGGAAGCGGACCTAGGCAAGGCCACGCCTTGCTCCGAATTCTCGGTGAGCGGGCTGCTGGACCACCTTGCAGGTTCTGTCTCGATGATCGGCGGCGCCCTGGGCACCGCGGTATCCGATGACCCGTCCCTGGCGCCGGAAGCACGCATCGCCAACCTGGCGCAGCCAACCCTGGAGGCTTTTGCCGCTCGCGGCGTTGAGGGCGAGATTGATCTCGGATTCGCCGTCATGCCAGCTTCAGTGGTTGCCGGCATCCTGAATCTGGAACTAATGGTTCACGGCTGGGACTTCGCGCAGGCCACCGGCCAGGTGTTCGAGATCCATCTCGGCCACGCGGAATACGTACTGGGCTTGGCACGCAAGACTGTCGTTCCGGCCCAGCGCACCTCCGGTTCCTTCGCAGAAGAAACCCTGGTCGCCGAATCCGCCAGCAGCATGGATCGCCTGATTGCCTTCACCGGTCGCGTTCCCGCAGGAGCCTGAGGACCCCATGGTTGATGTCTCCACCAGCATCGTGATTGACCGGCCACGTTCCATGGTGACCGGTTACGCGATGAACCCGCTGAACGCTCCGAACTGGTACCAGAATATCCACTCCGTGCGCCGACTGGAGCAGGATGGTTTCAGCCTCGGCTCGCGCACCGCCTTTGAAGCCAGGTTCCTCGGACGGAACCTTTCCTACACCTACGAAGTCATCAGGTTCTCGGAGAACGAGGAACTGGTCATGGCCACCGCGCAGGGCCCGTTCCCCATGCGCACCACCTATCGCTTCGAAGCGATAGCGCCGACGGCGACTCGGGTCCACCTGCGCAATGATGGCGAGCCGACCGGCTTCGGCAAGCTCGTCGCCCCGCTGATGGAAACGATGATGAGGCGAGCCAACATGGCTGATCTGAGGGCATTGAAAGGCATTCTGGAGAACGCCTGAGGCTCAGCCGCGAACACCGCGCACGCCCTGCCTTCGGTATCGTGTTCGCGGTGTTCGCCCGTCATTGACCTGAGTATTCTCGATCGCTTCAGTTTTCGACTTGACGTTAAGTGCATCACACCCGCACACTGGTACACGTGAACCTGTCTGACAGCTGGACACCCGGACAGCAGCCGATCGAACGACGATCCGCTGCCGAAGGCGTCTTCCATGCACTCCGCCTAGCCATTGAAGCCCAGGAAATCCCGCTCGGGAGCAAACTGGGTTCCGAAGCAGCGCTCGCCGCCGACTACCGGGTCAGCCGCTCGGTGATCCGCGAAGCACTGCGCTCCTGCGCGGCCCTGGGCCTGACCCGCACCGAGACCGGGCGCGGCACCTTTGTTATTTCGCACAGGCCCACCCGCGAATTGAAGCTGGGCAATTTCTCCTCCGACGACCTGCTTGAGGCCCGTCCCCATATCGAGATCCCCGCCGCCACCCTGGCAGCCACCCGGCGCACCACCGAAGACCTGGAGCGCATCAGCGGGCTGCTGGAGCAAATGGACCAGGAAGACGACGCCGCCGCCTGGGTAGAACTGGATGCCGCCTTCCACGCCGCCATCGCCCAGGCCAGCGGCAACTCGGTGTTCACCAAGGTCGTCGCCGACATCCGCGAGGCCATGGCGCGCCAGTCCGAGACCGTGAACCTCGTAGCCAGACGCCGCAGCCCGTCCAAGGACGAGCACCTGGCCATCTTCCGCGCCATTGAAGCCAAGGATCCGCAGGCCGCCACCGCGGCCATGAGCGATCATCTATCTGCAGTACAGCAAGCCGTGTCCACCATCGTCAGGAGCAATAAGTGATCCCCGACCATCCTCAGCCGCAGACCGACCCGCTGGCCAACCCGGTGTTGCCCCAGCATGTGCCACTGGTGGCAGCCACCCGCGGGGAGGCAGTGGAATCCATCCACTACGGCTCGGCAGTGCTGCTGGATGCGCAGGGCCAGGTGCTCGTGAGCTTGGGCGAGCCGCAGGCCGCGTACTACCCACGCTCTGCCCTCAAGCCGCTGTTCGCGGTGGGCATGCTGCGCGCCGGTCTTCAGCTCGATGACCAGCAGCTGGCGCTGGCTTCGGCCAGCCACTCCGGCGCCCCGATCCACCAGCAGGTGGCCAGCTCCACCCTGGCAGCGGCCAACCTGGATGAATCTGCGCTGCGCAACTCCACCGACCTGCCCTACGGCGTGGCCGAACGCGCGGACTACCTGGCCGGAGGCGGCACCGCCACCCAGCTGGCGCAGAACTGCTCGGGCAAGCACGCCGCCCTGGCCGCACTGTGCGAGCTCAGGGGCTGGGACACCGCCAACTACCTGCACGACGAGCACCTGCTGCAGCTATTGCAAGACACCGTCCAAGAACTCACCGGCGAGCAAATCAGCGGCGTGAGCACCGACGGCTGCGGCACCCCGGTCTACCTGATCAGCCTGCTGGGCCTGGCCCGTGGCTTCGCCCGCCTGTCCGCCGCTGAACCCGGCACCCCGGAGGCCCGCGTGGCCGCGGCAATGTCCCGCTACCCGGAACTGGTGGCAGGCGTTGGCCGCGATGTCACCGCCCTGATGCGCGCCATTCCCGGTGCCGTAGCGAAGGACGGCTTCGAGGGCATCCAGGCCGTGGGCCTGCCCGACGGCAGCGCCCTGGCCGTGAAAATTGCCGATGGCTCGGACCGGGCGCGCATGCCGATCACCGCCAAGCTGCTGGCCGAGCACCTCGGCGATGCAGCCGGCGCGGCCCTGGCCGAACTGGCCAGCTCCCCTGCCTTGGGCGGCGGCGTCCAGGTGGGCGTTCTGTCCGCCCTCTAGATTCCACTTTCCCGAACAACTACCTTTTTGGAGATACATCCACCATGCCTGAAACCTTGCTCAGCGGCGAAACGCGTAGCGAGCATGATCTGATTGGCGACCTTGACATCCCTGTGGAGGCCTATTGGGGCGTGCACACCCTGCGCGCCAAGAACAACTTCGACATCACCGGCGCCACCCTGGCCGGCAACCCGCACCTGATCCGCGCACTGGCGCGCGTGAAGCAGGCCGCGGCCCGGGCCAACCACGAGCTGGGACTGCTGGATGCCGACCGCGCCCGCGCCATCGACCAGGCCTGCGAGTCCATCGCCCAGGGTTCGCTGCACGACCAATTCATCCTGGACCCGATCCAGGGCGGCGCAGGCACCAGCACCAATATGAACGCCAACGAGGTCATCGCCAACCTGGCACTGGAAATCCTCGGCCATGAAAAGGGCGAGTACCAGTACCTGCACCCGAACGACCACGTCAACCTGTCGCAGTCCACCAACGACGCCTACCCGACAGCGGTGAACATTGCCACCCACTTCGCCACCCAGCCGCTGCTGGCAGCTATCGAGGTGCTCCAGGCTTCCTGCAATGCCAAGGCCGACCAGTTCCGCACCGTGGTGAAAATGGGCCGCACCCAGCTGCAGGACGCCGTGCCGATGACCGTGGGCCAGGAGTTTCGCGGCTGGGCCGTGACCCTGGGCGAGGACCGGGCCCGCTTGGCCGAGTCGCTGTCGCTGGTCACCGAGATCAACCTCGGTGCCACCGCCATCGGCACCGGGCTGAACGCGCCGGCCGGCTACGCCGAAGCCGCCTGCCGCCACCTGCGCGAGCTGACCGGTCTGCCGCTGACCACCAGCCCGGATCTGATCGAGGCCACCTCCGATGTAGGCGCCTTCGTGCACCTCTCCGGCGTGCTCAAGCGCGTGGCGCTGAAGATCTCCAAGATCTGCAACGATTTGCGCCTCTTGTCCTCCGGTCCGCGTGCGGGCCTGAACGACATCCAGCTGCCAGCGGTGCAGTCCGGCTCCTCGATCATGCCCGGCAAGGTCAACCCGGTGATCCCGGAAGTTGTCAACCAGATCGCGTACCAGGTGGTCGGCCATGACTTGACCGTGACCATGGCAGCCGAAGGCGGCCAGCTGCAGCTGAACGCCTTCGAGCCGGTCATCGCCCATTCCATCGGCCTGTCGCTCAAGCACCTGACCAACGGCTGCCTGACCCTGGCTGAAAAGTGCATCGACGGCATCACCGTCGACGAGCAGGCGCTGCGCCGCGAGGTGGAGAACTCCATCGGACTGGTGACCGCGCTGAATCCGCGCTTGGGCTACGCGGCCTCTACCTCGGTGGCTCTGGAAGCGCTGCACACCGGACGCGGCGTGGCCGAGCTGGTGCTCGAACGCGGACTGCTCTCCGCACAAGATCTCAACGAGCTGCTCTCCCCCGAGCGCCTCGCCAACCTCTCCGACTAGACGCAAGGATCCCGATGGATAATTCCACCCCGTACGCCACGGCGGCGCACGTCCCCGATGCCGCGCTGACGGCCGGCGACAACGATTACCACAAGGGCCTGTCCTCCCGGCAGATGCAGATGATTGCCATTGGCGACGCCATCGGCACTGGCCTGTTCATGGGCGCCGGAGGCCGCTTGGCCTAGGCTGGACCGGGCATTGTCATCAGCTACGCGGTCTGCGGCTTCTTCGCCTTCCTGATCTTGCGGGCGCTGGGAGAATTGGTGATGCACCGGCCATCGACCGGCTCCTTCGTCTCCTATGCCCGCGAGTTCTACGGAGAGAAGGCCGCCTTTGCCACCGGCTGGCTGTACTGGCTGAACTGGGTGATGACCGCGATCGTGGACATCACCGCAGTGGCGCTGTACATGGGCTTCTTCGGCAAGTACGTGGGGTGGATCAGCTCGGTGCCGCAGTGGCTCTGGGCATTGCTGGCACTGGCATTGGTGCTGACCATGAACCTGATTTCGGTTAAGGCCTTCGGCGAAATGGAGTTCTGGTTCGCGCTGATCAAGGTAGTGGCACTAGTCGCATTCTTGGTCGTCGGCTGCTACTTCGTCATCTTCGGCACCCCGCTGGAAGGCCAGGATGTCGGGTTCTCCCTGCTGGCCTCCAATGGCGGGCTGCTGCCCAATGGCCTGCTGCCGGTACTGGTGCTAATGCAGGGCGTGGTCTTCTCCTACGCCTCCATCGAGCTGATCGGCACCGCCGCCGGCGAAACGGCGAATCCCGAGAAGGTCATGCCCAAGGCGATCAATACCGTGATCATCCGCATTGCCGTGTTCTACGTCGGTTCGCTGGTGCTGCTCTCCCTGCTGCTGCCCTACACGGCCTACAGCTCCGGCGAGTCACCCTTCGTGACCTTCTTCGGATCCATCGGCGTGCAGGGCATGGACGTGGTGATGAACCTGGTGGTGCTCACCGCGGCACTGTCCTCGCTGAACGCCGGTCTCTACTCCACCGGGCGCATCATGCGCTCCATGTCGCTGAACGGGTCGGCCCCTAAATTCGCCGGACGCATGAACCGGGCCGGCGTTCCCTACGGCGGCATCGTGATCACCGCTGTGGTCGCAGTGTTCGGCGTGGTGCTCAACGCCGTGGTGCCGGCGGCGGCCTTCGAGATCGTGCTGAATTTCGCCGCCGTCGGCATCATCGCTTCGTGGGCCATGATCGTGCTGTGCCAGATGGCGCTGGTGAAATCCGCCAAGCGCGGCGAGCAGGAACGCCCCGGCTTCCGCATGCCGCTGGCCCCGGTCTCCGGCTGGGTCACCCTGGGGTTCCTGGCCCTGGTACTGGTGATGATGGCCTTCGACAACCCCATCGGCACCTGGACCATCGCTTCGCTGGCCATCATCATTCCGCTGATCATCGGCGGCTGGTACCTGTGCCGCGGAAGAATCAACGAGATTGCCGCGGCCCGGCTGCGCAACGAGCAGTCGGCGAACCAGCACTAGTCTGAGCCGCACGGTTCTTGACTAGCTACCGGCCCGGGAAGCAGCTAACCGCTGCTTGCCGGGCCGGCTTCGTTGGCGGCTCCGGACTACGAGGCCGGCTTGACGCTGAGCAGGATCCCGCGGACCAGCGCATACTGCGAGCTGTCCATGAACTGCTGCGCCTGTTCTTGTGTCGGATCGTCATTGACCCCGTAATCTTCCATGTAGTCCTCTTCGACCCACATCATCGGAGACTGCTCGCCGACCTTGAAGAAATTCAGGTCCGGATTCTCGTTGCGCTGCTCGAGCATCTGGTCATCGGCCAGGGCAATGTCGAATCCGCTGTCCTTCTCGCCATCTTCCTGGCTGGTGGATTCCCAGAACTCGGCGATGAAGCTGGTGGGGTGGAAGCCCGTGCCGGCTCCGGGATCCGGCAATTCGGTGCGCTCAAGCAGCTCCCGCTGGTACAGGGACATGTCGCCGTCCGGGGAAGTTGCTGTCGTCGGGATCAAGGTCAGCACATGCTTGCCATCGGCGTCCTTGATTTCCCATTCGTCCCATTCGGTGCATTCGCCCTCGCAATCCTCACCGGCCGCGCTCCACCCTTGGGGAGTCTTGAATTCGATGCCATGGATCTGCTGGACCTTGCTTAGTTCAGCTGGCTTCGCGTTCTCCGAGGCCGACGCGGTAGGCTCCGGGGCCGAGCTGGGGGCCGGGGTTGGCTCCATCGAGTCATCTGCTGGTTGAGAGGCTGCAGCGGTACCTTGGGTGCTGCCATCCGGTGACGGGGCAGGCTGGTCACCAGCCGTGCACGAAGCCAGCAGGAGCGCTGAGGCCGATAGCAGCGACAACGCGCCAAGCCGGGTACGGTTGCGGTTGCGGTTGCGGTTGCGGTTGCGGTTGCGGTTCATGATTATCAACTTCCTCGTTGAAGACGTGGCGATGCCCTCGGAGCATCTTGCTTTCCCCATGAGCCAATCCTCCACGCTCTGCCTTGGATTTGCGATAGCGAGCGCGTCACGCCTTGATGACAAATGTTCCCCATCTTGCCATTGGGCACGCGTAATTTTCGCAAAGCAGTAGTGCCAAGCAGCGAACAGTGGCAAGATATGTGAAGTGGAACACTCTAAGCATTCATTTCATAATTTAGATTCGTATATTGGCCTGAGTCGGCTCAGCGGCCTGGCGCTCTCACCCGACGGCACGAAACTCGTCACCACCCTCAGCACCCTTTCCGAGGATGAGACGAAGTACGAAAGCGCGCTCTGGTCCTTGGATCCCAAGGCAGGAGCCCCAGCACGCAGGTTGACCTTCGGCGAAAACGGCGAATCCCAGCCCCAGTTCACCGCCAACGGCGACCTCATGTTCGTGGCCAAGCGCTCCTCCGAGGAGGACGCCAAGGCTGAAGGATGGATCTTGCCGGTCGCCGGCGGCGAGGCCCGCCCGGTGATCTCCCACCCTGCCGGTGTGCAGTCCTTGAGCCTCTGCGCCCATGCTGCAGATACCGTCGTGCTGCGCACCGCGGCGCATAGCCGGGCCAAGGATCTGGAAGCCGAAGCCAAGCTGCGCACCGGCCGCAAGGACAAGAAGGTCTCTGCCATCTTGCACACCGGCTACCCGGTTCGCTACTGGGACCATGATTTGGGCCCCTCCACCCCGCATTTCTATGTTGGCTCCCTGCCAGCGTTGCAAGATACCGGCAAAACGCAGCTCACCGATCTGACCCCGGGCATCGGAGCGAACCTGCAGGAAACCGCCCACGATGCGGCCTCCAATGGTGATTTCCTGATCACCGAGTGGCTGGTCAGCGAAGGCCGAGCTTCGATGGCCACTGGCCTGATGCGCATTGATTTGCACTCTGGCGCCCAGGAAATGCTGTTGTCACCGGATGGCACCTTCGAATACACGATGGGCAAGATCAGCCCGGATTCCACCCACCTGGCTTACGGCCGCTGGCACCGCTCAACGGCCGAAACCGCCCCGGTCTTCGAGCTGTGGCTGATGGATCTGGCCGACGGCTCCACCCACCAGATCGCGGCCGGCTGGGACCGCTGGGTCAATGACATCCAGTGGGTGCCCAACGGCCGTTCCCTGCTGCTGACCGCCGATGACCAGGGGCACAGCCCGATCTTCCAGCTGAGCCTGTACAACGACAAGATCACCCGGCTCACTGATCAGGGTTCCTTCACCAATGTAGTGATCAGCCACGATTCACGCACCGCCTACGCGCTGCGCTCCAGCTATCTGTACCCTGCTGAGCCGGTGGCCATCGACCTGACGCACACCCAGGATCTGGAAGCAGGAGAATTCGCGCCGCTGCTTGAACTGCGCTCCCCTGCGCCGCGCCCGGCTCTGCCCGGCACGCTCACTGAAGTCGCCACCACCGCCGAGGACGGCTCAACCGTGCGCGCGTGGCTGGCATTGCCCGAATCCGCTTCTGCCGCCAATCAGGCGCCGCTGCTGCTGTGGATCCACGGCGGCCCGCTGGGTTCGTGGAATGCCTGGAGCTGGCGCTGGAGCCCGTGGCTGCTGGTGGCCCAGGGCTACGCGGTGCTGCTGCCTGATCCAGCCCTGTCTACCGGCTACGGCCAGGACTTCATCCAGCGCGGCTGGGGCCGCTGGGGCCAAGAGCCCTACACCGATCTGCTGGCCATCACCGATGCCGCCGAAGCCCGCGATGACATCGATGAAACCCGCACCGCGGCCATGGGCGGCTCCTTCGGCGGATACATGGCCAACTGGGTGGCCGGGCACACCAACCGCTTCAAGGCCATCGTCACCCACGCCAGCTTGTGGGCGTTGGAAGGCTTCGGCAAGACCACTGACGCGGCTTTCTACTGGACCCGGGAAATGAGCCCGGAAATGCGCGAGCTGAACTCGCCGCACCATTCGGTAGGCAATATCACCACCCCGATGCTGGTCATCCACGGCGACAAGGACTACCGCGTGCCGATCGGCGAAGGGCTGCGCCTGTGGTACGAATTGCTGGCCGATTCCGGGCTGCCGCAGAAGGAAGATGGCAGCACCGAGCACCAGTTCTTGTACTTCCCGGATGAGAACCACTGGATCCTCACCCCGCAGCACGCGAAGATCTGGTACCAGGTCGTCACCGAGTTCCTCTCGCAGAAGGTCCTGGGCAACGCACCTAACGAGCTGCCCGAATTGCTCGGGTAGCCGGATCTAGGCCAGCTTCACCGGTGCCGGCGCATCACCGCCGGCACCGCGGCTGGCCACCACCAGTGCCTTGGCGCGGCGTGCAACATCGGCGTCGCGCTCCCCGAGCAGTTCCACCAGCTGCGCCAGATGCGCGGTTCGCCGTTCATAGCCCGGCGACAGCCGCTGGCCCAAAGTCATCGTGGACAGTTCCTCTGCCTCGCGCCAGGCCATCATCAGCGCACGTTCGAACAGACGCTGGCCGGCCTCATCGGCACGGCCCGAGCTACTCGCACCGAGCACCGCGACCGCGTTGATCTGCGTTTCCTCCAGTCCCAACGCCAGCTGTTCCAGCTTGCGGCGCGAGCGCTGCACGGAGCGCGATCCGCGGGAGAACCGGCTGAACCTGGTGGTTGCACCCAGCAGGTACTGCACCACCTGAACCAGGTTGAGCACGCTGAAGAACAGCATGAACACGAGCATCCAGTACAGCAGACTCACGTTGTAATCCGGCTTTTCATAGCCGGCGCGCTTGAGCACCACCGCGAAATCCTCGGCCGCATTGGCCGCTTCCATGGCCGGGTACTTCGATTCGTGGATGCTTCCGTAGTCCCAGCCGCTGGTCGAGCCCCAGGAAGCTTCACCGCTGATCACGGCCCCGGAAATCAACCCCGGCATGATGCCGTCGCCCGCATCAGTGATCAGCAGCGGAATAATGGTCAGATCCCCATCCAGCTCACCACTGGCAGGATCCTGCCGATCCGGGTATTCGTCCTTGATCCGCCAGATCGCCTCGCGCACGCTTTGCGGCGTGGAATCGCGGTACTCGCTGCCTTCAATGCGGGTGAATTCCAAATAGGACTCGGCGTCACGCACCGCAATGAGCAAGTCCTGGCGTTCGGCGAAGTCCTCATGCATGTACCTGCGGATCTCTGATTCATCGACCAGCTTCGCCTTGTCATCGATCTGCAGCACCATCCCTTGGCCGCTGCCCTCATAGGTGGCCTTGGGAGCCTGGGGCAGGCTGGCGACTACCAGCCCTGCGCAAATCAGGCTGGCAACCAGCAGCCCTGCCAGCAGGCCGTACTTGACCAGGCGGCTGGTTCCGCGCACCAGCTCCTTGTGGTGTGCGGGCTTGCCGGATTTCTTCGGCTTCGGCGCTGACTCCTGACGATCGCTGTCCAAGGTGTCGCCCAGGATTGCGCGGGTCATCGAGTTGGCCACGCGCAGCCGATGCAGCGCGCCCTTGGCGCTTGCCGCGCCCAGTCCCAAGGTGGCGCGCAAATCATCAAGCGACTCATCCAGTGGTTCCACCGTTGGCCGCTTGCCATGAGGATAGTGGCGCAAACGGCCGATAATCCTGTGGGCTGCCTGTGCCAATTCTTTCTCCGCAGCGGCCCAGCGCTGCACCGCCACGCTGTGCTGGGCGTTGCCGCGTGCGGCCTGCAGCAGCGAACCCAGCGCATCGCGCAGCTGCTCAATGTCGGTGCCGCGGACCATCTGGCCTGGAGCGTTCTCCAAGCGGATCAGCAGCTTGGTGGCCGCATCGTTGATGGGCGTACTGAGCTTGTCGAATACCGAACCGGTTCCGGCCAGGTCTGCGTGAACCGAGCCTGCACCCATGAGGCTGTCGGCCAGGCTGGTCAGCTTGCGAGCATCGGTTTCGAATTCGCTCAGCAGGATGTTCGTGGTCTGATCGAGGCAATTCTTGCGATCGAACACTGAACTGACCACAGCATCCTCGCGCCGGGCGAGGGAGAGCGAAAGCTGCTGAAGCTGCGACCAGGCTTTGGTGAAGCCTTGGGGACGGCGGGATTCCGCGGTGGCGTAGTAGGTGGCTTCCAGCGCTTCGAGGTCCAGCACTACGCGCGCCAGCTTGCGCTGCGCGGCAGCTAACCGGCGATGGCGCGAGGACCAGCGTCGCCGGAAGGACAGCGAGCGAGCGAAGAAGGCCGCGGTGATCATTGCGCTCGCGCCCACCACGGTGAACCAGAAGAGCATGCTGCGCGGTGTCGTATCACCGGTGGCCACCGCCGCGGTATGCGCTGCGGCGATCACGGCCTTGGGCCCGTGGCCCACCGAGACGTTCTTGGTGAAGGACCCGGCGATGTCGTAGCTTGCGTCGTCGAGTTCTTCCTCGCTGCCCATCAGCCGGTAATCCACCCCGGCACCGTCGAATCGTTGCTCGGAGAACTGCGGATCATCATAGTCCTGCTCCAGGTTTTCGAGCTGGGAGCTGAGAATGATGGTATTTTCCGGAACTTCGCCGCGCAGCAGTTCATCGCCGGTGAGCCAGCGGTCGGTCAGCACCAGAGTCAGCGGTATCGAGGAGCGGACGGGATGGCCTGCCAGCTGCGCATCAACGGTCCCCTGGCTGATGTTGTAGTCCTGCTCGCCTTCCACGATGATCCGTACTTCGTGTTCCAGCGGCTTATTCGCCGCGGCGATGGACAGGCCGGCTTGGATGCCGAACAGCGCGGTGAGCACCGCCATGATGATCGCGGCCACCCCAGACCAATGCCATGGACGGCGCAAGCGGCGGCCCATGGAGTCATGCAGCATTCTTGTTGGCATCAGCGGCTACCGCCCTTGCCTGCCAAGCCGATGAGCAGCCCCAAGCCGTCTTCGCCTTCGGGCGATTCGAAAAGATGCGTGCTCTTGGCGCGGTGTTCGCCCTTCACACTTCCTTTGCGCAGTTCGCCTCGTGCCTCCTTGCAGACTTGGTCGAGTTCTTCACGCAGCGGCCACAGTTTCTCCAAAACCGCTAGTGATTCCCGCATTCCAGCGCCGCGCTGTTCCACCTCTCGGCGCAGCTGCCGCAGGGCATCGGTATGGGTGATGATCACGGTGCGCACCGCGGGCGCGCAGTGAGAATCACTGGCTCCTGGCAGGTCCAGGAACAGTGCCAGCTCTTCCACCTTGGCAGTGTGCGCCCCGAAGATTCCCCGCCAGGTATCCCGGTTCTTCGCCGGAGTGCCGGCTAGTTCAGTGCACAGTATGATGGCGCTGCCCAGCTGTGATAGTTCCTGCTCGCGGGCGCGCAGCTCATTCAGCTCTCGCTCGGATGGGTTCTGTGATTCGGCCGTTGGAGGCAGGGCCAGAACCTGGGTGCGCCGCTCCTGGATTCCGGCGAAGATGGCGCTGGTGGTGCGGGTAGAGGGCAAGCCCGGGTCCGGCACATGCCGGCGGGCCAGGAAGTTGCGGCCGCGGTGGATTTTCGAAACAAGCACTTCGGCTTCTTTGGCCCGCCGCGCCACCTGCACGCCCTTGGCCTTGCGCTTCTTAGCCAGCAGCGCCCAGATGATTCCAACGATCGCCAACAGTGCGAGCACGCCCAGGGCGATGAGCTTAACCAAGGTCTTATCGGCAGGAGCTTGCAGCTGCTTGGTGGCATCCAGCGCTACTGCGATGGTGCCTTCGGTGTAGTCCCCGGCCGCGAATTCAGCTGCGCCGGCCTCCATGACCGCGTCCCGGCCGCCAGGCTGGGTTTCGCTCACGTCGCGTCCCGGGTCAACGTAGACCTGGACCGGATCTCCGCTCGTCTCCGGCAGCATCACGCCAATGGCAATCCAGCCCTTGCCGACGTAGCCCAGCTCCTTGCCGTTCTCCAGCCAGTCATCGGCCATCGCGTCGCTGTCTCCGAACAACAGCATGCCGCGCACCAGCTGGGCCGCGCCCTTCAGGTTGTTCGGTTCCTGATCCACTCCGAGCAGGATCTTTGCGTTCTGCCCGGCGACAGCTTCACGGACCGCATCCATGATTTGTTCTTGGTCCACGTTATCCAGTGCCGCATCGGTGACTGCCAGATAGAACTGTCCTTCCTGGGACGTGACACTCGGGATCAGCACGCTGCCTTCATCCTCGGAGTCCTGCGCAGGCGGCGCCGAGGGGTAGACCGGCTCGGTGGTTTCGCCAGCGGCTTGGGCAGGAAAGCTCAGTGCGTTCAATCCAGCCATCAGCAGCAGCGCGCCCAAGCAGGCGCAGATGATCCTTGTTGCAGAAATCTTGCCAGGGCTGGTGGTGCGGTCCATGAGTTCCATGGTATCAACACGAGATTGACTAACTTAGTTCCCCGGGCAGGGTCCTGCCGCTATCCGGGCAGTGGTCCGAATGCTGCGCCCAGATGCCCCAGTTTCTGGGGGTTGGCGATCAGCAAGATGCGTGTGGCCGCTCCTGCCGCCATGTCCACGGTGAGCAGGTCCGTGCGTCCTTCGCGTTCCATCAGCAGCGCCGGGGCGCCGTTGACCTGTCCCAAACTGACGTTGCCTACCGGGTTCTTGCGCTGCACGCCAATCAGGAACCGGGCCACGCGGTCGGCACCGGAAACCGGATTCAGGGCGGCGCGCACCTGCCCGCCGCCATCGGAGTGAAGGACGACCTGTGCATCGAGCAAGGCGACCAGCTCGGGGACATCTGCGCGTTCAATGGCCTGCACGATGCGGGCCAGCAGGCCTTTGACCTCGGCTTCCTCACGTTGCGGGGCTTGGGCTCGGCCCAGTTTCCGCGCGGCGCGGCTGAGCATCTGGCGCACCGCGGCCGGCTTCACCGCCAGCACGTTAGCGATCTGCGACGAGGAATAGCCCAGCCCGTGGTGCAGCACGTAGGCGGCGCGCGCCGGTGCGGAGAGTTCTTCGAGCAAGAAGAGCACTCCCAATCGCAGCATCGATTCGTTGGCCACCGCGTCCTCGGGCAGCAGTGCCTGGTCTACCGGCTCGGGCAGCCAAGTGCCGACGTATTCGGTGCGCTGCTGCTGCACCGAGCGCAGCGCATCGATGGCCCGGCGTGTGGTCAGTGCCCGCAGATATCCTTCCCAACGGCGCACGCCAGTAGCCGTGGCAGGATCCATGGACAGGATCTGCTCGCCGACGGCGCTGACCACGTCTTCGGCCTGCGCCCACTGCCCGAGCATGCTGTAGGCCAGCGCGGTCAGTTGACCGCGCTGGGCATGCCACTGCTCCACCCCGGGCGATGGAGCTGCTTCCGGCATTAGCCGCGCACAGGTGGCTCGAGCTGCGTGGTGATGGCGATGCGGTTCCAGACATTGATGGTGGCGATGGCCAAGATCAGGTTGCCCACTTCTTCTTCGCTGAATTCTTCTGCGGCGGCATTGAAGACCTCATCACTGACGCCTTGCAGCGGATCCAGCCGGGTTACTGCGTCGGTCAATCGCAGGGCAGCGCGTTCGGCAGCGCTGAACAGCGGGGAATCGTTATAGGCAGCCACCGCGAAGAGCTTCGCTGCCGGCATGCCCATTTCCAATGCGTCGTGCGAATGCATGTCGGTGCAGAAGGAGCATCCGTTCAGGATCGAGGCACGCAGCTTGACCAGTTCGTAGAGTTCCTTGGGCAACGATCCGCTGGCGTAGCCTTCCAATCCCAGCACTGCGGCGTAGCCCTTCTTATGGGTCTTGCTCAAATTCATGCGCATGGCATGGCTCCAATCCGTCGTGGTGTCCAGGCAATCTCATGCCCTTCAAAAGTACGTCGGATTCCGAGCTTGAACTGTGACACCCCGAGGAAAACTTTTTCAGGAGTTTTCCCCGGGGTGTCATTTTCAGGCGTTTAGTCCAGCAACAGGGCTGGTTCCTGCAGGATCGAGGCGACATCGGCCATGAAGCGGGCCGAGAGGTCCCCGTCCACCACGCGGTGGTCGAAGGAGCCGCCCAGGGTGGTGATCCAGCGCGGGACCACGTCCCCATCCACAACCCATGGCTTCTGGCGGATGGTGCCGAAGGCAACGATCGCGACCTCGCCCGGGTTGATGATCGGGGTGCCGGTATCGATGCCCAGCGCACCGATGTTGGTGATGCTCAGCGAACCATCGCGCATGTCCTCAGGACGGGTCTTGCCGGCACGAGCGGTGGTCGCCAGCTCGTTCAGGGCAATGGCCAGTTCCTTCATGCTCAGGTTCTGGGCATCCTTGATATTCGGCACCAGCAGGCCGCGCGGGGTGGCTGCGGCAATGCCCAGGTTCATGAAGCGCTTCTGGTGGATCTCCGCGCCATTCTCGGTCTCCACCCAGCTGGCGTTGACCGATGGGTTGCGCGCGGCAGCCCAGATGACCGCGCGTGCCAGCACCAGCAATGGCGAGACCTTGATGCCCTCGAAATCGCGGGACTTCTTCAAGCGCTGCACGTATTCCATCGTGCGGCTGGCATCCACGTCCACGAAGATCGAGACATGCGGTGCGGTGAATGCCGACTCCACCATGGCTTTCGCGGTGGCCTTGCGCACCCCGCGCACCGGTGTGCGCTCGATGCGGGCATCGGCCAGCTGGCCATGGGCCCAGTAGGTTGGCGCCGCGGCGTGCTCGGCTTCGCGCTGGGCCTGGTAGCTGTTGATATCCTCACGGGTGATTTCGCCCTGGCTGCCGGTACCGACGACATCATTGATATCGATGCTCAGGTCCTTGGCCAGGCGGCGTACCGGCGGCTTGGCCAGCACGCGGTCAACAAAGTTCGCGACCGCCGGCTTGCGGCGGTCCACCTCGCGGGTGACCGCGTTGCCCAGCGACTGCGCACGGCGGGTGATGTTCTCCGCCAGGGCCGAACCCGAGGCGCGTACTGCTGCCGAGCGCTGTCCGGTGGCCGACGGGGCCGGACGGCTGGTGCGTACCCGGCGTACCGAGGAGTCGGCGGTCGGACCCGAACCGACCAGCGGGCCAGGTTCTTCCGAGGCCTGCGGCGCGGCCGTGCTCAAGGCTTCGGCTACTTCGGGCACACCGGTTGGAGGGGCGGCGTTGCCCTCTTCGTCGATGGTGATCAGCGGGTTGTCCACCAGCACGGTGTCGCCTTCGGCGGCGTGCAGTTCGGTGACGACGCCGGCGAAAGGGCAGGGAAGCTCGACCAGGGACTTCGCGGTTTCGATTTCCACGTACACCTGGTTGACCTCGACGGTGTCGCCGACCTTGACCTTCCATGAGGCGATATCCGCTTCGGTCAGGCCTTCACCCACATCGGGGAGATTAAAGACTGTCATTTCTACTCCTTGGCTTCCGCATCAGTACGCGAAGGACCGGTCGAGGGCTTCAAGCAACTTGTCGATATCCGGCAGGTACTGGGACTCCACCTTGGAAATCGGGTATGGCATGTGGAATCCGCCCAC
This sequence comes from Glutamicibacter arilaitensis Re117, assembly GCF_000197735.1. Lineage (NCBI taxonomy): Bacteria > Bacillati > Actinomycetota > Actinomycetes > Micrococcales > Micrococcaceae > Glutamicibacter > Glutamicibacter arilaitensis. The sequence goes on from NC_014550.1 coordinate 3,207,704, forward strand.
GCGCAGCACCGGAGCTTCCAGCGAGAGGAAGGCGCGTTCGGTGATGCGAGCGGCGATTTCGCCGCCCAGGCCGCCAAAGGTCGGGGCTTCATGGGTGACAATCAGCCGGCCGGTCTTCTGCACGGATTCGGTGATGGTGTCGAAGTCGATCGGCGAGAGCGAGCGCAGGTCGATGACCTCGATGGAGCGTCCATCTTCCAGCGCGGCATCGGCGGTAGCCAAGGCGATCGGCACCAGCGGGCCGTAGGCCACGATGGTGGCATCGGTGCCCTGGCGTACTACCTGGGCTTTGAAGGCATCCAGTGCCGGGGTTTCGGTGTCGACCTCGCCCTTGAGCCAGTAGCGGCGCTTGGGTTCGAAGAAGATCACCGGGTCCTGGCAGGTCGCGGCCTGCTGGATCATCCAGTAGGCGTCATGCGCGTTGGATGGGGTGATGATGCGCAGTCCCGCGGTGTGCGCGAATAGCGCTTCCGGGGATTCGGAGTGGTGCTCGATGGAGCCGATGCCGCCGCCGTAGGGGATGCGGATGACTACCGGGGCGGTCAGTCGTCCCTCGGAGCGGGCGTGCATCTTGGCCAGCTGGGTGGTGATCTGGCTGAAGGCAGGGAAGACGAAGCCGTCGAACTGGATCTCCACCAGCGGGTTGTATCCGCGCAGGGCCATGCCCACGGCGGTGCCCACGATTCCGGCTTCGCCCAGCGGGGAGTCGATGACGCGGTGCTCGCCGTACTTTGCCATCAATCCGTCGGTGATGCGGTAGACGCCGCCGAGGCGTCCGATGTCTTCGCCCATCAGCAACGACTTGTCGTTGGATTCCAGCACCTTGTCCAGGCCGCTGGTAATGGCCTTGGCCAGAGTCATTGTGGTGGTCATTTAGTGCTCTCCCTCGGCCGCGTCGGCAAATCCTGCTTCGTATTCCAGATGCCAGGCCAGTTCTTCCTGGATCAGTGGATGCGCTTCGGCGTAGACCTGTTCAAAGGACTTGGCCAGCGGTGGGACAGGGAATGCCATGGCGTCTTCGCGGACCTTGGCGGCCATTGCGTTGGCGTCGGCGGAGAGCTGCTCGAAGAAGGCGTCGTCGACGAGGTTGTTTTCGCGCAGGTAGGTTTCGAGGCGGATCAGCGGATCCTTCGGCGCCCACTGGGCTTCTTCTTCGCTCATGCGGTACTTGGTCGGATCATCGGCGGTGGTGTGCGCTCCCAGGCGGTAGGTGACGGCCTCGATGAGCACCGGTCCCTTGCCGCTGCGGGCATGTTCCAGTGCCCAGCGGGTGACTGCCAGGACTGCAAGCACGTCGTTGCCGTCCACGCGGATCCCCGGCATGCCGTAGCCGGCGGCGCGCTTGACCAGCGGCACCTTGGACTGAACTTCGAATGGCACCGAGATGGCCCACTGGTTGTTCTGGCAGAAGTAGACCACCGGTGCGTTGAAGGAGCTGGCGAAGACCATGGACTCATGGGTCTCGCCCTCGGTGGAGGAACCATCGCCGAAGTACGCCACGACGGCGTTGCCTTCCTTGGCACGGCGGGCTTCATCCCAGCCTCGCTGTTCCATGTTCAGCGCCATGCCGTAGCCAGCTGCATGCGGCATTTGGGCGGCGAGCACCATGGTGTACATGTGGAAGTTGTTTTCCCGTGGATCCCAGCCGCCGCCGGAAATGCCGCGGAACAGGCGCAGCATCTCGGAGAACGAGACATCGCGGGTCAGCGCCACGCCATGTTCGCGGTACGTCGGGAAGATGTAGTCGCTTGGACGCGTGGCGCGGCCCGAGCCGATCTGCGCCGCTTCCTGTCCGCGCAGTGGGACCCAGAGGCACAATTGGCCCTGGCGCTGCAGTGCTGTGGCCTCTTGGTCGAATCGACGGGTCAACGCCATGTCGCGGTAGAAACAGCGGAGCATGTCATCGTCAACGTCGCCCAGATACGCATCGTACGTTTCGTGGGACTGACGCTGGCCGTCCGGTGTCAAGATCTGAATCAGATCCGTCTCCGACGCCTGGGTCTCAGCACGCGTCATCTATCATCCTTCGGTCATGAATATGCCCCACGCGGAATACATTCCGCATGGGACATATACGGCTTGTCTACTTCCTAAGCCTATAGGCATCGACCGCTAAAGCGCGAGAAAACAGCCCCAGTTACACCTATGCCAGGTCTAGTGATTCCTTGCACAGTTCAATAAAACGATCGTTTGCCTCGACTTCGCCGATGGAGACACGCACCCCTTCATCAGCGAAGCCGCGCACCGACAGGGCCACCGCGTTTGCCCGTTCGACAAACTGTTCGGTGTTCGCACCCAGTGGCAGCCACACGAAGTTCGCCTGCGTGGATGGAATCTTCCACCCCTGCTCGCTCAAGGCAGCCACCACGCGTTCGCGTTCGGATACCAACCCTTCAACGCGCTCAAGCACCTGGTCGATGTTGGCCAGCGAAGCGACCGCAGCGTCTTCAGCCACGCTTGAGACGGCAAACGGCGTGGCTACGACACGGATATTTTCAGTGATCTGCGGGTGAGCCACCGAATAGCCCACGCGCAGGTTCGCCATGCCGTGGGCCTTGGAGAAGGTACGCAGCAGAACGACGTTTTCGTTCTCGTTGTAGGTGTGGATGCCGTCCACCGACTTCTCGTCGCGAACGAACTCGATATACGCCTCATCGAGGACTACCAGTACATTCTTGGGAACCCGAGCCAGGAAGTCATCAACTTCGGCCTGCGTCAGCACTGGGCCGGTTGGGTTATTCGGGGTGCACAGCAAAATCACCGACGTGTTCTCGTTGACCGCGGCAATCATGGATTCCAGATCATGGCGTCCATCCTCAAGCAACGGGATTTCCACCGGAAGAGCTCCGGCAGTCTGCACCAGAATCGGGTAGGCCTCAAAGGAACGCCACGCATAGATCACTTCGTCCTGAACGCCATCTTCGTTCTGCCCCGCGAAGGTATTGAGGATCTGCACCAGGGCACCGAGCGAACCTGCACCGGTCACAATGTCCTGTGCCGGAACGTCCAGGTAATCGGCGAGCGCATCGCGCAACTTGGTGGACAGCGGATCCGGGTAGCGGTTCAAGCTGTTCTGCTCGACCACGGCCTGATGCACCGCATCCAATGGTCCAAAGGGAATTTCATTCGACGACAGCTTGTAGGCTGTCATGCCCTGAACAGACGCTGGCGGCTTGCCCGCTGCGTATTTTGGCAAACGTGCAACTACAGAGCGTGGCTGCACCTGATCTTGGGTCACCGGGTTCTCAGTCATACTTCAAAGCCTAGTCCTCACTACGGCCTTAGCGATATCTGCAGTTCATCTTCATCTCTGCTTTATATGACAAAATTAAGGCATGAGCTTCCTGATTCGAGTCATCGTCAATGCACTTGCCCTCGCGGCGGCCGTTTGGATTGTGCCCGGCCTCAAAATCGTCGCGACAAATGAAGGGCTCACGAGCACGGTGATCGCCTATCTGGTGGTTGCTGCAATCTTCGGCTTGGTCAACGCCCTGGTACGTCCGGTCGTCAAGCTGTTCTCCTTGCCAATCACATGCCTGACCTTGGGCCTGTTCACCATCGTGATCAATGCCGTGATGCTACTGCTGACTTCATGGCTGACTACCTTCACCCCATTCGAACTGATCATCGAGAAATTCTGGTGGGACGCCATCGCTGGCACGATCATCATTTCCATCGTCTCGGCGGTCCTGGGATTGTTCGTCAAGAGCGGGAACGAGTAAAGCCAGAGAGTTCAACACTTCGCACTAGAGGAGGGCATCTACCCGATGCCCTCCTCTAGTGCGTTAATCCGCTCAATACGGCGCTGCTGAACAGCTCTTGTCTCCGCAAATCTTTTACCGAGCTGACATCAGGAACTTGTTCTCTTCCATCCGGCCTCGGCCTAATGCGGCGGCGCCACCTGATTGAGGCGTTCTTTGTCCTCTTCTTTCAGCGGTGGACGCTTCTTTTCTTTGCGTTCAAGCCTGAACATCCGTATTTTCACCAGCGGTTCAGGCAGGTAGAAATTCTTCAAGTGCTCGCGAATTTCGGTCTTTGGTTCTTGGTCAAGCTCCAGCAGATGATCACCGTAATTCTTGAGGTTATGCGGCGGACCGAATAAGCCATCCTCTGGCAGGATTCCATTCATCTGCTCACGTGGACCGGGAAAGGTTGTCGTGTACTGCTGATCCTTATTGGGATTAGCGGTCCCGTCAGTGCCGGGCACCATGTCTTTCCGGTCTTCGACATGCAGGCTGCGAACATCCTCAGGCAAGTCGATGTTCCCGATGGGCGAACCCAGGGTCAGGACTTTGTTCATCTTGTACTTGTGCTTCAGGAACTTGTTCTTCATCAGCTGGGCGACGTGAATGCCTCCTTGCGAGTACCCGGAAAGAATTACTTCATCACCCTCTTTTGCCCCGCTGATCTCCAATGCCTCGTCGAGGGGATCCACGAAGTTTTCAGATTCAAGACCGAAACCATCGGCAATGCCTTCCAACCCAAAGGGCGAGGGAACGTCCAAGTCGTTCTGGGTTCCCGGGAACAGTGCAAGATACGTATCAGGATCAGCCTGCACGATCATGATCTTCCCGTTATTTTCTGTCCCCTTTCCTTCCAGTATTTCGTGCAGCTGGAAGTAGCTGGTCAGCTTGCCATCAACTTCGACTGTTTGTTCCGGGTCCTGCTGCGTGAGTTCAACTTCGGTATTCCGGTTCGGTCCCAACCCCTTGATTGTCTGGGACAGGAATTTGGTGACACCTTCGATCTGGTCGTTCAGTGTTCTATCGGTGTTGAATCTCCAGTGCGGCATGTAGGTCATCAGCAACCGCAGAAAAGTCTGCATGTTCTCCCGCGGTGGGCGCCACCCGTTTTCGCGGGTCTTGGAAATGAAGTCCCCTATCAGCACGCTTCTGGTGCTGGTGAGCATCATGCGTTCCACGGCAGCTTCGGCAGCTTCATAATTGCGCATGGCCTCAGAGACTTTTCCTGTCAGTTCGAACGCTTGGATTTCACCTTCTCTGGCTTGGTGATAGCCCTTTCGGATCAAGTCTCCTAAAATTCCAACGCTGTAGCCCCGTGCTCCGATACCAGACACCATGCATTGAAGATTCATATCCGCCTCGCAGCGATCTGCCGTTTGCGAGGCATTGGCCAATGCATCGACCACGTCGTTGATATCGCGGGCAACCTGCTGGCATATTTCGCCAGCTTGCGCGTAATCCAATTCGTTGTAATTGACTTCATATCCCATGGCTACGAGGCCATTCGCTGATCCATGATTTGTGCTTCCAAGTTCTGGATCTCACGCATGGCGATCCCCAAATATTCTTCAGCGTTGGACAACTCGCCGGTGAGCATTTCTAATCTTTCGCTGAGCTCGTTGACATTATCGAGAAAGGCCTTGCCAACCTTTGAATTCCAAGTCAATGTACTGATTGAACCCAATTGCGCGATGGCGAACTTCGTAGTTTTCTGGGCATCATCCAACTGGCTGGCCACGCTCAGCAGCGTTGCTTGAAACATCATTTGCCTACTCCGCATCTCTAAGGATTTGTCCACCATCATGGATCGCTTTGTGAGCCGGACAGCACTGTTTGCCGCTAGCTGTGGAAACAGCGGTGAAGTAAAAGATGTGATGTAGCGCCGAGGATGGAAGAATATGAGTATGGCTGAGATTGCGCGCACTTCCCTTGCTAATGAACCACTGGCTTTGACTGCCCTTGACGGACGCTACCGCAGCGCCGTGGCACCGCTGGTTGACTACCTTTCCGAAGCGGCTTTGAACCGCGATCGCGTTCACGTTGAAGTTGAATGGCTGATCCACTTGACCGACAACTCCGTACTTCCAGGCACTTCCCCGCTGACTGCGGAACAGAAGACCGCCCTGCGCAAGATCGTTACCGATTTCGATGCAGATTCCGTCAAGGAACTGGCCGAGATCGAAGCGGTCACCGTGCACGATGTGAAGGCAGTGGAGTACTACATCGCCAACCGCTTGGAAGCGATCGGCATTGGAAACCTCAAGCCGCTGGTGCACTTCGGCTGCACCTCCGAAGACATCAACAACCTCTCCTACGCTCTGGGCGTCCAGGGTGGCGTACAGCAGGTATGGCTGCCAGCCGCCCGCGATCTGGTGGCCCAGCTGACCAAGATGGCCGAGGATTCCCGTGAAGTGCCGATGCTCTCGCGCACCCACGGCCAGCCAGCTACCCCAACCACCTTGGGCAAGGAACTGGCAGTACTGGCCTGGCGCCTGACCCGCCAGCTGGACCGCATCGAGAAGACCGAGTACCTGGGCAAGATCAACGGTGCAACCGGCACCTACGCAGCCCATTACGCTTCGGTTCCAAACGCCGACTGGCAGCAGATCTCGCAGGGCTTCGTCGAGCACCTGGGCCTGACCTGGAACCCGCTGACCACCCAGATCGAATCCCACGACTGGCAGGCAGAGGTCTACGCAGACATCGCACGCTTCAACAGCATCCTGCACAATCTGTGCACCGATGTCTGGAGCTACATCTCCATCGGCTACTTCGCTCAGATCCCAGTCGCTGGCGCCACCGGCTCCTCGACCATGCCGCACAAGGTCAACCCAATCCGCTTCGAGAACGCCGAAGCCAACTTGGAGATCTCCAACGGCCTGCTCAACACCTTGGGTTCCACCCTGGTGACCAGCCGCTGGCAGCGCGATTTGACCGACTCCTCCTCGCAGCGCAACATCGGTACCGCTATCGGCCACTCGGTCCTGGCGATCTCCAACGTCGCCAAGGGCCTGGATCGTTTGTCCGTCGCCGAAGCTGTGCTGGCTGAGGATCTGGACCATAACTGGGAAGTTCTCGCCGAGGCCATCCAGATGGTCATGCGCGCCGAGGCTATCGCCGGCGTTGAAGGCATGGACAACCCATACGAGCGCTTGAAGGACCTGACCCGCGGACACCGCGTGGATGCAGCCCGCTTGAAGGAATTCGTCGGCGAGCTGGGCCTGTCTGCTGAAGCAGAAACCCGCCTGCAGTCCCTGACCCCGGGCACCTACAACGGCATCGCTTCGCAGCTGGTCGACCACCTGAAGAAATAACCCAAAATATCAGCCTGTGGCCCGTTTGACCCTTCGTGGTTCAATGCGGGCCACAGGCTTTTGAACAGCCCTCCACCAAGCACCCAGATCAAAAACTCGGGCGTAAATTTCCAGTTGCGCGGGCGGCGCGAATGTAAAAAGCCGGCAGCAACACGTAGTTGCTGCCGGCTTGATATCAGTGAATCTAGAACTCGAAGTCGCCGAAGTCCCCGCCGCCACCGCCACCGAGGAAGTCCCCGAAAGCTCCGCCTGCCTGGTCTCCGAATCCTTCGCCAGCTGCGGAAATCTGCTCTCCGGCACCGGCTACGGTATCGCCCAGGCCATCGGCCATGGAGCCGAACTCTTCGCCGATGCCGGCGAACCCATCAAGCAGCGGTCCGGCAATGGCGGTACCGATGAACGCACCGGCCACACCGCCAAGCAGGCCAACTCCCAAGCCGCCAGCCGCGCCAGCAGCCATCCCCATGCCACGGCGTCCGCCGCCGGAGCCCAGCAGCTTGTCCATGAATCCAGGACGGGACATCTCCGCACGGGTCGCCGAACGAGCCAGGTCCCTTGGATCCTGGGTCATCGGACGCTCGGCCGGAGGCAACTGCTCGGAAAGCTCGCGATGCAGCAGTTCGCGTTGCTGCGGGGTCAGCCGGGCGAAGGCCTCAGCGTGGGCACGTTCCATATCCTGCGGCGGAGCGGTACGCAGCATATAGCGGTACTTCTCAATTGCTGCTTGGTCCTCGCGCGAGACACCCGAAGCCTGCGCATTGCCATAGCCGCGGTCACCGTAGTTCTGCTGCTGCGGCTGCTGGTATCCGCCGGGGTTCTGCTGGTAGCCTCGCTGGGAGTTTCCGTATCCGCGCTGGTTGCTATTGGAGCTGCGCTGATTGAGCTGTTCGCGGACGTACTCGCCGGCCATTTGCTTGCCCTTGCGCAGTAATTTGTCGAACATGGACATGAAGTTGGCCTCCTAGGCATTGCCGGCGCGATGCACGAAGCATCACTCTCTACCTGCTTAAACTCCCCAGCAGGGCCCCTTGTTCCCCACGTTAGACTATTCTCATAATTGCCCGGCACCAACGTAGCTAAGCGCTGCGCACCGGCTGCTTCACCTTGGCAGTCAGCCGGCCCAGCAGTTCGGCGGCCACGCTCACGGCAATCACTGCCGGCTGCTTGCCGCGCACTTCTGGAAGCCCAATGGGGCACTGGATGGCGCTAACCTCCTCGGCGCTGAAGCCACTGGCTTCCAGATTCTTCTGGAAGCGGATCCACTTGGCGCTAGATCCAATCAGCCCGATGGATCCCAAGCCAGGGTGGCGCAGAGCGGCATCGCAGAGGTGGAAATCCTCAGCATGATCATGGGTCATGATCAGCACATGGGCTCCTGCGGGCAAGCAGCTGAGCACTTGTTCGCCAAGTACCGCCACATTCGGATGGACCCGGGCGACACTTGGTTCAAGAGCCGATAATTCTTCCAGAAATTCCGGACGGGAATCGGTCAGGTACAGATCCAAGTCATGGCGGCTGAGAATCCGCGCCAACTCCATGCCCACATTTCCCACCCCGAAAATCGCCACCGTGGCAGAAACAGGCAGGGGTTCGAGCAGCACCGTAATTTCGCCTCCGCAGCATTGCCGCCCGTATTTGGCAGGCGCCTTGTCGCTCAGCTTCATGCTGATACTTTCCGGTTCGCTCGCAGCCTGGTCGATCATTTCCCGGGCGCGTTCCATTGTTGCCATTTCCAGGTTGCCGCCGCCAATGGTTCCAAAAACCTCTTGGCTGGCAATGACCATTTTCGCGCCTGCTTCACGCGGGGCATGGCCCCGTACAGCGGTAATGGTGGCCAGTACCGCTGGACGTCGTTCATTGCGCAGTACCGTGACCGCTTCAATCCACGACAGCATCGTCAGGCTCCTTTCCGCACCGATTCAATCGCCCAGAAGACGGCTTCGGGTGTGGCTGGCGAGGCCAGTTCCACCGGCTGTCCGGCCAGGCCGAACTCTGCCACGGCCTGGCGCAACGCCTCACGCACCGAGAATGCGAGCATCAGCGGCGGTTCACCTACCGCCTTGGACCCATAAACCGCACCTTCCTCATGTGCTTTTTGAAGCAGCGAAACATTGAATACCTCAGGCATCTCGGAGAAGCTGGGGATCTTGTAGGTGCTGGCCGCAGCGGTGGCCACTCGGCCGCGTCCCGGACCATCTGAGGTATCCCAGCGCAGGTCTTCGAGGGTCAACCAGCCGGAGCCCTGCACGAACCCACCCTCGATTTGCCCCAGATCCACCAGTGGCGAAAGCGAATCTCCGACATCATGGACAATATCCACCCGGCGCAGCACGTATGAACCGTCGAAGCGGCTGACTTCTACCTCGCTGGCCGCCACCCCGTAGGCGAAGTACTTGAATGGGCTGCCGGTCATGCGCGACAGGTCCCAATGCAGTCCTTCGGTGCGGTAGTACCCAGCGGCCGAAAGCTGGATGCGCTGGAAGTACGCGGCGTTGACGACTTCCTTCCAGTCCAGTGATTCGCTCTTACCCAAGGCCGTCACCTGGCCGTCGCCAAAGCGAACTTCATGGGCTGGGACCCCAAGTTTCCCGGCAGCTACCTGGGCCAAGCGTGCTTGGATCTGCTCACACGCATCTTTGACCGCACCACCGTTCAGGTCGCTGCCCGAACTGGCTGCGGTGGCCGAGGTATTGGGAACCTTATCGGTACGCGTCGCGGCGATGCGCACCATCGATAGCGGGACGCCCAAGGCGGTGGCGGCCACCTGCAGCATCTTGGTGTGCAGGCCCTGGCCCATTTCGGTGCCGCCGTGGTTGACCAGCACCGACCCATCCTTATAGACCAGCACCAGGGCGCCGCCCTGGTTGAAGGCAGTGAGGTTGAAGGAGATGCCGAATTTCACCGGGGTCAGCGCAAGCGCCCGTTTGGTGTGCTCATGCGCGGCATTGAATTCACGGATCTGCGCTTCGCGCTGTGCGATATCTGCGGTGTCCAGTACCTGGCTCCATGCTGCTTCCAGCCGTTCGGGGTGCCTCACCGGCTGGTAGTACGGGGTGTTTTGGCCTTCGGTGTAGAAGTTGCGGCGGCGCAATTCCCTGGCGTCCAATCCCAGCTGCGGGGCCACCCGGCCCAGGATGTCTTCCATGACCAGCATGCCCTGCGGACCGCCAAAGCCACGGAACGCGGTTTGGGAGGTTTTATGGCATTTGGCGATGCGCCCCTTGACCCTGATGTTCGGGATCCAATAGGAATTATCAATATGGCACATCGCGCGGGTCAGCACCGGTTCGGACAGATCCAGGCTCCACCCGCCGTCAGCTGTCAACTGGGCGTCAAGTCCCAGGAACCTGCCTTGCTCGTCAAAGCCGATCTTCCAGGTGGCATGGAATCCGTGCCGCTTGCCGGTCATGGTCATGTCCAGGGTGCGGTCCAGCCGCACCCGCACCGGCCGTCCGGTGAGCACCGCGCCCAGCGCCGCCACGGCGGCATAGCCATGGGGCTGCATTTCCTTGCCGCCGAAGCCTCCTCCCATGCGCAAGACCTGCACGGTGACCTCATTGGCGTCGATTCCCAGCACATGCGAGACGATGTCTTGGGTTTCGGTGGGGTGCTGGGTGGAGCAGTGGATCATAATCTGCCCGTTCTCATCCACCAGGGCCAGTGAGTTCTGGGTTTCCAGGTAGAAGTGCTCTTGCCCGGCGAATTCAAAATCCCCCTCGAAAACATGGGCCGCTTGCGCGAAGGCGCCTTCTGGATCTCCCTTGGCGATCTCCGGCTGGATGCCGTGAAAGCTGTTGGCTGCCATGGCGTCCTTGATGGTGATCAGGGATTCCAGTGCTTCATAGTCCACGGTGACCGATTTGGCCCCGGCCTTGGCCGCTTCCAGGCTCTCGCCCAAGACCCAGGCCACCGGTTGCCCGTAGAACATCACTTCATCGACCGGGAGCATCGGCTCATCATGCTTGGCTCCCTGGTCATTGACTCCGGGAATGTCTTGGGCGGTGATTACCTTGATGACTCCGGGCGCTGCCAGCGCTGCACTGGTTTCAATGCCCAGGATTTTGGCGTGGGCGTGGGTGGACTGCACCGGGTAGGCGTGCAGGACCCCGGACAGTCGCTGGGACAGATCATCGGTGTACAGTGCGGTGCCGGTAACGTGCCCGTCCGCCGATTCATGGCGGTGCCGCTGGCCGACAACCGATATGCCGGGTCGTTGGGATAGCTGGCTCATGAGTTCTGCTCCCCTTCTTCAGCCGCACAGCGCGAATGCTGCTGGGCATAGAACCGTTCAAGTGAATAGGCCAGCATGGCCTTGCGGTATTCGGCGCTGGCTCGGTGGTCATCCATGGGTGTTCCTTCTAAGCCCATGGTGTGTGCGGCCGCCCGGATGGTTTCCAGGTTCCAGGGCTTGCCTTCAAGCATTGCTTCGGTGGAAATGGCGCGCAGCGGGGTGGCGGCTACTCCGCCCAGCCCGATACGGGCCTTGGTGATCAGTCCTCCTTCAGCACGAACTGCATAGCCGATGGCCACCGAAGAGATGTCGTCGAAGCGCCGTTTGGAGATCTTCTGGAAACTGGTCAGTTCCGAGAGCGGGAGCGGGATACGGATCGCCGTGATCATCTCCCCCGGCTCGCGCACGCTCTGCCGGTATCCGGTGAAGTAGTCCTCCAGCGCCACCATCCGGTTGCCGCGGATGCTGGAAAGCACCAGTTCGGCTTCCAGCGCCAGCAAGGCAGGCGGGGTATCGCCAATGGGTGAGCCGGTGCCCAGGTTTCCGCCCATGGTCGCACCGTTGCGGATCAGCCTCGAAGCGAATTGCGGAAAGAGCTTTGAGAGCAGCGGAACTTTTCCTGCCAGCTGGCGTTCCACCTCGCTCAGGGTGCATCCAGCACCGAGTTCAAGGAACTTTTCGGTCCAGCGGCTCTGGCGCAGTTCTGCCAACCGGTCGATGGCCAGCACCGAGCGGGCGCGGGCTCCCTTGATATTGACCTCCACACCCCAGTCGGTGCCGCCGGCCAGCAGCACGGTGTCGGGTTCTTCCGCAAGGATCTGCAAGGCCTGGTCCAGATCCGTCGGCCTGCGGAAACGGCCCAAATCCCCCGTGGGGGTATCGGCGCGCTGGATGTCGGTAGCTGGTGGTTCCGGGACCGGCTGAGCTTGCCGGGCTGCCAAGGGGTCTTCGGTTTCCGGTGTGCCCAATGCGTAGGCGGCGTCGCGGATCGGACGGTACCCGGTGCAGCGGCAGAGATTGCCCGACAGCGCGTGCAGGTCGAATCCATTAGGTCCGCACTGGTGCGCCTCGCCATCGCCCGCGCTGACTGCGGGTTGGCTGGAGCGCTCGGGGCGGTAGTATTCGGCGGCCATGGAGCACACGAATCCGGGAGTGCAATATCCGCACTGGGATCCGCCGCGGTTGGCCATCTCTTCTTGCACCGGGTGCATCGCCGCGACGCTGCCCAGCCCTTCGGAGGTGATGATTTCCTGGCCATCAAGTGCTGCGGCCGGCAGCAGGCAGGCGTTCACTGCCGTCCATCTGCTGCCTTGCCCGTCACTGCGTGCCACCAGGATGGAGCAGGCGCCGCATTCGCCCTCGGCGCAGCCTTCCTTGCATCCGATCAGTCCCTGCCCGCGCAAGAAATCCAGCGCGTTGGTATGCGGGGGTCCGTCGATTTCCTTGGCCGTTCCGTTGACGGTAACCAGGCATTTTGTCTCTTGTGTTGCCTCGGCGCTCATGCCGCTGACACCTCCTGCGCCCGGGTATCGCCCGGCGCACCATGAATGAATTGGATGATGGGTGGGAACTGGCGCCCGGCCGGAGATTTCAGGCTCGGCCACGGCACCGCCGCATGCTGCGGCGGGTTCAGACTCCGTGCGCGATCTGGCCCTTGGACCAGGCGAGGCATCCGCCCATGATTACCCTCCAGATTTCGGGTCATGCACTTTCACTCAACCCAGCAAGGTGACCTGGATCACCATGATGGGTTCTTACTATAGCCCGGATTGCTTCAGGCCAGCAGGGCGGTGATGGGGCCTCGGGCGAAGTACACCAGGAACCCCAGAGCCACGACCCACATCAACGGGTGAATCTTGGAATACCGCCCTGCCGCGCTGTTCACCACCACCCAGGCGATGAACCCGGCGCCAATGCCATTGGCAATGGAATAGGTCAATGGCATGGTGATCAAGGTGAGGAACGCCGGCATGGCCCTGGAGAACCGCTTGAAGTTGATTTCGCGGATCTGCGCGCACATCAAGGTGCCCACCAGAACCAGTGCCGCGGCGGCCACCTCAATGGGAACCACAGAGGTCAGCGGCGTGAAGAACATCGACCCCAGGAACAGCACCCCGGTGATGACCGAGGCAAGTCCGGTGCGCGCGCCTTCGCCAATGCCGGCGGCCGAATCCACATAGACGGTATTCGAGGAGGACGAGCCCATGCCGCCGGCCACCGCGCCCAGGCCCTCGACGACGAACGCCGCCTTGAGCCGCGGGACCGTTCCGTCCTTATGCGCCAACCCGGCGGTCTTCGCCAGCCCGGTCATTGTGCCCATGGCGTCGAAGAAGTTGGTGAACACCAAGGTGAAGACCAGCATGGTGGCTGCCAGTGCCCCGATCCGCGCGAAGGAGCCGAACAGGTCGAATTCTCCGGCCAGCGATAAATCAGGCAGCGAGACGATATTGCCCCGCAGTACCGGCATATTCAGGTGCCAGCCATGCGGATTACCCGCCCCGCCCGGCCCGATCTTGAAGACCAGCTCGGCGATCATCGCCAGCACCGTGGAGATCACGATGCCGATCAGGATCGCGCCTTGCACTCCGCGGGCCACCAGTGCGCCCATGATCAGCAGGCCCACCACGAAGATCATGGTGGGGATCGATACGATCGACCCGCCATCGCCGAGCTGCACCGGAGGACCGGCGGCGGTGCGGGTGACGAATCCGCAGTCCACGAACCCGATGAAGGTGATGAACAGCCCGATGCCCACGGTGATCGCGGCTTTCAGGTCCTTGGGGATGGCCCGGAAGATCGCGGTGCGCACCCCGGTCATTCCGAGCAGGACGATCAGCAGTCCGTTGATTACCACCAGTCCCATGGCCTCGGGCCAGGTGACCTCCTGGATGACCGAGACGGCGAGGAAGGAGTTGATGCCCAGCCCGTCGGCCATGCCGAAGGGCAGGTTGGCGACCAGTCCGAACAGGATGGTCATCAGTCCGGCGGTCAGGCCGGTCATGGCACCGACCTGCGCGGCCGGGAGCCAGTTGCCGGCCACATCCACGGGTGCGGCGTCGTCGCTGAATCCTCCGAGGATCAGAGGGTTGAGGATCACGATGTAGGCCATCGTGAAGAAGGTGACGACTCCACCGCGCATTTCCCGCGCCAGAGTGGACCCGCGTTCAGTGATGCTGAAGAACGCGTCCAGGATGCCGCCCGGCCCGCCTGGACGGCGCGGCTTGCTACCTCGCTGCATGCCCTTGGGGCTAGCTGGCAAGCGACTTGTCGTGGTCATGATCCTGGACCTTCTAGTTCGGTCCGGGATTCTTGGGAATCCCATGCCTTGAACGGCAACAGGTGCTCTCCGCTTTCGGATTGGAAGCAGTTCACCGGCATCAGCGAGCGGTTGGACTTTGATTCGAAGTATTCATAGAACACCGCATCATCAAATCCGGCAGCTGCCGCATCATGCCTGTTGGCCGCGAAGAAAACCTTGCCGATACGGGCCCATAATGAGGTGGCCAGGCACATCGGGCAGGGTTCGCAACTGCTGTAGAGCACGCAGCCGCTCAAATCAAAGGTCCCCCCAGCGCAGCCGCTGCCGTGCGGATGGCGACCACCTCGGCGTGCGCCGATGGGTCGTTGTTGGCCGTGACGCGGTTGACTCCTTCGAAGATCTGGCCGTCGGCCGTGACCACCACGGCGCCAAATGTCCCGCCGGCGTTGTGGACATTTGTGGTGGCAATATCGATGGCCATCGAAAGATAGTCTTGGCCAGTGGTAGTAACGCTCATCGCGTGGCTCCTCATGCTTTGGACAAGAACTCCGCAGCGCACTGCTTGGCGCTAGATACCGGTTGCACTTGTCACCTGAAATCGATCAGTTGCATGCCCGGTAGATAGCGACCCATCAGGTGGGTGCCCGCCATAGACAGCTACGAGATTATCAGCGGATTGTGATGCACACAACACTTCTTTTGAAATCTCTTTTTCGCATCATGAACAAAAACTTGCCGTCTTGCCGCTCATCCCCTCTCCCACTTGCAGCGATCCGACGGGACTGGCCCCTCCCTCCAGCACCGCGAATCCCAAAGCTGGATCGTTGCCCCGGCGCTCGGGTTTCCAACACATTACAGCCGCCTATCGGCGCACCGATCCGGCGGGTGAATTTAAGTTCCCTTCGGCGCAACAACCTGAGCACCTAGGCGAAATACCTCTTTGAGAAGCTCAGATGCATCAAGTGCTAGAGAAGGGATCGGATAACGTGAGCGCACAGCTAGAAGCATCTGACACATCGCAGGCACTGCAAGTGCAACCGGGACGCTGGGTCAGCAACTGGACCCCGGAGGATCCAGAATTCTGGAAGCGCACCGGATCTGCGGTAGCCAGCCAAAACCTCAAGTGGTCCATCTTCGCCGAGTTCCTCGGATTCAGCGTTTGGCAGCTTTTCGCCATTGTCGTGGTCTATCTTCCAGTAGCGGGATTCAGCTACAGCACCACGCAGCTGTTCTGGCTGATCTCCATCCCGAGCCTCGTCGGTGCCACACTGCGCATCCCCTACACGTTCATGGTGGCCCGTTTCGGCGGGCGCAACTGGACGGTCATTTCCGCGCTGCTCCTGCTGATTCCGGCCGGCGGCATTTCCCTGGCCCTGGCTGATCCGTCCACGCCATTCTGGGTCATGCTCAGCCTTGCGGCGCTGACCGGCTTCGGCGGCGGAAATTTCGCTTCCTCGATGGCTAATATCACCTATTTCTACCCCGCTTCCCGCAAGGGATGGGCGTTGGGCCTCAACGCCGCCGGCGGCAACCTCGGCGCGGCGGTCGCCCAGCTGCTTGTACCGGTCATTGTCACGGTCTTCGCCGCCGGGGCGTTGCAGCTTCCGCTGGCAGGGATGCTCTGGATCCCGTTGATTCTGCTCTCCGCATGGGGTGCCTGGAAATACATGCACAACCTGTCATCGGCACGCTCTGATATCCGCGGCGCCATTGCTTGCCTGAAGGTAAAGCACCTGTGGATCATCTCCGCCCTGTATGTGGGAACCTTCGGCTCCTTCATTGGATTCTCGGCAGTATTCCCCAAGCTGATCGTTGACACTTTCCCCGAATACGCGGCCTTGCCGCTGGGCACCGCAACCATCACCCTTGCCTTCCTCGGCCCGCTGGTCGCGTCCCTGGCCCGTCCATACGGCGGCAAGATCGCTGACAAGCTCGGCGGCGCACGCATCACCGTGGCGACCTTCGGAGCCATGGCCTTGATTACCGCTGCGCTAGTGCTCAGCCTGCCACGGGCCAACTTCTGGATGTTTCTATTCCTGTTCTTGCTGCTCTTCACCGCAAGCGGCATCGGCAATGGCTCGACCTACCGGATGATCCCGGTAGTCTTTGCCCTGAGCGGCGAAGGGAAACCGGCGGGCCAGGTGGATTCTTCACGCAAGGCGGCCGCGGCCTTGGGCTTGATCTCGGCCATCGGAGCCTACGGCGGCTTCCTGATTCCCCAGGCCTTGGGCCTGTCCATCTCCAGCACCGGCGCCTACACCACCGCATTCATCATCTTCATCGCTGCCTACCTGATGCTCATGGCCACCGCGTGGTTCACCTACGCACGCCCAGGCACCCGCTTCGCCCAGCACGGAGTCTGACATGACCGACACACACTGTCCATATTGCGCCTTGCAGTGCGGCATCACCTTGGAACCCAACCAGCCAGAGCACAGCACCGAACCGGTGAGCTTGAAGGGACGGGACTTCGAGACCAATGGCGGGGCGCTGTGCCGAAAAGGCTATAGCGCTGCCAAACTGCTGGATCACCCAGAACGCCTGCAAACACCGCTGCTTCGCCAACCCGACGGAAGCCTTGCACCGATTGATTGGGAGCAAGCGCTGGATCTGGTGGCCAGCAAGGCATTGGGCATCCGCGCTGAATCCGGAGCCGACGCGCTAGCGGTCTTCGGCTCCGGCTCACTGACCAATGAAAAGGCCTACCAGCTGGGCAAGTTCGCACGGCTGGCTCTGGGCACCTCGCGCATCGACTATAACGGCCGGTTCTGCATGTCCTCGGCCGCTGCCGGCACCAACCGAGCTTTTGGCTTGGACCGGGGATTGCCCTTCCCGCTGGCCGATCTGGATGGGGCCGGGATGATCCTGATGCTCGGTTCCAACGTGGCCGATACGATGCCTCCTTTTGTCCGGCATCTAACCGGAGCCCGGGAAAACGGCGGCTTGATCGTGGTTGATCCGCGGCGTTCTGCCACAGCCAAGCTCTGTGCCGATAATGCCGGCTGGCACTTGCAGCCGACCCCGGCCACCGATCTTCCGCTGCTGCTGGGCTTGGCTCACGTACTGGTGGCCGAATCCCTGGCCGACACCAGTTATCTGGCCGCCCGCACCAATGGTTTCGGCTCCTTGAAAGCTTCACTGGCCAGCTGGTGGCCGGAGCGAACGGCCCGCATCACCGGTGTTCCTGCCGAGCAGATCCGGCACACCGCCAGGGCTCTGGCCCAAGCGGCCAGCGAAGCGAAGGCCGGCGGCAAACCGGTCTACATACTCACCGGCCGCGGCATCGAGCAGCATTCCAACGGCACCGATACGGTCACCGCCGCCATCAACCTCGCGCTGCTGCTGGGCCTGCCTGGCACCCTGGCCGGCGGCTACGGCACCATCACCGGCCAGGGCAACGGGCAAGGCGGACGGGAGCACGGGCAAAAGTGCGACCAGCTTCCGGGCTACCGCAAGATCACCGACCTAGGACACCGCGCGCATGTAGCCCGTGTCTGGGGTGTTGAGCCCGAGGCCATCCCCGGTCCCGGGCTTCCAGCCGTTGAACTCTTCGATGCGCTCGGCACCCCTCGCGGTCCGCGCATGATGCTGATCCACGGGGCTAACCCGGTGATCTCCGCACCCGATGCCTCACGCGTGGCCAGCTCCCTGACCAAACTGGATTTCCTGGTGGTCTGCGACTTCTTCCTCTCAGAGACCGCAGCCCAAGCAGATCTGGTCTTGCCCGTACTGCAATGGGCTGAAGAAGAAGGCACCATGACCAATTTGGAGGGACGGATCCTGCGCCGCCGCGCAGCCTTGACGGCACCGGAAAATGCGCGCAGTGAACTATGGATCTTCTCCCAGCTCGCCCAGCGTCTGGATGCCCCAGGCTGCTTCTCCCCCGATGCCCAAGAAGTCTTTGAAGAACTCAAATTAGCTTCGGCCGGCGGACTCTCCGACTACTCGGGTGTGAACTGGGATGACCTTGATGCCGGGGCAGCGATCTACTGGCCATGTCCTGCAGGCACCGACGTGAAGGCCCAGCCAGGTATCCGCAATGGCACCCCGAGATTGTTCCTTGAGGGTTTTGCCCATGAAGACCAGCGTGCCGTGCTGGTACCTGTCTATTTCCAACCAGCACCCCGGATGGACAAGTCCTCGGTGTCGCTGGTGACCGGCCGCCTGCTTGAGCACTACCAATCCGGCGCCCAGACGCGCCGGGTTCCGGAGCTGGCTAAGGCGGCACCGGAACCACTGCTGGAAATCCATCCAGCCACAGCCTTGGCCCACCAGATTGCCCAAGGGCAAAAGGTCGTGATCAGCAATGAACGCGGTGAAGTCACCGCCCGCGCACTGCTGAGCTCCGATGCCCGGCTGGACACAGTCTTCCTGCCCTTCCACTACCCGGATTCAGGTACCGCAAACCTGCTGACCGAGGCGAAGGTCGATCCGCACAGCAAGATGCCGGAATTCAAGCACGCCCATGTTTCGCTGAGCGCTGTGAAAGAGGAACAATGAACGAGCAACGCCCGCAACGCATCGCCATCATCGGATTCGGCCCCGTCGCCGCTTCCCTCATTGAAGGGCTGCTGCCCGCGGCAGCAGCAGGCCACTGCGAAATAACGGTGATCAGCGCCGAAAACCACCTGGCCTACAACCGCGTGCTGCTCGCTGAACTGGCAGCCGGAGCCGCCGAGTTCGAACACCTTAGCATGGTGGATCCGCAGCGCTTGGCTGATGCCGGGGTCCAAGTACGCTTGGGCGTGCAGGCTACCGGCATCGATCGCGCACGGCGCCGGATCCATCTGGGCGGCAACGACTATGTGTCCTACGACCGGCTTGTTTTCGCCACCGGCGCCCGAACCGTGATCCCCACGCTCAACGGCCTGAACTTCGATCCGCATGCTGATGCTTCACTGCCAGCCGGAGTCTTTGCCCTGCGTACGGTGGATGACGCCCACCAGCTGCGCAAATCGATCGAGCTGGGCCAGCGCATTTTGATTCTCGGCGGCGGTGTTCTGGGCATCGAGGCGGCCTTGGCCATTGCGCGTACTGGGGCGCAGGCGGTGCTGGTGCATCATGGTCCGGCCCCGCTGGGACGCGTCGTGGATGCAGATGGAGGGGCGTTGCTGTCCCGTAATCTGCGTGAAGCAGGTGTCGAGGTGATCCCGGGTGCGAAGGCCAGTGGCATTCAAAAAGATGCACAAGGTTTCACTGGCCTGATGACTTCCACCCACGGACTGATCCAGGCAGATGCCCTGCTCATTTCCACGGGCGTGAGAGCCAGAACAGAGCTGGCCTCGGGCTGCGGATTGCCGGTGGGCCGCGGTATTAAGACCGATGAATTCCTCTGCGCCGATACCGAGCAGCGAATTTTCGCCCTCGGCGACTGTGCCGAAGTTGCCGGACAGCCGCCGGTTGGACTGCTGGCCCCGGGATGGGCTCAGGCCGCATGGTTGTCCCAGCAACTGTTGCAGCTTACTGGTTCCGGGGCATCCGAACCGCTTGCTGCCCCGGACTTCTCTGCTTCTAATGTATTGATGCTCAAGGGCCAAGGCATCGAGCTGACCGCTGCCGGCGATATCAGCGCCGGTTATTGGGACGATACCGATCTGCAGGCAACAATCTATGCGGATCCTGCGCGCGGACGGTATCTGAAGATCGTCACCCGGCAGGATGCGGTCACCGGATTCCTTGCCATGGGACTGCCGCAAACCAGTGCCGAACTTGTGCTGGCTTATGAACGGGCCACCGCCTTGCCTGAAGACCGCTCCAGCCTGTTGCGGTTGGATGATCCGGCAACAGAGCAAATCTCGGCGATCCCGAGTGATGAAGACCAGCTGTGCCGGTGTTCCGGTGCCACCTACGGCGAGGTGGCCCACGCGGTGGGCGCTGGATGCGCAACCGTAGCGCAGGTAGGCGAAAATTGCCGTGCGGGCACCGGTTGCGGCGGGTGCAAATCAAAGATTGAAGAGCTGCTGGCCAAGGCTCCTGCCCTGGCGTAATGGTTCTGCTGGCGGCCGGCTCCTAGCGAGCTGGCCGCCTTTCTGCGCGATCGCGCCTGAAACGCAAAATCGTAGGTGGCATCAAACGTTGGCCAGTGCCGCGATCATGGAGAGCAGAATTATCGGAGCTGCGTATAAGCCTGCTGGTAAGCAACTAGCCTCGAGCCAGTTGCCCAGCCAACTCTATTTAAGGAATTTCGGCGTTTTGGTCCAGCGCTGGAAACGAGTCAACTCGTGTTCGACTTCTGAAACTTCGACATCTGTATCAGGTGATTCAGCTAGCGGAATGACGCATTCGCCGATGGATTTCGAAATTGCCGCGATCATCTTTTCATAGCAAATTTCGATCGCGCGAATGGCTTTGTTCTCGGAGCCAGGAACATCGGCAATTGAAAATGAGTAGTTCGTTACCAGAGTCTCTACATATTCGAGCCGGGGTGGCGTAGGCATACCCGCAAATGCTTTCTGCAAGAAGTTGTCAAAATCTTGTGCGTTATCTGACTTCGCTTCCCAATTCAGATCGCCAACCCAATCATTTTCGGTGCGGGCAACTACGGCGTTCCATACCTGCTCGGAAGTCGAATCTTTATGCGCAGCTAGCACTGCTAGGAATTCTTCGTCTGTCATCGTTTTGACCTACTCATACGCAATTTTTCCAGTACTTACATCGTAGGTGATGACGACCTTTTCCCTTTTTGCATTTCCAATCTACCGTCGGCACCGCTTTTCTGCGCGATTGCGTCTGAAACGCAAAATCGTAGGGACGAAAGCCATGTGCTTTCGTCCCTACGATGATTTGATGATGCGAGTTCTATTATTCTTGCACGCCAACGCTGGAAAATGCGGTAACCGGCTCTAGCTCGCAGCAAGCAGTTCCGTCTCCTCTTGGAGCTCGTACCAGCCCTGCCAGGCCGAATGCTCAACGTCGATGGCTTGATCTGTTTTCAGGCTCATTTGGTCTGCTCCATCCATAGCTGCCCTTCAATTTCCATGAGCCGCTGCACGGGCAACGGCAGCGAATCGGCGTTCAGGCATTCCCCGGTGTCCAGTCGATACACTTCCTTGTGCAGCGGGCAGGCAACGGTGGCCACGTGGACCGACTCGACCACGGTGTCCCCCAGGATGCCTCGGGCCATGACTTTTGCCCCGGTGCTGGGGCAGCGGTGCGAGGTTGCGTAGAACGCGTCTTCCTCGGTGCGGAACAGTGCCAGCTGGGTGCCTTCAAGCCAAAGGGCCTCTCCCCATCCGCGTTCCAGCTCTGCGCTGCGGCAAAGCGGAGCCAGGCTCAAAGTCGCTTCACGAGTTATTTCTGCAATTTGCGTGCTCATGACCGTAAGTCCTTCGTGGTTGGGGTTTGCTGATATATCGAGCTTAGAAGCGCCATGTTTCGCCGAATGCTTCTGGCGGTTGCCAGTCCGTAAAGCATGTCTAACAGCAAAATTGAGCATGGTGAGCCCGTGATCCAACCGAGATTCCAATGTTTTTCGTTGGCCATTTGGCTCTTTGCAACGCGCTTTCATTCCAAATAATTCGAGAATGTTTCAGTCGCTTCACTTGGCCTTCAGCCGGTGGTGGAGAGAATTGCTCAGGTCGAAACACAAGGGTAATTGCTGCGCAAAACGCACTTTCTACAGTGGTCTCATCAGCCTGAAACTCACCGTTTCCCAGCGAAAGTCGAAATTGATCATGGGTACTCCACACAATGCACGCAACATCCTGGTTATCGGCGGCGGCCCCGCAGCTCACCGCTTCACCGAAGCCTTGGCCAGCCGCGCTCCTCAAGATTTGCGCATCACGGTCCTGACCGAGGAAACTCATCTTCCCTATGACCGCGTGGCGCTCTCCCAGGCGTTGACTAACCCCGGGGTCGACCTGACCCTTGGCGATCCGAAGCTGTGGGAAGCGGAGCACGTCACCTTGGAGACCAACGCCAAGGCCGTGGCTATCGACAGTGCCAAGCGCACGGTTACCACTGCTGATGGACGCATCTTCAACTATGACGAATTGGTGCTCGCCACCGGTTCCAACGCGGCCACGCTGCCGATTGCCGGCAACGAACATACCTTCGTGTACCGCACGCTGGAAGACGTCTGGTCCATCGCGCAGAAGGTCAAGGAACTTTCAGCTTCCTTGGGCCGTACCCCGGTGGTGGCTACCATCGGTGGTGGGCTGCTCGGGCTGGAAGCGGCCGCTGGGGCGCAGGCATTGGGTGCAGAAGCAGTCGTCATTGATGGCGGCAAATGGCTGATGGGCACCCAGCTGGATGAAGGGGCCGGCCAGGCCATGGGCCGGCTCATCGAGCAAACCGGGTTCACCGTCCACAACGGTGTTTTCCCGCAGGAAATCCTCACCAGCCAGGACAATGGCGGCACCGCGGTCACCGGCGTGCTGATGGCTGATGAACGCACCATCGATGCGGATATGGTGGTCGTCTCGATCGGCGTGCGTCCTCGCGATGAGCTGATTCGGAACTACAACGCGGCCCTCGACGAGGCCGGCAGCCAGGCACCGCGCTTCGGCATGGGGCCTCGCGGCGGCGTGGTCATCGACTCGCATTGTGCCACGGACATCGATCACATCTGGGCGATCGGCGAAGTCGCGAACTACGACGGATTCTGCATCGGCCTGGTGGCCCCGGCCAATGCCATGGCGGAAATCGTCGCCGAGCAGCTAGCTGGCGGACAGGCCGAATTCGCCGGTTTCGATACCGCTACCAAGCTCAAGCTCTCCGGCGTGGATGTAGCCAGCTTCGGCGATGGCTTTGCCCGCACCGAAGGCGCGCTGGAAGTGGTCTACGCCGATGCTCCGCGCGGCCTGTACCAGAAGCTTGTGGTTTCTGCCGATGCCAAGACCCTGCTCGGCGGCATCTTCGTTGGCGATGCCACCCCGTACCAGTCCTTGCGTCCGCTGCTCGGCCGCGAACTGCCAGGTGAACCCGGCGCCTACCTCAGCGCGTTGGGCGGCGAAGCACCCGAGGGCGAACTGCCCGATGACGCGGTGCTGTGTTCTTGCAATTCAGTGACCGCCGGAACAATCCGCGATGCGGTCTCCGGATGCGGCTGCTTCGAGGACGAAGCGCCGGTGACCACTGTCTCCGGCCTGAAAGCCTGCACCCGGGCTGGCACCCAGTGCGGCTCGTGCGTGCCGATGATCAAGAAGCTCATGGAAGCGCAGATGCTCAAGGACGGTGCAGAGGTTTCCACGGCTCTGTGCGAGCACATCTCCTTCTCCCGCCCGGAACTCTACGAAGCCATCCGCGCGGGCGGACTGCAGACCTTCGGCGAGGTGATGGAGCGCTTTGGCACGGGCAAGGGCTGCGATATCTGCAAGCCGGTCATCGCCAACATCCTCTCCTCCCAGACCAGTGTGCACCCGATGGATGCAGGACTGGCCGGCGCGCAGGATACCAATGACCGCGTGCTGGCAAATATGCAAAAGGATGGCACCTACTCGGTGGTTCCGCGCATCCCCGGCGGCGAAATCACCCCGGAAAAGCTCGGCGTGATCGCCGCGGTGGCGCAGAAGTACGGGCTGTACACCAAACTCACCGGCGGCCTGCGCATCGACATGTTCGGTGCACGGCTTGAGCAGTTGCCGCAGATCTGGCGGGAACTGGTGGACGCAGGATTCGAGTCCGGACAGGCCTACGGCAAGTCGCTGCGCAATGTGAAGACCTGTGTCGGTTCATCCTGGTGCCGCTACGGCATGCTCGATTCCACTGCGTTGGGCATCGAGATGGAGCTGCGCTACCGGGGGTTGCGTGCACCGCACAAGCTGAAGATGGGTGTTTCGGGCTGTGCCCGAGAGTGCGCCGAAGCCCGGGCCAAGGACATTGGCGTGATCGCCACGACCGATGGCTGGAACCTTTATGTGGGAGGCAACGGCGGCGCCAACCCGGCCCATGCCCAGCTGCTCGCGGGCGGCTTGGATGAGCAGACGCTGTTCAAGTACATTGACCGCTATCTGATGTACTACATCCGCACCGCCGACAAGCTGCAGCGTACCGCGCACTGGCTGCAGGATCTGGATGGCGGATTGGAGCGGGCCAAGCAGGTGGTTATCGAGGATTCCCTCGGCCTGGCCGAAGAGCTGGAAGCGGCCATGGAAGCCCATGTGGCCAACTACCAGGATGAGTGGGCCGCGACGTTGGCTGACCCGGTGAAGCTCAAGCGTTTCCGCTCGTTCGTGAATACCGCGGCGCCGGACACCGAGCTGGAATATGTTTCCGAACGCGGACAGCAGCGCCCCGCCGAGCCAGTGGCACTAGGTGCCAGCATCCCGGTCGGTGCGCCGCAAAGCTAGGAACGGATTCCCACCCGCGTTGCTACCAGCGTGGGTGGATCTGTTCGCGCAGCTTGGCGTCGTAGAGATCGCGCACGGACTTGTTGAAACCCTCGCTGATCTTCAGCGAACCGGCGGCCGCGTTGGAGCGAGCCTGCTGTGCGTTGCGGGCTCCAGGGATGATGGTGCTCACTCCGTCCTGGGCAGCCAGCCAGGCCAAGGCCACCTGGGCGCTGGTGGCATCGGGGGCTTCAACGGCAGCCAGCTTAGCGAATTCGCCGGCCGCTTCCAGTCCGGTGGCGTAGTCCACCCCGGAGAAGGTCTCGCCCACGTCGAAGGCCGAGCCGTCGCGGTTGTAGTTGCGGTGATCGTCCTTGGCGAACTCGGTGTCCAAGGTGTAGCGGTTGGTCAGCAGGCCGCTGGCCAGCGGTACTCGCGCAATGATGCCCACCCCTGCCTCACGGGCTGCCGGAAGCACGGTTTCCAGCGGCTTGTGGCGGAAGGCATTGATGATGATCTGCACGGTGGCGATGTTCGGGCGGGCAATCGCGGCCAGGGCCTCGTCTACCGTTTCCACCGAGACGCCGTAGTTGGCCATGCGGCCTTCCTCAACCATGGTGTCTAGCGCGTCGTAGATCGCATCGGTGGAATACACCGGGGTCGGAGGGCAGTGCAGCTGGACCAGGTCCAGGGTGTCGACTCCCAGGTTCTTGCGGGAGCGGTCGTTCCAGGCGCGGAATGCATCCATGTTGTAGTTTTCCGGCAGCTGTTCCACGCGGCGGCCCATCTTGGTGGCCACGGTGACCCCGGCATCCGGGTTGGCTTGCAGCCATTTGCCGATCAGCTGCTCGCTGCGGCCATCACCATAGACATCCGCGGTATCGAAGAAGGTCACGCCGGATTCATAAGCGGCATCCAGCACTGCAAGTGCGGCTGCTTCATCAACCGAGCCCCAGTCAGCGCCCAGCTGCCAGGTACCCAGACCGATGGCCGACACATTGCGGTGGGTACGTCCAAGTTCTGTGTATTCCATACCCATGAGTCTAGTACCCGCGACGCGATAAACCGCGTGATGGCTAATCAACTCAACGCATTGGCAAGCCCAAGTTGGTTATCTATTATCCAAACGATAGAATATCGGATACCGTCACACTATCGAGGAGATCATGTTTCTCACCATCGTTGCAGTTCTTTGCGCCATCATCGGACTGATCGTCATGGCCGCAGGCAAAGCCATGAAGCCAGAAAACAAGAACCGCAGTTCCACGCGCTTCACCGGCATCAGCATCTTCATCGTTTCACTGATCGTGCTGGCCATCGCATGCACCACCATCGTTCAGCCGCGTACCGTCGGCGTGAAGGTTGCCCTGGGCAAGCCGACGTCCGTGGTGAGCAACGGATTCCACCTGAAATGGCCATGGGAAAAGGTCGAGAAACTGGACGGCTCGGTGCAGAACGACGTCTACACCGGCGATAGCGCCATCCCGGTTCGCCTGGGGAACAACGGACGAGCTGACGTTGACGCCTCGATCCAGTGGCAGCTGAAGACCGACGATGCCATGGACGTATTCTTGGACTACCGCACCTTTGAGGGCATCCAATCAAACCTGGTTGACCGCAACTTCCGCGCCTCGCTGAACGAAGTCATGGCCACCTATGATCCGCTGGAATACGGCGATTCAGCCAGCGGCGGGCAGGATCTTGAAGGGCTGGCGAAGTCTGTCCAGGAGAAGATGCAGGCCAAGGTCAAGACCCAGATCGAGATCCGCTCGGTCACCTTGCCGATCATCAACTTCGATGAGCCTACGCAGAACCGCATCAATGAATTGCAGGCAGAAACGGCTAAGACCCGCGTGGCCCAGCAGCGCAAGCAGACCAGCACGGCGGAAGCCGAAGCCAACAAGATCCTGGAACGCTCGCTGACCAACGAGACCTTGACTTCCAAGTGCTTGGATATCGTTGCCGAGTCCGGCCAGAGCCCCATCGGCTGCTTCCCGAATTCCGGAGTCCAGCCGATCACCATGACCGGTGATAAGCAAAAAGAATCCAACTAGCCTTAGCGCTTAACGCCAAACGCCCCAGTTCATTGAACGGGGGCGTTTGGCTATTCAGAGCGCATCCAGGATGCTAGCCCTGCGGCATCGGACGGTCTCCGGCATGCCCTTGCTGCTCGGAAATCACCTGGATTTCCAGGCCCTTCGAGTCGTACAGCTTGCCGTCGATCAGGCGGTCGCCGTCTTCCAAGCCAGCCAGCTGGTACTTGTAGACGCTGCGCAGCGATGTCTCCTTCTTGCCCCAGTTCAGCTCATTGAAGATGATGTTCAGCAGGACCGCCATGATGGTGGCCGAGGAGATGGACGACTGGAAGATGGTGCCGAACCAGGTCGGGAATTGGGCGTAGAAGTCAGGCTTCACCATCGGAATGCAGCCAAAGGCCAGCGAGGTCGCGATGATCAGCATGTTCATGTTGTCATCCTTGGCCTTGGCCAAAGTGCGGATGCCCGCAGCGGCTACCGAGCCGAACAGCACCACTCCGGCGCCACCGAGGACTGGGGATGGGATGGAAGCGACCACGCGGCCAAGCACTGGCAGCAGGCCCAGGATGACCAAGATGCCGCCGCCGGCGGCAACCACGAAGCGGCTCTTCACACCGGTAATGGCCACCAGGCCCACGTTCTGCGCGAACGCGGACTGGGTAAAGGTATTGAAGATCGGAGCAACGGTGGAGGAAAGCATGTCGGCACGCAAGCCATTGGCGATACGGCGCGAGTCCACCTTGGAGCCGGTGACCTCGGCGACCGCAAGCATGTCTGCAGTGGTTTCGGTATAGGTCACCAGGATGACGATCATCATCGAGATGATGGCGCCGAGCTCGAAGACCGGGACGCCGAAGGCGAACGGGGTCGGCACGGCGAAAATGTCGCCGGTGAGCACCTGGGAGAAGTCCGCCATGCCCATGAAGACGGCCACCACGGTGCCCAGCGCAATGGACAGCAGAATCGATAGGCGCGAAAGCGCCGGGATGCCGGATTTGGACAGGGCCAGCAGGATCAGCAAGGTCATGGCGGCCAGCGCAATGTTCTTCAGCGAACCGTAGGAATCTCCGGCAGCCGCGCCCGCCCATGGCCCAGTCAGCGGTGACCGGGAAAAGCGAGACGCCGATGATGGTGATCACCACGCCGGTGACCACCGGCGGGAAGAAGCGCAGCAGCTTGGCGAAGAACGGTGCGATCACGATGCCGATGGCTCCGGAGGCCAGCACCGCACCGAAAACCGCAGGCATGCCGCCGCCGCCGTTGAGGATCGCGATCATGGTGGCTACCCCGGAGAAGGAGGTGCCCTGGACCAGTGGCAGCTGGGCGCCGAAGAACGGGATGCCCAGGGTCTGCAGGATAGTGGCCAAGCCGCCGATGAATAGGCAGCTGGCTACGAGCACGCCGATCTGGGCGGTGTTCATGCCCGCGGCGCCTCCCATTACCAGCGGCGGGGCGATGATTCCGCCGTACATGGTCAGCACATGCTGGAAACCATAGGCGACGGTTTTCGGCGCGGACAGGCGTTCGTCCTCGGGTCTGATGCTCTCAGCGGGTTGGCTGCGGGCAGCACTCATGGGGAATTTCCTCTTCGGTGGACTGCAGATCGGCGCTCCACAGGGTGTGGTGGGGCGCGCCACTGACAATTCTCCCGCAAGAGTGCGCCTGGTGAACAACAGGTTGAGCGGTTGCCGCTGCGAGTTGCATTACGTCAAGCGCTTGCCTTCCTTAGCTATCCAGGGTCCGTCCCGGCTGCTGGGTGTGTTCCACGAAGCGGACCATCATGGCCTTGAAGCCCGGGGTGTTCGATTCGCGGGCCACAAGGTCGCGGTGCACCAGCGCGTTGGCCTCCGGATAGTAGGCCGCTACGCAGCCTTTCGCCGTCGGGTAGGAGACCAAGCGGAAGCGGTTGGCCCGACGCTCGGTTCCGGCAAAGGTCGAGATCACATCCACCAGCTCGCGGTCCGCGAAGCCGGTCTCGGCCAGGTCCTCAGGGTTGATCAGGATGACCCGGCGTCCGTCCTTGATCCCGCGGTAGCGGTCATCAAGCCCGTAGAACGTGGTGTTGTACTGGTCGTGGGAACGCATGGTCTGCAGGATCAGGTGGCCCTCGGGAGCCTCCAGCGCCTCGAACTCGGAGACAGTGAAGCGGCCCTTGCCGATATCGGTGGCAAATGAGCGGGTATCGCGCGGCGGGTTGGGCAGCACGAAGCCGTTCTTGTCGCGCACCCTCTTATTGAAGTTCTCGAAGCCGGGCAGTACGCGCTCGATGTGGTCGCGGATCACGTCGTAGTCCTCGGCCATCGCCCGCCAATCCACCGGATGCCCATCGCCCAGGATCGCCTGGGCCATGCGTGCGACGATGACCGGCTCGGCCAGAAGGTGCTCGGAGACCGGGGTGAGCCGGCCGCGGGTGGACTTGATGACCGACATCGAGTCCTCCACCGAGAGGAACTGGGCACCGCCAGGATGCTTGTCATCCTTGTCGGTACGGCCCAGGGTCGGCAGGATCAGCGAGGTCTTGCCGTGCACCACATGCGAGCGGTTGGGCTTGGTGGAGATGTGCACGGTCAGCTTGGCGCGCTGCATCCCCGCCTCCAGCGCTTCGGTGTCCGAGTTGGCCAGCGCGAAGTTTCCGCCCATGGAGACGAAGACATCCACTTCATCCTTTTCGAAGGCGTGCAGCGCTTCGGTGGAGTCGTAGCCGTGGGCGCGCGGGGAGTCGATGCCGAATTCGGCATCCAGCGCCGAAAGCAGCTTCTCGGTGGGCTTCTCCCAAATGCCCATGGTGCGGTCGCCCTGCACATTGGAGTGCCCGCGCACCGGGCAGGCACCGGCGCCTGGCTTGCCGAAGTTGCCCTGCAGCAAGAGCAGGTTGATGATTTCCTTGAGCGTTGGCACCGAGTGCGGCTGCTGGGTCAGTCCCAGCGCCCAGCAGATGATGGTGGCCTTGGACTTGGCCAGCAGCATCGCGATCTCGGTGATCTGGGTGCGGGTCAGCCCGGTGGCTTCTTCGGTTGCTTCCCAGTCCAAGGTGGCACGGGCGTCCTTGTAGGCATCGAAGCCGTCGGTGACCTGGGCGATGAATTCATGATCCACCACGGTTCCCGGATGCTTCTTCTCTTCCTCGAGCAGCAGGTGCCCGAAGGCCTGGAACAGGGCCAGGTCTCCGCCGACCTTGATCTGCAGGAAGTCGCTGGCTACTGGTTCTGCCTTGCCGAGCATGCCGCCCACGGTCTGCGGGTCCTTGAAGCCGAAGAAACCGGCCTCGGGCAGCGGGTTCACCGCGACCACACGGGCGCCGCGCTTGCGCGCATCGGCCAATGCCGAGAGCATGCGCGGGTGGTTGGTGCCCGGGTTCTGCCCGATGACGAAGATCAAATCAGTGTGCTCGAAGTCTTCCAGCGAGACGGTGCCCTTGCCGATGCCGATGGTCGGGTTCAGTGCCGTGCCCGAGGATTCGTGGCACATGTTCGAGCAGTCCGGCAGGTTGTTGGTGCCCAGGGACCGGGCCAGCAGCTGGTACATGAACGCGGTCTCATTGGCGGTGCGCCCGGAGGTGTAGAAGACGCATTTATCCGGGGTGGTGGCGTTGACGTGCTCGCCGATGGTGGAGAAAGCCTGCGCCCAGCTGATCGGGGTGTAGTGGTTTTCGCCTTCACGGATGATCATCGGCGAGGTGATCCGGCCTTGGGATCCCAGCCAGTATTCGGTCTTGTCCTGCAGGTCCGCGATGGAGTGCTGCGCAAACCATTCCGGGGTCACGGTGCGTGCGCTGGCTTCCTCAGCGATGGCCTTGGCACCGTTCTCGCAGAATTCGGCAGGCTTGCGCCGCTCGGTAATGGATTCGGGCCACGCGCAGCCCGGGCAGTCGAAGCCGTCATGCTGGTTGACGCGAAGCATTGAGCGCAGGGTGCGCGAGGGTCCAGCCTGGCTGAAGCCGCGCTCCATCGAAACCATGACGGCTTTCAGGCCCGCAGCGGCATGGGCTGGCTCGCTGACTTTCAGATCATCTTCGTTGATGTCTTTCTTAGGTGCCGAACGATGCATGAGACCCTCCTCTGGGTTGCGCGGCTGGTACTGATATCCAGCTCACATATTACTAGGCTACGCCTTGATCACGCGATGTGCATGCGTATAAATATTCACGCTGTGGTTGCGAGAAAATGCTGCCAGTGTCAGGCCCGCTTCCTCGGCCAAATCCACGGCCAGCGAAGAGGGCGCGCTGACCGCGGTCAGCAGCCCGATTCCGGCCATGGCCGCCTTCTGCACCAGCTCGAAGGAGGCCCGCCCGGAAACCTGGAGCACGGCATCATGCAGTGGCAGCATCCCGGCGCGCAAGGCCGCGCCGATCACCTTGTCGACCGCATTATGACGCCCCACGTCCTCGCGCAGGATCAGCAATTCGCCGGTGGCGGAAAACAGCCCCGCCGCATGCACTCCCCCGGTGGAGGAGAACAGCTGCTGCGATTCGCGCAGGGTATCGGGCAAATCCAGCAGGGTTCCCAGCTCGATGATGCCGGTGCCGGAATCCAGTTCGAATCCGGCCTTCTTGCGCACCTCGTCGATTGAATTGGTGCCGCA
The DNA here is from genome assembly GCF_000197735.1 of Glutamicibacter arilaitensis Re117. Lineage (NCBI taxonomy): Bacteria > Bacillati > Actinomycetota > Actinomycetes > Micrococcales > Micrococcaceae > Glutamicibacter > Glutamicibacter arilaitensis. The sequence goes on from NC_014550.1 coordinate 3,239,136, forward strand.
GATACCGCAGGCCGAGCTGGTCAGCACATTGCGCGCGGCGGCCAGATCCGGTGGCGTGGCTCCGGGCCCGAGCTGCACCTCGATGACGTTGAAAGTCTGGTTGCCCTCCTCGTCGGTGCCCGCGCAGTAGCGCATGGAGACCAGCTGGTCGGCCTGCCGGATCACTCCCTCGCCTACCAGGAATCCCGCCACCATGTCGAAGTCGTCGCCCGGGGTGCGCATCGAGGTGGTGTACGAGGTGTACCCGAAGCGGATCTCCAAGGGCTCCTCGCCGGCCAGCCTCTCCTCGCGCGGGCGCCAGCCGCCATCGCGCGTTGCCCGAATTACCCGGCGGCGGATGATCTTACGGCCCATGTACTACTCCTCGACAGCTACTCAACTCCCCTGAGTGTGGCACCGTTGCCGCCCCTCTGGCAACGCGGGCGGGGTAGTAACCGTAAACTATCCAGATGGACACCACTCTCGAGCGCTATCTGCGGCTCTACGATGAACAGTTGCGGACCGAGGCCGAGACTTCCAGCGCCCTATCCGTTGACAAGCTGGGTCCGCTGCGCTTGGGAACCTTTGCCAATGGGCGCGGCTTCATCACCTACCCGCGGTTCACCGGGCGCGAACCGCAGACGCTAGCCCAGCTGGCCGGTCCGGCGCTGGAGCATTTCGCGGCGCAACCGCAGATCTCCAAGGTGGAATTCAAAACCCGTGGACACGACTACGCACCCGGGCTGGCCGAGCGCCTGCACTCGCTGGGCTTCGTTGCCCAGGAGACCGAATCGATCATGATCGGGCCGCTGCAGGCGTTGTTCAGCGATGAAATCTCTCCTGCAGGTGTGGAATTGCGGCGTGCGAGCAGTGCGGATGAGATTGAAAAAATGTGCCGCGTGGTCGACCGGGCATTCGGCGAACCCTACGATCCGGCGACAACCCAAGCGCTGGTTTCGCGCATGGCGAGAAATGACGGCATGGAACTGTGGGTTGCGTGGGCCGATGGGCAGATGGCCGGCGCGGGCCGCCTGGAACCCGTCGCAGAAACCGAATTCGCAGGCCTCTGGGGAGGCGGGGTACTGCCCGAATACCGCGGCCGCGGCATCTACCGGGCTCTGGTCGATGCACGGGCACGCAGCGCGGCGGCCAGGGGCATCCGGTATGTGCACAGCGACAGCACCGAGTATTCCCGTCCGATCCTGGAGCGCCAAGGACTGGTAAAGGTTTCCTCCACCACCCCGTATCTGTGGAAGCGCACTGCAACCCGAACCGCGCTGTCGCCAGCTACTTCTGCGAAGGCTGGATAATGGCGAATTCGGCGCCCGTCAGGTCGCCGAGCACGGCCATGCGGCCAAAGTAGGAATCATGGGCTTCGTGGATGACCGTGCCCCCGAGCTTTTCGGCGAGCGCCACAGTTGCATCGGCGTCCTGAACCGCGAAGTAGGCGCGCCATCCGGACTTGGAATCCGGATAGCTGGAGATGTCGAAGATTCCAGCCACCGCCTCGGATCCCTGGCCGTAGGTATGGTAGCGGAATTCGTCGGTGTCCGAGACCGGGGACAGGCACCAGCCCAAGGCTATCCGGTAGAAGCGGGCCACAGCCTCGAAGTGCTTGGTATGCAGCTCGCTCCAGATGCGCGTGCCAGGTGCCAGGGTTGCGGCGGTGTCCGCTGATTGGAATGCCTGGAAGAGCCCGACTCCGGTACCCGCTGGATCCCCGATGATCGCCATGGTTCCCTGGCCGGGAATCTCGATGGGCTTGAGGTAGACCTTGCCGCCGTGCAGCTTGGTCGCGTAGGCGGCAGCGTGCACATCGGTCACATTCAGGTAGGTGGTCCAGGCGTCATCCACCTCGGAATCCGGGTCATTGGCGATGAAGTCCGTGACCATTGCCCCGTCAAGGTAGACCTCGGCGAATCCCTCGTCCTCGCTTGGCGCCTCTTGGCGTACTTCCCACCCGAAAAGCTTGGTGTAGAACCGGGCGGCACCCTGCACGTCGCTGGTGATCAAATCGACCCAGCACGGCTCGGCCCGTGGCTCCCTTGGTGCCGGCATCGCTCCCCATTCCACAGTTCATCCAGCTCGTTTGGGCTGAGTCTATGTCCTTTTTATTCAGATCAGCAACGGAAATTTTGCTGCTGACCAAGATATTACGAAACTCAATCCCTCGGAATGAACCGTAGTTCCATTATGCTTTAATGTGATATAGCACACAAATCCCCACTGGCCCATCCGAGGAGTTCCCCATGAGCGTTTCCACATCCAATCTCACTGTTTCAGTAGCGGCCATCCTTGCCGAAGGGGCTACCCGGTATGGAGACCTGAACGCCATCACCGTCGATGGCCGCAGCACCACCTATGAGCAGCTGTGGGCCCAAGCCCGGCAATACGCCGGAGCCCTGCAAGCCCGAGGCATCGAGGCGGGCGACCGGGTGGCCTTGCTCATTCCCAACGTCACGGACTTCGCCCGCGCCTACTACGCGGTTCTGGCCCTGGGCGCCGTGGCGGTACCGGTCCACGCGCTGCTCAAGGCGCGCGAGATCTCCTACATCCTGGAGGATTCCGGAGCCAAGCTGCTGATCTGCGCCGCACCACTGCTCGCCGAGGGCGCGTCGGGGGCTACCGCTTCCGGGGTGCCGGTGCTCAGCGTGCTGGCCCCGGAGGAAGCGGGCACCATCCGGCTCGAAGACCTCGCCCGGGAGGCCGAGCCAATTGGGACCTACCTGCCGCGCCGCCCCGAAGACCTGGCCACGATCCTGTACACCTCGGGCACCACCGGCAAGCCCAAGGGTGCGCTGGGCACGCACCTGGCGTTAATCGAGCAAACCCACACCACGTTGCTGAACACCATGGAATTGCGCCGCGGCGACAAGCTCTTCGGCGGGTTGCCGCTGTTCCACACCTTCGGCCAGACCTGCGTGCTCAATACCGGGCTGCGGGTGGGGGCCGAGGTCATGCTGTTGCCCAAATTCACCGCCGAAGGGGCCCTGGAACTGTTGTTGGAGGCTGACATCGACGTCTTCTTCGGGGTGCCCACGATGTATGTGGCTCTGCTCGAAGCGGGCAAGCAGCGCGATGGGATGCCCGAAAAGCTGCGCTACGCCATTTCCGGAGGGGCCTCGCTTCCGGTATCCATCCTCACCGCCTTCGAGCAGCGCTTCGGCGCACGCATCCACGAGGGCTACGGGCTGACCGAGACCTCGCCGGTAGCCTGCTTCAACCATGTAGGCGTCGACCCGCGGCCCGGAACCGTGGGCACCCCGGTCTGGGGCGTGGATGTGGAAATCGCCGATCCTGCCTGCCCCGATGAAATCCGGCTGCTGCCGCGCGGGGAGCTGGGCGAGCTGGTGGTGCGCGGGCACAACTTGTTCTCCGGCTACCTGAACCGGCCCGAGGCCACGGCCGAAGCGGTGGTTGATGGCTGGTTCCGCACCGGGGATCTGGGGACCAAGGACGAGGATGGCTACCTGCGCATCCTGGACCGGACCAAGGACATGATCCTGCGCAACGGCTACAACGTGTACCCGCGCGAAATCGAAGAGGTACTGGTTTCCCATCCGGAGATATCCAATGCCGCCGTGTACGGGGTGCCGCACGAAACCCACGGACAGGAGATTGCCGCTTCGGTGACCCTGGAATCTGGCTCCACGCTGTCAGTCCAGGAGCTGGTGGCGTGGGCCAGCGCGCAGATGGCCGCGTACAAGTACCCGCGGCTCATCGAGATTGTGAAGGAATTCCCGCTGGGCCCCAGCGGTAAGATCCTCAAGCGCGAACTAGTTGCCCAGTTCACTGCCGAGGATGCCTAGAGAACGCTATTCGCCCGCACCGCCGTAGTTCGGGGCGCGACGTTCCAAGAACGCGGATCTGCCTTCGGCCAGATCCGCGTTCTCCCCGTTTTCCTCCCACATCGCTTCCCACCAGCTCTCGGTTGCTTCACCCTGGCTGAGCAGGTTGATCGCTTCCTTGGTGCGGGCAATGGAATACGGCGAATTCGCGGCGACCTGCTGGACAAGGGCAGCAACCTCCGCTTCCAATTGCCCGCTGCCGACCACCTTGGTGAACATGCCCCAGCGTTCTGCCTCGGCAATGGAAATCTTCACTCCGGAGAACAGCAGGTACTTGGCCCGGTGCTCCCCCACGGTACGCACCAAGCGCTCGATGCCCGGACGCGGGAAAACCAGACCGATTTTGGCCGGGGTGATCGCGATGCGCACATCATCGGATGCCAGCTGGATGTCGCAGGCCGAGGCCAGCTGCCAGGCCCCGCCAAAGCAATTGCCCTCCACTACCGCGATGGTGGTTTTCGCGCAGCTGGAAATGGTCTTGTCCAGCAGGTCGAAATGGTTGATCAGCTCCCCTGCAGAATCCCGGTCAAAGAGCACCTGATCCATGTCATCAATGGCGATGCCAGCACAAAAGTTCGCCCCGGCACCGCGAACCACGATGGTGCGCACCGTTTCGTTGGTCGCCAAGCCCGCAAAGGCACCCACCAGATGCAGGCACATGTCCTTGGTCAGCGCGTTGAACTGGCGCGGGTTATCCAGCAGTACCGTGGCAACAGATCCGGAAATGCTCACGCCCACTTGTGCTTCTTGGTCCTTGCCCATTCGGATCCTCCCCGATTTTCATGCGTCATTGGCAATCTATCGCGAATCAAGGAGTTTGCAATACCTCCGGAGCTAGGTGCGTCGCAGCGAAAGCACCCGTTGCAGGACCACGAAGATCAGCAGCAGTACGCCGATGACGATCTTGGTCCACCAGGAACTGAGAGTTCCTTCGAAGGTGATGATGGTTTGGATCAGCCCCAGCACCATTACGCCGATCACCGAGCCAAGGATGAAGCCCATCCCGCCGATCAGCAGTGTTCCGCCGATGACTACCGCGGCAATTGCATCCAATTCCATGCCCACACCGGTCAGCGCATAGTGCGGCCAGTGGCAACCCCATTACGAATCCGGAGGCCAGCTTGCTCAATGGCGCGCTGTTGACGGTAGTGATCTGGCCGTTGCCTATCAGCATGGCCGATCACCGCACCGGCGAAATTCGACAAGTTTGAATCTGCAGAACATGAACCGGTGGCGAAACCTGGAAGATGGGTTTGCGCGAACCTACATGTGCGAAACTGAGCATGTGGACGCACAAATCATTTACACAATCATCGCTGGGCTCTTGCTGGTCGTTTCAGCGTTGGGCACCATTTTCCCGGTATTGCCCGGCTCGCTATTAGCCATCGGCGCCTTGCTGGGCTGGGGCTGGCTGCTGGGCTCGGCCGCTTCCTGGTGGGCAGCCGGACTGGGCATGGCAGTAGCCTTGCTGGGTTGGTCCGCCTCGGCAATTCTGACCGGCAAAAAGCTCAAGGAACATCAGGTTCCCACCGGCTCCATACTCTTTGCAGTCCTCGGTGCCATTATCGGCGCGTTCCTCATTCCGATCGTTGGCATGTTCGTCGGATTCGCGGTGGGACTGTTCGCTGGCGAAAGCGTGCGCCGACGCGACTTCTCCGGCGCGTTCGGCTCTTCCTGGGCTGCGTTGAAGGCCATGGGACTGGGCATCGTGGTTGAATTCGGCTGCGTTCTGCTGGCCTCATCCATCTGGGTGATCGGATTGATCACCCACTTCGTGACGCGCTAGATCCATCCCATCTCACGGGCCCGGCGGGCCGCTTCTATCCGATTGGCCGTATTGGTTTTGCCGATCGCATTAGATAGATGATTGCGTACAGTACCCGCCGACAGATGCACGCCTGAGGCGATCTGCGACACCGGCGCTCCGGCAGCGGCCAACCCCAGTATTTCGCGTTCACGCTCAGTCAAGGGGTTTGCTTCGGCGCCTACGCTGCGCATGGCTCGTTGCGGGTCCACTACTTTGTCGCCGGAATGGACCCTGCGGATGGCAGCGATCAGCTCCGCCGGTGGTGAATCCTTGACCAAAAATCCGTGGGCCCCCGATTCAAAGGCCTGGCGGAAATACCCAGGACGATCAAAGGTCGTCAAAATCAGGACTTTGACCTCAGGATGGCTGAGTTTAAGTTCTGCTGCCGTGCGCAGGCCATCTTGCCGCGGCATCTGGATATCCAGCAGCGCGACATCCACTGGGTAGCCGGTCAAGGCCGGTACCACTTCATCCCCATCTGCGCATTCAGCCACTACCTGGATGCCTTCTTCAAGATTCAGCAGGGCAGCCAGAGCGCTGCGCACCAGGTGCTGGTCATCGGCAATCAGGACCCGGATCATTGTGTTTTCCCCTTATCGGCAAAGACGACCTGTACGCTGGTTCCGCCGAGTCGAGAAGCCCCGACGCTGCAGCTGGCATTGAATTGCCGGGCCCTTTCCTGCATCCCGCGAATGCCATGTCCCACAGCATTTGGTTGCAGCCCGTCCCCGTCGTCATCCACGCTGACTCTAGTTGAACCGATGTGGATCACCACAGTGCTGGCGTGTGCATGGCGCAGCACATTGGTGACTGCTTCACGCAGGATCCACGCGATATGCGAACGCAATGTCAGGGGAATCTGCTCTGCGGTGCCGGCCACCGTGAATTCAAGATTATTATCCGTGCAGGCCTGCTGCAGTTCGGCCAATTCCGCTGCAAGGTCCTGACGGCTCAACCCCTGCACCGTAGTTCGCACCGAATCCAGGGCATTCACCGCCAAGGCGCTAAGCTGTTCCAGTTCCCCGCGCACCTGACCATAGTCTTCTTCATCAAGCAATCGCAGGGCCAGCTGCGCTTTGAGGTTCAGGGCCGTGAGCGAATGCCCAATGCCATCGTGGACATCCCTGGCGACGCGTTCTTGTTCTGCCACCAGCAGGTAGTCACTGCGGATCTTCTCGGCCGACGCTGAGCGCGAAATTGCGGCAACAGTAATCGCATAGACCACCATGAGCACGATGTTCAGGCCAATCAGGAAGATTGCATCGAGGAATCGTCCAAATGCCAATGGCAAGGCAAAGCTGAGTACCAATACAATTGCATACGTGCCAATCAACCACTTCCTGGTCAGCAAGAACGCCGCATAGGAAGTGATGAACGGGAACAATCCCATGGCGGTCAACCCGGTGACCGGGATGCCTACGAGGATAATGACGCAGAGAATCAAAAAATTCACGTGCGCCCGGCGGGTGCTTGTTCCTCCGCGTCCGATGGTCCAGGAGAACTTCGCATAAGACTGCAAGTAGACGCCTGCAAAGAGGGCTACCATCCCCAGCCCGATAATTCGGGTGGACAACGGATAGTCCTCGACAAGCAAATCCATGATCGGGAAGACCAGGAAGATCACCCAGACACCGGCCACCAGCCAACCACGGCGATCCCAGAATTTCTGGTCATCATCCAAGCCGCATGCTTCCTGGCTGGCGCCGTTGCCATCGGGCGGGCATTGGCTCATTGGCGAGCCTTGGCCTTGCGCGTGGCGATCACCGCGAACACGACGAAGATAATTGCCCATGCCACTAGGTTAGTCGCTGGCATCCATAATGGATCCGGCGCCATCTCAACTCCTTGAGGCATATCTTTCAACAGCGGGTAACGGGCTAAGGCTACATAACCGAACATCGGTGTGAAGCGAGCAGCGTCCAGCATCGCACCTTCCAATGGCATGAAGACATTGCCGAAGAAAGCGAAGAACACCATCAGCCCTGAGGCCAAGCCCAACGCTGATTCGGATTTGAACAGCATTCCCACGCCGATGCCGTAGCAGGCGAAGATCATTGCTCCGAGCAGGATGATCAAGTAGCTTGCAGCCCAGATCCAGTCCTCAACCACTTCGGCGCCGGTAGCCGCACCCAAGGCGAAGACGATGGCCGCCGAAATTCCGGCGACGGTGGCAGCGACAATCATTTTGCTTCCCACGAACATCGCTGGTGGCATCTTGGTCAGTGCTATCTGGCGACCCCATCCCTGCATGGTTTCGGTTGCCACGGTGCCTGCGATAGCCACCGTACTGACCGCAGCACCATAGGCTGCCATGGAAATCATCAGATAGAACTTGACGTTTCCGGAGCCCAGAGAAAATTCTGTGTAGCTGGGGATATTGCCAAACAGGATATACATGGCAGCCGGCAGCAGTAAGGCAAAAATCAGGTTGTATCCATCGCGGAAGTGCCGGGCGAATTCCACGCGAATATAGGTGCTCATCATGATGCGTCCTTGGTCAGCTGTATAAATGCGTCTTCGAGGCTAGGTGCAGAAATTTCAAGGTCATAGCCTTGATGTTCCTGCAGGATGAAGGAGGCAAGACTGTCGGAATCAAGACATTGGAAGGAGAACCGCGACCCCATGCGCGCGGCGATCGTTGCTGATGGGTGAGCCCTTGCCACCTGCTCGGCAATTTCTTCCGAGGGGAAGGAGGCGCTGACTGTACGTCCAGAAATCAGCTTGCGCAGTTCTTCGGTTGCCCCGTCCGCGACGATCTTGCCTTGGCTCATCAGCACAGTACGTTCAGCGAAGTTCTGTGCTTCTTCCAGATAATGAGTTGCAAAAATGACTGTCCGGCCGCTAGTCGCTTCACTTCGCATGGTGGACCAGAACTCGCGGCGGGCCATCACATCCATGCCCGCGGTGGGCTCATCGAGGATCAGTACGTCTGGGTCAGGCAGCAGCGCCAGCGCGAACTTGATGCGTTGCTGCTCGCCACCGGAGCATTTGCCCACACGACGTTTGGCGATCTTGGCCAGTCCGGTTCGTTCTATCACTGCGTCGACTCGGTCAGATTGCTGGTGCATGGCCGCAATGACTTTGACCGTTTCTTGGACCGTCATGTCTCGAAGCAGGCCACCGGTTTGCAGCACTGCGGAGACCCGTCCCGAGGAGACAGCCTGGTGTGGCTCCAGCCCGAGGATCTTCACCGATCCCGCGGTGGGCTGGGTCAGTCCAAGGATCATGTCCACAGTAGTAGTTTTTCCGGCACCATTCGGACCCAGGAAGGCCACGATTTGCCCCGTTTGAATTTGGAGGTCAATGCCCTTAACGGCTTTGACCTTGTTGCGCGGAGTAGAGAATGTCTTTTTCAATCCGCTCAGCGAAACTGCGTCGGTTTTGATCAGCGTTTCCATGACTCATAGTCTTCCGTCTTTGCCCGGTGCTCAGAAGAGCAGAAAGTCATGTATCGCCCATGACCGTTGTCATGGGCGGAAACTAGTTGCACCGAAACAACCATGCCGTTTATTGCGCTGGAACTAGTTGTGAGCTTGGCAACTGAGGATTTCTCGATGCTAGATCCCCGCTCCGATCCTTTGCTGCGAAAAGCCATGATCCATCCGGGTCAACGAACAAATTGGAAATTTCTGTCCTTGTGATCGGGTTATCCCCTACCAGACTCTACGGATAGCAATCTGGGAAACTCACAGCGTATTCCCGTAGGATTTTTGCTGTGCTAGATCATTCTTTGTTTCTTTCCCTTGTGACCGATTATGCGACCCCGACCATGGGCGCGGCGTTCCTGCCCGACTGGTTGAACCCGGCGGTCTTCCTGAACGACCCTGCGCTCGGCCCTTGGGTTCTGCTGCTGGTCTGCGGCATCGTCTTCGCCGAGACCGGTCTGCTGGTTGGATTCTTCCTGCCCGGCGATTCAATGCTGTTCACCGTGGGCATGCTCATCGCCACCGGCACCATCCACATTCCGCTGTGGCTGTTCTGCCTGGCGATCTTCATCTGCGCCTTCGCGGGTGACCAGACCGGCTACATGATCGGCAAGAAGACCGGCCCGGCGATCTTCAAGAAGCCCGACTCCCGCTTCTTCTCGCAGGCCAATGTGGAACGCGCCCACGATTTCTTCGAGAAGTTCGGTGGCCGCGCAGTGATCCTGGCACGCTTCGTTCCAGTTGTTCGCACCTTCGTCCCAGTCATTGCCGGCGTTGCCAAGATGAACCACAAGACCTTCGTGATGTTCAACCTGATTGGTGCCGCCCTGTGGGGCATTGGCGTGACCCTGCTCGGCTACTGGCTGGGCCAGTTCTCCTGGATCGAGGAGAACATCGACTTGATCTTTATCTTGATCGTTTTGATCTCGGTCGTCCCAATCGGCATCGAGCTGCTCAAAGCTCGCAAGCCGAAGAAAAATACCATCGAAGACTAGAACTCAGGCACTGCGGCGGCGGAATTGTCCGCCGCCCCACTGCACGCCGCGGCGCATCAACCAATGTTCACAAGGTTGGGTTGTGCCGCGGCGTACTCCTTTGCAGACAAGATCCACGTCATCCTCCAGGGCCTGATTCGCCTCGCGCGTGATCGGTCGGATGGCGTTGGCCAGCACTTCGCAGTCGCAGTATCCGCCCAACAGGCGGACCTTCCTCTCCAGCGCGGTGGCTCGCGGGGCATTGTGGTCCCGGTAGAACGCCAGCAGGCGCAGGCTCCCGTCGCATTCCTCGGTCTTGGTGCACCGGTAGAGGTAGCAGGGTAGGCATTCGTGGTCTGCCGGTTGCAGCATCGTTTCCATGGTGGACTCCTCGTCATTTCGTGGTTCTTCGGTCTCAGCGGGTGCCTGCCCGCCTACCCGATTGCTTCGATCTTCGACCGTTTGACGGCTGTGCTCCCGGCCGCAGAGGCGGAGTGTGGACAACGTCCCCGCCAGCACCGGGGGCAACATGTGCGATGATTCAACTGACCACGTTGGCCAAGATCACGCCGGGAAGGGCCGCGCCATGGACGCCGAGACGCTCACCACCATTTCGCAACAGCTTGCCGCACTGGCCGAAGGCCTGCGGGATGGCAACCTTGCCGGGACCCCACAAGCGGCAACATCAGCGGACCTGCCAGTGCGGTTGATCCATACCCGCGCGGATCTGCTGCAATCCTTCGATTCCATGATCGACCGTGCCGTGCACTCCATCGATGCATTCGACCGCGGTGAACGGCCCGAGCAGTCCCAGCCGCAATCCGCGGCGCAACCGGCCGCGCTGCAGCGAGGGGTGCGTTTCCGCGTCGTCTATGATCCTCTGGTATTCAGCCGCGACGACCTCACCCGCGGCATGCTCAATTCCGTGCGGCAGGGCGAGCTGGCCCGTGTCTCCACCAACATTTCCGCTCGGCTGCTCATCAGGGACCGCGAGGAATTCATCATCCAGCCGGCGGAGCCGGCAGCGGGGCAGCCACTGGCGATGCAGTTCAAATCCAGCGAACTGGCCGATTTCATCAATGGCGTATTCTCGACCATCTGGGACACCGCATTGCAGGTGGGCAACCGGCAGTTCGAGTCCGGGCGGCTGCTGGACGACGACGAGATCCAGATCCTGCGGCTGCTGGCCGCCGGGCAGAAAGACGAAGCGGTGGCCCGGGTCCTGGGGGTGAGCGTGCGAACGGTGCAACGCAAGGTCCAATCCCTGCAACGCAGCTTCGGCGCTGCCAGCCGGTTCCAGCTCGGTGCCATCAGCGCGCGGCACCTGCTGGTGGACCAGACGGGGCAGCCCTGACCGGTACAACCCGACGTGTCGGTTTTACGACAGCGTTCTGGCACTTCCCAGGCGGCGACTCATGGCAGGCTGGGAATAGGGCACCCATGCCCGAACATGCCGCCTAATTTCCGTGCCCAAGGAGCGCCCGTTATGTTGTTGACAGCTCCTTAACTCCGAGGAATATAGGAGCTGTCGGCCGACCAATCTCGGCATGGTGTCTTGCCCCTGCTTATCCAATAGTCCGGGGGGTGTTGCCACCGAGATTGGGATGGCAGCGAGGTGATTGCTAATTAGGGGCGCGGCGCCAAAATGGACGCCTGTCATAACGTGGATGTAAGACTTTGCTACCGACGGTTGGTCGACCTTGAACAAAAACTAGTTCAAAGGAGCACTAGTCATGATCACCACAGACATCGAGATTTTCCTCGGCCTGGACGTCGGGAAAACCGACCACTGGGCCTGCGCTGTCACCCAAGACGGCACCAAAATCTGGAACAAAACCCTACCCAACGACGAAGCCAAACTCACCGCCGTGTATCAGAAGCTTTTAGCTCTAGGACATGTCTTGGTGGTCGTGGATCAGCCAGCCACCATCGGCGCCCTGGCCGTTGCGGTCGCTCAGCACCTCGGCATTCCGGTGGCATACCTGCCTGGGCTCTCGATGCGGCGCATCGCAGATATGTATCCTGGGACGGCGAAAACAGACGAAAAAGATGCCTTTATCATCGCGGATGCGGCCCGTACCATGCCGCATACCTTGCGTAGCATCCAGGTCTCTGACGAGGACGAAGCCACCTTAGGCATGCTCACCGGTTTCGACCTGGACCTGGCCCGTCAGATCACTCAGACCAGCAACCGGATCCGCGGGCTATTCACCCAGATCCACCCACCCCTGGAACGAGTGATCGGACCTTGGCTGGAGCATGATGCTGTTTTGGAGGTCCTCGCCACCTGGCCCACCCCAGCGCAACTGAAGCACGCGGGCAAAGCGCGGATCGATGCGAAGCTGAAAAAGCAGGGAGCCCGCCGTCACACTGCTTGGGCCGGAGCCATCATGGATGCACTGGATGAGCAAACAGTGGTCGTGGTCGGCACCGACGCAGCCGGCCTGGTCCTCCCGCATCTGGCCCGCCAGATGATCTCGTTGCATGCTCAGCGTGTGGACGTGGCCACGCATTTGGAGGCAATGGTGGAGGCCCACCCTCTTTACCCGGTCCTGACATCCATGCCCGGGGTCGCCGTCAGGACCGCCGCGATCATCATCGCCGAGACCTCCGGCAAGACCTTCGCCAGTGCCGCATCACTGTCCTCTTACGCTGGGCTTGCGCCAAACACGCGCCAGTCTGGCACCTCGATCAAGTCCGAGCGCGTCAGCCATTCAGGCAACAAACGGCTGAAGCGAGCGCTCTTCCTCTCGGCGTTTGCCTCGATCAGGTTCGACCCGACCAGCCGGGCCTACTACGACCGGAAACGTGCTCAAGGCAAACGCCATAACCAAGCACTTATCGCACTGGCCCACCGACGGCTCACAGTCCTGTTCGCCATGATCCGTGACGGGTCACTCTATGACGTGCCAGAGCTGAAAATAGCTTGACTTTTTACATAGGGGCACCCCCCGACCGCGTGGATCAACCAATCGGTAAAGCTGGAAGAAGGTGAAAAATGTAGGCCGCTTAGCACCCACTCGTCTCACTTGAATTGAAAATTTGCGACCTCACGGTGAGTGCAAGCTCTTGTTTTTAACCCGGGTTGCATGCCTAAGCCTCCTGCCCGCATGGGCACGAGGACCAAGTTATCGATTCTCTACTTCCACATGAACTAATCCCATGATGATTCAAGGCAGTGAAGGAGAACTCTGCGCTGAGGAAAGCTCTCTTGAGATCAAGAGCACTTCAAATTGAGCTTAATTCAAGGTATTATGAAAAGCTGATCATAACACTTGCCCTCGGCCGGCTTAGCCAGTTGAGGGTTCTAGGCCGGGGGCATAATGAAAAAAACAACTAAAGGGGCATTAGCCGCGGCAGCAGCAGGGTTTCTGCTTCTCGGAGGAGCCGGAACTATTGCTTACTGGAGCGATAGCTCCACCATCAGTGGTGGAACAGTGAATACCGGCAACCTGGCCCTTAGTGATGCCGCTTGTTCCGAGAACTGGCTCTACGCCCCGGGGAATTCTGGCGCTGGCGATCCAGTAAGCTTGCTGGTCCCGGGAGATGCGATCACTAAGGAATGCACCTTCACGGTTTCCGCAACTGGTGACAACCTCACCGCAACTCTTAACACCCCTGACTCGGCATTGATCACGGCCGAGGGTACTGACACTTTCGAAGCCAGCGTCGCCGCTACCTATAACCTCGCTGGAAGTCCTGTAACAGAGGACACTCCGATCACCGACGCCAATGATGGCCAGACGCTAACCGCGACCGTTACCGTAACGTTCCCATTCGGCGACGAAGCCGCCGTCAACGCGAACGACACCCAGAACGTCACCGCTTCTTTGAACGACATCGCAGTCACGCTGGTGCAGACAGAATCCTGATCTGAGCTATGCACCGTGTGAGAACCGCCGGAAGAGGGGTGATCCGAATCATTTCTTGGGTCACCATCCTCAGCTTCACCGCAGCTCTTGTGGTTTCTGTGCTCATTCCACGGCTTGCTGATGCCACGCCGTATGCGGTTCTCACTGGCTCCATGCAACCGCATCACCCGCCAGGTTCGCTAGTTGTGGTTCGTCCGGTGCCAGAGTCGGACATCCACGAAGGCGATATCATCACCTACCAGTTGGAATCGGGAAAGCCGACGGTGGTCACCCACCGAGTGATCCATCGCAGTACCAACTTAGAAGGGCAGGTTCTCTTCACCACCCAAGGTGACGCCAATAGTGTCGCCGACGCTAAACCAGTCGCCCACGTGCAGATCAAGGGAAAGCTATGGTACTCAGTGCCGTATCTGGGATACGCCAACACGATCATCACGGGCAAGGAGCGCGACATCGCGCTGGCTATTGTTGTATCGATACTGCTGGGTTACTCGGCTTACATGTTTATCAGTGCAGCCGGTGTAAAGCGGAAAGAAGGCAAGACCTGTAGAACAAACGGGGCTTCCTCATGAGGCGCTACTCTACGATCATGCTGTTGATGCTCATCTTCATGACGGGCACTATGGCTCCAGCTCGAGCCACTGATGGATTTGGAGTCAGCAGTGATGGCATGAATTGGGGCCGCACTGTAACGGAGCCACTTGTTCATTCTCAGATGCTTTGGGTTCCTGGAGATGAAATGTCTGGGACCTTCTATATCCGCAATCGACATGATGGGCCTGCTTCGCTCACCGTCGAGGTTATCAGTGCCGATACTGGTTCTCTCATGGACACCGGTGACCTTCACATCAGCGCGATCGGTACAGAGAATGAATGGAATACAATCTCGCGGCCCGGAACTCACGAAATAGTGAGCTCACCGAAATTAGCGCCCGGTGTGGTGACACCGGTTCAAGTGAATGTTTCCTTCGCGGCAGCCTCAGGAAACATCTCGCAACTGCGATCCGCGAAATTACATTTTCGAGTGACCTTAGCAGATACGACTCCGCCCGATTCAGATAATGACCGTCCAGGGGGTTGGTTACCGGAGACCGGCATACAGGACTCGATCTGGTTCGCGATCCTAGCAGCGATACTCATCAGCGTCGGATTGCCTCTGATCATTTGGCGTAAAAATTCGGAAGAGAATCCTCATGACTAAAAATACGACACAGCGCGCAGCTCTGGCGCGCAGAACTTCTAGCTCCGGGAAAATCCGCGCACTTTTATCCCTTGGCATCATTCTGGGAGTCGGAGCTGTCAGTACCATGGCAGCCTGGTCTGATTCCGCGACGGTTCAAGGGGGAACTTTTACCACCGGCACTCTCGACTTGAAAATCGGCACCCCGCCGGTGGATAACAATCCACCCCAATTCACCACAGACTTCGCCATGAGTAATATGCGTCCAGGAAGCACTACAGACGCCGTCTTGAAAGTCACGAACAGCGGAAGTATGCCTTTCGGGTTTACTGCTACCGCTTCGGCTACCAACTCAGGAGCCGGCGCTGATCAATTGGGATCCGCGTTGACACTCAAGGCTTATAGTAATAGCAGCTCTGGATCATGTACGGGAGAACCGGTTAGCACTGGTAACACGGCAGCTGATTTTGCTTTACCTCCCCAGCAACTCGCCGTCGCAGCAACACAAAACCTCTGCTTTCGAGCTACCTTACCAACTAACGCGGCGGCCGCACTGCAAGGCAAATCAAGCGTCATCACTCTGACATTCACTGCTAAGTAATGCTAATCTCCAAAAACATCGCACTGACCTTGAAGAACGCGCTCAGGTCCAGGTTGATACATATATGCCGTGAAGTCCTACTCACCACAGGTGCGATCCTGGGCGCCCTATGCATTCTTCTGACCGTGGCCTCGCTCGTGTGGAACATCAAGCCGCTCGTGTTTCGTTCGGGATCAATGTCCCCAACCATCGAAACCGGCGCTCTTGCCTTCTCCAAACCCGTCCCTGCCTCGGAACTCGCGGTCGGTGATGTCGTCAGCGTCGAAACCGCCGACGAGAGCCGTGTCACCCATCGCATCACTCGGATTGAGGTTGAAGGTCCTGACTTCGCACTGACCCTTCGGGGGGATGCCAATAACGTTGATGATGCGGAATCTTATGTGGTGGATTCCGCTGACCGGGTCTTCTTCACGGTACCAAAAGCCGGATACGCGGTGTCGTGGCTATCTGGCTCGGCTGGGACGTTCGTTGGAGGAGTGGTCGTTGGACTCGTAGTTATTGTATTCCTGCGCCGTCCAAGAACTCCTTCAGAGGAAGCCGCCACGAGGGAAGATCTGTGATGTTAGCGCTTTCTAAAATTTATCCGCACCACTCCGAAATGCCTGAATCGCTCGTTCCGTCTATCCCGTCAGTAACTACCTCGGAGATTCGAGGTTCCTTCGTTGAGTCCTTACCGATGATCCGTTCAGGACGTCGAGACTTCTTGGAATCAGAACCAAGGTTCGGTGGTCGTGTTTTCTGTGTCGATGGGAAATTTCTGACCGCTCTGCCCCTCGCCCAGAACTCCTGTTGTGCCACGGGCTACGGCCCTTCTGAGATAGCTCCGCCCCAGCGCAACATCGAAATGCTCCGGAAGACCGTCTATAGAAATGGGCAAACGCGGTGAAAACATTAGAGACACTCACTGTTGCTACCCGTATCAAGGTGCTTCTACTTGCTGTTGGGGTCATGCTTCTGGCGTTCAGTCCCGCTCCGGTTCAGACAGACGCCGCTTGGACCGATACAGCCCAAGCCTCGGCAGGAATGGGCACGATCACCCTTCCGGAAGTCACTGAACCTAAATGCCAAACAGTGGGAAGCGATGCCGTTATCACTTGGAATCCACCATCGGGAGGGCTACCCGCGGGGATGCGCTACAAAGTCACCCTTGACAATATCCCCGCCAGACCTAATACCCAAGGGGTCGTGTATACGAAAGATACGACCCACACCTATGCAAAACGTGGCCTCGGTCATCCACACCCTAATGGCACCATTCTGAACGTAAAAATATTCGCTGTCATCGACACTTCGACCGCGCCACCAGGCGCCGTGGAATGGTCCAGTTCCGGCAAGCCGACTTCTTCCCTAACGATTCAATATGTGCACTGGGGCAAAAAATACAGTTGCCAATAAGACCACAAATCCTCCGCTGGAGCAGAATACGATGACTAAGGGGGCCGGACCTTAGCTCCCTGCCCCTTTCGCTCCCATTCTTCAACGCCTCAGGGCGACGTTCGGATCTGCGGCAGGGCCTTCGAAGGTAGCGAACTATGCATACTCGTACAAATGCCCCTCTTCGTCTTGGATTCCTAGATATACGTCTTGATTAGCATAGTTCGTGAGTGTCCAGTTCGTCCGAGATAGCTCGGTTCTTCATCGGAGTCACTTCGCTACTCTCCAAAAACGGTCGTTTATGGGCTCTTCAGGATTGAGAGTGTAGCCACCTAAAACCAACACCCGGGATCCCGGGCATGTCGCCAAAACGCGAAAAAGTCGAGGTCTTCCAGAAGAATGGAAGTTACCACACAAACATTCTTGAAAGACCTCGACGTTGCTCAATTCTACCTTCACCGAACCAGACCTCACCACATTCACCGGACTTGATGGCTTAGGACTCACCGCAATTGGGCAGTACCTGGGCGCAGCGAAAGCCGAGATCCTCTGCCACGTCACCACCCCGAACCCCTGGTGCCGCACCTGCGGGGGCGAAGGAACACCGAGGGATACCGTCACCCGCAGACTTGCCCACCAACCCTTCGGTTGGCGTCCGACCGTCCTGGTCATCAAACACCGACGCTACCGCTGCGGCCACTGCCAACGGGTGTGGCGCGAAGATCTGTCCAGAGCTGCACCGGAACGCCAGAAAATCAGCAGGACCGGCCTGGCCTGGGCCTTGAACGGTTTGGTCTGCCAACACCTCTCCGTCTCACGGATCGCCGAAGGCCTCGGCGTCACTTGGAATACCGCCAACGACGCAGTGCTGGCTGAAGGCCAACGCCTGCTGATCGATGACCCTGCACGGTTTTCCGGCGTCAAGGTCTTAGGCGTAGACGAACACGTATGGAGACATACCCGCACCGGCGACAAATACGTCACCGTCATCGTGGATCTCACCGCCGTGCGCGATGGCACCGGCACCGCACGCCTGCTGGATATGGTTCCAGGAAGGTCCAAAGCCGTATTCAAGACCTGGCTGGCCGGACAAGACGACCAGTGGAAGCAGGGCATTGACGTGGTCGCGATGGACGGGTTCACCGGCTTCAAAACCGCAGCTGCCGAAGAGCTTCCCCACGCGGTGGAGGTCTTGGATCCGTTCCATGTCGTCAAATTGGGTTCCGAGGCCCTGGATCAATCCCGGCAGCGGGTCCAGCGCGAACAGCATGGCCGGCGAGGACGCAAGGATGACCCGCTGTATAAGTGCCGTCGGACCTTGACCACGGGGCTGTCCTTAGCCACTGACAAGCAGAAAGCCAAGCTTGAAGACCTGTTCAAGGAGCCGGAGTATGAGCCGGTTCAACTGGTCTGGAGCGTGTATCAAAAGATGGTGGATGCCTACCGGCAACCGAAGCCCGAGGTCGGACGGTGGGCCTTGGAGCAACTGATCAACGAAGTTGGCACGAAGGTACCGAAAGGGTTGCCGGAGCTGAAAAAGCTCGGCGGCACCCTGCGCAGGAGGAAGACGGACATTCTCGCGTACTTTGATCATATTGGTAGTTCGAATGGTCCTACCGAGGCTTTGAATGGCAGGTTGGAGCATCTGCGAGGTATCGCGTTGGGGTTCAAGAATCTGGCGCACTATATCGCACGGTCGTTGCTGGAGACTGGCGGGTTTAGGCCTTGGTTACACTCTCAATCCTGAAGAGCACGAAAACAGCAGCCAACCGCGATCAGCGGTTGGCTGCTGTTTTCGTGCTCTACGAAGGACTAATCCGTCGGAAGCGCCTGGCGCAAGAATGCCGCCACGCGTTCCAGCGACTCGGCCACCTGCTCGTATCCTGCGGCGAATGACAGCCGGATGAACAGGTGCCCTTCGAACGGGTCGAAGTCGCCGCCCGGGGTCAGGGCCACCTGGGCACATTCCAGCACCTGGCGGCAGTACTCCCCGGCGGTGC
The DNA here is from genome assembly GCF_000197735.1 of Glutamicibacter arilaitensis Re117. Classification (NCBI taxonomy): domain Bacteria; kingdom Bacillati; phylum Actinomycetota; class Actinomycetes; order Micrococcales; family Micrococcaceae; genus Glutamicibacter; species Glutamicibacter arilaitensis. The sequence continues at coordinate 3,258,196 of NC_014550.1, forward strand.
CGAAGCGGTCGAGCACACGCTCGCTGAGCCGCCCGTAGAGGTAGAACGCGCCGTCGGCCGGCGCTGCTTGCTCGATGCCCAGTTTTCCATAGTTGGCCAGCACCAGGTCACGGGTCTTCGCGAGCTCAGCGACCCGTTGCTCCGCCTCGGCAAGGCTCGACGGCTCAAAGGCAGCTACCACCGCGCGCTGGGCTGGAGCCGGGGCGCACAAGGCAAGGTTCGAGGCCAGCGCGTCAACCGTTGGCATCAGGTCATCTGGAACGATCATCCAACCCAATCGCCACCCAGTCATCCCCCAATATTTGGAGAAGGAAGAGACCACGATGGATGAACGGGAGAACTCCCACGAGGTGTGCGCCTTGCGGTCCTCGACGAATTCAATGCCGTGATAGATCTCGTCGCTGATCAGCCGCACCTCATTAGCTTCGCACCACGCGGCCAGCTCAGAGAGCTCCTGGGCGCTGAACATGGTTCCGGTGGGATTGTTCGGCGACGCTACTACCAGTCCGTCAAGGCGCCCATGTTCCTTCTTGGCTTCTTCAAGCAACTGCACCGTGGGTTGGAAACGCTGTGCTGCACCGGTGGGCAGGTCCACAACTTCCAGCCCCAGGGCGCGAAGAATATTGGCGTAGGCAGGATAGCCCGGGCGGGCCAAGGCCACTACGTCCCCGGCGTCGAAGGCGGCTAGGAACGATAACTGGAATGCTCCGGAAGATCCCGTGGTCATCACGAAGTTCTCTGCCGGAACCTGCACGCCATAGGTACCGAGGTAGTGCTTGGCCAAAGCCTGGCGGGTTTCGAGCAGACCTGCGGTCGAGGTGTAGCCGAAATCCGCGTGCTGGGCATGGAGCGTGGCAGCCAGTTCATTCACCGCCGCTGGTGCACCACCGCCAGGTTCGCCCACGCACAACGAGATCACGTCGTAGCCGGCAGCTCGCATGGTGGCGACCTGATCAACAATTTGCATCACTTCAAAGGGAGCAACTTGGGAACGCTGGGAGGCTTGCACTATCAGTCCTTCGTTTTACTGGCGTGGAAAACCGACGCATCCTTGCCTTGGTCTTCTCAGCTATCTGGTTCAAGGCTATCTGTTCATGCTCGGTATTACATTGGCAGGCAGCCGGTGAGCAGGCTCACCGGCTCGGTTCACTCTCCGTTTCCCTTGCGTGCACTTTCTGGGCATCGGCACCAACCATCCTCGAAGTACCCCGTCTTTACCGGCGATACCTCGCACAGGAGACAAAATTGAAGAAGCCTGTTTCGGCTGCCCTGGCCGCGGCCGTATTGATCCCGCTGGTTCTTGCCCCGACAGCCAGCGCCGTTGCGCGGCCAGGCAAAGCAGCATCCGTGTCACCAGCGTCCGTGGCAAAGGATCCTGAACCCGGTTTCCGTGTTCTGCCCTACTTGCAGGCCCCCGCATCTGATTCCATGACCATCAACTGGATCAGCGAAACCGACGAGCCGGGTACCGCCACCATCACCGGCCCCGGCGTGGGAAAATCCGGAACGCTGAGCAGCGAGCCGATGTACCTTGACCTCATGGGATACACGCAAGCCGAACTTGATCAGCAGATCGAAGGTCTTGAGCAGGGTTCTTGGCTGAAATCGAGCTCCAATTACAAGCACTCGGTCACTTTCCAAGACCTGTTGCCAGGCAAGACCTACAGCTACACCGTTTCGCAATCCGGGGAAACGCACCGCGCGGCATTCAAAACAGCTCCCGAGGGTAAATCTTGGAAGAACGTGCGCATCGTTGCGTTCTCTGATTCCGAGACCGAACCCAGTGGCCGCACCGAACACCGCGAGTGGGAGCTCTCCCCGGTCAACGGATACGCCGCGGATTCCCTGCAGCGCCCAGGCACCGGTTCCCTCTGGGAGCAGAAGTTCGGCATGACCACCCGCTACGGGCAGCCGACGCTACGCTACCCGCTGGATCAGTCCACCGCCTTCAACGAGAACCTCAAGCACATCCAAGCCGCAGATCCTGATCTGGTCATGATGGCCGGGGACCTGACTCAGGGCTCGGGCTACCAGCCGGCCTGGGATGAATTCTTCGGCCACGTGGCCGGCGAGCACTCGGACCTGGCCTCCAACGTGCCGTTGCTGCCTGCGGTGGGCAACTGGGAAACCTATGCGGCGCTGAACGGCGGCTACGGCTGGGATGCCGACCGTACCCCGGCGGTCATCTCGCCCAACCGCTTCCTGGACTACTTCTCGCTGCCGCAGGAGCCGGCGCACCCCGAATACAAGGGTTCCTACTACCGGGTGGACCACTGGCCGGTCACCGTACTGACCTTGGACTCAACCAATGGCCGCCCGGATGAAGACACCAAGACCGGCACCCTGTCCGGCGAGGTCTTCTCCGGCGATGACACGAATATGACTGCCGAAAACCTCTCCACCGACACCCAGGGCGAGTTCACCTTCGAGTCCTACGTCCAGGGCTTCAAGGACCTGTTCCCGGGCTCCGCTGAAGAGGACGTGGACCTGCCGAACATGGATGCCGCCTCGGCGCAGTGGGATTGGGCCGAGCAGCAGCTGGCCGAGGCCCGCGCCGCCGGCCAGATCGTGCTGGTCCAGTTCCACCACTCGGCCTACTCCAACGGCGTGCACGGCACCCCGCCGAACCACGAGCATCCGGACAACCAGTCCGGCACCGCGATGCGTGCCTACACCCCGATGTTCGAGAAGCACGGCGTCGCCGCGGTGATTTCCGGCCACGACGAAATGTTCGAACGTTCCTGGGTGGATGAGGATGGTGACGGCCGTGGCTTCCACTCCTATGACGTGGGTGTGGCCGCAGACGGGCTGCGCGGTGAGAAGCTCGTGAAGAATGCTGAGGGCGAGTATGAGCCGCTGCGCTTCAATTCGCATTCAGAGTGGTCCGCACCGGCAGACCAGCCCGAGACCTGGGCCGAAGATGAGAACGGGGTTCCGCAGCTGGTCTCTGGCGGCTTGCACTACGGGCATCTGCAGATCGACGTGGCCAACACCGCGAAGGGCGCGGAACTGACGCTGACCCCGGTGCACATTTTCCCGCAGCTGGACTCCGAGTACCAGCTTGAGAAGACCGAGCGTCGCGTCTACGACGACGTGGTTACTTTCTCGGTGGACGCCGATGGCGTTCCACTGGCGCAGTAGCAGCCCGGAGCGTAGCCAACACTCGGCAATTGCCGGTGCAGCTTAGACCGGCTGACGGCGCACGACGCGCCTGATAGTTTTGACCATCATCAGCACCAGCAACAAGATGCCTACATAGCCGTTGATGACGTAGACGATATTTACCATCTGTGAGAACGGCAAGACCAGACCAATGATGGTGCCAATGACGGCCAAGGCGATGGTCAGGTATTTGAACCGTGGGGTCTTATCAGCGAAGAAGCGCGAAGACACGGTCCACAGCAGCGGCACCGCGGTGGTGTAAATTCCGGCAAGGACCATTACCGAGATTCCAGCGGCCATAACCGGGCTAATGTCATTGGCCAGCACCAGCATCGGAATTTCGGTGCCACCGACCTTCGTGATGTTGGCAAGCAGCCCTAACCCGACGACGATGCAGGCCAGCGAGAAAAGCACGGAACCGACGATGCCGCCGGCGACTGCTTCCTTGCGGTTGCGTGCAGTCTTGCCCAGCGCGGTGAGGAACGCGGCCAACCACAGCATGCAGAACCCGACGTACGACAGACCAGCCATGAACCAGTTAGTCGAGGCTTGGGTCAGATCCAAGGACGGCAGCAGTGCCTGCCCTTCAGCGATTCCCGCCGGGTTGCGCATGATGCCCAACAGCCCCAAGGCAATGGCGACAATCACAATCAGCGGACCAATCTTGCCGATGACATCCACAAGGCTCTTCAGTCCGAACCAGACGCTGATGCCCACGGCCAAGGCCAGACCGATTCCGCCGAAGTACTTCGACAGTCCGTAGTGCTCCTCGAATACGGCCCCAGCTCCAGCAACCATCACGGTGAAGCTCAGGAAGACGAACAACACAGAGAAGTAGTCGAAGAAGGTTCCCACATATTTGCCACAGTAGTAGTGGAAAATCCGTGATGGACGTTCAAATTTCTTTGCCTGCCCGACTATGAAGAACTCAACGGCGACGTAGCTCATGAGCAGCAGGACGAGCAGACCTGTACCGAAGACGCCCCAGTAGCCGTAGGCGGTGAAGTACTGCAGGATTTCCTGTCCGGTGGCGAAGCCTGAACCAATGAGGAAGGCAATAATGGCGCCGGCGTAAGTTAGCACCCGCAGGGAGCCTCCCTTTTCTACCGTGTCCAGATGCGCACGGGTTGTGGAATTACTTGACATGAGGTCTCCTGTTGAATGGGTTCTGCTCCCGCACACGACCAACACTCCGTGTGATATATCAATATGTGATTAAAGATATATTCATGCACGTGATCTGGTCAACAGATTTTTGCAATGAGTCTTTCCTGCGACGTGAAAAAGCCAGATTCAGCATCAGGCGAATTGCACAGGCCTTACCGCAGGGCGCACTTGTCGGCACGGCTGCGGGTAGTGGAGTATTGAAGCGGACGGTATGTCACCAAGCAGGGTAGAGAGTAGGACGACAGATGAGTGAACAGCGCGTTTTCAAGGCAGTAGTCGGCAAGGAAGCCGGTTGGTGGAACATCTGGGTACCTGAACTGGATCATGTGACTTCCACTCGCAAGTCCCGCAAGATCGCCCTCTACACCCGCTCCCTGATCGCAGCGGTGCTGGGAGTCGAAGAGTCCTCGTTCCGGGTGGAGCGTGAATTGGTCTCCGCTGAAGAATTCGAGCGCCGCTATACCGAAGCCGTTCGCGCGGTCAACGTGCAGGAAAAACTGTAGGCAATACGCCAAACGCACATTGCCCACCACGGCCGCCGTTTCCCCTTGAGGGAAGCGGCGGCCGTGGCCAATTCAGCTCAATCCGCGGAATCCTCCTACGCCTTCGGCATCATCGGGACATTCCTTACGGCCCTGCCCAGCTCGCCGAATCCCCGGGGATGGTCAGTGAACTCACCGAGCAAACCGACCTGCGTTTCATTGCGCATGTCGGGGACATCAAAGCTGGCTCCGAACAATGCACCGACGAGCGTTTCGTCGTCGTGAAGGATGACTTGGACCGCCTAAGGACACCGCTGGTGTAAACGCCCGGCGACAACGAATAGGTTGACTGCCACCGCGCCAACAATGGCGCCTACAATCCGCTGGAGCGCTTGGATACCCTTCGCGAAATGTTCTTCCCGGTTCAGAACAAGACCTTGGGCGGCAGCATGCGCGTGGAATCGCAGTCCGGCATCGGTCTCCCAGAAAATGTCCGCTTCACAAAGTACCGGATCGCTTTTTCAGTGGTGATTGTGCAGGGGTCCACCAACTCGCTGGCACTATGGTCCGGACTCGGACTCACCGAGCCAACTGATCTGAAACTCCAGGAAGCCCAGTTGCGCACCGAAGCCAAACTCGAGTTGCTCTCCGAGACCTTCGCGGATGCTAAACGTTCCCAGCTCGGGCCGTCGTCGTGATGACCCAGGCGGACATGCCACCCAGGGTTCGAAGATCAGTCACTGGCCAGCCCCGAGACCGTTTCCGGTTTTAAGCCTATGGTCGAAACTCTGGCCGAGGAATCGGCCAACTTCACTGGTCCGGTCTACCTAGTCAATGGCGACAGCCACCAGTTCAACGAAGATGCGCCCCTGGCCGCAGAGTCACCATGGCTCGATGTCTACTTCGTCGACCCGGTGCCGAATTTGCAACGAATGACTGCGGAGGGTGCCGCGACATCCCGTGAGTGGCTACGCGTGAGCGTCGCACCGAACTCGGCTCAGGGCGTCGATGTCCTTAGCTGGGAGCGGGTTCCGTTCAGCGAATAGATCCGCTGACCTCCTTTCAGTGCTTCTGGCTTGCACCGCGTTTCTGGCTCTCCGGATTCAGGACAGTTCGCGTTCCTTGACCGGATGGCGCAAGAGGATGGAAATCCTGTTGAAGGCATTCATGGCAATGGCGATCCATTGGATCGCGGCCACCTGCTCGTCGCTCAAGACCAGCCGGGCCGAAGCCACCGCCGCAATGCGTTCTTCCGGATTCGGCAGGTCGGTAGCCGCTTCGGCAATGGCCAGCGCCGCGCATTCTTCCTCGGTGAACAGCCCGCCGCATTCATCCCACGCACGCAGCAGGGTAATGCGCTGCAGGGTTTCGCTGGCTCCCAGCGCCTTGCGCGCATGAAGGTCCAAGCAATAAGCGCAGCCATTGATCTGCGATACCCGTAGATTTATCAGTTCTGCGGTGCGGTCGCTGATCCCAGCTGCGCGGTAGGACTTGGCGATATCTTTGGAGAATCTGCCAATCGAATTTCATAGCTCTGGTGTCAGTTTCCGAAGTCCTCAGCACTTTTGTCCGTAGTTCTCAGCACTGCGCCGAGTCGCCCGCAAGAGGAACGTTCAGCGGGACAGCTAGCCGGGAACGATAGCAGATGGCAAATCCGATAAGTGAAATTCGACGCTAGCTAGTATAGGTGTATGGAAACTCGAGCTTGTCCTCTCTCAGAACATCGCTTACACCCTGACTCACAACATCGCTTACAGGATGTATCAGCACATCGCTGACAGGTAGCAAGACATGCTGGCAGGCCCCTTCTGGTCAGCGATCAATTTGATAATTAAACGTGTCAAATTCATTATCGGCGTCGATACGCCGCCAAATCATCGAGTTCGATCCGGGCCTGCCAGACTCCTTGAGTATCTCGCAGTTCTGCAAGGAACTGGGAATCAGCAGACCCTCCTACTACAAAGTCAAAGAGCGATTCGTTGCCGAAGGGAACAAAGCACTCAACCCGCACTCCAGAGCCCCGAAAACAGACCGGCGCATCTACAGCGACCAAACCAAAACCACGGTCCTACGCATCCGCAAGCGACTGGCCAAGGACGGGTGGGACAACGGGCCCTTATCTATCTGGTTCGAAAGCCTTGATACTCAGGAGTTCGGTGAGCTACGCCCCTCGGTGGCCACGATCGGCAGGATCCTTGCCGAGGCCGGAGCTACCAAGCGAAACCCGCGCAAACGCCCCCGTAAATCATGGCTGCGCTTCGCCCGTTCGCATCCGATGGAAATGTGGCAGATCGACGGACTGGAATATCGATTGTTCGACCAGGACGCGACCAAGGCGATGATCTATCAGCTCATTGATGACGGCTCCCGATTCGACGTGGGTACGCGGTGCTTTGAGCAAATGGAGAACGCGCAAGATGCGATGGAAACGCTCAAGGCAGCGTTCGCGGAGTATGGGGTGCCGCAACAACTTCTCAGCGACAATGGTGGTGCTTTCAATCTTTCTCGGCAGGGCCTGGTGAACCAGACTGAAATATTCTTGGCTAGCGTGGGCTGCGAAGCGATTACGGGCCGGTTCAGTCATCCGCAAACGCAAGGCAAGAACGAACGCAGCCATAATACGTTGACCCGGTTCCTCGACGCGCATGCACCACATAACCTGGCGGAGCTTTCCACGTTGTTGGAGCAGTATCGGAATCACTATAACCACCGTCGGCGCCACCAGGCGCTGAAAGTGGGGCACACGTATCTGACGCCTGCTCAAGCGTGGGAAGCCGGTGATCATCGTGGTTCGGATGGCGTGGCCATCGATATTGCCAGGATACAGGCCAAAGCCCAGTCGTACTTGGACAAGGCTCTGGCCGTGAAAGCCGATTTGGTTCCGGAGGGCGTAGTGGATGATGGGCTTCAGGTGTTGGGACGTACGAAGGTTGAAAACTACACCGGTAGCCCCAGCGTACTGACGGATCAACGCGATGATGTGATCCAGATTCGACGGACGAATCCGCAGATCTATTTTCGTGGCCGTGTTTTCAAGGTGCCAGCTCACCTGATCGGTGAATACCAGCTGGTCTTGAGCAAGGATGCTTATACGCTTTACAGCACTGTTGATGGTGAGCAATCACTGTCATTTCCGTTACCGGTCAGGCTGCATTCCAGTGCGCGTTTGGTGCCGTTGTGGCAGGTGTATGGAGCCCGGATCAGGGATCCGAAGCCGGCCTGGACTCAGAAGCGGATCGAGTATGAGGACATCTACTATTCGTCTGACGTCGCCGTTTCCTAGCTAAGGAGATTCGTTGCGCACGGTGTCAGCGATGTTGTGAGTTTGGTTGTCAGCGATGTGCTGATGCCGCGTGTCTACGATGTCCTGAGTTTGGTTGTAAGCGATGTGGTGAGTTCGTGTGTAAACAAACTACCGAGTGATTACAATGGAAACTCGAGCTGTGCTATTCGATCTGGACAACACCCTGTTCGATCACCAGACATCAGCCCGTAGTGGCCTGAAAACATTCGTTCGAAGTTTCGGGGTGGAACTGACACCCGAACTCTCACGATTGTGGCTCGAGATTGAACATGCCACCTACGATCGGTATCTCTCGAAAGAGCGCAATTTTCAAGAACAACGCCGCGAACGACTCCGCCAGTTCCTTCCCGTAGTAGGGCATTCGGGAAGGTTCGAGACACTTGAGCTTGATGAAATGTTCGCCATTTACCTGCGAAGTTATGAAAATTCCTGGACTGCGTTTCCAGACGCCGTTCCGACCCTGCAGCTGCTAAAAGGCATTGGGATAACGGTAGGTATCATCACGAACGGTAACCACGAGCAACAGGCAAAAAAGATAAGTAGGATCGGTATCTCGCCACTGCTTGATCTGTTTTTCACTTCTGAACAGATGGGCCATGCTAAACCGACACGTTCGGCGTTCATCCTTCCGTGCGAGAAAACAGGGTTTTCCCCGAGCCAGGTACTTTATGTTGGCGACAACTTCCATGTGGACATCGAAGGAGCGCGAGCCGCGGGTCTTCAGGCCATGCATCTGGACCGCGAGGGTGCTGAGCAGCCGATGACTCTGCGCCACCTGACGGATCTCGTCCCGTTGCTTTAAGCTCGCAGCGACTGCTCCGTATAAGGAACCCTGACTGGGACTGTAATTTCCAGTTTTGTAGGAATCCGAACACTTGGCAGGATGTGAGCATGATTCGTGCAGTAGTTTTTGACCTTGACGGCGTCATTCGCCACTTCCCGTTCGGCCATTCAGACGAAATTGAACATTGTCACCATCTCGAAAACGGTATCCTCGATGCCACCGCGTTCTCCCAGCCACTTCTTACCGAAGTTACGACCGGGCTCATCTCACGTGAGCAATGGATCTGCCGAATAGGACAGATTGTTGGTTCCTGCGATGCAGCAAATGAATGGGGAGAACAAATTCCCCAGCTCGACCAGTCAATCCTGCAACTTATGGACATTCTGCGAAACCGTGGAATCACAGTCGCAATCTTGACGAACGGTACAGACACCATCCCGGACGAATTAATAGCTCAGGGCATCCGGAAGCATATCGACCGCGTATTCAACTCCGCTTTTATCGGCTACATTAAACCTGATCAACGCATATTTCGACATGTTCTTGATGCGCTTGACCTCAAGGGGCCAGAGGTCTTTTTTACAGACGATTCTCGGTCAAAACTTTGTGGTGCCGCCGAGCTAGGTTTCGTGACCCATCATTTCCAAGGTGTTGCACCTCTGCGGGAGGCACTAACCAATGCGGGCGTTTTATAGCTGAGCGCCCGTAAGCCGAACGCTCTACGGGAAATCAACCGGCACGCGGAGTGATAGCCACATTAGACACAGCGGGGATGAATGATTTTTAAGCTGATGTGATTCAATTTTCAGATTCCTTGCTTGTCCTGAAGAAGATGTAGCCAAAGGTACCCGCAAACATGGCGGCCCATATGAAACGCACTGCTTCGTCGAGTTCCCATGCACCCAAAACAGCGAAGAAGGTTACGAATGTGAGCAGGGTGCATGCAGCGTTGACTATCTTTTCCATTGGAAGCCTCTGTTTGTGATTGGAGTAGTGAGTGAGGCACGCCTTTGGCGTCGCCAAGTTGCGCAGTGAACGTGCTTGGACCCAGCTGTCTAGAAAGGCAGGTTGTTTGCCTGCATTGGGTGCACGATGAGAATTCCGGTGACTTTCCCGGCGCCATTGTAGGCAACTCGCCCGAGCCATTCGCCTGCTTCATGATTGATTTGCGTTTGTCCTGTCAGGCCGCCGCCGAGGTACTGGTTCAGTTTCTGTGCAACAACATTCGTGCCGTCGGCAGTTTGAATGGTGGTGTTGGAACAAGATTCGAACTGTCCACTGTCTGCCACCACTTGGTCCCAGACATCCATAACCTTTTTCTTCGTCAGGACGCGGGAACAGGTGAAGGTCATCAGTGATTTCACGGAACCGTAGTCACCTTTGCTGAGGTGCTCAAAGATATTTTCGGTTCGCGAGGTGAGGTCAATAATTGGGTTAGCCATGGTTTCTTCTCCGATGCCTGTCGTTGAGATGGTTCCGAATCGCTTGAATGCCGCCTGTCGAGTAATACCGAATGCGTTGCCTATGGCTTGCCATGACACGCCTCGCGCCCTAGCTACGGCAACGGAGCTCTCCAAATGTGCTTGGGCTGCCTGCTCTATTTCGATGCTAAGTGCGACCGCCTTGACGGAGTTCGCCTCATTGGTTGGTAGGGGTCCCAGGCTGGAGGCGACAGTTAGCAATTCAGCAAGCCGCTCAAGTGGGGATTCTGCGCTTCCGATCATTGCTCAAACATAACGCAATTATGTGAATTGTCAACTCATGGATGACGATTCACTCTATGGAGTAGTTGAGAGATCGAATCATATCTCATAGTCCCGCAAGCCGGTCCCCGAGAGGAACGCCCGTAAGAGGAACCTCCTGTGGGACACCCGTCGCCGTGTATATGGGCTGGCCTGCATTGGTCACTCTCAGTATCGCCGAGGCGTCCACCCGGATGGCAGCATTCCAGTGATCTTTCCCCGTTCATAATCAGCCTCGGCTGACCAGCCTTGCGTTGCCTGTGCATCATCGAAGGCACCCCGGGCCATGCGCAGACCAAGGTCTGGGTGGCTCATCCCAGGCGCACCACCGCGACGCGTCGAAGCCCGCACGCTCCACGAGTTATCAGCAAAACCTCCCCCACGGAAGACTCGGTAGTCGTCGTAGCGGGCCGGATCGAGTAGATCCCAGCACCATTCCCAGACGTTTCCAAGGGTGTCGTGGAGCCCGAAGGCATTGGGTAGGTTTTGACCAACTTCTTTCGCGTTCTCTAGCTTGTCGTTCGCTGTCCAAGCAATGGCATCGAGGTGGCCATAATGTGGCCCCACTGTGCCAGCGCGGCATGCATATTCCCATTCGGCTTCGGTGGGCAGCCGGTACCCCGAGGCGTTCGTCTGCCAAATCACTTCGTCTGCCTCGAAGATGTATGCAGGGGAAAGGCTTTCGTTCAATGACGCTTCATTGCAAAACTTGATGGCTTCCAACCAATTGATATCTACCAGAGGTGCTTGGGTGCCCGTTTCGCTATCGCCCATGAGTTGCGAATACTGAGCCACGGTGACGGGAGCAATCCCAATCTCGAATGGTTCCAGATGGACGGTCCAACGGCGTTTTCGTCGTGCGTCGTGCAATTCCACTTGTCCGCCTGGTAGCGGACGAAGATCAAAGGTAGACATTTCACAATGCTCCCATGCCGTCTTGTAAGACGGTCTGTCGGAGGCTGATTTCTCCATAGACGGATGTTTGAGGATCAGAGTGTGACACATCCGTAAACGGAACCATCTACGGGCCGCTCATCTCTCCTTTTGAGGCTCCCGCGTCATCCTTATATCGGGGGCCGCCCGGGACAGTGGATTCTATGCCTTTCACGCTTATGCTCACAGTCGTCCTGGCACTACTGGCGGCCTTCCAATTGGCGCTCGTTTTCGGTGCTCCGCTCGGCCGCTTCGCGTGGGGTGGCCAGCACCGCGTACTTTCGAAGCGTTTGCGCATTGGCAGCGCGATATCGATCATAATCTACGCGCTGATCGGCGTGATCTCGTGGGACCGCGTAGGAGCGGTCGATGTGTTCCCCGCGCCGTTCGCCGAGATCGCAATGTGGGTGATCTTCGCCTACTTCGTGCTCGGCATCCTGATGAATGCCATCTCGCGCAGCAAGCCCGAGCGTTACACGATGGTGCCTGTCACGCTCGTTCTGGCCGTACTGTCGTGCCTTATCGCGATGGGATATGACATGCTCGCGATGGCGATCTGAAGCACATGCACCCCTCCCGGTTGCCCAACCTTCTGTGGGACGGCATTCTAGATCTTGAGGTCGTCCCATTCGAAATGGGTCACGGTTCCGTCTTCCCAGTCTTGGCGCAGGATCGAGTAGGCGATTGAGGCAACGTGCCCGCCGTCGTTGGTTGGCCATCCCAATCGGTAGTGCGCTTCCTTGAGGAAGCCTGCGCGGAGGAAAGTTTTGCGCATGGCGATGTTGTCTTCTCGCGTTTGTCCCTCGAAACGGAGCATGTTCGGCATCGACTCGAAAACCAAGTCGCATAGCGCACGCAGCACTTCCACTCCCACGCCTTTGCCGCGTTGGGCTTCGTCCAGGCGCAGGTCGAAGAGCGGAGAATCGCCTTCTTGCAAATCCTCCAGAACAGCCATACCGATACGATGTTCGTCCCTCAATACCCAATAACCTTGGGTATCTTCGTTCCAGAAATGGCCATTCTCAATCTTCGTCCGTATGTCCGCGGCCTGGGGCGTTGCCTGAACATGGAACGGGAAACGATTTGAGGTCAGGAAGCCGATGAGATCTTCGGTGTCGGCTGGTGTCATTGGAACAAAGACGATGGACATGATCCTACCCTAGCTGCATCAACGGAAACTGTCCCGAATCAGGAACGCTCTATGGGACAGGAAACAGGTGGTGCCGTGCCTGCCCGCCAGACCGGCATAGATGAGAAATGGTGGTGCGACCACGTCCCACTTTGTTATCTCGGCGAGCATAATGGGCTGACCCCGTTTGGTAGGTCCGGTGGTTGTGTGAGTCGTCCTGTTGCCCGGGGGTCCGGGCAGTGAGACTGGTCAGATCATGACGAACAGCAGGAAGCGTCACACCTCGGAGCAGGTCGTCCGTAAGCTCGGGCAGGCCGACAGGATGCTCGCGGGCGGTAGCGACATCGCCGGGGTGTGTCGAGAGCTCGGAGTGTCCGAGCAGACGTACTACCGGTGGCGGAACCAGTACGGCGGGCTGAAGGCCGACGACGCGAAGCGGCTGAAGGAGCTCGAGAAGCAGAACGCCACGCTCAAGCGGCTGCTCGCCGAGGCAGAGCTCGAGAAGGCCGCGCTCAAGGAGCTGGCTGAGGGAAACTTCTAGGCCCGGGCAGGCGCCGCGCCGCCGTCGACCACCTCAAGCGCAAGCTGCGGGTGAGCGAACGAATGGCGTGCCGTCTGGCCGGGCTGAGCAGGTCCGCATACCGTCGCCCGCTCCAGGGTGAGACGACAGCCGACCCGGACCTGGCGTTGCGGGACTGGCTGCGGGCGTATGCGAAGAAGCACCCGCGGTGGGGATACCGCAGGGCCTACCACGATGCCCGCGGCGAGGGGTGGGTCGTGAACCACAAGAAGATCCAACGGCTCTGGCGCGAGGAAGGGCTGCGCGTCCCGCAGCGGCGTCGCCGCAAACGCGTTGGGTCTTCGACCGTCGACGCCCCGGCAGCGGTCGCACCGAATCTCGTGTGGGCGGTGGACTTCCAGTTCGACGCGGACGAGCAGGGCCGTCCGATCAAGATCTGCTCCATCGTCGACGAGCACACCCGCGAGTGCATCGGCGGGCTCGTCGAACGGTCGATCACCGCGGACCGGCTCACCGCCCACCTCGAGGACCTCGTCGCCGTCCGCGGCGCCCCCGCGGTGCTCCGATCCGACAACGGCCCCGAGTTCATCAGCGACGCGATGGCCGACTGGGCCGGCACCCGCACCGGCCTGTTCTACATCCCGCCCGGCTCGCCCTGGCACAACGGGTACGTCGAGTCGTTCAACAGCAGGCTCCGCGACGAGTGCCTGAACATCAACAGCTTCTACTCGCTGCTCCACGCCCAGGTCGTGATCGGCGACTGGAAGACCGAATACAACCACGACCGCCGGCATTCATCGCTCGGCTACCTCGCACCCGTCGACTACGCTCGGCAATGCACCCATCAATCGGAAACCGACGACTCGCACAGCGACCGGACCGAATGAAGGGGGCGGCCCAGCCTCCCCCGGCATCTCGGGGGAACGTTCACAGTGTTCTCACGCGAAGGGACGCTGCTGCACGACGCGGAGAAGAGGTGCCAGGCCGCCCCGCAACACCGCGCGGGTCCCAGGATCACCGAGAGGCTGCCGCCGAATTCGATGGCCGGGCCGAGTGATTCGACCCATGAGGGCGCCGGTCCCGGACTCACCCCCGAGGGGCGGAGCCGACATGCGGCGACGGCGCCACCCTCGCAAGGGTGACGCGTCGCTCGGCCGGGCTCGGCGATGCAGGCCCGCCACAGGTGGGCGTGGTGGTGATGGCCACGCCCACCTGTGGTCGCTCAGGAGCGGGCGAAGAACATCTGGTTGACGGACTTGTTCGCACCCCAGGCGGAGGTGGGGCGGGCGCCCTTGCCGAGCTCCCACGCGATCGTCACCGAGCGACCACGCGTGATGGAACGCAGGCGCGAACCGGTGTGCACGTCACCCACACGCGAGGACGTCTTGGCGTTGATCACGGCCATGACCTGCGCCTTGCTCGCGTCGGCGGGCACCCGCACCGTCACGAACTGCCAGTTGTTCGCGCCCCAGAGGGCGCGGTCCTCGCGGTAACGCAGCACGCCGTCGTCGTCGAGGCGCGCCACGACCCGGGCCTGAGCCGCGGTCTTGGGCATGTACCGGTCCACCTGGAAGGTGCGCTGCACCGCCTTCACTGCGGGGACGCTCGGACGGGTCGTCGGGCGCGTGGTGGGCGTGGTCGTGGGGCGCGTCGTCGGCGCGGGCACCGTAGTCGCGGGCGACGTGGGCCGCGGCGTGATCGCCGGGACCGAGGTCGTCGGCGCCGGGCTCGTCGGCCGGGGGGGCCGTCGTCGGGTACACGCAGCACGGGAGCGGGGACGCCGTTTCTCCATGTGATGTCCCGTGTCGCCTGTCTGATCGACCCCGGCCTCACCTTCCTTAGCCGCGATGCCGAGGCCTGGTCCACGTTCTGCGGGCCGTCCGGGCGTGGACGGGCACGCCCGGCGCCGGCACAGAGCGTCCGAAGTGCCACGGGGCGGGCCGGCAGGCATGATCCGGGCGGGACGCGGCCCCCCACCGGGGGTGACCCTGCCGGGCCGCCGGGTCCGGACCCGGTCACGCGGCTCTCGGGACGGGCTGGGCGCGTACCTGCCGCTCTCAGCGCCCGCGGCAGGGAGTTCCGCGAGTGGGCGACGGAGGTCGGGGGCCGGACATCCCGTTGTCGGCAGGTATGGTAGGGTCATACCGTCGAGCTCCCCGCCCGAGGGGCATGACGAGGAGGTCAGCATGGCTCTGCGCGAACTCGAGTTCACGTCGCACAACGGCACCGACACCATCCAGGCCTGGGTGTACGAACCGGCGGTCACGCCGGTGGCGGTGGTCCAGCTCATCCACGGTCTCGGCGAGCACTCCCGCCGGTACCTGCACATGACGGCCGCGCTGGTGGATGCGGGGTTCGTCGTGGTCGCGGACGATCACGCGGGTCACGGTCGGACGGCGATGCAGTCGGGGACGTGGGGTGACGCCGGTGACGAGTCGGCGACGGTCATCGTGCAGGACGAGGTGACGCTGTACCGGAAGGCCAAGGAGCTGTTCCCCGACCTGCCGTACGTGGTGTTCGGCCACAGCCTGGGGTCGATGATCGCGCGGGCGCTGGTGCTGCAGCCGGGTGTCGAGGTCGACAGGCTCGCGCTGGGCGGTATCGCCGCGGGCATGCGCGGTGTCGAGTCGACGCTGGATCGCGAGGCCCTGAAGGCTGCCGTGGCGGCCGACGGTTCCGCCCCCGCTGCGGATGCGTTGGTGGGCCAGCTGTTCGACGGCTTCTACGACCGCCTCGGCCCGGACTTCGGCCCGACGGACTGGGTGGCGCGCAACGCGGACGTCGTCCGTGATCACGGCCGCGACCCTTTCAACAACTTCGGCGCCCCCTTGAGCAACCGGTTCCTGCAGGGCTTCGTCGACGTGTACGACCAGGCCAACGGCGACGACTTCTTCGACCGCCTTCCGCAGGTTCCCGTCGCGATCTTCGCGGGCGCGGAGGACCCGGTGACCAACTACGGCGAGGGTGCGCGCGAGGTCGCCCGGCGCCTGGAGGAGAAGGGCCACGACGTCGAACTCCACATCTACCCCGACGTCCGCCACGAGGTTCACAACGAGCCCGAGACCCTCGCCGAGATGGAGAACTCCCTCATCGAGTTCGTCCACCGCGCCGCCGGGCGGGACGACGCCTGACCCCCGAGGCGCACCCGGCCGCTCGCGCCCAAGCACCGTGACGGGGCCCTGCCGTGAGGATCGTCTCTCGGCAGGGCCCCGTCGGTGATGTGAGGTCTCAGGCCATGACGGGACGCACGCGTCGCCCAGCGAGGGGCTCGTCCATGGTGACCTCGCGAAGCGGAGGATGTCGCCGGTGGCGCAGCGAGGGCGAGAGGCCTGGCCACGGGTGACCTCGCCGAAGTGAAGGCGAGGATGCCGAGAGCAGGCTCCGCGACGAGTGCCTGAACATCAACAGCTTCTACTCGCTGCTCCACGCCCAGGTCGTGATCGGCGACTGGAAGACCGAATACAGCCACGACCGCCGGCATTCATCGCTCGGCTACCTCGCACCCGTCGACTACGCTCGGCAATGCACCCATCAATCGGAAACCGACGACTCGCACAGCGACCGGACCGAATGAAGGGGGCGGCCCAATAACGCGCGGATGCGACCGACCTCGCGGCATGGTGGGCTCCACGAGCCAATCGGTGGGCACGACCTTGTCTGTACCAACTCAGGTGAGTCGATCATCAGCGGTTGTAGAGCGCTACAACGGATGGAAGACAGCGTCAAACTGTCAGCGAGGCCTGCTCTTCCTCGTCCATGTTGCGCACATCGCCGATCCGCGAGGCGACGGCCGCCGAGAACGGCAGGCCCGCATGATGGAGTCCATGTACGCCCAGTCCGGCTCCCCGGACGCATCCGCGGGCAGGCGGATCGTGGTCTTCTTCATGCGCGCCATGTTCCACTTGTAGCCGTAGCTGAATCGGGTCTTCTCGACCCGGATGATCGTCGCCACGAAGAGCAGTGCCCACCGCGTGACTTCTTCTTTCGGGATGAGAACCTGCACATCGTCTGAAGCGCAGAAGGGACGGTCTTGGTAGAAGGCAAATCCCACTGATCCGTTGTAGGGCACGGTGAGGCAATGAGAATCAAACATCGGTTCCAGATCACACATGTCTGTGATGCCGTTATTCTTCTCAGACGCCCCAATGAAGCGCGTGGTACCGGGCACGCGCTGCGCCTTCGTCACCCGCCGCCCCTTCTTCACCGTAAAGAGGTCCTCGAGCACGAATCGCGGCCACTCATGCGGGTCATTGAGGTCGACGTCGGGCGCGATCGCACGTGACAGCCCGCTATAGGTAGGGATCTGAGCCGTCGACACCCAATCAGGCAAATCATCTGGAACCTCCAGCGTCCCGAGGGTGCGGTTAGCCTCACGTCCGAAAGCACTGTACCGAAATGCGTTCGCCCGAATGCACATCGCATAGAAGAGGCGCCCCTTGGTGCTCATCTCTTCGTTACGCGGGGAAAGCACGGCCACGTTCTGAGCTCTGTAGAACGGCAGCTGTTGGACATAGGTCGACAAGAGCCGCGACCCGCCGAGTGCGACGGTGAGCAGCCCAGGCGAGTAAGGTTTCACACCAGCGAGAGGCTCGACGAAGCCCGCGATCCCCGACTTCCCATTGAGCCCTCCGATGCGACCGACGAATGCAACACCAGCGAGTCGATCAGTACGGGTCATTTTGTTCATGTCGAACTTGTTGCCGTACTCGATCTGGAAAAGGTCATTGAGCGTGCTCACTCGCCGACCTCATCCGAGACGTCGTCGATTGAGCTGCCGACTGTGAACAGCGCGTAGTCGAACAGAACCTTTTCAAAATCTGACTTGTCAAGTTTCGAGTAGTCAGTCTTCATGTAGGCCTCGGCGACCCACTCGTCGTCAGCGCCGACGCGCTGCATGACAGCCTCGCCGGGGTTAACCTCGCGGTTGCGGTACGTGTCGACCCAGCGGTCGCGGGTTGCTGCCCATGTTCGGTGTCGGTCGACGCGCCCGAGATTTTTGACCTTGATGAAGGTGTCGTCGCGCCAGTAACCGAAGCACGTCTTGCGGTCGTTCTTCTCGTGAGACACACCCGCAGTAAACACCATGATGCACGTGATCACGCCGACCGGGTAAAAGACCTCGGGAGGCATAGACATGACGGCTTCGAGCGTGTGCTTCTTGAGCAGGTTATTCTCATGGACGCTCGGAGCAGTCGCGCAGGTCACAGGAACGATGGCGATGCCGGTTCCGCCGGGCGCGAGGCTGTCGAGCATCTGCTCGACGAACCGCAACTCATGAAGATCTTCCTTGGTCTTCGCGTACGGCGGGTTGATCATGCCCACGTTCGCCTTGTTCTTCTTCACCGCGGCGCTAATGGCCGTGTCGAAGCACGAGCCTTGGTGGAGGTTCGCCTTCCCGTCGCCGCGCAGGATCATGTTGGATGCACCTAGCGCGTACATACTCGGGCTCTGCTCGACACCGATCAGGCGGTTCTTCTTGATGTCTTCGACCTCGGCCTCGGTGGTCGCGGTCTGGATCATCTTGACCATGGACGAGATGAGGAAGCCGCCTGTGCCCGCACAAATGTCCAGGACCTTGTCATCCTTGGAGACGTTGGCGATGAGGGCGAACAACTCGGTGACGTGTTTCGGGGTGAGCACGATGCCCAGGCCCTTGCCGTCGCCACCGGTGTACTTCAGGAACTCGCCGTAGAACGCGCCGACGACATCGAAGTCTTCGTAGACCGTGAGGAACGGCATCACCTTCTCGGCGAGCAGGGTGACGATCTCGTTGAGCAGGCCCTTCGGGTAGCCCTTGGTCGGTTTGCGCAGCTCAGGATGCACCTGGATGCCCGTGAAAGGCTGGGTCATGTTTTCGAGCTTCGCGACCGGGAGCTGCGCCTTGTCGATGACCTTCTTGATCGACTGGATCCAGAACTCCGGCAGATCGCCCGCAGGGTACGAGTCGTACGTCTTGGCGAAGACAGGATCATTCAGTGCGATGAGGGTGCCCGCAACGACGAGGGGCTTCTCTTTCTCCTCGAGCTCGGCCTCGTCGCGCATGAACTCGTGCATTTCCATCGCGAACTGGATGAGGTCATGCTCGCGCTGTTTCTGGACCTGCGGGTCGAACGCAGCAGCGGCGAAGAGGTCGTTCAGGCCGATCATCTGGGTGATCGGAGCACCGGAGGGCGAGACGAGATCGCGCTCCTGTGTCGTCCCCTTGGGCGTGACAAAGAACGACCAATCGTTCGTCTGCGGAGTGCCGGAGACGGCGATCGAGATCACTGTGTAGTTCGGCGTCAGGTGTCGGGCGTAGTGAAGGACTCCGTCCACTGAGTAGTCACGCGGCTGACCGCGGTTCGCAGACTCATGGTACTTGACGTCGGCCTTGCACTCGACGAGGACGACCATGTCCGGCGTCGCCGGTGAGGTGATGATGAACTCGGGGTAACCGGCCGTGATGCCCTTACCGGTCTTCGACGCCTTCGAGAGCCCCTTACGGATGGACTCGATGACCGACTGCTGTTTCTCGACGACGATCGCGTCAGGGTCGGCGTAGTAGGCGAGCGCACGCAGCTGCGCATCGACGAGATCCTCGGTGATCCGTTCGTTTGCCATGGCCGACTACTTCCTGCTTCCAGACGTAAGACCCGTGCGGAACTCGACAGAACACTGGTTATCCTTTGGCTCGTCGAGGGTTGAACGCACCGACAAGTATGAATACAAACGAAGCTATGCAGGACCCAGCTAGGATCAACATTCCGCCGTTGGCCAATGACCACAACTTCACTAGGAGAACAGCAATGGTGATGAGGGCAGCTACAAGGAAAACACCCATGATTGGGTTGTGCTTCATGAGGGTGGAGAACGGCCATATCTTCGGAATAGAGTTCGTGCTGGCGATCTGTGTGTCATTCGGAGGCATGTTCATAGGTCTATTCTGCCTCAGAGCATTTATAGTGCGGTTTACCCGTCCTGGAGGGGAACCCTCTACGGGGCATGAGGCCGGACCCTCAAACCAGTACCTCTGACTGCGGCTAAGCTTCTAGCCATGTCACAAAATTCTCCCACCGAGGAATCTCGAAAAGCTCGCTACATCATAGATCCTGTCTCCCTGCGCGAAGTCGTGAGCAACGAAGCCGCAGTAGAATCCCGGATTGAAGAACTTGAAAATATTGGTGAGCCAGGCGACGCGGAACGCATCTCTTGGCTTCGGATGCTCGGAAGGCTGCAAGAAGCTGAAGAACTGGGTTGGATCACATTAGTAAAATCGGGCGGAGTGACAGATAACCGGCAAATCGTCACACCACTTCCATTCCAAGCCGTAGCCGGTGCTTTACGACTGGCTCACGTCCTGCACTGGCAGAAGAGATACAGCCAGGCCGATCGGCTATTCACAGCGGCGCTGGAATCTGCACAGTCTGAGATCGATAATTCTGAAATGAACCCCGTCGCTGCGCGTTCATTGGCAGCCTTCGCTTGGCAGCATTTAGGCAAGCTGCACTTCGACCAAGGACAGTTCGCCGATGCTCTACAAAGTTTCGAATCTGCATTGGTCCTGCGCCAAGAACTGAAAAGCCCTGAAGACCAACTCGCATCAACCCGACAAGCCATCTGTACTGCCGAAGCCTGTTTGGCGCAGAAAGTAAAGCCTTTATAGACATGTTTTCATCGACTTGGGTCACGGACGCCTCGAATTTGCGTAAGAACAACGTCAAATCTTGAATGCCCCACTTGGTGACGGACAACCCTCGAAGATCCATATAGGGAACCTCAGCTGGGACGCTGTTTCCGACTCTGATAGTCGAAGGTAACTAGGGCGACAGTATTTCCCAGTAACGTACTAGTGCATGCTTGTATATTGGTCCCATGCGCGCCATAGAAACAGTTCACGCGGAACCACGCGACTCGGATGATTCGCCCTGTTACCGAGTCAATTTTTGGGAACAACCTCGTCCTGGGTATAGCTGGAACTTAGATGCTTTTGTACTGGTTGAAGTGCAGGACGTATCAAAGGCACTCCGTTGGGTGGAGGAGCACGCGAATGGACGGCCCTTGGAACTGTTCGCAGAAATGGGCTCCGAGCCCGAGAAACCGCTCGGTACTCCGCGAAAAGCATCTCTTATACGTTTACTCGGAAACAATCCCAATGCCGGTTAAACCTGCGAGGGTTATTAACAGTTGACGTTCGGATCGCAGCGCTGAATAACATTAGGTGCCCTCTCAGCAGAGGAATGCATAGCGGCATGGCATGGAACGCGTTTTGTTCTCCGTATTCTGCAGTCTGTGCCTGATTACTGCCGGAAATAGGGGTCACTGGCAGAAGGCGAGCCCGCCTCTGTTGGTTCCCACCCGTGGAGACGAGCCATGCCGATTCCGCCTTCATAGATGTACTCAACCCAGATCACGGCATAGCGGCCGTAGCGGTTTGCTTCTGCCCATGCGAGGACATCAACGATGCTTTTTGCGTTTTCAATGCGGTTCTCGTAGCAGGCACGGTTTTCGTCCCAGAAATCTACCCGATACACGGGATCTGGATTTTCCTGACTGACGTATCGAGGATCAATGAGAGTTGCCTTGATTTTTTCTGCACTCATGCTCACAGCCTATCCCGTTCGAGGGTAATCATGCAGGAATTCTCGACCTGTCCCGTAAGCCGGTCGCCATACGGGACACTCGATCCGTTGGCTTGTTAAGTTTTCGAAACTCCGAGTTTTCAACGATTTCAGATTCCCATATACCCCGCTCGAGAAAATGCCCGGTGAAGGGGCCTTATACGGACGCCAAGAACGGTCGTTTTTGACCAGACAACCAAGAACCAGGAATCCCCGGCGTATGACTGTTAGTTTCAATTGGCGGTTTATCGGCTCTTCGAGTTTAAGCGTGGTGCAGGATGCTCAGCACGGCCGTAGCCCCGCCGTGTATAACAATATCCTGACCCGGTAATGACCATGATTCCGATAACCCCGACCGATCCGTTTCAAGTTCTTCGCCGTCAGGTTCGCCGCCTCGCTCCGAGCATTCGTCAACCGCGTACGAATGAACACCAGCAACTCGCGCCTCCACGCAGTCAGCGTCCGGAACAACGACTTCGCTTCCACCATTTTCGTTGTCTTCACCGATTTCTCCAGCACCGCCCACCTCGATTGAAAATCATGGATATCCCTGGTTTTCAACAGCTCCCGCACGTGTTCCTTAATCCCATAAATCACGCCCAGCTCAGGATCTGCTTCAAGGATCAACTTCAGCCGCTCAACTTGCCTAATCGACAAGTTCTCCAAATTGCAGGTCAACAGTTTCCGATACTTGTAGGCCGGATCAGCGGCCCTTCCTCGGCGCTGGAGCACCTCGTGGGAGCGACGCCGGCGCACCTGAGTAATCATGAGATTCGCCCGCTGAATGACATGAAAATGGTCCACGCTGATCTTTGCTTTCGGCAGGTTCTCCCGCACCGCTTTGCGGAACTCAGCAGACATGTCAATGGCCACGTACTGTACTCGTTGACGCCAGTACCGTGGCCGGGACTTCAACCACTTCTTCACCGCTGCACAGCGTCGTCCGTCCACAATATCTAGAATTTTTCCGGTATCCAGGTCGGTGAAGACAATAGACCACGGCTCAATACGGACCACTTTCCCGGTGCGGCCGCGTGCGTAGCGGACCTTACGAAAACGGTGCTCATCAATACCGAGGCGGCGGATGAACATGCGGTCCACGTTGCCTACAAGCTCACCGACCATGTTCACTCTTGCCATCACGGTTGGCCAGGAAACTTGGTACGCAGAAGCGACCCTGGACACGGCTCGCAGTTCGCAGCTCATCTCGTCCACGAGCTTTTGAGAGAGCCTGGTAGTGATTCTGGCCCTCAACGGTAGCTGTTCGGTGGTTTGCACGAACGAGCGGCGTTCGCAGGCGGTCTCTTGGCAGGCCATCCGGCGTTTACGCACCAGGACCTTAATGTCGTTGCCACCGGTTGGGAGGTCTTTGACCCGGTGCACTGGTCTGGCGTGGATGCGGGTGGTGATCACCCCACAAGTTGGACAGGCTGCCTCTGTGGCTTTGGGCTCGATAAGGACTTGTCGTCCGGCTGGTTCTTGAGTTGCGTCGATGACGCGGTAGTCAGTGAGGTTGAGAAGAATCGACGCAGCGTCGTTTCCACCGGTATCCTTAAACACGGCTCGTAGTTCCTTGCTGATGGTTTGTCTAGACAACATCCATTTTCGCAGAGGACTGCGGGCCTTACTTATTTTTCGGGCTCACCACGCTAAAACTTGAAGAGCCGGTTTATCACCGTTAAAAATGGCGCATCGCACAGCACCACCCTCTTTGGTTTTAGATGGTTGAAGGCGGGGCGCTAATTTCCCGGTGGAAATAGTGCCCCGCCTTCAACGGCAACGAAACCAGCGCTAATGCAGGACGTTGCCCGGCTGCTGGGTGAGCTGCTTGCGGTGGATACGGGCAGCACGAAGGCCGTTGGCAATCACGATGACTTCTGCGACCTCGTGAACCAGCACTACCGCGGCTAATCCAAGCACTCCGGTAATAGCCAAGGGCAGCAGGACAACGATGATCGCCATTGACAGGACGATGTTCTGATTCATGATCGCTCGGCCCCGTCGGGCATGGGACAAGGCTTGCGGGATCAGTCTCAAGTCATGGCCGGTGAAGGCTACGTCGGCTGATTCTATGGCGGCATCGGCACCGGTAGCGCCCATCGCAATCCCCACGGTAGCGCTAGCCAAGGCAGGGGCATCGTTGATCCCGTCACCGATCATCCCTGTAGGAACCTGCTGCACCGACGAAGCGATTTCACGGGCCTTGTCTTCAGGTCGCAGTTCGGCATGAACGGTGTCTATACCGGCGATTGAAGCCAGCGCGTGGGCAGTACGGGAGTTATCGCCGGTGAGCATCACCACGTCGATTCCCTGGTTATGCAGGTCTCGAATTGCCTCGGCCGCTTCAGGGCGTAGTTCATCGCGCACGCCGATCACGCCAATGACCTGCTCTGCACGGGTGACCATGACGCAGGTTTGCCCGGAGGCCTCCATGGATTCAACAGCGGAAGCAAGCGATCCTGGGGCAATCCATCGAGGACTGCCGACCCCGACCTGAACACCATCCAGGACGCCGGTAATGCCGTGTCCTGGCTCTTCGTTAACCGCCGCTGCCTCCGGGATCGCGGGTACTGCTGCGGTGATGGCCGTAGCTAGAGGGTGGGTGCTGTGCTGTTCCAGGGCGGCAGCAACGGCGAGCACCTCTTCGCGAGTCTCATCATCAACGGTCTGGACTTGCGTGACCACTGGCTGATTGCGTGTGAGTGTTCCAGTTTTATCTACCGCGATGCGGCGCAGGGAACCAAGCCGTTCGAAGGCTGCTCCGCTTTTGATGATGACACCGAACTTGCTGGCAGCTCCGATGGCGGAAACAACGGTGACAGGAACGGCGATGGCCATCGCGCAAGGCGAGGCTGCGACCAGCACGATCAGTGCGCGGGTGATCCAGGTTTCGGGATCGCCGAAGATCGCTCCAAGCACAGCAACCAGTACGGCCAGTACGATGACACCGGGAACCAGCGGGCGGGCAATGCGGTCAGCGAGCCGTGCCCGTTCGCCACGTTCCGACTGGGCTTGCTCGACCAGGCTCACCAACGTGGTCAGGGAGTTGTCCGTGCCGTTTGCCGTTGCAGTGACTACTAGCGCGCCGGATGAATTGATGGAACCAGCAGCAACCTGGTCGCCTACGGTTACTTCCACGGGAATTGATTCCCCCGTGATAGCGGAGGTGTCCAAGCTGCTTGATCCTTGGCTGACCACGCCATCGGTTGCCAAGCGTTCACCAGGCTTCACGCGCAGGGCATCGCCAATCTTGATCTCTGCTGCACTGACCACGACCGGTGCGTCGTCACGGATGACGGTGGCCGTTTCCGGGACGAGCTTCAACAAAGAGCGCAGGCCCGAGCGTGCCCTGTCCATGGCTTTGTCTTCCAGGGCTTCGGCAATGGAATACAGGAATGCCAGGGCTGCGGCTTCTTCGATATATCCGAGGATGACCGCACCGGTGGCGCTGATGGTCATCAGCAGCCCAATGCCGAGTTTCCGTTTCGTGAACAGGTTTCGCAGGGCGCCGGGCACAAAGGTAAAAGCGCCCAGCAGCAGGCCGATCCAAAACAGCACCAAGGCCACGATGGCGGCGCTTTCGCCGTGGGTGCTCCATTCAAGGACGAGCCCAGCGAGGAAGAAAACGCCTGAGGCTATGGGAACGAGCACGTGCCAATCCCGCCACCAGGGCAGTTCCTCTTCGAATTCTTCGGTGGGTTCCGGTGAATCGCAACCGCAGGCGGAACTCATGCTTGCTCCTCGTGTTCTCGATCGGCGCTGGTGGCGCAGTCAGGGCAGGAAGAGTCCAGGCAAGGTACTTGATCATCGACGGCCAACGTCACGTCAACCAGGGCGCTCAGGGCGGTGGTGAGGTGAGGATCGGTGATTTCGTACCGGGTTTTGCGGCCTTCCATTTTCGCCACGACAATTCCGCAGCCGCGCAGGCAGGTCAAATGGTTGGAAACGTTGGCGCGGCTCAGTCCTAGGGCCTGGGCAAGTTCCGCTGGGTATCCGGGTTCGTGCAACAAGGACAGGAGGATGCGTGACCGGGTGGGGTCGGCCATGGCGCGGCCAAGCCGGTTCATCGCATCGATCCGTGATTCAATGTTCATCATACGATGTACTGTACAGCACTTGATGTACTAGTGGCACCGCCCAAAATCGGTCGTTTATGACACAACTCAACCACCATTTCTCAGAATTTTTCCGGCTCTTCACAATTCGGGGTGTAGGTGTGGTCTGAATCCGCCGGCTTCGAGGAGTGCGCTGGCGATCTAGTTGGTGAGGTTGCGGAAGCCGAGGGCCAGGCCACGCAGGTGCTCGAGGCGACCGTTCACGGCTTCGGTAGGTCCGTTGCCCTTGCGCGGCCGGTCGAAGTAGGCCAGGACGTCGCAGGCGCGTCTGGTCAGGGTGCGGCCGAGCTTGCGCAGTTCTACCAACGCCTCAGGCACACTGTCGGCGAGGGCGTCGATCACGGAGCTCATCTCGACGCGGCCGGCTGCCCGGTCGGGGTGACGGTAGGCGGAGATCATGCGCTGGTAGATCCCCCAGGTGCACTCGACTTGCACGTGCCGGTCCCCAGCGAAGAGCTTGTCAAGGCGCTCGCGCTGGCGGTCGGTGAGCAGGTCAGCCCCGGTGTGCAGGGTCCGCCGCGCGGTGTAGAGCGGGTCGCCCTTGCGTCCGCGGTGTCCGTGCAGTTCCTGCTGGACTCGGCGGCGGCACTCATCGAGAGCGTCCCCGGCCAACCGGATGACGTGGAAGGGATCCATAACCGTGACGGCGTCCGGCAGCTCCTCGGTGGTGGCGGTCTTGAAGCCCGCGAACCCATCCATGGCCACGACCTCGATCCCATCGCGCCAAGCCTGATCCCGCTCGGCCAGCCAGTCCTTGAACGCCTTCTTCGACCGACCTTCGACCACGTCCAGCAGGCGTGAGGGCCCGGTGCCGTCCCGGACCGGGGTGAGGTCGATGATCACGGTGACGTACTTGTCACCGCGCCGGGTGTGCCGCCACACGTGCTCATCGACCCCGACGACCTTGACACCGTCCGGGCGGGTCGGGTCCTCGATGAGCAGACGCCGGCCCTCAGCCAGGACCGCGTCGTTGGCGGTGTTCCACGCCACGCCCAGTCCTTCGGCAACTCGGGCCATCGACAGGTGGCCGACGACGATCCCGACCAGACCCCACCGCAGGCCGGCGCGGGAGATCTTGGCCCGCGGCGGCGCCGCAGCGGTGGTGTCCTGACGCCACACGTGCGAGCACTCCTTGCAGCGGTAGCGGCGCACGGTGAGCACCAGCGTGGTAGGGCGCCACCCGAACGGCTCGTGCGCCAACTCCCTGCTCACCGTGCCACGGGGCACGCCCTGGCAGCCGCACCGCCTGCACCAGTCGTCCGGCTCCACGACCCGGCACGCCAGCACGGACCGGTCAGGCTCGAGCAGCTGGCCGGTGACCTCCAGACCGAGGCCGTCGAGGCGGGTGAAGGTAGTCAGGTCAGGGCGCGTGAAGGTAGCGTCAGGCACGCCGAGGTCTTCCGGACGGGTTGTGTGAGAACTCCCATCATCGGAAGACCTCGGCCCTCACCCCGACACCGACGCGCCGCCCCAGGTCGCACCACAGCTACACCCTCATCTGTGAAGAGCCCCGAAACCCGGCCCAGCGCGACGTGCGATGGGGCCCAGGGTGGCTCAGCTTCGGACCAGTTTGCGAGCGGGGTTCGGTGCGGTGTAGCGCAGGACGAGGACGACCCCGATGGCACCCATCAGGAGCGGGAGGGCGCTGAGAGGGAGGTTGACTCCGACCGGGACGCTCCCGCCCGCGATGCCGAACACGATGGCCAGCAGCGAGGAGGCGATCCACGAAGCGGTCAGCAGAACCCGCTGCTGTCCGGTCAGCTCTCTGACGAGGAAGGACAGCACGGTCGAGAAGACTCCTGTCATGCTGCCGGCACCGAAGGCGAGCAGGATGAGCATCGGGTGTAGAGCGTATTCGGAGTCATCGTCGAAGTACGCCGTGAAGCACAGCAGTGCCCCCAGGGCCATGAAGCCTCCCACTGTGGCCACGGCGCTTGCTACGGCAAGCAGCCGCAGCCACCGCGGTGTGCCGGCCGTCTCTGCCCCGGCTTCCAGGGCGATCTGCTCAGGTGGGCCGAGACTGTCGAGTGCCGCCTGGATCACGCCTCGCTGTTCGGCGTCCCTGAGGTGTTCCTCGATTCCGGTGAGAAGATCCAGCTGCTCGCTGGAGGGGAGCGATTCGGTCAGGGCAGTGAGGCGCTTGAGGTAGGCCTGGGCGGCGGCGGACGAGGGCAGAGTGGTCATGCGTGGTCTCCAATGACGAGGTCGACGGCTTGCCGGAAGCGGCCCCATTCCTGGGTGAATGTAGCAAGTCCGGTCTTGCCTGCCGGGGTGATGTGGTAGTAGCGGCGCGGGGGTCCACTCGGGGACTCTTGCCAGGCAGTGGTCACGAGGTTGCGTTTTCGGAGTCTCGACAGGAGCGGGTACAGCGTCCCTTCGCTCTCGAGGAGTCCTCGTTCGCTCAGCGTTCGAGCCAGGTCGAGACCATAGGTCGGTTGCTGGGCGATGACGGCGAGGACACATGGTTCGAGAGCGCCGCGGCGCAACTGCCCTACGAGGTGAACAGCGTCAGGTTCCATGCACTACAAGGTAGCACACTCCGCCAGGATCTGTTCGGTGTGGGGTAGTCGAGGCCAAGGATCCTGCGCGCGGGTGGTCTCCGCCCTGCAAGCCCGCCGTCGCATATCGGGCCGCACTGTACGGTGATCATCGACTTGACCACGGTTCGCCAGGACAGCGGCCCTTCCAGGCTGCTGGACATGGTCGAAGGCCGCTCCAAGGCAGTGTTCAAGACCTGGCTTGCCGCCCGCCCCTAGACTTGGCGCGAGGCAGTGGAAGTTGTTGCGACAATCGGCTTCACCGGGTTCAAAACCGCCGCAGCCGAGAAATTCCCGGACGCGGTCGCGGTAATGGACCCCTTCCGCGTCGGGCGGCTCGCCGGGGAAGCGGTCGACGTCTGCCGACGGCGCATCCAGTTACTCCTGCACGGACACCGCGCCGCGCCGGCGACCCGCTCTATTCCTGCCGATGCACCCTTCACACTGGAGCAGCGCTAATCACAGACCGCCAGGTCGAACGGATCCAGGACCTGTATGCCGACGAGCAACACGTCGAAGTGGAAGCGACCTGGGGCATCTACCAGCGCATGATCGCCGCCTCCCGGACCGCACACTCGGGAAACCAGAGATGCAGGCCGTCATGGACGTCCTCCGCACGGCTATCCCCGAAGGCCTCGACGAACAGGCCCGCCTCGGTCGAGCTCTGCGTCGGCGAGCCAGCGACGTGCTGGCATTCTTCGACCTACCCGGCGCCATGTGTGTGATCAACTTTAAGTAAGCCATCACGGCTGAAGAAATAGGCCATTAAAGCGGCCACATTTGAGCCATTAAAGCGGTAAAAGTAGGCCACCTACGCCACCGGGCCTGCCAAGAATCCTTCGCAGCCTCGACCGCGGCCACCACGTTGATCACCACACCCAGACAGTTCCCGCCCTTTGCTTGTCGTTCCTGTCACGAAGAAGACAGCAAAGGACATGGGCCCGTCTGGCCAGATAAGTTCCTTACGGCGCCCCATTTTTGCCTATGTACGGCGCCGGAAGGTCTGGAAGGAAATGACGGAACCCATGTCCGTGCAAGAAACTATCAGGAAATTAGACTCAGAGGGTATCTCCGGGCGAAAAATCGCCGTTCAGCTGAACCTCAGCCGAGCCACTGTCGCCAAATACTTGAGCATCACTAACTATTCACCGGCCCCACCCAGAACGGGTCAACGTCCCGCGGGCTCAGTCATCACAGGCTTCGAGGAGACTATCAGTACCTGGCTCGAAGGCGACAGAGGCCGGCCACGCAAGCAACGCCATACCGCCCAACGCGTCTTTGACCGGCTCGTGGATGAAGAAAACTATCAAGGCACGTATTCACCGGTGCAGCGATTCATCAAACGATATAAGCAGGAACGCCAAAGCGACAACGACGGATTCCTCGAGCTGGATTGGGCTCCGGGCACCATTCAAGTGGACTTCGGCGAAGCTGAGGTCATCTTGAATGGCGAACAAAAAGTCGTGCACCTTTTCGTAGTTACCTTCCCGTATTCGAATATGCGCTTCGCGCAGGCTTACGGCGGGCAGACTGCTGAATGCGTGTGCCACGGGTTGCGGACCGTCCTCGAACACATCGGTTCGGTGCCGCATCGGATGATCTTTGATAACGCCACCGGAGTGGGGCGCAGGGTCAAAACCAAGGTGCTGGAAACGAAATTATTTGCTGCGTTCAAAGCGCATTACCGGTCCGAGGCGAAGTATTGCAATCCATATTCCGGTAATGAGAAGGGCAATGTTGAAAATGCGGTCGGTTTCTTGCGCCGCAATCTGATGGTTCCACTGCCTGTTGCAGCGAGCTTGGAAGGGCTCAATAAAGTACTGCTCGAACGTTGTGACCGGCTCGGAGACAAGCCGCATTGGCGGCGCAAGATTCTGATCAAGGACCTCTTCGCCCAAGATGTTCAGGCTGGTTTGGCGTTACCGGGGGTAGGTTTTGATCCGGTGCGTTACGAGAGCCGTAAGGCCGATAAATACGGCCACCTGAAAGTGGGATCCAATACGTATGCCGCTGGCCCGGTGTTCGCTAGGAGGTCGTTGACGGTCGGGATCCGTCACGACGTCGTGGAGATCCTCGACGAACAAGCCTCGGTGTTGAGAAGGTTTCCCCGAATTTTCGGGGATCACCCGGAAATAATCATGGAACCATCCGGGGTGCTCGCGTTGCTGGCTCACCGTCCGGGAGCGTGGGCTAACTCCCCAGTGCGGGCGGTGGTTTCTGACCCCGTGCGTGACTGGATGGATACCGCGCACACCGAGGACCGGCGCCGGCTACTGACCGCGCTGGACAAGGCCAGCGAGACTGCCGGGTTTGAAACCGCAATACAGGCAGCAGGGCAGATCATTGAGCAAGGTGATGATCCTGGCCATGAAACGTTAAGCATGCTCGCCAGGAGGTTGGCCGAAGGTACCGAACCGGAAACTGGGGATGTTGACCTGTCTGTTTATGATCGGCTCTTCGCAGCCCAGGAAGAATCGGTGTTGGCATGAATCCGGTGAGCGTTGAAGAGTTGGTGCAGGCTGGACGGGCGGCTTCGATGACCGCTTCGGTGATCTCTGAGTGGGCGCATAAAGGCACCCCGAAGCAGCGTGAATTCCTTTATGAGCTGCTCCAAGCCGAGCATGAGTCCCGCACGGCGTCGCGTCATCAACGGTTGTTGAAGGCTGCGAAGTTGCCGGCGTTGAAATCGTTGGTGGGCTATGACTGGACCTCGGTGACCTTCCCGACTGATTATGGGCGGGAAGCGTTGAGTGATTTGGATTTCTTGGACCATGCCCAGGATTTGGTGCTGTTCGGCGACGTGGGTACCGGCAAAACGCATTTGGCCACTGCGTTGGCTGCCGCTGCGTGCCTGCGGGGTATTCCGGCGAGGTTCTTCACGACTGCGTCGCTGGTGATGACGCTGCGCCGGGCGAAAGATGAGGGGCGGTTGGATAAGGAGCTCGGCTCCATCGCGAAGAATCAGCTCCTTGTCATTGACGAATTTGGGTATCTTCCGATCGATAGTGACGGGGCCAGGCTGCTTTTCCAGGTCATTGCTGACGGGTATGAGAAACGCAGTCTGGTGTTGACAACAAATTTGGAGTTCAAACGTTGGGGTACCGTCTTTGGCGATGACAATATGGCTGCCGCGGTCATTGACCGGATTGTTCATCACGGGAGGCTGTTGCAGTTCCGTGGGCAGTCGTACCGGGTGAAGCACGCGTTGATGAAATGAGCGTAGATCATGATGAACCAGTTGAGGAACATAGCGGAGAACACGTTGAGGAAGGGCAGGTGATGGGCGTGCAGATACCGGGGCGGTGGCATCCTGAAGGGCTCACTTTGGAGGAGGATTTGGCGTTGCTGGCCAGCGGGGAAGGAACTGGCTGGTGGGATGAGTCCGGCCGGCCAGCTCCATGGCCACAGGATTTTCTTGACCCTGCTGCGGGCTGGTCCCAAGACGGGGTGCTGGCTGTTGACTGGGTGCAAGGTGCCCAGGTTCCGGAAGTGAAGCCCCTGGAGCAGTTACTGGATGAGTGGGACGGTGCCGAGCCACCGTTCTAAGTCGTGCACTATTGCCGTGGCAGGCCATGGATCGTTGTGTTTACGGGGTTTTTGGCCTGCCGCGGGAGCCTGTCAGGTGGATTGTGTAAGACCCCTAGTCAATTGATAGAAAGAGACTAGGAAAAAACACGATATGACCATCCAGAAAGACCAGGCCGAACAGAGCATGGAAAACGCCTCAGACATCGCCGAGAAGATCGCAGCCCTCGGCTCCATGGACGCCGTGAAGGAATCCGGGGCCTTCGACGAGCTCATGGGATTCATCGACCGCGGAGAGATCCAGCTCGACGGCAAGAACGGCTTCATCCAGCAGATCATCCGCGCCGGCCTGGAACGCGGCCTGAAATCCGAGCTGAGCAGCCACCTGGGCTACGAGCAAGGCGAAAGCCATGGGCGATTCCTCCCGAACTCCCGCAACGGCTCCTACGCGAAGACCGTGTCCACAGTGGCCGGGGATATCGACCTGCAGATCCCCAGGGACCGTGCCGGCACCTTTGTCCCGACCCTGGTGCCCAAGGGCTCACGCCGCACCGGCGGCCTGGATGAAATGATCATTTCCCTCTACGCCGGCGGCATGACCGTCCGGGATATCGCCTACCACCTAGAAACCACCGTCGGCACCCAGCTGTCCCACGACACGATCTCCAAGATCACCGACGAAGTCCTCGACGAGGTCGCTGCTTGGCAGGAACGCCCGCTGGAAGAGTTCTACCCGATCCTCTACCTGGATGCGATTGTCATCAAGGTCCGCGACGGGCACCAGGTGCGGAACAAAGCCGCGCATATGGCCATCGGCGTCACCGTGGAAGGCATCAAGCACGTGCTGGGCCTGTGGGTCACCGAGAATGAAGGGGCGAAGTTCTGGGCGCAAGTCTGCGCGCAGCTGGCTAACCGGGGTGTGAAGGATGTCCTGATTGCCTGCTGTGACGGCCTGACCGGTTTCCCCGAAGCGATCGAAGCGACCTGGTCGCGGGCCACGGTGCAGACCTGTGTGGTGCACTTGATCCGGGCTGCGAACCGGTTCGTGTCCTATACCGATCGTCGTGCGGTCAGCGCCCAGTTGAAGAGCATTTACACGGCTCCGAGCATTGAATCCGCGTGCAAGGCGTTGGATGATTTCGAAGCGTCCCAGCTGGGCCAGAAATATCCGTCAGCGGTGGCGACATGGCGCAACGCGTGGGAGCGCTTCACCCCGTTCTTGGAGTTCCCTCCGGAGCTGCGCAAGGTCATTTACACGACCAATGCGATCGAATCAATGAACTACCAGTTGCGCAAGGTCACCAAGTCCCGGGGCCATTTCCCGTCGGACGTGGCCGCGGTGAAGATGCTCTGGTTGGCGATCTGCAATATCGAGGACAAGCGGGCCCGGGAGCGAGCCAAAGACGCGCAGAAGAAGGGGCGGACCCCGCGGGCCGGAGCCGGTTCGCACCTGGTTGAAGGGGCCGGGACGAGTGGCTGGAAGCAAGCGTTGCAGCAGTTGGCTATGGCTTACCCTGAACGTATTGAGCCGTATTTGAAGTAAAAGGGGTATCCATTTAGTGGCCGAGGGAAAAACGCTATTCTAGCGTTGCCCGAGGTGATCGCCACGGCCGCTCCGAGGCCTCCCGCTCCATCGACCCGGGCAGGGCATGCGGTCCGGAAACACCGCGAGGATGAACAGCCTTCGGCTCCGGCTTACGCACCAGGTTCCGATAGGTTACTGGACCTCGCTTCACTGCGCGCTCGAGCAAGCGCATGAACACAAGTCCCCGATGGGTACTGTGCCTACGGTTGAACCGAAAAACGAACTCATCCAGATACTCCTGCAAGTGCCCCACGCTGCCCGAGCCCTGGTAAGTCCCTTCGATCATCCTTTTCACCAACGCAAACAATCGGTGCACGGCCGGCAGCGAAGCATGCGCTTCAAGCCCTGATTTCCAGACACTCACCGGTTCATGCGCATACCCTTCCACCGCGTTTCCATATCCCCTCCACCCGTCAGAAACAATCGTGGAGCCAGGAGCAATATTCGCGGCGATGAACTCACGCAACGATGCAGCCGAAGCATCAGGGATGATCGCCAACCGCGCTCGCCCCCACCCATCATCTGCAATTTCAATCGCGCCCGCCACCAGAGTCTTTCCTGCCGCACCACGTCCTGTGCGACCAGGGCGATGGCCACCGAAGAAACTTTCATCGACTTCGACCCGCCCAGAGAGCAACGAGCTGTCTTGCGTGCTCATGACACTACGCAACTTGCCCAGCATGCTCCAGGCAGTCTGATACGAAGATATTGGCAGCACACGGTGCAGATGCGCCGCGCAGACTCCGCTCTTTCCTGCGGTCATCAACCACGCGGTTTGGAACCACACGGTCAGCGGCGTGCGGGTCTTGTCGAAGATGGTGCCAGCGGTAGCAGAGAAGCGGTACCAGCACTTCTTACAGCGAAAGCGATTATCAGGCTCGTTGTTCACGAACGCGCTAAGGCATCGAGGGCAACAGATCCCCTCCGGCCAGCGTAGCCACTGCAAGTAGTCCACGCAGGATTCATCGTCGGAAAACCAAGCAAGCAGCTGGGCAAGATCTGCCGGGTAGTCCCGCCCGGCCAGCGGTCGGTTTCCTGTCGATTCAGGGGTAGGCTGAGTCATGACGAACACCCCTCCACGGTGTGTAGTCCATGCTCCCGACTGTTGACGCAGCGCGGGAGTTTCTTAGCTTCTGATCGTACTCCTGATATCGGCCACTAAATGGATACCCCTTTGAAGTAATTGTTACGAAGCCCTGAATAGCGGACGTGACTAGGGGCTTACACAAACTATCTGACAGGCTCTGCCGCGGTGGCGTTAGCGCTGTTATGGTCTATTTCTGCGCTGAGATGGCCTACTTTTTAGCGCTTTAATGGCCTACTTAAACTTGACGAAACACAACCCCACAAATTCACGGACAGGCCACCGCCCGCACCCCGCACTTAGTGCACGTGGTCTGGGAGGACGAGAAAGGGGAGACCTACGGGACGTGGCTGCCGCACTTGTCGGTCACGTTCGATAATCTTCCTCCGTACCCCACCACCGAAGGACAGCAACCATGACTCGCAACGCCTCAGAGATTTTCGATGATCTCAAAGCCCTGGCCAACGAGCTGGAAGACCTCGCCGCTACCGGACGCATCACCATGAGCACCGACTCGTGGAACAAGGACTATCCCGACACGAAACAAGCCGTCGCCCAAGCCCTGGCAACGCTACAGGTCGCGATCAACGCGACCTGCTGGATGGAAACCCTACCCGAAGCCGAATCAACCGCGACGAAACCAGGGCATCGCGGTTAAGCCTCCTGCCCACCTGTGCACAGCAAAAGCCCAATCGCTGCGCTGCTTTTCCTGCACCCACGTGGACAGCAGGAACCAAACGACCTCCCGCACACAAGCCACAAGCTGCGGTACCTGAGTTCTCCTTCGACGGCGGATCGTGGCCCGTGCATGGCCTCTGATAAGCGAATATCACTTGCCAGGCCACGAGGAACACCTATCATGGGCACATCATCTTAAAGGAGTAAGACCACGTGGAGGTATCAGAGTTAACCCTTGGCGCTGCTGGGGTTCGTATGATGCTAACTGTGAGAAAGCTCTAACAATGACAGTTCGTGGCGAAAAAAGATCCTTGGGTCCATCGCAATCGTAACCTGTCGGAATTCATTATCAGAGATCTTCGCTACCGTAACTAGATTGTTTGCTTGGAGGACTTAGGATTATTCTATGGAGACATTTAAGCGTCAAAGGTATGTTGATTACCTAGTGAACGAACGTGGGTATGAAGCTCGCCTAACTCCGTGGGGAATCTATATCGAATATCCCAATTTTGACGATAATGGCACGGCGGTCGTCAAATGGAGGGTTACGGAAAATGAACTTGCCGGTTTGAACGGGATTAGAATGCCGCGAGGCTTTACCGGCGGCGAACAGTATGCGTTCTCGGAGTTGATAGCAGCTCTTCATACTTTCACTGGTTCACGGGGAACCATGTACGGGGCAAGTATGAGAATAGAAGCAGAAGACTGAGAAGGGCTATGGCGCACATGCGGGGCTATAGGCAATAAAGTGTGTCTGGCCCGGGCGTGTTCCCGGGCCAGACAACCTTAAAACCCTGCTCTAGTAGATATTTCTCATCCAACCACTGCGAATGAATTGCCCGTCCTCAGCGCTGGGGCCGGTGCCATAAAGCTCCGGGCCGATTGGTGCTTCATCAACCATGTGCTGCGCCTTCTTCTTCGTTTCGGGAGTGTAATGCTCCGGACGCAACAGTGTCCGCAAGGCCGGGCGGTTTCCTTCATCCGCATGAGTCCAGCAGAACCACTCGCACGCCCGCCGGCGATGCTCAATGGGCATCCCGCGGTGATAGAAAATCATGGCCCGGATGCCGGAATTCACCGCACCTTCAATCATGTTCGTCGTCGCGTTGATTCCCAAGCCGTTCAGGTCCTTGTCCAGGTAGGTGAACAGATGCCCGCGTCGCAGGGCTTTGTTCATCGACTCGTAGGCGCTGCGTAGCCGATCGTGGGTGTACCACCACTTGCGGTTGCGTCGCAGGCCCCGCGGCCAGGCACCGGACCAGTCAGCAGCGTAGGTGCGTTCATTGATCAGCTCGTGGTTTTCGGCATGCCACGCAGCGAAGGCGGCAATCCATTCTGCCGCAGCTTCCTGGGTCCGGATTTTCGTGAGTTTCAGGCTCAAACGACGTAACGACTTCCCTGCAGGCAAACGCGGATTCAGGGTCAGGTAGGTGCGCACGTTGCGCTGGATATGCACCAAGCAGCGTTGAATTTTCACGTTCGGCCAGAACTCTTTGAGCGCTTTCATCAAGCCTGATCCGCCGTCGGTCACCACGACTTTCGGTTCGGGGAAATGCTGCACCAACACGGTCCACGCCTCGGCTTTTTCGCGGTCGCACCACTGCCATCCGATGACACGTCCGTGAGCGATGGCGATCAGCAGGCACCAGCCTTGGCGCAGATAGATGCCGTCGACTTGGATCTCGTCGAAGACCTCGCCGGTGTGATGCAGGTAGGGGTGCACGTTCCAGCACCAAGCGGTCTGATGCCGGAAGGTGCGGCCGGTTCCGCCGCCGAATTCGGCTTGGGAATGTTTGCTCATCAGCCAGGAGACGAAGCCGGTGAGTTGGTTGCGGGCGGTGGTGTCTTCGCGTTTGAAAACGGTGCTGGCATTGCAGGTGATGCAGCGCCAGCGCTGGGTTCCTTTGGAGGTGGTTCCGTTTTTCTTCAGTCGGGAATGACAGATAATACAAGTATGGGATTGTCCAGTAAGCTTCACACTTATGGATTCAATACCCATGTGAACCTTGATCCTGCCCCGGCTTTCCGGGGCAGGATCAGGTTTTCAGACATGCTTTATTGCCTATAGCCCCACATGCGCCATAGCCCTTCTTGTTAGAACTTACCAGCGAAGCTTGATTATTTACCGCAAGCTCGGTTCACACTGTCGGGATGAGATGTGATGAGACGGGAATTTGTGGCTGAAACTGATGCCGTGACGCCGACTTTTTTTATGATCCGCCCACGGGAATCTCGAAGTTCATAAACCCCACCGTACCGAATAGTTTTATTGCCGCTTTGGTATTTCTTTAGGCATGACCATTTTAAGGCTTCGTTTGTTGCCCAATCCGCGAAGTCCCTCCAGTTCGCACCTAAGGATTCCGCCTGGTTGTTCCAGTCGTTCATGTGGCCAGCTTTGATATGCCGATAGCCCCAACCGATATTTTTACCTTTGACGACTTTGTTTGTGCCACAACGTAGATAGGCTGTACGTCCCGAGACTCCTTTAACCGTTTGCCTACTGAAAGTTCTGACGAGCTTTTCGTTCTTATCGAAAACGCCACAGGGTGACCAGTATGCTGCGGGTTGCGCGACCCCTAACTTCTGTTCAATGTTGTCAAAGTAGAACCGTTCTCCACTTTCCCCGACAGCATAGGCTGGGACTGCCTGTGTTTCTACGAAATTTTCTGGCTCCATCTGGGCTGCATTAGCTGGCGCGCTCAGCAACGAGCTACCTAGCAGAAGAGCGCCGAGAGCAATTGAAGTGATTTTTTTCAAAAGTTTCACCCATCGATCTGTTAGTTGCCTTAGTCAATCATATTGATAAGCTTATACTGAGCTTCAACATTTAATCCGTATTTGACGAGGTATTGAGCGCAATTAAAAAATTTTGAACAGTCGATGCTTTGAGTAGTGTAGATGATTCAAAAACGATCGTTTATGGGGCTCTTCAGGATTCAGGGTGTAAACGCGATCTAAAGCCACCGGTTTCCAACAATGACCGTGCGATATAGTGCGTCAAATTCGTGAACCCCAAAGCGATACCCCGCAGGTGCTCCAACCGCCCATTGAGTGCTTCAGTAGGCCCATTGGAACTGCCAATGTGATCAAAATACGCGAGGATATCCGGTTTCCGCCTGCGCAGCGTACCACCGAGTTTCTTCAACTCCGGTAAACCCTTCGGCACTTTGGTACCGATCTCGTTGATCAGTTGTTCCATGGCCCACTTCCCGATCTCGGGCTTCTTCTGCCGGTAGGCATCAACCATCCTCTGGTAAACGCTCCAGACCAATTGCACAGGCTCGTGCTTCGCAACGTTGAACAGGTCTTCAACGCGCTGTTTCTGTTTCTCTGTGGCCAGCGATAAACCTGTAGTCAGCGTACGCCGGCACTTATACAGCGGATCATCTTTCCGGCCACGCCGCCCATATTGTTCACGCTGAACTCGTTGTCTGGCCTGGTCCAACGCCTCGGAGCCGAGCTTGACCACATGAAAAGGGTCCAAGACTTCTACGGCTTGGGGCAGTTCCTCAGCAGCAGCGCTTTTGAAGCCGGTGAACCCGTCCATCGCGACCACCTCAACATTGTTTTTCCATGCTTCACCGCGTTCAGCAAGCCAGGTCTTGAACACGGCCTTGGAACGTCCGGGAATCATGTCGAGCAATCGTGCGGTGCCAGTGCCAGCCTTCACCGGGGTGAGGTCAACAATGACCGTCACGTACTTGTCTCCACTTTTGGTATTCCGCCACACGTGCTCATCAACTCCCAACACTTTGACTCCGTTGAACCGGGTTGGGTCATCTATCAGCAGGCGCTGGCCTTCGGCCAGCACTGCTTCGTTGGCGGTATTCCAGGTGACACCGAGCCCTTCGGCAATCCGTGAGACTGACAGGTGCTGGGTGACTAGCCCGGCCAAAGCCCAGCGTAGCCCGGTCCGGCTGATTTTCTGTCGTGGCGCTACCGCTTGGCTGAGGTCTTCACGCCAGACTCGTTGGCAGTGGTTGCAGCGGTAGCGGCGGTGCTTGATCACCAGGACGGTGGGCCGCCATCCGAACGGTTCGTGGGCCAGGCGCCGGGTGACGGTATCGCGTGGATTTCCGGGCGTTCCGCACGTTTGGCACCATGGGTCAGGGTTGGTCACTTGGCAGAGGATCTCAGCTTTCTTCGGCGTGAGGCGCTGCCCGATGGCGGTGAGTCCCAGTCCGTCAAGGTTGGTGAAAGTCGTGAGATTTGCGGGGGTATAGATAGAATGGTGCACAGTCGAGGTCTCTAGAAATGGTTAGTGTGGTAACTTCCATTCTTCTGGAAGGCCTCGACTTTTTAATGCATTGACGACATGCCCGGGATCCGGGGTGTTGGGTTTAGGTGGCTACACTCTCAATTCTGAAGAGCCACTTATCTGGCCAGACGGGCCCATGTCCTTTGCTGTCTTCTTCGTGACAGGAACGACAAGCAAAGGGCGGGAACTGTCTGGGTGTGGTGATCAACGTGGTGGCCGCGGTCGAGGCTGCGAAGGATTCTTGGCAGGCCCGGTGGCGTAGGTGGCCTACTTTTACCGCTTTAATGGCTCAAATGTGGCCGCTTTAATGGCCTATTTCTTCAGCCGTGATGGCTTACTTAAAGTTGATCACACACAGCAACCTCGCCGTCCCCTGGTCCCCCACCTCCTACAAAGGCCTGCTCTTCGGCCTAGACCTGGAATCAGGGTGGGGCGTCATGCACGACCCGATCTTCGCCTACCCGAACACCGTGAACAACGC
The DNA here is from genome assembly GCF_000197735.1 of Glutamicibacter arilaitensis Re117. NCBI lineage: Bacteria > Bacillati > Actinomycetota > Actinomycetes > Micrococcales > Micrococcaceae > Glutamicibacter > Glutamicibacter arilaitensis. Next base: position 3,298,279 of record NC_014550.1, read on the forward strand.
CAACGTCATCCTCATCGGCGACCTCGGCTCCGCCAAAAGCTCGGGAGGTAAAACCTGGGGCTGCCTGCGCCCGCTGATCCTGAACCGCAACGTCATCGTCGTCGACAAGAAACCCTCGGACTCCAACCCGGAAGAAGGCGAATACGCAGCCCTGTCCCGGTTCTTCGGGCGTGAGCCGATCACTTTCAAGATCGGTGGCGGCGGAGCCTGCCTGAACATCTTCGACCCGGCTATCTCCCCCGAAGTCGAGGACACCCTCACAACAGGTTCCGAAGCACCACCAGCCAAGCCCAACTGCTGCGGTCGGTCGCCACCGAAGTCCTCGGCCGGCCAGTGTCCTCCCGCGAAGGCAAAGCGATGCGCACCGCCCACCACCGCGTCCTCAAAGAAACCCATGCTACTGGCCGTACCCCCACCATCGGGCTGGTCATTGCCCGCATGCTCGCCCCCTCCCCGATCGACTGCGAGGAACTGCAGATCGACCGGACCGTCTTGCGCGAATGGGGGTACGATCTGGCGTTCGAACTGGAACGGTTCGTCGATGAGGACCTCTCCGGCCTGATCGACGGCGAAACCTCGGAAAACGTGATCCTCGCTGACGGGCTGACCGTCTTCGACGTCTCCCAACTGCCTGAGACCGGGCCGGCGTTGGCGATCATCATGACCGTTATCAACACGTGGATGACCAACCGGCTCTTCCGGGCCAAGAACCGGCGCCAAACCCACTTCATCGTCGAAGAAGCCTGGCACGTGGTTCAAACCTCCGTCGCCAAAGTGATCCGCCGCAACCAGAAAGTCTCCCGCGCCATCGGCCTGTCGAACTGGTTCATGTTCCACCACGTCTCAGACATCCCACCCGGCACCGAAGCCGAGGCGATCATCAAGGAATGCGACACCGTCCTGGTCTATCAGCAGAAGAAAGCCCCGGACGCTAGGGCTGCAGTGGAAATGTTCGACCTGCCCGCCTCCAGTTACGGCACGATCTTGAACTTGGCCACCGGCACCTGCCTGATGAAAATCGGCAACGAAGCACCGTTCGAGGTCAAGCATCTGCGCAGCGACGTGGAAAAGATCCTCGCCGACACCGACAAGGCCCTCACCGCCCAGAAAATGAACGAGGTGATCACCGATGAGCTCGAACCCCACGCAGCGTAACCGCGAAATCCCCGCCTGGCTGATCATCGCCGCCCTGGCCGGCCTAGCACTGGTGGCGTTGAACTGGGGCGAACGCCTCACCCCCACCGGCACCGGGATCTCGTGGAACCCAATGGACCTGATCCAAGCCGCCCTCGACAAAAACCTGGGATGGCCGACCGCGTCGTGGTTCATCCTCGGTGGCTTCGCAGCCGTGCTGATCGTGGCGTATGTGCTGTTCACCGAACTCTGGACTGGCTCGCGGGACGAGGCGAAGAAATTCACCCCGCAAGGGGCTGCGATTACGTCGATGATGGGCTTCACCTCCGCCTGGCGCAAAGCCCGCCAAATCTACGGGGCGCAGGTCACGAAGAAGACCGCCGAAGCGTTCATCGCCCTGGCGGTCTATGCCAATGCGTCGAAGAAAATCCCGCTGTATATCCAGCTGGAAGACAGCATGTGGGTCTACGCCCCAGCCCGCGGTGGCAAGACCTCCAGCATCGTCATCCCCATGATCCTCAACGCCCCCGGCCCAGTCCTGGCAACGTCGACCAAACCAGATGTGGTTGCGTGGACTGCTATTGCCCGGGAGAAACAAGGGCAAGTGTTTGTGTGCGACTGGGAAAACATCACCGGCTGGCCCAATACCGTGAACTGGACACCGATCTACGGGTGCAAGGACGAAGATGAAGCTTTGGAGCGCGGCAAGGCATGGGCTAACGCTGCCCCGATGGAAGGAACCAAGAATGGTTCCTGGTTCAGCGCCAAAGCCGGCACCGTCCTCGGCCGCCTCCTGCACGCCGCCGCACTGGAAGACCGCACCATGGATGACTTGCTCATGTGGATCTTCGACTCCCACAACCCCGAACCCATCACCATCCTTGAAGACCACCACAAATCCCGGGCCTTCATCCAGCCCCTGCGCGAACGCACCGAATCGCGGGCCGGCGAAACCGAGGACTCCATCAAAGCCACTCTCATCTCCCTCGCCGAACCACTGGTCACCGAACGGGTGCTCTCCCAGTTCCGCTTCCGCAAGGAAGAAGCCTTCGACATCAACACGTTCCTTGAAGGGCCGAACACCTTGCACATCGTGGTCGACGGGGAGAACTCTCCGTTGGGGACCTTGAGCACGATGTTCGCTGACCAGGTCTATCGGGCGGCACGCCGCAAATCCAGCCAGTTCGCCTCCGGACGGCTCTGGCCCGTATTCCGCATGGTCCTGGATGAGGCACCGAATGTGGCGGCGTTCAGCAACATGGGCGAGCTGATCACCGACACCGGAGGCCGAGGCATCCAAGTGATCGGCATCAGCCAATCCTTCATCCAGAACGAAGCACGCTGGGGCAAGGAAGAAGCCAAGACCATTGAATCCAACGCCTCGTTGAAGCTGATCTTCCCCGGCATCAACAGCGAAGACTTGAAAACCTACGCGAATGACATGGGCGTACGAGACACCCCGCGTATCAGCCACTCCTCGCGCAAGACCGGTGGATCGATGACCCAAAGCACGGAGGAAAAGGCGGTCGTGCGTGCTGAGGAGCTCAAGCACCTGCGGTTCGGGCAAGCCACCGCCGTCTACCGGAATCTGCCACCGCACGTGGTGCATACCGAGATGGTGTGGCATCGCAAAGACCATAAGGACTTGAAAGACATGAAAGACCAAACGTTGCGCAGGTGCGGAAAGATCTTCCACGAACCCACCCAAACCCATGACGGTAATCAGTCGGCAGAAACCCTTGGCGGTGCCCGATGAGCGAACCACAAACCCACGATGACCTCGTCGAGCTGATCGTTCCGCTGGTTGAGCCGCTGATCGAACGTCAAGAAAAGGTCGAGCAAGGCCTCGCCGCACAAGAAACAGTTCTTGTGGAACTCACGAACCAGCTGGAACGGCTCACCAGCATAGGGCCCGAACAGGATATTTCACCGTGGAATCTCTATGCGGCCAACCCGAAACAAATCAGTGAACTGCTGACCAAGATCAACCAGTGGCTGCCATGGATGAACGCAACCTACGGTGCGGGGCAAAGCACGAACATGATCCCAGCTTGCTGGTTCCTCCACCCGAACGTCGTAGCTCACGTGGTCGGGTTATATACGTCGTGGACGGCCGCGAACTACGGGTCCGAGACTCCGAATAGCGATCTGGTGTATTGGAACCTGCGCTACCTACCCGACGTACTCGACATCATCAACGCACCAGCGGATAAGGGCGGCATGGCCGGCTGCCGGCGCGAACACCGCGCGCCGGAACGGACGGATCCAGTTCCCGAGGCATTCACGGATGAATTCGACCAATGGGTCATGCAAAAATATCCTCTACCCGATGCCCAAGCCGATTCCATTCCACAAGAGACCTCCGAATGAGATTTTCAAAGCTTCTCGTTTCGGCTGAGAACGCCGTCTGGCCCTTTGGCCATTGCATTGCGACCGCGCGGGACCATATGCCCCAGGTGTAAACTTGTACTAATAGCAAAGGGACAAGGATTCTTGCTCTTATACGTCGAAGAAACCCACGGATTCCGTGGGTTTCTTAGGTTAACAGTGGAAGAAAATTTCTTTAGCTCTTCTACGATGATTATGCGTCGTCTTCTCGATTTTGCTGCTTGAATCGTCGGGCTGCCGCTATCGCTTCCTCCGCGACAATCTCATAGTTCAAGCGGCCCTGCGACAGGGGAATGGAGTCCTCTCCATACTTCTCGTATGCCAGATCAACGAGCTCTGCAGGATCAGTAATGCCCATCGCATTGACCAGATAGCCTAAATCGATGATGTCCTTATCGCGCTCTGCCGCAACTTTCATCGCTGCCAGCGTCGGCAAATCAGCAAGCTTCACAGCGGAAGACAAGCCCTCCGGGTAGGCCATCCAGCGAACGTTGTCCGGCAGGAATGCTGCCGCACGCGAATTCAACCATTTTTTCGGCAGGTTGTAGTCTTCGGCCATGGCGTCAACAACCTCATCGACGACAGCAGTGCTTTGATATTTGGCGTCGATATCCTCGGTCACTCGGTCCAACAGTCCGTGTAGCAATAGTGCGGCGCCTCCGACGATCTGAATATCGAGGGCTACGCCGCGTTCAGCCAATCGGCGCTCAAGTTCGCTAAGGAACTCAACGATCTTGTCTCTGGTAAATCCATCCCCGTTCATGCGGTGGCCAAGCTTCGTTCGCGCATCCATACGTTCATTTCACGAAGTTCCTTTGGGGTTTCGGATCGGATGAGTTGCTTCATCCGGTCTCCGACGGGATAGATTTTTTCCGAGAGGAACACAGGTTCAGCAGACGCAGCGGTTTTCCGTGCCCAAGCAGGCGTGATGCTATCGGTCTTCGAAGCGACCCAGCGTGTCAGTGCTGCAAGAGTCACCAAATACTGCGCATCATCAATCGCAGGGCGCTGCCGCAAGAGCGGCCGCCCTTCTTGGAGTGATTCGGCAGCGTATTCTCCGACCAACCTCAGAGCGTACTCATAATCTTTCGCTGCAAGAGACCGGCGAAAAATGCCGGAGATCTCTTCGCCACGATCAGGGACTTTTCGGAGTGCTGGCTCTTCGAATCCGAGCTCGTGCAGCACTTTCAACGTCAACCCCAGTGAGGCTGAGTCTTTTCCTGATTCCAGCTCGCTGATGAATTTGCGGGAAACACCTGCCGAAGCAGCCAGCTCGCCCTGTGTCATGCCCAATGCTTTGCGTTGCGCTTTGATCCGCGTCCCCAGCTCAGAGGACATCATTGATACGTACTCCATACAATCATTATGGCACCGTACGGTTACATTTCACAGTAACCTGCCCATGCTAAGCTCAATCCAAGAATCTCGTTCCCCTATTGACTCTGGGGCGTTTGACCACATGCCTCAGTTCAGTACCGTGCAACTTTTCCATCTTGAGCTCACGCTCACCTAGTCAAGCTGCGGCCCATAACACCGTAGCTTCGGCAATTGCTCTCGATTAACAAGTCATATCCGTCGCTAGTTTGCGGCGGCTTGATCCGCGAATCTCCTTGCCTATAACTTGCAGATTTAGTCACCGAAGCGCATCAGGATGAGCCACGAAATGTCGCTCGGTCAAGTATTCCGTTGAAATCGAACGGAGTGAACTTCGCCGGAGCTATCGGAACCGCTGAGCAGCCAACGTGCGGAATCCTAGAACGCTGAGCCCAGCACATCATCCAGATCGAAGTTCTGGGGATTGCTCGCCAAGATCTCTATGGCATATTGGCCTTCGAATCGGAGTTCATTATCAAGCCGTGCCCACGCTGGTTGGCGCGGGTCAGAGATCTGGTTATACAAAGTGATGATTCGTGAGCGGTCAGACCTTTGAAGCCGTGGCACCAGCGCCAATGGGTCCCCCAACAACGTTGATAACAAAGCTGTATCTTCCAGGTGACGCTCACGGTCCTTGAAGTCCTCTCGATAGGCGGTGCTTTCAAAACCACTGCGCCCAGGACACCCGAGATTCTCAGCGTCGCAACCAGCTCTCCAGATACATCCATGACACTGCAGTTGATGGTGCGTTTCAGCGCCTGCGTGCCGGCCGGAATCTGGAATGGTTCACGACCGCCCAGTTTCAGAGTAGAGCCGGACACCTACAAAAATTTTGGAATCCTTTAGTCCAATGACCTGACTTTTTGATATTCTTCAAATAAGATCAGTAACGTTAGGAACCATATCCAGGGTTCAACAGGGGTCAAATATCGATTTTCGGAGAACTATGCGGGCAAATCTAACTTTCATTCGAGGCACAAAGCTATTAGGCATTAGCGGAATCTGCCTTTCCCTAACTCTCTTTGGCATGAATATAGCTTCTGCTGCGGAACCAGCACCACTCGACCTAGAAAATTATTCCTCCGAGAAACTCATCGTTGACCAGTCTTCTATCGAAGTAACTGATGGCAACGCTTCCATGAGCCTTACATTGCCAGGAAAGCCCGCAGAGCTGGCAACGCCAGATCTATCGGGAGTACCAGAAACTCTAATTGCACATGCCACCGAGCCTGCTCTGACGACAGAAACGAAGGAGGCTTCGATTTCAAGTTTTGAGACACCGAACGGTTCTCAGACGCTGATTTCAATTGAATCTGCTGAAGCTTCCCACACCTATAATTTTCCTTTTGAGGCCCCATCCGGCTCTGTGAGTCAGCTAGAAAAAGATGGCTCAGTAAGCTTCATCAATGATGAGGGAGAGTATGTTGGAGGCATATCCGAGCCATGGGCTTATGACGCTAACGGGAAGCAGCTAGAAACTAGTTTTAGCTTGTCAAATGGTATTTTGACTCAAACTGTAGAGTTTGACGAGCACACGGCGTTTCCTGTCGTAGCAGATCCCAATACGGTCTGGGGTTGGACTGTTTGTGTTGCTACAGTGGGTGCCAACCTAATGCCTTGGGGAGCTGCTGCAAAAGTTGGATATAAGTTAGTCAAGCGGTTCGGATCCGTCAAAAAAGGCGTGAATATTATATGGCGTGCGTACCACAGCAAAAAGGGCGCAACCGCAAAGCGAAATGCAGCTGTAGCTGTAGCTGGTGGCCTGTTCGCCGAGCTTATTGGTATTAACGACATCAAGCAAAACTGTTTCTCCTAATCCGGAAAGAAGTTCCCAATGGCTACTGAAGCTAACCCAACGTCGCAAAATAAACGTAAGCCGAAGGCTATTCTTAGCGACTACTTTTATCTCGTCCTTGCTCTCTTGGGCCTTTCGCAGCTTCCTGCTACCTTCCAGACCAACGGACTATGGATAGGTCTTCTTCAGCTCGGCGCAATTTTGTGTTTCACCTATCTCATCGCAGCTGGCAACAAAGGTCGTTTTGTTCCTTGGCTAGATCACGATAAGCACCGTATTTAAGTGCCCGGTGGCTATGAAAGAGAGCACTTACCGCTATCTTTCATAGCCACCGTCCTTTGGACGTATAGCGGCTCTTCAGAATTGAGAGTGTAGCCACCTAAACCCAACACCCCGGATCCCGGGCATGTCGTCAATGCATTAAAAAGTCGAGGCCTTCCAGAAGAATGGAAGTTACCACACTAACCATTTCTAGAGACCTCGACTGTGCACCATTCTATCTATACCCCCGCAAATCTCACGACTTTCACCAACCTTGACGGACTGGGACTCACCGCCATCGGGCAGCGCCTCACGCCGAAGAAAGCTGAGATCCTCTGCCAAGTGACCAACCCTGACCCATGGTGCCAAACGTGCGGAACGCCCGGAAATCCACGCGATACCGTCACCCGGCGCCTGGCCCACGAACCGTTCGGATGGCGGCCCACCGTCCTGGTGATCAAGCACCGCCGCTACCGCTGCAACCACTGCCAACGAGTCTGGCGTGAAGACCTCAGCCAAGCGGTAGCGCCACGACAGAAAATCAGCCGGACCGGGCTACGCTGGGCTTTGGCCGGGCTAGTCACCCAGCACCTGTCAGTCTCACGGATTGCCGAAGGGCTCGGTGTCACCTGGAATACCGCCAACGAAGCAGTGCTGGCCGAAGGCCAGCGCCTGCTGATAGATGACCCAACCCGGTTCAACGGAGTCAAAGTGTTGGGAGTTGATGAGCACGTGTGGCGGCATACCAAAAGTGGAGACAAGTACGTGACGGTCATTGTTGACCTCACCCCGGTGAAGGCTGGCACTGGCACCGCACGATTGCTCGACATGATTCCCGGACGTTCCAAGGCCGTGTTCAAGACCTGGCTTGCTGAACGCGGTGAAGCATGGAAAAACAATGTTGAGGTGGTCGCGATGGACGGGTTCACCGGCTTCAAAAGCGCTGCTGCTGAGGAACTGCCCCAAGCCGTAGAAGTCTTGGACCCTTTTCATGTGGTCAAGCTCGGCTCCGAGGCGTTGGACCAGGCCAGACAACGAGTTCAGCGTGAACAATATGGGCGGCGTGGCCGGAAAGATGATCCGCTGTATAAGTGCCGGCGTACGCTGACTACAGGTTTATCGCTGGCCACAGAGAAACAGAAACAGCGCGTTGAAGACCTGTTCAACGTTGCGAAGCACGAGCCTGTGCAATTGGTCTGGAGCGTTTACCAGAGGATGGTTGATGCCTACCGGCAGAAGAAGCCCGAGATCGGGAAGTGGGCCATGGAACAACTGATCAACGAGATCGGTACCAAAGTGCCGAAGGGTTTACCGGAGTTGAAGAAACTCGGTGGTACGCTGCGCAGGCGGAAACCGGATATCCTCGCGTATTTTGATCACATTGGCAGTTCCAATGGGCCTACTGAAGCACTCAATGGGCGGTTGGAGCACCTGCGGGGTATCGCTTTGGGGTTCACGAATTTGACGCACTATATCGCACGGTCATTGTTGGAAACCGGTGGCTTTAGATCGCGTTTACACCCTGAATCCTGAAGAGCCCGTATAGCTTGCACCGGTACATATGGCGTCGCAATTTTCCGAGGTGGCTAGCAGGGTTTCGAGTAGTCGGCAGGGTCGGGAAACTGAAGGCACGCCATTTCGCGAGGCGCACTGCTCTCGCTGCCACGTTCTGAGCCTCTCGTTCCTTTTGCGCACGTTGCACGGCAGCCAACTGTGTTTTTAACCAGACGTTCTCGCGCTCCACCAGCTCCAGCTGTTTCATTTGTTTTCGAAGTCGCGGCGCAGTCTCCAGCCCATAAGCCTTTTCCACACTGGCGCAGGCTTTTTGAGTTACCCGGAGAGCGTTCTTGGCATGCCATAGCGGACCTAGGCCATCCTGATAAGACGATGATATAGACATGGTCTTCCCTGTGACGCACCATCACCCACCGCTGATCCGCATGCCCCATCTCCTCTGCAAACAACTGCCATTGTCAGCATGCTGCTTATTGCTCAATGTCCGATTTCCTTCTGTCTTGCGAGGGGCAGGATGTTAGACCACGTCATTAACCCAAGCGTGCATTCAACACGATACGTAGTTCAAACCCCTTATCTCAGGGTCGGTCCGGATGGTCCGCGACGCTGCGCTTCATCGTCCTTGAGCTTGCGCTGCTGATCAGCTGCCTGCTGCTGCGCCTCTTGTGTCTTGCGCAGGCGGGCCAGCAACTCATTCGTCTCAGCAGCCCCCGACCTTTCCTGGCCTGCATGGTTTTCGCTAGTACTCATGGCGTTCTCCTTCTCCTGCGGGGTGGTCTCATTACGGGTTTGGGCTCGTTGGCGTAACGCCGCGATCTTCGCCGCCGCATCCGACTGATGCACGGCTGTTCCCGCTTCATCGGCCTTCTGCTGTGTTAGTTGTTCCTTGGCGTCGTCGGGCATTGGCTTGCGCGTGGTCAGCTCTGAATGCTTATGAAGCTCGGCGGCACGGTTGCGCAGGTGTTGGGCCACCGGGTTGTCCTTCAGATGCTGTGTGGGCAGCAGGGTTGGTTCTGAGTTAGGGATGTTGTAGGTGCGGCGGTAGGTGGCGATCTCAGCTGCCAGCCGGCGCCACTCTTCCGCCCGGTCAGCCCGCCCCGGTACTGGACCCAGGTCTTCAAGCCATGCTGGCGGGTTTTGGGCGAGTTCTGCTCCGAGCCTCTGGTGCTCGGCATCAACCACAGGACGGTACGCTTCGATCTGTTCCTTCCAGGCTGCTGGCAGGCGCGGATCAGCCAGTTGTGTGCGGGGGGCGAACCATTCACCCAACCGGTTGGGTTCGCGGGGCTGCTCGAACGGGGTTTGTTCCAGTTCGCGCAGCTTCAGCTCGGTACTGATGCGCCGCAGGACGGTGCCGCTGGTTCCGGCCAGTGTCCGATGCTCACGGCCCCGGATCTCTGCCTGGGCCAGTGGTTCTGGCATGTCCTGACGCAGCTGCTGCTCGTGGCGCAGCTTGCCCAGCGACCAGGAAAGGTACGCTTCGTTGTTGTCCACGTCTGAGGGGATCTGGCGGATCAGTTCGTTATCGGTGTGCTTGATCCGGGCCGCTAGTTCTTCGTCGCCCAGGTGGCCGTACAGCCGGCGGGTCAGCGGTGAGATCTTTTCAGCTTCAGCAAGCTCGACCGCGCTCTTGCGGGACGAGGAGCCGGCAGCTTCGGAGCGGTCCAATGCGCGTTCCTTCAATGCGAGCAGGTGGTCTTGGTTCACCTCGCGCAGGGGGCGTTCGGCTGTAGTGAGAGTAGCTTCGCGGTTCTCGAGCAAGGTGTCCATGCGCCAGGCCAGGATCGCGGCGATGCTGTCTGCTTCGGTGAAGTCGTGCTGTGAATAGGCGTCCTCGATGAGGGTTTCCAGCTTCACCCCAGCCTCTTCGGCCCGTTCCAGATGCCGGGAAACTGCGCCCCAGGCCGGGTCTTCAAGGATTGGCTGGGCAATCGGGGTACTGAGGGTGGTGCGCAGGATCTGCTCGTACTTGGCGCTCTGGGCTTGGTCTACCAAGTCCCGATAGATCATTCCGAGGCTGTTGATGTCTCGGGCCTGCTCGAATTCGCGGGTGACGGTTTCGTGGGCGGTGAGGTTCAGGTCGGTACGCTCGGCAATACCGTTCAGGACCGTGTCGGCTCGGTCCCCGCCGGCCAGGCCCACATAGATGCGGTTGTCGTATTTGCCGCGGCTGGTCGCCACATACGCGCCGGCACGATCAGTGCTTTTGGTCAGCAGTGCGTGGGCGGTGTCGACGGTGGCGCCCTGGGCACTATGCACGGTATCTGCATAGCCGAGGTTCCCTAAACCCACCTACCTCTCACACGAGAAGGAAGGCGGGCCGAAGCATGGGCCACAACGAACAAGAACAGACCACGGTGCCACTGCGGGCGGTGGTGTACGTCAGGATCAGCGACGACCCCGAGGGTAGCGGGCGTGGCGTTGATCGGCAGGAGACGGACTGCCGCGCCTACGCCGCCGCGCATGGGTGGGAAGTCGCAGCCGTGTTTCGTGAGAACGACACGTCAGCGTTTAAGCAGCGCACGATCACACTGTTGTCGGGTGAGCGGGTGCGGCGGGTGATCCGGCCCCAGTTCCGGGCCATGCTCAAACACCTTACTGATGGGCAATCGCAGGTGATGATCGCGTACGACCTGGATCGGGCGGTGCGTGACCCGAGAGACTTGGAGGACTTGATCGACGCGAAAGTCCTCGGCGGCTTCACCGTCCGCTCGGTAACTGGCTCACTACGGTTGGACACCGACTCCGATGTGGCGATGGCCAGGGTGCTCGTCGCGATGGCGAACAAGTCCTCTGCCGACACGGCCCGCCGTGTGGCGAGGGCGGCGAAGCAGCAAGCCATCGAGGGGACCTGGCATGGAGGCAGGGTGCCGTTCGGATACCGCGCCGAGAGCGGTGTCCTCTTCATTGACCCGGTGACCGGGCCGCTGGTGGCCGAGGCCATGCAGCGGGTGCTGGCCGGTGATTCCCTGTACCGGATTCGCAAAGACTGGAACGAGCGCGGCATACTCACCACCCACGGGTGCGCATGGTCGGACAGGACACTCAAGCTGATGCTGCGCAACCCCTCCAACAAGGGAGTGCGTGAGTACCGGCCCGTGCTACCCGATGGCACGCGTGCGAAGTCCTCGAAGATGCAGGTGCAGGCGGCGTGGCCTGCGATTGTCGATGAAGAGACCTGGCAGCAAGTGTCCGATGTGCTTGACGCGAGGAAGCAGGCCCGAAACTTCCATCAACCCGGCAGTGGCGCTGCGAAACGCATGTACCCGTTCTCGGGTCTCATTCGTTGCTCCGAGTGCGGAACAGCGATGATTCACCGAGGCAACGTGTACCAGTGCGTGCCACCGACGCCGGGCGGGTGCAACCGGTCGATTCGTTCCGCCGACATCTCAAAACTCGTAGAGGAAGCGGTGCTGGCGACCTTCGAACAGATCACTCTCCACCCGACTCAACGCCAAGCCTCCGGTACTGACCTGGCGGCGCGCGTCGGGCTCACGGCGACGCTCGAAGCAGATCGTGAACGTCTGGCGCAGTTGGATGATGATCATTATGACGGGCTGATCGATAAGGCGATGTGGGTGCGGCAACGTGCGAGGATTGCGGAGCGGATCGAGGCCACCCGTCGCGAGTACACCGCTACGATGCCCGAGCACACCGGGCCGAGCATCGACGTCACCACGGTTGCCGCTGAATGGCAAGGCCGTACCCCACTGTGGCAGTATAAGGCGACGAGCCTGATCATGCAGGCGGTGCTTGTTCATGCGCTCCCGGAGGGTATGAACGGTGCGACTCCGGCTCGTCGGCGCAACGAGAGCGTTGAGGCGTTTCATCTTCGCCGAGCTGCGTACCGCACCGAAGTTCTTGCTCACCGGGTCGAGTTGATCTGGCGCGCCTAACTCCCAGCATGATCAGGCGTGGTGAAATTCCTCGCTCTGGACTACTCGACGGTTCAGGGCGCGGGGCTTTCTCGCGTCTCGCCTAAAACACGGTTCGTCGTTCGAGGCGCGGAGCACAGCCCTCGCAGTTCAGCCAACACAACCGGATCACGCACCACCGCTGCCAGACCCTGTGCGTGACGTGACGCAACAGCCAGTCGCGCACCAAGCGTGGCGGAAGCCTGCGCGCGCGGCGTCTGCGAGTACCGCAACCGGTCGCTTGCGGGAACAGTTCGGCCCGGTGTGGGATCGGTAATGATGTCCATACCCGATAGGTGCGCAACCACAGCATCTGGTATCCCTTAGAAACGTGAGCTACTATATATGCTCACACAACTCAATCAGGGGCCGCACGGCTGACGCGGTTCACAACCAGCGGGAGTGTTGATTCAAGACCACGCTGGCGCACCAGAGTCGGACTCACCTCCGAACCGCTTTTACGTAGATGAATCACGGGGGTGCTGATTCGGCACCCCCGTGATTCATCCAGATGGAGGCTTTCCCCGGGACACACGGTGTCGCCGAATCGACGGGACCGTAGAACGCTCACGGTTCACCTGGAGACAAAGAAAGCCCTGGTCGCACGGTGGTGCCACAGTGGCTCCACCGTCACGATTCACCCCGAAACCGTAAAACCCCTGATCCTGCGGTGCCGCCACAGTGGCGGGACCGAAAAGAACTGACGTCATCCAGAGAGACTCCCTTGGGCGCGAAGTAGGAGCTTCCGCGCCCACCCGCATTACTGCTGCGAAAGGGGAATCGGCTTGCCCGACAGTGTTTCTGCCTGTTTTTTTAGGGAGTTTGAGCGTGTCAAGTGCGACGGGGAAAGCCTCGTCGCTAGCGTTCGTTGCCAGGATGTCGCCACATTGCCGCCCCACGGAGGCGGATGATCTGAGACTTCTGAGCGTCTGCCGAATGCGGATACGAAACGGCTACAAAGTGCTGCGTCTAATCTGCTCCCAGCCTGTGTGATTGCGCCATGAGGCCGTCACTAGAGCTTGCTCCGAGGAAGTGAGCTGCCCGGTGAAGCACACGGCGCAGGACTGGTTTGCATGACATTCGCTTCGAAGGAGCGCTCTGACGAGATTTGGTCGAGCTTGAACCGGCGCATCTCGGCCGGTGGGTCGCAGGTTTTGGTCTTTTAGTGAGAACACCCGCACAGTTCAGAAGGGTGCCTCAATCCCGCTCAGGGAGCCGACGCATGATCATTGCTCCGGCGAGCAGTGCCGCCGACAGTGGCAGCGCGAAGAAGGTGGCGACCCTGCTAAAGAATCTCAGTACAGCCAGCAACTCCTGGTAATGGACGTTGAGCTGGGTGAGGAGCTCCGTCACACCCATGGTTCCGATGATGCCAAGCACGAGGAGCCAAATTGCGGAAGTTTGCATTTTCTTTGCGAAGGCTGCGTTGGTCTGCGTGGTCTGTTCGATCATGTTCACGGTCCTGTATCCTCCCGGCGCTCCTGCCCCCGAACTCGCTTCTCGACAGGGTGTGGCGTCGGGGTCTGGTTCCATTCCACCTTGCCACAATTGATCAGGAGTCACTACTGGTGCGCTTCAAACGTTTCTCGGGTCCTGGGCTCCGACATCGGAGAATAGCGTTGAGGTGCCACTTCACGCTCAAGGCTCGACGAGCGTTGATGATCAGAGATGGAAAATTAACACAAGTGGCATTTTGAGTTTTCATGACATACGTTGAAGGTAGCGCTATCGAAGAGGACCTCGCCTAATTGAAACTCAATGTGATTTAGGAGTGATTGTCGTGAAGACATCCTGGAAGACTCGTATCGGGATCGGTGCGACGGCCGCACTGTCTGCCATGATACTTGCGCTGGGTAGTCCTGCGTATGCAACCGAAGGCTCTGCGCCGCCAGAGCCGGGCCAGGCTGAAAGTGATATCGAATACACCCCCGTGAAGCCGACCGCAGACAAGGTCTTCATTAACGGAGAGCCAACCGATATCGCTGTGATGCCCGGCTTTGATCCAACGGCCCCTGCCGTGGTGATCGACGATAAAGGCCCGGTAGCGGTCGATGACCTCTCGGTCGTCAGTGCCGACGGCCTAGTTAGCGAGCTGTCGATGGTGTCAATCACTGACAGGGCAGCCCTCGCAAGCTGCTGGACGGGCTGGGTAGCTCCGGGGACCGGAACATGGTACACCTCCAACCCGGGATGCTCCGTTATCGGCATCTCGCCTTCCGCCACCGCGGGCTACGACTGGACGGTCGACTTCAATTCTCTCGGTTCTGCGTGTCTGCAGGGACGCGGCTACCAGGCTCGTCATCTGCCGGGCGGTGGCACCGCTTGGGATGAATACTTCGCCGGACTCGGCTGCGGCGGCGGCGGAAGCTTTGGCGGTGGCACCGTGAGCTGGGGCGAAGTAGCCTCAACGAAAGTCGTCAAGGCATTGTCCTACTCGGTGCCTACAGGTGCCGCTGGCATGTACCAGTAATCAGCAAACTGCGCTATGACGCTGGGCGGTGGGGAGGTTCCTCACCGCCCAGTTGATTTTCTCGGCGGGAGGGAAGCTCATCGCTAGGGAAAGGGTGCCCAATCTCCACGCTCTTCGGTGAGGTTCCATCAACGCGCGGTGTTTGGGTGCGTCCCAGATAGATCTGGTTCATGTCGTGGAAAGCATCAAGCGGCTCGTGCTTCTGCTTAGATCCCCTCACGACCCGAACCACCAAGCCTATGCCGATCACAGACCAAAGAACGATTGTAAACCACGGCGTCCACGGTGCTCGAATCGCCAACGATATAGCCCAAGCGATGAACGCAAGGACCACCACAATCCAAATACCAATCCTAATCAGGCGTTGACGTGCCAAAATAACCTCCAAAATATCTCCCTTGTCCCGTACGATACCGGCCAAACATAAGCAGGACATCACCTCCCCATTGGCGCTCAGCAGCTGACTTCTCGACCGGCAAGACCAAGAAACTCATCTCGCTTCTGCCTTGTTATGACTCCTGAACTGAATCATTCACAAACCCTCTCGCCAATCCGATGGCGAATTATTTTCAAGCGAACCACCTCCAAGTGCTCGCCCGATTTCCAACCTCTTCTTTCGGACACAACCGCCGATTCGGATACTTCCAACATCTCACATACTCTCCTTGAGCTGGTCAAGTTCTTGAGACACGATCTTTGATCTTTTCTAAATATTCTCAAGCCGCCAAGGCTAAAGAATTTCTTTCCTGGTACGAGTCCAGAACTGCCTGAGGGCTGAGCCCTCCGTTAGCTGTATGCGGTCGCTTCCGGTTGTACCAAACCTCGATGTATTCCATCACCGCGGTACGCGCTGCTACTCTGCTGGTGAAAGCCCGGTGGTGATACATTTCGTTCTTGATCGTCGAGAAGGTTGACTCTGCGACGGAGTTGTCCCAGCACACCCCCGTGCGCCCCATCGACTGCCGCACCCCTTGCTCAGCGCACCATGCCTGGAACGCGCCAGAGGTGTACTGCGTGCCCCGGTCTGAATGGAACACGGTGCCAGGCTGGATAAAGCCCCGCGACGCGGCAAGCTCCATCGCGTCAATGACCAGCTGAGTTTGCATGTTCTCGCCCATTGACCAGCCCACGATCTGACGCGAATACAAATCGATGACCGTCGCCAAATACAACCAGCCTTCGCCGGTGCGCAGGTAGGTGATATCGCCAACCAGTTTCGCCCCAGGACGGCAAGAGCGGAAGTCCCGCCGGCCGAGCTTATCGACCATATGGTTCTTGATATGCGCCGTCCGGGCCTGATGATCACGAACCGTCGTGGTCTTGAACGCGCTCATCCGTTTGGCTTGGATCCCCAGGTCTTTCATGATCGAGAGGACCGTAGACTTCGGGATCTGTTCCTCATGGTTGTTGCGGAGCAGGTCCACCAGTTGACCTGCCCCAGCAACCTGGTTGGATGCTTCGAATTCGGTGTGGACCAGTTCGGTGCGGCGCCTGCGCAGTGCTTGGGCTTGGCTCAGCTCCTCGCAGGGGTTTAGCCACCGGTAATAGGACGCCCTGGAAACCTGCAGTTTCTGGCACATCCAGTTCACCGGGTACTGGCCGGCATGGGCTTTGATGAAGGTGAAGATTGCGCTTATTTCTTGCTGTTCGAGGCGAAATAGGCGCTGACATCTTTTAAAAAGTCGTTCTCCCGTTTCACCTCCAGCAGTTCCTTGCGTAGCTTTTCGTATTGGGCCCATTCCACCGGTCCGCGTTCCTCGGTTTCCGCTTCGGGGTGCTCGGTGCGGTAAGCGCGGACCCAGTTGCCCAGGGTTCCTTCGTTGATGCCTAGAGAGGCTGCGACCTCGACCAGGCTCTTCTGGGAGGAGATCACTAGTTCGACTGCTTCGGCACGGAACTCCGGAGTGAACTTCTGACGTTTGGACATGCACTCATTCTCCTACGAACGCGTGTCTCACAACATCATGACAGCTCACCTGAATTCACATACTCTCCTGAATTGAATTGAATTGAATGCACGTATGCCACGGCGGGGCCGTGGTGCGCACCTTCCTCATGAGACGACTCATGAGGGAGGCCAGGGTGAAGGGCGGGGTGATCCTGTTCCGCGGCAGCGGTGCTGCCGCGCGCCGCTATGTCGAGGCCGACCGCTCCCGCGCTGACGAGTACTACCTCGGCGCTGACAACGCGGTGGCTGAGTATGCGGTGCTCGACGGCAGAGGCGAGGTCACCGCCACCCGATCGCTCGCGGCGGACGAGTACGAGGGATGGGTGGACTGGACCAACCCCGTCACCGAGGAGTTGATGGGCACCCCACGCACGGCCACCGAGGGCGCGAAGGGGTCGCCGTTGTTCGCGGAGATGACGATCAACGCCCCCAAGAGCTTGTCGGTAGCCGCCGCCCTCCACCCCGACGTGTCGGCAGCGCTGGACGCCGCCCAGCAGGACGCTCTCTCAGAGATACAGCGGTGGCTCGGCCAGCACTCCGTGACCAGGGTCGGCTCTCGTCAGGCGCGAGAGGTCGTGCCCATCGAGAGCATGCAGGTCGTCGGCATCCGGCACAAGACCTCGCGTGCGGGTGATCCGCACCGGCATATCCACATGCAGATCGGCACGCGGGTGTGGGCGGCTGGAAAGTGGCGGGCGCTGGATACTGCCGCGTTGTTCAAGCAGCAGGGCGCGATCCGCGCGTTGGGTGCGGCGGTGATTGCCGCGCACCCACAGCTCGCGCGCACGCTCGCCGAGCACGGCCTGACTCTGAATCCGGCCAGCGGTGAGGTGACCGAGTTGGAGCCGTTCAACGCGGTGATGTCGAAGCGGTCGGCGCAGATCAGACGGAATCTCGACCGGCTCGAAGCCGAATGGGAAGCCCAGCATCCGGGCGAGGCGCTTGGCCCGGTGATGACGGCGCGGTTGCAGGGCATCGCGTAGACGCACCAGCGGCCCGGCAAGAGGCCCGCTGACCTGAAGAACGAGCGATGGTGGATGCAGGAACTCCGCGACGCCGGATACGACCCCGCAGGCCTTGAACGCCGTACGGTGCTACCGGTGGTGTCGGTGGATGACCTGACCGTGCGGGAGGTTGCATCGCGGGCACTGGACCGTACCGCCGCCGCATCCTCGACGTGGACACGGCACGTTATCCAGGAGCACGTCACTCGGATCATCACCGAGCACGGCGTGCAGGCGACGTCCGCTGAGTTGCGGGAGTTCATCACTATGGCGACCGGGCTTGCCGTCTCGGATTGCTTCTCCGTCCTCCCGCCAGACGCGGCGGCGCCGGAGCATGTCGCGCACCTGACCAGCCTCAGCGTGGTCGCTGCCGAGACCGCACTACGCGACCAACTCACCGCCGCGACACCGCAACGGGAGCCGGAACCCCCGGATATAACCGAGGCCGCGCAAGCGGCTGGGCTGGATGAAGGGCAGGCGGTCGCAGCAGCGGCGGTTGCTTCGGCCGATCCGCTGGTGATCGTGGAAGGAGCGGCGGGTAGCGGGAAGACGACGATGCTGCGCACCGCCATCGAAGTGGCCGCTCAGCACGGCCGAGTGTCGCGGGTGGTTGCGCCGACGAAGAAGGCCGCGCAGGTGGCTGAGGAAGAACTTGGAGTTCCTGCAACGTCGGTTGCGGCGCTCGTGTACGCGCACGGATGGCGATGGAACGCTGACGGCGTATGGACACGCCTCAACCCCGGCGACAGCGACCCTGACAGCGGACGGAACTACACCGGCCCGCCGAGGCACGCGCGACTGTCGCGGGGGGAGCGAGTGCTCGTCGACGAGGCCGGGATGCTCGACCAAGACACCGCCCGCGCCCTCCTGACTGTGACGGCTGAGGTGGGGGCGACGGTCGCGCTCGTCGGCGACCGCGCACAGTTGCCTGCTGTGGGCCGTGGTGGGGTGCTCGACATGGCCGCGCAGATCGGGGGCCGCACCTATGACATGACCGAGCTGCACCGCTTCACCGATGCCGAGTACGCGGCGTTGACGTTGTCGATGCGTGACCGCGACATCCCCGGCAAGGTGTTCGACCAGCTCGCCGCGATGGGGCTGGTGATGTTGCACGCTGATGACGAGCATGCCCGCGAGCACATCGCCGAGCATGCCCACGACGGCGAAGCCATCACCGTCGCCACCAACGATGAAGCCGCCGAGTTGAACGAGCGCATCCGCGCTGGGCGCATCGAGGGTGGCGAGGTTGATGACGCGGTGACGGTGACCGGCAGTGATGGCCTCCCCATCGGTCGAGGCGATGCGATCCAGACCCGGAGGAACGACACCGCGCTTGGAGTCGCGAACCGGCAGCAATGGGTCGTGCAGCAGGTCACCGATGACGGCACCGTTTACGCCCGCGAGGTCGGCAGTGGCCGCAAGAACCCCCGCACTGTCACCCTCCCATCCGAGTATGTGGCAGAGCATGCGCACCTGTCCTACGCGGCGACCGCGTACGGTGTCCAGGGCGCAACCGTCACCACCTCCCACACCTTCTTGTCGGAGGCCACGAGCGCGGCAGGCGTCTACGTCGGCATGACCAGAGGCCGCGAAACCAACCGGCTGCACGTCGTCGCTGATAACATCTCAGACGCCCGGGCGCGGTTCATTGAGGCGATGGAACGCGACCCCGCTGACCGGGGTCTCGATCACGCCACCGCCCAAGCCGTCGAAGCGGTGCGAAGCCTCATCACCGATGGCCCAGTCAAGCTCGTTACCGAAGAACTGGCTCGCCTCGACCGGGAGGCCGTGCGCGCCCAGAGTCAGGCGGAAAGGTGGGAGCGGATCACCGCACGCCTTGATGCCCAACGCGACGCGCATCGCGCCGAAGATGAGCAAGACGCCGCCGCGATCCACGTGGCCGAGGTCGCGGCCGAGCAGGTGCGCGCCGAGCTCACGGGACCGCTCGTTCAACAAGCAAAGCAGGACGGCACGGCCTACCTCGATGCCGTGGAGAACGAAGCCACCACCAGTGCTCGAGCCTCGACTGTCGGCAGATTCGGCAAGCGCAAAGTCCGCGCCGAGCACCAGGCCGCCAAGGAGCAGGCGCAGGCTCAGTGGGAGTGGGTACGCGACGGCTGGGGCGATGAACCGCCCCGTACTCGCCTGGGGCTCCACACATGGGCGGCGCAGGCAGCGGCACGGAAAGCCGAGGATGACCCCCGCGTGAGCGATGCCGTCCGTGCTGTCGAAGCAGCGCACGCCGAACGCAGGATGACTCAGCAGCGACACCGCCAGGAGCGTATGGCATTGCTGTTCATCGAACTCGGAGCCGACGAAGCCCGCCGCGACCAGTTCGGAATGCGCACCACCAACCCGCACCGTAACGCCCAGAACGCCCGCACGAGAGCCGCCCTGAACCGCGCCGAGGCCGACGAACTCCGCAGCCTTCCCGTCAACGCCGCCGCCCGGCGCATCGAGGCTAACCGCGCCGAACAGGAGCAGAAGCGGCAGCAGGCAGCAAGGCGGGCGCGACAACTCCAAGAGCCGTTCGAGCGAGACTCTCACCCCAGCAATTCGCGACGGGAAGGACCGGGGCGCGGACTCTGATGCGCTACGCGGTCGTGGACTGCTCTCGAAGCCAGGCCCTGATACGGCGGCGCGCGTTGGCGTATGGCGAAGAAGTGTTGAACTGGATCATCCTGCCTGCCGTGTACTTGCCGTACCAGGGCTCTCCATACAGTTCCTCGTCACTGAGTCCGGTAATGAGGGAGACAATGCCGGACTTCGCTTGCTCGAAACGCTCAAGCAACTCGGGCCACGACAGGTCGGCGTAGTCGCGGTAGAAGCGTTGAGCAAGGTCACCGAGCTGATTCCACGTGAGCCCCGGAGCTGGAAACTCGGGTTCAATCCCACGGCTCCGCAGCTCGTGCCAGGACAGCACCGTTTCGTTCCAGCCGATCAGATACGCCACCAGATCAGCCGGGCTCATCATCGTTTCGGCTTTGTGCCCTGGCAATGACATCTCACGCGCCCGCGTCTCGGGCACCCGGACAAGATCGCGGGCAAGCTTGCCGTATCCGTCCTCGACGGCGTACAGCAACTCAGCCTTGGACTGCGGAACCGCCAAGCCATGCTCCAATCTCCGGTTACGTGTCTTCTCCCAGTCTCCCATTGTACGCTGACCGCCCGGGAGAGAGGCCAGCGACCTCCGTGCGGTCAACGCATCACCGGCGCTTAGGCGGCATGTCCGTGAGTCGCCAGTAGACTAAAACTGCGCACACGCGCAGGATCACAGGTGAGTGTGTTTGGGGCACCTCGGCTACCCGAGGATCACGCTTTCAGCGACATAATCGGCGGGGATGACGGCCAGTCCGTGGTGTTGCTGGTGTCGGGCGAGCAGGTGCCCTGATTCGATGCCTTCGACTATCCAGGAGTCGTTGTTCTTCACGAAGTCCTTGCCCTGGTGGACGCTGAGGCGGCGGTCGTTGTTCTTGGTCAGGATGACATCGCCAACATAGATCTCCGTGTCATGCCGGCCAAGAATCTTTTGGGTTGGATCCAGTTCATTGTTGCCCAGCCGATAGGCTTGGGCCTTCTGATTCAAGGCAGCGACTTGTTCGTTGGTGCCGGCCAGCATCAGGGAGGTGCGGTGTTCGTTGGTGTCTTTCTGCCAGGCGGCGAACACGTGGTCGGCCATGTCGCAGGTGGTGCCGGCTTTGATCTTTCCTTCACTGCGGTAGTACGCCCACGGGTCGTCCTTGCCCACTGCTGGGGCTTCGCGCAGGGCCAGGGAGGCGGCAGCTTCGCCAAGGTTGGGAGTGCCGTCAAGGTTCCTGAACCGGTGGATTTCCTCCAGGTGGGTGAGCTGTTCTTCGTGGTTGAGCAGGCGCAGGATCCCGCCAGATCCAACCGCGGCGAGCTGCTTGTCATCGCCAATGGCACGGACCAGGGCGCCGTGTTCTTGGGCTTGCTCGATCAGGGCCAGGAATTGGGTGGTGCCGATCATGCCGGCTTCGTCGATGATCACCACGTCCCCTGGCGACAGCTTGTCCTCGCTGGCCAGGAGCCGGTCGACAGTCATCGCTTCCACCCCGACCTCATGGCCTAGCAGGGTGGCGGCTTTGGCTGAAGGGGCTACGGCGATGACGTGGTGATCGGCTTGTTTCATGGCGTTGACGGTCAGTTTCATGGAGGTGGTTTTGCCGGTGCCAGCCGGCCCGATGCCTGCTACGAGGAGTTTGGGGCTGCAGGAGAATTCATGGGCCAACGCCACCTGCTGCTCGTTCAGCCGGCCCTCGGAACTGTCGAGGACGCTCTGGAAATGGTCGACCGTGACCGCGGGAATGACATCAGTGCGCGCGGCCTGCAGGACCTTGTGTTCGGCTTCCAGCACCGTCTCGGAGGTATAGAGGGCGGCGTGGGGTTTCTGGTACTTGTGCACCGCCACCACTGCTCCCGCTACCGGTGCTGGCACTGGAAGATCAGGGGTCACTTTCAGACTCAAGGAGTCAATCGCGGTGGCCCGGACTTGTGCGATGACCGCATCAGATACGGGTTGGGCTTGGTACTGGTTGGTGATTTGGCGGCGCACTTCTGCTTCCACATGCGCCTGATTCCATGTCGCCCGCGACTGCTCCAGGCGGGTGATGGTGGACTGCGCCAGCTCACGGATCTGCTCCTCTGGCAGCTTGTCGATTGGCGTGTAAACAGGTTCCTGGCGGGCGGAGTACTTGCGGGCCGCAGCGAATAATTCATCGCCCACCAAGGCTCCGGGGACAGTGGAGAATTTGTCTTGCCAGTGCTCGGTGAGCTCTGAAAGGGAGAGGCCTTTCTTCTTCTCCGCACGGGTTTCCAAGGTCGCTTGCTGGGAGAGCTTGATCAGCTGCTTCGGGCTCGGAGCCCTTCCATGCTTCTCTTCGAATTCATCCACGAGGGTCTTCAGCTGGGCTTTGATGTTGGTCCGGCGTGAGGACGCAGCTTCAATGCTGGCCAGGGGGATGCCGCCAATTTCGGTGATCGGGCGTTTGCCTTCCACCGTGCGTTGAGTGGTGGCCAGGCCGAGGTCGCGGCAGATGTTCTGCATGACCCTTGCGTTGTAATGCTCCGAAGCAGACACCGCATACTTGTGCAGGACGGTCCCGTCGATGGCACTCCACTTGCCATCCATCCCCAGTACTTTGTTGGACACAACGATATGGTCATGCAGCTGCGGATCCCCGTCACGGGAGTCATAATGCCGGAAGGAGGTGTAGATCAGTCCGCCGTCCACGTCTTCTGAGCGGATCCCGTTCTTGCCGCGGCGGGTGAAGACCGCATTGTTTTCCAAGTACTTCATGGCGTCTTCGATGGCCTCATGCTGGGCTTTCTCAATGACTTCCTGGACCTTGCGGTCGCTGACTCCCCAAAGGTAGGAGATGCTCTTGGACGGGGAGAACACCATGTCATACCCGGCCACGGCGTTCGATCCCTTATGGGTTTGCCGGGAGATGAATTGGCTTAGTTCTTCCTTAGTCTTCGGCTTGCGGCCGTGCAGCTTGTAGAAGTGCTCGCCACCGGCCTTGGCGCGCAGGACACGTCGTTCATCAGCGGTCGGTTCGCGGTGCTTGAGCCGGGTGAAATCGCCCAGGGCGGTGTTGATCTTCTTAGCCAGTTCGCCGTCGAACTGGTCGAAACGCTTGTAGCGTTGGCCCAGCTGCGCGTGGATCTTCTCCCCCGACACCGGATCTATCTGGCCGGCTAATGGGTGTTGTCCTAGCCCGTAGAGCAGCTCCATTTGCTCTTCGGTGACTTCACCATGCACGCCGAGGTTCTTAGCACCCCGTCCTCCCCAGATGCCGGGCGGGTGGCCGGTGACGGTGTAGTAATCCCCGAGCTTCCGATCCGGTGAGCGCAGCTCATCAGCGGAAGCAACTTCACGGGTGTAGTAGAGATAGCCGTCCCCTGCACTGAGCTTATGCAGGGTCATCACACGTTCGATTCTAGTAATTCCGGCCAAAGTTATCGAGGATGCAAGAGGTGTGACAGATCTAGTCTTGATGGATCGGGGAGAAGTAGGGCCGGAGGACTTCGACGATGCGTGAGAGATCTTGAGACGGCCAAATCGAGGTACGAGTGGAAACTGGCGGGTCAAGGCTCTTGCGTGTCGGCGATGGCACTGACCGGAGGGCTGCTACCGATCCATGAAGTTGGTCGGATCTGCATCCTTTGAGGAACGAAGAAGAAATAGTGCAGAACCGGGCAAAGAGATCTGGCCATCAAAAGAAGGATGTTTTTGGTGCGGTTTTGCACCTGCGATCTTCGCTGTGTGCAGGTGCGTCCAAGGTGGGTTTGATAGGGTCGCAGCTGTGCCCAGGGCAAGTCTCTTGTGTAAAACCGTGGCCCGATGTTTTCCACGTGTGGGCGGGTGGAGACAGCTCTTAATCTCAAAGCCGTCCACAGGTGGGAAACATCGGGCAGGACAGAGCCTGAGCGTCAGCGAAGCCCGTTAACGCGTTTTTTGGGTGGGGTGCGCGAGGGGTGTCCCCTCGCAAAATTTTGTTTTCGAGTTGGTGAAGGATGAAGTGTTTTGATGAGTAAGCCACGCAAGTCTGCTGCAGCGGTGGCCGCCCGGGAGAAGGCGCGGGCGAAGGCTGAGGAGATCACGCGTCGTAATGAGCAGTTGATCGAATTGGCGGCGAAGTTCTTCATCCATGAGGAAGAGATCGAACTGATCGATGAGGACGCAGCGAAGAAGATCGCCGAGCTGCAAGCGACTGCCGAAGCGAAGAAGGATAAGGCACGCGCTACAGCGGCGTCCGTAATTGAGCAGATGCTCGGTACGGGTGAGTCTAAGAAGTCGATCGGTGAGCGCCTGGGGCTCAGCGGTTCGGAGTTGAAGAGCTTCCTGCCGCTGGCGGCTCCAGCGAAGGAACCTAATGCGTCCGAAGCACAAAACGAAGACACTGCCCAGGACCCAGCTTCGACTACCGCGGGGCAAGCTTCCGGAGTTGCGGCCAACGCCTAAGGCCGAGTGCTGAGCGCGGTTCCGATTCTCCCGATGCAGCGGGTTTGAGCTTATGTGTTCGGGCCGGTGATTGGCCATGGATTGCGGATCTTGGCGCGCGAACGGGCTTGTCCTCAGACAGGCACCTGCGCAAGCCATGCAACGAAGCAGCGCCGGTGCTTTTGCGCTAGAAGAACATCCTCAATCGAGCGGCGGAACATACAGCACATCGCCATTGGCAGAATGACCGTGACAGAACTTTGGCCCTGAACGCGTGAGCGTTCAGGGCCAAAGCGTTAGGTTAGTTCCCGAAGTCCGGGATGTACGGTTCACACAATCCGTCGACCTGTTTGAACTCTTGCGGGTTCATCCCTTCCAGCGCTTCTGGTCCGTCCGCTTGTCCGCTGGCCCAGTACCAGAAGGCTTCCTTGCTGATGGCCAGGTTGCGGGCTTCGCAGCTGCGGTACCAGCGGGCGGTCACGTCGCCTTCCACGTACGTGGTGTATCCGAACAGTTGGCCGGGTTCGTCTTCTGTTTTGGCTGCGGCGAAGATGATGTAAGGCCAGGATCCCAGGTCCCATCCCTCGCGGCCCCATCCTGGCACTTCGTGCCATCCGGTGCCGGCCAGCGATTCCATCCAGTCATACCCTTCGCCGTACATGTCACGCTCGACAGTCGCTGGGACGGTTACGGTTTCACGGGTGTCCTTGGTCGTGGTCTGCATAGGTTTTTGCTTCCTTTCGCTTCACGGAAAGAGGGGCAGGTTGCCAGCCACCTACACGAGCCCTCCCCCGGTTGTTTTTTGCCTGCTGGCGAAATGCAATGAAGCGGGGCCAGCCGGAAAACCCATCAACCCGTCAGGGGTGCGCAATCCACGAAAATCTTGGGCCGAAAGAAGCGACGAAGGAGCGCGGCCCAAGAATTTCTGGTGGAGCACGCCCGAAGCGCAGCGAGTGGCTTGTGGGTTTGTAGGTGGCCCGTACACTCCGAAGGACAGCAGCAAGAAACAGGAAAAGACCGGACGAAGTCCGGGCCAACAGCCGGCCGCGCCAGCGGACGCCCGATACACCCTGGAGACGAGCTTGCGAGGAGCCAGGGTGCTCAGCGGGACGGGCACCTCATGGCATAACCTAGTCCGTGTCTAACGTCCACGACTATCCTGGACGGGGAATGCTCGCATGTTCAGGACCACCAGCGGGGAATTGTTGCCAAAGTTCGGGACATCGGGTTCACACAGCCCTTGAAACACGGGAAACAATCAGCCCACTGCAAGTCGCCCATGATGCCCCACAGATCAACTACGAGCAGCACACGAAAGCGTAAAGTACTCGTGCACGACGGTATTCCATCCAGCTCAATCCTGGAGCAACAAGAGCGCAGCACCATGCGCGGTGAGTATCTTCCGGCCTACCGACTCAGCGCGTGAGAACTGGTCCACCGGTAACTGGCTTAATGAAAAACCAGAAATCTTCAGGGCGTGGTGTGCAAGTAACCATACAGCTGGTGGTTTAGCCTAGATTCATGCGTGGTTCAGTCTCATGGCGACACCACGCACTGTTCGGATTGAGCGTTTCACCTCTCTCATCCGTGCGGGAACCCTGCATAATGGCTAGGTGCCCTATTGGGCACCTAGCCATTTGCATCTGCAAGCACTGAACAGGCTGAGATTGACGTTCTGTGGACCAGAGTGGCCACACTTCAACGGTCCAAAACCAGCGATGAACAACCACGAGCAAGCGACGTTTACTTCTTGTTCAGCGTCATCACCACTGTGGCATATCTAGGCTTCGAGGCAGTTAACCAGACAGTCAATTTCTTACCAGCACCCTTCTTGGTCACGGTGTAATTCGGCTGGTGGCCTCGCTGATAATCTTTCCCGAGCGCAGCCACTGATACGAAACTTTCACGCCCTTCGCGTTTCAGGTACCAGCGCTTACTTTGAGCTCCCTGCCAGTGGCTTTCCTGCCAGTAGTCGCAGACTCCTTTACTACTTTCAGCTTCGCTGGAACGTCCGTTGCAGTAGACGCACTCGTGGACACGGGTTTGGTGGGGTAGTCCACCGCGATCACAGCATTCGATCCTTCTCAGATGGACGGTAAGACGCGCCCGTCGCCACTGAAATCGCTTTACCATTGCGCGTCCACTGCAGACTCGTAAAAGGATAATTGCCCACATTTGAACCGCAGATACTTCGCTTACCATCCATCTAATTGTTTGAGCGACACGATCAAAGCCCTGAACTGGCATCGAAGCGCATCGTAAGATGAATCCAAACGCATAGAATCAATGCAATACATTGCAGCCTCTGCGCATCACCCTGCGGCCCTGCAGTGCGGGATAACGCGACTCCTCCGCGAGAACGGATACTAGTTTTGCTGTCAAAGATCAAAGAAATCGCGAATCGAACCTTCCACGTGGAGATCCGGAATAAGAAGCCCATTCCTGTCAAGATGGGCGGCCAAGAGGAACTGCCGGCACTGCTCAAGCAAGTGATCGCCGAGCTGAAGAAAAGTCGCAACGAGCTGACCGCGATTCGCACTGCTACCACTGGCCGGTACATGGACGAAGTGGCAGAAGTCTACGCGCACCAAGTCCTGCCCTTTAAAGAGTCTCTGGAGCTACTGGCCACGTCTAACGCCTCCATCGCACGATTCGGAGATGGCGAATTCCGGCTCATGCTCCGCCCAGAGTTCAACCTAGGCTTCCAAAGCAACTCCAAGGAACTCCAGTATCAGCTCCGGGAAGTCTTTGAAACTCAATCCGAAGACCTGCTCATCGGCTTCCCCTTCTTATTCCGAGATGCCCACTGGTCCAACGTGTATGCCGAGCTGTGGCCCAGCTTGAAGCCACTGGTTAACCCTCAGCAAAAATACATCAATGCCTATATCACCAGGCCCCGAGTGTTTGAAGTCCTGGGCCAGGAAGCAGTAGAGCTATGGCGCAAAGTCTGGGACCGGAAAGATGCCATCATCATCACCGGCGAGGGCTCACGGTTTGATTTGGTCCCGGAACTTTTCGATAACCTGAAAACCGCAGACTTTATCCATTCAACTCCCAAGGACGCATTTACCGATCTGGAACGAGTTGTCTCCGAGACTCTGGAAAAGAATCCGGACCTTGCCGTCATTTCCCTAGGCCCGGCCGGAACCGTTTTGGCCAAAAAACTCTCCGAACGCGGGATCCGAGCACTTGATATCGGCCATTTAAGCAGCAGCTACCTCAACGTGGTGCAAGGCCACGCACGTCCGGAACATACTCCCGCAACGCGGCAACTACGCAAATAGCCCGGGCCGTTGCCCCGATGCCGCCTCCGGGAAGCTGCGCATTCCCATGATCATAATCTGTCGCGCTCGGGCTTGAATATGCAGGAACTTTCAAAATATTCTCTAAAGAACGGCTGTTGAAACGGTATATCATTCGTCATATTACTCGTCAGTTGCGCGTGCTTGTCCTTTGACAGAACCTATGGAAGGGGTCGAACTTGCATGTGAATGCCGCCAGCAACATCGCCCAGGCTGTGACAGCCCATGTTAAAGCTGAGCACCACCTGGAGCAGACCCAAGCCACAGAAAAGCAAGCTTTCACCGACGCATTGGAGAAGAGCTGGACTCAAACCGAGCTGAACAAGATCGGCTCTCGAACGCGTCGCCGGACTCGCAAAAGTCCGAAGAAACGAATCCAAAAACCGATAGTTAACCGAGCACACAACAATGCACCGCCGCTCGCCTCTCGGTGAGCGCCGGTCTATTTTTCATTTCTGGTTCTGCACATAACCTCCTGCCCATTTGTGCACAACAAAACCCCAATCCGCTCCGCTGCAGTTCCTTGATGATCTCGATCATCGGACGGCCTTCGTTGAGCATCTTCTATCCTTGGCGGACTTTAACGATGAACTGGTCTGAGGTGTGTCTACGTCCAATTCTCCGCGGTTCCTTCTGAGTCCATTGTCGGACACGAATACTCACAAAGTCACTGGACTACTTTTCGGGGACCCAACCAGAGCAATCCTGACTAGCTCGAGCTTTCCTGCAGGACTGATCGAACTAGAGCGCTACTCCATCAACCCTTACGCCCAGGATGTGAAGCTATCTCAGGAATTTTACGATTCACTTTCTTTCTGAAATTTGTGGATCACCGACCGAACCGTCAAAACTTTATAAAAAATTCTTTAAGAAACCACAAAAATTACATTGCTTTTAATCTATTATAT
Source organism: Glutamicibacter arilaitensis Re117 (assembly GCF_000197735.1). Classification (NCBI taxonomy): domain Bacteria; kingdom Bacillati; phylum Actinomycetota; class Actinomycetes; order Micrococcales; family Micrococcaceae; genus Glutamicibacter; species Glutamicibacter arilaitensis. The sequence continues at coordinate 3,327,256 of NC_014550.1, forward strand.
TGATTTGAGCGTTCACGGTGAGCGCAAGAATCAAACTGGAGATGTCATGCGCACACTCAGAATATCCATGGCTGCAGTAGCCTCTTCGGCCCTGCTTGTCAGCTCTCTTCATGTCGCCAATGCAGCAAGTGCGCCCGAACCCGCAATTGAAGCTCCGCAAGGCAAAAGCAATTCACTTGACGTTGGGACAGTCAAGGATATAGGGGGATTCCTGGAGGATCAGCTGCAAGCAGTAGAGGATGTCACCTGGGAAGAGAAGGCAACCACAAAGAAATTCTCCGACCGTCATTTTCCTGAGCTGATGTCGCGCTCAGCCAAGCAGCTGAATCTCATGTCGGCGAAGAATCTGGGCGTGCAACAAGAGACTATTGACGTAGTTAATGTAAATTCTTCGGAAGTAGTTGTGGAGAATTCCGAAGTTCTTTCAGAAACAAACGAAGGAACTAAGGTCGAATACCTGGTTCGGTTTACAAGAGATATTGCAGAGCTCTCTGATGCCGAAGATTGGAGCGAACTCATCCCCTATGAGCTAACGATCGACGCCACAGGAACGATCAGGGACATCGTGGCGAAAGATGATGAGTATCTGACAACTGAGGCTACGATGCAATCCCTAACCTCCGAAGAGGAAGAAATCGAAGTCGACCCCACTGTTCCTGGCAGCGAAAACGACAGTGGTACCTCGGTCTCACCCCTCCCACCGAACGTCGGAGAAATGGCGGTCGCGAAACTTAGCGCTTCGAACAAGAAAAAGGTTGTAAACTACGCAACCAAATGGGCGAAATCATACAACCCTGCCTACAGGAAGTACGGTAATGACTGCACAAATTTTGTTTCTCAAGCTTTGTACGCAGGTGGCTGGAAACACGTTAATGGTTACTACAAAAGTGATGCTAAATGGTACGGAAATAGCTCCTTTACCAGCTGGACTTGGAGCGGTGCAGAGAATTTTTACAGGTTTGCGCGAAATGAATCAAAGCGAGCTTCACGTCTCGGTAGCGTATACAGTCTCGTACCTGGGGACGTTCTTCAGTACAAGTCAGCCGGTCAAAAGAACATGTCTCATACCATGGTGACAACTAAGAAAATCAATGGCGTACCGTACCTTTCGTACCACACCAACAACACTTTGAATAAACCCTTCACTCAAATGAAATCTCTCAAAGTAACTTGGTTCGCGCATAGGATCTAGTTATACCTCCCGTTCAAACAGTGAAGGCTTCTAGTGAATCTACAAAACTTACCTAGGCTTGCCGCAACATTATTAGTTCTGCCGCTGGTCTTCGCTGTTGTTGGTTGCTCAGCCAACGATGAGCTAACTTGTGACGGTGGAAGACCTGTTGACGATCCTCAAACAGCAGTGCGCGGCCTCCTTGAAGCTGCTGAAACTACCGATTACGACAAGGCATGTTCAGTAATCAGCCTAAAGTTGACCAACGAAGCCATGAACGGACCGTTGACTGCTCTGAAGCACGAAATGGACTCGAAGGAGGTCACTTCGTCAAACTTTAAAATGATCGAGTACGATCGTGGAGGTTCAGCGCACTTCTACAACATATACGCCGAACAGCCTGATACTCCCATCGAAATGACCATAGTCGAGATTGGTAAGGGGTACAGAATAGCTTTCGGCGAGGAACCATAAACCGCGCCATCCAACGGCCTCTTCAGCGATGAGGACGTAGCTTTGAATGGAATTCGGAGTTACGTCCTCAATTCTGTTTAAGGAGCCAGCAATGCCACGGATAGCCCCTTCGAAGCTACTCCAGAACTTTCGTCAGACCTTAAAAATCCGTGGTTTTGACGGCCACTTACTACCCATCTCGACTCAACGTGAATTACTGTGTCAGCAGATGGAGGCCGACCGGCAAATCCAAGATCTTCTTGCCGCCGGAGTCCGCCGCGATGACCTCTATATCGACCACGGCCAGTCCGGAGCACTCGCTAAACGACCCGGACTGGATAAAGCGCTCGAAGCACTGCATCCGGACGATACCCTCGTGATCACCACCTTGGACCGGCTCGGGCTCTCAACCCAGAAAATGCTCGAGCTGGCAGAAGAGCTACGCGAACGCAATATCGGGCTGCGAGTGCTGAACCTCGGCGGCGGAGACGTAGACACCAAAACACCCATGGGCGCCATGGTTTTTACCGTCAGAGGCCTCGAACATGACAATCCCATTGCTGCGCCATGGTTGCTTTAGCCTCAACAGACGTGTTCAGCACGTCAACATTCGTATCGGAAGAAACTTTCGACAAATTTAAGAGCGCTTTGTGGGAAGAATCAGGAGCTTCTAAGGCCACAGCAGCATTTGCGTTGCCAATCAGCAGGGCGGCTATCGATAAAGCCGCGAGACCTTTTAGACTTTTCTTTGACAAGATTTCACCAGAAGCAAAATAGGCAATTTTATGGACAAAATAATGAAACCAGAAGACAAGCGATTTTTCATAGTTGTGTCGCTCATCGTTGCGGGCTTAGTTTTACTTGCCTTCATCATTGGAGCGTCCGGAATTCTCTCGTACATTTTTGACCCCGAACCAGAAACTGACCTTCTGTTCATGCTGGTTCGGTAGGAATTGAAGGCCTACTAGCACTCAGTGCTTCTGTGCGACACGCTCAAACAGAAATCGAATTTTCTTCGGTGCGAGTTCGACCCTTCCCCAATAGATCCGGGGATGTCTGCTAGGGAACTAGTCAAGGCGCTTAAAAAGGTGATGCCCAACCCCGGCAAGGGTCAGGCATCATTATTTTTGAACAAAAAATTCAATTTAAGAGTACCTTGAGTCCGGCAAGATTGCGAAGGTACACGCTCCAGCATGTCGAAGCTTAACATGAGCGTCAAGGCCACCGGCTAGCCCCCGGGTGTAGAGAGAACAAAGGGTTTACCGAGAGAGATCGACGGCGCGTAAAGGCAGACTCTGTGTGTGATCAACTTTAAGTAGGCCATTACGGCTGAAGAAATAGACCATTTCAGCGGCCATATTTAGGCCATTAAAGCGGTAAGAAGTAGGCCACCTACGCCACCGGGACTGCCAAAAATCCTCGCAGCCCCGACCGCGGCCACCCATTGATCACCACGCCCAGACGTTGCCCCCCTTTGCCCCTCTCCTGTCACGAAGAAGACAGCAAAGGACATGGGCCCGTCTGGCCAGATAAATTCCTTACGGCGCCCCATTTTGCCTATGTTCGGCGCCGGAAGGTCTGGAAGGAAATGACGGAACCCATGTCCGTGCAAGAAACTATCAGGAAATTAGACTCTGAGGGTATCTCAGGGCGTAAAATCGCCGTTCAGCTGAACCTCAGCCGAGCCACTGTCGCCAAATACCTGCGCATCACCAACTACTCGCCAGCCCCGCCCAAAGCGGGTAAACGGCCAGCTGGTTCGGTCATCACCGGCTTCGAGGAAACCATCAGCACCTGGCTCGAAGATGACATCGGCCAACCACGCAAACAACGCCATACCGCCCAACGCATCTTTGACCGGCTCGTGGACGAAGAAAACTACCAGGGCACGTATTCGCCGGTGCAGCGATTCGTCAAACGCTATAAGCAAGAACGCCAGAGCGAGAACGACGGGTTCCTGGAGCTGGAGTGGGCCCCGGGCACCATCCAGGTGGACTTCGGCGAAGCTGAGGTCTTCTTGGCCGGCGAGCGAAAAGTCGTGCACCTTTTCGTGGTCACTTTCCCGTACTCGAATATGCGCTTCGCGCAGGCGTATGGGGGGGTGAAACCTCGGAATGTGTTTGCCACGGGTTGCGGACCGTCTTTGAACACATTGGGTCCGTGCCGCATCGGATGATCTTCGATAACGCCACCGGTGTGGGGCGCAGGGTCAAGACCAAGGTGTTGGAAACGAAATTGTTTGCTGCGTTCAAAGCGCATTACCGGTCCGAAGCGAAGTATTGCAATCCATATTCGGGCAATGAGAAGGGCAACGTTGAGAACGCGGTGGGGTTCCTGCGCCGGAATCTGATGGTCCCGTTGCCTCATGCGGCGACGTTGGAAGGGCTGAACAAGGTGCTGCTGGAACGGTGTGATCGGTTCGGAGGCAAACCGCATTGGCGGCGTAGGACTCTGATCAAGGACCTCTTCGAGCAGGATGTTCAGGCTGGCTTGGCGTTGCCGGGGGCGGGGTTTGACCCGGTGCGCTACGAGTCGCGTAAAGCCGATAAATACGGCCACCTGCAGGTGGGCTCCAATACCTACGCGGCCGGGCCGGTGTTCGCTAGGAGGTCGTTGACGGTCGGGATCCGTCACGATGTCATTGAGATCCTCGATGAGCAGGCGGCCGTGCTGCGACGGTTTCCACGAGTCTTCGGGGTTCATCCGGAAACAATCATGGAGCCCTCCGGGGTGCTCGCGTTGCTGGCGCACCGTCCGGGGGCGTGGGCGAATTCCCCGGTGCGGGCGGTGGTTTCTGATCCCGTGCGTGACTGGCTGGATAGCGCCGTGGCCGAGGACCGGCGTCGGTTGCTGACAGCGTTGGACAAGGCCAGTGAAGCTGCAGGGTTTGAAACCGCGGTGCAGGCCGCAGGGCAGATCATTGAGCAAGGCGATGATCCTGGCCATGAAACGCTGGGCATGCTGGCCAGGAGGTTGGCCGAAGGCACCGAGCCGGAAACCGGGGATGTTGATCTGTCGGTCTATGACAGGCTTTTTGCTGCGCAAGAAGAGTCGGTGCTGGCATGAGTCTGGTGAGCGTTGAAGAGTTGGTGCAGGCTGGCCGGGCGGCCTCGATGACCGCTGCGGTGATCTCTGAGTGGGCGCATAAGGGCACGCCGAAACAGCGGGAATTCCTTTATGAGCTGCTCCGCGCCGAGCATGAGTCCAGGACGGCGTCGCGTCATCAGCGGTTGTTGAAGGCCGCGAAGTTGCCGGCGTTGAAATCGTTGGTGGGCTATGACTGGACCTCGGTGACGTTCCCACCGGACTATGGGCGTGAAGCGTTGAGTGATTTGGATTTCTTGGAGCATGCCCAGGATTTGGTGCTGTTCGGCGACGTGGGCACCGGCAAAACGCATTTGGCGTCCGCGTTGGCGGCCGCTGCATGCCTGCGGGGCATTCCGGCGAGGTTCTTCACCACCGCGTCGCTGGTGATGACGTTGCGCCGGGCGAAAGATGAAGGCCGGTTGGATAAGGAGCTTGGCTCCATCGCGAAGAACCAGCTCCTTGTCATTGACGAATTTGGGTACCTTCCGATCGATAGCGAAGGTGCCAGGTTGTTGTTCCAGGTCATTGCTGATGGGTATGAGAAGCGGAGTCTGGTGCTGACGACGAATTTGGAGTTCAAGCGTTGGGGCACCGTGTTCGGTGATGACAATATGGCTGCTGCGGTCATTGACCGGATTGTTCACCATGGCAGGCTGTTGCAGTTCCGTGGGCAGTCGTACCGGGTGAAACACGCGTTGATGAAATGAGAGGCAAACACGATGAACAGCGCCAGGAACATGCCGAAGAACACGTTGAGGAAGGGAACCTGATGGGCGAGCAGGCCACGGGACAGTGGCACCCTGAAGGGCGCACTTTGGAGGAAGATCTGGAATTGCTGGCCAGCGGGGAAGGGACGGGCTGGTGGGACGAGTCCGGTCGGCCGGCTCCATGGCCGCAGGATTTTCTTGACCCTGCTGCGGGGTGGTCCCAAGACGGGATGCTGGCTGTTGACTGGGTGCAGGGAGCCAAGGTTCCTGAGAGGAAGTCCATGCGGCAGTTGATAGAGGAGTGGGACGGCGCCCAGCCACCTTTCTAAGTGCTGCGATGCTGCTGGGGCAGGCCGTGAATCCTTGTGTTTACGGGGTTTTTGGCCTGTTTCCGTGGCGTTAGCGCTGACATGGCCTATTTCTGCGCCGAGATGGCTTACTTTTTACCGCTTTAATGGCTCACTTAAACTTGACGAAACACACAGACTCGGAGCGCTAGAAAATCCATCGGGGTAAGAGCAGTTCGGCTCCCCCTCGTTGATCCTCACATCCCAGTCCTGATAGCCGAGTAATTCCCGGCTATGGAGCCTGTCAGGTGGATTGTGTAAGACCCCTAGCCAATTTATAGAAAGAGACTAGGAAAAACACGACATGACCACCCAAAGGACACCGCCGGATGAGTGGGTTAGAGAGAATCAGTTAGCTATCGCATAGCTGCTGGACTGCTTAAAGGGACCCAACCACGGGTGCCGTGTTACCAAGCCTTCGTCGAGTGCAGGTGACATAAATATTTCTCGCCCCCAAATTGTAAAATCTGGGACAAAGATTTATGCGTATGCTCGATACAATTGGAAGAATGCACCCTTTTCCGAGTGTCCACGCGGCAAATCTCAGATCGGTGGACCCGACGGGCTAGCAATTACGTTCAACCGCGCCGTCACCAACAAGGGTGTTTCCTTTGTGGGGTGCAACAGCTATAACAAGTGTGAGAAAACTGGATGGCTGGAAACCAACAATCAATATGGTGCGGGTTGGGCGTTCCAGGATTGGGGCTATGCCGCGCTTTACGGACACAGTCCTACATATAAAGGAACTTTGACCTATACGCTAACCACGAGTTCAACTAAATGCCTTCAAGCTTTTGCGAAATATGGGCATTCTTGGAACTCTACAAAGCTGACCGGTTTTAGTATAGGTAAGTCTTCAATCGGAATCTCATGGAATACGAGCTCAAATCTATGGCAGAAATCAAGCCAAGCCGGGTCTTACCGATGCTAGGACGCACCTGGGCAAAGGGATTAGCCCTTGCATCATTTGCTCTGATCGCAGCTGGTTGCTCAACTTCAGATACATCCCAGTCACTATCTGTGGATGCCGTCATGGATGTTTGTGCAAAAAATGATTGTTTTACCGTAAAAGTTCCTGCGAACCTTTCAGTAACGGTCAACGGCCATGAAGTGAGCATTCCATCTTCCAACGGGTCTGGGACAGTGGCTTTGGAATCTGTCGGTGCTGTCCAAGTGACGGCACGCTGGAATTCGTTTGAGAAGACAGCCGATCTGATGATAAGTGATGGATCAGCGGAGTCAGTCACCATCAAGTTTGATGAAATAGCGAGAGTAACCGAACTATAGAGAAAAGTCTGAGGTCAAACCCCTGATTATTCTGATCGTCTGCATCACACGGCTGAGGTTTCTGTCGCGGTGCTGGTGATGGTTGATATCGTCGGAGCCGTCCAGGATTGCTGAATCCCCATGAGGGAGAGACCTCATCTGCAACGACAGTGGCTATGATTGTTCATGTCTCAACAGACTCTTTCGCATGGAAGCATCCCGCGGTCTTTGCAGGATGCTTCCATGTTTAATGCCGAATCCAGAAAATCGCACGTGCCATCCATGAGTCGGTAGAAAGAATTGTCCAGTGAGTCCGCGGGATTTCACCTGCACCACGGCCTTTGACCTCCCCACCGCCAACTCCGAGATTGCCGAAGATCTAGTGCAGCTCGACGACTCTCCCGTCATCGACTACACCCACTTCTCCCTCGCGTTGAGCCGATCACGCAAGTTCGCCCGATGGGTGAGCTGGAACATTGACGGATTACGCATGCAGTTGCTCTCCCGTGCCGGTATCAACTTCACCAAAGAGCAGCTACGGACCCGAGTGGAAACTTAAGAAATTTAGCTAAAATACCAATGACGGGTGTCGGCCCCCCCAGAGTCATCCATACCTTTCCGAAGTCCCCCAATCTGCGTCGTGCCGTCCGTATGAGGAACGCTCTGCGGGACGATAAATTGATGTATGTGCCCGATGGGTATTCGCCTTGTGAGTAAGGCGAGATTCCTCCAAAGAAAAGCTCCCCACCTGATATCTAGAAATCTGTTGAAGCCGACGGGGAGGCTTTCGGGCGTTACGACGTTAGCCGAGTGGCTGTTAGCATCGGGTCATGACAGACCTGATGTCCGCCCTGCCTCGAACCACCATTGGCACGACAACGTTTTATATCGACGAGGCACGCCCCGTGGCCCTGGTCCGCCGAGAAGCCATGCCGGATCTCTTCCTCACGTGGCCGGATCTTGACACGGGAATTCTGGCCCCAGATGTTTCCGTTTGTGCGACGACCGACGCCCTCTGGGTGCTGTACCAAAGCGGCCCCGATGGGCAGGAAATCGACTACCCGGCTTTACACAGCCCCACCGTCGTGGTCGCTGTAAGGATTGGTGTGGACGGTTCACTGGGTTTTGTTCGCACTGAGGAAACCACCGTCGTGGGAGCAACAAGCGCCGGACTATGGACGAGTACATCCATAGTCGAACAAACGGACGACAACTATCGGGGCGGCGAGCTGCCGGCGGACTGGGCTGCTCCATCGACATTGCAAATCCTGTTGCCAGGTCAGGTCCAACGAACGCTGGAAGTCGACCGGTACGTCAACGCCGTCCGCGAGGACGAGCACGGTCATGTGCTATTCGTGAACCCGTCGCCGCCGGTAGCCCACCATGACTCCGACACGATCAGCTATGAGTACCGATGTACGGCGATGGTAATAGGTACGGTCGACGAAATACCCGAGCATGTGAAATTTAGGGAATTTGTTCCCCAAGGATGGGGAACCCTCGTTGCGTCGGAACAGCTCGGCCTTGACTACGATTCTTATGGACCGAGACACGATTCTGCACGAGTCGACCTTTCCGAGATCGCCGGGACGCACTGGAAACGCGTGAGCTTGACTGATGCCCAGAAGACCCAAGCTGTGAAGGCGCTAACGGATCAGTTTGCCGACGCTGACGCCTATTGGCGCGCAGCAGATGGAACTACCGCCCCGCTCGCTGATGGCGTCCAAGAAACACACGTGGAAACCATCGGAGAATGGCCTGAATCCGAAGTTCATGTGACCTGTCGCCACCCGTATTTTCCCGCGGGCTGGATCCGCCGCAGGATCAGGGTCTTTGACGATGCTGGACGCATCAAGTTCGACCGATACGCGAGTCTTGAATTCATGGAAGACCTCGACACACATGCACTCCCCGACATTCGTGAAGCGAAGGATGGGATCCTGGAGGTCTAGATCTGCTTGGCAGACCCAGGCCCGCAAGCCGAACGTCTACTGGGACGGTGGATGGTGCGAACGGATCCGGACCGCCAATACAGCAATCTTGCTCTCCTGACCGATGTGACGACGCCAATTGTGTCGGCCCTTGGCGACAACGACGAAACTGATCCATTAACGGATCTGCGTAGGGAACCGCCACCATTGACCGGTCTCGATAGGATGGTGATCCCGCACGTCAAAGACAAGGAGCTCATCGGTAATGCCTACAAGAACCTCAAGACGGCGACCTACAGCATGGTCGATCATCATATTCGCCCTCGCCCTGTTCATGTTTGGACTCAGCGTCATGGCGGTAGCGTTCTGGACGCCCATCGATGAATTCTTCGTCAATCGAGCGGACGAGGCAGGAAACATGAGCCTGTTGCTTCCGAACCAGAACGAACTGTGGCTCGTCCTCCACGCGCAGGCCTTCGCTGCTTTCCTTATATCCGTGTTCGCGTTCGTCACAATGTGGAAATCGCGGCCGGAGCGCGCCAACCTCCAGGGCGGCCGCCGGACATCCAATCAACTGTGCCTACCTACTCAGGAGCATGAGCCCGCCCCGTAGAGGAACCCCTCATGCGTGATGATGGAACAGGTCTACCGCAACTGGGCTCGGCTTCCATCCGCAAGGGTGCCATTGAATGGTACGGGGCAGGAAATGCAATATTTACCACTGATCTGAAAACAGGCGAAACGACCCATAAGTTCAATGTGGAGGGGCACACCAGTCAAGCATCCTCATCCCAAGCAGTCTTCACTCCCTCTGAGGTTGTCCAGTTGGTGGACAACAACGACGGTTCCGACTACAGCATCATTGCCTATGACCGTGACACCGGACGCGAAGTTTCTCGAACAGTCCTTCCGGGCCTAGTTGACGAGTTCAGCAATGACCTCATCCTCCGAGGATTCGCGGTGCGCCCGTAACTTTGTTCCAGGCAGCCAAGTTGAATCCGGGTCGCCGCAGAAAACGGAAAAATCGTACGCTAAGGGCGAGTGGAGCCAGATAGCAATTGGACTTCAGCTTGCCGACGGAATCAAGTCAAAGGCTGTCCCGTAGCAGGACCAGGTAGAGCCCTCTGTTTGGCTGCGCAATCAGTGGCGTCGTCCCGCAAGGGGTCTGACCGCATAATTGAATTGCAGTGTTCCGATAGCCGGTCCTCCACCGGACACGCCAACCGCTGACCTGCTGCTTTGCTAATGGTGACCTATGAAGTGTCCGTATAGGGTGTACGGTGAACTGTCCGGTGAAGGATCCCTATGTGACACACTGATCTACATGTCTAAGATCATGGTCGGTTACGCACGCGTGTCCACGGAGGAGCAAGACCTCACCGCCCAGCGTGATGCCCTGGCATCCCTTGGCGTTGAACCCGAACGCGTCTATGTTGATCATGGCTTTACCGGCAGGAACAAGAATCGCGCAGGACTTCACGAAGCCCTCGCCGCCTGCCGGGCCGGAGATACCTTCGTCGTTACCAAACTCGACCGCCTGGCCCGGTCCGTCCGAGACGCCCACGAGATAGCCGACGACCTCGCCAGACGCGAAATCAGACTCAGCATCGGTGGTTCCGTCCACGACCCCACCGACCCAATGGGCAAACTGCTGTTCAACGTCCTGGCGATGATCGCTGAGTTCGAAGCCGACCTCATCAGCATGCGCACCCGCGAAGGAATGAAGGTTGCCACGGCCAACGGCCGACTCCGGGGAAAACAGCCAAAACTCACCGTGAAACAAGAAACACACCTCCTCGAACTGCACGATGCCGGCAAACACACCATGACCGAAATGGCAGAACTATTCTCCATCAGCCGATCCACCATCTACCGGGCCGTTGAACGCGACCAACGCAAGAAAACCGGCACAATCAATCCGTGACCTCTTCCTGCCACCACCGAAAGATGACGTGCGGCTCTCATCCGTTGCCCCACACTGCGAAAGCTTTGCGTCGGGCATTTCGCTTTTTCGCGAGCCCTATCCACGCCAGGATCGACACCGGGATGTCGTTAGCGTGAATTTCCGTACCGATCTTCCTCAGACCCCTATTCGGATTCAACCAGTCAGCTTCGCCCCGCTGACAGTGAATGTAACAACCGCGATCTCTCCCTGTCCCTCACTGACGGTGTTGTCAGGCTCGCACTGATGAAAAACAACGAGATAAATCAGTTCGGCAACCAGATGCAAGAGCTCATCGGCGACCGTTGCGAGCCGCAGGATGCCTATGAAAATATCCTGTCCTGCTACTTTTTCACCAATGACAGTTGGATCACTGTTACCGCACGCCAAGACGCCACCGAACAACCGTTCCGAGGCAATACCAAAACCTGGCAACCGAATTCGCCGAACAAGCAGAATTCGGCATCAAGTAACGACAACGTTCCAGTACTTTCTAACCAATCAAAGAATGGGCTGGCACTCACCTCACGGTGAGTACCAGCCCATTCTTTTCGACCGTGGTTACGTGGGTGGCCTCCTGCCCACCTGTGCACAGCAAAAGCCCAACCGCTGCGCTGCTTTTCCTGCACACACGTGGACAGCAGGAACCAACCGACCACCCGCACACAAGCCACAAGCTGCGGTACCTGAGTTCACCTACGACAGGTGATCGTGGCCCGTGCACAGCCTCGAAGATGTATATGTCCGTGCCTCCAGCCACACAATGCACTTCGCGAAATTGGCCCAACAGAAAATAAGCACGCTTCACAATGACGAACAGCGCCCGCACACCCACTTCACGCAGATTCACAGACGCTGTCCTCACCAACAAAATGACTATGGCGCGGTCGGCTGTTCAGGCCACAACTCCCGTTTGTCGAAACGTGTACCTACCGGGTTGGCTGGCATCAATGTCAAAATCAAAAGCGCCAAGGTACCCAAGATCGGCACAAGCGCTAACAGATACAACCAGCCACTGAAGTTGGCATCATGTAAACGACGCACCGCGATCGAAATATTCGGGATCAGCGTCGCCAAACCATAGATGTTCACTATCCACTCCACCACGACAGCCTCCGTAGGGACCTCAACGGCGCCAGGCTCAATAGCAAGTGCACCGCTCATGAACATCGCGATCACAGCCACAAAACCTACGATGAAATTGAACAACGCCACCCACCAGTACTCACTCAAACTCGCACGGCCACTGAAAGTCGCGTACTTCTTGAAGAACCGTTTGACGGCTTCGCCAAAAGACGCTCCGTACAACGGTAAGCTCAGACTTTCAGTCTCAGACGTCGCATAAGGATTATTCGGCGGGTAAACAGGGTCAGACATAAGGCAGCTTCCTCCAGTGGATTGATCATTCAACATCATACTGCTATTTCAACCGAAACTTCACGGCCCCAGAGAACACTCGACATCTAGGAATCCACATTCACCAATAAATTAACCCGGTACCGTGCATGGTGACGCCGCTTGGCATCACTCCCAGAATTCGCCAAATCTCAGGGACAAGATTCATCCCAGCGACATTCTCGAAGCCTGGCAGCTCAGAAGGTCATATCAATCAATATGCCATCTGACCAATTACTTGGATCCACGGCAGCATCAATGCTATTCGCCTGCCAGACCTCCTTCGGCCTCCAACGCAGCCGCAATCGCTTCAGGAGACGGCAAAGACGTCTTCTCCTCCTGAGGCAACGCATCATACGTGTAAGAAGAAACCGCTAGCGGCTGTGTCGAACCCTCCAAGGCATACCGCACCGTCCGATCGTTCTTAGACCCACAAACTAAGATCCCCACCGTAGGAGCCTGACGGGGAAGCCTCAACATGTCATTAACCGCAGCGACATAGAAATTCAACTGCCCCAGATGCTCAGGCCTGAACTTCCCAGCCTTCAGCTCAACGACGACATAACGGTCCGATGGCACGTGATACAACAACAGATCAACATAAAAATCATCGCCATCGACATCAAGATGGTACTGCCTACCGACGAACGCGAAACCAGCACCAAACTCGGCTAAAGTCTGCGACAAACGAAGCGTCATGGCTTCTTCAATCGCAAGCTCTTGCGCCTCTTCGGTGAGCCCCAAAAAATCAAAGATCAGGGGATCCTTGGCCAGTTCCTTCGCCAAGTCACTGCCCTGGCTAGGTAAACGAGATTCTAAATTGTTAGGAGCCGCACCTTCGCGTGCATGTAACCGAGTACGAATTTGGTGCTCAAGAACCGCCACCGACCAACCATTCTGAACAGCACGGTGCGCATACCACTGACGCAATTCACCGTCACCAATCTTATTCAGAAGCGCCACGTTGTGAGTCCAGCTCAATTGTCCAGTTACTGACTGGACAATTGAATCTTCATCACCCCACGCTTCGGCAAACGCCCGCATATTGTATAGATTCGTTCTCGAGAACCCCTTCATATGAGGGAACTCAGCTCGCAGATCCCTCGCAATCCTGTCGAACACCTTACTCCCCCAAGGCTGACCAGCCTGACGCTCAAGAATGATTCGCCCGATATTCCAATACAGTTCGACCATGGCCGTATTAACCATCCGCTGCGCCCGATGCTGGGCCCCGTGGATCAGCTCTTTCAAGGTCAACAACGCATCAGAATAGTCAGCAGGAAGATCGCGTTCGATTTGGGACATATATCAACCATAGATGCCGAAGAGACAACATGCCGGAAAAGTTCAGCCACCAACTGGACACTTAACGCATACATCCACAAACTGACACAATGGATGCGACAAAAGTGGGACAGATTCGATCAGTGCCACAAACGGTCGTTTACGTGACATCGGGCATCGAAGAACATGCACATCCGAAAATTGTCACTTAACCCCAATGCTGTTTCATGGAGGTCCGGAAACCCACGAACGCACCACCCCAAGGCTCGTCGTCCTTGACGCTCTTGGACGCGGACCCCCTAGTCTTTGCCTGTGCAGCAGTCCGCTCTCAAAGATCCTACTGCGGGGCGATTCACTAGTACTACCTCAGGTGCGACACTGAGCAATGCACCGGGCCTCTACGTGGGCGCGCCAAGCGAAGGACAACACATGAACAAGCAAACCAAAAAGTTCCTGATCACCGCTGGAATAGGCGCCATCGCCATGGGGCTCACCGCCTGCGGCCCCCTAGACACGCCGTCTCCAGGTGCGCGCGCCTATGGCGGGATCGAACCGACCACCTCAACCCAGGAAAGTCTCGCATCCCGCGTTCCTCCCGATGAGATGGACAGTCCTGGATTCGATGTAGTGGTAGCAGACCCACTCCTGAAAGGCACCACTTCCACTGATGTTCCTCTCGGTATGGGACGATTTGTCTCTATCTGGGTGGATTGCGATCGTGCCACGTCACACCTACGAGTGAGGGTGACCGCCGCCAACGGTGCGAAGCTGCTTGACGACACACAAGCGTGCGACTTCAACGGTGCTGCGTTCGTTTCGAACGCGACGGAGGGTTCTCCGACGGAACAAGCCAAGGTTCTGGTGGAGGCTCCGGGAAGCGTCGTGTATCGCATCTTCGTCGGCGCGGAAGGTAGCCGCAACTCGTGAACGTCGTCGTATGCTGACATGTACGGACATCACGAAGCGACAAAAACTCCAACGGACGGTCCAATGTTCGATATGTCTCTTCAGCAACTCCAGAACGAAAATTTCATTTTGCGCATCACGAAAAGTGATTTCCCCACTCCTACATAGTAGAAACCATGTGCTGGATATTCGTGTTCACATCGCTGTATCTGCGCACTAGGATGAAAGAAAGCCTAAGTAGGGGGAATGCTGCACTTCTCCCCGTCTTTTTGTCGGGGGTGGACAGGAATTCCATTCTGTAGTTCTCGCCTTCCTACGGACTTTCCGTGTTCGTGTGAGCTGTCATGATGTCGTGAGACACGCGTTCGTAGGAGAATGAGTGCATGTCCAAACGTCAGAAGTTCACCCCGGAGTTCCGCGCCGAAGCAGTCGAACTAGTGATCTCCTCCCAGAAGAGCCTGGTCGAGGTCACAGCCTCTCTAGGCATCAACGAAGGAACCCTGGGCAACTGGGTCCGCGCTTACCGCACCGAGCACCCAGAATCGGAAGCAGAGGAACGCGGACCAGTGGAATGGGCCCAATACGAGAAATTGCGCAAGGAACTGCTGGAGGTGAAACGGGAGAACGACTTTTTAAACGATGTCAGCGCCTATTTCGCCTCGAACAGCAAGAAATAAGCGCAATCTTCACCTTCATCAAAGCCCATGCCGGCCAGTACCCGGTGAACTGGATGTGCCAGAAACTGCAGGTTTCCAGGGCGTCCTATTACCGGTGGCTGAACCCCTGCGAGGAGCTGAGCGAAGCCAAAGCACTGCGCATGCGCCGCACCGAACTGGTCCACTACAACGCTAAGACCTACACCGCAGCCGTGCAACTCGTTGCTCGACTGGCCACGGGAGCTTCGACTTTGAACCGAACGGTTGCTGCTGAGGAGGAAGAACGATGGGCTTTTCGCCGCTGAAATTCTGCGATACATGTGGTTGGGTACCCAAAAGCCGTGCGCTGCACGCAAAGGATTGCGCGGCGCACGGCTCGGCGGCTTCTACTTGCAGAACCCGTTGTTCTTGATGACGTCCAGGATCTTCTTGGCATCCCGCTCGGTGACCGTTTCCACGCCTGCGCCTTCAAAACGAGCTTGAGTACTCGAGATCAACTTGTCCGGTGACATACCGCCCAAAATGTCAGTGCACTGATTGCGAGCGCTGTTAAAAGCCTTCTCATTGTTCAGCGCCGGATCGATTTCCGCTAGATCTTCCCGTAGCTTTGCTTCTTGCTCGGAGTCAGGCCTAGGGATGCCGGTGGCGGCGCCAGCAGCAACCTCGTTGGCGGTGGACTCATTGAAGTATGTACATCCGCTCAGTGCAACAGTGCTGATCATCAGGAAGCTGGCAAAGACTTTCTTCATGTTACTCCTTAGGAATGGGATCGCGATCAGTACTGCGATTTGTCTATATGAACCGTCCCGGAAATCATGTCGCTAATTTACTAGCGGCAACATCGGGTATCGCGCCGTTGAAGTCATCATAGTAGAGTTCCTAAAATTCCACCTGTTTACTATAGCCGAGGGTCGAATGCAACCGGGCATAGTTGTACCAGTGCACCCAATCCACGACGACATCCCCGACATCGGATTCCGCTGCCAACGGGCTGTTGCGGAACGGGGAATCCCTAGCCGCGGCTTCGTTCTTGAACAACCTCATCACCGTTTCGGCGGCCGCGTTGACGAACGCATCCCCGATGGTGCCGATCGATGGGACCAGCCCTTCAGCGGCCAGCGTCCTGGTGTACCGCTGCGAGGTATATTCACTGCCGGCATCTGAATGATGTACCGTGCCTTGAATCGGGCTTTACGAGATCCCGAACCATGCCGGCGTTGCCATAACGCCATCCGGAGAGCTTCCTTCACAAACTCGGTATCATGCGAGGTTGACGTCGCCCAAGACAGAATCCGTCTGGAGAACAAATCGATCATGAACGATACGTAGGTGAACCCGGCGCCGGTCGGCACATCAGTGAAATTTGTGATCCAGACCTTGTCAGGCGCGACAGTGAAGAATTTGCGGTTCAGCAGATCCTTGGCCCGAATCTTGTCCTTCACACGGATCGTGGTGACAGTCCTCCGGCCTCTGGCCAGACCCTTCATTCCCGCCTCGCGCAACAGCTAAGTCCACGGTGTGCTTCGAGATCTCAAGGAAGCCGTTGCGCTGCAACCAAGCCCGCATCTTCCGACGCCCGTACAGCAACCTCAGGCTTAGGCCTGCCGGTCTTCTCATCAGGCTGCTGCAGATTGTGCAGGACGTTGAGGATCTGGGCGTCGGTGATGTCCCGGGATGCCGGTTGGCGTTGTTTCCAGCCGCGGTAGGTTCGCGCAGAGACCTGCAGTCCCTGAATAGTCAGGGCTTGGCATGTCTGCTCGACTGCGTAGCCGCACTCGCGTTGATGGTCGATGAACTCGGTGATTAGGGCCGGCGAGGGTCGAGCTCCCTCGCGAAGAAAATCGCTGGCTGGCGGAGGATTTCGTTGCTTTCTTCCAGGTCCTTGGCCTTGGCCTCCAGGGCTTTGATCTCGGCGAGTTCCTCGCTGGTGGGGCCGGTGCGGTCCCCGGCGTCGACCTGGGCCTGGACGACCCACCGGCGCAGGGCCTCGGCGCCGATGCTCAGCTTGGGTGCAAGATCCTGGCCGGCACTGTAGACCGACTTGTATCGCTCCAACCGGTCCAGGACATAGGCGACGGCGCGGGCCTTGGCTTCAGGGGTGTACTGCTTGGGCATGCTTTCCATTCTCTCAATAGAAAGCGGCATGAAACCCAGGACGTTTCACCGAGCCCCTCGAGATCTAGTGGGTGGAACTGTCCATCGGCAGCGCGGCGTACGACCATGCCGCCGCGAAGACCGTGTGGGATTGTTCAAGAACGAGGCCGTCGCCACGGTCTCGCTTTTCTGCATCGGAGCGGTTAAGACCGAATTAGACGTTGTGGAGGTTGTCTTCGAATGGGTGCATTGGTACAGCTGCGAACGCCTGCGTTCCTCTCTGTTCCACCAAGCACCGGAGGAATTCGAGCGAACCTATTATGATGAAATTTCCGGCTCGTTACCCGACGCTGTCGCGCATAAAACGGCAGCATGGTTTGCGGGACGGTGCAGCCATCCCTATCGGGGAATGGGCAAAGATCACACTGCTGCATACTGCATATAACTTTCAAAAACGGTCGTTTTTGATGTCCGAACCACCATTGGAGATCCCGCCGGTCGAAGCGAAACCTACTTCAAGGTGATGCATCCCGAATCATGGCAAGAAACAGGTCAGAAAATCAGTCTTACAAAGGCCTTCCCAGTTCAAAACAGCATTTGAACTGGGAAGCCTTAGCAAGAACAACAAACTAAAATCTCTGGAAGTCCATTCAGCCTGCGACCTTCCAGAGCATAGAATTTAAAACACGGTAACTGACTTCAATGTAGTGGCGCTGCTGAGCTTAACCTTGACCTTAGGCGCAACTGTGGCGTAGCAAACTTTACTGCTGCAAGCTCGCATAGTTCGATTCTGCGAACCGTAACTTCCGCGGTTATTCCAAGTGCCGGTCAGCGATCCCGTGCCAATAAAGCCATAATCAACAGAAGCTCCACCTGCACCATAGAGACACGCATTGACGGTTGTGGAAGCGCAATTGCTAGTGGGAAGCAGCGCGTACGTCTGGACGGTGCTTTCCTTCTCAACCTTGGTTATTTCTGCGGTTTCCGCCTCCTGATAAACGACAGCTGGTTTACCAGACTCCAATAGCGCCAATTCTTCATCGCTGAGATTCTTTGTTATTTCTTCAAAATTCGGTTCCTTTTGTTCTATGAAGTAACCGGAAAGATCGAAAGTGGTAGCCGCAGGAACAGCAGTTGAAGGGACACTCACATCTGCGGTGGAAGCTGCCATTGCTGGGGAGGCAAGGACAGATCCTGCGAGTAACGAAGCGCCGATAATGGCGGCAGCCCTGGAAAGAAGATTTTTCATAATTCCTCGTAACTGAAACGTTGACCAGTGTGTATTTACTGACCCTTCTTTACTCTAACTTAGAGATTTTCGGCTTACATCGAGGAATGACTTGCATCTTGTATCAAATAGGTAACAAATTACCTCGTCAGTAAAGCCCTGGATCTAAAACGACCGACCGTCATTGACACACACTGAAAAGCCGATCAGCTTCCAATCTGACGAATAAGTTCGGACAACCTGTCCTCCCGATCCTGCAGGGCTTGTCGGCCGACAGTTCAATCTTGAAAAACGGTTGTTTTTGAGCTGAGTTCCCGATCTGATGCTACCGCTCGCTACTCTGGCCTTCGGGCAGTCGCGCAGGACTGGAAGTACCTGTTTCTGAGATTTCGAATGAACTGGACGGCCGAGCGAGAACGATTCCCAAGGCTAGCGTCAGCAGGAGCAACCCTTCTCGGAAGACTATGCCAATCGCAGAGAGAACAATATTCTCAGGTAGCGCCGTGAGAACCCAATCTCCGAGGTCGGTTGGTTGCATAAGAAGAAAGAGCAGTCCGGCTAGGCCCCAGCGCCGGGTACGTGCATTCAGGGAGAGGCGCAGGACGATAAACACCAGGAACACCCAATGGTGTATCCAGCTAACCGGTGAGAGCAATTGAATGCTTGCGCCTGCAATAAGAACTGCATCGAGGGTTCGCTGCGCTTTGTGCAAGTGGTAGGCAGTAGCCAAGGCGGCCGCAGCTACGCCAAGGATGAAGAAGGCCTTGACTCCTAGGGGGGCGTCCGCCCAAAAGTATGCGAGAGCGCCGGAAATCGAATTGTTCCCGCTTGTTGCGAAATTGCTGCCCAGATCTACTTTGTCGCTCAGCGACAAGATCTCCACGCTCAGATAATGCCATGTATTTACGGGGAAGAGTACCGCGCCGATGGCCAGGGTGCCCAGACCTCCTGCGCACATCCATATTGCTGCTCGGAACTGGCGAGTAGCGAGAAGATAAAACAGGAAGAATGCAGGAGTGAGCTTGATGCCTGCTGCAATGCCAGTCAATAGTCCGCGAGGCAGCCAAGAAATCCGCTGTGTCTTATTAGCCGCCAGATCATAGAGACAGGCAACAGCTAGCAAGATATTGATCTGCCCGAAAGCGAGATGCTGAGCGATCACGGTTGTTCCGCTCAGCAGGAGAAACAGGGCGATAACAAACTTGGATGAGGGATCGTGGCCGATTGAGCGGGCCAGGAACCTCAGTGCCCAGGCAAATCCGCAAAGCATGACGAAGGTCCAGGTAACCCAAGCCAGCATTGGCGGAAGCAAAGTGAATGGTTGGATGAGTAAAAGGGTGAAAGGGGTGTATACGAAAGGCAACCCCTCATCTGGCAATCGTTCGCTGAAAATATTGTGAGCGTAGATATTCTCAGTTGTGAAAGCCTGGCGAGCCGCATCGTAGTAGACAAAAAAATCTACAGGCATGTAGGTCAGGCTTGATAACGCCAGACATAGAAAAAGTAAGGTCATTGCCAGCGGGAGAAGATACTGAATTACGTATTTCTGCTGTAACACTGGCAACGACCTTACTTGTCTACTGGTTAGAGATTCTCTCTACCCACCCTATGACAATTAGCAAGAGCGAAGATAGAAGGCGTTGGTGATTGCGTAGATGCCGCCATCGTTCTTGCGTAGCAGGGTCGAACCAGGGCCAACGCACTTGGTTGGGTCCCTTTAAGCAGTCCAGCAGCTATGCGATAGCTAACTGATTCTCTCTAACCCACTCATCCCAAAACCGGGACGGCGTCAACCCATCCAAAGACCCATGGGGACGCTCATGATTGTAAATGTCCTTCCATTCATCAGCCAAATACTTCGCTTCCACCATAGTGTCCATAATTTCCCCGGAAAGCTGTTCACGCCGGAACTGCGCATTGAACGACTCGATAAAACCGTTCTGCCAAGGTGAGCCCGGATCGATAAACGCAGTGGACACCCCCACAGTGTTACACCAATCCACCAGCGCGCCAGCAGTGAACTCAGGCCCGTTATCACACCGCACAAACGTTGGCTGGATCCCAATTTCAGCAATGATGTCCTCCAAAACAGCCACCACATCAGCAGCTTTAAAAGACCTGCGGGGAATGATCGCCAAAGCGGTCCGCGTGTACTCATCAATGACATTGAAGAACCGGATATGACGGCCACAAGAGGTGACATCCGACTGGAAATCAAAGCTCAGTACATGCATCGGGTACTCGGCGGTCAACCGCTTCTGTTCCCCAGCGTCTGGGCCGGTGCGCCGCTTCTTTCGACGCTTGGGCTTACAGACCAAGCCTTCTTCTCGCCATAATCGTCGGATGCGCTTGCTGTTCAAGACAGTGTCTTTCCATCGTTCGGTGGCCAGCAAGTGCCAGCGGGCTTTGCGCCAGCCCCACGTTGGATGCTTAGACGCGACAGCCCTCAAGTCGGCTCGTAGCTGCGCTTCGTCAAAGCTCATCGGTGTTTTTTTCTTACGTAGTGCAGAGCGGTTCTGGCCCAGAACGTGGCAAGCGAAGCGTTCGGATGCCCCGAATTTTTCCATCGCCATCCGTACAGCACGGCGGCGTGGTTCGGGGCTTAGAATTTTCCCTTGGCAACCTCAGTAAGGATGTCGTTGGCGAGCATCTGATCAGCGAGCAGCTTCTTGAGGCGCGCGTTTTCCCTCTCTAGCTCCTTGGTACGTTTGCTGGCTTCAGCGTTTTTCTCGGACCCGTACTGGTTGATCCAGCGGTACCAAGTAGCTTCAGTGATCTGAAGTTCCTTGATGACCTCGATCATCGGGTGTCCGTCGTTGAGCATCTTTTGTCCTTGGCGGACTTTAGCGATGACCTGGTCTGGTGTGTGTCTGCGTGCCATTGTTTCTGTGATTCCTCCTGTGTCCATTGTCGGACACGAGTACTCACATAGTCACTGGACTACTTTCCGGGGACCCAACCACACTGACCGTAGTTTCCTACAACCTGATCAACCTGGATGTAGGCTCTGCCTGAACCGCAATGATTGTAGTAGCTATACCCTCCGCTGACGTAATAGCCGCATGGCGCAGCTTGAGCGGCAGGGGCTGCTATGACTGCCCCTGACGCAATTATGCCCAGCGCAAGCGCGGCTCCAGTTAGGCGTTTCTTCAATCCGATCATTGGCTTACCTTCTCTTCTGAGGTGCAGTGACAAGACCAGAATATGTATATAAAGGTTTTTAAACCAGTAGTGATATTTAAATATTTTGAGTGTAGGATACGCAAATCAAATACTTGGAATAAAAACAGGCGCCTTCCAGAATTGGTGGCTAGAGCGGTGTGCGGGTCTGTAGCATACGCTTATGACCGCAACAATTATTCGCCCGCTTAGGGGCAGGATTCAGGTAAGGGGCTTGAATGCTCCCCGAGGTGGACAGCCAACGAACAAGGAAATGTTCAGAACGGCAACTGGCGCTGCCATCCGACCAACATGGGTTGTGGCAGATCCTGGGGAACCGGGCTGGAAAGGGTATTGGACGATCGCACGTCAACATCTAACGGATGTTGCTGAAGCAGTAGCTATTCGCGATGGACTTGTTTTCATTGAGATGCATTACAGCACGGCTGAGCAGTGCGATACGAGATGCCAGACAGCTGAAGGTAATGACTGCACGTGTTCCTGTGAAGGTAAATACCACGGCAGGGGAGAGCATGCTGCTTGGCTCGAAGTCGGCGATACAACGCTGTTTCGTGGGGGAGACGAGAAGATCGTGACGCGTTCTCTCGACGGCCAACAAGCCCTGCGGGATCGGGAAGATAGGTTGGCTGAACTGATTCGTCAGATTGGAAGGTGATCGGCTTTTCGGTTGGATCCAATAACGGTCGTTTTCGACCAGGCAACCAGGAACCAGGAAGCTGTCAGATTCCGAAGTCGGCTGCTCATGAGGGGCCAGGCGTTGCCCGCAGAATCAGAGTCCGAACTCAGCGAGTTGGCAGATATTCGTCAGAGAGAACGGTGAATAGATACACTATGGCGCGCGTCGAGGCCTTCCGAATGGGTGGTGTAGGAACCGTCCCACTCTGAAGACCTCGATCTTTTTGTCGTCAAGACACGCCGAATCCGTTCGTCTCAGCTCGGCCGGCAGTGACAATGACTTTCACGAAGAACCCTGCGTCACTAAGAGATCGCGCCAATAGGTGTGCAACATCCGCAGTAAGTATTAATGACAGCGTAATTAACCACGTCAGGCACGTCATTAAGCAGTGAAGCAGGCACGGACAGTGTTAAACAAGGTTTGTCTAGAACCGTTTACACAAGAAGGTCACGTGCCTGCCCTACCATCTTCCATCATCGAGCCTCTCTGGCGCCAATTCGAAGCGTTGATCCCAGATCGGAACGTAACCCATCCACTGGGCTGCCACAAGCCACGGATCAGCGACCGGATCATCTTCGACAAGTTCATCCAAGTCCTCGTCCTGGGCGCTGCCTATGAGAAAATCAGCGACACGACCTGCTCGGCCACCACCATCCGACGGCGCCGCGACGAATGGATCACCGCAGGGATCTTCCGCGAACTGGAGCAGATCTGCCTGGAATCCTACGACCGGATCATTGGACTGGACCTAGAGAATCTCGTCATCGACGGATGTCTGGTCAAAGCGCCGTGCGGCGGTGAAGCCGCCGGAAAATCCCCGGTAGACCGCGGCAAGCAAGGCACCAAACGCTCGCTGATGACCGACGGGAAAGGCATCCCGGTCGGCTGCATCACCGCAGGCGCGAACCGGCACGATTCCCCGTTGCTACGCCCCACGCTCGAACGCCTTTCCCGTTTCGGCTACCAGCTGCCAGAGCAGATTACCGTGCATCTGGATGCTGGATATGACAGCCGTAAAACACGGGAGCTGCTTACCGAGCTGGGTTGTGATTGGGAGATCAGTACCAAGGGCGAACCCTTGCAGGCCGGGGTCCGCTGGGTGGTGGAACGAAACCAATTCGTGGCACAACCGGGGGTTCAAGAAATTGGCGATCTGCACCGAGCGCAAGGTCCGGGTCATTGACGCGTTGATCAGCCTCGCGAACAGTGTCATCGTGATCCGCAGGCTGATCGGGGAAGCGTGGGCGACCCATCGGTGGGATACGAGGCCTAATCGAAAGCCTTAAGAATCGTTTGTCCCCTATTGGCGCGATCTCTTAGACGCTGCTCGTAGTTCTTCGTGGCTGCCACTGGGTGGAACACTGGAATGGGCAGTGCAACTGCGCAGGAATCCCAATACTTCACTCGGAAAGTTACCGCGCCTTGGTCTTCTGTGCGAGCGAAAAGCTCGTGGATTTTTGTTGTAGCTTTTTCCGGATCAACGGGCTGCAATGCGGGGTTCGGCGTGGAAACATAGAAGAATTTAAGTTCATTAGAGCCAGTATCGAGCACGGCCACCAAGACAGACCGACCGTGCATGGACACTAGACCCATGACGTCGTTAACCGGTTCGGTAGGCGCCGCCATGACAATTGGCATTCCCTGAGCCCAGCCGTGCGCGGCGAGGTGTGCGCGTCCTTCACGTGATCCGAGCAGTTCGCTGACGCGTTCGGCAGTTTGCGTTCTTACGAGACGTCCTGGCATTGGTACTACCTCCACTGTGTTCTTGAGTCTTCCGAGTGATCCCCATCAGCTTGGAACAAGACACAACGCAGACTGGCTGCCTGTCGCTGCGGTTCTTAGTGTGTTGTTTCCACCCTAGGATGATCGGCGCAACAACGCTACCGATTCAGGTAAACGTTAATAAAAGTTCACGTCAACTCATCAATTGGCAGTTTTTTAAGGAACCGCATTGCCTGTGGAAAGAAAATGTGGATTGGCGGAAGGGTGCTGAAAATGACTAGTCAGACAGGCAAGGGCTGGGGGCCGCGCGTTGCTCAGAGCGCATATGAAGCGTCGAAACTGGGGATCGGTGAGGATTCTCAGAAATTTAAGAGGTTTGACTAGGGAATTGGCGCAAGGCTCAGCGATTATCAGATGACAGCTGGGCATCCGCCGCGTGGTTGTCGTTGCTGACGTAGAGGGGGATCTGGTGAAGCGCGGCGCTATGAGCCCAGAAATGGACGCGAAAGGGCATAAGCCTATTCTCGCTGTGCCTAATGCAGAGTTCCGCGAGCGTAGTTCCCGATGGCAGAGGAACAACTCTGGTGAAGAGGGGGCTGGGGATGGTGACATGCCACAGTTGCAAGGCGTCAGTTTGAGCGTTGGTGAGCGCCAGAAGCACAGCCCGCCCATGGACGGAAACAAACCCCATGACGTCTTCCACCAGCTCATCTCGGTGGGCAAAGACTACTGGCATGCCTTCCACCCATCCATACGCGGTGAGGTGCCTTTGAGTTATAGGGCAATGCAGCAGCTCGTTGAGACGTTGGGTGGCGGGGGTATGTAGTTCGGGCGTGTTCATATCTTCCTCCATTGGGGGCAGCTTGCCCTAAGCTGACCGACCACGAGCTTTACTGAATTTTATTCAGGTACGTTCCCCGGGTTTCGCTTGCGGCGCTCGGTAATCTTTGTGGAGTGATCTTCTGAGAATACTCCTAACTTGGGAAAGAGGGTATCCAATCGGCGGAAGACTTTGGGCGTCTCATGGCCGGCAAACTTAAGGGGATGGCCCAGATTCGATGACGTCGATCCCTATGAATGAACTAATTGGTGTGAAGCTTGTCCATTTTATTGATCCGTCGGTAGAGGGTTGCGCGGGACATGCCCATGTCTTTGGCTACTTGCGTTGCTGGTTCGCCGGCCTGAAGGAGTTTCACCGCGGTACGGATCTGGGACTCGGTAAAGGTCGGGCGACGGCCTCCGAGATCGCCGCCGGTGGTGCGGCGTTTGGTGACGGAGTCGTTGATGCGTTCCCGTTTGATTTCCAGCTCCATCTGCGCGAGTGCTGCCATGACGGTGAAGACCATGGCGCCCATTGGGGTTTTGGTGTCGACGTCACCGCCGCCCAAGTTCAGCACCCGTAAACCAATATTTCGCTCACGAAGTTCTTCGGCTAATTCGAGCATTTTTTGGGTGGAGCGCCCAAGTCGGTCCAAGGTGGTGATCACGAGCGTGTCGTTCGGGTGCAGCGATTCGAGCGCCTTACCGAGTCCGGGCCGCTTCGCCAGTGCGCCGGATAGGCCGTGGTCGATATAGAGGTCATCGCGTCGGACCCCAGTCGCAAGAAGATCCTGGATTTGCCGGTCGGCGTCTTGGGCTTTGGTTGATACGCGGGCGTAGCCGATCAGTTTGGGCATTGGTCCTTCGAAAGTGTCTCGCAACTAATGGTGTAGACACGATTTTACGCCATCGGTTGCGACACATAGTTACGAGAATTCTAGACCATTGAGTTTCCGTGGATTTTTCACCGGGGGAGTGAGGTTCGACGAGACGTCTTGCAACCTATAGGTTGCAAGACGTCTCTTAGATAAATGGGCTCTTCAGGATTGAGGGTGTAAACGCCGTCTAAACCCACCGGTCTCCAACAACGACCGGGCGATATAGTGCGCCAGATTCTTGAACCCCAACGCGATACCTCGCAGATGCTCCAACCTGCCATTCAAAGCCTCGGTAGGACCATTCGAACTACCAATATGATCAAAGTACGCGAGAATGTCCGTCTTCCTCCTGCGCAGGGTGCCGCCGAGCTTTTTCAGCTCCGGCAACCCTTTCGGTACCTTCGTGCCAACTTCGTTGATCAGTTGCTCCAAGGCCCACCGTCCGACCTCGGGCTTCGGTTGCCGGTAGGC
The DNA here is from genome assembly GCF_000197735.1 of Glutamicibacter arilaitensis Re117. Classification (NCBI taxonomy): domain Bacteria; kingdom Bacillati; phylum Actinomycetota; class Actinomycetes; order Micrococcales; family Micrococcaceae; genus Glutamicibacter; species Glutamicibacter arilaitensis. The sequence goes on from NC_014550.1 coordinate 3,353,469, forward strand.
ATCCACCATCTTCTGATACACGCTCCAGACCAATTGAACCGGCTCATACTCCGGCTCCTTGAACAGGTCTTCAAGCTTGGTCTTCTGCTTTTCCGTAGCCAAGGATAGTCCCGTGGTCAGCGTTCGCCTGCACTTGTAAAGCGGGTCATCCTTGCGTCCTCGACGCCCATGTTGCTCACGTTGAATCCGTTGCCGGGTCTGGTCCAGCGCCTCGGAACCTAGTTTGACTACATGGAATGGATCCAACACCTCCACCGCGTGGGGTAGCTCCTCGACGGCAGCTGTTTTGAAGCCGGTGAAACCGTCCATTGCGACGACTTCAATGCCCTGTTTCCATTGTTCTTCTTGATCAGCCAGCCAGGTTTTGAATACAGCTTTGGATCTTCCAGGGACCATGTCGATCAGTCGTGCGGTACCGGTGCCGTCACGCACCGCGGTGAGGTCCACAATCACGGTGACGTATTTGTCGCCGGTTCGGGTATGCCGCCAAACATGTTCATCGACTCCCAGCACTTTGACCCCGTCGAAGCGGGTTGGATCATCAATCAGTAAGCGTTGACCTTCAGCCAGCACAGCCTCATTGGCGGTATTCCAGGTGACGCCGAGGCCTTCGGCAATTCGGGAGACTGACAAGTGGTGGCAGACCAGTCCAACCAGCGCCCAGCGTAGCCCGGTCCTGCTGATTTTCTGGCGTGGCGCTACTGCTTGGGACAGCTCTTCACGCCAGACTCGTTGGCAATTGGCGCAACGGTAGCGGCGGTGTTTGATGACTAGGACAGTGGGACGCCAGCCCAATGGTTCGTGGGCGAGGCGGCGGGTGACGGTATCGCGTGGAATGCCTGCTGCTCCGCAGGTTTGGCACCAAGGGATCGGGTTGGTGACGTGGCAGAGGATTTCGGCTTTCGCTGCGCTCAGGTGTTGCCCGATTGCGGTCAGTCCCAAGCCGTCAAGATTGGTGAAAGTGGTGAGGTCTGGTGCGGTGAAGGTAGGATTGAGCAACGTCGAGGTCTTTCGAAAATGGCTAGTGTAGTAACTTCCATTCTTCTGGAAGACCTCGACTTTTTCGTGCTCGGCGACATGCCCGGGAATCGGGGTGTTGGTTTCAGGTGGTTACACTCTTATTCCTGAAGAGCCCTTTAAGCGAAATAGCTGGGGGCATTAATTCTCACCAGTCAATGCGTCGATAATCGTTTGCGTGTCGTGACGGATCAGCTCTAAATAGGTAGGCACAGGACCGTCTTTTCCGGAGAGGGAATCCACATAGAGGGTGCCACCGAATTTGGCATCGGTGGCTTCGACGACCTGCTGCATGGGCGCGTCAGACACTGTGGACTCGCAGAAAACTGCGGGTACTTGGTTCGTGGTGACGAATTCGATGGCAGAGGTTATCTGCTGGGGTGTTGCTTGCTGCTCCGCGTTGACGGCCCAGATGTATTTTTCGGTTAGATCGGTGTCTTTGGCAAGGTAGGAAAAAGCTCCTTCACAAGTGACGAGTGCTCGTTGGCTCTGGGGCAGATGGGAAAGTTCAGTGACTAGCTCGTCATGCACTTCCTGTAATTCCTCTTTGTATGCTGCTGCATTACGCGCGTATTCATTGGTATTTTCAGGGTCAAGAGTGCTGAATGCCGAGGCCATGTTATCGACGTAGACCTGTACGTTTAGCGGGCTCATCCAGGCATGGGGATTAGGTTTTCCGGCATGCTCGTCTTCGGTGATATCGATTGGTTCGACACCGTCACTGACAACAGCGTGGGGCACGTCTAAGCCCTCGACGAATTGGCCGAACCATGCTTCGAGATTCATTCCGTTATCCAGGATCAGGTCAGCTTTCGCAGCTTTGCTGATATCGCCCGGGGTGGGTTCATAGCCGTGTATTTCCGCTCCGAATTTCGTAATGGATTCGATCTGCAGGTGGTCGCCGGCGACGTTTTCAGCGATATCGGCTAGTACGGTGAATGTGGTTAGGACCACTGGTTTCTTTTCTTGAGTCGTGGCGTAATTTTGCGGGGAAGTGGTGCAGCCAGTGAGGAGGAGAGCTAGGGCTCCTGCGCTAATAGCAAGGGAAAAGCGTGGGCGGAATGAACGTGGAGATCTGGGCATAGGATTGCCTTTCGATCGTAGGTTTACGGCTGAAGAATCTAGAGTGAGCTCATGAGTGATGGCGGGGTCTCAGGGGGTGGCCCTGCGCGATGTGCAGCTGAGGCGAATCGTTCTAATTTGGTCGGGTTTTCGCCGCGGCAGTAAATGCCGACTAGTCGCAGGAAGTAACGCACTACAGTTGCAGGGTCGGTGGAGGAACCCAGTAGTGACTGCGCTTCGTGGTGCTTGGACTCTTGCGCGGCGCGGAACAATGCGACGGCTTCGATCCAGAGTCCGTCGTTGGTTCGTTGTGAAGCATTATGTTGCATGGGTAGAACTCTAATGTTCGGTACACCGAAGTCCAAAATACTACTTGTTAGGTCGAGGGCCTTTCTGAAGCATGGATAATGCATGATTATGCAGAATGTCGGTTGTAGCCTGTGCTTGGATGTTGGTATCGCCGAGGCATTTCATGGTCGAAGTTTGAATGGTTGAGCCCATAGCCAGATGGGATCGGGGCGATCTAGGGGTGCGGTGGGGCAATACCCGTGGAGTGGCTAATCTTTCGACACATAGTTTATGAAACTGAGTTTTGCGACGAAATATCCTCGAAAATCTGTTGAGTTCTCAATCGTCGAGGATTTCCACTCAACCTGGCGCATGACTGTGTCACAAACGACCGTTTTAGAAACTGTCGAATGGTCTTAGTGTTCCTCCCATAGAGTCAGATGTATTTAGGTAAGAGGCGGTGGTCGGTTTTGGTTTCTGGTCTGTTATGATGATGTCATCATGATCAGCCCGCTCGCCTTATGGCTCGGGCTGATTTTCTTTAACAGGGAAGTTCATGGCTCAATACACTAAAAAGTGGCTATCGGTAGAAGAGCAGCTCGCGAAGCTTGAGCTTAATGGTGTGCTGATTGGTGATCGTGAAGCAGGGATACAGCTACTGAGGGCTGTGGGGTATTACCGTCTGACAGGGTATTTGTATCCCTTCCGCGATTCTCATTTTGTTTATGAGGCGGATGGTCGAGAACATGTCCAGGTGTTGAGTACCTACCGCAGGGGTACCTCGCTGGAACATGCTAGAAAACTCATTGATTTCGATCGAGCCTTGCGAATTCTGGTGTTGGATGGCATCGAGCGCATTGAAATTTCGTTGCGCATGCAACTTGGGTATGTCTTGGGTAGGAAGTCGCCATTCGCGCATCTTGACGCCACACAATTCGTTTCTTCGTTTACGACTAGCGAAGCCGAAGCCGGGGGAGTCATTCGGCCGAGTAAGCATGAAGTACTCATCACTCGGACGCGGGAACGGCAAAGTAGTTCAGATGAGTCTTTCGTGGCACATTTTCGTCAAAAGTATGATGATCAGATGCCGATTTGGGCACTTACCGAGATTATGGAGTTCGGGCATCTGAGCAGGATGTATGGCGGGCTTCAGAACTCGACAGGCACAGAGATCGCAATGACGTATGGTGTCCCTTCCAAGAGGATCATGGCAAGCTGGATCGCGAGCCTCAACTATGTGCGTAATGTTTCCGCGCACCACGCGAGGCTCTTTAACCGAAAACTTGTCTTTGCGCCGAAGCGACCTGCGCTTGGCCAGATTCCGCTGCTGGATCATTTGAAAGAAGAGGAATCATCTAAGCAGGTCTTCGGGCTCTACAACGTAGTAGCTATCATGGCCTATCTATTGCGATCGATCGATCCCGAATGCGACTGGTCCGAAAAAATGATCGAGCTGATAAATGGCTTTCCCAGCTCTTCTAGCCTCACCGTTGACAGCCTGGGTATGCCAGCGAATTGGTCTGATTTAGCCATATGGGCGAAGTAGGAAAGCGTGCACTTCTTTTTGTGGTCTGATGTTGCTTAGGATGCGGGGTTTAATTGCCTGTCAGACGTGTTGCAACCGCATCACGCAGTAACGCGACGCAATTGGTTTGCTGAGGGTATAGCCGGCAGCGCGGCTTACGCGGGTCGAATGTCTCTTTGTTTGCTTACTATGGTTCTGCTCTGGTTTTGAAGGTTGATGTGTAGTTTCTTCGGGAAGACTGCAAAGCGCCATATGAATCGATCAGTTTGGCGGCTCAAATATCCGATAGATGCGAATGGTCAGGCGACCAATATGGGCGCCTGACCATTCGATTGGGTTTTCCGCAAGGACGAGTGAGGTGAAACGCTCGGTCCGAACCGTGCGGGGTCCCGTCGCGGGTCTGAAGTTTGTATGGATTCAGGATAACAAGCAGATCGCAATAGTCGTGAAGTTATCAACCTTCAATAATGAGAAAAGGGAACTGGGCTGAAAAGAGGTTTCTAAACTTCATTCGCTCAGTTCAAAGGGATTAGCTTCAGCGCGCTGCTCTAAGCCATTTTCCCCATGTTTCGGCTCAACTTGCTGGTTAGGCTTGTTTGGACCGCCCCCATGTTCGGCATCGCACGAGCGTTGATATTGTAGGTTCCCCTTGTAGCTTGGTAAGAGGGTCAGCGGGAATCAGTGTTTTGTTCGATGAGCTGAACAAGGCGAGAGACATAGTTTTGAAGAAATTCCACTGTGGATTCCTGGGTCACATGGCCGTCTGCATCGAGAAGCGTGGGTGACTGGGAAAGAAAGACTTCTGGTTGGCCGGGAGTGGGCATGTTGAAATATGAAAGGGCCAGCCTAAGGTTCTTCTGCGAGCTGTACCCGCCCATACGCCCAACGGAGTGACTGACGATTCCCGCGGGAAGGTTTTCCCAAGCGACATCGCTGTTGGGTTTGGAACCGATGTCTATGGCATTTTTCAGGCAGGAGGGGATGGTGCGGTTGTTCTCGGGCGTGACAAAAAATATCCCGTCGGAGGATTTGATGATCTTGCGGAACAGCGCGTATTCAGGCGGGGTCGGTTTGTCGCTGACCTGGGGGTCATCGTAGTCGAAATCGTAAAGAGGGAGATCCCGGATCTCGACGATGCGTGCGTTGTAGCCTTCAGGGAAATAGTCGATAAGATTGTGGGCGATTTTTCGTGCGTAGGATCCTCGACGCAGACTGCCGACGAGGACGGAGACGTTCTTATTCAAGGGACAATGCTCTTTCTAGGATCGAGTATGTGGGAATGAGGATTGGGTTAGAAATCCCAGTCGTCGTCGCTGGTGTCTTCGGCTTTGCCGATGATGTAGGAAGAGCCGGACCCGGAAAAGAAGTCATGATTTTCATCCGCTCCTGGTGCGAGGGCAGCGAGGATCTCGGGGTTGACGTTTGTCTCTTCCGGTGTGAAGCGGGCTGGATAGCCAAGATTCATGAGCGCTTTGTTTGCGTTGTAGCGGACGAAGACGGCTACGTCGTCCATGAGCCCGAGCGGTTCGTAAAGCTCACCGGAGTACTGCAATTCGAGTTCATAGAGTTCTTCGAGGAGTGCATAGGTAAATTCGCGCATGTTTTCCTGCGTGGCAGGGGACTGGGTTTCGAGGCCTCGCTGGTACTTGTATCCGGAGTAGTAGCCGTGCACAGCCTTGTCGCGCAAGATCAGCCGGATCATGTCCGCGGTGTTTGTGAGTGTCGCGTGGACGGAGAAGTGCAACGGCAGATAGAACCCTGCATACAGGAGCAACGAGGAGAGCAGCGTTGAGGAGACTTTGCGCTTAAGCGGGTCATCCCCGTAATAGTGGGTAAGTACCTTTTTACACCGTTCCTGGAGCATGTCGTTGGCAATGGCCCATCGGTAAGCGCTGTCAATCTCAGGCGTCGAGGTCAGAGTCGAAAAAACGGAGGAGTAGGAACGGGCGTGCACTGCTTGCATGAAGGCGATGTTGGTATAGACGGCTTCTTCGTGTTCTGTCTGTGAATCTTGGATCTGGCAGATTTCTCCGACGGTGGCCTGGACTGTGTCGAGCATGGTGAGCCCTGTGAATACGCGCATGGTTAGTGTTCGTTCTTCCTGGGTGAGTTTTTCCCATGCAGGAAGATCGTTGGAAAGTGGAACTTTTTCAGGGAGCCAAAAGTTGGCGGTGAGGCGGTTCCAGACTTCAAGGTCTTTATCGTCGACGACACGGTTCCAGTTGATAGGGCGTATGCGGGCGGCTGGGTTATGCCGGTAGCCTGGTGGGGTCACAGCGATCTCGGTATTCGAGTAAAGGGTGTCGTGAGAATTCATTGTGGTTCCTTCTGGGAGATCAGAGTTTCAACGTTAAAGTGCGCATGAGACGCAGTTTTCGATTTCGGTGCCTTCGAGGGCGGGTTGACGCAGGCGGATGTAGTAGAGGGTTTTGATTCCGGCACGCCAGGCGTAGATCTGCGCTTTGTTGATGTCCCGGGTGGTGGCGCTGTCGCGGAAGAATAACGTGAGTGAGAGGCCTTGGTCGACGTGGCGGGTGGCGGCGGCGTAGGTGTCGATGATCTTTTCGTAGCCGATCTCGTACGCGTCCTCGAAAAATTCGATGTTGGCGTCGGTCATGTGTGGGGCTGGGTAGTAGAGGCGGCCTAGTTTGCCTTCTTTTCGGATTTCGATCTTTGCCGCTATTGGATGGATTGATGCGGTCGCATTGTTGACATACGAGATCGATCCGGTCGGTGGGATCGCCTGTAAATAGGCGTTGTAAATGCCGTGCGCCATGACTGACTTGCGTAGCGCCTGCCAGTCCTCACGGGTCGGGATCGCGATTCCTACTTGGCTGAACAGTGCAGCGACTCGCTCGGTGGCAGGCAGCCAGTCTCGTTCGATGTACTTGTCGAAGTAGGAACCATCGGCGTAGGCCGAGGTCCCGAACCCGGCGAACGTCGTGCCACGTTCGATGGCGATCTGGTTTGAGACGCGTAGAGCGTGGTAGGTGACGGTGAGGAAATAGATGTCAGTGAAGTCGATGCCTTCCTCGCTGCCATAACGAATGCGCTGCGAGGCGAGGAACCCGTGAAGGTTCATTTGGCCGAGTCCAATCGCGTGCGATGCGTTGTTCCCCGCTGCGATCGACGGCACTGCGTCGATGTCTGTCTGGTCCGAGACGCTCGTCAGCGCGCGCACGGCGGTTTCGATGGTGGCGCCGAAGTCGGGAGAGTCCATCGCAGCGGCGATGTTCAGCGAGCCGAGATTGCATGAGATGTCATTCCCGATCTTCGTGTAGCCGCCGGCGGTGTCTAGGGTCGAGGGCGTGTTAACCTGGAGGATTTCGCTGCATAGATTCGACATGTTGACATGCCCCGCGAGCGGGTTGGCGCGGTTGACGGTGTCCTCGAAGAGGACGTAGGGGTAGCCGGACTCGAACTGCAGTTCGGCGAGGGTCTTGAAGAACTCGCGGGCGCTGATCGTGGTCTTGCGGATCCGTGGGTTCGCAACCAGTTCGTCGTAATGGTCGTTTACCGACAGGTCAGATAAGGGCTTGCCGTACTCGCGCGCGACGTCGTAGGGACTGAATAGGTGCATGTCCCGGTTCTCCTTCGCGAGTTTGAAGGTGACGTCGGGGATCACGACGCCCAGGGAGAGCGTTTTGATCCGAACCTTCTCATCCGCATTCTCGCGCTTCGTGTCGAGGAACCGGAGGATATCCGGGTGGTGTGCGTGAAGGTAGACCGCGCCGGCGCCTTGGCGGGCGCCGAGCTGGTTGGCGTAGGAGAAAGAATCTTCCAGGATCTTCATGACCGGCACGACCCCGGACGCCTGGTTCTGGATCTGTTTGATCGGCGCGCCGGTCTCGCGCAGGTTCGTCAGCAGCAGGGCGACGCCGCCGCCGCGCTTGGACAGCTGCAACGCCGAGTTCACGCCCCGGCCGATGGACTCCAGGTTGTCCTCCAGCCGCAGCAGGAAGCAGGAGACCAGCTCGCCGCGTTGTGCTTTTCCGGCGTTCAAGAACGTCGGGGTTGCTGGCTGGAAACGTCCCGAGATCATCTCGTCTGCCAGGCTGGTCGTGAGGGTTTCGTTGCCTTGCCCGAGGAATAGCGCGGTAGCGGCAACGCGTTCTCCGAAGTTCTCCAAGTACGTGGTCCCGTCGAAAGTGCGCAGGGCGTAGGAAGTGAAGAATTTGAAGGCACCGAGGAAGGTGGCAAAGCGGTGCCCGGCCATCTGTACGCGTTCGTGGAGCGAGGTCACGAAAGCGGGGTCGTAGGCGCGCAGGAACGCTTCCTCGTAGTAATTGTTGTCGATCAGCCATTCCAGCCGCCCCCATACCGAGCCGAACATCTTGGTGTTCGGGATGACGTGCTGGCGGAAGTATGCGCATGCGGCCTCGCGGTCCTTGCTGAACTGGATCGATCCATCGGGGCCGAACAGGTTCAGCTGCGCGTTCAGTGCGTGGTAGTCCTTTCGCGCCCCTATGCCCTCCGGTTGCGTGAGAGCCTGCGGGGAGTCGATGGTAGTGGTCATGCCGTCTTCCTTTCCTCTGTGTGCTGCTGCGCCCAGAAGCGGGGCAGTCCTTCTCTGACGCGTTCGACATCGCGGTCAGTGCCGAGCAATTCGAAGCGGTACAGCTCGGGCACTTGGCACTTGGTCGAGATGATGGGGCCGGCGAGGCAGTAGTGCTCGCCGAAGTTGGTGTTGCCAGCGGTGATGACCCCGCGGATCAGTGCCCGGTTGGCAGGGTCGTTCAGGAACATGCCCACCTGCTTCGGAACTGCACCTGTGCGCTCTCCGCCGCCATAGGTCGGCACGATCAGCACGAACGGCCTATTTACCCGAAGCAGCCCCTCCTGACGGGGCCGCAGCGGGATGCGCACCGCATGCAACTGCAGCCGGTCGACGAAGCGGCTGGTGTTCTCCGACACGCTCGAAAAGTACACGAGATTCGGAGAATCAGAATCTTTGAATTCTCGTACCTCGCGGTCTAAGAATTTATTTCTTTGGGAGGTCACCTTAGTATCTCCTCCTTCACTCAGTTGATGTCGGATTGATAAAAGCTATCGAACTAGATGTAGTGCCTAGCCGAGGCTGAGAGCACAACATGTTGTGTCAACAACCATAACTTCGATGGGGCGAACTAACAACTTCGATCCCTCAAGCTATGGAAATAACTGAGGTTTCGTGTCCACTTCTGGATCGCTCACTGCCTTGATGTGCACTCAATGATGAGGAACGGTCAGTGTTGGAGAACGATTAGTTGGGAGAGTTTAGGGTCGTCATTAGAGCAAGCATGGCGTCTGTATTTCCGCATTAACGGGTCATGCTGAACGTTACGAGGAGCATCTGAGCGATGGTCTTGGTTGTATTCATGGTGATCCGGACGTGTTCAAAGAGAAGATCATCGCTCACGAGTTGGAAAGCGAGAATCTGAATCGGTTGAAACTCCATTGGTGAAAGAACTTGAGGCCCAGGGCCACACGTTCGCACCGATGGAGTTTGCTGCGTTAGTGCATGAAGAATCGTCCATGTTGAGCGCGAAGCTGCAATGGGATCTGCGCAAGGACGGGACGAACTACGTCATTGACGCGGTGTTGATATCTCAAGCGTCTGCGCGCGAGGTGGCGGCGAGTTTGGATAAGCGCGGCTACACCTATGACGTGGTGAGTGTGCAAGCGACGTTCGAGGAATCCAAGGCTGGGATCTATGGTCGCTGGCTAGAGGGCTGTGCAGCCTTTGAGCGTGGTGAAAGCCAGCTTGGAGGTCGTCCGGTGCCGTCGGATTTTGCGAACAATCTGATCACACCGGATGGTAAATTGGCGACGGAAAAATCCGAGAAGAGGCTGTCAGAGCGCGGCGAGGGAGTAGTGAGTTTCAGGCAATACCGGCGCTGTTCTGCAACGCCGGAAATTGACCAAGTGAAACATGACGGAAAGCTCATAGCACGTTGCGCGGCGGCTGCACGGCAGATATTTCCCACGGCGCATGAGGTGCCGAAAACTCTCCGACAAATGAACCGTCCTGGCGCAGATCGGGAACCGGGATCGGAGACTAACGGCACGCCCTCCCCGTCCCCCGATATGTGCCGTAGGTGAACTCAGGTACCGCAGCTTGTGGCTTGTGGGCGGGCGGTCGCTTGGTTCCTGCTGTCCACGTGGGTGCAGGAAAAGCAGCGCAGCGGGTGGGCTTTTGCTGTGTACAGGTGGGCAGGAGGCCACCCGCGTGACCAGGAATAAAGAAGAGGGCCGGCACTCACCGTGAGGTGAGTGCCGCCCCTTTGCTGTGTGTTCGTTTAACTTTCGGCTGCTGGGGTCGTTTCGCTGGTTTTTTTGCGAGGCCGGCGGCGGGATGGGGCGCCGATTTTATTCAGTTCGGTTTGCGTCCAACCCTTTTTCAGTGCGGCCGTGAAAGCTTGCTTTTCGGCGGCCTTGGCTTGGTCTAGTTGCTGTTCGGCTTCCACGCGTGCGGCAACTGCTTGGGCAATATCGTTGGCGGCTTGCATGCGCAGGTCGTTTTGCGCTTGGAGCTGTTCGAGAATGCGGGTTGCTGCGTCACTCATGGTTGGTACCTTCCGGTAGGTTTGTGCCGGATCGACCGGGCCGATCCGGCGATGGTCTGCTGCTTCCAGCGTAGCGCGGTCACGTTGCGAAGCCAACGCACCCTGCACCCTGGTGAGGTGCAGGGCCCCGCCACGGAGGCGGAGCAAGCTATACACTTAGCACGGCTAAGTGGCTCGCATCCTTGATCTTCGATTCTGTGGATGAGACAATTGACCTGTTAGGTCAATTGGTGTTGCACTGGGCTGGAAGGTTGGTTCGCATGACTCGCTTCGATTCTCGGAAGCGTCAGTCGAACGCTGCCGGTGGCCGTTCGGTGCGCCGCGAGGTGAAGCTCACCGTTGACCAGAACTTGGCGTTGCAGGTCATGGCCGATGAGGCTGGCGTGTCGGTGGCTCGCCTTTTGGTGGAATCCACCTTGTCGCAGTCTCGTGGTGAGACTGCTGCCGAGCGCCACGAGCTGATTACCTCGTTGTTCTTGTTGCAGCGTGGTCTTGCTGCGGCGGGGAACAACATCAACCAGATCGCCAGGGCCGCGAATGCGACCGGTGAAATCAAGGGCGAGCTGCACGATTCGTTGGAGCATCTGCGGGCAACCGTGAAACGTATTGACGAGGTCTTGGAGTCGTTGAAGATTGCGGGTGATCCAGCATGATCCCCAACGTTACTCGCGGTGGTCGCATGGCCGGTTTGATGAACTACCTGGTTGGCCCTGGTCGTTCCAACGAGCACGAGAACCAGCGGCTCATTGCAGGAGATGATCGCGTGACTTTCGCTTATGCTCCTGGCGCTGAATTGTCGAAGTACGATGCTTTTGAGATTGCCGAGATGCTGGATGCGCCGCGCAAGGTGCACGGTACGGAAGTGACCAAGCCGCTGTATGCGAAAGACGAAGAATCCGGCGAGTTCTTGAAGGATGAAAACGGCAAGAAGATCCGCACCGGGTCGAAGGATGCGCACGTGTGGCATTGCTCCTTGGCTGTTGAATCCGGGTACGGCTCAGTGCCCGATGAGCAATGGGAAAAGATCGCGAAGTCCTTCGTGGAAAAGATGGGTTTCATTGATCCGGACGGCGCGAAATCCTCGCGCTGGGTTGCGGTGCATCACGGCGCATCGAAGAATGGCAACGACCATATTCACGTAGTGGTGTCGATGGTTCGCGAGGACGGAACCAAGGCGAGCACGCACAATGATTTCCACCGCGCCCAGGTCGCGTGCCGCGAGCTGGAAACAGAGTATGGATTGCCTCGATTGGAGTCCCAGGAACACGGCAAGGGTCTGGCGGGAGAGAAGCCAGCAGAGCGTGCGAGGGCCGAGCGTGGGAATAATGCTTTGTCGGATAAGTTCGAGCTGCGTCGCCGTCTGCGTGCAGCCTTGTCCACGGCGAATAGTGCCGAAGAGTATGTGCGCCATGCACAGGACTTGGGCGTGCGTGTTGCCCCGAGTTTCAAGGCCGGATCGAACAGTGAAGTGCGCGGCTATCGGGTGTCTTTGGGCGAACGCGGCAGTGATGACAAAGTGATTTGGTACGCGCCGTCAAAGCTGGATTCCACTCTTGCCTGGAATGATATTCACGCCAGGTTCGGGAACAAGGATCGCGTGGCCGGGGATGCCTATTTGGTGTCCTTGCATTCATCGAGCCAGTCCCGCGGGGATCGCAAGGCAGTAGCGCATCCGGTCAGTGCTCAGCAGTTGGATCGGATGATGAGCCATAAGACTGGCCCGGATACGCTGGCGAACATTTACGCGCGTTTGTCGTTGCAGTTCGAGCGCGGCAGGCCAGCGACGTTCCAGCAGCTTTCAGAGTCTTACGCCCGTGCTGCCCAGGGTGGAGGCAATGTGCGCTACGCGGCAAGGCTGAACCAGCGATTCAAAGCTGGCAAAGGTTATGGCTGGGTTGCTTTGGCGAAGCAAGCTGGTCGCTTAGGCCGAGTCATGATGCAGAATCATATGGCTGCTGATCGGCCTCGTTTTGCTTCGGGTGTCGATCGCTTGATCAACGATGCCGAGAACATTGTGAACGCGGAAATGAAACGTATCCAGGCACAGGAAGCGCAGAAAGTGGGTGCGTCGAAGGCACCGCATGTTCCGTACCGGGATTGGAACGCCGGGGCGCGTCCTGGATCGGGTACTGACCAGGGTTACGAACGATAGGCCCCAACCTAACGAGAGGAAGCACCGTGGAAAGCCAGGAAGAATCAGAGATGATGCAGGACTTCGGCAGCATTGTCCGAGCCGTGATGGGTTCGGGAATGCAAATGGCCGAGAACGCCCAGCGCCGAGCACAAATGCGGCTGTCCGAGGCCAATGCGGAAGTAGAGCGTGAACGCAACGTGGCTCAGATGGTTCACCGAGATTTATCTTCAGCGCAGTTCTGGAAGAGCGCTGGCAGCGAGGCGATTGCCGACAGGATGATCGTGGCCAGCGAACTTGCTGGACGCCATGAATCAGCTTCCCAGGCGTTCATGGCTGGTGCTGACCGTATCCGCAATCAGTTCGGGATCAACGTGGAGGACATTAACCGGGATCATCCCACGGCGGCGACTGACCGCCACCGGGCCTTGCGGGATGCGCTGGATGACTACCTGGCCGGCCAGCGGGAGCACGCCGAAGGCAACCCGGTAGCAGCCGAGCAGGCGCAGGAGAACGAAGAAGCTCACCAAGCAGTGGCTGAGCGCGCAGCAGGTGAAGAACTGGCTGATGAGGCTCACGCTGACGCGGCGGAGCGGCGCGCCGAGCAAGAGCCGGTGCTTGGTGGCAAAGAACAGGGTGAGCCAACTGAAAATTCTGCGGCTCCCGCAGCTCCTAAGCATGCCGATGGGGCAAAACCTGGTTCTGCTGATGCAGAGCCGAAGCAGAACAGCCCCGCTGCGCAACGGCTGCTGACGGTGTGGAAAGATAAGGGCGGCAAAGACGCTGATTTCCCGTTGGCTCCAACCACCGCTAACCCCCAGACAGCCATGAAGAACCGCAAGCGAGTCATGGCCGGAGCGGCCCCGGCACGCACACAGGGACAGGAGCGAACGCGATGATCGGCATTCCCCCAAACGATGATGAGCTGGATCTGGACGCTGGCGAGGCCAACGAGCCAGCGTCCCAACAACCAGTGACCGAGCAAGAACCAGAAGAACGCCCCTTCCTCTATGAGGATGCGGAACAGTGGCTGCATGGGTATGCGCTACCGCGCTACTTGCGCAGGCATGGCCCCTCAGGCCATGCGTGGGCACCGAATTGGTATGAGTACCCGGAAGCGTATTCGGTGATCACTGCGCTGTGGGAGACGTGGGAGCAGATGCGGTGGGATGGCCCTCAGCAGGTCTTGGTGTTCTATCGGGACTACTTCTATCCGCTGATGGACAGACTCACCGCGCAGGATGGCCCGTTCCATGCTTATGACAAGGTGATGCACCCAGAACTGCCCGAGATGCTCCCTATCTGGGACGCACCGAGCGGGTATTTCCGTTCATCTGTATAGCAGCAGCAAGAAGCTGGCCAGCGAATTTCGCTGGCCAGCTTCTTGCTTTTAATGCCACCTCTTGCGCACATGGTAGGGTGCGTAACCCATGTTTCTTGGCCCACCGGAGAGGCAGAAGCGTTGCGCCGCACACATGAGTGGTGTGAACACTCTTTTGATTCTTGCGGTTATTGCTGACTTAGCGGCCTACGTGAGTGATTGGTACCAGGCGGTGGAACTAGCCATCAACGCAAGCAAATACTATTTAGCAATTGCCAGGAACGATATCGGCCGAAATTCATAGAAGCTCGTCGTCCACGGTCTGTACGGATTCAGGGCGTAACACAAACCAGGGTGGAAAGATCTTCTCTCCACCCTGGTTTATTTTGCAGCTTTTCTATCGAACTACCCAAAACTCGGCAAATGGTTTGGTAGAACGAATGCAATTTAGAATCAACTTATAGTTAGAGATCCTCTTAGCGCTCAACCCTGATTGTGGTCAGGCAGTGGAATTAGTCCAAGATTCCAGATCAATTTTCTGCTGCACCAGTTCGCTTTCATCTCCGAAGCTATCAATTAAAACCTTCAATGATTCAAGCGCTTTTTTATGGCCGTGCGAGTCTATCCTTCCAGTAATGCGAATCAATGCGAACGCGGCTGACGAAATGAACAGTGCATCATCCAAAGCCTCCTGGCCTTTTAGAGTCTGGCTCCACTCGTCGCTAAGTGGTGCGTCTACTATCTCCAAAAGCTCCTGAACGGTTGTTTCTTCAGAGACCTCGTCTCGATGGTCTTCTGCCAAAGAAATTACGTCAAAGCCTTCGTCCGAACCAAACGGCGCGAACTCGTTGGTTAGATCTTCATAGAACTCCGAGGTGAAGTGATTCACATATTCATCATGGGGCGGTGTCAAATTATCGTCATGCATTTATGGCTGTTCCTAAAAGTCAAGAGTGAATCCTCTGTTAAGTTTCGAATCATTGCCTCGCTTGGATCGCGCGATCAATAAACTCTGTCAAAGCCTTTAGCCTTAGCTTTAGAGTCAATATGCGTGAACCAGCTAATGGGTTGAACTGAAAGCCACTCTTCCTCTTCCCCTGGGGCCAAGGAGAAGAAATCCCAGCTCTCACTAATCTCCGGAAAAAGGGTGTATGACCCCGGGCCCGCTGAACGAAGCGTCACTAATACTTCGATCCCAGCAGGGAACATGGAACTCCCAGTATTGCCCTCGACGAGCTTCTTAGTGACCCTCCGAGAAGAAACAACTTTTATGAGAACAGTTGTTCCTTTAGCTGGACCTTCAAGATACTCTCCGTAGAAAATTCGATGTCCCTTTTTGAGCGCTTCAATACTCGGCCCTCGTAAGCCGCTATCGCTCTTTTTACGGAATACTGAAAAACCCATGTTCCCCCAATTGAACTCGTGGATGCGGATAAGCCAACTCGTTACCGGCTTACTCTGTTACTTGCAGTATCTACCTCTGTGCCCTGGTGGACAACTTCCTGCTCGCTTCTTGTATCCAACGATCCGCCCAGTCTCCCAGACTCGTGCATGCTGGTAACTTTGGAACCGGCGATTGATCTTATAACTGCATCGCGTACCCATCCTGCGCTGGCATCTAGAGATCTGCGATATCGGACGTTTGGCGCCAACTCGGCTAATCCCATATTTGTAGACCTTGCTCTTCGATCCCCTGTGGTAGGACATGGTATAGCCGTAGTATTTTTTCTTGTTATACCTCTTCGACTTCCCAGGACGCGCGACGCCGCCCACCCTGACCGCATGCACGGAAGCTCTAGCTGCGGCGCGTGTTACGTTCCTACTCCATGTGTTATGCCATCTACTTGTGGCGCGGTTCCAACTATTCATATAGTTGTTCGAACTTGATCCGTACCCGCTGCCATAGCCGCCTCCGCAGCTAATTCTGATGGCAAATCCATACCATTGCGTTCGACATGCTTCACCATCGGTGTCGCTGCTATTAACTGGGTCATCCGGATATTTATAGCTTGTTGTGTTGCCGCCTTCTACTGGGTCACGTCCGGTAAATATCCCAGCATGAGAGTTGTAAAGACGTGCGCCCATCAGGATCAGTCCGCTGGTATCAACAGCTCGCTGATCAGCGCCATGCCAGCCATAAGTCGTCGCACCAGTATTCACTGGTTCGGACAGCTGGTTCCCATACTCGTCATACTGTGCCCACCCGGTGATACCTTGCCCCGCACCGGTGCCAGTGACCGGAACAGTGGCCACCACGTCTCCGTGGGGGTTGCTCAACGCCAGTTCAACGTTATTCTCGGTGATGGTTAGTGCCAGGTCTCCACCGATCGTGGACTCATACCGAGTCGTGATCGTTTGGGTTCCTTGAACACGGCTCGTCCATGCAGGGTTATCCGAATCATCGGCGTAGTGCTTCGTTTCGGTCCCGGCAGCGTTCGTCCCCGTAGAAGTTACCGATAGTCGGCGGCCTTGCGGATCCCGGGCGAAGGTGGAGGTGGTGCCGTTGCGGGTAATGGCTGCAGCAGCATCATCAGCGAAGTACTTCACCGTGATCGCCCCAGCACCAGCCTTCACACCACCAGCAGCTGCTGGCGCATCCGCGGCTGGAAGCGTGGTCTGCCGTCCCAACCCGTCATACACATACCCGGCGCCTACACCGACGCGGTCAGCCGCATCATAGGCCCAGGTCCGCGAAGCAGTCTGGGCTCCGTTGACCGTGGTGGTCAGCGAAGTACGGTTGCCGTTCTTATCGAACGCATACTTCCGCACCGTTGTCGGAGTGACGGCACCTTCAGCAGGGTCAGTATTGACGGTTTCGCCCGGCTGCGCGGTGACATCCTTGACTTCGGTCAGGCGTCCGGCCCGGTCATAGGTGAACGACCGGTCATAAGCTGCACCCCGGTCACCGGCGGTGGAGGTGCCAGCAAGGACATCACCCTCAGGAGTCGTCTCACCGACAATCCGGCCGGTGGTATCCCGGTTCTGTTCCCACGCGATCCAGGTCCCGTTCGACGTGGTCCCGTCTTCGGCTTTCAGCGGGCCGTCATAGGCCAGGCGGACCTGCTTGCCGGATTCGTCGTAGTCCATCTTCTGGGTGAAGCCGCCCGGGATGCTCTGGGTCAGGATGTTGCCGTCGCCATCGTAGGACGCCTTGTAGGTGCCGGTTCCCGTCCCACCATGCTTGGACACGGTCATGCTCGTGACCACGCCCTGGTACTCCGCGGTGCCGTCTGACGAGAGCGCCCCGTACTTGTAGGTCGAGGTGGACACCGGCGAGACGGTCTTGGACACGTTGCCAAATCCGTCGTACTCGGTCGTGGTCGTTTCCCCCAGCGAGTTCGTGTAGGAAGTGGTACGTCCCCACAGATCCTGGGTCCATTTCACCTCTGACTGCGGCAACGTGCCTGAGGCTAGTGCCCGTACGCCGTTCTGTACGCCGGTGGCGTCGTAGAGCTTCTCGACCGGTTGAACCGCGACAGTGGTGATGCCACTGGTGGTGACCGTGGTTTTCAGCTCCTGCCCGTCAGCACGGTAGGTCTGGGTTGTCGTGCGCTTGGCACCATCGGTCCCGGTCGAGGCCTCGGTGAACGTCGCCGGCTGGCCATAGATGTTGAACCCGGTCTGATGCTTCGACACCGAGCCAGCACCCTTTGGGGTGTTCTTGCAGAGGTATCCCGCAAATTCAGGTTTGCTGCCACAAACAGCATCAACGGCGTTGGTGCCGGCTGTGTAGTAGATGCTCTGAGTGGTGCCGGCGTCTGCTCCTGCCGACTTCGGCTGGCGGGTCTCGATGACGCGGCCCTGGTCGTCATACCTGGTTTCGACCACGATGTTGTTTGTCGTGGGAGACAGGACCTGAGTGACCTTGGTGGGGGTTCCGATCACCCAGCCTGAACGCAAGTTGTTCTTATCAGTAATCGCCTTTCCGTTCTTATCGACCGTATAGGCGTCATACCCGTTCTCCACCTGGGTGATGATCGGCTCATTCGTGGCAGACATGTCGACGTCGCCGGAATTCGCTTTGGTAGTGACTTCCTTCGTGGCAAGCATCCGCGGCATGCCGCCAGCATCAACATCGCTCAACGGCGTGTAGGTCGTCTTGGTGTGGACGCGAGCTGGCTCATCGTTCTCATCGGTGGTCACCGGAGAATATGAGTCAGTGACATACCCACGTAAGAATTCTGCGGTAGCCTCATTCTTCGCGATCTCATCTGCCTTGATCACCGGGTCGGTGGCGTTCGAGATCCCGTCACCGTTCTCATCCACATAGGCCGACAAAGCCGACCAGTAGAAAGACAAGGATGCCTGGTCCATATGTCCATTGACGATGCCGCCGACAACATTCTCAGGGGTTGCGGCCGAGGCCTGGATCATACGCAGGGCCCGCTCATCGTAGGCCCGTTCGACATTGCCGTCCTCGTTGAAGACGCTGGCGGTGCTCTGCCAGGCTCCGGCAGCGTACGAGGAGGTGTTCACGACTCGGTTCTGCGAATCCACATACTGCAGATCCGCATATTTGAAGTCGCTGGCTGCAACGGATCCGGCCTTGGACGATGCGATGTTCTTCCCCGCTCCGAACACTGCGTAACCGGTAACGGGACGCTTGGAACCTTCTTGCTCCCAGAGCTTGACTCGTTCTTCACGCAGGTCCGGCAGGTTGTTTCCATCCCCGACGGGGTTGACCCCATAGACAAAGCGTGCTGTCTGCACCCGGGAGTTCCCGTCGGTGGGGTTGCCGCGCTCGACCTTTTCCAGCCAATCAGCACGCCCGGAGCCGGTGTTCCCGAGCCCGTAGGAATAGTAGGTCGGGGCATCAACACGTGCGCCCCCACTGGTCTTTTCCTCGGTGGAAGCAATCAGCGGCACGCCAGCGGCCGAGTCAGCAGCATAGGTGTAGGAAGTGACATCCCCTGTGCGCGAATCCTTCACGCTGGTCAGTCGTGCATCAGCAGTCGTTCCGTCATACGCGTACTCGGCAATGTTCACAGTCTTCATCGCGCTGGCGGCTGGATCCCAGGCTGTGTAGGTGACTTTCGTGATCTTGCCTGAAGTGTCATAGGCCAGGTTGATGCGCCGGCAGCCCTTGACGGGGGTGGTCGTGTCGCATGTCAGGTTGGTCTCGGTGCCAGCAACAACCATCGTGGTCTGTCCAGCGGTGTTCGAGACGAACTTGGCTGTGCCCGTGCCGTTGCCGCCGGTGACGGTTTCGGTGATCCACTCGTAGATCTTGGAGTTGCCCTCCAGGATCGCACCACGCTTGAAGGTGGTCACTGTGCCGTCTTCCTCCGTGATCTTGATCCGCGCGGAGGTACCAGTGCCGGATAATGCGAGTTTCCATCCCGAAGCACTCGCGTCGTCATTCGCCGCGACATAAGTGCCCGTTTTCAAGGAGACACGGCCGTTGCCTGGCTGGCGGAAGACCGCCGCGGTTTCATCATCATTGATCAAGGTGACGGTGCCATCCAGGGCAGTGGATTCAGCGACCATCAGCCCTGAAAGACCCTCGTCGGGGCCTTCGATATTCACGCGCCAGCCTTTGCCGAAGATGCGGGAGTTCGCGCCGATCCCCGAGTAGGACGAGTAGGAGCGGTTCACGGACAGACCAGTGTTGCCGGCGTCGACTTCGACGTCGGTTTCCGAAAGGTTCAGTTCACCGGTGGTCAGCGCGACCTGTCCGTCGCCGGCCTCGGCAACAGGGTAGTTATCCCCGAAAGCGTGCGGCAGCTTGGTGACCTGGACTGGTTTCTTGGATTTGTTCGTGGTGCACTGCAACTTCGAAGCGGCTGGAGCTCCTGCATAGTCGAAGCAGACCTGCAGCTCAACCAAGGTCGCCAGGCGGTCTTTACCGAGTTCTTTCAATTTTCCGGCCGGAGCGGCTGCGACGTTGACCATGGTATTGACTTTGACCGGCTGCCCAACAGCGATAGCAGGCAACGTGGCAGCTTCATACCATCCGCTATTCGAACCATAGGTCGTCGTATCAGCGCTGACGCTGTTTGCTTCACGCCAATACACCTTCGGAGTCACCACGCCGGTCGATGAGCTCGGACCTTGGCCAGTGACCTTGAACGAGTCCGAAGTAGTGGAACCACCGGCAGGAGAAGTCAGCGAAGCAACGCCGTTGCCGAAGGTCCACGTGGTAGTGCCCGAAGTATTGGTCGCTTTGTCGTTCGCCTTCACCCTCAGGATATTCGCGCCCGTAGGATTCCATGACAAGGTCGCCTTGCCAGAGGTGGCCGTGACGGTCTTCCAAGGATCATTGTTCAACTGGTAAGAGAATTTGTCGGTGTCAGCGCTGGAAGAGAATGTGAAAGTATTCGAGGTGGGCTTTGTGGACTTCCAGCCGTTGTTCGTAATCCCTCCTGAGGAGGAGATCGAAGGAGCCGACGGCGCTACCGAGTCAACAGTGAAAGTAGTTGACGAACCGGCAGCCTTGGAACGCAGCGAACCGTCATTGGCCCAGGCCTTGACCGTGTAAGTGCCGTTCTCAGCCAAGGAGGCCTTATACGTGGAGACCTGCTTTGAAGCGACAGTCGTCCCTGCCTTCTTGGCCAGGGTGCTGGTGCCGGACATGTCGAACTCTGCCTTGACGTTACCGCCATCAGGGTCCGTCACTGTCGAACGGAACGTCGGGGTTTTGGACTTTACCCACAGTTTGCCAGCAGCGTCCTTGACTGACTCGCCGGAGTTGAACGAAACACCCGAAGGGGTTCCTGGGTAGGAGTTGTAGGTCACGATGAATTGCGGCTCAACCGGATCATTGGACCCGGTGATGTAGTTCGCTGAGCGGTACCGCTTCCAAGTGTTGTTGTTCGTCTCATCGGCGGCAATCAGTCGAACACCAAAATTCTTGGTGGGGTTATCTGCCCAGTACTGGGCGATCGGCGTGATCGGGTAGTAGACGTACCCGGCAGCACAGCTGGAGGAGTAGCCTTTGGAAATGTTGTTTGAACCCTCGCCGCTGGTTGTCACGCTGGGCTGTGCGGTCCAACGAACATCAGACGAAATCCACGAGGTCGTCACACGCTGCACTTTAATCGGCGACGAAGTGCACGAATAAGAGTGGTAGTTGTGCATCCGCAGCTCGGCCTTGGTGATCTTCTTGCCGTTCAAGGCGGTGGAGGCGAACTGCAGGAATGAGCGGGACTTCAACGAACCACCATTGAACGTGCCAACGCGAAGTTCAGGATCGCCGGCCTTGGATCCGGGGACGTCTGCCTGAACCCACGTATCAGAGACACCGGATGTCCAGGTCGGGTCAATCGTCACCGGATACTGGCGCTCTGGATCCTGCAGCCACTCTTTATCGACGGTTAGCGTGAGTACTGGGACGCCGTCTTCTTCGGTGAGTTCGGTGTCGACGAAACGTTCAGCAGATGGAAGGCCGGAAGCCTCATCGATCTTGGCATCCCACATCGTCGGCGCCGGGGCGAAGAATATGGTCTCGCCCGAGCCATTCACGGCACGCAGATCCCCGGTGTCCTTATCTTTCTTCAGGGTCAGGCCTTTAGAAAGTTGGACCGGGAAACGTAATGAGACATCTCCCTCGGGTGCCTTATCGACCACTGTGCGGTGGGAAAATCCTGACTTCAATGGCTGCACGACGACATCAGCTTCAGCTGACTGTTCCTGCGGAGCTTCCGAAGAGGATGACTCGACTGGCTCTGCCGATGTTTCTGGTTCCGGATTCGTGCTTGATGACTCTGCCGATGCTTCGCTCGGGGCAACAGTGGATGTTGCATCACTGTTACCGGTAGGCGACTGCGATGGCTTAGCTGTACCTTCGGCAACTTCAGACTCTTGGGAAGGGGCCTCAGATGATTCAGATTCCTCCGACGGGAGTGGAGTCACCGTTGAAGTTTGCGGTGAGACATCCCCAATGGATTCATCCGTCACTGGTACTTCGACCTGGTCAGAATACTTGGCCTGGTTCTCAGCAATCTCAGGCTGAGGAAGCTCGCCTTCCCAGCCCAGCGTGAGCTTGGCGTTCTGGTGCTCGCCGGTGGCGTCGAGCTCAGCGAGCACGACCGAATCTTGGGTGGGGCCATCGCCGAGCGCGTCCTTGCCGTCAGCGATGGTGAGCTCGGTGCCGTCACCTACGACCGTGGAAGCGGTGTCAGTCAGTTCTCCGTCGGCGCCTAGAGGAATGAACCTGCCTTTTCTTCTTTGAAGCGGGCTGCTGAGGTCGTTTCGGACGTCCAGGTCCCATCCGGGTTGGCGAACACCTGTTCGGTGGCCGTGCGGAGGGACAAATCTTCGACGCGGTGGCCGGTGGCTTTCGCGGTAATTTGGGCGGACACCCCGTCAGGACGTTCGGTGACGTCCTCCACGGTTTGTGCCGTGTCTTGCGGTTCTTCGTCGGCGAACGCCGATGGGGCGACTAAACCTGAGGCCAGCAACGCACTGGTGCTGGCAATCGCGATAGCAGATAGGATTTTCCTCTTCCCTACTGTGAAATCTGTCCACAGGCGCGCAGAGATATCCCTTCTCAGAAGGTGCACTTCGACCTCTATTTTCGATAAGAAATAAAGCTGACACATAGCCAGCACATAGATTCTGCTATATCCAGTGCGCGCGAATTACCAAAAAGAACGCTTTGGGAAAAAAGTTGCCTAAACGTTATTTACCCAATGATCTTACGAAACGAGAGGTTGAAGGCTGGGGTCAACTTGGGGGAGCATCAAATCTAGTCAATCGATTGATCTGCGAAATTCATTGCAGCATCGAATGAACGGGAATCAACTTCTGCGATTCGTTAGTTCTTCAGCAGCCCCTCGTAATATCTTTGCGAGTCTCGCACATCGTCTCCATAAGGCTTGGTCGAGTAGTGCTGTAGCTCGATCAGTCCTGCCGGTAGGCCGGAGCTGGTGAGGATGGCGCGGCCCCGTGGCAATGCCGCAAGGTCGGCCACGTCCAGGATCTTTTCGCGCTGCATCGAACTGGATACCGAGCGGCCGCTGCGAGCACTGGTGCTGGAGGAGCGTTTGAGCACGTCCCGTTCACCGATTACTTGGGTCAGGAACGGCAAGAATTTATCGTCCGAGAGTCCTGAGCCGGCAACGCGGATGTTGGCGGCGCCCCAGAGTTTGTTCATGCCTTTCTCTCCGTAGGCTTCTACGCCTTGGCTGTAGGACTGGAAGAACGTCGAAACGACGATACCGCGTGAACCATAGTGTGAATACACGTCGGGCAGTTCGCGCCAACGCACCACGTTCGCCGCTTCATCCAACACTGCTGTGAGCGGGGTTTTCAACCGGCCCCCTGGCTGGCTGGCTGCGGTCTTTTCCGCTTCGGTCATGACGGCCATGACTAGCGCTGCGGTGATCGCACGAGCTGATCCGCCGCCTTCCTTGGAGATGAGATACAGAGTGTCGGTTCCGGTAGCCAGCTTGCGATGATCCAATTCGGGGCGATTGGCCCCATTATGGCGAATCCAGGGAATCACCTTGTCGTAGGACAGGACGTTCACCCATGGGCGCATCGTGCCATAGACCCCGTCACGCTGCTTCGGGGTGAGCTTCTGGATCTGCTCCAGGGAGTTCGCCAGAGGCCGGTGGCCGTGGTCTTTGAGCAGGTCGCGGGCCGTGAAATCCTCGGGATCTTGCGCCCACGCGAACACGTCAGTGATCGGGCGCCGACCCGCGGCGGCGGCAAAGAACAAGTGCGAGAGCAGGCGTTTACCGTCAGATTCGAAATACGCGTCCTGTTTAGCCCCTGCGTCGGTGGCCGAGGCCAGGAACACGTCCGCGAGCTTTTCAGCAGTTTCCATATCAGTGACGAAGGAGAGCGGATTCCACCACCAGGAGGGTTCTTCTCCGATGATGCCCTGCACGTCGTGCACCCACACAGTGCCTACGCGGGCGCGGGGGCCACGGGTCATGTCTACGATGTCGCGCTTATTCGAGGTGGCCAGCACTGGCCCGCCGGTTTCCAGGATCTGCGGGACGCACACGCAGGAGGTTTTGCCGGCGCGTGGCCCCATCAACCAGATCTGCACCCACTCATAGGAAGCAAACAAGGACTTGCGGTTGTTGACCAGCTTGGCCAGAGGCACCCCAATGCCGGCCTTGGTCGCGCCGAGGCGTTCAGCATCCGCCCGGGCCGCTGGCTCTTCCAAGGCCTTGAAGTCCTTGGCGTGGCCCATCTCCTTGGCCAGATGATCAATGCGGGAGCTGGTGCCCCGGCTGCGCCGCCACACCACCACGAGCATCACGATGACCGCCAGCAGGAGCAACAGGCCCAGGGCGAACACAGCGATTTGCAGCCCGCCCACGGGCAGGTAGCCGCGTGATTGATCCATGAGGATCTGCACTGGATTATTCGAGGACTGAGGCACGTTCGGGTCGAGGATCGCCCCGAGAGTCCACAACAGCACACCCATGATGACTAAGGTGAGGATGCCGCCGCCGATGATCCACAGCAGTTCATCATTGGCCGGCTGATTCTTGCGCCCAGAGCGCGGATCTGAGGAAAACATTATTTGACCATCTCCCAAGCCCGGTTGGTATCCGAAATCTCGAATTCCAGATCAGTGAGTTGCGTGACGAATGGAGTACCGGGATTCTTGCCAACCTTCATGATGAAGTGCCCTGCACCAGGCCGGCGGGAAGCCTTATTAGTTTTCGGATCAACCACGGCTTCACCGGTCCAGTCGGTCATCAACGCTTTTTCCTTGGAGGACAGGGCGAACACTTCTTCCAGGTTGCCCATCTCCGAAGGAGCCAACCCGCCCAGGAACACCAGGGCGGAGCGTTCCACGAACCCCCAGGCGGTGGCCGTCAGGTGTTCCTTGGATAGCCTGAGGTCGTTCATGGTGTGGGTGATCATGACCTGGCCAATGCCGCGCCCACGATTCAGGCGAGTGATGGTGTCAATGAAGTGCACCATGTCATCGCTGGCGCGCAGGATGCGCCACAGCTCGTCCATGACCAGGAAGTAGGTGCGGCGCTGCCGCTTGCCCGCAGCGGCCAAATGCTGTTCGGCCGAGACGGTGGCTGATCCGAGGTTCCAGCACAAGGACTGCACGGCAGCGACCAGAACACTATCGTTTTCGTTCACGCCGGAAATGTCGAATACCACCGGCACACCGGGGGTGATGTGAGCATCCGAGGGCTTGGCGAACATGTCCCCATAGGCACCGGAGGGGCCGAGGTTGATCAACGCATCCAGCAGGGCTTGGAGGCGCTGGTCGTATTCGTGGTCATCATCGTAGGCCAGGACGTTTTGGCGCAGCACTTCTGGCCGGGAGCGGATGAAGTCCACCAGATCCCCGATCAACGGCGCATCCCGCAACTCTGGGTCGAGTTCGTTGATCGCCACCGACAGGCAGGTGGACTCGTGCGGTTTCAGCGGCCGGCCCAGCATCATCGAGGCGATGCCTTCCATCAGTGATCGGCGGCGGCTGATCATCTCCTGGATCGCAATGTCCCGTGCCTTCTCATTGTCAATCTCGTTCAGGCTGGCGACCAGTGGGCCTAGATCTAACGGATTGAGGTGTCCTTGGCCGGGGGAGAAGGTGATGACCTGCCCACCCAGGGCGCGGATATGCGGCACATAATCAGGGCGTGAGTCGGCCAAGATCATTGGCACCACGCCCCAGGCTGAGAGCACGGCCAGCAGGCGGTGCACCAGCGAGGTCTTGCCTAGTCCTGGCTGGCCGAGGATGAAGGCGGAAGGGTTGGAAATGATGCCGTTAAGGAACCAGGAAATAGGATCGCCGGTCACTAGCGTGTTGCGCAGCAGATGGCGGCCCAGAGGTGCGCCAATGGTCGGTAATCCGGCGCCGTTGACGAAGGGCCAGAACCCGCACACCTGCACCGCTGAACCTTGAATCTCGACCGGGTTTTCGATGTAGTTCACCGGCCCGCCGCCACGGCGGTTCCACCCTGCATCGCCTGGAACATAGCGCGATTGGGCGCCCTCAGCCAGCAGTCGGGAAAGCAAGCCTGGTTCTTTGGCTGGTTTGGGTGCTGCCTTCTTCGCAGAGCGTTCCAAACGGGCCACGTCGCGCTTGGATAGCGTGAGGCTGTGGGACTGGGCCAGATCCTCAGGGTTAGGCTGCTGGCGCTTCTTCTGGATTAGCGGAGTCATTAGAACCACGTCTTAATCTCGTCGGGGATCATCATGTGATCAGGTACCACCATGCCCAAAGGCAAGCCCGCCTGGAAGGTCACTGCCTGGTTCGCCAACGCTTCGCGTACCCGCAGCTTGGCGTGGGACACCAAGCCGGGAACGGTGCGGTCGAACTTCTTCAGCTCGGCTTCATCTTTCACGCTGATGGTGATGATTAGCCCGAAGCGGGTCAACCCGGAACCCAAGGCTTCTTCCTGGGCTGTTTTCTGTGCTGCCGCCAAACGCTGGCGGGCACGCACGGAAACGCGCTGCTGCGAGCCGGAGAACATCGCATCCTTCTGCTCGTTCTCCACCACGGTGGAGGTCTGATCAGCCGGGATCGGACGATACAGCAAGGTCACCCGCTTGCGCAGCGCCCCCTCGCTCGGTGCAGTGAGGCGAGCCAACGAGTTGGACATGAACGCGCCGCGCGGGCCTTCATACATCGTCCACGACTTCGACACGGCCCGGTCGTGCCGGTAATGGTCGAACGCGTCCAATGCGAACGATGGGCCAGCATCCTCCCACGCCAGGCCGGTGCCGCCAGCGGCTTGTGCTTCCTCCACGGCGACAGCGGTGGTCGGGTCATAAGCCACGCGGGTGAAGTCGATGATTTCCTGGGCCGTGTTCGGCCGTACTGCTCCGGCCCCGGTGTTCGCCAGCCCGGAAATGATGCCGGGGAGCTTGTTGCCGATTTCCTCAGCCATCTCTTCCATGCCCCGATCCCCGGCCTTCCCATCGAGGCGGCGGCCGTCAAAGGTCAGGGTAATGCGGGCTACGACTTCAGGAGCGGCGGAGTGATCAGTCTGCGCGATACGTTCAACGACACGCTGGGCGAACTCGGGCGCGTCCTCGCGGTGATTATCAGCCAACAGCTTTTGCAACCGCAGGCCCGAGTCCTGGGAGGATTCGATGGTGACCGAAGCGCCGCGGATTCCCTCGTCCAGGCCGCGTTGGGTCAGCCAGTTCGCCCAGTGCGCCACCTGGTTATCCACGTCGGCCTGGTCAATGAGATTATCCCCGTTGGGGAAGCATTCGAGCACCACGGAGTAGTTGTGGTGGCCACGGGAGGAGAGGCGGATCAGCCCGAAAGGGTTACCGTAGGAGTCCATGGATTCAGTCAGCTGGGACTTGGCCATCAGACCGGGCAAGCGTACCTGCCCATCGGGGGTGAACCCGGTGGGGCCGGAAAGATAAACGTGCTTTTTGGATGCGACCTTCTGCCGCTGCGCTAGACGAAGCATGAGTCTCCCATAGATTGAACGGCCTTGTTTCTTGGTGACCAGAAGCAGCACGGCCCCGAGGATGGTGGCCAGGGCGATGATGACGGCGGCCATGATCCAGCCGCGCGCTGCGGTGACGATGACGATGAGGACGATGGGCACCAGCATGAGGCTTTGGCCCATGGACAGGCCCAGCAAGCCTGAGCGGCGCGGCACGGTCAGGTTGCCGAAGGTGTTCGGTTCGATTCGCGTATCTGTGATGGCCATGTTTATTCGCCGTCCTCGTCTACGAGCTTGCTGGGGTTCGCGCCGTTGGCGATGCCTTTAACGTCGCTCATTTTCTGCATGGCTTCCGTGGCCTTGTTGGGTGCTTTGGCGCCGGATGGGCCACCGGCAGGTGGGGTGCTGTTCTGGGCTGAGCCTGGGGAAGTAACGCCGTTACCCGAACTACCGGAGCCAGAAGAATCAGTGGAAGTTGATGCACCGGCACCAGTTGGAGTGGAACTCGAACTACTTGATGCCGGAGCCGCAGCTGCGCCATCCGATCCACCGGCAGCGGAATGAGCGCCGCCGCCCGAAGCAGCAGGAGAACCGCTAGAGGTTGCGCCGGACGTGGAGCTGCCAGAACCACTGGCAGAAGATCCACCACCAGCACTAGAACCGGAGCCTGCCTCACCAGAGGCAGCACCCGACGCGGAAGAACCCCCATCGGTGCCGCTAATGGTTTCCGAAGCAGAAGAACCACCACCGCCAGATGACCCACTCACGGATGCGCCAGCACTGCCGCCAGTCGATCCTCCACCACCGGCTGTAGTGCCGCCGCCGGCTGTCCCGGCTGCGATCGAACCTCCACCGGCAGCAGCAGCGGCACCACTGCCACCACCAACGGCACCTGCACCGCCACCCATCGCCGCACCTGCACCACCGGCAGCAGCAGCCGCGCCACCTGTACCCGCGAGAACTGCGGCACCGGCCGCGAGCGTGACACCCGCGCCCAGCGCTGCGCCGCCGGAGAACGCGCCAGCGCCAACACCGGCAGCAGGAACGATGAACTTGATCAAGGCGGGCAACGCCAGCGCCGCCAGCAACAAGATCAGCAACGCAATCAGGGTCGAGTGCATCGCCTCAGGAACCGTGGCTTCTTCACCCTCGGGGGCACTGCCTTCTACCAGCATGCGGAACCCCAAAGAATAGATGCCCGCTGCGACCGGCTTATAGAGCAGCAACGCGATCAGCCACCCGTTGGCTTTGCGCCATGCTTGCCGGCCCTGCTCTGATCCACTGGCCGCAGCCAGCACCACGATGAAGGCGGAGAGGATCAGGAACATCACGTCACGGAAATACATGAACAACAGGTTGATGACTGCGCCGAGCAACAAGAGAATGAACAGCAGGAACGCAGTACCGGGACTAGCTATAAGCGCAGTGCCAGCGGTTAGCATTTGCGTCAGATCCACATCCCCGCCAGTAGAACGCTCAACGATCCACTTGGAAAATTCATCCGAAGCGGTGAGCAACAAGCCAATACCTGTTGCATAGGCGGTGGCCGCGAGAATCAGATTCACAATCGGGGTACCCAAACCGATCAGGCTGTTTTTCACGTCCTGGGACATGACGAGCTTTATCAGGCCGATCAGAAAACCCAGGATCGCAAACCCTGCAACGTACCAAGACATGTCATCGCGCAAACTAGCCACGGCAGCGTTGTCTACGTCGGGGCTGGGGGTATCCATCCAGAAGGTGGAAACCTGGGCAACGAAGGCCACGGCACCGTCATAGAGCGACTGGACGAAGTCCGTAATTGCACTATCGGCAAGGTTTTTGAGGCCTTCACCAATGTTGCAGTTCACCTGCCACCATTCACAACTAGCCTGGTTCGCCACAATAATCGCCTACTTGAACTCTGTGTAAGAACTTGGATCGTTGACTTCGCTCCATGCCGGAGGGCCGGAAGTTAGATCCAATCGCCAGTCATGGTCTTTGTCGCTCCAAGCCAGGTTCACGCTCATAGCCGCATACTGCTCGCCTGCCTTGGAAAGATATTCAACAATGGCACTGTCATCACTGCTATTCATGACTCGGTATCCGAGCATCGGCGGGAAGCTCTCATTGCTCGTACTAGAACCTTGTTCTTCGAAAAGCCGTTGACGATTCATCGATTCAACGGCAGCATCAATCTCTGCACCGGCCGAGAAATCAATTACCAGGGTGAACCCTGCCAGCACCGCACCAGTAGGTGTGTGGCTGAAGCAGCGCCAGAAATCCCCGTCCATCTTCGCTGGCCCATGATCGGCATTCACCGGCAGCAGCATCCCGGCAGGGTGCCGCTTCCATTCAGTGTCCGGGGCATCGTTCGGGAACGAAGCGTCGGTACTTAGCGCAGGGCAATCCCCAGAAGCCGGTTTGGAAGCCGAAGCCGACGGAGTATCCGAAGGGGAGGACGGGGAAGCAGTCTCAACCGGTACCGACGGTGCAGGAGCGCTCGGAGCTGTTTCTGGTTCAGAGTTGACGCGGGGGAAGATGATTAGCCCCGCGATCACGATGACCACGATGAAGGCGAGGATACCGCCCCAGAGTTTCCAGTTTCTGCCTAATGGATCAGTTTCAGCCATGAGGATCTTCTCTTTCTCTTAGACGGTTCACCGGTGCTTAGACGAAGACGTTGATGATCGTTCCCGCGCTAATGGCCAGGATGCAGACGATCAGCGAGATGACCAGTCCCTTGAACCCGTTGATTTCCCGTCCCGTGAAGGACGCGAACGCCAGGAAACCTGCCGAGGCGAGGAATCCGGCCACGCCGAGCAGGATCACAGCCCAGGCGATCCAGTTCAGGATCGTGGTGAAACCATCGGTTCCTGGTGGCTGTTCCGGGGTTGGGTTAGGGATGCTGGCGGCGAGGTCGATACCGAAAGCCAGGGTTTGCAGCAACATTTTTATGCCTCTCTATTTGGTGGGAGTGTTCAGGAGTTTGATGATTCGTTTGATCCGTCCGGGTAACCGGGCCGTATCGGGTGGAGCATCCAGCCAGGGATCCATCCATGGAATATGGGTGCCTCGGGGAACCATGCGCAACAGGCGTTTGGTGGCTTTTTTGCGGGCATCACTGGTGCGTGGCCCTGCTTCGATCAGCACCAGGGCTGAAAGCTGGGAGCCGGTCAGCTGACCATTGGCCCAGGAGCGGACGAACCTATCCGCAGTGGCCAATCCAGAATGATCGGTACGAGCCACCGCAATCACTGGGATAGGCCAGGCGCTGCCCGTCCAGGCGTTCTGCGAGATGGGCCAAGCTTGGCCAACCTCAGATGCGCCATCGCCCAGAAGCGATGCAAGAGTGGATGCGCCTGCACCGCCGTGAATCCCCATGACGGCAATACCTTCAAAAGCCCCAACATCACTAACAGCCCATGTTTCGCTTGGAGCTTCAAGCATCGGTGATAGTCCAGGTTTCACTGGGCCGGTAACTAGCAGGTCATTACCCATAAGCTCATCTCGAATGTCGAAAGAGTCTTTTTGCGTCACCTGCTTCTCAGAAGGGGCAAAAGGATTCGACACGGCAGACATAGTGCGCTCTCCTTAGTAGAGTGATCAACGGAAAAGAGTTGATCTAACATTTAGTATAAACTCGCATTGAAATCACTGTCAATAGTTTTGCCATACTTAGATTGGGGAAATTCAAAGTTAACGCTTTGAATGGTTAATATGGGCAATATGGTTGACATGGATTTCATATTCATACACATTTGGAGTGTGACCATGAACGATCCAGAAGCAGTGGAGGATCTCATCGCGGATTTGCCGGAGTGGGCAACGACCGAGGAGATCGCTGACGTGATGCGCGTCAAGGCGCAGACCGTTCTGAAATGGAACCGTGAATACGGTCTCAAATCAGTGTCCATTGGGTCTCGCGTGCGCCGGTACAGGAAGAAAGACGTGCGGGACTTCTTACTGAGAAGCGACGAAACAGCCGACTAACCCAAGGAAGCTACGGGTAGTGAGTTAGATGACGATCATTGATCCACAGAAAGTCCCGGCATTCCCGGTCTACACGCTAAAGATCAGCGAAGGCCGGGAGTCCTTGACTCTGGACGGTGCACAAATTCCTGTGCTTGATGGAGAAGATTTCATCGAGGCAGGGAAAAACGCGATCGTCGCCAAGCTCACCAGCCACAATCTGGGTATGGTGCGGGCACGAGCCATCGACGAATCCAGCGGGCAAGCGTGGGACATGATCATCGCTGCTACCGGGGAAGTCCTAGACCTCACCGAGCAACAAGAAGCCGAACAAGCAGCCAAGGCCCGCAAACAGCGCCGCAACAAACGGCTGATGATCGCCGGAGTGAGCACCCTAGCGGTGCTTACTCTCGGCGGTCTCGGCACCGCCGTGGTCATCGCTAACCAGCCCGCCGCCACCGTCCCCGCCTACACCCCGCAAGGGGTCGGGGCCACGCTGCCAGCCGCGCCGCCGCCGCAGCACTCGGCCACCGCCGCGTGGAGCCACCCCACCCTCGCTGATGCTACGGTCAACATGATCAGCCCTGACCGGCTGCTCACCGCCGATCCAGAGGGCACTGTCACCGGCCGCAACCCGGCCACTGGCCAACCTGTCTGGCGTGGGAACAAAGCCCCGGAAGACCTGGCCAGCATCCACCAGGGCACGTGGGCCGGCAAGCCCGTCTATGCGGCCGCAGAACGCAACGAACTGCGCCTCTGGCCGGTAGAGATGCCCTACGACACCCCGAGCGTGGCACCAACCAGCATCGGGCTGGAACCAGGGCAAACAGCGCGCACCGACACCCACACCCCCTACATCGAACTGGGAGACTGGTACATCCGCGTCCCCGATACGGCTGGCACACTGCATGATGTGATGATCCCACCCGGATCGACCGTGCTGGACGTGGCCGCCGATGGAACCATCACCACAATCAGCGCCACCACCATCTACACCCTGGATAACAGCGGGAAGATCCTGGAAGAGAAGAACTTCACCGCGCCAGAAGGTGCCACAAAATACCCGGTACGAGTGTGGCTGCTCGATGACACCCACGCACTGCTGGCATGGGATGACACCGAACGCATCATGGGAGTGCTGAACACCAGCACCGGTTCAATGCTGTTCTCCGGCACACCACGGGCAATCCCCACCGCCACCGAACCCCTTCTGGTGGACAAGGAAGCGAAAACCGCAGCTATCGGAAGCGTGGGAATCAGCTACAGCGACCAGGAAGCCCTCATAGACCTTCCTGCCGCTGACCTGTCAGCAATCCACGGAAACCTGATCTACGCGAACAGCAACAACGGGCCAGTCACCCTGGATCTGGGCAACCCCGAAGCCGAGCCGAAGACGTGGGTGAATTACCGGGCCGAAGATCCAGCCCCGGCACTGGTCACCGATGACGCGGTGTATTTGGTGGCAACCCAGTTGGAAAGCACCACCGTCTATCGATCCAACCGCGAACAGTAGGGAGGTCTGGTCATGGAAGAGCAGGGTGGCGGAGCCAAAATCATCCTGGCAGTCCTCGGTGTCCTTCTCCTTCTGGTCATCACCCCGATCATTCTGTTCATGGGTGGAGGCGACAGCGAAGAACCCGATCCCAATGCCCCGTGTGTCATTGAAGGAACCCCCATCGGCAAGGGCAACGACGGAGAATCGACGGTGAAAATTCCCGAACAGTACCGGGAAGCTGTGGAGAAGTCCGCCGATACTGCTGGGCTTCCCGTAGGGATCATCGCCGCGCAAATCAGCCAAGAATCCGGCTGGAACCCCAAAGCAGTCTCCCCGGTGGGAGCACGAGGCATTGCCCAGTTCATGCCCGGTACCTGGGAGGAATGGGGCAACGGGAAAGACCCGTTCGATCCGTTCGCTGGCCTCGGTGCCCAAGGCCGCTACATGAAACATCTCGCCGGACAAATCGCGGATCTGGCAAGCAACGAGAAGGAAAAGATCCAATTCACCCTGGCCGCCTACAACGCCGGAGCGGGCAACGTCCAGAAATACGGGGGTATCCCGCCCTTCGAGGAAACCCGCCACTACGTGGAAGTCATCATGGGCAACGCCCAGATGGACTATTCCTCAACCTGCGAAGCGCCTGGTGGCTTCGACTTCGGGGAGCTGCAAGCCGATGAATGGGCACACCCCATGCCTAATTCGCGGCTGACCTCGCCGTTCGGGCCGCGCGCGTGCCCGCTGGCCAGCTGCGCGGGCATGCCGTTCCTGTTGAAGCACGAAGGCATCGACCTGGCCGGATCAGACCCCTATTTCTACGCTCCCACAGACATGAAGATCACCTATGCCAGCATCGGGAACATCGACAAGCTTTACGGCTCCTACGGCAACTATATTTTCGCGCAGATGACCGAAGCCCCTTACCTGGTGTTCGAGTTCCACGAAGCGCAAGACAACTCCCTGCTGGTGAAAACCGGAGACGTAGTGAAGAAAGGAACCCCGCTGGGCAAGCCAGGTGCCACGGGTAATTCCAGTGGCATCCATGTCCACTTCCAGATCAACAACCCGAAAACCAGTGTGTTTGACAGGCCAGCGATCAACAACGGCAAAACCTATGACCCGGTACCGATCCTTAGACAGCAAAAGGTGAACATCCAATGAAACACCCCAAAATCCTCGCCCTGGCCCTGACCTTAGGACTCGCAACAGGGATAGCCGGATGCACCCCCGCCGGCACCGAGAACGAACCAAGCAGCATTCCGAGCGTTGCCCCAACCACAGCCACCCCCACCGCGCCAGCGCCCAGCAACAGCCACGAGCACGGGGATGCCGTGGATGATCCAGCCAAAATCGAATTGGCGAAGCAAGCGGCAACGATCATGACCACCTGGGACCCGAACAAGGACTTCAACCGCACCGCCGCCGAAATGCGCGCCAGAAAGCTCATGACCAGCGAACGGGCCAAAGAAGTCATCGCGCCGGAGCGGCCCGCGACCGGCGTTGAATGGCTGACCGCCGCAGAGAAGAAAGCAACCAGCAAGCCCACGGTGAAACTCATGACCGAGCACCACGAGCAGGACACGGTTGCGATCACCGCCACCTGGCAATGGGTCACCAAGGACGGGGAATCCTGGGCAGGGGAAGGGAAGCAGACGTTTTACTTCACCTTCACCGACACCGAACCGTACAAGATCCGCGACTACGTTTCATCTATCCAATAAAAGCCCTTACGGCGCAGCCGATTTCCTCTTGAAGAAAGCGAGCACACCATGAGCACCACCGAAGAACTCATTAAGGCGACCGTCAACGCAGACGGCAGCGCAACCGTGATCATTGAGGGGAAAACCCACGAATTCACGGCAGATAATGAAGCCACTGCACGAGCACAAACCGTTGAACTGGTCAGCTCCCACGCAAAGAAAGAAGGCAGCGTCGTACGCGCCGTCATGCACGATTCCCAAGGCTCTTGGCCAGTGAAAGTACACCCGAATGGCACCGTGGAGCCTGACACGACGAACCCACCGCAGCGCCGAGAGAAACCAGCACGCCGCCGCGCTGATAGCCCAGTAACCCATGTGGCCACCACCGAACCAGCAGTCATTGACCAAGCGGCCGCACAAGACACTGAGGAAACACCACAACAGACAGTGTCCGAGGCACAGGCCTCAACGGAACCTACCGCCGAAGGAGAAGAAGCAGCAATGGAAACCGTGCAAGCAAAAGCACCCCAAGGACAAACCACGCCGCCCCCAGCGACGGCAGCTAAAGCTCCCCAAGATAACCCCTTCGCCAAGAAGTCTCCTACCCAGGACAGCGCGACGGCAACGCGCCGCGAAGCGCGGCAAAGCTTCCTAACCCAGGAACAAGTCGAAGAACCAGCCACCAAAGGCTGGCGCGGCACCATGACCCGCATGGGCATCCGCATGGCCCCTAGCGAGGACGAGCGCGCCGAACGTGCAGATGTGCAGGCAGTGAGCCAGCACTGGCCAGGCCCACGCACCATCGCCATTGTGAACGGCAAAGGAGGGGCAGGGAAAACCCCCACCACCGTCCTGCTCAGTGCGATCTTCGCCCGTTACGGCGGGGCAGGTGTGCTGGCTTGGGACAACAACCAAACCCGAGGCACCCTGGGCTGGCGCACCGAGCAAGGCCCGCACGAGGCGACCTTGTTGGAGCTGCTACCTGAATCAGAAAAGCTCCTGGGCACCGGGGCACAATCCGCAGACCTAGCCCATTTCGTGCACCACCAGACCCGAGACCGGTTCGACGTGCTGCGTTCGAAGCCAATGGAA
Source organism: Glutamicibacter arilaitensis Re117 (assembly GCF_000197735.1). Lineage (NCBI taxonomy): Bacteria > Bacillati > Actinomycetota > Actinomycetes > Micrococcales > Micrococcaceae > Glutamicibacter > Glutamicibacter arilaitensis. The sequence continues at coordinate 3,388,930 of NC_014550.1, forward strand.
TTGGCCAGCGCACAGCGCGTGGATGCCGAAGACGTTGACGCAATTCACCGCGTGGCCTCGAAGTACTACCGGCTGATCTTCATTGACTCAGGAAACGACGAGTCAGATCCGATGTGGCGGCGCATGATCGACCACACTGACCAACTTGTCGTGGCCACTACGACCCGTGATGACCACGCCGAAGCCGGCGCGCTGCTGCTGGAAGCCCTCGCGCAGCAAAACGACAAGGCAAACGCCCTGGCACAAAACGCCGTAGCAGTGGTGACCCAAGCAGATTCCAAAGCCACTACCGCCGACGTGAAGCGCGTGGCCGATGGCTACAAAACCCTGGCCCGCGACGTAGCAACTATTCCATTTGACCCAGCTATCGTTGACGGAATTCTGCGCTACGACGCGCTACGTCCAAATACGCAGCGGGCATGGCTGGCAGCCGGAGCGGCAGTAGCAAGAGGACTATAAGCTAAAGGCTGGCGAAGCCTACGAACGCAAATTTCATTCACTTGAATCTAGGTAGGACTACAAATGGATATATCTTCTCTCCTCAGTGGAGATTCAGTCACTGGGCTACTGGTAGATGGAGAAGACGGAACACCATATGTTGGGGCCACCCTCACAATTGACGCTGAACGTGGGATAGTCCTAGAAATTCCATATATCGAGCATCCCGAAGTCCCACAATTTCAGCATGTCGCTAAGTGGTTTAAAGACCGGCAGGTGCCACCTAACATGATTCTACAAACTGTTGATGGAGACCTCGGACTCTTTGGCAATCAATGGAAAGGCTATAGAGATTCGAATAATCAGTCACTCGGTATGATTCGGCCAAACGAATTGGTGGTGGGGGAATACAACGGCGAATTATCTCAGCCTCTATTACTTGAAAAGGTACGCAGTAGGATCGATGGGTTATCCGAGTGGACTTCGATACGTTCCATAGACTTCACACGCATCACTGATGATCAAGGGCTTATCAAAGAGTTAAACGTCAAGGCTAAACCAGTCGCAAGCGACACATGGTGCCAAGGAGAAGCAACCATGCAGATCGTTTCCGAATGGAAAACCTCATACCCTGACAAAGAGAGCCGCTACGGACTGAACATTGATGAGGGGACAGTACTCGTATCGAACTTTGATTCCCCTAGGTCCTTTAGAGATCACTTAAAAGAACAGAGCAAAGTGCGTGACTTGCTGACCCTGCTCGTTGGTAGATCCATTCATTTCAGGCAGCATAAGGGGCTCTTCGCAGATGAGGGTGTAGCGGTCGGTGGCGGGGTGGGCGCGTCGGTGCGGGGATAGACGTCGAGGTCTCCCGATGATGGAAGTTCTGACGCTCGCCATCTGGAAGACCTCGACATGCCCCACGCTACCTTCTCGTCCCCTGATCTCGATGCCTTCTGCGGCCTGGACGGGCTCGGCCTCACAGCCACCGGCCAGCGCATCGAGACGGGCCAGGCAGTTCTGGAGTGCCGGGTCCTCGCGGACGATCAGTGGTGCCATCGCTGCGGCCAGGCCGGAGTTCCTCGCGGCACGGTCCTCAGGACGATCGTGCACGTCCCCCTCGGCTGGCGACCGACGATGCTGCAGGTCAGAGTGCGTCGCTACCGCTGCCCGGACTGCTGCACCGTGTGGCGTCAGGACACCACAGCCGCTGCCGCGTCCCGCACGAAGCTGTCGCGCGACGCGGTCTTCTGGGCACTCAAGAGCGTGGTCATCGACCGGATGTCGATCGCGCGGGTCGCCGAGAACCTCGGCACCGCCTGGCACACCGTGAACGACGCTGTCCTCGAAGCCGGCTCCGAGCTCCTGATCAACGATCCTGCCCGGTTCGAGGGGGTCCGGGTCCTCGGCGTGGACGAGCACGTCTGGTCCCACACCAGAGGCGGTAACAAGTACGTCACCGTGATCATCGACCTGACCCCGGTCCGCGATGGCACCGGAGCCTCGAGGCTGCTGGACATGGTCCCCGGCCGTTCGAAGAAGGTGCTCAAGACCTGGCTCGACCAGCAGGAACAGGGCTTCCGCGACCGGATCGAGACCGTGGCGATGGACGGGTTCACCGGTTTCAAGACCGCCGCTGCGGAAGAGATCCCGCAGGCCGTCGCGGTGATGGATCCGTTCCACGTCGTCGCCCTGGCCGGTGACGCACTGGACCGCTGCCGGCAACGGATCCAGCAGACCACCTGCGGGCATCGTGGCCGATCCGGGGATCCTCTCTACGGGATCCGCCGAGTCCTCCGCACCGGCGCAGACCTCCTGACCGATCGCCAGTGCGGCCGCCTGAGCAGCGTGTTCGCCGCAGACGAGCACGCCGCAGTGGAGGCGACCTGGGGCATCTACCAGCGGATCGTCCAGGCATACCGCAATCCCGATCGCGTTGCCGCCAAGCAGCAACTCACCGCCGTGATCCAGGACCTCGCCGGCAACGTTCCAGCCTCGCTGACCGAGGTCATCACGCTCGGCCGCACTCTGAAACGCCGGGCCGGGGACGTGCTGGCCTACTTCGACCGGCCCGGCACCAGCAACGGCCCAACAGAGGCTATCAATGGCCGCCTCGAGCACCTCCGTGGCACCGCGCTGGGCTTCCGCAACCTCGCCCACTACATCCTCCGATCCCTCCTCGACACCGGCGGATTCAGACCCCTGCTACACCGTCAAATGCGATGAGCCGCATATCTCATGTGCAGGTCTCACTCCCCGGCGGCACGAGCTCGCGCGGAGCGTAAGAGAAGATGCGTCTGGCCTCGGGCTGTGGTCACGCTTTCGCTGTCGATCGCGAAGACTTCGAGAACCCGAGACTTCGTCAGCACGGCGTCGGGGTGTCCGTGTGCGCGCAACTGCCCCTCGGCGAGGAGGAGCATGTCGTCCGTGTAGCGGATCGCGAGGTCGAGGTCGTGGAGGGCGCAGAGGACCGTTACCCGAAGGTCTTGCAGGAGCTCCATGAGGGCGAATCTGTGCTGGACGTCGAGGTGGTTCGTGGGCTCGTCCAGCACCAGCAGAGTGGGGTCGTGACGGAGGGCTCGTGCGAGAAGTGCGCGTTGCAGTTGTCCGCCGGAGAGAGCCGCGACTGGTTCGGTCGCGAGTTCGTCGAGTCCGACGCGCGCCAGGGTGCGATTGACCTGGTGCGTGGAGAGTTTCTGAGGGCCCAGAGCGACGAGTTCGGTCACGGTGACGTCGGGAAGGGGCCCCGTGTGTTGCCGGAGAACTCCGATCTTCCGAGCCCTGTCGCGAGCGCGCATCGTGCTGATGTCTTCACCGTCGACCGTGACGGTGCCGGTGAAGGCCGGATGGTATCCGGTAAGGAGGCTCAGGAGAGTTGACTTGCCGCATCCGTTGGGTCCGACGACGGCGACGATCTCACCCGCTGCGATTGTGGCGCTGACGTTGTCGAGCGCGCGCCGTGGTCCGTAGTTCACGGACACGGCGTTGAAAGCCACTTCGGATGGCGTCGTATGCGATGAGCTCATGAGAGGGCCATGGCGCGATTCTTGCGCATGAGGAGGATGAAGATTGGCACGCCGATCGCCGCGGTGAAGATCCCGACTGGAAGCTCTGACGATGCTAGCACGGTGCGCGCGGCGAGGTCCGCCGAGCTGAGCAGGATCGCCCCCAGCAACGCAGACACGGGAATGACGCGCTTGTGCATACCGCCCACGAGGAGACGGGCGATGTGCGGCACGATGAGGCCCACGAAGCCGATAGTCCCCGAGACGGCGACTGCGGCGCCGGTCATCAGGGAAGCGAGAGCGAAGACGAGCACCCGGGAACGCCCCGGATGCACCCCTGACGCGGCCGCTTGAGCGTCTCCGAGGCCGAGGAGGTCAAGGCGCCCGCTAGACATTGCGACGAGAACGATCGCGACGATGATCACGGGGCCGATGACGAGCAGCAGTCGCCATTGGGCGCCTGCCAGACTCCCGAGAAGCCAGAACATCACCTGCTGAGTGGCATCGGAATTCCCGGATCGGATGAGGAGAAAGGACATCACCCCTCCGAGAAGTTGACCGATCGCGACTCCGGACAGCACCAGTCGGCCTGCGGACATCCCCCAGCGTGAGGTCGCTGTGGCCGCGACGATGATTCCGGTCGCAGCGGCACCGACGAAAGAGGCGACCGGGAGCAACAGCACTCCGAAGGTGGTAACACCGACGGAAGTGATGACCAGGACCGCCGCGACCCCGGCTCCGGAAGACAGGCCGAGGACGTAGGGGTCGGCGATGGGGTTGCGGACGAGGACCTGTGCGCACGCTCCGGCGACTGCCAGGGCGGCGCCGACCACTGCGGCCTGCAACACGCGCGGCATGCGTAGTTCCCAGACGATGAAATCCAGGGAGCCAAGCTCGGGTTTTCCCGCCACGCGCCCGGAGATGACCTCGATCACCTCTCCGGGGGCGATCGATACCGCGCCGACACCGACGCTGATCACCATCACTGTCAGAAGCAGGAAGAGGAGCCCGATGAGGATGGCGGTCAGAGGGATGGCGCGCAGGGCCCCGGTTCGGCGTCTGCGCGTCTCCTCAGGAAGCATTCGCGACCGCATCCGCGATGATCTGGACGGCGTCCGCATTCAGCAGGCTCGGTGACAGGAGGATGCGCTGCGGCACCACGACGACGTTCTCGTTCTTGACGGCGTCGGTCTCGGCCAACAGCGGGCTGGCCATGATGGCCGCCTTCAGGTCCTCATCGCTGGAATCCGCGAAACCGGACACCACCACGATCACAGCCGGGTTGGCCTCTGTCACCGCCTCCGCAGACAAGCTTGCGAAGTCCTGGAGCTGGTCACGGGCGATGTTGGTACCGCCGGCCAAGGTGATGATGCCGTTCGCTAGCCTTGATCCGCCGTTGGTGTTGATGCCCGCGCCAGCGTCGGGCACGGAGGACAAGCTGAGCACGGGCACGTCTGCGTCCCGCGAGGCCGCCGTCGCGTCTGAGACCTGAGTACGAATCCGGTCGATCAGCTCCTCGCCACGCTCGGTAACGTCGAATGCATCGGAGAGCGCGCTTATATACCTGTACGTCTCATCGATGTTGTCCACCGGGACATCCTGCACCGCGCCGCAGGCGGACAGGGCGGCAGATCCCGCGGACTCCAGCTGATCGACAGACGCGGTGCCGTCGAAACCGCCGAACTCGTACTGCGAGATTCCCGTGACCAGGTCCGGGTCGGAGGCGATCACTGCCTCAGCTGACCCCTGTCCGTCGTCAAGAACGGGCACTGCGTCGAGTTGAGCGCGGATGTCTCCGGAGAAGTCGGTCTTGAAGTCTGGAGCCGCAGTGCCCACAACCGTGTCGCCGAGTCCGAGTTCGATGAGAAAGGCCGCCGCTCCGGCGTCCATGGTCACAACGCGCTCGGGGACGGATTCGAGTGAGACAACCGCCGGGCATGTGGGGTCGGTAACGACGTCGGCGGCGCCGGTGGGAGAAGCCGAGGAGCCGGCGGAGTGCCCGCTGTGGTCGGAATGGTCCATCGACCCGCCACCGCATCCCGCGAGGGCGGCGATCGTCAGGGTGGCGAGGAAAGCAGAGGGGAGGATGCGTCGCGAAGTCACCCCTTAACTCTACATCATGTAGAGATAACGGCCTCGCCGCGAGCTTCTGGATGCCACGGGTACTCCATCACGCTGCAGATTCGGTGAGCGACGGCGCGGGAGTCGAACCGATCTACGAGGTGCAGGGCCATGTCGATTCCGGCCGACACGCCGGCGCTCGTGACGACATCGCCAGAGTCGACCCATCGTTCGCCCGACGAGATGCGCGCTGACGGGTGGGACTTCTGGAGCTGGCCGCGGGCCATCCAGTGGGTCGTCGCATTGATCCCGTCGAGAAGGCCAGCAGCGCCGAGCACCTGGGCGCCAGTGCACACGGACGCCATCGTTGCTCCCTGTTCAGCGAGGCGCGAGATCCGCCCGACCTGTTCGAGATCCCCCGCGAGGATGTCGGCACCGCGACCACCCGGGACTATAAGAAGATCGATGGGGCGGTCGCCAAGGCTACCGTCGACATCGACGGTGAGCCCCTTCGCGCAACGGACCGACTTGCCGTCCAAACTCACCGCACGCACGTCGACGCGTCGGTCACCAAGCTCCGCCCAGAAGCGGAGCACTTCCCAGGGACCGATTGCATCGAGTTCCTCGGCCCCGTCGAAGAAAAGCACGTCGACTGCGAGGTCGGGCGCGTTCGTAGTCGAACCGAGGAAGCTCATCGCATCAACACGAGCGAGTGCGAATGCGCCGCCGGCGTGTAGTACGCCCTCGACCTCGCCGTCCGTGAGCTCACGGTCGGCGACCACGCTCACCGTGGATACGCCACCCTCGACGAGATCGATGTTCACCTCTTTGACGCCGCGCACAGCAATCAACTGCGCGGTGACCGTCTCGACACAACCGTGACAGGTCAAGCCCGTCACCGGGGAGCTCCATGTGTTCGTGCTCATTTTCAACCTTCCGTTAGCTTCGGATGCGACTGCCGTCTCCCAGCCGCACGCGTTCCCTTTCAATCGGGACTGCCGCATGATCAGGTGACAGTTTGACATGACCTATGGCTCGGTTTCCAGTTGACGTCGCTAGTCGATGGTCTTCATGGAAGGCTCTTCGCATGCCACGCCCGTACCCTCCCGAGTTCCGTGCCCGTGCCATCGCTCTGGTCCGCGAGGGCCGCCAGGTCAAGCAGACCGCACTGGACCTGGGCATCCACGAGGTCACCCTCCACAACTGGCTGCGACAGGACGATATCGACCTCGGCCGCCGGCCGGGACTAAGCAGTCAGGAATCTGCCGAGCTCCGCGCGGCGCGCGGCCGTGTCCGCCAGCTCGAGCAGGAGATCGCGATCCTCCGCCGGGCCGCGACGTGGCTCGACGAGGAGGGAGGAGTTGCCCCAAAAGGGCGCACCCGGTGATCGACCGACTCGTCGACGCCGGGGCACCCACAAGCACCTGCTGCCGCCTACTGGGCGTCTCCCGTCAGGGCTACTACCGGTACCGAAAGCGCCCGACCAGTGCCACTGAGCTGCGCCGCCGCTGGCTGACCGGCCTGATCCGGGAGATCCACGTCGCCTCCCGCGGCACCTACGGCTACCGCCGCATCCACACCGAGCTCACCATCGGAATGAACATTCCGTGTTCCAGCCGGCTCATCTCCGTCCTCATGACTCGCGCCGGAATCGGTGGCCTTCCAGGCCCAGCCAGAATCAAGCGACTCAAGGGGGTCGCCACAGCGGACGACCTGGTCAACCGCAAGTTCCACCGTCTCGCGCTGAACGAGCTGTGGGTCACGGACATCACCGAGCATCCCACCCGGGAGGGCAAGATCTACTGCGCCGCCGTGCTGGATGCTTGCAGCCGCAAGATCATCGGCTGGGCTATCGACTCCAAACAGGACTCCACCCTGGTCGTGAACGCTCTGGACATGGCAATCCGTGCACGTCAGCCAGGGCCCGGAGGGATCGTTCATGCGGATCACGGAGTCCAGTTCACCTCCTGGGTCTTCACTCAGAAGATCCGTTCAGCGGGACTGCTGCCGTCGTTCGGGACCGTCGGCGATGGCCTCGACAATGCGATGATGGAGTCGTTCTGGTCGACGATGCAGATCGAGCTGCTGAACCGGAAGAAGTGGAAGACGCGCATCGAGCTCGCGAACGCGATCTTCGAGTACATCGAGGTGTTCTACAACCGTCGTCGCCGGCACTCCTCCCTCGAGTACGCGACACCCCACGACTACGACCTCGCCCGCACCCCGCGGGCACTCACCACCATCGGAAGCTAGCGACCAAGAGTGGAAACCTAACCGTAGGGCAGGTCAGTTGTGGTGTCAGGCCGCGAGGCTCACGGCCGGTTTCATGATGGTCTCGTATTCGATGGGGGTCAATCGGCCCAGGCGGGCCTGTCGGCGGCGGCGGTGATAGGTCCGCTCGATCCAGGTGATGATCGCGATCCGGAGCTCGTCTCGGGTCCGCCAGCGCTTGCGGTCCAGGACGTTCTTCTGGAGCAGCGAGAAGAAGGACTCCATCGCGGCGTTGTCCCCGGCGGCACCGACTTGCCCCATCGATCCGATGAGGTGGTGACGGGTCAGGGCGTGCACAAACTTCCGTGATCGGAACTGGGATCCGCGGTCCGAGTGGACGATGCAGCCAGCGGCATCTCGACGCCTGGATATCGGGCTCTTCGCAGTTGACGGTGTAGTCGGGGGTGGGCGGCTGGTTCGTGGATAGACGTCGAGGTCTTCCAAGATGGAAGTTCCTACACTGCTCATCCGCCGGAAGACCTCGACTTGCACCACGCTACCTTCGCCGCGCCCGACCTGACCACGTTCTGCCGTCTCGACGAGCTCGGCCTCGAGGCCGTTGGGCAGCGTCTCGAGCCAGATCGGGCGGTGATCGAGTGCCGCGTCGTCGAGGACGACCCGTGGTGTCGGAAGTGCGGCGCCGAGGGCGCGCCACGGGACACGGTGACGCGCCCGCTGGCGCATGAACCGTTCGGGCACCGGCCGACGACGCTGCTAATCCGGGTGCGCCGCTACCGGTGCGTGTCCTGCCGCCGCACCTGGCGGCAGGACACGTCGAAGGCGGCCGCGCCCCGGGCGAAGATCTCCCGCGGCGGGATCGGGTGGGCACTCACTGCGATCGTGGTCGACCACCTCACCGTCTCGCGCGCCGCCGCCGGTCTCGGGGTGTCGTGGCACACCGCGAACACCGCGATCCTCGCCGAAGGCAAGCGGCGCCTCATCGACGACCCGGCCCGGTTCGACGGGGTCACCACGATCGGCGTCGACGAGCACGTCTGGCGACACACCCGATTCGGCGACAAGTACGTCACCGTGATCATCGACCTCACGCCCGCCCGCGAGAAGACCGGCCCCGCGCGCTTGCTGGACATGATCGAAGGCCGCTCCAAGTCCGTCTTCAAGCAGTGGCTCGCGGGCCGCCCGAAGCAGTGGCGCGACGGGATCGAGGTGGTCGCGATGGACGGGTTCAGCGGGTTCAAGACCGCCGCCGCGGAAGAGCTCCCCGACGCGGTTGCGGTGATGGACCCAATCCATGCCGTCCGTCTCGCTGGCGACGCGCTGGATGCCTGCCGGCGCCGGGTCCAGCAGGACACCACCGGGCACCGCGGGATGAAGGGCGACCCGCTCTACAAGGCCCGCCGCACCCTCCACACCGGCGCGAGCCTGCTCACCGACAAGCAGCGGGCACGCCTGAACGCGGTGTTCGCGAGCGAGGAGCATGTCGAGGTCGAGGCGACCTGGGGCATCTACCAGCGCATCGTCGCCGCCTACCGGGAACCCGACAAGAAGAAGGCCAGGCAGGCCATGCAGGCGGTGATCGCCACGATCACCACCGGGGTTCCCGCGGCGCTCGTGGAGATCCGCAAGCTCGGCCGCACCATGAAGCAACGCGCCGCCGACATCCTCGCGTTCTTCGACCGGCCCGGCACCAGCAACGGCCCGACCGAGGCGATCAACGGCCGCCTCGAACACCTCCGCGGCTCCGCGCTCGGCTTCCGCAACCTCACCCACTACATCGCCAGGTCGCTGCTCGAAGCCGGAGGGTTCAGACCTCACCTACACCCTTGATTCCGAAGAGCCGCGAAAGCCAAAGCGAAGATGGAGAAGCTCATCACCGCGCTGAGCAAGCGCGTCCCGGACGCCTTGCCCGAGCTGGCCAAGCTCGGCCGAACACTGACGAAACGGGCTCTTCACAGATGAGGGTGTAGCGCGTAGTCAAGGATCGAACGGCGTGGCGCTGCCCGGGTAGGCATCGAGGCCTTCCGATGATGGAAGTTCTCACACTGCCCATCTGGAAGACCTCGACGTGCCTGACGCTACCTTCACCGACCCTGACCTGACCATGTTCTGCCGCTTGAATGAGCTCGGCCTTGAGGCCACCGGTCAGCGCCTCGAGCCCGCCGGTGCGGTCCTGGCCTGTCGAGTCGTCGAACCCGACCGCTGGTGCCGACGCTGTGGCTGTGAAGGAACCGCGCGCGGCACGGTTGTCCGCCGGCTGGCCCACGAGCCGTTGGGGTGGCGTCCGACGACGTTGGAGGTCACGGTCCGCCGCTACCGGTGCACCGGCTGCGGCCACGTGTGGCGCCAAGACACGTCTTTGGCGGCCGAGCCACGCGCGAAGCTCTCCCGGCGAGGGCTGGCGTGGGCGCTGGAGGGCATCGTCATCGCCCACCTGACGGTCGCGCGGGTCGCTGAGGGGCTCGGGGTTGCGTGGAACACCGCCAACGATGCCGTCCTGGCCCAGGGCACACGCGTCCTGATCGAGGACCCGAACCGCTTCGACGGCGTCCGCGTGCTCGGCGTCGACGAGCACGTCTGGCGGCTCCAAGCGAGTCTTCAAGGAGTGGCTCGCCGCTCGCCCTCAGGCATGGCGTGAGGCCATCGAAGTCGTCGCGATGGATGGCTTCACCGGGTTCAAGAGCGCCACCGCCGAGGAACTGCCCGACGCGGCTGCGGTGATGGATCCCTTCCACGTCGTGCGCCTTGCCGGTGATGCCCTCGACCAGTGCCGACGCCGAGTCCAGCAGGAACTGCACGGGCACCGCGGCCGCAAAGACGACCCGCTCTACCGTGCGCGTAGAACGTTGCACACCGGCGCGGGCCTGCTCACCGACAAGCAGCAGACCCGCCTGCAGGAGCTGTTCGTGCTCGAGGAGCACGTGCCCGTCGAGGCGACCTGGGGGATCTACCAGCGGATGATCGCGGCCTACCGCGAGAAGGACCGATCCCTCGGCCGCGCGGCGATGGAGGCGCTCATCGACGCCGTCAGCCAAGACGTCCCCGCCGGGCTGGACGAGTTGCGCAAGCTCGGTCGGACCCTGAAGGCTCGCGCCACCGACGTGCTGGCCTACTTCGAGCGGCCTGGCACCAGCAATGGCCCCACAGAGGCGATCAACGGACGCCTGGAGCACCTGCGCGGCTCGGCCCTGGGCTTCCGCAACCTGACCAACTACATCGCCAGATCCCTGCTCGAGTCCGGCGGATTCAGACCTCAACTACACCCTCATCTGTGAAGAGCCGCATAAGGTTTCTTCCGCACGAGTCATTGAGAAGTCTTTAGCCGGAACTGTACTCGGGAACCCCCTTTCCCCGCTCATAAGCTCGGCCACGGTACTAGAGCACGACCAACCAACTCCTAAAAATCAGGATTTTAATTGGTCCCTAGCTCACTTTGACGAGATCGGCGTTGACGGGCTGCAAGCGTGGGCTGGGAAATATGCGCAATGGGGACCAAAGTTCATTTTTCCTGCGGTCAGCATCTTTTCACGCGATAACGTCTTTGCCGAAGAAAAAGTCAACACTTTGTCGATGACCGTCGAAGCAGCCGGAACGCTTTTAGGCAGACAACTTGGGGAAGAAATTACTTACAAGCCTGGCAAAAAGCCAGGTCCCTCGACGTCAACGTATGTCTACCGTTGCTTAGCAGTGCTAAACGTCTATTGGAATGAGATTGCCCCGAACTGTGTAGGTCTTGCCCGTGGACTTGCTAAAACCTATAACGCAACAAAGCACTACAACAAAGGGAAGTATCCAGAACAGGAAGTGATCGTGCTTTCCAGCAAAGTCTTGGAATATCTCGTTCGGCTGATAGCCCTGTACTTAGTTGATACCAAAGGCCACCTACTCGATAAATACAGAAAGGCACCAGGACTTCTTCGGCTAGGCGGCTGGCACCGACACCTCGCGATTTCGTTCGATGAAAACGGAACAGCGATTCCGTATAACCCTAGTGTTTGATCTTTCGAATTCGAGCGTGTCACACCTCGCTTAACCCTAGGCCTAAGGGGTAGGGTGAAGCTATGAACGTAAAAAGGCGACCACGCGGCTCTATGAAAGAGCCTGTATCTGTGGGATGGGAAATTGACCGCCCGGTCAAAGACCATTTTGCTGCTCTGGCAAAAAAAGCGGGGTATACCAACTCCGCGTTTCTTGAGCTGATGATGCGTTCTGTAGAGCTAGACAAAGACGGAAAGCCAACTTGGATTCCGCCACAAGACACCGAGGGGCAGCTGCCTATCGATAAGCCATAAACGGAAAAGGCCGCGCTGAGCGCGACCTTTTCTAAGAATCCGAATCTGATCTGCCATAACTTTGGCGAGTCTCGCAGACCAGATTGACCAGAAGCTTCCGGTTACCAAGCCGGACGCTCCCTTGAGTACATCCCTTATCAGAAATGTCTATATGTCTATAGTAGCGCCTGAGCGCACCCAATCAAGCACCAGCACCCCTGAAACGGTGCAAAACACCGCGACACACACCACAAAACCACGCTGGTGCACCCGCCCCACCGACGGCCGCATAGCCGCAATCCTCGCCCATACAGCCCAGGGGCACCGCCCGTTCGTCAAGGCCGAAACCCCCGAAGGATTCACCGCTAAGGGGAAAAGCCAGTTCAATGCGGCCAAAGAAGCAATGGGCACCAAACACGCCCAGACCCCCGCACCCCTGCATATCAAGCGTGTCTCACGCGCCCAGGAAACCTCTCCCCGCGCGATTGCCTGGGCAATTCCGACCGGCAGCAAGAAAATCGACCACACCGCCCAAGCCTGGCGCGCCACACGATCACTCGACGAGCTGCTATGCCGCCGAGCGGACTGCAAACGCAACATTCTGGCCGTGCTCTGGGTACTGCTTCGCTACACCGACCACGACAGCATGACGGTGCGTATCACCTGGGACACCATCGCCACCAAAGCACGCGTATCCCGCGCCACCGTAGGCAACGCCCTGCGCTTCCTGCGCACCCACGGCATCCTCGGCATCGTCGCCTCAGGCCGCAGCGCCGAATACGCCGCCAAAGCTGGCCAACCAGCCACCAACGAAGCCCCCGTCTACGTCATCACCCGCCCCATCGGCCTCGGCCTGCGCCCCCAGGACGCCAAAGACACCACCACAACCCGCCCGACCCCCAATCGCACGGCCTGTGGAAATAACTTGGAACCCCTCCCCGTAGGGGGGTTAACCACTTACGAAGTAAGTTCCTACACGCGCACGCGCGAGAAAAACACTCAAAATGAGCCGCTACGCGGCACTGAAAAACTTTTGGGGCACGGCTCCGCCGTGCGAACTCACCACAGCGATGATCGACCAGTTGAGCTGTGGCCAGCTCACAGAACGATCAGCTCTAGAGGACAGGGGCTATCGGCTACCGCTGAAATCTTGCGTCGGATGCCAGATTTTGCCCGTTTTTCCAAGAAAAACGTGCTCAACATGTTCAAACCCTTCTTCTCCAACGGATGGACAATCTCAGATATCCAACACGCCCTCGAATGGCGCACCACACCAGGACTGCACGGCAAAGAAGCCTGGGGAGCACTACCCCAGCACAACCGTGAAACTCAGTCCTACATCGACTACTGCCGGATCTTGCGCGCAGCGATCCTGCACCGCATGAACCAATGGCGCACCGCCACCGGAGAAATCATGCTCAGCAGATCCCAGCGAGCAGCAGCCGCCAGCAGCCACGCGCGCGCCGCCGCACGCGCAGCAGCCGAACGCCGCGCCCAGCAGGCCGCCCAACGCCCACAGCTGCGCACCACAGCTTCCCGAGGCGCTGCCGCAGCCCGAGCCGCCCTAGCTGCCGCACGCCGGACCGGATCATGTTCCTAGCCTCCTGCCCACATGGGCACGAAAAAAGCCCTCCCGCTCCGCTGCTTTTTTCGCACACATGATGGACAGCAGGAACCAAACGACCGACCGCACACAAGCCACACGATTAGTACTCGAGTTAGCACACGACACGCGAGCATGGCATGTGCACGGACTTCTCGAAAGCAGCACTCATGACCCAAAACCCAGAACAAGCAACGCACCATCTAACCCAGGCGCGCGCTGCAATAATCTTTGGACTTGTCTACCTGGTATTTCTTTTCATCACGCCAGGACGTGACGGCTGGATCTACACCAGCGCCGCAGGAACAATCCTCGTGATGGGCGCGGCCGCGCGCGGCCACTACCGATTTAGCCAGGACAAGCAGCCACAAACAACCGAATTACGTTGGTTGTATGCAGCCGTCCTGCTCGGATTCTTAGTAGCTTTTGCCTCTGCGATAGGTCGAAATATCACCTAGACCTTACAAATCTATGACACCTCGCGCACAGACCAGGAATCAATGCATGGATGCTCCACGAGATCCGCGGTCACAAAAAATCAGGGCGTGGATTACTGCCAAGACCTGGCAACCAGGCACTTGCTGCGTTCGAGGCAAACACTGTTCGGAAACCGGTTGCTGAGATCCAATCTGTCGCGGATGGCCATTAGGCTGAGCAAAGACCGTAGGAGGAAAAATGAAGTACATCATCGGAGCCTGGGCCAACACGAAATACACTCGACCGGTCTCAAGCTTCATCCTGGCAATAGTGTTCTGGGGTGGCTTCCTAAGTTTCAATTACTCGATGGATAACCCTGCCGATCTGAGCATCTGGATCTGGGCCAGCGCAAGCGTGCTGTTCTTCCCTCCCGCGCGAGAGACTTATTTCCGTCTCACCGGGCCAATCCGCGACGGATTGAGCGGAATCGTGCTCTGGGGGCCGCTCTTCCTAGTAGCACTGGCACTCAGAATTACGATTTTCGTGCTGCTTGTCTTCATTGCCGTGCCCTTAGGCCTCCTTGGATTTTTCTATCTGGCTACCCAAGAAGCCAGAGGCAAAGGATATCGAGTCATTGCCTAAACCAGCTCACGCAAAAAGGCCGGCCATGTAGCCGGCCTTTTCTATGGCTACAACACTTCCTGAACAGACCAGGAATCAGTGCGCGGGTGCTCGATTAGATGCCAGGTCAAAATATCGGAATTAGGGTTATTACCTAGTCGCACCTGCACCAGCCAAACAGCATAGTCGATCCGATCAGCCTTGCCCTTCTTGATACTGAAGCTCGTATCCTCCCACCACTTCACGCGCTCAAAATGAACGGTAGGCTCTACTACGACTTGCCAAACGCGGCCGCTGCGTCGAATCTTCCAGGGCGCACCGGCCGCCGTAAAACGAACGTCTACATGTTCCTCAGACATAACGAAGTAACCGTACTCCCCCGCTCCGACAAATCACCACAATTATTGCGAGCAAAACAGCTTGCTATTTTCCTGCTCAAATAGCTTGCAACATTGCTAGCAAACTAGTATTGTTGAAATCAAGATAGGTAACTAGCTTGCAAGCAAAATTGTATGAAAGTTTGCAAGTTTGCAAGTTTGCGTGCACAATAACTTGTGTGCAAAAGATTAGGAGGCAGACATGGCTACCACTATTGCGCTTGTGCAAACCAAAGGCGGCGTAGGTAAGACAACCAGCGCGATCTACCTCGCTTGTGCTCTGATCGTTCTGGGGTTCACTGTAGAGCTTTGGGATACCGACATGCAGGGGTCAGCAACCGAATGGGCCGAAGACGCTCAGGAAGCCGGCACTCCGCTGCCGTTCCCTGTCGAAATCGTGAACATCGCCAAGCTGAAGAGACTTGCAGGAAAGAGCACTAAGGATTTCGTCATTATTGACACTCCCCCAGGTGACCCGGCCACTATCGACGCGGCAATCAGAGCTGCTGATGTAGTCATCATGCCGACAGAGCCGGCAGTCATGGATCTACGAAGGCTCGTTGCTACGAACTCGAACCTTCCAAGCGACAAAGCCCGCATTGCCCTTTTCACTAAGGTCAACGAGCAAACGGTCGCACTACGGGATAGCTTAGAATTCCTGGAAGATAGCGACCTGGCACTATTCAGCACCCGAATCAAGCACCGCCAAGCATTCAAGACCATTCCAGGCGAAATTCCTACCGACCTAATGGGCTATGAAGAAGTTGCCAAGGAACTAATGGAGGCACTGTCATGAGCAGCCTTAAAGACAAAATGAAGCCGACCGGGAAAACGGCAAACGAAAAAGCGCCCTCTGTGAGCGAGAGCTTTAGGAACCCCGAAGCAAACGAGCAGGAAATGAAACCGCTCAACGTGAGGATTCCTAAGGAATTGCATACACAGATAAAGCTCTATGCTGCGGCTAACGACATTAAGCAGCAAGTTCTCGTGGCACAAGCCCTTCAAGAGTTTTTAGAGAAGCGCGCCTAAGCTGCCCGTGAGACAATGGACTAACTTCCTTTCCTTGGAAGTAAACCGAACCCGACCGCCTTCCTATGCGGTCGGGTTCACCTTTTTAACACCCGCGTACCTAGTACCGGATTCTCTTGCCCCGATGCCCGATTGTTGCACGTCTGAAAGCCCAGTCAAGGGCGCTGCGCGTCGCTACGCGATGGGCTGGCGCCCACCCTTGACAGAACTTTCAGGCGTGCATTTTGGCATGTATCGGAACAAGGGGAACCCATGCAATCAGGCGTAAAAGTTGCGTCGACCTGCAATGCAAGTTTTCTACAAAAATTGAAAGACAGCGAAAAATCTTTCAATAAAAACAACAAACTAGCTTGCTAGCAAACTAGCAAACTGCTAGAATTGAAGTATCAACAGGGGATAGGAACCCACGCTGGAAAGTCCAGCTCGGGCCTCGGTTGAGAACCAAGGAAAGGCAGTCAAAATGACTAGCGTCGAATTCATCGGTCCACAGTTGCCGCGCGATGACCGTACGGGAGATGGCTACGACTACATCGAAACGGCCGAGAATGCCGGATGGACAGTCATTGCACAGTGGGGAGCCGAAGGTTACGACTTCGGAGCGTGGCCATACATCATTGGATTCGCCCGACAGGCCAAGGAAGCCAGCGGAAAGCGACACTTCGGCTATGGCGTGTATGTCGAGGGTGACACTACGACCAAGTATTTCGACAACTTGGAAGCGTGCAAGGAAGCCATCGACCGCGACGCTCATTGGTACTGGAAAACAGGACAGAGCGACGGCCCCGGCAACGTTCCCGAGAAATTCGAGGATCTACCCGCTAAATATCGCGGACTTCCCAATGATTAGCCAGGTGCCCCGCCGAAAGGCGGGGCAAGCCTCCCCCTGAAAGCAGGCCACCAATGACCACCGTTGCCCCGCATGCCGTACTGAATTGCTCAGTGACTCAGATTCTCGGTTTCTATCGCACAGAAAAAGAAGCCACCGCAGCAGCAAACGAGTTCGGGCAGTGCAGTTTCGCCTATAAGCTCAGCCCCGAAGAAATCACCGCGCTAGAAGCCCAGGAATAGCCCCAGGAGGGAAGCTATGAAAACGCCCGTAATCGTCTACAGTAAGCCTTCTTGCGTCCAGTGCAACGCCACCTACAGGGCGCTAGACAAAAAGGGAATCCCGTACGAGATGATCGACATCAGCCAGGATGTGGAAGCGCTCGAATATGTTCGCTCATTGGGCTACACGCAAGCCCCTGTTGTGGTCACAGATCGAGATCATTGGTCAGGTTTCCGGCCGGATAAGATCGACGTTCTCTAAGCGGGTTTTCCTTGCCCCGATGCCCGATTGTTGCACGTCTGAAAGCCCAGTCAAGGGCGCTGCGCGTCGCTACGCGATGGGCTGGCGCCCACCCTTGACAGAACTTTCAGGCGTGCATTTTGGCATGTATCGGAACAAGGGGAACCCATGCAATCAGGCGTAAAAGTTGCGTCGACCTGCAATGCAAGTTTTCTACAAAAATTGAAAGACAGCGAAAAATCTTTCAATAAAAACAACAAACTAGCTTGCTAGCAAGCTAGCAAACTGCTAGAATTGAAGTATCAACAGGGGATAGGAACCCACGCTGGAAAGTCCAGCTCGGGCCTCGGTTGAGAACCAAGGAAAGGCAGTCAAAATGACTAGCATCTCAAGCAACGTGAGCATCGCAGCTTTCGTCCGCACCAGCCTCAAGCTCGACCCGCAGGAATCTGTGGCCATCTTGCTCTGCAAAGGTCGGTCGGTAGTCGCCACCCTGCGAGTAGACATTGCAAATGGCGGACAGGTGACCCAGTGGATTGACGCAATCCACAGCCTTGTCGGTCAGATCATCACCGACAACGGCATTGACGCTACTGTCCTCGTAGCGTACGACGATCGCGGAGAATTCAAGGGTCGCGGGTACAGCGAACTAGACAACCTCATGATGCTGATCGGCGCACCAATCCGGCGCGCGGTACTCGTCGCCAACGGCCAGATCATGGACTTCAACGGCGATGGCACCGACGCAGTAGCCTACTCAGAGGTCGAAGCGGAACCGCTCACCCTTGAAGACCGACTAAACGGAAAGAACCCATTGCGCGCCAAGGACATCGAGCACTGCGAAGAATCCAGCATCGAGGTGCAGACCATCGCAGTAGCGCGAGTGGCCGAAATAATGAAGATGGGAGACAGCCTCGAGGAAATCGCTCCCAAGATCGGCCATGAAATGGCTACTCAAATCGCGATCTACCGCGAAGCTGGGGAAGTGACCGAAGAAGTTGCCGGGTGGCTCACCGGAACGTTCAGCGTCAAGCTAGGCCGAGATATGGCCGTCCTTGCACTGGCAGGAACCGCCACGGACAAGGTAGAAATTGCCAGTTACCTAATCGGTGATCGAGTAGTCGAAGATCGGCAGATCCTAGAAGATGGCCACGAAATGCTCTTCGAATCACTGGCCCAGATCGCCGGGAGTCCGCGCCCCAACATCCTCTGCGCTGTAGCATGGGCGCACTGGACACGAGGGAACAGCACCGAAGCGATGGCCACTCTAACCGAAGTGATCGAGTTAGAACCCAACCACGAGCTAGGAAATCTGTTCATGAAACTCATAGCAAGCGGTAAAGTCTCCAAAACGGCGATGAAGAATCCAAAGCAATAAACAATCCAACAAGGTAGGTGGGGGAAGGTGAAAGTCTTCCCCCACCTACCAACACCGGCATGACTACAAGGACACCGAACCCGTGAACAGCTCAACAAGTATTTGGGAATCGGCCTACCAGCGCCGAGACAACACCGATCAGCTGAGGAAATCGAGCGCGGCGGCCTCCGCCGCCAGCTCCCCCGGCCGCCGCGCTCAAACCTCGCCACCCGTGCCCAACCCCTGGGATGTATTCACTCACCAGGGCAAACCGCATCGCTTCATGCGAATGCAGCCAGGAGACTACCCGGGAGAGCCAATTCGACCGCACGAAGCTGTCACCGCCATGATCCATACGCATGCTGGGGCACCGAAAATTCCGGCTCACGCTACAGCACGCACACCGCACTTGGTACACGTGATCTGGGAAGACGAGAAGGGGGAGACCTACGGAACCTGGCTTCCTAATCTGTCAGTCAGATTCGATAGCCTACGACCAAAACCCACCGAACAGGAGTAGAACCCATGACGCGCAACGTGTCAGATATTTATCAAGAACTAGTCGATCTCTCTAATGAGTTGGAAGATCTTGCCAGGGCCGGCCGCATCACCATGAGCACCGATGCCTGGAACAAAGACCACCAGGAAACCCTGCCGGCCGTCAGACAAACGATAAACGCTCTGCAAGTAGCCATCGACAACACCCGTTGGATGGAAACCCTGCCCCCAGCAGAACCAACGGCCCACGAAGGTTCCTAAACCTCCTGCCCACCTGTGCACAGCAAAAGCCCCCAACGCTCCGCTGCTTTTCCTGCACACACCTGGACAGCAGGAACTAATCGACCGCCCGCGCACAACCCAAAAGTTGCGGTACCTGAGTTACCAAGCGTTATGCGATCTTGGCATGTGCACGGCCTCTGAACACAGTCAATCGACATTCAAGAACCCGGAGAGGCAATCATGAGAAGCAGTTACGAACTCATCACCAAAGCGCAAAATATCGGCCGCTACGCAGCCGACCTCGCTCACGACGGCAGCGTCGCCGATCTATCAACTTCGGCACACCACCCCGGAGATGATACCGGCAGAGTAGTCTTGGAAGCCTACCGAAAATTCGGTGCCACCTCAGTACGCGACGTGCTGGAAGCCTACCAAAGTGGCTACAACAACAAAGCAGCAGACCTCGGAGATCCTGTAGTGCGCATGATCCAAATCAAAAACGGAATCCACTACGCACTGCCAGGGGCAACCGACGAAGAAATCAAAGCAATCAAGGATCAGCTATGAGCTAGCCGCAAGGGACAAAGAACATACCGCTACAAACTTGTTTTGGTACGCCATAACCATGGCCCTCATGCTCAGCATTTTCACCGCGTCCTACCTACATCAACGACCGGTGCGACGCAGTAAGTAGACAGTTTGGAAAGCTAAACCTTCCCGAACTGTTTAGAACAAATCACCCGCCATGCGTGGCTTGCGGTCCTTGGGCACTTTCGGCCACTGAACGCCCATGTCCTCTAGCTCAGACACGCTCAGTATTGGACCATCCAAGACTTGCTCTAAGAGATCCGCTTGCTGTTCCTCCAAATGAACCAAATGAGTTAGAACAGCCAGCAGCTCTGAGAACTCACGCGACCACTGACTAGGCCAGTTTGTTGTGACCAAATCATTGAGCGGCGAAGTTCGTTTGCCCTTTGGTTTCTTGCGCCTGTACCCAATCCAAGACTCGATAACTTCTCGGCCGCCAACTGCGTAGGACCAAACGCGCGGATCTACATTAGACCATTGCCCGGAACCCAAAGAGATAGTTTGGGTCAGCGGTTCATAGGTTGCGGTTTCAGGCATTGCACTACTAACTGCCACATCATAAGAAGGCAAAGCACCGGTGGTGACGTGATCGAGAATGCTAGTTGCACCTAAAGGTGCAACGCCACGCTCGCCAAAGGTATGCAGCCACAACACCAAGCGACCAATATCAACTGTCTTACTCCAAAGTTCTAGATCGCTAGTAATCGGTACTCGATTAGCGCCATACTTTACTTCGTCGCTGAATCGTTCAACGTAGCCAGGATGCGCAGAAATGCCAGCTACGTATGCAAAGAGATCATCGACTGTGAGGTCAGCACCAAGTTGTTCTGACAAAGTATCTAGTAGGTCAAGAGCGACGTTTGGCGAACCATCAGGATTTAGCATAGGTAGAACACGGCCACCACGATTATTGAAATAATCCATATCTGGGATCAGATGAGAAAGCATGATGCCGGGACCCCGCCCAGGTTCATGGGCATGTTGCTCAACCATGAAGACCTGGTCTTTCGACCTCGCTGCCCACAAGTCTGGACTCGCACGGTGTAAGAGTCGACTGTCTGCGATGATGTGTTGACGGTCGAAAGATCGGTAACCGACGTGGACAATAGACGGCTGAGTTGGCCAGGCAACGGAATCAAATGCGTCCTGGGTATTTTGTTCTGTATCAGAACCGATCAAGGGAATCTTTTTAGTTAGATGAAGCCCCGTGCTGCTGGTTTCCTTGAACTTGGCTGCTTTGAGTTCTTTGTCATCTTCAAGAATCAGATCGTTCCAACGCTGTTCGAGAATTTCCTTGTTTGGGTTATAAACCCATGTCTTGTTCGGCTTTATACCTGGCGCAGTCCAAGGGAACAGGTCATTCAATGCTGGGAATGCCGTCCATTCGTCCCCGGCAGCAGGCACAAACCCGTCAGTCCAATCTGAACCTGCAAGAGTAAATGAAGCATCAGATAGATTCAGCTTGTCGAGGGCACCGAACTTCTCTTTGCGCAGCCCGTGGAGCTCGGTGTATTTGATTTCGGAAGGAGCAGTTGGGTCATTGGCCTGATCGCGGATAAAGAGCGCAATAGACACTGGTGTCTCAATATTGAACACAGCAGTGTTTGCCGGCGGCTGTTTTCCTTCTGGCGTGAGATTGATAATCCAGCCGCGCGAGGTGTTTTCCCGAATCCATTGGCGCATTCCCCTGAAGCCCGGTCCATTGAGGTAACCGGTAGCAGTAATGAAGCAGACCACGCCGTGGTGGCTAGCAGGGGTGCTTTCAAAGACCTTCCACATCGCCCAGCGCCAGAAGTACACGTATAGATTTTTCAGGACGTATTCGAATTTTCCGTTACCGGGCAGCCTGAAATCGTCTAAAGGCGTGTTGGGTCGATTTGGGTCGCCCAGCTCAATCCAGCCGCCCAGACCCTCAGATTTATCCTTATATGGGGGATTGCCGATACATACCTGGATCGGTGTTTCGACTTTCATCTTGTTAGCCCGTTGACGTTGTTCAGCGATCAACTGCAACGTGTAGCTCAACTGACGCGACGAACCGGACTTTGGATCTTCTAGAGTGTCGGCAACATACAGATTCAATCCACCGTCAGGAAGTGAACCACCGTAATCGCGGATTGCTTGAGTGAGGCGTAGTTCAGCGACCGAGAATGGACCGGATTGCAGTTCGATGCCGTAAAGCCGCTGCGCGGCAGAGGTTACGGCATCACTGACAGCGCCTTGCCCGTATTTCGAAGAATTATCTGCGACCTGGCGAAGCACTGAAAGGGGGTAAGTGCCTGTGCCCATCGCCGGATCGATCACTGCCACGGTATCGGCTGAAAGGCCTTCAGGGGTGTTCAAGTACTTCTTGAGTGCTTCATCAGTTAGCCGAGTCATCGAATCGACCACTTCAACCGGTGTATAGAACGAACCAGATTGCTTACGCCGTTCAGGGTTATAAGCGCTCAGGAAATGCTCATATAGGTGTAGGTAAACATCTTGCCGGCCTTGGGAAATATGCTGCCACCGCGCCGCGGAGAGAGCCCGGACAATCGTTTCAATCGCCAAGCCAACCGTTGACTCAGCAACGTGCTCGGTGAGCAGATCCAGAGCACGACCTAGCAGAGTGTGGTTAGCCTTCAACCGGCTAGCGATTTCAGGGATCTTTAACCCTTCAAGTTCAATTCCCTCGGACAACCCGACGACGAGGGCGAAAACGACGGTTTGTGCGAATCCGTCGGCAAATTCTTCGTCGGTGGCGCGCGGGTAGAGGCTCGCGCGCCAGTCGCGGTGTAGTCCGATGAAGGGCCGCAGGCCAGGGTCGATGTTGTTTGCTTTGGCAAAGCGGCGGTCTGCTTTGAGGGATTCTAGGACTTCTTCACGCAGCATTACGGCGAGTGGCGCAATTGTATCCACGAGCCGGCCAACAGAAGTGATTGGGGTTGGAGTCCAGGTTAGGAAGTCTGTAATCAGTGGCAAGAACGATGCGGGAGCGGTCAATTTTCCCTTATGCGTGGCAAGGCTAGGGGTATGCAGTGTGGAGTCTGCGATCAGTTCCCCGAACCGCCATAAACGCCAGTCTGTGCCGTTTGTATGCAGAAGATTTGGGAGATTGCTTAAGCGCTGCCATTGTCGTGCGTTATGCGAGGTTTTGGCGTAAGTCGACGGGTCAAGGGAAGTACCAGGCTTTTTGAGCTCGACGTGACCAGTCATTAGGCCGTCGACGCGCGCGCCGTAGTCAGGCCGGACAGTGCCGGAGTCTTCACGGACTTCGCGATGCATCACGGTTTTACGTTGCAGCAGGTCATTCGACACCGCAATGATAAGTTCCGTTACTGGCTGGGATAGGGCGGCTTCTGGCTCACCGGGCCCGTTTAGGAGGTCTTTTGCCAGTGCGCCATATTGTTCTACCAAGTCAGCAATTTTCACCATAGATCAAACTTTACTTCCAAGAATGCAGCGTCTTTGCTTCCCGGTGCGAAATTCGCCGTAGTGATCAACAGAAAGTAGACGAGCGAAAGCGGTCATACTTCTATACTTGTATATAGGTTGACGTTACTTAGATACTAGTATTAGAGTATAACTATACCTGGTTACTTGTTATTGGGTATGCAGGGCAGGGGGACTGGAACTGTGAAAGAAGGAAAAATGGGTGTTGAAAAAGTTGTTATCCGTGTCAACGAAGTCGGTGAGCACGAATTTGATTGGTGGATCGACCGCGGCCGCCGCTGGTGGGTTGCGAAAGCTGATCGTGTTCTTAATGCACATGAGTTGATCGTCATTGATTCTGTGAACGTTGTGCGGGCGGCTGGCCGTATTTACGGTGTCTTGAAAGACATTGAAGATGGCTCTGGTCGAGTGAGCATTGAAGTTTTGCCCGATGAGGATTCCCCGCTGCTAGGTAAGGAGATTCAGCGCAGCAAGTCGAGGAATCCTGTTGCTTACATGAGTGACATTGAGGTTATTTCCGAGTAATTCACTAACGGTGGTTTTTGAAACAGTTGTGCCCTTCGCCTACAGCGCGAAGGGCACAACTAAAACTTGTTTGAACTTTTGAATTTATTCAGTGGTTCGATGTTGAACTTTACTGCGTTGGAGCCGGCCTACGATCATGTCAATGACGAGGAAAGCCGCGAGGCTGATTCCCATCAGGGGCAAGAAGACCCCTACCATTCCGGCTGCAAGCAGTAGCAACAGCAGCCCCCACCACGGGGCACGCAACAATCCGCCGCGAGCCGGTGTCTTGCCCATGCGTTGCGAGGGATTTTTCATGGGTCGACGTTTCCACCACATCACGTATCCCAGCACCACCATGGTCGCGATGGTGGTAGCGACGAGGAATAACAAGATCTGGTTCGGCAATCCGAACATAGACCCCATGTGGATATCGATTCCCCACCGCGTTAGCTTCGCCGCAAGGTTGAAGTCTTTGAAATCTACCCGGTCGACGACTTCCAGGGTTTGACCATTAATGGAGACCGCGTCAACTTCGGTCGGGTATGAACGTTGAATTTCTTGGACCACCCATGCTTTGCTTTCCGCAGCGGGCGGCTTGATTTCGACCAGTCCGGTGTTGATATTGACTTCGCGGGCAATGGCGAGCATCGTGTCGAAAGCTGCCGGGTTCACCGACTCCCCGGGGGGTGCTGTAGCCGCTCCATGGTGGTGGGCATGCTCATCAGCGGAACCGTCGCCAGCGGCAGTGAGGTCGGTGCTAACGGAGGGGGTGCCCCAGTTCAGCGCAGTACGCAATTCACCCACGTTTGCGCCGCCGTAGGTGGACCAAGTGATCCCGGTGGCGGAAAGGAAGAACGCGCCAAGCAAGACCCAGATCCCCAGAGAGCCATGCCAACTGGCCAGTCGGCGGTAGCCGGTGGCTTTGGTATTGGGACGTAGGAGGTCCTTTTTGCGTTTGGTGCGCCTGATCCGCAAGATCCATAGACCTAAGCCAGCAAGGGCAATGATACCTAGCCAGGAAGCTGCCAGCTCGCTGTACATGCGTCCTGGCTCACCGAGTTGCAGATTGCGGTGCAACTGGTCGATCCAGGTGCGTAATGGCAGGGCACCACTGGTTCCGTAGGCGGTGAGATCGCCGCGGATTTCAGCGGTGGCAGGGTCCACCAAGATGGCCCTGGTTTCGCTCTCGCCCAGTGCTGGGTCGGCATACATCACCCGCGTGGTGTCCCCTTGATTCGGTGCCGGACGCACCGCGACCAAGGTTTCGCTGCTACCCATATAGGTGTTGGCCGCTTCGACTTGATCAGCTAGCGGCAGATAGGAATCAGCAACCGGTGCGTGCAGTTCTTTGGCGTAGACCGCTTGTTCGATCTGCGGCGTGATCGCGTATAAGGCTCCGCTCACGGCGGCGATGAGGATGAACGGACCGATGAAAATTCCTGCGTAGAAATGCAGCCGAAGTAGCAGTTGCCCAAACCAGCCTTTGCGAGTCGGACGGGAAGGCATGGAAGGCGGTTGGGATTCCGGGGGGTGCGGTGTCCAAGAGAGTCATGAGTAATCCTTGAAAGAAGAGAAATAATAGGGCTGGTCATGCCTTGAAGAGGGTTTCACCGACGAATCCTCCTTCGGCACAGCCTGGCGGGATGAGGAACACGGCAGAGCCGATCGGCGTGGTCCACTGGTTCAGCGCGTCAAGCTCCGCCAGACGTTGTTGCAACGGGACGAATTGCTTGGCCACGCTTTGTTGGTAGGACACGAAAATCAGTCCCGAATCGGAAATATCGGTTCCAGTGGGCTGCTCGTCATAGTTGTATCCCCGGCGGAAGATCCGCTCGCTGGGGTTCTCTGAGCGGGCGCGTCGAATGTGCGCGTGGGCCGGGATGACCGTGAATCCGAGAGCGTTGGTTGCTTCGAAATCGGGTTCGTCGTGTTCCTGACTGCCGGTGGTGGGGGCACCATTCGCCAAGGTTCGTCCAACACTGAATTCTCGACCGGAACGATCCACTTCGTCCCAGGTGTCGACGTCCATCTGGATGCGGCGAATGACCATGGTGGTGCTTCCATCAGGGTTCCATACCAGCGCGTTGAAGTCTGCGGTCTGCGGCGACGGGTTGACGGTTCCATCAACCTGGCCGAAGAGGTTACGCATCGTCGTGCCAGAAGCTTCTGATCCTCTAGAACGGCGGAACCCTGGCTGCACCCATTTCACCGATGCGAACCGTCGGGCATCTTTGAGCAGCATCCGCTGGGCATGAGCCACGGTCAGCTGATCATCCGAGGCGATATGCAGCAACAGGTCCCCGTCGTTCCACCGTTCTTGCAACCGATCGATACTGAACTTAGGCAGTGGCTGAATACCTGCGGCAGAGGATCCTGCCAGCTCCACCAGCTTCGGGCCAAAGCCGAAGGTCACGGTCAACCGGGCAGGAACTGCTCCTAGTTCCGGTTCGGTATCTGCCAATGCAGCTTGCCCCTGGGTGAGCCTTGCTGCGTCATCTGTGAGCAGTCGCAGGAGGCGTTGCACTGCGGCCCTGTCGAGATTCTCGCGCAGGGCGAGAGAGATGTAGGTGGCGTGGGCTTGCGGTTCCGTAGCGATGCCTGCTTGGTGGGGGCCATAGAACGGAATCACGGTGTTCCCGTGCAACTGATCCGCTGCCTCAGCGGGCGCGGTGGTGCTAGTCAAGGACTCAATGCCGAGGGCTGCGATCGCTCCCAGCCCAGCGGCGGCTCCACCGAACAGCACACCGCGCCGACTCGGGCCACTTTGAAAGGGTGTCTTTTCGTGGGGCATTAGTGATCGTGGGCGCTTTCCGATGCGGAATGGTCCATATCCATGGTGCTGTGGTCCATGTCCCCGTGCTCGGTGCCTTCGTATTTTTCGTTGGCTCCGGCGAACTCCTTGACGGGGGCGGTGACATCGAAGGTGGTGTCATCGGAGAAGGTCAGGGTCAGGTTCACATCATTGCCTGGTTGCAGTGGTTCGGTGAGGTCCATGAGCATGATGTGGTCTCCCCCGGGTTCCAGATGCAGTTCGCTATGGGCGGGGATGGTGAAGCCACCGGTTTTTTCACGCATGACCATGGCCCCGGATTCATTGGCTACGGTCTCGTGCAGTTCCAGATCGGTGGAGGCAGGGCTGGTCACGGAGGTAACGGTGATGTCGTGGTCCCCGGTATTTTCAATGGTGCCGAATCCTGCGGACATGCCTTCGTCAGCGGCCTTCACCCACGGATCTTTCATCGTGACCGAAGCATTAGACGGTGATGCGGGACTGTTCTCGGCGGGGTTTGTAGCGCAGCCGCTCAGGGTGAGCAGGGCAGCGGCACAGAGAGCAGCGGTACGCAGAGCAAAAGAGGTGTTCAAGGTTCATCCTAAAAATATGGAAGCGCAGACAGCGCGCTTCGAAGGAGATATGCTGTTGAGCCCAAAAACTCTGGATGCCGAGCAATATGCAGGGCAACCGGTTGTTGGGGATGGCATGGTGAGGGATTGCCCTCAGAAGAAGGGCATGGAAGTCTATGGTGTAAGCGCACTGTGCGGATTACTGAGCGACGGGGCGCGAAACTATGCAGGCAGCTGCTGAGCTAAGAAATCATCACGATGAATAGTTGTGCGTGAAGCAGCATGCCAGGCCCGGGTTCAAAGCGGTCTTGCATACGAGCAACTTCCTGTGGACAGCAACACGAGACGCAACAAATCCGCCTGTCAGTCGTCAGTAAGGCAGACGTAAAAAACCCACAGACACGTTGATCTGTAAATGGGAGTGGTCTTACACCGTGGTGAGTGCGGGTGGACCCCGACGAATAACCGACGTTGAATACACGCATATCGTGTAGGTCGGGATTTCACGCGGGGCAGTGGGAGTCGGCAGTGGGTGGATTAGCTGGTAGGCGAAAGTAACTAGTCGCCACAGCAGTTTCCAGGTCAACAGGTCAACGATGTTAGCGGCAGCGATGAGCATTTGTTCGCTGCGATGCAGAACCAGCACGGTAGCGAGGCCCGCCATGAGGTGGGCTAGAAGCATCGTGGTATCACCATGGCTCATGGTGGCAGCGTCGGCCGAGGTAGTGATATCTATGGGCATAGCCATCCCATGATGCGCGTGCATGTCCTGCCCGCCAATGATGGACGCAGCTGAATGCCCGGCTCCCATCGAGAACAACAGATGGAAGAGCAGCTGGCTGAATCCAACCATCCCGGCCAAGCGCCACAGGGTGAATTGTCGACCGCTGAGCAACATGCACACGAGAAGCGACAGCGCGAGAGGTAGCGCGACGTTCAGGAGTCCTGGTACTTCTCCGCCTGCGAGTACGTGGGAGCACAGAGAAACGAACGTCGCAAAGAATGCGGCGGTCGTGCCTCTGAGAACACGTGTCGAGCGGGCGGATTTTTGCACACCCCTAGTATTCCAGACTGAGCGCTGTATTTCGACATCCCGTAAAACTGAAGTGGTAATGACCCCACCTGTTTGCAGAAGGACCGGAAACGGTCGTTTGTGACACAGTCATGCGCCAGGTTGAGTGGAAATCCTCGACGATTGAGAACTCAACAGATTTTCGAGGATATTTCGTCGCAAAACTCAGTTTCATAAACTATGTGTCGAAAGATTAGCCACTCCACGGGTATTGCCCCACCGCACCCCTAGATCGCCCCGATCCCATCTGGCTATGGGCTCAACCATTCAAACTTCGACCATGAAATGCCTCGGCGATACCAACATCCAAGCACAGGCTACAACCGACATTCTGCATAATCATGCATTATCCATGCTTCAGAAAGGCCCTCGACCTAACAAGTAGTATTTTGAACTTCGGTGTACCGAACATTAGAGTTCTACCCATGCAACATAATGCTTCACAACGAACCAACGACGGACTCTGGATCGAAGCCGTCGCATTGTTCCGCGCCGCGCAAGAGTCCAAGCACCACGAAGCGCAGTCACTACTGGGTTCCTCCACCGACCCGGCAACTGTAGTGCGTTACTTCCTGCGACTAGTCGGCATTTACTGCCGCGGCGAAAACCCGACCAAATTAGAACGATTCGCCTCAGCTGCACATCGCGCAGGGCCACCCCCTGAGACCCCGCCATCACTCATGAGCTCACTCTAGATTCTTCAGCCGTAAACCTACGATCGAAAGGCAATCCTATGCCCAGATCTCCACGTTCATTCCGCCCACGCTTTTCCCTTGCTATTAGCGCAGGAGCCCTAGCTCTCCTCCTCACTGGCTGCACCACTTCCCCGCAAAATTACGCCACGACTCAAGAAAAGAAACCAGTGGTCCTAACCACATTCACCGTACTAGCCGATATCGCTGAAAACGTCGCCGGCGACCACCTGCAGATCGAATCCATTACGAAATTCGGAGCGGAAATACACGGCTATGAACCCACCCCGGGCGATATCAGCAAAGCTGCGAAAGCTGACCTGATCCTGGATAACGGAATGAATCTCGAAGCATGGTTCGGCCAATTCGTCGAGGGATTAGACGTGCCCCACGCTGTTGTCAGTGACGGTGTCGAACCAATCGATATCACCGAAGACGAGCATGCCGGAAAACCTAATCCCCATGCCTGGATGAGCCCGCTAAACGTACAGGTCTACGTCGATAACATGGCCTCGGCATTCAGCACTCTTGACCCTGAAAATACCAATGAATACGCGCGTAATGCAGCAGCATACAAAGAGGAATTACAGGAAGTGCATGACGAGCTAGTCACTGAACTTTCCCATCTGCCCCAGAGCCAACGAGCACTCGTCACTTGTGAAGGAGCTTTTTCCTACCTTGCCAAAGACACCGATCTAACCGAAAAATACATCTGGGCCGTCAACGCGGAGCAGCAAGCAACACCCCAGCAGATAACCTCTGCCATCGAATTCGTCACCACGAACCAAGTACCCGCAGTTTTCTGCGAGTCCACAGTGTCTGACGCGCCCATGCAGCAGGTCGTCGAAGCCACCGATGCCAAATTCGGTGGCACCCTCTATGTGGATTCCCTCTCCGGAAAAGACGGTCCTGTGCCTACCTATTTAGAGCTGATCCGTCACGACACGCAAACGATTATCGACGCATTGACTGGTGAGAATTAATGCCCCCAGCTATTTCGCTTAAAGATGTCACTGTCCAATACGGTGCGATACGAGCACTAGAGCAAGTAACGCTGGATATCAATCCACACCGGGTCTGTGCTCTGATCGGCATGAACGGTTCGGGAAAATCTACCTTATTCAAGACCATCATGGGCCTGGTTCACCCCGTCACAGGAACAGTTTTGGTTAATTCCCATAATCCTGCTGCAGAACGCAAACGTGCAGGAATCAGTTACGTCCCGCAGCATGAAGACATCGATTGGGCATTCCCACTCTCCGTGCGCGAAGTCGTCATGACTGGACGTTACGGAAAGATGGGACTCACGCGCCGTGCTAGGACTGCCGACCATCAAGCCGTCAACGAAGCACTAGAAAAAGTGGAGCTCACCCAATACGCTGACCGGCAAATCGGCCAGCTTTCCGGAGGGCAGAAAAAACGCGCGTTCGTTGCTCGCGGCATCGCCCAAGAAGCGAAGATCCTGCTCCTCGACGAGCCATTCGCAGGAGTGGACAAACGATCCGAAGCAACAATCACCCGTCTAATCCGCGAACTTGCCTATAAAGGTGCCACCGTTGTGGTGTCGACTCACGACCTACAAGCATTACCCGAACTAGCAGACGAGGCCATCCTTCTTATGCGCCGAGTGCTGATGCACTCTTCTCCAGAAAATGTCCTTCAACCTGAGAATCTGGCTATGGCCTTCGGACTTGACGTGCTGGCAAAAGGATAACTGTGCAACTAATCGACCTTCTCATCGAACCGCTCAGCTATGAATTCATGCTTCGAGCTTTGATCACTACGCTGACCGCATCAGTAGTTTGCGCGGTCCTCTCATGCTGGCTTGTCCTCATCGGCTGGTCCCTCATGGGAGACGCGGTATCGCACGCAGTGCTCCCCGGTGTTGTCCTTGCTTATATTGTCGGCGCACCCTTTGCCCTAGGAGCGGTAATCTTCGGATTCCTCGCAGTGCTGCTCATCGGCATTGTGCGAGACACCAGCAGAGTAAAAGAAGACGCCGCCATCGGAATCGTTTTCACCACACTCTTTTCCCTGGGACTAGTCCTCATCTCTGTAACCCCAGCACACACTGACCTGAACCACATCATCTTCGGAAATCTACTAGGCGTCTCATGGACAGATCTGGCACAAATCATCATCCTCGGTGCCCTAACCCTGGCGATACTCCTCACCAAACGCCGGGATTTCACTCTCTACGCCTTTGATCCAACCCATGCCCACGCCATTGGATTGAACCCACGTTTACTCGGGGCACTGCTCTTAGCACTTCTAGCAACGACAGCGGTCGTAGCGCTACAAGCAGTCGGAGTCATCCTTGTGGTCGCCATGCTCATCATCCCAGGAGCAACCGCATACCTACTAACCAACCGCTTCAGCAGAATGCTGATGATCGCCCCACTCATCGCGGCACTATGCGCCGTTATAGGATTGTATGCGAGCTACTACTTCGACACAGCCTCCGGGGGCATGGTCGTCCTCAGCCAAGGCGCCGCTTTCTTCCTGGCATATCTCTTCAGCCCACAACATGGACTAATCAGCGCCAAACTAGCTAGGTATCATAGGACCCGCAACGAATCCCGGCTACAGCACAGCCCCAATTAAAGAGTAAAGGGAAGCCAGAGGCCGGCGACCCCTCGGATCAGTTGCCTGCCTCTGGGTTCTCTCCCGTCGCCTATGAACCTATTGCATCCTGTGAATCAATGGATACATACAGTGCCTTGACCGCTGCAGCGCCAAGAAGCACAGATTCTTTGGCCCCTGAGATCCGAGCTTCCAATACCCCCGAAAATGGGGCACCTTGACTGATCGACAGGTTTTTCCCAATGCAGAACCCATGATCTTCAAAGAACTTCAGCATTTGAGGGTCCTCGTCAGAAATCCGCTCGATACTTACATCCTGCCCCGCTCCAACATCACTAAGTGGGACAGCGGCTGGCGAATCCACCGCGCCTGACGCCGAAGGGATCGGATCGCCATGGGGATCACGCGAGGGAAACTCCAGTAATTCGTCGATCCGCTCCACCATGAAGTCAGACACCGCATGTTCCAGATTCTCAGCCTCATCATGCACCTGATCCCAGGAATACCCCAGCACCTCGACAAGAAAAGTCTCCAACAGCCGATGCCTGCGGACCATCTGCACAGCATAGCGACGGCCTGACTCTGTGACTGTTGACGTTATTTGACGGCTAAATCGCAGCTCCAAGTGGCGGTTTTAGCCGGCCATAAGCGGGACTGTATATGTGAGCGCCGAGAAACGCGAGGGCACGGTCCAAAATCTCGAAGCTAAAGGCATCGACCGGGAGATGGAGAGCATTCGCGTCGAGGTGACGTCAGCTCAGGAAGCCTGCCATCAGGGCCGTCAAGGGCATCAGAAAGTCCAAAGTTCCTAAGGACCACACACCCCGCGGCCTTGGCGCTCAAATTCAATGACCTGGCTTGGACCAATAGTGATCTCGCCTGTCACCGTTCTAATTTCTTCGATAGGTCGCAATGCCGCACCTGACCGATGCCTCGAATCAGCCCTTACCGAAGACTATGAACTTTCAGCCTGCTGTTAAGGTGCATCGTGGTAAAACTCTAGGCAAGAAGTTACACTATTGAAGATAATAAAAAATATTGAGCCCAGAACCAAAAGTTTAAACTACAAGCGTCAGGCATAACGATGAATTTTACTTTTGTAACATTACCCCTTGCGTTGTCTTTGGTAGCTGTATTACCGGGGATAGCGCAGGCTGTTGAAATTCCTGTTAGCGACACCCATACGGTGCAGCAGTCTTCGGAATATGCCCTTTCAACGAAAGATTTCTTCCCCGAGAAAACCCCTACGGAATCGAACTACATCGAAGCGGAATCGCCTGCCGATGCAGTAGCCAAGATGGATAAGATGGACGAACTACGCAAAGCTGGATTCAATGTGGGTGCCATGGCAAAAGTGAATTATGGGCCTTGCAAGATCGTTGCCGCAGGTTTTCACACCAGAAAATCTGGGAACTATAGTACGGGTGGCTTCAAATCCACAACCTATTGCACCACGAAAGTCACTTCGATCAAGCATTCTTCACAGGCGCGATTTAAACGATTAGCCTGGTGGATCAAGGGTGGCCCGGATATTAGCCAGCCAGCCCAAAAGATAAAGGGCGATAAATATAACGGCACTTACTATCCTGTTGTCTTCACGCAGACAAATCACGCACTGTCATGCAAATCTGCGAAAAAAACCACATGGTCAGGCCGTACTCTCGGATCTATTGTCTACAAAGGCAAGACTTACTATGCTGATGCCTACGCTCCTGTACAGAAGGGGGTTCCATGCCGTCTCTAAGCAGTATCCTGACAAAAATCAAGATTCGCCTGGGCTCGAAATATTCAGAAGATCAGATGGTCTACGTCGTCTATGGGAAACAACCCAGCCCATTTCCAGATCTTGAATACATAGAGCCAATAATTGCGATCGTGGCCAGTGAACGTGAATGCTTTGCGATTCAGGAAAAGTATCTAGACACTAAAGTCAGCTGGGAAGCTCGTAAGGTGCAGGGTGCCGAAAGCATAGACCTGGTAGATGGCTGCGTTTTGTATCTGACGCATACTACTTTGTCATCGTACGATGAGGACGCCGATGGGAATCCAATCTTCGGGATCATGGAGAATCCACAGCCCACGGCTCTATATTGCAGTCGGGGCGCCGCTGAACAGCAAGCACCGGATCAATACCTGCACATCGTTACCCTCGGTGAAATAAACCTTCGTGGCGTCGGAGAGTTTTTGGAATAAGTGTCCAGCACCCTACGCCAATACCTGAAGTTGCCAGACATGACGGGGCCGCACCTACCAGGTGCGGCCCCTCTTCATGTTGCTTGCCACGTTGCAGGAGATGGTATCGGTTTAGATGCCTGCTTGACCCTATCCGCGTTGTCTCAACAAACTAAAGATTATTGAGACACTCTCCTCAGTCCGGCCATGCCGTCTCAATATTCCGGAACGGCAAGGAGTCCAACCGTCTTATAAAGTCGTCCCAACGTAAAACGTCTTACCTGCTTGCCGTGCAGGGGTTTTTGAGCCACACTGGGCAGGTGAGACATTTGGGATACACGCGCGTGAGCACTTTGAGCCAAGACGCGGCCTTGCAGCTCGATGCCCTGGTTGCTTCAGGGGTGCAGAAGCGCGACGTGTTCGCCGACGTGACTTCCGGCAGCCGCAGCGCGATCGAGCGGCCCGGAATGAAGAAGCTGCTGGACTATGCCGAAGCCGGCGACACCGTCGTGGTGTGGCGGGTTGACCGGCTGGGCCGCTCCCTGATCGATGTCTTGAATACCGTGAACCTTTTGCGGGAGCGCGGGATTAATGTCCGCTCCATTTCCGATGGCATCGACCCGGCCACCTCGACCGGTCGGATGATGCTGAACATGCTTGCCTCGTTGGCCGAATACGAGCGCGAATTGATCGTGGAACGAGTCAACGCCGGCATTGCCGCCGCCCGGCAATCCGGAACCCGTTTCGGCCGGCCGGCCTCTGACCCGGCAGTGATTGCCGACAAGCTCGCGATCGCCAAAGATGCCCGCGCCAGGGGACGCACCGCCGAAGACGCAGCACGCCTGGTTGGCTGGAGCCGCGCAACGTTCTACCGCCACTTGGGCCAAGAGCCCACCTCTTCCAAGAGCTTGTGATCGGCCATGTCCCGGCGAAGCGAAACGCGCAGGGACGCACCGCTGGGGCGAGACCAGAATGACAGCAGTACCGAGAAAGCAGGAACTCCTCGTGACTACCTGGCTAAGGCAACAGCACGTTGGGAAATGCTGCGGCAACACGTCGAAGACGGAGTGCCGCTGACGGTTCTGGCAGGGGAACACCATATCGGCCTGAGGACACTGCAACGATGGCACCAGAGCTTCAAGCTCCACGGGAAGCCTGGTCTGGAACCGGTGGCACCTGGCAAACGTGGACGCCGGATGCCCAGCGAATTCGTGAACCTGGTCGAAGGCCTCGCCTTAGCTAAACCGCCCAGGACCACGGCAGCCATCCACGAACAAGTCAACAAGGTAGCGCTCCACCAAGGGTGGGCACCGGTTTCCTACTCCACCATCCGCTCGATTGTCGGCGAGATAGATCCGGGGATGATGACGCTGGCGCAGCAAGGTACGGCGGCGTACCGAGATAAATATGAACTGGTCTGGCGCCGCCGCGCCGAACGCCCGAACGCGGTGTGGCAGGCCGATCATACCGAGCTCGACATCCTGGTTTTTGACGCTAGCCACCAGCCGGTCCGCCCGTGGCTCACCACGATCATGGATGATTACTCGCGAGCCCTCTGCGGGTACATGATCTTCACCGGCGCCCCCTCATCCTTGAATACGGCATTGGCGTTGCGTGAGGCGATCTGGCCCAAAAAGACAGCTTATTGGCCGATGTGCGGAATCCCTGATGTGCTCTATGTAGACCACGGAACCGATTTCACGAGCCACCACTTAGCGCAGGCCGCCAGAGACCTGCACTTCGAAATCATTTTCTCCACGGTGGCCCGGCCGCAGGGCAGAGGAAAGATTGAGCGATTCTTCGGCACCCTCAATACCGAGCTCTTAGCCCGGTTGCCTGGCTACCTGCACAGCGTGCCCAATCCTAAGCCGGGGCTGTCCATCGGTGAACTGGACACGGCGCTAGAAGAGTTCATTGGGCAGAACTATCACCAGCGTGAGCATCAAGAGATCAAGGAAACGCCTCAAAAAGCGTGGCAGGGCAACGGCTGGTTACCGCGTCTGCCTGAAACCATCGATGAACTGAACCTGCTGCTGCTCACGGTCGCCAAACCAAGAATCGTCCACCGCGATGGCGTGCACTTCCAAGGCCTACGCTACATTTCCCCGTTGCTGGCCGCCTACGTCGGAGAATCCGTCATTCTTCGCTACGACCCTCGGGACGTTGCCGAGATCCAGGTCTTTCACCGGGGCCAGCACATCTGCAAAGCCGTGGATCCCACGCATGAACGAGCCACCGTGACGTTCAAGGACATCCAGAAGGCACGCTCCGCACGCAAGCGTCAGTTGCGCGGACAAATCAAAGAACGAATAGCCACCGTCGCAGAATTTCTACCGGCCGGACAACCACCAACGGAGCCAACCCAACCTGATCCGGCGGCCCACCCAACTAAGAAAACGAAGTTGCGCACCTACGCAGAGGACGAATAATGGCACCCTCAACATTTATCGCAACAAAGGAGCACCGCCGCTTCACTGAGTTCGCCAATGCGGTGCGCAGGCAGCGGACCATCGGGATCTGCTACGGACAAGCTGGAATCGGCAAAACCCTCTCGGCTAAACGCTATGCCAACTGGAGCCCGAAAGCCGCGGCGTTAGTAGAGGAATGGGGTCGCCGGGAGGACAGCGACCTCCAAATCTATAAGGATCTAGCCAAAACGCGAACCGTCTTCTTCACCCCAGGGGTTCTGACAACTCCTAAGCAAATCAAAGAAGAGCTCTCACTGATCACTAATCGGACCTCGATCTGCATTCACCAACATCTTGATACCCTAGGCGTCACGAACGGTCCGATGAATCAAGACAAGCATGTGGAGCTGATCATCGTCGACGAGTCGGAACGACTCAACGCCACTGCCTTGGAAGTGCTGCGAGATAGGTATGACAGGAACAATATCGCTCTGATGCTGATTGGGATGCCCGGCATAGAAAAGCAGTTCAGCCGATATCCTCAGCTCTATAGCCGTGTCGGCTTCGCCCACGAATACCGTCCGCTTGCGCAGGATGAACTGCATTTCGTCCTGCAACGAAAGTGGCGTGCCCTCGGCAAAACCCTGGATTTGGAGGACTTCACCGATACGCAAGCTGTCGCGGCGATCGCGCGCATCACGCGCGGTAATTTCCGGCTGATTGATCGGCTCTTCACACAGATGCAGCGGGTCCTGAAGATCAATGAGCTGGACACTATTACCGATGACGTTGTTGAAGCTGCGCGTTCCACGCTCGTTATCGGAATCAGTTGAACCGCCATGAGTAGCTGCGCGAAAACCGCCAAATCAAGCTAACAGTCACAGGCGGCGACCTCGGCGGCCGTCGCCCCACCTTCACCGAATCGCAGATCCGCACCGCAGCGAAACTCATCCAAGCCGGCGAACCGGCAACCCAAGTCGCCAAAGACATGGGAATGTCTAGAGCGACCCTTTACCGCAGGATCAATGAACAAAAAACTCAATAGTGTTCGGCTACTTCACACCTCTCAGCAGAAGGCCCATTACGGGAAGTCTGGGCTGCTATGGATATTTCGGACAGTGGCACCCCATGAAATGATGGGGTTCACCGAAATGAGGAAGCACCACAAATGTCATCAACACGACGCAAGTTCAGCCAGGAATTCAAAGACGAACTCTGCCGCGAAGTCATCGACACAGCCAGACCCATCAAGTCTGTCGCCACTGAATACGGCGTCGGCACCGAAACGCTACGCAACTGGCTGAAGAAGTACAAAGAAGCCCACGGCGGCCCTGAGACCGAGCCGGAACTCAACGTTTCCGAACGTGCCCGACTCAAGGAACTCGAACGCGAAAACCAAGAGCTGAAGGCCGAAGCAGCGTTCCTAAAAAAAGCGGCCGCATACTTCGCAAGGGAGCCACGGTAGTGGCGAAGTATGAATTCATCGACTCCTACGCAGCAGACTCGTCAACTCCGGCGATTGTGAAGATGTGCCGATGGCTGGAGGTCTCCCGGTCCGGGTTCTACCACTGGCGCTCCCGCCCAGTCTCGGCCACCGCGGCTCGCAGACAGGCTTTGGCGGACCGTGTGAGCCATTTCTTCGAGGAATCAGAAGGAACCTACGGGTACCGCAGGATCCACGCGGACCTCGCCGCTGAGAACAGCGAGTGCTCACCGGAGCTGGTCCGCCAGATCATGCGCCAAGAGGGCCTGGTGCCGTGTCAGCCACGACCGTTTAGGACCACTACCGAAGCGGATGCCGAAGCTGCTGCAAGCATGCCTGATCTGGTGAAACGTGACTTCACCGCGAATCGCCCGGGCCTCAAGTTCGTCGGTGATATTACGTATATTCACACGTGGCAGGGGTTCATCTATCTGGCGACGGTCATCGACTGCTATTCGAAGAAAGTCGTTGGCTGGGCGATCGAGGATCACATGCGTGCCGAGCTGGTGGAGAAGGCCCTGCGCAACGCTGCGGATACGAGCAGGATCGAGCCGAACGCGATCAGCCACAGCGACCGCGGAAGTGTTTATACCTCGGCTTCATACCGGGCTTTGGTTGCCCGGTTGGGGATGCGTTCGTCCATGGGTAAGACCGGGATTTGCTGGGACAATAGCCAGGCAGAAACTTTTTTCTCGGCGTTGAAGAACGAGCGGGTCTACCGCACGACCTACGCTACGAAGGAACGGGCCCGCAAGGACGTTATCCGCTATATTGAGGGGTTCTATAACAGTCGTAGGCGTCATTCGGCGCTTGGTTATCGGCGTCCGAATGAAGTCCATTATAGTTATCAGCAGTCGGCTACGGCAGCGTAGAGAAACCATTAATCCGCTGTCCGAAAACTCCTAAGCAGCCCAGTCTGATCACTTTCGGTATTCAAGCCAATCGCAGCGACAAATTAGTATTAGATCATGACCGCAGAATTTTTCACTCCTGCTTTGAGAAGTAAGCTCGCACGGGCATTAGGAAGCAACCAGTACATCACCCACAATGATCTAGGCGCTCTCTGGATTGAATTCGCACCTGAGATCGAAGAACCAAGCGTCTCAAAACCCAAAAAGGCGCTTGAGATTGTGAAAGCAATAACAGCCAAATTTGACGCCGATCATCAGTTCGTCAAGCTCGTCAACACCGTGTACTACGAGGATCCATATGGAGCGGAACGGCGCAACGAGGGGCAAGAATTCGATGATCTGGAAAAGGAACTGGAACGCTTAGGGTTTATTCTGAGCGACCAATCGGTCGCGTTACCAGCAACCGCAAATTCATCTCCGCCCGAGAAACCAGCACAAAACTGGGTCGCCTCATGGCGTGACACTAAAGCTAATGACTCTGAATCATCCACTCCGGAATGGATGAAACCATGGCCACGCGTCAACAATATAAACGAAATCAGTGAGGAAAGAATGCAAAAACTTAACCTTGATCCTCGCAGGGTTTTTATCGTTCACGGCAGAGACCTAGACTCCAAAAATACTCTTGAGCGTTTTCTAAAGCATGTCGATGCACTACCTTTGACCTGGACTGATGCACGTCAGCTTACCAATAAGCCCTCCCCCTCTACGTTAGAAATTGTTAAGGCTGGCCTCATGAACGCCCAGGCAGTGGTGGTCCTATTTACCCCCGACGATCAAGCCAGGCTGGATAAGCAGTTCGTCAAGCCAAGCGATCGAAGCCCTGAAAAAGAACTAACCGGCCAAGCTCGTCAAAATGTCATTCTTGAAGCAGGAATGGCATTAGCGATGGATGATCAACGAACCATCCTGGTCCGCAAAGGTTTCACTCGTCCCATCTCCGATATCGAAGGCGTCCACTGGATTGATCTAAAGGACAATTGGGATGATCGACAGATTCTTCTCAACGCGCTAGAAGCGGCCAACGTGGCGGTTAGGCGAAACGTTAACATAATGGACGAAAGTATCGGCTCCTTCGAAAATCATGTCCCAAAAACGTCAACAGTCTAGTAGTGATCTACGACCGTTTCAGGACATGGTTTCGGGAATCTGAAAATGCAGAAGAACCGCCGTTTAGCGCAGCCGCGCTAAACGGCGATTCTTCTTCCCGTAAACGATCGTTAGTGGACGGGCCCCTAAAGGATGGCGCTGAGAAGAATCCAAATGTTCAACACGGCAACTCCCCATGACAGCAGCGCCATGCCTTCGGGCAGAGTGAGAAGCTTGGTGCTCCTGCCGTGTTCAGGGATGCCGCACCGTCGCAGGCCGTAGCAAGCTCTGGCGCAGCGCCCATCTGCGGTTCCGTTCCATGCGGTGCAGGTACGCGTCAGCCAAATTCCCAAGCCAAGCGGCAGCAGCACAAGCAAGACGGCGAACAGAATTGTCCCGGTGCTGATGGCTTCGGGGTTGCCGTTCCAGGCTGTGGCCAGGATGAACGCTGCCAGGATGTCGAGGACGTCGATTCCCATTGATACCGCGACTTTCCGATACCGCCGCTTCCGTCCCGTGACATCTGAGGGCTGGCCAGAGCTTCCGGGAGAAGAAGTAGCCATGCGGTATGAGGAAGGCATGAGATAGTTTCGGTCGGGTCGCGAGGAACCGGAATACTGGCATTTGGTTCCGGGCCGATGTTGTCCGACGGGGCATCGGTTGCTGTACTGACACATGGTTACTCAGGATACACAGCTCCTCCCCAGGCTTATTTCCTGATGTCCGGTCGTAATGAAACACAGGGGCGAGCAAAATTCCCGTGTACTCTATCAATGACATTTAGGAGGAATGGGTGGCAAAGGCAGCCTGGAGCGAGTTCCAAGAAGCAGTAAAAAAGGTCCTGAACCAGCAACGCGGTGTCTGCGCTGAAACAAATAAAAGGATTCCAGGCACCCGGACTCACCACGATATCGATGTATACGCTAAATTTACGGCACTAGGAGCACCCATCACGTGGCTCATCGAGTGCAAACTGTGGCAGACACGTGTTACTAAGGAAAAGGTCCTAGCTTTTCACAAAATCGTAGAAGAGACCGGTGCAGACCGGGGTCTTTTGATTGCCGAGAACGGTTACCAGTCTGGCGCTTTTGAAGCCGCAGAAAACGCAAACGTTGAGTTGGTGAGCTTCCAGGATTTTGAACGGAGAGTCGGAGAAGAAGTAGCAATCTCCCGCCTGACTGACTATATTTCCCGTCTCGCAGTTCTACACCACCGATACTGGCAGCATCCTAAGGATGTCAGAAAAGAATACGACCTCAGATTAGACCCATACTCGATGGGGGGCTCAGTTTATAAACATTATCCAATTAGGAGCATTATTTCGATTGCGGAAGGTGTCATCGACCGAATCCAGCTCCGCCTCTTCCCGCTCAAGACTCATGCGGCCACGCTGACGTGGCCCGATGCTGTAATCGGTGCTGATGTCATTCATACTGTTGCCGAGGGCGTCGACTGGCTCGATGCTAACGTTTGCGAAATGGAGAAGGTCATGGATAAAGTCGAGCGCAAGATGGCTGAGAACGGTGATTTCAAACCCAAGCCTGGAAATCACCTATATAAACCTTTTCTGAATCCCTTCTCCGGCTAAACGGAGAAAAACGCCGTCTCTAGGTACGACCTATTCCTGGCTGGGGTTAGCCTGACCCTTCTATGGGTTCTGTCAAGGGACCAGCACGCGTAGCCGACGAAAAACTTTCCGAACGATGTACCGTTTCAGCACCCGTTTGATTTCCCGGTAGCTCAGCCCCTCAGCCTTGCGTTTCTCCACGTAGTCCTTGGTCTGAGGATCGAACTGCATCCGTACCTTGGCAATGACGTCCACCGCTTGATTCAGCATCCTGTCACCATGCCGATTAAGCCGGTGCCGTACCGTGTTCCCGGAGGATACCTGCAACGGAGCGACCCCAGCCATAGACGCGAATGCCGCTTCAGAATGTACTCTGCCTGTGTGCGAGTAAGCGATCAGGATCCACGCAACAGTCACCGGCCCGTACCCGAACTCGGCGGCCAGCCCGGGGGCCATCTGCTCATCCAATTCAGCCATTTGTGTCTTGTTTGCGGCCAGTAGCTTGTCGGCGTCAAGCACCGCCGTGGCCAAGCGACTGGCCTCAGCCCTCGCGTAGCGTTGCGCTACCGAATCGGTGGGGTGCTCACGCCAGGCGCTGATCTGTTTGACCTGCATGTCAGTGAGTGCTTTACGCGCATCAACACCGAGGTCGATTTCTCGTGCCAGAGCCGTCAGGGCATTGCGGTTCCGGGTGCGTTCAGCGTCGATGCGTTCGCGGCTGGCAACCAGTACGTTCAACGCTGAGCGCGTGCCTTCGGCGCGGGGCGTAAGCAGACGCTCGGTGTCCTGATAAAGAATGCCCATGGCCGCTGCGGTGGCGTCGATCTCGTCGGTCTTGCCCACCCTGGCACGGGCCTGTCTACGTGGTGGTTTGACCTCGACCACGGGGAACCCAGCCATGGTCAGGGCATGGGTGATGGTGGCCCCGTAAGACCGGGTTCCTTCCACTGCGGCCAGCAGGGTGCCGGTAGTGCGTTTGGTGATCCAAGCCAAGGTCCGGTTCATGCCGGCAGGGCTGGTCGGAAAGGCCTGGCAGGCCTCTCTGCTCCCGGTGCGGGTGTTGATTATGGCGTAGGTGTGGGTTCGTGCGTGGGTGTCGATTCCGATGACGTAGTCGTATGTTTCTGCAACGATGGTCATGACGGTTTCGCCTCCTTCATCGGTTGGTAGCCGTTATGGTTGGCACCGGTCCGGGAAAGAGTTCTTGGCAGGCGATTCTCTAATGAGTCACGCACCCGGTGGGGTGCGGACGGCCTTCTATGAAGCCATGTCAAGGGGCCGGGCTGGTGTCACCAGCTACGACGGACACGTCAGGCTAAAGTCACTCAGAATACTCTAAGGACAGAATTAGTGTGAGTCACATCGTGGCTGGTGGCACCTATCCTGCCAGCGGGTCCCAGACCTGCCAATAACCATTAGAGAATTAGTGGACAGCCGAACAAGCGGGATCAGCCGATCCCGCATTTGAGA
The DNA here is from genome assembly GCF_000197735.1 of Glutamicibacter arilaitensis Re117. Taxonomy (NCBI): domain Bacteria; kingdom Bacillati; phylum Actinomycetota; class Actinomycetes; order Micrococcales; family Micrococcaceae; genus Glutamicibacter; species Glutamicibacter arilaitensis. The sequence continues at coordinate 3,431,662 of NC_014550.1, forward strand.
GGATGTCATTAATGAGCAATATGAAAAAGCAACGCAGGTCCTTCACCGAGGAGTACCGCAGGGAAGCTGCCGGCCTGGTCATCGATACCGGACGCACCATCAGCGCGGTCGCCAAGGAACTGAATCTCGGCGAGCAAACACTGGGCACCTGGGTGAAGAAAGAACGATCCCGCCGAGGCCTGGACGGTGAGCCGACCGGAGCGTTGGACGAGTCCGAACGCGAAGAACTCAAACGCTTGCGCAAGGAAGTCTTCGAACTGCGGGAGGACAACCGTTTCCTGGGAAAAGCAGCGTCCTTCTTCGCGTCGAAGCAACATCGGTCGAACGGTTCGAACTGATGCACGCGTTGAAGGATGAGTTTGCCTTGACCCGCATGGCGTCATTGCTTCACGTTTCGAAATCAGGCTATTACGCCTGGAGGCAACGCCAATCCGCTGGCCCGTCCCCGAGGGGTGCCGCGCAGCGGGCACGGGATGTGAAGGTCGCCAAGGTCTTCAACGATTCCCATCAGACCTACGGGGCTCCGCGGGTGGCCGCCCAGCTGGCCCGCGAGGGATCCCCGGCCGATCCCAAGACCGTCGCTGCTTCAATGCTGCGCCAGGGCATCGAAGGGATCAGCCCACGGAAGTTCACTCCGGTGACCATGATCCAAGGCGTTGACACTTACCACCTGCCGGATCGGGTGCGCCGGCAATGGGACCAGGGCACCTTGGACAAGGTCTGGATCAGCGACATTACGTATCTGCGCATCAACGAGGGCTGGCTGTACTTGTGCGCAGTGCGTGATGGCTGCTCCCGCAGGGTGCTGGGATGGGCGCTGGATAGCGTGCAGAACACCGATCTGGTGGAAAGGGCCCTGCGCATGGCCAGGACCCTGCGCGGCCAGATTCCAGGTCAGGTGGTGTTCCACGCGGACCGCGGCTCGCAATTCACCTCAGCTCAGTTGCATGAGGTGGCCGTTGAGCTGGATTTGCTGCAGTCCGTGGGCCGCACGGGCGTGTGCTGGGACAACGCCATGAGCGAGTCATTCTGGTCGACGCTGAAGACCGAATTCTATGACCGCTATCGGTGGGCAACCAGGGCGGACGCCAAGCAGAAAGTGGCTTGGTGGATTGAGGATTTCTATAACCGCCGCCGCCGGCTGCATTCAAGCCTGGGGATGGTTCCTCCGGTGGAGTTTGAGCAGAAGCTTCGCGGTCAGCAGGAACGCGTTGAACAGCATAGGACCGTGCTAACGCTAGCAGCATGAGCTAGATCACGTGTCCACTAGTTGTGGGGAACCCCAAGTGCGCCAGAAACGAACGATATTCACACAGTGAGAGCTACGCCCCGACATATTGTGCCCTGTATTGTGTGAAGTAACGGATGCGGCGCATTAATTGTCCAGTTGGTGACTGGACAATTTCGAGGAGCTTCATCATCGGCACTTGTGGTTGATACATGTCCCAGATCGAACGAGAACTACCCAATGATTACTCTGATGCTCTGTTTGCATCACGGTTGCTTGATGAACCTTAGCGTCAACCAAACCTTCAGCAGACCCGCTGTTCCTCAGATGAGCGTCAGTTGACGTAAAGAACCGTTTGATACTGAGGCATGTAACCGATGTATTGCTCGCCCTTGCAATACCGCTGAATACTGACCGTGTAACCCTTGTTTCGGAGGTGCTTCACCCGAGCATTGGTTTCAGCTTTGCAAATTTGCAGGTTGTTGTACCACCGAGTCTGGGTGTCCGCTTGGGCTGCAGGAGCTAAAGCCACCATCCCGGCGGTCAGGCAGAGCGCTGTCGCCCCGGCGGTCACCATCTTCTTAATCTTCAGCACAGTTCGGTCTCCTTTATTCACATCAATTCGCTTTTATTAAAGATTAACTTACTATTGTGTTCCGTCAACCCTAAGTGGGCCATTAAAGCCCCAAGAATCAGGCCTACGCGAGCAAGATTTTCTGACATGTTGGCATTCACCCCAGTTCGTATAGTCCAGGGGCTCGTTGACGGTTTATTTTGCTCTGTTTGGCAGAAAACATGAGAAAGCGTTCCGGGTGGGCCGGAACGCTTTGCTCGACCTCGCGAAAAGGTTATTCAATTATGTGCGCCGCGTGAGTTCGCATCTCGATCATAAGCCGAGCAGGTGGAACAACACAGGTCTACTCGGGGAGATTCAGGTAACTCTCAGAATTCTAATTGCAGCACGTGCAAGAACGCAGTCGATCTATCTATCTATCTATCTATCTATCTATCTATCTATCTATCTATCTATCTATCTATCTATCTATCTATCTATCTATCTATCTATCTATCTATCTATCTATCGGGTCGGGACAGATACCGTGCAAGGTCTGAAAAGTTTCATGGGGATGAAGAGGGCGGCGAGGGTCGAGTGGTTGGGTCCCTTTAAGCAGTCCAGCAGCTATGCGATAGCTAACTGATTCTCTCTAACCCACTCATCCCAAAACCGGGACGGCGTCAACCCATCCAAAGACCCATGGGGACGCTCATGATTGTAAATGTCCTTCCATTCATCAGCCAAATACTTCGCTTCCACCATAGTGTCCATAATTTCCCCGGAAAGCTGTTCACGCCGGAACTGCGCATTGAACGACTCGATAAAACCGTTCTGCCAAGGTGAGCCCGGATCGATAAACGCAGTGGACACCCCCACAGTGTTACACCAATCCACCAGCGCGCCAGCAGTGAACTCAGGCCCGTTATCACACCGCACAAACGTTGGCTGGATCCCAATTTCAGCAATGATGTCCTCCAAAACAGCCACCACATCAGCAGCTTTAAAAGACCTGCGGGGAATGATCGCCAAAGCGGTCCGCGTGTACTCATCAATGACATTGAAGAACCGGATATGACGGCCACAAGAGGTGACATCCGACTGGAAATCAAAGCTCAGTACATGCATCGGGTACTCGGCGGTCAACCGCTTCTGTTCCCCAGCGTCTGGGCCGGTGCGCCGCTTCTTTCGACGCTTGGGCTTACAGACCAAGCCTTCTTCTCGCCATAATCGTCGGATGCGCTTGCTGTTCAAGACAGTGTCTTTCCATCGTTCGGTGGCCAGCAAGTGCCAGCGGGCTTTGCGCCAGCCCCACGTTGGATGCTTAGACGCGACAGCCCTCAAGTCGGCTCGTAGCTGCGCTTCGTCAAAGCTCATCGGTGTTTTTTTCTTACGTAGTGCAGAGCGGTTCTGGCCCAGAACGTGGCAAGCGAAGCGTTCGGATGCCCCGAATTTTTCCATCGCCATCCGTACAGCACGGCGGCGTGGTTCGGGGCTTAGAATTTTCCCTTGGCAACCTCAGTAAGGATGTCGTTGGCGAGCATCTGATCAGCGAGCAGCTTCTTGAGGCGCGCGTTTTCCTTCTCTAGCTCCTTGGTACGTTTGCTGGCTTCAGCGTTTTTCTCGGACCCGTACTGGTTGATCCAGCGGTACCAAGTAGCTTCAGTGATCTGAAGTTCCTTGATGACCTCGATCATCGGGTGTCCGTCGTTGAGCATCTTTTGTCCTTGGCGGACTTTAGCGATGACCTGGTCTGGTGTGTGTCTGCGTGCCATTGTTTCTGTGATTCCTCCTGTGTCCATTGTCGGACACGAGTACTCACATAGTCACTGGACTACTTTCCGGGGACCCAACCACGAGCTCCCTCGCGAAGAAAATCGCTGACTGCCGGAGGATTTCATTGGTCTCTTCCAGCTCCTTGAACTTGGCCATAAGCGCTTTGATCTCGGCGAGCTCCTCGCTGGTGGGGCCGATGCGGTCCCCGGCATCGATCTGGGCTTGGACGACCCAGCGGCGCAGGGTTTCGGCTCCGATGTTCAGCTTCGGGGCAAGGTCCTGACAAGCACCGTAGACGGACTTGTAACGGTCCAGGCGGTCCAGGACGTAGGTGACGGCACGGCCCTTGACTTCAGGGGTGTACTGCTTGGGCATGTGTTCCATTCTCTCAAATAGGAACGGCATGAAACCCGGGACGATTCACGTCGGGTCGTGCGCACAAGTAGTGACATGTAAACGATCCATAGTCCTGCGAACAACTCTCTGAACAACGCGATCATCTGTGCTGACGACTTCGGACTCTGACATCTGGATTGGTCTTATCAAGGAAAAGCGGGTCTGAAACGGCCATATGAGAACCATACATCCAAGCACAGCGCGAGTGCACCAAACCGGCTCGTTAAAGAGCTATGGAGACCAGCCGAAGCTGGTCTCCATAGTGAATGCTACTTGTCGCCGTCGGCTGCGAGCTGGCCGCAGGCTCCGTCGATTTCCTTGCCACGGGTATCACGCAGCGTGGTTGGCACGCCGAGCTCATCGAGGCGGCGAACGAACTTCGAGGTGATGTCCGGTTCGCTTCGGGTCCAGATGGAGCCCGGTACCGGGTTCAGCGGGATCGGGTTCACGTGCACCCAGCCGCGGCCGCGAGCGTTCAGCTTCTTGGCCAGCATTTCTGCACGCCATTCGTGGTCGTTCATGTCCTTGATCAGCGCGTACTCGATGGAGACACGGCGGCCGGTCTTCACGTAGTAGTCGTACGCGGCATCCAGTGCTTCGTCGACCTTCCAGCGCGAGTTGACCGGGATCAGCTCGTCGCGCAGCTCGTCATCCGGGGCATGCAGCGACAGCGCGAAGGTGACCTGGACGTTCTCCTCGGTCAACTTGCGGATCGCCGGAACCAGTCCCACGGTGGAGACGGTGATACCGCGGGCAGCCATGCCCAGGCCTTCAGGGGTGTCGGCGACCATGCGGTGCACGGCGTTCATGACTCGCTTGTAGTTAGCCAGTGGCTCGCCCATGCCCATGAACACGATGTTGCCTACGCGCTCATCGGGGTGCTGGCGTCCACCCAGGCCGCCTTCGGCGATGACGCGGTTGGCCTGGACGATCTGGTCCAGGATTTCTGCGGTGGACATGTTGCGGGTCAACCCGGCCTGGCCGGTGGCGCAGAATGGGCAGTTCATGCCGCAACCGCACTGCGAAGAGATGCACAGGGTAATGCGGCCCGGGTAGCGCATGAGCACGGACTCGACCAGCGAGCCGTCGAACAGGCGCCAGAGGAACTTGATGGTCTTGCCATCGTCGGTTTCCAGGCGCTTCACTTCGGTGAGCAGCTTGGGGAACATGGCCTCGGCCAGTTCAGCACGGCGCTCCTTGGGAAGATCGCTCATCTTCTCAGGGTCGGTGGTGTAGTGCTGGAAGTAGTGCACCGAGAGCTGCTTGGCGCGGAAGGCGGGCAGGCCCAGTTCCTTCAGCTTCGCCTGGCGTTCGGCCAGGGACAGGTCGGCCAGGTGCGTTGGCGGCTGGGAAACGCGGCGCTTGGTGGAGAACTGCAGTTCCGGACGACCATCGGCACCCATCTCCTGCTTCCAGCCTTCTGCGGTTGGAATGACCTGAGCGCGGCCTTCGGCTTCGGCTCGGGAGTTGGAGATGCGCATCTGCTGGGCGCGCTGGGCCGCGGCCTGCTCATTGCGCAGGGCCTTGCGTTCTTCAGCGGAAAGTGGGGTGGAATCGATGGAAGTCATTGCTACCTATTGTTTCATGTATCCACGGGTATTTGGCGGTGAGTTTGGGCACGCGCAAACCATGCCGCACCTCCAGCTTAGCCACGATGCGCCTTGGCCGGTTCCAGGAGCCGGCGCTTCAAGGCTTCTGCCAGCTTCAGCGCCTCCGAAGACCAGTCATCGTGAAGTCCCGCGCCACCCATTGATGCAGCCAGGCACTTGCTGCCAACCGGGAAAACACCGCGTCGCGCGGCGGCACGGCCCAGCCTGGCAGCGCCCTTCCCAGCAGCATGTTCACCTGCGCACGCCGGGCCGCACTGCGGGCAGCCCGAAGCCGCAAGTCATCGATTGCTTGCAAGGGCCCACCGCCAATGACCAGCTGCGCCACCGCCTGCGCATCCTGAAATCCCAGGCTCAGCCCCTGCCCGCCAATCGGACTGATCTGGTGGGCGGCATCCCCGAGCAGCAGCACGCGCCCATGGACCATCGAAGGCACCAAGCGGGTGGCGGTGCCGAAGAGGCTGGACATCGTGCAGCTGCTGGCATTCAGCAGATAGCCCGAGCGCTGGCCTACGGTTTCGGCCAGGAGTTCGGGTGAAGTGTCCTTTGGGTTCTTCTCGAAACGCACCACCCAGCGGCGCAGCCTGCCAGGCATCGGGAAGGATTCCACGATCCCGTGCGGATGCAGGAACAAGGCCGCGGTATGCGCCAGCGACGTAGTGTCCGGGAAGTCCCCCATCAGGTAGCAGCCATGATGATTCTTTCCGGCGAAGCGGACACCGAGATCCGTACGGACCGCGGAGCGGACCCCATCAGCACCGGCCAACCAGCGGGCCCGATGCACCACGCCTCCAGCTGCGAATTCCACCGTCTGCTGCGATTGCGAAAGCACCCGCTCAAACGCGCAGCCACGCTCCACCGATCCCGGGGCGAGGTCTTCCAAGCGCTCGCGCAGCAACTGCTCGGTGCACTGCTGCGGCAAGGAGAGCACATGCCGGTAGGCTCCGCCAATCACCGAGAAATCCATGGCAGCGATGCTGCGCCCGCGCGAGATGCCCAGCCCTCCGCGGATCTGCACCCCCGCGTGCTGCGCTTTAGCTCCCACCCCGAGCTGCTCCAGGATCTGTTGTGCCGGAGGATGCAGGCCAATGGCGCGCGAGTGCTCCACCGGGGCGGTGCGCTGCTCGAAGACCCGAACCGCGCGTCCTTCCTGGACCAGCAGGATGGCCAGGGCCAGGCCTACCGGTCCGGCGCCGATGATCGCGGCCTCATCCACTGCCGGCCGCTTCCCAGAACAAGAGGTTTCGATAGGGGCGCTGTGCGTGTACTTCCCATCCCTGGCGGGCCAGCCGCGCCAGTTCCACCGGAACGTAGCTGCGCCGAATGGAAGTCAGGCCATCACGCCGGATTAGCGAGCTGCCTGCCAGCGGCAAAGTGGCCGCCCCGAACAATCCCAGTGCCACCGGCGAGCGCCGGATATCGCTGTGCAGTCCGATGCCGGTGCACAGCTGCTCTGTATCGACCTGCACTTGCTGCAGCTGTTCCGGGTCCAGATGATGCAGCAGGTGGTTGGAGAGCACCACGTCGAAGTGCGCGCCTTCGGCTACCACCCGGGTGCTGGTCGTTTCGCGGAATTCAAGCACCCCGCCAGGCAGCTTGCCGCGCGCCAGCCTTTGCCGGGCATAGCTAATGGCCCGCGGGTCCGGGTCAATGCCGCACACCTGCACCTCGAATCCATCGGCAAGCGCCCAGCGGGCCAGATTCACCGCGATGTCTCCCCCGCCGCATCCCACGTCCAGGATGCGTGCCCGGCTTCGGCGCGCCAGCAGCGGACGGATGCGCTGCACATAATTGTCCCGCCATCCGGCGACCGCCCGATTCACTATGGGGAATTGGGCGTAGGTGCGCCGCAGGAGCTCCGGGTCGCAATCCGGGCGGTCCATTTCCTCGATGGCGTCCGCTGCCCGCTCCAGCCGGAACATTATCCTTGCCCGCGCACGGTGAACATCCCGGTTTCCACGGTCAGCCCCGGACCGAATGCCATGGCGCAGACCCTTTCGCCGTCGCCCGCGGCGGCGGCTTCCAGGATTTCCTTGAGCACGAAGAGCACCGTGGCGCTGGACATGTTCCCGTAGCGCTCCAGAATGCCTCGGGCTGGCTCCAGCTGCCCGGAATCCAAGCCCAGCCGGTTCTGCACCCGGTCCAAGATGGCCCGGCCTCCGGGATGCACGCCCCAATGCTTGATGCGCTCCACAGTCAGTTCCGGGTCCAGGTCCTTGGCAAACAGCGGGTGCAGTGCCCCGGTGATGTGATCATCGATGATGTGCGGGACATAGGTGCCCAGCACCATCTCGAATCCGTGATCTCCGATATTCCACGCCATGGATTCCTCGCCCACCGGGGTGAGCACGGTTTCGAAACCGTCCATTTCCAGCGCTCCTGCGCCCTGTGCCGAGACGATCACCGCCGCGGCGCCGTCGGCGAAGATGGCCGAGCCCATGATGGTGTCCGGGTCATTGGAGCTGTGCACATGCAAGGTGCACAGCTCGGCGCAGACCACCAGCACGGTGGCTTGCGGATCGGCCAGGCAGAAGTCACGGGCCGCACGCAGCGCTGGGAAGGCCGCATAGCAGCCCATGAACCCCAGGTGGTGGCGCACGGTGCTCGGCGCCAGCCCCAGCGCGCGCACGATCTGGTAGTCCGGGCCCGGGTTGTAGAACCCTGTGCAGGAAACGGTGATGACGTGGGTGATGTCCTCCGGCACCAGGTCCGGGCAAGCTTCCAGGGCTTGTCGGGAGGCGTCGATGAACAGCGTGCTGGCCTGCTGGGCGTAGATGCGGTTGCGTTCGGCAGTAGTCGGCGAAAGCAGCTTGCCTTCCGCCCTGTCGTAGAACAGCGGACTTTGCGGCTCGGGCAGGGAAAGGTCGAACTCATCCACGCAGCTGTATCTGGTGCTGATTGCCGCTGAGTTGAACGAAGTGGCGATCAGCCGCTGGCCCAGCCTGCTGAGATTCCGCTGGCTTGCGAAGACATCGCGGATTTCTTCTTGGGCCAGGACCGTCGTGGGAACTGCTGTTTGGATCGTGCGGATCTTCACTGACATGCCCCGAGCCTAGATCCGATGCCAGGGAAGGTAAACAGCTCTGGCGAATTACCAGCGATTGCCCGAGTCTTCTGTTCCGTCATGCGCGTGGATTATCTATCCCCTGCGAAGAATATGATTATTGTTATTAACATCAGATTTAATCGATCACGCTTGAAGGGGTCATCTTGGCAAAGGCATCAGTCCATTCCCTGGAGGGTATCCGCCGAACCATCCTTGATGGTTTGTGGTCCCCCGGTGACCGCCTCCAGCCGACCACTTTAGCGGAGCAATTCGAAACCAGCACGACAGTGATCCGTGAATCCCTGACCCGGCTGGCTGGCGAGAATTTGGTGGTCATCCGTCCGAACCGCGGTTTCTTCGTTCCGGATCTGAACCTGCGCGAGCTGGCTGATATCACCGAACTGCGGTGCTCCACCGAAGCGCTGGCTGCGCGCTTGGCGGTGGAACGAGGAGATGTGGCATGGGAATCGGAGTTGATCGCTGCCCACCATCAGCTTTCGCGCACCCCGCGGCGCTTGCCCGAGGAACCTGGCACCGTCAACCCGGCATGGTCCGAGGCGCACCGCAATTTCCATCATGCTCTGCTGGTGCCCTGCAATTGCCAGCCGATGCTCAAGCTCTCGGCCGACCTCTCGAATTTCACCGAGCTGTACCGGCGCTGGGCCGCTCCTTCACCAGCTGCAGGCAAGCGAAACGTGGAAAAAGAGCACCAGGAAATCCTCAACGCCGCCTTGGATCGTGATTCCGAGAAGCTCGGCGAGCTGCTGGACAAGCACTACCGCGCTACCGTGCAGGTAGTCATGGATGCAGGCCTGACCACCCTGCGCTGAGTCTGGCTAGCTCCGGCAGTCCAAGAGCACCTTGCCAATATGCTGCCCGGAGTCGAAGTACGCGTGGGTGGCAACTACCTCGCTGAGCGCGAACACCCGGTCTGTGGTGGTCTGGATTTTCCCGGCCTCCAGCAGCGGCCAAACGATCCTGGTAGTTTCTTCCATGATCCTTGCTTTTTCTTCCGTGGTGCGGTCCCGCAGCAAGCTGCCGATCAAGGTCAGCTTTTTCTTCATCAGCATGCTGAAGTCCAGGGTGTCGCTGGCACCGCCCTGCTTGCCAATGGTGATCATGCGTCCGCCCGGCTTCAAGGCATTGAGATTCCGCTGCAGGTAAGAACCCGCCACGGTGTCCAAGATGATGTCAGCACCGCCAAGGTCCTGCACCCGCTGGTCAAACTCTTCTTCGCGATAGTTGATCGCGGCATCGGCACCCCACGAACGGACTCGGGCGCATTTCCCTGCGCTGCCCGCTGTGGCAAAGACCGTGCCGCCCAGCGCCTTGACCAGCTGGATCGCGAAAGCCCCAATGCCACCGGTGCCGCCGTGGACCAGCACGGTTTCACCTTCTTGGTAGCGCCCGTTGAGCATCACATTGAGCACCGCGGTGGCCGCTACTTCCGGAATCCCGTCCGCATCCAAAAGATCCAAGCCCGGTGGCACGGGGAGCAACCTGCCCAGCAGGCACCGCCACATACTCCGCGTAGCCGCCGGAGTCGGTCAGTGCCACAACTTCATCACCCACCGATATCCCGGACACATCGGAACCCAGTTGCGCGATGGTTCCCGAAACCTCCAGCCCGAGGATGTCGCTGGCGCCTTCGGGAAGATTGGCTCGGCCTCCACGCTGAATGACATCGGTGCGGTTCAGACCCGCCGCAGCCACCCGGATCAGCACCTCGTTCGAACTCGGTTGCGGAATGGCGCGTTCATGAATTGCCAGGTCTTCTGGCCTTCCGGGGGGTTTCGACAATGACAGCGCGCATGATTCAGGCTCCTAGATCAGGTTCAGCTTCATTATGGCCTGAGGCCATGGGTGAAATTCACGAAACGGCTAGCCTTTACCCGTTGCTGGTGGAATGATGCGCTGGGTCGTGATTGCCTCGTTCATGGTGGCGACGGCCTGTTGCGCAGAGTCGGCCACCGGGGAATCCTGTGCCAGTTCCTTGATCCGTGCTTGGGCTTGGCCCGTACTCATCGGAGCGAGCTCGTCCTTGAGCACTTCCGGGGCGAGCCCAATCGCCTGGATGATTGACAAGACTGTGATGTCACTGGCCCCCGGAGTCTTGTGCCCATGCAAGGCGGCCTGCAAGTCCGCCCTGATTTGCCGCTGGATCTGCTCATTGATGATGCGAACGCTCCTCTTGCCCATCCCCAGCATGGTCCGCTCGCCGTATTCCACGATGCCAGCCTTGGCCAGGGAATCGGTAACCAATCGCGCATCGCACAGGCCAGAAATCCTGACCGCTTCATCCAATGAGAGCTGCTCTTTTTTCTCAAGCTTTGCCAGTGGAGCTGCCAGGACAGGGTCTGGGCATGGCCCGGCACCGATCAATTGGATTTGCCGCTGCTGGTCATCGCTGAGCGCCACGCGGCCGGCGATCATCAAATCGGATATGAGTGCCGCATTCATCCCGTACCCCGTAGCTGATACAACCGACTCCGGCTTTTCGCGGTCGCTGGCCATCAACAGGTAGAGCTTCTCTGTGATCAACATATTTTCAGGCTACCGGCCATCAACAGTTAAATTCTTCAGCCTTCCGACGGATATTCACTGCTCGGCTCTTGGACACCTGTTTGGCTAGGAACTTTTCGTTTTCTTGGCAACTTCGGATGGAGAATGGGTGGTTCGCGGCGCCAAACGGTCCTGGGTCATTGCGGAGGTGGTTCGGATGAATACGGAGATCCAGCTGAACAAGATGGCAACTACCGATAGCTCAAAGCCGGTGAGGTTGTAATAGGACCATTCAGTCCACAACAGGAAGGCGACCCAGATGGCGCCAACGGCTGTGTAGGACAGCAGGTGGAACACCGCTGGATACCCCGGCAGCAGCACCACGGTGCCAAGCAGCAGGATAATCATCGAGATCGAGGCCAACTGCACGAATGCCGAGTGCCCTTCTATCGAAAGGTTGTAAGGCACCATTCCAATGCCAATGATGGCGACCGCGACCAGCAGCAGGCACCAGCGCACGATTCGCGGACGTGGGCGGACCATCCGTGCCAGCTTGTAGCGTTCCAGGCTCGGGCGGCAGCGGTAGGTCTGGGAAAGGCGCACCAAGTCACGGGTCAGAAACTCGGCAAAAGCAGCCAGCACCAGTCCGGAAATCACCAGGGTGAGGTTGAAGGTCCAGAAGGAGCCCATGCCTGCTTGGGTTGTTCCCAGCGAGGAGAACATGCTCTTCCACCAGCCCTGGTCTTCGGCAAGCAGCATGCTGATCAGCACGCCGGCAGCCATGAAAATGCCCAAGACCACGGACAAGGTTTCAGCGTTGATACGCGCGGTGGCTTCCAACGACAGATACGCCGCGATGCCGGTGGCCGCGGCGACCGCCAGCGACCCTGCCAGCACGTCCAAGTGCAGCCCATAGAAGGCCTGCTGGAACAGGTGGAAGACCACCAGAAGGATCATCACGGTGCTGGCTACATGTACCAGTACCAGGCCCAGCGCCACCACTACCTGACGCCATTTGGGGATTCTTTTCAGCCAGGGCTCGCGGGCACGCAGCATCGTGCGGAAGGCGTAGGCGCTGCTGGTTCCTGCGGAGACGGCACCGGTGACTGCCGAAACGGCACCGACAGATAAACTCCCAAATAATGCCGGACGTGTTCCGGCGAAAACGATGAATCCTACAATCAGCCCAGACAGGGAGCAGAATAAACCGGCCCAGAGGGCCCGGCGTTCAATATCGAGCTCGGTGACTCGCTTGCTGAGAATGACATCGGGATATTGGGAATGCACGTAGTACATTCTCTCATTTTCTTTGCTAAAACGTACCCGGCCGCGTTCAGCGCCCTCGGGGCTACAGGGCCATGAATCCGTTGACCATCAGGCTCACCGCACCGCTGAAGGCAATGAGCACGACGAAGGCACGACTGTACTTAGCTGGGATCTTCGGTGCCAAGAAGTTGCCCAGCAGGATGCCAACTACCATGGCAGCGAAGCAACCAGCCCACTGTTGCCAGTGCAGTTGAGGCATCCCGCCCTTGGCTGCGAGCGAAGTCAACGACAGCACCAGGAAGTACAGCTGCACGGAGATGGCGAATTGGGCTTGCGGCCAACGGCTGGCTATCGCATACCCGGCGATGGCCGGGCCGGAAACTCCGGCGGTAACTGACATGAAGCCGGAAACTGCGCCGGCTCCAACGGCTAGTGATTTGCTTTGACCCATGGGCAGATTGCGGATCATGAAACTGGAGGCCAGTGCGAGGATCACCATGATCGAGATGATTACGGAGAGCAGCGGCCCATCCAACGCTGTTGCGACCCAGGCTCCAGGAAGTGTCATGAGCATGGCCGGGATCAGCAGGATCAGCACTTTCTTGTACTCAACCTGACGGAAGACTTGGGCAAAGATCAGCAGGCTGCTGCAGGCGCCCAACAGATTCACCAGCATGACGCCTTCGTGCGGGCCGAGCACCATCACCAAGAAAGGAGAGGAAACCAGGGCAAAGCCCATTCCGGAAATCCGCTGGGTTGAAGCTCCGACGAAGACGGCTGCGGCCAATCCGAGCACTGCTGCCAGTTCCACACCGTCTCCATTCACGTATTGGTCTTCTATTACGTTATCTGAGCATCAATGAGACTTCCGGTTCCACGGCAGTGATCTTGGGATCTTAAGCTGAGGGGATGGGCAACGATGTTGAATTTCTGGTGATTGGTGGCGGAGCGATGGGCTCGGCGGCTGCTTGGTCCTTGGCTCAATCAGGCCATGAGGTCTTGCTGCTGGAACGCTTCTCCCCCGGGCATGTTCAGGGCGCTTCCCATGGAGCTACCCGGAATTTCAACCCTGCCTATTCTGAGCCGGAATACGTGCGCCTGCTGAAGCGTTCCAATGTCCTATGGGACGAGATTTCCTCTCTGGCAGGCACTGAACTACTCAAACGCACCGGGCTGGTCAATCACGGAATCGTCGCCGAACAGCACGCCATGCACACCGCCTTGTCCCGAGCAGGGTTCGATAGCGAACTGCTGGGCATCTCCGAGGCAGAAGATCGTTTTGCCGGGATGAAGTTCGAAACCGAAGTCCTGCATGTCCCCGCTGGCGGCCAGATCAATGCGGATCTTACCGTCACTTCCTTGCAGCAGCTTGCCAGCAGTTCCGGAGCAGCGATCAAACATGGCCAGCGAGTCACCTCGATTTCTGTTCTGTCCGAGGACTGCGTTGAAGTCAGCTTCCACAACGGCGCTTCGGAACAGCGCATCCGTGCCCGTCATGTCATCTGCACTCTCGGCGCATGGACCCAGAAGCTGCTGGGCGTTGCTGTTCATCTTCCCGCGATCGATGTGACCGAAGAGCATCCGGTGCACTTCGCAGCAACGGATCTACCGGCAGCCTGGCCGGGGTTCAACCACGTCCTCGATCCCTCGCGCGATATCGGGTCGCCGGTGTTCGGTCCGATCTACGGCATGCATACCCCGGGCGAAGGCATCAAGGTCGGCTGGCACGGTTCCGGTTCCGTGATCGATCCCGATCACCGTCCGCACCAAGTGATCGATAAGCAGATCCGCGGTCTTCAGCAATACGCTGAGCGCTGGCTGCCCGGCGCAGACCCCTCTACGTTCGAATCCGTCTCCTGCACCTACGCGAATACCGAGGATGAGCACTTCATCCTGGACCGCTTCGGACCGCTCACGGTGGGAGCTGGGTTCAGCGGACACGGTTTCAAGTTCGTTCCCGCCATTGGCGAAGACCTGGCAGCCCTGGCATTAGGCCAGCGAAGCACGGAAGCTAAGTTCTCCGCGTCGCGTTCAATCGCCAAGCCGGTATTCCTCGAACGGCGTCAAGCGGTTGGTTTGGGTTAGGTTCGGGGCTTAACTCGCGCTTAACCCAGTTGTCTAACTTTGTAGGCCTGTCGGCTAGTTTGGAACTCCAGGAAATATCCTGTGCGCCTACGGACTGTATCCGTCCGGTCAATTTATCCTTCAAGGGGACTATTCTCTACTGGAAATATTGAAGCGTCAACTTCCTTTTGCTAATTTGAGAGACGATTCCACGTTTTCTTGCGGACTGCTCACACACTTCAGGAGGTAATTTCATGGCTGCTGCTTCGAACCAGAAGTCCCGTAAGGTCAAAGCTCTGCTCGCAGGCGGACTGGTCCTTGGTGTTGGAGCAGCGGTAACGCTGGCCGCCTGGACCGAACAGGAATGGGCCACTGGCAATTTCACCGCAGGTTCATTCAACGTCCAAGGCAGTACCGATGGCGCAGCATGGGACGAAAACGAAATACCAGGAGAAGCAGCCGCCATCTCTTTCTCTCTTGATCCAGACGGTCCAAATCCCGCTGAAAATTTGAGCCCGGACACCACTGTTGCTGGCGCATTTGCACTGCGCACTGCCGCGGGCACCACCTATGACGCAACAGTCGAATTACTGAGTTCCTCGGCGACCGAAACAACACCGGGTGACTCCGCAAACCTCACCTACGGCATTTTCATCGTCGATAACATGGCAGCCTGCACCGAGGATGCCATCCCAGCTGCTGGCAACGAAGTTATTGCGAACGGCACGGCTTTCGGATCTGTCTCTGGCGCAACCGTGATTAACCTGGCTAAAGGTGCCAGCACTACTGAAACTGGAGCTCCTGTGACCTTGTGCTTCCAAGTCCACGCCGGAGCAGGTCTTGATGAAGGTCAGGTCAACAATGCGACATGGCAGTTTGAGGCTGCCTCCGTCGAATAAGCGCCCACGAGCACACTGAGTGCAGATGACCCCACTTACGGCCACAGCAGCTCGCGTCAAGGCAACCGCCCGATGCGAGCTGCTTGCACCGTCCGCGAATAGGCATGGATAGAGGAAGAGTTGATCCGGAAACGTACCGAAACAGCAGCCAAGCCCCGCTTGGCAACGCGTTTGGTCGACTTCGGACTGACCTTGTTGGCCCTTGGAGGATCCATCTGTTTGGTCCTTGTCGTGCTCGGAATCGCCTTAAACATCTCCATCATGATGTTCCGGACCGGCTCGATGAGTCCTACCATCACTGCCGGCTCTATCGCCTTCGTCAAGGAAATTCCCGCTGGAGAAATAGCGGTGGGAGATATCGTCACCGTCCAGCAGAAGGAAAGCGAACTTCCGGTCACGCACCGCGTGATCGAGATCCAGGAAATCCGAGATGACGGGGTCGCTGTTTTCCGGATGCAAGGCGACGCCAACGATACTGCGGATGTCCAGCCATACAGCGTCCCTACGGTAAAGCGCGTATTCATTTCCGTCCCGGGGATCGCTCCAGTAATCCAATGGTTCACCTCGCCGTACTTGCTGGGGGCCTGACTCTCGGTGCCGCTGGCCTCGTAGTATGGGCGTTCTGGCCGCGCGATGAGGGAGCGGAGGATGCTGAAACTCGCGTTCTCAAGCCCCAACAAGGAGGGGTTCAATCCTTGACCGTCCCCCTGCTACTGTTTGCTTCGGTAACTGCTTTCATGCCGTCCGAGGTTTCTGGCGAGCAGTCGGTCCGCATCGAGGGTCAGCATCTGCAGATGGAGTCGTTGCCTTCCGCAGAGATGAAGAAGATGAGCCCTGGGAGCTCTGCCAGCTGGGTTGTAGATACCTGGTCAGTAGCTCCGGACGATGGAACGATCGAGTTATCGATTATGTCCGGCCCCGCTCAGAGCGATGCAACGCTTCCACTAGTTTTCGCTGTCACCAATTGTGCAGTGCAGCTCGAATTGCCCTTGGACTCCGGATGTCCCGATGGCTCGCCGTGGGAAACCAGAGAATTCAAAACCGCAGATTTGAACGCGGTAAAAGAGCGGAAAATCGTTGCTTTCAGCGCTTCAGCGAAACAACGAGTTGTAATCACCGGACACCTGGTGGCTGATTCAGCCAAAGCTGTTCATGATGCTTCGGCTACCATTTTGCTCAGCGCTTCAGGCTCCGGGGAAACAATTTCCACTAGCCCCGACGACACCCCCAACATTCCGTCCACTCCAAAAGAGGAGAATAAGGCACTTCCTCCTACAGGCGTTGAGAACGTGCTCCTGCTTAGCGTTATAGGCCTTGTCACCCTTGCTCTGGGAACTCTATTGGCTCGCCGTTCCAAAGTTCCCGGTGATATTGATGCCTAACTCGAAAAAGCGAAACCATCGCAATTCCCGCAAGGCACTTCTGACCGTTCCTGCGCTCGCGATCACCTCGGCCCTGCTTCTTGGCGTCGCAACAGATCGAATCTCTTCAACAGATGCGGCATGGACTGATCATGAATTCACCCAAACAACGTTGTCCGCTGCCAACCTCGGGACTTTCACCCAAATGACTTGCCAGGACAGCGGACTCCTAGGCGATCTTTTATCTGACAGGGTAGTCCTGAATTGGGCCCCACCTTCTGGCGCAGAAAGTTTTGCCGAAGGTTCCATCAAGTACGCCGTTTCTTGGGGCAGTACTATTTCAATCGGATTAGACACTGACAGCAGCGACATCGTCGATGGAAATACTTACACTTACAAACCGTCGGGTGTACTTAAAGCCGGAGTGACCACAACAGTAAAAATTACGCCATACCTCGATGGCACGGACTGGGTCAGCGATACCATCGAGGTAGAACTCTTAGAGGTAAGTCTCCTCGGACTTGGTGTTGTCCTAACCTGCGTTACCCATGAAGCATAGGTCGACTCACGAAGACAATGATCTCAGGTCCGCTTTTCTGGTGCCGAAGCAAACAGGTTCAGGCCCATGGCTCGTGAAAGCTGGCCGATAGCTAGCTGCGCACGCACCGAGTTCCCGGCCATATCCAATGGTGGAGAGAATGCGCCAATGGCGCCCTTGCCCGGAGCTACCGCGACGATGCCCCCGGAGACACCCGACTTGGCAGGGATGCCGATCTCGAACAGCCACTCCCCCGAACGCTCATACAAGCCGTTGGAGGCAACTGTCGCCAAAGTATCGCGGCAAACATCCGCATCCACTACTCGCTTGCCCGTAACAGGGTTCACCCCGCCATCAGCCAGTGTTGCGCCCATAACCGCCAGATCATGTGCGGTGACGTTCAGCGAGCACTGCTTGGTGTAGACATCCACTGCGTCGTGCGGGTCGTTTTCCAGCCGTCCATAGCTTTTGAGCAACCGGCCTAGCGCCTTGTTGCGCTCATTAGCAAGTGACTCGGAATGGTAGACCTCGTCATCCAGCGTCAGCGGCCGTCCGGCAAAAGCCGAAAGGCCTTCACGCACGTTCTCCCATTTCTTGGCAGCGGTTTTCCCGGGCATCATCGCCGTCGTGGCGATGGCACCGGCATTGACCATGGGATTCATTGGATGCCCGTTGTTCAGTTCCACGGCCATCACAGAGTTGAAGGACATGCCGGTGTTGTTCACGCCGATGCGTTCGCGCACTTCTTCGCGTCCATGCTCCTGGACTACCAGCGCGTAGACGAACATTTTGGAGATTGACTGGATGGAGAACTGGTAATCGCAGTCACCCACAGTATGCACCGAACCGCCTACGTGGGACATGGCAATACCGAATAGATCTGGGTCTGCTTGGCCGAGAATCGGAATGTAGTGGGCCAGCAGGCCCTCATCTGCATCCGCGTAGCGCTCATGGGCTTCTTGGAGCAGCGCGTCGATACGGTCGTGTTCCAACGCACCGGTCGAAACATGCTGAACGACGTCGTCGAAGTCGGTGGGAATGGTTTCGTTATTCCCCTCCGAGGGATAGTTCATCTGCACCTTCCTTCTACTGGGAACTGCGTTTCGATACTTACTTTGACCCTACCAACAGCTTGGGCGAAAGGCATCTGCGGAACAGCCCACTCTACCCATTATCGCTTGCCAGCTGGCCACGGCATACGGATCGGATCACATGTGTTTTCAGCTACATTGTGGAACATCTAACAGCGCAAAGGACCTAGTCTGACTTAACATTTTGTGTATGGCTAAGGGTATTACTTTTCATACGCGCAAGTGGGTTCGCCCAGAAGACTTAAACGCAAACGGCACGCTGTTCGGCGGCAGCCTGTTGCGTTGGATTGACGAAGAAGCTGCGATCTACTCGATCATCCAGCTGGGCAACAAGCACGTTGTCACCAAGTTCATGTCCGAGATCAACTTCATCGCCTCGGCAAAAGAAGGCGACCTTATCGAAATGGGCCTGACCGCCATCGACTTCGGCCGAACCTCGGTCACCCTGCGCGCAGAGGTGCGCAACATCTTCACCCAGGAATCGATCCTGACCATCGAGAAGATCGTCTTCGTGAACATCGGCGAAGATGGCAAGCCCGAGCCGCACGGCTACGACCACATCACCTACACCCGCGATCGCATTCCGCTGGAAATCACCAAGTCACTGATCTAGTTTCCGCGCCGATACCCGAAGCCTCCAAATAATCCAGGCTTTGATCCAGGGCCCCGCTCGGCCGCACTTTGCTGCGCACCCGGCGGGGCTCTGTTCCAATTGCAGGCAAAACGCGCATAGCTCTTGCGCTGGGTTCGCGCGTCCAGCAAAGTTGATTTTGCACCAAGGAATTCCCACCGATGCAGAAGCGAGAGACCCATGGGCCGAATGATTTTCGTCAACCTCCCAACCGCCGATCTGGCCAGAGCCGACGAGTTCTACAAGTCGCTGGGCTTCACCAAGAACGAGACGTTCTCCGATGAGAACGCCACCTCATGGATCATCGACGAGAACATCCTCGTGATGGTGCTTCAGCAGGAATTCTTTGCAGGTTTCCTGGTCAACGGCGATAAGCCGGGGCTAGGGAGCGGACTGCGCGAAGCCCTCAACGCGCTCTCGGCGGAGACCCGCGAGGACGTCGATGATTTCGTCGCCCGCGCCGAGGCTGGTGGCGGCAGCATCTACCGTCCGGCAGATGAGCCATTCCCCGGCATGTACCAGGCAGCGGTCCAAGACCCCGACGGCCACGTCTGGGAAATCGCGTGGATGAGCCCGGCGGCCATGGAGAACCCGGTCTAGAAAGCCGCTAGCGGATCTCAAAATTCCGCAAGTGCCGTGGCTCTTCTGATTTGGGGCGCTTGCGGAACTGCTTCTTCATCCCCTTGGCTGGGTACATCGGTTCCGGCCAGCGCGGACGCAGCTCGTCGCCCAGCGTAATGCCCCGCATGCGCCTGCCGAACATCGGCAGCACCCATTGCCGCAGCCATTCCAGGTCGCGCTGCGTGGCCTGCCAGAAGCCGACTCGGTCCGCGGCGCCGAAGGGATCGAAAACGAGCTGGTGAGGATACCCGAGAATCTCCAGGATCCTGATCGCCATATAGCGATGGCCCGCACGGTTCATGTGCAGCTTGTCGATATCCCACATGCGCTTGTCCCGGTAGACTTCCCAGTTCCAGTAGTCGACCAGCACCACGGAATCTGGGTAGAGTTCGGCGAGCTGGCGCACGCATTCATTGAAGCGCCAGTTGCGCCGCTTGAATGGAGCCAGCACCGGGTGCACGGGAATATCGAACCCGGTGAACAACAAGACTTTGGCACCGGTGGATACCAATGCGTCGACGGCTTGCTCGTATTGGCCAAGGAACTGCTTCATGTCCTTGCGGAACTCCAGGATGTCATTGCCGCCTGCATAGAAGGTAATCACCTCCGGCTTGAGTTCCAAGGCCACGGGGATCTGTTCCTCGATGACAGATTTGAGCCGCCGGCTGCGAATTCCCAGATTCACGTACTGCCACTCCGGATCAGCTTTGGACAGCTGCTTGGCTACGCGGTCCGCCCAGCCGCGCACCCCGTTGGGCAGCCTTGGTTCCCAGTCCCCCACGCCCTCGGTGAAGGAATCCCCGATCGCCATAAACAGCCGTCCCATGCTATCGACGCTAGACGGAGAAAGTGCATAGCGCCCGGACAGCAGTTGAAGTTAAAGTGAATGTTTGCCGCTTGCATCCTCAGAGCACCCTGCTCATGATCAAGCGGGACAGGCGGCTTACTTGGGCATCGCTGACTGCGATGACCTCGAATCCAGCCTGTTCGAATAGTTTCCGGGTTCCCGCGAATGCCATGGTCAGATCCATGCGTCCCTCGGCATCCACAGGGTTGGCCTCCGCCGCCGGTGTGCCAAGGCTTCGGGCATAAGTCCACGGCTCCTTGAAGCCTCCTGCGGTTCACTCCCTGGCGCCGGTATCCGGGACGTGCCACCATGCAAATAATGCACCACGCATCCACCTCGTCTACCGGCCTGATCGACTTGGTCTTCACCAGCATTAGGATCTGGGAACGTCTTGATAAGCGATAATGCCCGGGCGCAGTCGGCTCATGGCTCAATGAGCGCATGGCGGCGAACCGGTCACCAGCGCCCGCGCTCCTTGATATCTTCAGCACTCAGCCGGTGCGACAAGCACCAGCAGTGCTTCCCCCTTTCCTTAGGATTCACTACCGCTGCGAAGTCCTCCATGCGAACCTCGCTCACTGGCTTGATGGACAGCCACAGCCGAGCGGAGTCCTGAACATCTTGAGTCGGTGACATCTGGCTATCCTGCGCCAGGCCCAGAGGGTTGCCAACCCCAAAGGCCGAATTCTTCGGGTTTTCCATAATGAAGTTCTCCGGTTCCCTCGGTGTTGGCGCTGACCTGTGCGCTCTAGTGTTGAGGTATGACTTCGACACCATGGAACTTGCCGGGCACCGCAACGGCCCGCCCGCCGTTGAAACTCGGCTACACGTTGTTGCATCTGGCTCTGCTGGGAAGCTTCGGAACCATAGTCCTGACGCTGTTCGCTGCCTGGCTTGCCGTGGGCATCGGGCTGACCCCGATCCTCGGCATAGGCCTGATCGTGCTCGTTGGCCTGCTTGCCGCCCTCTTCGGATTGGCACGCTTTGAAATCCTGCGCATCAGCGGCCTGTACGGCATCGAAGCGGTCCCACTGAGCTGGCCCCAGCGCCGGGGACCGGGCTTTGGCGAATACGTCCGCTCGGTGGGACGGGCACTGTCCAGCGGGAGGATGTGGGCGGCCGTTGGCAGCTTCGTCATCTCCTGCCTGTTCGGGGCGATCCTGCTCGGGGCGCTGGAGTCGTCGGTGCACTTCGCCGTTCTGTCCTTCGCTCCGCTGGCCGGCGTGGAGACGGTCCCCGGCCCGCTCTCCTGGGAAATCCCAGCTTCCCAAGCCCCATGGATGTTCTTGCTGGCCCTAGCCGGCGCAGGTGTGGCCGTCGGATTAGGCTTCTTGCACCGCAGCATCACCGTAGGCATCATCGGCTCGCTGGCCCGGGAAACCGAGCTGACCGAGCGCGTGCGTTCCACCGCGGTGCAGCGCGAAGGCGCAGTGCGTGCCGCCGAGGTTGAGCGCACCCGCATTGAGCGCGATCTGCATGACGGGGTCCAGCCGCGCCTGGTCTCGGTAGCCATGACCTTGGGCCTGGCGCACCAGCAGATCGATGAGAACCCGCAGAAGGCTAAGGAACTGGTGGCCGAGGCGCACGCCTCGACCAAGTCAGCCATTACCGAGCTGCGCCAGCTCACCCGCGGCATCTACGCTTCAGTGCTCGATGACCGTGGACTGGATGCGGCACTCTCGGCGGTAGCCGGCCGCTCGCATATCCCGGTCCAGCTCGATGTGCTGCTGGAAGGACGCTATCCCCGCGTCGCCGAAGCGGCGGTGTACTTCGCCATCGCCGAGGCGCTGACCAACGCGGCCAAGCACTCCCGAGCCCAGCGCTGCCTGGTCACCGTGCGAGTTCGCGAAACTAACGGGCAACCCCGCCTGTGGGCACGCATCGAGGACAACGGCGTGGGTTCAGCGCGCATCACCCCCGGCGGCGGACTGGACGGAATCAATAACCGCATCGTCGCAGCCGGCGGAACCTTGAGCCTGGACAGCCCGGCCGGAGGGCCGACAACATTGGAAGTGAGTGTGCCATGCGCGTACTAATTTGCGAGGATTCAGTGCTTTTGCGCGAAGGCCTGGTCCGATTGCTCGACCACAGCGGCCACCGCGTGGTGGCCGACCTGCCAGAAGCCAGCGGACTGATGCCCTTCTTGGACTCGGCATCCGAAGAAGACTTCCCGCAGATCTGCATTCTGGATGTCCGGCTTCCGCCGACCTACACCGACGAGGGCATCCGGGCAGCCCTGGAGGTGCGCAAGAAATACCCAGATCTGCCACTGCTGGTGCTCTCGCAGTATGTGGAGGAACGCTACGCTTCGGAATTGATTTCCACCCGCTCCGGGGCCATCGGCTACCTGCTCAAGGATCGCGTGGCAGATGTCAGCGAATTCGTCGCTTCCCTAGAGCAGATCGCAGCCGGCGGAACGATCCTCGACCAGGAAGTGGTGGCACAGCTGTTGACACGAAGAAACCACGATGACCGGATGCAGCGGCTCACCGACCGCGAACGCACCGTGCTGGCGGCCGTAGCTGAAGGGAAATCCAACCAAGCCATCGCCGCACTGCTCTTCCTCTCGGAAGCCAGCGTTGAAAAGTACATCACCTCCATCTTCCAGAAACTCGGCTTGGAAGCCGATGGAACGGGCAACCGGCGTGTGCTGGCAGCCCTGGCGCATATCCAGAACCTGGGCACGACCAACACCGACAGGACAGAATCATGACTCAGACACAACCAAGCCCGATGCCACCAGCTCCCGGTGCTCCCAAAAGCAGCGGCAACGCGCTGAATATCATTCTCGCTGTGCTCGGCGGCCTGGTCGTATTGACCTTGCTGATCGGCTCCGCCCGCAGCGCGTTCGCGGCTCTGAACCGCGACCAGTCCACCCACAGTGCAAGCGTGCAAGGGGTGACCGGCTTGGAGATCTCCGCTGGGGCCGGAAACTTCGACCTGCGCTTCGCAGAGGTCAATGAAGCCACCTTGGATGTGGACAGCACGAATTCCCGGGACTGGAAGCTGAAGCGCGAGGGCAGCAACCTGGTAGTCGATTCACCCAATGGCTGGGGCAACTGGTGCTTCTTTGGCTGCGGCAACTTTGAGAACGCTGCGGTGCTCACCTTGCCCGAGTCAATGAATGACGGCAGCCTGGATGCCTTGTTCGATCTGGCCGCAGGCGACTTCAATGCGGTGGGTTCCTTCAGGAACCTGGACGTGCAGGTAGGCGCCGGGGACTTGGATATCTCCGGAACCGCCCAATTCGCTACGGTGGAAATCGGTGCCGGTAGCGCTGAGATCTCCTTGGAGGACGTGCAGAAGGCCGACTTCGAAATTTCTGCTGGCGACTTGAAGGGGACGCTCTCGGGCAAGGCTCCTGAACTCATTGAAGCAACCGTGAGCGCGGGTTCCCTGGAACTGGAACTGCCAGATGCCACCTACGATGTGCGGCAGGATGTTGCTGCTGGCGATATCTCGAACTTGCTGGCCACCGACAAGGATTCACCGAACAAGATCTCGGTTGAGGTCTCGGCTGGCAACGCGAGTTTCTACCCGCAAGATTCGGGTCCCGGCCCGTGGGAAGACTGATCTTGCTCCGATAACGGCAAAACCTCCCTTCCACAGGTCCATTCAGATCTGCGGAAGGGAGGTTTTGCGTTCCCAGCTAAATTACCTGCCCAGGTCCGCTACGAACCTGTTGCAGAGCACAAGAAGCTAGGCCTGGTTCTTCTTCAACGCGGCCAGGCGGGCTTCAATCTCGGAAACCTGCGGCTGGCCGGCTTCGATTGCGGCCGCGTCATCTGCTTCTTCCAGCACATCCTGCGGTGCGCTGCTGGCCTTCATCGCCGCCAATCTTGCATCAACTTCACTGGCAGCCCCAAGGTCTTCGAGCTGGGCGAACTGCGCATCCAGCGAGGACGCCGCCAGCTCTTGGGCACCACGAACCTTGGCTTCGTCCTGGCGGATCTTCTGCTCGAAGCGGCTGATCTCGCTGGTCGGGTCATTGACGTCCAGCGCCTTGAGGGTGTCCATCATCTGGTTCTGGGTTTTGGCATTGCGGGCACGGGCAACGAGCTCATCACGCTTGGCTACGAGTTCCTGGCGCTTGGTCTGCATGGTGTTCAGACCGGTCTTCAGCTTGGCAACGACCTCACGCTGAGTGGTGATGGTCGATTCCAGGTTCTTGGCGCGCTTTTCAGCATCCATCTGGCGCTGGATGGCCACGGTGGCCAGCTG
Source organism: Glutamicibacter arilaitensis Re117 (assembly GCF_000197735.1). Lineage (NCBI taxonomy): Bacteria > Bacillati > Actinomycetota > Actinomycetes > Micrococcales > Micrococcaceae > Glutamicibacter > Glutamicibacter arilaitensis. The sequence goes on from NC_014550.1 coordinate 3,456,309, forward strand.
GTTGAACTTCTGCTGGTTGTCTGCATCGCCGGCAGCAGAGTATTCATCGGCCTTGTTGGACGCAGCCAGGGCCTTGCCGCCCCACTCCTTTACTTCCTGTTGGAGCTTGGAGTGGTCGTCCTCGGCCATGCGCAGGTTGCCGATGGTCTGGGCTACGGCCTGTTCGGCCTGGGCGATGTTGTTGGTGTATTCGCGAACCGACTGGTCCAGCATCTTCTTCGGATCCTCCAGAGCATCCAAAGCGGCGTTGGCGTTAGCCTTGCCGATACCGAACATTCGAGCCCAAATTGAGCGCTTCTTGGCCATAGTGCGTCCCTTCGTCTTCCGTTGCTTAAAGCTTAGGGGAATTAGCAGCGCCGCTCTAACCGAAGACCACGCTGCGTCGGCAATCTAGTCATTGAAATGGCGTAGGTACCGTCCCGGGGCATCCAGGAAAAGCCGCCAGTTCCGCACCATGTCCAACTCGTCGTAGTCCGATTCGCGGATTCCCCACTCGCCAATTTCATAGATTCTCGCCTCCGGCAAGGAAGCAAGAATTGGCGAGTGGGTGGAGAGAATCACCTGAGAACCGGAACGCAGCAGATCTGCAATATGCGAGAGCAGCATGAGGCAGCTATTGAAGGACAGCGCTGACTCGGCTTCGTCGAAGACCCACAACCCATTGACATACGAGCGCTCGGTGAAGAACTCGACGAAGGATTCGCCATGGCTCTGGAAATTGTGCTTTCCGCGCGAGCCGATGGAGCCCAGATAGGCGAAGTGCCCGTGCATGGTTTCTGCGCGCAAGAACACTCCGGCCTTGGACGCACCGGCTCCGCGTTCCAATTGCAGGTGCGAGGACAACCCGGATTCGGTGGGCTGGGTCTGGTGCATGCTGTTGCGGGTTCCGCCCTCGGCATTCAGTCCAAAGGCCGCTGCAATCGCCTCGACGAGTGTCGATTTTCCCGCGCCGTTTTCCCCCACCAGCACAGTCAGCTGGCCCAGTTCAAGGCCCTCGTCAAGAAGTTGCTGCACCGCCGGAATCTGGGCGGCCCAATCGGAACGATCCATGGGTGCCTTGGGATGTTCGGTGATGCGGCGAACCGGCAGAGTGTCGAAAAGTGCGCTCATGCACCCGAGGCTACCAGCAGCGCGCGACAGCTTGGCGGCAGTTATGCAGGCTTGGCCCCTTGGCCGCACCCATGGTTCAGCAGGGTGCGGCCAAAAGAGCCAATAGGGTTTCCTAGCCGTTGACCGGAAGCATGTTCCCCGCGAAGAACCCGGCGATTTCCTCGCGCGACTCCAGCGGGAAGATGCCGGCGACGTACTGGTCCGGGCGGACCACCACGATGGCACCGTCCTTGCTGATCTCGCGGTCGCGGAAGATGTCGCGGCCATGGCCGGCGGCGAACACCTGGTTGATGTCATGCAGGCCGAACGGCACCTTCAGCGGCTGGAAGGCCTTGGGCACGTCGTGCAGTTCCACCTGCGTGTAGTCCTGCTGGTAGATGGCCTTGGTGTCGAAGACCGCGTCCTCGTCCCCGCCCGCCGGGGTGTACAGGTTGCGCGGCGAGGTTGGGTCCGCGCTCCACCAGGCGGCGAAGTCGGCCATGGCGGTGCCTTCCAGCGCCGGGGCGGCGGCATCGGCGAAGGCGTAGACGCGCCAGCGTCCGTCGGCTTCGTGGAAGTGGCCCAGGTGGCGCCAGCGGTTATCCGAGCGGCGGATGACCTCGGCGGACTTGAATCTCTTTCCCACCGGGAAGCCCGGGGCCAGGTCCTGGTGCTCGGTGCCGGTGGTGATCGGTGATTCGGTGTACTGGGTCATGAAGCCGGCAGGGAATTCCTGGGTCTTGGTGTAGTACTTCTCCAGTTCGTCCGGGTCTTCCCAGTCATCCACGGACTTGGCCATCAGGGTGGACCATTCCTTGTCGAAGTCGATCAGGTTCTGCGCGATGACCTTGCGCTCTTCGGCGTAGGTATCCAGCAGCGCTTCGGGGGCACGGCCTTCGAGCACGGCGGCCAGTTTCCAGCCGAGGTTGAAGCCGTCCTGGATGGACACATTCATGCCCTGCCCGGCCTTGGCCGAGTGGGTATGGCAGGCATCGCCCATGATGAAGGCCCGTGCGCAACGGGTGCCGCGCTCGTGGTCTTCTACATCGTCGAAGCCGTCGGTGATGCGGTGGGCCACTTCGTAGACCGAGAACCAGGCGACGTTCTTCACGTCCATGGTGTACGGGTGGATGATGCGGTTCGCGGTGGCCACGATCTCTTCCACCGGAGTATTGCGGATGGCCCCGGCATCCTCGGCGGTCAGCTCGCCCAGATCCACGTAGAAGCGAACCAGGTAGCCGCCTTCGCGCGGGATAAGCAGGATATTGCCCGCGTCATGCGACTGGATGGAGCACTTGACCTGGATGTCCGGGAAGTCGGTGTTGACCATGACGTCCATGACGCCCCAGGCGTGCAGCGCGGCATCGCCGTGCAGCTTGTGGCCCAGCGAGCGGCGCACCTGGCTGCGTGCGCCGTCGCCGCCGACCAGGTACTTGGCCTTCACGGTGCGCTCTTCGCCTGCGCGTTCTCCGGCCACGTACTTGATGCGCGCGGTCACCGGGTATTCGGCCGACGGATCGATCTCGCAGCCGAGGTATTCCACGCCGTAGTCCGGGGTGATCTTGCCCGGGGCGCGTTCGGCATCACGCAGGAAGTAGTCCAGGATGCGCGACTGGTTCACGTAGATGTGCGGGAATTCGCTCATGCCGGTGGAATCATCGGCGGCGCGCGAGTGGCGCTTGATGTTCTCCGGGTTTTCCGGGTCCGGGGTCCAGAAGCACATCTCGACATTGCGGTAGGCCTCTTCGATGACCTCGTTGGCGAAGCCGAAGGCCTGGAAGGTTTCCACCGAGCGGGCCTGGATGCCGTCAGCCTGGCCCACTTCGAGGCGTCCCGGGCGCATCTCGATGGCGCGGGCGTTGATGCTCGGGAAGCGCGAAAGCTGCGCGGTCACCACGGCGGCGGCCGGGCCGGTGCCGACGATCAGTACGTCCATTTCATCTGGAATCTCTTCGGCGCGGTCGATTCCGTAGCCGGCCGCTTCCTTGACGCGCGGATCTCCGGAGACATATCCCCTGTGGTGAATCTGCATTGATGGCTCCCCTAATCGTCGTGCCGCCTAACATCATTGTCTCTATAGTTGCGACACTGTTCTAACTATAGAAACAATCGTAGCTTTCACGTAGGCTGAGGGCAAGACGTAGATCACACCGGGAACGGTGCGGCGCCATGCGCGCATGCCAGATGAAATGATTGGACCATGACTAAAACCACCGAAGGCGGTTCGCAGACCCTGGGCCGCGGGCTAGAAGCGCTGACCTTGATCGGGGAATCCGCGACACCGCTGAGCGTCTCGGAACTGGCCGGAAAGCTGGGCGTGCACCGCTCCATGGCCTACCGGCTGGTCAAGACCTTCGAGCAGTACGGTTTCGTGGAGCGCAACCCGGCAGGCGAACTCGAATTGGGGGCACGCTTGGGAGCGCTGGCGCGCAACGTCGCCAAGTCCCTGCAGGCCGCAGCCGCACCGCACCTGGCAACCGTCAGCGACGAACTGCAGATGACTGCCCTGCTGGTGGTCTTCGACGGCGAAGCCGCAGTCACCCTGAGCACTGCCGAACCCCGGCTTGCCGACGCAACCGTGGCTCAGCGGCCAGGCACGCGCCACCCGATCGACAACGGCGCACCGGGACGGGTCATCCGCTCCATGCTCAACCCCGAAGAGCACCCGGCCAAGCACTACGAATTCAGCCACGACGAAGTCATCCCGGGACTGACCTCAATTGCGGTGCCGCTGCTTCTGCCCCAGGGCAAACCAGCAGCCATCGCGGTGATCTATCCCCCGCTGGAACGCGATCAGGAGCATATTGCACAGGTTCTCAAGGAAGCATCCGCACGCATCTCGACCGCGCTGGGCCTGCGGCTTGCCTAGCTACGCGGTGCAGGCCTCATTGGAGCAGCCGGCATCGCGGGGGCGATAGGTGTCGGTTCCTTCGACTTTGTCCCAGACCACGTGGCGATGCTGTCCGCAGCGTTCGCAGGACGGAGCTAAGTACGTGCTTCGCTCTTCCATGGTGTATGCCCGGAAATCACCCATCTCAAACCTCCCACTGACTAGCCCCGAATCAAGGATTCAGGACTTGCTGGACCTGCTTGGTGCCTTCACTCTACGCGCGGACACCAGATCCGGCTAGAGGAAACCTGGAGCAGTTACCCACAGCCCCTCAAGCAACTGTCGCCGCCTCGTGCCAAACTAGTGCTGTGAATCGACACCAGCCGCTTTGCAAGCCAAGAATCCGCCACCAAGGAAGAACTCATGAGCACCTCTGAGCACAAGCTGCAGCGCTTGAAAGAGCGCATTACCCTGCTGCTGAACAAAGCTGAGAACACCACGTTCCCGCATGAGGCCCAAGCCTTCCAAGAACATGCCGAGCGGCTGATGGTGCGTTATGGCATCGGCCGGGCAGAACTCGATGCGCAAAGCGCCAAGGCCGGCAAGAAAAAGGAAGCCATCGTCGAGGAGCATTTCGATATGCATGGCGTCTACCGTCTGGGGCAGCGCGATGGCCTCAGCGCCGTAGGCAGGGCTTTCCGCACGGTCTCCATGCTGCAGACCAACTATTCAAAGTCCTGCCGGTTGTACATCATCGGCCACGAATCCGATGTCGCCACCGTCAAGAATCTCTTTACCTCGCTGATCGTCCAGGCTACTGCTGCCATGACGCACTGGTGGGCGGACGAGGGCAAGCTCTACACCCAGTGGTACTCCGACTCGGAGAAGAGCATTGAACGCCGAGAGTTCCAGCGCAGCTTCTACCTGCAGGTCGCCTCGCGCATTGCCAACCTCTATCGCGAGGAAAGCGAGAGCACCGGCAACGGCAACGGCACCGAACTGGTGCTGGTGAGCCGCAAAGAGCAAGTTGACGATTTTGTCAGCAGCAAGTATCCCTTCCTGCGCCGCAGCCGCAATCGAGCGGCCTCGGGCAGCGCCAATGCTTCAATTGCCGGCCGCATTGCCGGGACCAAAGCGGATTTGGGCTTTGGAAAGCATGTTGATGCTGCCGCTGCGGGAGAAGTCGCCAGTTAGAGGATCTCCTGCCGCTGCGCATCTTCGATGTACCGGGGCAGTCCAGCCATCACGCCGACCAGGGTCTGGAAGATGATCAACCCCGCGATAAGCAGCATCGGCGCGGTCCACGAGCCGGTGACTTCGTGAAGCACGCCGACCAAAAACGGTCCGGGGAAGGCCAGCAGATAGCCCGCTGATTGTCCGAAGGTGGACAGCCTGGACACGCCGGCTGCGGTGCGCGCCTTCAGCCCGATCATGGTCAGGGCCAGTGGGAAGTTCGATCCGCAAATGCCCAGCAACACAACCCAGAGCACTGCGTACTGCAGCGGAGCAATGAGCATGCCGATAATCGCGATCATGCCGACGACGCCGTTGACGATCACCAGCGGTGCCTGGTTGGCGAATTTCGCCGCCAAGGCCGGCATGACGAAGGACAGCGGCACTCCCACGCCCAGCAGGATTGCGAGCAAGGATCCGGCGAAGGCCGGGGACGCACCAAAGTCAATGAAGATCTTGGGCAGCCAGCCCATGAAAATATAGGCCACCGCAGATTGCCCGCCAAAGAACAGCGCTACCCACCAAGCAGTGGAGTTCTTGCTCATGGGGCCAAGATCAGCGGCCTGGGTATCGGTCTTGGCCTGCTGCTGATGGTGGCCAATCTGGTTCTTGAGCCCGAAATACACCACAACCCACAGGACAAGTGCCACCAACGCCAGCAATCCCCAGAAGCCCAGGCCCACACGCCAATTGCCGCCGAGCATCTGGTTCACCGGCACGGCGATGCCTGCGACGCCTGACGCGCCAAGGGCCACTGCGGTCGTGTAGGCACCGGTGGCAATACCCACCTTCTCGGGGAACCATCGCTTAACCAAGACCGGCATGAGGATATTGCCCACGGCAATACCAGCCAGCGCCAATGCAGTGCACAGCAGGAAGAACCCGGTTCCCGGTGCGACCGAACGCAAGGCGATGCCCAGCGGCACTGCTGCCATGGCGGCGACAACCACCAGCTCCGGACCGCGCTTGCCAGCTAGCCGCGGAGCCAAAGGGCCGAGCAATGCGAAGCACAGCGGCGGAATGCCGGTGATCATTCCGGCGACGAAGCCATTCATCTGCAGATCCTCGATGACCAGATCCAGCAAAGCCCCCAAGGAGGTGACTGCCGGACGCAAGTTCAGCGAGGCAAGAATAATGGCGATAATCAGCAGAACACCCAGGCTCTTAGGCAGGGTGAGACGGTTTTTCGGGAAGTCAGGCATGGTATTCACAGGGTAGCTCTTTCACATACCGGAACCTATATAACTGCTTCAGACTACGAAAACGGGCCGTCCCTCAGCAGGGACGACCCGTGAACGTTACGATAAATAGCGCTTAAGCCAGCTTGGCGCGAACCATCTGTGAGACAGCCTTGCCATCGAATCGCCCGGCGATTTCTGCACCCACCAGCTTCATGGCCTGGCCCATGTCTTTCATGGTCAGTTCGTGATCCGCGGCCAGCTCTCCCATAATGCGGTCAACGATGCTCTGCGCCTCGGCTTCTTCCAGCATCTTCGGCAGGTAGGTGGAAATGAACGCAGCTTCAGCCAATTCTCGTTCGGCCAGGTCCGTGCGGCCATCCTTGGCCGCCAGGGCAGCGGTTTCCTCGCGGTTGCCTACTTCTTTGCGCAGCAAGGTTTCAACGTCCTGATCGTTCAGTTCGCTCGGGTTCTTTCCCGACTTCTCCTTGGTGCCGATGGCACTGAGGATATTGCGCAGGGTGGTCTTCTCAAGCTCGTTGCCTGCCTTCAGGTGGGCAATGCTGTCATCGCGCAGGCGATCTTTCAAACTCATGGAAACTCGCTTTCAAAGTACGTGTGATTTGAATTTTACTCGCTTTGCTCCTGAGTATTTTTTCCTGCACCTGTTGAACAGGTGCCAAGGCCCATTTGATACAGTAGCTAGATGAAATCACTGCGCGCTGAGGCCTTCGGGATCGCGCTGGCCCTCGTCGCGGCAGTCCTGCTCATTTGGAAGCCTTGGGATTCATGTAACGCACCCAATGAGGTTTGCAGTTTCGCCTCCGCTGTTGCACAGCAGGAGGGCCTACTGGGCTACCAAGCCTCCGCTGGCACCGTGGAACACGATGCTCTTGCCAAGCCGGAGCTTGCTGTCCAGCTGCAGTTCGTGCTCTCAGATCAGCTCGATGCCGCGCAGGCTGGTGCTCTGGCGGAACAACTCGCGCAACAGGTTCAAGGCAAAGCTGCTGAACTGCGTTGGGCGCGCACCGAGCTGAGCCTAGTGGCAGGCACAGCAGAGCAGATGCAAGGCCTTGATCGAAAGAGCTACCCGCTGGAAGTCGCCGAGTCCTTTGCTCAAGACGCCCGCAACGAACAAGAGAAGCCCGTCGAACTGGGCAAGACTGCAGCCTTCGCGTTCAGCATGCATCATCTCGGCGCGCCTGAAGTCAGGAATTACTCGGCCACCGCGAACAGCTTGGAGCAGTTTCTGGTACTCGGAAAGTCCGCGGCGGAGCAGCTATCCCCCGCGGAACTGGCCGTGAGGGATTCTTTCATCAGCTACTCCCCCGGACGGCCCAGCGACTATTCCGAAATCGAGCTCATTGCCGAAGCCGTGAGAAGCGGGCGAGTTCAGAGCGTTCGCATCGCTGGTTCCGGGCTGGAAATGACGGTTCACGAAATGGAACCAGCCGGTCGGGCAAAGGACATCCAGAAATGGCTGGACCAGCATGAGGCTTTGAACCGGCCGATGCCTTACAGGCTGTTCTCCCATGACTACAGTGAAATCCTTGAAGGGTGGGTTGGCGGCATGAAACCGGATTGGCTGATTCCCAAGCCCGTCGACCTTCCCGAGAATATTGAAGCTTGGCCTCAGGACCCAGCAGCATCGATGTGCGCAGCCGATGATCTCCAGATCATGCTCGGTTCTCCCGACGCGGCGACCGGCTCACGATACATGTCCGTCTACGCCAAGAATATTTCTGCCCACGCGTGTGCGCTGAGGTCCTACCCGCAGATCGATTTCCTCAACGAGGCCGGCGAGCCCCAACAGGAGGTCCAGTTGCAACCTGAACCGGGCATCATGCTTGAGCGTGTTCTCATTCCTGCCGGCCAGGCGGCGATTTCAACACTGGAATGGAATGCCATGTCGACCTCGCTGGATCCTGATCAAACCGTTGCCCTGCGCATCCGCGCTGCAAAGGCCATGGCCTCGGATACGCTCACGCCCGAATACGACGGCCAACCGGTGAGCCTGGACATCCTGGACGGCGCCACGATCGCGCAAAGCCCATGGGCCCAGGCCCGCGATGGGTGGGCGACGGCGCAGGATGCACTCAAGCCCAGCTCCCCTAACGCCGCCAGGCCCTAGGGCTGCAGCGTGCGCGGCGGGAACTTCTTGTACTTGCGGTAATGGTTGACCGCGTTCAGCAGCAAGTAGAGCTTTCGGCGCAGGTTCTTTTCGGCTGCGAACTTCAACGGGTTGGAGACCTTGCCGGCCTTGAGCAATGCTTCTGCCTTGCGCCCGGTATCGCTGTCCAGAAAACGGCGCAGCAGGTGGTGCGGCAGCACGGTGAACAGCTGCTGGCGCGAGAGCTGCAGGACACCGGCTTCGGTATCCACCACGGCATCGGTTTGCGGGTTCGAATCATCGAACTGCGCTCCGAGGAACTCGGTGACGTAGAAGCGGGCCGGATTCACCCCGGCGGCGGTGAGATAGAAGTGGTTGCGACCCAGCCGCGGGTTGATCTCGAAGAATTTCACCGTGCCGTCACGGTGGTCGTACTTCGCATCGATCATGGCAATGCCCCGCCAGCCCAGTTCTTCAAGCATGCGGGCGCCATCGGCTGCCATCTGGTCATTGCGGCCGGTGACAATGGCCGCGGAGTTGCCCAGCACCAGTGGCGCGTGTTCCTCGATGACCACTTCGCCATAGCCGGCAAAGATGACTTTTTCTTCGTTGGTGGCGAAGTAGGTGCACAGGCGCATCGCGTCATCGCCGCCGGGAATGTATTCCTGGAAGATGTAGCCGGAGTTGTAGCCGCTGGCATCGATCTTGGAAACCAATGATTCGAGTTCATCGCGGCTGTTGATGGTGTGGATCTTCTGCTTGCCCACGAACTTGGCGGCGATCCAATCTGCGGAGCTCGATGGCTTGCCGATCACCGGGTAGGTGAAGGAACCTGCCAGCTGCGCCAGATCCGCGCCCGGGTAGTACACCGAGGTGCGCGGGTGGGCGATGCCCAGTTTTTCGGCGAGCGCGTAGAAGTTCTCCTTCACCGCGGCAGCTTCAATGGTCTCCAGCTGCGGGTATGGGATGACATAGTGCTCTTCGAGCGCTGCGCGGTTCTTGGCGATCAGCATGATGTGGAAGTCCAGCGACCCGAAAAGCATCAGCGGTCGATCTGCTTCCGACTTCAGTTCCCTGGCCAGCTCGGCCAGGGCGCTGGCGACACGGTCTTCATCGGCCATGGAGCCGATGGGCCGCAGTTCGATGGCTACCGAATGCTCGATGACCCCGTTGCCGGCTGCCGGAAGCACAACCGAACGCACCCCGTAGGCTTCATAGAATTCGCGCGCCAGGGTGTAGGTGCCGATATCTCCGCCGAGGATGACGGGGACAAAAGGCTGGGTTGGATCGATTGCCACAGTGCTGGATTCCCTACTTCTTGCGCCAGTTCATGTATTTTTCAAAGGCCCAGGCCAGTGGCTTGTTCAATGCCAGGTCCCATTCGCCGCTGGTCTGCACGATGTCGCAGCCGGTGTTGGTCTTGAACTTGGTCAGGCCCGAGAGGTGGTGCTCCTTATCCAAGGTGGCGCTCACCCCGCCCTGGTCCAGGTAGCGGCAGCCGGCGGCGATGGAATCGCTGACCATGTGCTGCATGATTGCCTTCGGCGCGAACAGCTTGCGCTGCTCGGAGGAAGAAGCACCGTAGAGGTACCAGGCGAGATTCGAGGAGCGGATCACGATGGCGGCAGCCAGATCCACGCCTTCGTTGCTGGCGATGTACAGGGTGCATGAGCCTGGCACGGCTTCGTTGAGCACGGTGTGCATTTTTTCGAAGTAGCTCAGCGGCCGGCCGGTGAACTCCTGGCGGTCCGCGGTGTGGTTGTACAGGGCATGGAAACGTGCCATGTCCTTGGTTTCGCCGATTTCGATTTCCAGGGTGCTCTTGAGCGCCTTGCGTGTTTCGTTGCGGGTGGTCGAGGAGTAGCTGGCCATGACCCCATCGGCATCCAGCTGGTTACCCTCATCGTCTTGCAGCGCGACGCGGGCTACGTATTCGGGCTGGCCGGCGGCAAAGTCCATGCCGACGTCTTCCTTGGTGAAGCCCAGCTTGGCCAGTGCATCGTTCAGCGCCAGTGCGGTCTGCGAACTGCTCTTGAGCTCAAGGTCTGCGAGCTGGCTGAAGCCTTCCTTGCCCAGGTTCTTGCGTACCGCAGCGGCACCCCAGGTGCGCACGGCCAATCCCGGACCCATCTTCAGCTGGAACGCGCCGCGATTCTTCAGGTAGGCGGACAGCGGAGCGATGACCTGCTCGGCTGCATAGCTGCCGAAATCGATGACCGGGCCATCGGGGATGTAGGCGAGGGTCTTCTTGATGACCGGGGCCGCGCGGTGCAGTACCAGCGCGGTTCCCACCAGTTCATCCTCCTCGAACCAACCGAGGGATTCTCCACGCCAGCCACTCTTGACCTGAGCCCACTCGGGACGCTGCAGGAAGCTGACGTCTTGGGCGGTCTCAAGGAATGCTGAGTGCTCGGTGCCGGAAATCGGACGCACATGAAGTTCGTTGTGGCTCACGGGTGAAATCCTATCGTGCTTCCCTTGCCTATTGGGGGATGCCACATACCCCCAGAGGGTACTTGACTTAATACCCCCTAGGGGTATAATCGAAGTATGGATACCACCCAGAACCCGAATGGGCACGCCGAACACCATGGCTATCACGCGGATAAAAGCGCACTTGAGCGTCGCTTGAAACGCATTGAAGGCCAGGTGCGCGGGGTTGCCAGGATGGTAGATGAGGACAAATACTGCATCGACATCCTCACGCAGATCTCCGCGATCAACGCCGCATTGCACAAGGTCAGCGCGCAACTGATCGATGACCACATCGGACACTGCGTCGTAGATGCGGCCAAGTCTTCTATCGAATCGGGTGACCCGCGCATCGTGCAAGAGAAAATTGCCGAGGCCACCGCCGCCATTTCGCGCCTGGTGCGATAAGCACCTGGATTACCCGAAGTTTCCAATTCACACCGAATTCATTGAAAGAGAGCAAGATCATGAGCCACAACTGCAATTGCGGATGCTCCTCGGAGAAGAACTCCAACCAGGGCCTGCAGATCATTCCACGTGAGCAGAGCAGCCCGCTGGCCACCCGGACGGAACTCAAGATTTCCGGGATGACCTGCGGGCACTGCGTAGCATCGGTCACCGAAGAACTGAAGGAAATTGTAGGCGTGCAGGATGTAGAAGTCATTCTCGACGCCAAGGGAGTCTCCACCGCAACGGTAACCTCCGCCAGTTCCCTGGACGAAGCGAGCATCCGCAGCGCCATTGACGAGGCCGGCTACACGCTCGAAGCCATTAATTCCTAGCCGAAAAAGCCAGGCGCAAAGCCTGGCAAGCGGCAAGAAAGTGTCAAGGTAAAAATCATGACTTCCCCTGCCCCGCACGAAACCCGCGCGGAACCCCGCACAGTCGAGCTGGATATCCAGGGAATGACCTGTGCATCCTGCGTGAACCGCGTGGAACGAAAACTCGGCAAGCTGCCCGGCGTCAGCGCATCGGTGAATCTGCCGCTGGAGACCGCCAAGGTCCAGGTTCCGGCAGATATCAGCGACGAAACGCTGATCAGCACCGTTGCCGCAGCCGGCTACACCGCTTCGCTGAAGCAGCCTGCGAAGCCGGCGCACGCAGATCATGCGGGGCCGGGAGAAGAAGACCACGGCGGACACGAGCATCTGGTTCCAGAGAATCTGCTGCGGCGCCTGATCGTATCTTCGGTCTTCACCATCCCGCTCTTCATCATTTCCATGATTCCCGGGGCCCAGTTCCCGCACTGGGGCTGGGTTGCCTTCGCACTAGCCACCCCGGTGGTCTTCTATGGCGCGTGGCCATTCCACAAGGCCGCGGCGATCAACGCACGGCACTTCGCCTCCACCATGGACACCTTGGTGTCCTTGGGCGTGCTCGCCGCCTACCTCTTCTCGGCCATTCAGCTGATCCTGGATCCGCAGATGACCGCGCACACCGGCATGTCGATGTCCGAACACGCACTGTACTTCGAAACCGCCGGCGTGGTGGCTACCTTGCTGCTGCTGGGCCGCTTCCTGGAGCACCGGGCGAAGTCTTCGGCATCCGATGCCCTGAAATCATTGCTGAGCTTGGGTGCCAAGGACGCGGTCGTGCTGCGCGATGGCAAGGAAGCGAGGATTCCGGCCGAGCAGGTCCAGGTGGGAGATCACTTCGTGGTGCGCCCGGGTGAGAAGATCGCCACCGACGGCGTGGTCGTTGACGGCGCAAGCGCCGTGGACACCTCGCTGCTGACCGGCGAATCAGTTCCGCAAAAGGTAGGTGCCGGCGACGAGGTCACCGGCGCAACGCTGAACACCTCCGGACGCCTGGTCATCGAAGCCACCCGCATTGGCTCCGACACCACTTTGGCGCAGATGGGCAAGTTGGTCTCCGAAGCCCAATCGGGCAAGGCTCCTATCGCCCGGCTGGCCGACAGGATCTCCGCAGTCTTCGTGCCCATCGTCTTGGCCATTGCCGTTCTCACCTTCGCCATCTGGTTCTTCACCAGTGGCGATACTTATCAGGCATTCACCGCCGCGGTGGCAGTTCTAGTCATCGCCTGCCCTTGCGCCCTTGGCCTGGCAACCCCGATCGGCTTGCTGGTGGGCACTGGACGCGGCGCGCAGCTTGGCATCTTAATCCGTGGCCCCCAGGTCCTGGAAGATACCCGAAAGCTGGACACCATTGTGCTTGATAAGACCGGAACCGTTACCACCGGCGTCATGACCCACCTGGGCACCGAAGCCATCGATGGCATCAGCCCCGATGAAGCCCTGATGCTGGCCGGCGCTGTGGAGCACCATTCCGAGCATCCGATTGCCCAGGCCATCGCCAAGGCGGCAGCCGAATTGGGCCCGTTGCCACAGGCCAGCGGCTTCGACTCGGATCCGGGCGGCGGCGTGCTCGGCATGGTCAACGGCCATCACGTAGTCGTAGGCCGGCACAGCTGGCTGGAACTGCAGGGCACCGTTCTGGACGCCACTGCGATGGCCATGCTGGAAGAAGCCGAACAGTCTGGCGCTACCGCCATCCTGGTCTCGGTAGACCAGCAGTTCCAGGCCGTGATCTCGGTAGCAGATAAGATCAAGGACACCTCGGCCAAGGCGATTGGCGAACTTCAGGACCGCGGCCTGCGCGTAGTGCTGCTGACCGGCGATAACAAGTCGGTGGCAACCAAGGTCGCCGCACAGGTAGGCATCAAGGCGGAGGATGTCTTTGCCGGGGTCTTCCCAGCAGACAAGGCCAAGGCGATCACCGCCCTGCAAGAGCAAGGCAAGGTCGTGGCCATGGTAGGTGATGGCGTGAATGACGCTCCGGCGCTGGCCCAGGCCGATCTAGGCATCGCCATGGGTTCTGGTACCGATGTGGCCATCGAGGCAGCTGACATCACCTTGATGGGCAACGACTTGCATCAGGTCACCCAGGCCATCGATTTGTCGGCCAAGACCCTGTCCACCATCAAGATGAACCTGTTCTGGGCTTTCGCCTACAACACCGCAGGCATCCCGATTGCGGCCTTGGGGCTGCTCAATCCGATGATCGCCGGAGCCGCGATGGCAGCCAGCTCGGTGCTGGTGGTCCTCAACTCCCTGCGTCTGCGCAGTTTCGGAAAATAAGACCTGGCAAAGGGCGAGCGGGGCATCGGTTGATCCGATGCCCCGCTTGCTGCCGTTCACAGCACTACTTGCACAAACGTTACGAAGCTGGAAAGCCTTATTTCGCGTAACGAATCCCCGGATTCGCATGCCTGCACGGAAAATTTGAGTCCAGAATGTGAAATGCGATTTGCGCCACATATTAAATTCTGGGCATACTGTGATCGCAATCACCACTTATGCCGCTGACGCGTGGCGGGAGAATTCCGTCCTAGCCAAGTGCGGGTGCCGTAGGAGCAATTTCCTCCCCAGGAAACTCTCAGGCCCCCGTACCGCCACGAACAAGGCAAATCTGGAAAGCAGTGCGGAAGCATCCGCACTCACCGAAGGAGCAAAGCTTCACCCAGTATTCGGGCCGAAGTGAAAACTCTCAGGTAGTAATACAGATTGGGGAGGGACCACGAACAGTGCCGCATCAAGCGCACCAGATTCGAGGTACTCCCCGTGGCATCCGCGACTGCTGCTCCGAGCGCAGCAATTCGTGCCTGCCTAGCTGGAATGCCGCGAATCGGATGTGTCAACCGAAGCGAGTATCTGCGCTCCAAGCCAACCAGGCTTGGAGGCAGGACACCTTCGGGGCGTCACGCCACACTCCTGGAAGGCAACCAGCATGAGTACCACAAGTTCCGATCCCACTCTCGAGCGCGGACTCTCCAATCGTCATATCCAGCTGATCGCCATTGGCGGCGCTATCGGCACCGGCCTGTTCATGGGCTCGGGCAAGACCATCGCGGTCGCCGGCCCATCGGTCATCTTCGTTTACATGATCATCGGCTTCATGCTCTTCTTCGTCATGCGCGCCATGGGCGAGCTGCTGCTGAGCAACCTCAAATACAAGACTTTCGCCGACTTCGCCGGCGATCTGCTCGGCCCATGGGCCGCGTTCTTCACCGGCTGGACTTACTGGTTCTGCTGGGTTGTCACCGGCATCGCCGACGTGGTGGCCATCGCCCACTACGTCGCCTTCTGGTGGGGCGACCTGCCGTTGTGGATTCCGGCTCTAGCCTGCATCGCATTGCTGCTGGTGCTGAATCTGGCTACCGTGAAGGCCTTCGGCGAAACCGAATTCTGGTTCGCCCTGATCAAGATCGTAGCCATCGGCGCACTGATCGTGGTCGGCCTGGTCATGGTCATCACCGGCTTCGAGCACGACTCGGCCACTGCTTCCTTCTCCAACCTGTGGACCGAAGGCGGCATGTTCCCAACCGGCTTCATGGGCTTCGTAGCCGGCTTCCAGATTGCAGTGTTCGCCTTCGTCGGCATTGAGCTGGTGGGCACCACCGCAGCAGAGACCAAGGACCCTGAGAAGACGCTGCCCAAGGCGATCAACTCGATCCCTGTGCGCATCCTGTTCTTCTACGTCGGTGCCTTGATCATCTTGATGACCGTGGAACCATGGAACCTGTTCTCCGCCGAGCAGTCCCCATTCGTGGGCATGTTCGCCCTGGCCGGCTTGGCCGGCGCCGCAGGCATCATCAACTTCGTGGTGCTCACCTCCGCGACCTCCAGTGCCAACTCGGGCATCTACTCGACCTCCCGCATGCTGCGTGGCCTGTCCATGGAAGGCGATGCGCCCAAGGGCTTCTCGCAGCTTTCGAGCCGCAAGGTCCCGAAGAACGCGTTGCTCTTCTCCTGCATGTTCTTGCTCGCCGGCGTCGCGCTGCTCTACAGCGGCGATTCGGTCATGGGAGCCTTCACGCTGGTGACCACCGTTTCGGCGTTGTGCTTCATGTTCGTCTGGACCATCATCCTGCTCAGCTACCTGGTCTTCCGCGCCCGCCGCCCGCATCTGCACGATGCATCGAAGTTCAAGATGCCCGGCGGACGCG
Source organism: Glutamicibacter arilaitensis Re117 (assembly GCF_000197735.1). Lineage (NCBI taxonomy): Bacteria > Bacillati > Actinomycetota > Actinomycetes > Micrococcales > Micrococcaceae > Glutamicibacter > Glutamicibacter arilaitensis. Next base: position 3,472,187 of record NC_014550.1, read on the forward strand.
TCATGCCTTACGTAGTATTGGGCTTGTTCGTCTTCATCCTCTGGGCGCTGACCACCCAGGCCGATACCTTCACCGCGTTGATCATCACCCCGGCATGGTTCCTGATCCTGGCTGCCGGCTACCTGTACGTCCGCCGCAACCCGCAGCACCAGGCGCTGCGTGACGCGCATGTGGCCAAGGTAGCGCACGAACGCTACGAGGCAGCCGCCTACCGTGATGCGAAATCCTTCGCCAAGCGCGAGGACGAATCCTCCGTGAAGGTCACCGAGGACATCAAGCAGTAGCTGACGCAGGCACCTGTTCCAACCAGATTGGCTCCGGCATCGATTGATGCCGGGGCCAATCTGCATAGACGCTGGGATTGCTACCGCACAGGCTCAGCGCGATGCGATCATGTCCGCAGGCATCAACCACTTGCATGAATCCATCTGCTGCAGCTTGGAGGACAGACTGATGACACCAACCGGTAGGATATCGAGCTTCGAACTGGCTCAAAAGCTTCTTTCGCTGCCCGATTGGACGCTCGATGGGCGCGGACTGCGGGCCGCTTACCGTTTCGATTCAGCCAGCACTGCCTTGCAGTTCATTGTCCAGGTCGGACTGCGCTGCGAGCAGGACAACTGGCATCCGCATCTGGATTGGCGGGTCACCACCGGACGCTGAGGCCATCAGTGCTTCAGCTTCGGCGCCGGCGGGCCATGAATAGCGAGATCACGATGCTCTGCACCGCGCCCACGCCCGCACCGAGCACGGTCATGGATATGCGGTCGATGAGCAGGGACGAGGCCGGTTCGGGGCTGACCATGTGGACCATCAGCAACGCGGTGACAGTCATGAAGACCATGCCCACCGCATAGTTGCGCAAGATCACCAGCTCAATGGTGAATTGCGAGGCCAGCGCGACGGCCAGAATCGCCCAGACCGGGGAATCGAAAGCGAAGACCGAAGCGGTCAGCGCAACGCCAACGCAGGTGCCTACGCAGCGCTGCAGCCCGCGGGCTACCCGCGCATAGGTGTCAGCACCGGTAACGTTGCTCATCGCCGCGGCCGTTTGGCGATCCTGGCGACTTTGGCCGTCCGCAATTCGTCGATGCGGACCAGCACCACGCCGCACACGATCAGCAGTCCGCCAAACAGCTGCACCGCACCGGGCAGCTCTGCCAGCAGCAGCCATGCCCAAAGCACCGCGAACAGCACCTCGGTCAACGAGATGAAGCTGGCGACCTTGGAACCCAGCTCCCGGGCAGCCATCACGCCGGTGGTGTAGGAGAACACTGTTGCGATCAGGATCAGCCCGGTCAGCGCCAGCCACCACGGGGTTTCGAAGCCGGCGAAGGAACCTGTGCCGGCGGCCCACTGCATGGGCAGAATGCCCAGGCCTCCCACGGCCAGCATGGTCACCGCGCCCACTGCCATGCCTCCGGCAGAGAGCATGATTGGCGGAAGCGCCCCATCGACCCTGGCGCTGATGAAGAAGTACACCGTCAGGCCGATAGCTGCTCCCAGGCCCCAGAGCACGCCAATCGGATCAATTCGTGTCGTTCCGGTCAGGTCAAGCACCGCCACCAGCCCGGCCAGCGACAGCAAGGTCCCGGCGATGGTCGCAATGGATGGACGTTTTTGGTGCTTGGCCCACAGCACCAGCACAATCAGCACCGGTGCCAGGTATTCCAGCAGCAGCGCGACTCCCACATCCAGTCGCTGCACCGCGAGGAAGTAGCACAGCTGGCAGGCCCCCACGCCGAACAGGCCGAAGAGCGCAATCGATACCCAGTTGGTGCGCAGCAAGACCCACCGCCCGCGCATTGCCATGAGAGCTGGAATAGCCAGGACCAGCGCCGCTCCGGCCATGCGCGCAGCGACCGCGGCGGTTGGACTCCATCCAGCTTCGAAAAGGCCCTTGGCGAAGGAGCCGGACAGCCCGAAGGCCGCCGAGGAGGCCAAGGCAATCCAGATGCCCCTGGACTGGCTGGGGAGGCGGGTTCCGGCCGGGTGCGGGGCTGCAGGCAATCCAGGGTCAGGCAGTTCGCTCATAAGGGTCTTTCGCGCAGAATTCCATGTCCCATTCAGGGGCAAAAGGGGATATGAGCATGACGATACGGTTAGGCTTGAGGGGCAGTCAATCCACCCACCTTCCAGGATCGAATTATGACCTTTGCCCCAGATATCGAAGCTTCGTTGAAGTCCGTGGTGAACCTGTTGAACACCGAGGTGCAAATCGTGGACATGCTCTCCACCGTCGCTGATCTCGATGAATTCCTTGATGCCGAAAATTTTGCCGGCTCCCGCGCGCACAACCAGGCAGAGCTTCGCTCCATTCGCCAGCTGCGCTCCCAGCTGAAGAACATCTGGACTGGCACCGAGGAAGAGTCGGTCTTCCGGGTCAATGCGATCTTGCGCAATGCCAACGCCCAGCCGCAGCTGATCAAGAGCGAATCGCTGGGCTATCACCTGCACGCCACCACCAATAGCACCCCGCTCTACGACCGCATGGCCGTGGACGCCGCGATGGCGCTGGCGGAAGTGATCCGCTCCGGTGGCTTGCAGCGGCTGCGGATCTGCGCGTCGGCGGATTGCGAGGCGGCGCTGCTGGACCTGTCGCGCAACCGCTCCAAGCTGTACTGCGATACCGGCAACTGCGCTAACCGGGAGCATGTGCGTGCCTACCGTGCGCGCAAATCCGGGAAAAGCTCGCGCTAGCAAGGCGCTCGCCTTTTGCCTGGTCGGGGCCCTATGATGAACATACCACCGGTATGCCGGCAGTTGCAGTAATGGAAGGGGCAGTTCATGACTCAGGAAACCCACGCTTCAGATGATTACGAGGCACGGTTGGAAGCTGCTGAAAGCGGCCCCTTGAAAGCCGCCGCTCGCTGGGTTGTCGCCCTGGCTTCCGCCACCCTGGGCGATGCCGAGTACGAAGCGAATGAGCCCCAGGTAGTCGTGCATTCCCGCCTGGATGATTCCGTGCTTCTGCGCATGACAACATCGAGTCTCGAAGAAGCTGAGCGGCTGATTGTCCAGATCCGCGAGGACCTCCAGGCCCTGAGCACCGAGGAGTTCAAGGCGGAGTGGGAAGGCGCCGGCGACAAGTCCTAGCCGGGCCAGCTGGCGCTTAGTTTTCGACGAGAATTCCGTCGATATCCGCATACACCATGGCACCCGGACGGATCTTCACGTCCCCGATGCTGATCACTTCATCCACTGAGCCATGCGAGCGCTTGACGGTTTTGCGCGGGTTGCTGCCCAGCGCCTTGATGCCAAGCTCCATGTCCGCCAGCGCGGCACGGTCGCGTACCGCACCGTTGATCACGACTCCGGCCCACCCGTTGGCCTCGGCGCTGGCGGCGATCATGTCGCCCATCAGGGCATAGCGCAGCGAGGCTCCGCCATCGACCACGAGCACCGCTCCATTGCCCGGGAAGCTCAGGATCTCCTTGACCAAGCCATTGTCCTCATGGCACTTCACGGTACGCGCCGGGCCGTAGAAGGACAGCCGGCCGCCGAAGTCCTGGAACTGCGCCGAGATTGACTGCAGGGCGTCGCCATGCTGGTCATAGAGGTCGGCCGTGCTGATCGGTTCCTGATGCATGGTGCTTCCTTCGTGAGCTGCGATACTGGTTCACCCCACAGCTTAGCCCCCAACGCTTGCGCACCTTCGGGCATGTCGGAAAGTTTAGCGTCCTACAGGTTCAGTTCCGCTTCATAGGCTTTGGCGTCCAAGGCGCCAAGTCGCGAGTTGCGGCGGCCGAAGCCCAAGTAGATGCCAGCTCCTACCGCCATCCAGATGCCGAAGACCACCCAGGTGATCCCCGCCAGGTTGAACATCAGGAACAGGCAGGCGGCAATGCCCAGGATCGGGGTGGCCGGGTACAGCGGAACTCGGAAGGTACGCGGGGTATCCGGCTGGGTTTTGCGCAAGTACATTACCGAGACGCCCACCAGCGAGAAAGCGAACAGGGTGCCGATACTGGTCGCCTCTGCCAGCTGGCCCAGCGGAATCAGCGAGGCGGCAATGGCCACGGCCCCGCCGGTAACGTAGGTGCCGATAACCGGGGTGTGGGTCTTCGGCGAAACCTTGGCGAAGAAGCGCGGGATCAGGCCATCGCGGCCCATGGAAAGCAGGATGCGGGTCTGTCCATATAGCGTGGTGAGCACCACCGAGACGATGGCGATGACCGAAGCAAGGGCGAAGGCCAGGACCATCCACTTCTGTCCGGTGATTTCGGAAACGATCTGCACCAGGGCCGCTTCGGAGTTCGCGAACCAGTCCCATTCGCGGGCGCCGATGGCGGCCACAGCAACCAGCACGTAGATCGTGGTCACCAGCACCATGGCAATCATGATGGCCCGGGGAAGGTCCTTCTGCGGGTTCTTGGCTTCCTCGCCGGCAGTGGAGGCCGCATCGAAGCCGATGTAGGAGAAGAAGACCATCGAGGCCGCGCCGGTGACGCCTGCCGCACCCATTGGCAGCAACGGAGCAAAGTTGCCGGCGTTGAATGCCGTGAAGGCGACGACTACGAAGAAGATGAGGATGGCGATCTTCACGATCACCATGGCAGTGTTGGCCAATGCCGATTCACGGGCACCGCGCACCAGCAGCAAGGTCGCCAAGATGACCACGATCAGTGCCGAGAGGTTGATGATTCCCCCATCGCCTGGACCGGCGGCCAAGGCTTGCGGCAAGGCCAGTCCGAAGATCTCCAGCGTCTGGTTCACATACGCGCCGGCTCCAACTGCCACGGCCGCCGCGGAAACTGCGTACTCCAGCACCAGGCACCAGCCGCAGATCCACGCCATGCCTTCGCCCAAGGTTGCGTAGGAATAGGAGTAGCTGGAGCCGGAGACCGGGACCATGCCAGCCATCTCGGCATATGACACGGCGGAAAGCAGCGCGGTGATGCCCGCCAGCACGAATGCGATCCAGATGGCTGGGCCGGCCACTGGCACGGCGGAGCCGAGGATCACCAGGATGCCGGTGCCCAAGGTGGCTCCGACCGAGATCATGACCAGCTGGGTGACGCCCAGCGAGCGCTTGAGCGAGCCGAGACCGGCGTTGTTAGCTGCGTCGTTGGCCATCGCCTCGATGGACTTGCGGCGGCGCAGCTGCTTGCCCAGTGGGGTGTGGCCGTACTGCTCGGGGGTACTCCTGCTACTCACTTGAAATCCTTGGTGCATGCTTGAGGCATCCTGCCTCGGTCAATTGGCCCGGCAAACGACAACGCGCTGGGACTATCTGTGAATGGATAGTCCCAGCGCGTCAGGCCGCGTGGCTAAGCTTTATTATCAGTCTTCAAACTTCTTATCCGGGTTGGCAGAGGATCGGTTGACCCCGGTCCCCTTGCCCAGTTCAGGATCATTGTCCTTGGCTGCCATGGTCATTACCGATATGACCAGCAGGCTTGCGATGAAGGCAATGCCGAAACATGCCAGGCCGATGTCGAAGCGCAACGGATTCTGCGACCCGCCGGTGGAGGTAATCAAACCGACTATCCCAGCGACAACCGCCAAGATCAGGGAGAAGCTCAATGGGCCTTTAATTGACTGGCTCCACGGTTGCTTCTTCTTGTTGTTTCCCACCAGAAACTCCGTTTCTACTTTTGCTTCAGACCTAAAGACTAGTTGTTTTCTTGGCCTGGCGTGTTGGTCGTGGTCGGGGCAGCTGCCTTCATTTCATGGCGATGGCCAAAGGCGGCAATCAGCGCGAAGACCGCAAGAATGATGGTGCCGCCGCCAATCAGGCCGAACAGCGAGTGCGCATCCATACCTCCGCTGAAGCACAGCGAGATGGCCAAGATCACGCCAACAGCACCAGAAACAAGCTGGTTCCTAAACGGCGGGAAGGCCTCGCGGTACTTGGCGAAGACGATCAATTCAGCAATACCGCCCGCCAGGAATGCCAGGGCACCCACATAGCCAACCCATGCAATCGAGGTGACGAAGATGATGGCGATACCAGCGAAAAGCATCAAACCTGCGCCCAGTGCATATGGTGCGCGCGATTTTTCCGGCGCACTTTCCACTGCTACGTACTGCCACATGAACACGCCAGTGACAACGAGGAATGCAGCTGTGGAGTACGTGACGACCTTGTCATCTGCGCCGATCCAGAAAATCGACATCAGGGCATAGGCCAGAGCCGCCAGACCACGCAGGAAGACTGGGCGGAATACATCAGCGGCTTGAACTGGGGTGGTTTTTGGTGCAGGCACAATTTCTATTCTACCGCTCATAGAACTAACCGCCACTTCGTGCGGGTAAATCACATCAGCTACGGCGGCGAATCAGCGACTCGTCCAGATCCTTGATGCTCGCAGCGCCCATCAGCTGCATATTCACTTCCACTTCCTTGGCCAGCAGTTCGATAGCCCGGCTCACGCCCTCCTCGCCGCCAGCCATCAGCCCGTAGAGGTAGGCACGGCCAATGAGCACGAAGTCCGCGCCAGCACAAAGGGCCGCGACAATGTCCGCGCCGGACATGATGCCCGAATCCATGATGATTTCCATCTCCGGGCCTACCTCTGCACGCACTTCGCTCAAGGCTTCGAAAGCAATTGGTGCGCGGTCCAGCTGCCGTCCGCCGTGGTTGGAAACTACCAGCCCATCGGCACCGGCGGCCTTGGCCTTGGCGGCATCCTCGGTGGTGAGCACGCCTTTGACGAAGAGCTTGCCCTTCCATAGCTCGCGGATCCACCTCAGGTCCTCGAAATCCAAGGAGGAATCGAACATGGAGTTGATGATCGTTGGCAGGTCCGCAGAGGTATCGGATAATGATGCGAACTTCAGCGAATCGGTAGTCAGGAAGTTGTACCACCACTCCGGGCGGTAGGAAGCATCAAGCACGGTCTTCAGCGTCAGCTCCGGCGGAATCTTCATGCCGTTGCGTGCATCGCGCAAGCGCTGCCCGGCCACCGGGGTATCCACGGTCACCAGCAGGGTGTCGAAGCCTGCAGCGGCGGCGCGTTCCACCAGTTTCTTGGACTTTTCCCGGTCCTTCCACAAGTAGAGCTGGAACCACTTGCGGCCTTCGGGAGCTGCTGCGGCGACTTCTTCGATGGAGCGGGTGCCCATGGTGGACAGGCTGAAGGGAATTCCTGCTTTCTGGGCAGCGCGCGAGCCGCCGATTTCACCTTCAGAATGCATGAAGCGGGTGAACCCGGTGGGAGCAATGCCAAAAGGCAAGGCCGAGGGGGCACCGGCAATGGTCGTGGAAAGATCCGAATGCGCGGTGCCGTGCAGGATGCGTGGCAGCAGCTCGACGGAGTGGAAGACCTGGCGGGCCCGGGTAGCGGTGATTTCGCGTCCGGCTGCGCCGTCCACGTAATCGAAAGCGGCGGTGGGTGTCCGTCGTTTGGCGATGGTCCGCAGGTCCCACACATCAGCGGCTGCGGCCAAGCGTACGGCTCGGCGGTTGGCCGAAGGCAGCTTGAACTTCATCAGGCTGAGCAGTTCAGCCACATCTGGTAGTTGGCGCTTGAGGTTGCCCATTACTTGTTCTTTCTCCTGCGAAATTATTGGTCAGTACAGCGTGCGCGAGCTGGCGCGGGTGCCGATGAAGATTGCGATGGCCGAGGATAGGCAGCAGAGGACCAGGTAGCCGGCCGGAGGCACGATGGAACCACTTCCTGCTTGCAGAAGTGCTGCTGCAATGAGCGGCGAGAGCCCGGCGACAATCGCTCCGTTGAGTTCTCGCGCTAGGGCAATCCCGGAAAAACGGACCGATACGGGGAACAGCTCGGTCAGGAACGCTCCTTGGGCGCCGGATGTACAAGGAATCACCAGTGCGTAGCCCACAGCGATGCCGAAGAACCCCAGAAGGAATTCGCCGGTGGAGAGCAACGCGAAGATGGGGAATGCCAGAATCAGCCCGGAGATGTTTCCGGCGGCCAGCACCTTGGAAGCACCGAATTTGTCAGCCAGCCATCCTCCCACCGGCGTGAGCACTACCGAAACCAAGGAACCCAAGGTCACTGCGAGCAATGCCTGGCTGCGTTCCATTCCGCTGGAGACCATCAGGCTCAGCGCGAACACCGCAAGGATGTAGTTCGTGGCGTTGTGCCCTGTGATGGCCAAGAATCCCAAGACCACCCGGCGCCAATGCCCAGCGAAAACCTGCACAATGGGAAGCTTGGCCTGTTGCTGGTTGGCACGTGCCGACGCCATGGCCGTGGCATATTCAGGGGTCTCTTCCAGCTTGTTGCGGATGTAGATTGCCACGATGAATAGCAGGGCCGAGATCAGGAACGGGATGCGCCAGGCCCAGCCGAGCAAGACTTCATCCCCGGCCAGCGAGACCAAGAAGAAGCAGACGGTAGCCAGGGCGATGCCTAGTGGCGGGGTGGAGAGCACCAGCGAAGTGTAGAGTCCGCGTTTTTTGGGCTCCACGAATTCGGCCACCAGGGTCATGGCGCCGGTCAGTTCCGCTCCAGCACCAAAGCCCTGGATCAGGCGCAGCAGCACCAGCAGGCCTACGGACCATACGCCCCAGGTTTGGGCGGTCGGCAGCAAACCGATACCTACGGTGGCGATGCCCATCAAGATGATCGAGAGCAGCATGGCAGGACGGCGGCCCACCCTATCCCCCAGATGCCCGATGAGCACGCCGCCCAGCGGACGGGCCACGAAGCCCACCGCGAAGGTGGCAAAGGAGGCGATGGATGCCGCTGATTCACCGGCGCCGGCGAAGAACAGCGGACCGATCACCACCGATGCAGCAGCTCCGTAGAGGGCGTAGTCGTACCATTCGATGGCCGTGCCGAAGACCGAAGCGAGCAGGGCTCGACGCCGGTTGCGCGCTTGCTGCGTGCTGGCTGAGTTCTGGGTGGTCGCCACAGTCTGAGTCCTTGGGTTGAAGTAGGCTAGCGTAAGATACCTGAAATATATTTCAACCCAGACTAGAGTGTTCTCCAGAAGGACGCCTAGAACAGGTCGCTAAGTTACGACCCATCAGAATCGGAGAAGCATGGCCAACTCGATCTCCGAAAGGCTCACGCAGACCCTGCGAGAACGCATCAACCGCGGAGAGCTCGCCCCTGGCACCCTGGTGATCGAACCGGCGTTGGCCCAGGAATTCGAGGTTTCGAAAACCCCGGTGCGCGAATCATTGCGCCAGCTCACCAGCGAAGGGTTATTGCAGGTGTTGCCCAAGAAGGGCTACCTGGTGCGGGCGATCTCGATGAACGATGTCTATGAAGTCCTGGAACTGCGAAGCCTGCTCGAGCCGCATGTGGCAGGACAGGTATCTGCCATGCACTCGGCAGCCTTGATCGTTTCCCTGGCCGGGCATCTAGAAGCCCAGGAAAAACTGGCCGTCAGCGACCCCATAGCCTCAATGCACGCTGCCCAGCGCTTTCATAGCGAATTGGCCGCGGCATCGCGCAACTCGCGCATTGTGGCCAGCTTGGAGAACTGCTTCACGCAGACCGCACGCGCGCACTATGTACTGCCCTCCATGCAGCCCTACATGTCGCAATCCGATGAGCTGAGCGAGCACCAGCAAATCCTGGCCACCATCCAGCAGTCTGACCCCGAAGCGGCCACCCGGGCCATGGCACTGCATCTGGACTCCATCCGGCGCGCGATGCTCGGACAAGCCTAGTTCCAGCACCCCCTCGAATCCCAAGGCAGCGTGGCACTGGGCGCAACGACATCTACTCGGGCAGGACCTTAGCTGCCCGCCGAGCGCTTGCCTGTCCCTGGCGGTTCAGCTGCCCAGGCGCATCCATGCAGTGCTCTTGGCACGAAGCGACAAGGTCACCCCGCGAGCAGCCATATAGCCAATGGCGAAGGCAACCCAAATCCACAAGATCGAACTGTGAGCATCGGAAGCAAACGCTTGGACTGCCCAAAGCATCGGTGCATAGAGAACCAGGTTCACTACGCCCACCAGTCCGAGGTAGCGGGCATCTCCGGCGCCAATGAGTACGCCATCAAGCACGAATACCAAACCGCACAACGGCTGGGACAATGCCAGGATCCATAGGCCTACCGTGGTCAGCTGGCGGATCTGCTCATCTGGTGTGAAGATCATCGGGAACACCCACGAGGTGGCCAACAGCAAGGCGCCTGTGGCGATGCCGAAGTAGATTCCCCAGCGGCTCATGATGCCGGTGAGCTTGCGAACCCGCGCCGCATCTCCACGCCCCAGTTCCTGGCCAATCATTGCTTGGGCGGCGATAGCCAGGGCGTCCAACGCGAAGGCCAGGAAGCTGAAAATGGTGAAGACCAGCTGATGCGCGGCCAGGGTCTGCGTGCCGGAATTGGTGGCAACAATAACGGTGAGCAGCAGTGCGGCGCGCATGCTCAGGTTGCGCAGCATCAGCCACGATCCGACTTGCCCGGTGGAGATAAAACCGGACCAGCTCGGAGCCATGGATATCCCCTGCTGGCGAATACGTGGCAAGATCATCCACAAATACACCGCGGCCATAATCCACTGGGCAATGGAAGTACCCAGAGCGGCACCGGCCACCGACATGTTCGCACCGTAGACCAACGAAAAATTCAGTACGATATTCAGGCCGAATCCTGCGGTGGCAACCACCAGCGGGGTTTTGGTATCTTGCATTCCGCGCAACACTCCGGTGGCGGCAAGGACCAGCAGCATGGCTGTCAATCCGGGCAACGAATAGTGGATGTAGTCCACGGCAAATTCTGCAGTGGCGCCCTGGCCACCCATCATCGAGACCAGGCCCTCCGCGGTGAAATATCCCAAGCTGGAGAGCACGATTCCAAGCACCACGGCAAACCACATGCCATCACGGCCAGCGGCCATGGCCTTGGGCAGATTGCCTGCGCCGATGGCTCTGGCCACGGCAGGAGTAGTGGCATAGGCCAAGAAAATCATGAGCCCTACCGCGGTCTGGAGCACCGTGGTGCCCAACGCGGCACCAGCCAATTCCTGGACGCCAAGGTGCCCCACTATGGCCGAGTCGGCCATGAGGAACAGCGGTTCAGCAATTAGCGCGCCCAAGGCAGGAACAGCTAAGGCAAGGATTTGCCGGGAAATGCTTCGCGGGGAATCAGTGGGGGTTGAAGGGTTCACGCTCCCACTTTACGAATAGCCGAGGTCTTTCACCATTTGCACCCGCCAGGCAAGACATCTTGGCGATATCGACAGCTCTGGAAGAAGGTGGCCGCAGCGACTACTTTGGAAGCACACAGCAGGCCAGTTTCTTGCAGCGTTTGAAAGGGCAGGTATACCCGTGGGCTCAGAATAAACCGGGCATTGGCAGTGTGCAGGATGCGCCGTGGAATTTCCGCCGGGAGCACAACCGTCTGGACAGTGTCCTATTTGCGCCGATGAACGCCAATACTTCCCCGGCGGCACACAGCGCTGGGTGCGGACCGAAGAGTTGCTCCAGGACGGTCATGAATTGACTTTGACCTCCCTGGAACCGGGCCTGACGGCAATTTCTTGCCCCGAGATCGGGATCGGGCAAGGCGCCTTGCTGGTGGAGAGCACCGAAGGGAATTTGCTGTTTGATGTTCCCGGACTGATCACTGACCAGATCATCGATTGGCTGAAGTCGCGTGGACGCTTGGCTGGAATCGTAGCCAGCCACCCGCATATGTATGGAGTGCAGCAGCAGTTCAGCCAGGCCATGGAAGATGCGCCGATTTATATTGCTCGCAAAGATGCCCAATGGGTGCAATATTCTTCTGCCGCGATGACCCTGTGGGACGACGAGTTCGAGGTGCTGCCTGGTCTGAAGCTGCTGCAAATAGGCGGACATTTCCCCGGGAGCACCGTTGCCGGTTGGGAGGCCGGTGCCGATGGGCGCGGGGTGTTGTTTGCAGGTGACGCAATTTTTCCGGTGGCCGATGGCAATGTGACTTTCCTGCGCAGTTACCCAAATAGGATTCCACTTTCCGCCGCTGTAGTGCGCCGGCTGGCCAAGAGCGTGGAAGCGCTGGAATTTGACCGGCTCTATAATAATTTCGCCACCTGCATCCAAAGCGATGCCCACCGCATCGTGCAGTTCTCTGCTGAGCGTTATGCCCGGTGGGTATCAGGAGAACTTGACCATTTAACCTGAGTTTTCCGGCTCAAGCATTAAATATGCCTTATTTGGAATATTTCTCAGGAGCGGAGTGAAGGATCGTTCTTCGACAAGAAGGAGGCCAGAATAACCGCTAGGACTTGCAGTCCTGCCACGCTGAGCACGACGCTTCCCCAGCCATAGTGGATGAAGGGGATACCAATGAGCCAGCCCAAGAGTGACGAGCCGACGTAGTAGAACAGGTTGTACAAGCTCGATGCCTGGGCGCGAGCTCCAGTGGCCAATACCGGAACCCAACCGCTGGCCACAGCATGGGCGGCAAAGAACCCAGCGGTGAAGATCAGCAAGCCCAAAATGATCAGTACCAAATTGCCGGCCAACGTCCCCAGCAGCCCCAGTGCGCTGACCAAGATGCTGATCCGCAGGGTGTTACGGCGTCCTAGCTTGGCTACTACTTTTCCACTGGCCACCGACGTATAGGTTCCAGAGAGATAAGCCAGGAACACCAGCGCCGCCAGTGACGGCGGGATCAAGTAGGGCGCGGCTTCGAGCCGGAATGCCAGATAATTGTAGACGGCGACGAATCCACCCATGAGCAAGAACCCCTGGGCATAGACCAGCGCCATCTTGCCGCGAAATGCGCGGGCGAATTTTCCGGCGATTGCACGCAAGCTTTGATTGCGGATCGGTTCGAAGCCTTGGGCATCCGGAGCTTTGAGCAAGAAGAACAGTGTGGCTATGGCAGCCATGATGCTCACCGCGGCGATCCCCCACCGCCATCCGGCAGGATCGCCCACGAAGCTGGCTACCAAACGTCCCGCCAGGCCGCCTAAGGTGGTCCCGGAAATATAGGTCCCGCTTGCCACCGCCACGGCCCGCGGGCTGATCTCATCGACGAGGAAGGCTAGTGCCGAACCGGGTACGCCGGCAAGAGCAACGCCCTCAAAGAAACGGATCACCACCAGCACTTCAAAGTTCGCAGATTGCGTGCTGAGCAATCCCAGAGCCACCGAGGAAACCAAAGCGACGCAGATGACCTTCCGCCGGCCCATCCGATCAGAAATAATTGCCCAGGGCGTTACTGCCAGCGCCAATCCAAGGGTGGCCGAGGAGACTGCCAAAGCTGCTTGGGAGGAAGAAATCTGAAAATAGCCAGCGATGACTGGCAGCAGTCCCTGTACCGCGTAGAGCTGCGAGAAGGTCGCAACACCCCCTACGAACAGTGCCAACAGCATGCCCCGATAGGCAGGAGTATGCGGTTCAATTCCGGTAAAGGGCACGCTTTAGACTCCCATGGGAAGCAGCGGGTACAGCAGGTACACCACCAGCAGAGCCACCGTGTTGTTGATGACGTGCAGCATGTAGGAATACGCCATGGATTTGCCCGAGAGGATGTAGGCAAGGCCCATCATCACACCGAGCATGAAGTACGGAACGACTTCGAGCCACGAGCTGATGCCCGCACCGATGAAGTGGATCCCTGCGAACAGCACCGTGGAGACCAACGCACAGAGCCAGACATTGAACTTGCGTGAGAGCTTGCCGATCAGCAGATGGCGGAACAGGTATTCCTCCACGAAAGGGCCGAAGAGCGCAGTCACCACCAGCATCACCGGAAGCGGAACGGTGCCGGCCATGGATTCCAATGCAGCTTGGTTCTCGCTTGTCACCGCTTGGCCGGTCAGTCCAGCGATGATTGCGTTCACCGCAATGGTCAGCATCCAGCCGCCTGGCAGCATCAACCATTTGGCCACGGGGTGATACCGCATGGTTTTGAAGGATTCGAAGAATTGCGGGCCGCATTGGATCATCGCGAGGATGAAGAAACTGACATACAAGATCAGGTTGATCCCGAACAGCGCTTGGTCAGGCGTTGAGAATGCATCCATATATCCGGGGATCAGGCTGATCAGCCCGGCGGCGCCGCCGACAAAGAAGATCAGATAGGCAAGAACGGTCCAGAAATCACCTTTGGTAAATTTTCCGGCATCAAAGGTGCGTTGCCTAGGCCTCGGTGCCAAATAGGGATTCATGTACTCTGGCCGTTGTTGCATATGACAAGCCTAATCGTCTTCCATGTGGATTCCCCTATAAGACCAACTGCCGGCATTCCCAGCGGCGGGGATCACTGTCCGTTGTATTCGAAGTGCCAGGCTTCCGCATAGGGATTGCGACTTCCATCGGCCCGGAACTCCTCCAGATTCTTTCGGTGCAGCCAGTTGTACTTCTTCGAGTTGGATTTCAGCCACTTGTAGTATTTCCCGCGGAACGAATAGGCATGGGACTCGGGCACATCGATGGCCAGTCCCCAACCGTGGTTCGAAGTACCCGGTTTCGCTGCAATATACGCGCCGAGTTCCTTGTAGTAGTACTTCTGCGTGTCCAAGGTGCGATAGGCCAGGTCTACGTCGATGTTCTTGCCGAATTTTTTCTTGAACGCCGTGTTCATTCGCGTGAGATCCGCGAGCGCAGGAGCGGCGATCAAGGTCTTTTCCTTGTCCCAGGGAATAGCGGCGAGCATCGATTCAGGCAGCATTCCATTGGCTTTCTTCACAACCTGTTTACGGGTGTAGTTCTTCGTGTTGGAGGTTGGTGCGGTGCTTTTGCGTGCCAACGCCGAAGCCTTCATCCAGCCATCCATTCCCTGGGTGCGCACGAAATACCAACCAGCCACCGGCCCACCGGCCTTCTCCCATCGCAGGTCCCGGTAGACAATCGAGTTTTTCGGAATATCCCCGATGCGAAGCCGCTTGCCGGCAGCCGCGTAGAGATCCGTGCCCGAGGACTTCGTGAAGTAGCGATCGTTCAAGCCGGCCCGATTGGTCGTGTAGGCACCGGTATCGACTTGGCAGCCCTTGACGCAGGTTTGCACATGCTTGTGAGAAACCCAGCCAGTTTTTTTCTTGTAGGTGATCTTGTACCACCCATTGCTGGCCCGAGCTACTGCTTTGACAGCCGCATTCTCGGGCAAGGAACCTATGATCTTATGGCTGGTGCCTGCCCCTTGGCGGATGTTGACAGCAGCGGTCGCGTTGACCCACAGGTTGATTTTCTTCGATGGGCCGGACTTCGGCTTGGGTGCCGGATGGCGCGAGACGGCCTTGGCATATTTGTTGGAGATCCAGCCTGTTTTCTTCTTGTACGACACTTTGTACCAGCCATTGGCTGCCTGCTGGGAAACAGGCACCGTGGTGTTCTTCGGAATCGTGCGCACGATTGCATATTTGGTGCTCTCGCCCTTGCGCATGTTCAGGTTGGCAGTGGTTTTCACACTGGCAACGCCGGTCTTAGCCAGCGGAACGGCAGCAGTCTCCACAGCAGCCAGCGCCGGTGCAGCTTGGGACGGAACACCCAGCCCTACGAGTAGCAGTGACGCAGCCATCAAGGCCGCCAAGAATCGTGGACGCAGGATTCGCATTGCCTGACCGCTCCTTGCTTTCCGTGTGAAGACCAGTGGAAGCCGCACAGTCCGGCATCAGCCGTTGCGCCTTTGCTGGCAGAGGATCGTACCTCCCGATCCCGCCAACTGCTAAGAACAGTCGCTGGATGCTTCGCCTATTATTTCATAAAACCGGTCGTCAGGATCTGTTAATTGCCCCACGAGCCAGTCCGACGCGGAATTTCTATTCGAAGGCATAGAACGGACTCCCGACGCAGTGCAATTTGAAATGCTTCGCGAATCCGTGACGTGCAGGCAATGCCTGCCGGCTGCACGCTAGTTTTTGTCGAATCCCCCAGGGGCCTTATCGGCAAAGTCTGGGAACTACATCTTGCAGCTGACTCAGGCAATCGCAGCACCAATGATTGGTGCCACGATAAGCACCCATAGCTGCCCCAGCGCTTCTGGGCCCGCGGACCATGCCACGCCCAACGAACGTGCAGAGCAATCCCCCTTGAGCTTGGACGCGACAATGCCGCAGCCAGAAGAGGTCTTCTTCGTGCTGCGGCATTGGTGTTGCTCGCCTGGATTTAGCTCGTCAGTGGCTGATCCGGATCGTTGGCCCCAGGAGCATCGGCTAGCGGCATGCCGCCGGTTACTGCGGCTACCGCTGCAGTATCGGGATTCGCATCCACGTCCTCAGCCGGACCGGCGAACTGCGACTGGTACAACCGGTAGTACGCACCGCGGGATTCAAGCAGCTTCTCATGGTTGCCCTGCTCGACGATCTTGCCCGATTCCATCACCAAAATGGTGTCGGCATCGCGAATCGTCGAGAGCCGGTGGGCAATCACGAAGCTGGTCCTGTCGCTGCGCAACGCGGCCATGGCCTGCTGCACCAGCACCTCGGTACGGGTATCCACCGAGCTGGTCGCTTCATCGAGGATCAACAGCGACGGGTTGGCGACGAATGCACGGGCAATGGTGATCAGCTGCTTCTCACCGGCCGATACGTTTGTTCCTTCTTCGTCGATGATGGTGTCGTAGCCATCTGGCAAGGCCCTGACGAAGCGGTCCACGAAGGTCGCATTGGCTGCTTCGATCACTTCCTCATCGGTGGCATCCAGGCGTCCGTAGCGGATATTTTCCATGATCGTTCCGCCAAAGAGCCATGCATCCTGCAGCACCATGCCCACCTTGGAACGGAGGTCGGCACGGGACAGCGCAGTGATGTCCCGGTTATCGAGCATGATCTTCCCGGAGTTCAACTCGTAGAAGCGCATCACCAGATTCACCAGGGTGGTCTTGCCAGCCCCGGTAGGTCCCACAATGGCTACCGTATGCCCCGGATCCGCGTCGAAGGACAGGTCCTCAATCAGCGGCTTGTCCGGGCTGTAGGAGAAAGACACGTTCTGGAAGGAGACATGACCGTCGGCACGGACAGGCAAGGTCTCCTTCGCGTCATCCGGATCCTGCTCCTCGGCATCCAGCAGCTCGAAGGTGCGCTCGGCCGAAGCCACGCCGGACTGCAGCATGTTCGCTACGCCCGCAATCTGCCCCAGCGGCTGGGTGAACTCTCGGGAGTACTGGATGAACGCGGTTGCATCGCCCAGGCTCATGGTGCCCGAAGCCACGCGCAGCCCGCCCACTACGGCGATGCCCACGTAGGCCAGGTAGGACACGAAGTTCATTACCGGCATGATCATGCCCGAGACGAACTGGGCGCCGAAGCTGGCCCTGTACAGCTCCTCGTTGCGCACGGTGAAGCGTTCCACCATGTCTTCTTCGCGGCCGAAGACCTTCATCAGCTCGTGGCCGGAGAAGGATTCCTCGATCTGGCCGTTAAGCGCTCCGGTGTTCTTCCACTGCGCAGTGAACAGCTTCTGCGCCCGGGTGCCGATGATGCCCGCGGCAGCCGCGGACAGCGGCAGGGCCACCAGCGCGATCAGCGCCATCTGCCAGGAGACCACGAACATCATGATCACGATGCCGATAACGGTCATGGCCGAGGAGACCAGCTGGCTCAGCGCCTGCTGCAGCGCATTCTGGATGTTGTCCACGTCGTTGGTCACGCGCGAGAGCAGATCCCCGCGCTGGCGCGTATCGAAGTAGTTCAGCGGCAACTTGTTGATCTTGTCCTCGACGTCCTTGCGCAAGTTGTAGACCACGCGCATGACCAGCTTGTTCAGCAGCCAGCCCGAGGCCCACGAGAAGAGCGAGGCGACGAAGTACATGGAGAGCACAATCAGGATGTACTGCGAAAGCTGGGTGAAGTCGATGCCCTGCCCGGGGACGAAGTCCACCTTGGAGAGCATGTCGGCCTGGGTTCCCTGCCCGGAGTCGCGCAGCTGCTGGATCACCAGCTCCGCCGGCGTGCCGGCCGGGATGTTCTTGCCGATCAGCCCGGCGAAGATCACGTCCATGGCCTTGCCCAGGATCCGCGGTGCGATCACCGAGAGCACCACGTACACGGTGATCAGCGCGAACACCAGGACCATGCCCAGCTTGTACGGGGACATCAGCCCGACCAGGCGCTTGGCCGATGGCCAGAAATGCTCGGCCTTGCGCACCGGGGCGCCGCCGCTCCAGTCGTCGGCTCCCGCCGCGGCATCGAATTCGTTGACGTCCGCAAGCTCGCTTTCGAGCTGTTCCGGATCGATATTCTTCTGCTTCTTCGCCATTTAGGCCACCTCCTCCACGCTCAGCTGGGATGCCACGATTTCCTGATAGGTTTCCGAGGTTTCGAGCAGTTGCTCGTGGGTACCCCGGGCCACGATTTCGCCATGGTCCAGGACCAGGATCTGGTCCGCACCGGTAATGGTCGATACGCGCTGGGCCACGATGATCACCGCGGCGTCCTTGGTCGGTTCGGCCAGGGCCGCACGCAGCCTGGCATCGGTGTTCACATCCAGTGCCGAGAAGGAATCATCGAAGAGATAGGTGCTCGGCTTGGCGGCCAGGGCCCGGGCGATGCACAAGCGCTGGCGCTGGCCGCCGGAGACGTTGGTGCCGCCCTGCGAGATCTTGGAATCCAATTGGCCCTCGCGTTCGGCGACGAACCCGTCGGCCTGCGCTACCTTCAGCGCCTCCCACAGCTCCTCCTCGGTGGCATTCTGGGCGCCAAAGCGCAGGTTGCTGCCGATGGTTCCGGAGAACAGGTAGGGGCGTTGCGGAACCGCGGAGATATTGCGCGAAATGGTGTCGCGTCCCAGTTCGGCCAGCGGCACCCCGCCAATCAGGATTTCGCCTTCGGTGGCGTCATAGAGCCGCGGGATCAGGTTCAGCAAGGTGGTCTTGCCGGCACCGGTGGAGCCGATGATGGCAGTGGTCTGCCCCGGCTTGGCGGTGAAGGAGATATCGTTCAGCACCGGCGCCTCGGCGCCGGGGTATCCGAAGCTGACGTTCTTGAATTCCACGGTGCCCGGGGTGGGCAGCGCGATCTGCCGTTCGGCGGCATCGAGCATGCTCGGCTCGCTGTCGAGCACCTCGGAGATGCGGTCGGCCGAAACCATGGCACGGGGAATCATCATGGCCATGAAGGTACCCATCATGACCGCCATCAGGATCTGCAGCAGGTACTGCAGGAAGGCGGTCAGCGCGCCGACCTCCACCTGGTTGTTATCCACCCGGTGCCCGCCGAACCACAGCACGGCGGCGGTGGACAGGTGCAGGATCATGGTGATCGCCGGGAACATCAGCACGAACAGGTTGCCGACCTTGACACCGAGGTCGGTCAGTTTCTGGTTGGCATCGGCATAGCGTTGGGTCTCATGCTCTTCGCGCACGAAGGCGCGCACCACGCGGATGCCGGTGATCTGCTCGCGCAGCACGCCGTTGATCCCGTCGATGCGGGTCTGCATATCGCGGAACAGCGGCATGAGCTTGATGACCAGCAGGCCCACGACAATGAGCACCAGCGGTACCGAAACCCAAACGAGCCAGGACAGTCCGGGATCTTCGCGGATGGCCATGATCACGCCGCCGATGGACATGATCGGCGCGGTGATCATGAAGTTCAGCGCCATCAGGGTGAGCATCTGGATCTGCTGCACGTCGTTGGTGCCGCGGGTGATCAAGGTAGCGGCGCCGAACTTGTTCACGTCCTGGGCTGAGAAGGTCGAGACCTTTTCGAAGACCGACTGGCGGATGTCGCGTCCCACGCTCATGGCGGTTTTGGCTCCGAAGTAGACGGCTGCTACCGCGGTGGCTACCTGGATGAGGGCTACCACCAGCATCAGTCCGCCGGTACGCCAGATGTAGTCGATATCGGCTTTGACCACGCCGACATCGATGATCTTGGCGTTCAGGCTGGGCAGGTACAGCGTGGCCACGGTGGTGGCCAGCTGCAAAATGACTACGGCAATGATCCACCCCATGTACGGCTTGGAGTGTTTCAAGATGAGCTTGAGAAGCATGTGGAAAATCCTCGCTGGCATCAAGCTCTCCGGCATGCTGGACCTTCGGATTAAGGGCAGCGTGATTGAAGAGCGATTGCCAGTCTAGCGCTCGCCTTGGACACTTTGAATCATCCTTGCGATTGATTTTTATCAATCACTGGCAGGCACCCGCATTCCCGCAGGATCCCGGGCATGGTGGCGTTAATCATAAACAGTGTATTTGCCGGCAGGACAGGTGCCGGTTACTTGCCGCCAGCTCCTCTTGCGGTGGACATCACCGTTCTGCCTAGTTCAGTGCCCCGCGGCCCAGATAGGCCTAGGCGGCCACCACCTGGGCGCGGGTTCCGGTTTCCAGGGTCGGATGGATCGCCGGGGCGAAGAATGACGAGTGGTTCGCCGGGATCTTCGAGGCAACGGTGCCCTCGGCGACCGCCGCCCGGTAGGCGTCCGGATCCGCGCAGCCCACCGTCCAGTAGGTGTACGGGACCCCGAAGGCATCGGGAATGGTGCTGAAGTCTTCCGAGGCGGTGGCCGGGTCGGCCTGGTAGACCTGCCCCTCGGCGAAATGCTCTTCAAAGGCCTTGGTGACCTTCTCGTTGGACGCCGCGTCATTGCTGGTCAGCGGGAACTGGTCGTAGAACTCGAAGTCCGGTTCCTGTGGCGAGCCGGCCGCGGCGCATTCGCCGCGCACGATGCGTTCGATGGAGTCGATGACGTGCTGGCGCAATGCCGGATCGTAGGTGCGGATGTTCAGCAGCAGCTGGGCCCGGTCCGGGATGATGTTCGCGGTGCTGCCGGCGTTCACTGCGCCCACGGTGAGCACGGCGAACTGCCCAGGGCGGGTTTCACGCGAAACGATAGTCTGCAGCTTGAGCACGATGGATGAGGCCAGCACCACCGGGTCCACGGAGTTGTGCGGCATCGAGCCGTGGGCTCCGCGCCCGTAGACGGTGATGCGCAGGCTGTCCCCGGCGGAGAGGAGCGGCCCTGCGGTGGTGCCGATTTTCCCGGCTTCCACCGGCATCACGTGCTGGGCCAAGGCCACCGCGGGCTTGGGGATCTTCTCCACCAGTCCGTCGGCCATCATTGCCTTGGCTCCTGCGGCGGTTTCCTCGGGCGGCTGGAAGATCGCGATATGGGTTCCGGTCCAGGCGTCCTTGTGTTCGGAGAGCAGGCGCGCTGCGCCCAAGAGGGTAGCGATGTGCATGTCGTGGCCGCAGGCATGCATCACGCCTTCGACCGTGGATGAGTAGTCCAGTCCCCGGTATTTTCGGTGACCGGCAGTGCGTGGATGTCGGCGCGTGCCAGCTCTGCAGGTCCTTGTCCGTTGGCCAGCACGCCCACGATTCCGGTGCCGCCGATCTTGTGGATCTCATAGCCCAGGGCACCGAGCTCCGAGGCGATCCGTGCGGAGGTGTCATGTTCTTCCAGTCCCAGCTCGGGATGCCGGTGGAAATGCTGGTAGAGCTCGCTCTGCCAGGGCAGTTGCTCCTGGAGGGAATCGATAATTTCCTGTACGGCACCCATTTTTCGTTCCTCTCAGGCCCTGGCATCGGTGTCCGCCGGGGTGGCGGACACTCGGGCTACGGTTCAATCTTCAACTTGTCCATCGGCGGGGACTCAGTCCCGAACATGAAGCAAGGCTTCTGGCTCAGCGGTCCGCTTCGGTGCAGAGGCAAAAGCGGTTCCCTTGCCGGTCCGTGGCCACGTAGAAGCCCGGCGCATACTGCTCATCGATCGCGACGCCCTGCTCCTTGAGCGCGTCCAGCACCTTTGCGCTTTGGGAATAGGGGTTCCAGATATCCAGGTGAAGCCGGTTCTCATTCGGGGTCGCCGTCTGCTGGAACCAGATGGCCGGCTTCCGGTGATCCGGGTCCGCCAGGCTGCCATCTTCTTGCACCTTGTACCCCAGCCCGGCAGCCCATTGCGCGGCAATGGCCGCGGGGTCATCGGTATCGATGCCGATTTCCACCGCACCGATCAGGTCCACCCGCGGTTTGGCTCCCAACGCTTCGGCCCGCTCGGAAATCTTGGAAGCCAGCGCGATATCCCGGGCAGTGATGGCTCCACCGGCATCATGGGAGGTCGTGGAGACGAAGAGGCGGTTATAGCGCCAGTCCACATCCGGGTGGTGGTTATCCATTTCCGCGGCCCCGGCGATATCGCTGAACAGCTCAATGGCCGCGGCGGAAGTCCTGGTCTGGAACACGGCCGCGATGGCTCCTGGAATTTCGCGCCAATGCGGCAGCTCCTCCAGGTAGTCACGCAGCTGCTGGTTGCTGAGAATATCTGTGTCGCTCATGGTTCTCCCCTTTCGACAGCAACTGTGCCACCGGCCACCTGCTGGTTCAAGACCTTGGCGGCAATTCAAAGCAGACCCGGGCCGCGCATCGCATCCTGCTCGAATCCTGTGAACTTCTGCGATGCCAGTGCCACTGGTGCACAGACGCGGATAGTCTCGAATCCATTGGGTCGAAGGAGCTCACATGGTCAATATCTTCCAGGCAGAAGTCAACGACTCCACCTTGGACGACGTCGTTCCAGAAAGTGCCAACAGGTGGCGCAGGCTGCTGAGCCTGATCACCCTTGCGGTGGTTGCCGCCCTCGTGATCGCGGCGGGCTTCGGGATTTTCGAGCAGGAGCGCTCCGCATCCGTTGGCAACGGCCAGCTGCAGATGGACATCGATTTCCCTGGCACTGTTCGTGCGGGCAACGAGATGGATCTGGCCATCTCGATCACTTCTGCGCAACCGCTGCCCGAAACGGTGGAAATTTCCATCTCACAGGAGTACTTGGATTTCTTCGAGGACTTCGCGGTGCTTCCCGAAGCGCAGTCGCAAAGCAGCGGACGGCAGAGGGCCGTCGACTTCGAGCTGTCCGCGCAGCCAGGAGCGCGCCATGCGGTCTTCCACTTCAAGGGGCGCGCCGCCGATGACTGGGCTCCGAGAACCGATGGACAGGTGGCAGTGGAAGTCGGCGGTTCCACGCTGTCTGCCGATATCAGAACATGGAGGATGCCATAAATGGATATTGTCATCCGCGCTGCGATCGCATTCATTGTGCTG
Source organism: Glutamicibacter arilaitensis Re117 (assembly GCF_000197735.1). Taxonomy (NCBI): domain Bacteria; kingdom Bacillati; phylum Actinomycetota; class Actinomycetes; order Micrococcales; family Micrococcaceae; genus Glutamicibacter; species Glutamicibacter arilaitensis. The sequence continues at coordinate 3,495,027 of NC_014550.1, forward strand.
TGGCTGGTGACCCGCGCCGCGGGCCGCTCCACCTTGGGCGAGCTGTCCTCATTCGAACTGGTGCTCTTCGTGGTCATGGGCGATCTGGTGCAGCAAGGCATCACCATGGAGGACCGCTCGCTGCTGGGCAACCTGCTGGCCGCATTCACCATGGTGCTGCTGGCGGCCATCCTGGCCTATGCCAACATGCGCTGGCCGAAGATCGGCAAGTTGACCCAAGGCCGGCCCATCGTGCTGATTCGCGATGGGAGCATCGACCGCAAGGCCCTGCATGCCGAGCGCATCGGACTCGATGAGCTGAGCATGCTTGCCCGGCTGGCCGGCATCGAGGACTACAATTCCATCCGGTTGGCGATCCTGGAAGCAAACGGCAAGGTTTCGTTCTTCACCCACGAGGCGCAATCCCAGCAATGAGCCTGCGCCCCGGCCGGATACCGGGGGCGTGGCCCATGCTCCGGGGACTATTGCTGATCGGGGTCCTGCCGCTGGTCCGGCAGGTTGGCGTCCGGTTCCTGTTCCAGCTCTTCGGCGTAGGCCGCAAGCTCGCTCTCATCCGCAGCTCCCTGCCTGCCATCAGGCTCGGGCAGCAAGGTTTCGGGATTCAGCGCCAGTGATTCTTCGTCGTTCTGCTCCAGTATCTGCTGGACGCCGTGCAGCGGGTCTTCGCCGCCATCGCCCTGCGGTGCATCCGGGGTGCCGGGGGCTGGCTGGCCATCTCGCCCATCCATCGGTTCATCCGCATCGCGGTCCTGGCGCACATCATCGAATTCCGAATTATTCAGTGACATGATTACTCCTTTTCCGATTTCCATTGGGAAATTATGTGGTTGGTTTCCAGCAGCTTCTGCCGGTGCTGCTTGCGCATGAATTCCAGCGTGGAGGATTCGAAATCCGGATCCCCGCTTGCGGTTGCATCCCTGGCCACCGCAACGGGAAGGTTCGCCGCGAAGGCATCCGCTGCCGTTGCGGAAATGCAGGTATCAGAGGAGACCCCGGCAATCACCAGGGAGTTGGCCCGCCGGACCAGCAGCAGATCGCCCAGCCCCGTGTTCCAAAAGGCGCGCTCCCGGCGCTTGATCACCTCGATGGCACCGTCCAGCAGCAGTTCCGGCAAATACGCGGCACTGCTGGTTCCCTCGAACAGGTAGCCCTGCCCATCCTCCAGCATCTTCAGGGTCCACGTTGACCTGTCTTCCTTGTGCACCGTGCGCACGCTGATCACCGGAATGCCCGCCGCGTTTGCGGCCGCTGCCAGCCGGTTGCAGTTGGCTGCCACCTGCTTACGGCTTCTTGCCAACGCGGGGTCGTCGAAGAAGCCGACTTGCAGGTCGATCAGCAGCAGCGCCGGATTGCTGAAGTCGCTGGTGGAAGATGTCTGGCTCAAGGCTCAATCGCATTCCGCGCAATGCACGCAGCAATACGCCAGCGGCTCGTGGCGCACCACGTGGCCCAAGATGGCGCACTCGAAGCTGTAGTAAGTTTCCCGTGCGCGTGCCTTTGGTGATCGAGAACAGCGGTTCAGTTCCATTCCGGCAGGTAGCGCAGGCTTGCATCGGTTGCCTCCTGGAATCGGCTTGCCCTGCGGCTATCGCGTCTCGGGCTCATCGCTGTACTGGTCTTCGCCATCCACGTCCATATCCGGATCGGTGCCGATGGCCGGATCCTCGGCTTGCGGGTCATCCTCCAGCTCGGAGGCATCCATATCGTCGTGCGGAAGGTGCTCGTCGTCGGGCTGTCCCAGCGGCCAGGCTTTCTCCACCAGATCCTGATCCGGATCCTTGAATCGCTCGGTCGCGTTCGCAATGGCTTCCTTGGCCTTGTCAATGAATCCCATGTTCCTCGTCCTTCCAAATTGCTTTGCGTCGGTCATCTACCAATTACCAGCTGGACCCCTGCCCGGTACATGCTTAATCGGGTGTTGTCAGGTTCCCGGCCCGTCCACCTGCCAAGAGTGTCTCCTACCCGGGCAAGGCGAAGATGAAGGAGCTGGCGGGAAAACACGTAGTTTTTCCGCCAGCTCCTTCGTGTCCCTGCGCTATCTGCCGTTGGCGTCGGTACCGCCGTGCGGATCATCCAGCGTGCTAGGTCCGCGGATCACCCGATACAGTCCGTACAGGAAGACCAGCGCACCCCATCCGGCAACAATCCACATGGGGCCGGAGGTGCTGTCCGGGGCGGCCAGCACCGCATAGATGGAGAAGCCGATGGCCAGCAGGCCGCCGACCACCACCAGCCAGATGCCGGGGCGGCGCTTTCGCTGCGCTCTTGCCGGATTTCCAGTCATGGCATTTCCTTTCGCAAATGATCGGGTTCATCCCGCGTCGTAGCGGTCCTCGTTTTCCTCTGACCGCTCTTCGGTGTTCTCCTTGATGTCGCCTCGACGGGCTACGCGCTCGTCACCGGGCTGGACTTCCTGGCCAGGTTCGGCTGTGCGGGCCGGGTTCTCTTCGTTCTTGCGGTCTTCCATTACCGATCTCCTGTTCTCGGGCGGTGGGTTATGAATTCCGCAGGGCCTTGATCAGCTCTGCCTTGCGCATCTTGGATCGGCCTTCGACACCGATTTCCCTGGCCCGATCTCGCAGCTGCTGCACGCTCCAGTCCTCGTAGTCCCCGGCTTTGCCCCCGCGCTTTCCCACGGCCGAACGGCCATCGCGGGCAGCGGCATTGGCGATGCGTGCGGACTTCTGCTTGGAGTTCCCCTCATCGCGCAGTTCCTCGTAGAGTTCTTCGTCCTTGATCCGGCTGCTGTCCTTGCCTGCCATTTCTCTCCTCTCCCGTGCGCTCGGCCAGCGATCGCTCCGCCGGCATAGTGGCCTTCTGCGCACCACGGTAGCCCGGTGCTTGATGCGGCAACAGGGTGGCGACAAGACTCTGCGCTGAATCCCAGACTCCTGCGCTAGCACAGTTCCATTGCCGGTGCATGAAGCTGGATCCTTGCCTCAAGAAGGCTGGCCGTTGCCGCCAAAACCGCCGTCCGCGATTCAGCTGCGCCGCATTCAGGCGAACACTGGAATCATCCTGGACGCCGCTGGCGGCTCCGCCCCGGCGTCCTTCCGGCAACAGCAGGAGGAAAATCATGGCAGAAAATAATTCCCATCATTCCGCCGGCCAAGAGACGGCCCCGGACGGAGCATCGGGCACCGGGCAGCAAGAGCGCGCCGGCAAGGAACGGATCAGTCCTCCCGAGCAGCGCCAGCCCGAACCGGGCCTGGACCAGGAATTGCGGCCCAAGGCGGATCACGGCGAGCACAGCTACAAGGGCAGGGACCGGCTGACCGGCAAGCGCGCACTGATCACCGGAGGCGATTCGGGCATCGGGGCTGCGGTGGCCATCGCCTTCGCGAGGGAAGGCGCCAAGGTGGCCTTGGCCTATCTGCCTTCCGAACAGCCTGATGCAGATGCCATCGCCGGGGTCCTGGAAGATGCGGGAGTCGAAGTGCACCTGCTGCCCGGGGACCTGCGCGACCGCAACTACCGCGATTCATTGATTGATGAGGCGGTGGCCGCGCTGGACGGCCTGGACATCCTGGTGAACAATGCCGGCAAGCAGATCAGCGTCGAGTCCTTGGAAGACCTGAGCGATGAACAGATCGAGGCGACCTTCGATGTGAACATCTTCGCGATGTTCGCCCTGAGCCGGGCGGCACTGCGGGTGCTTCCCGAAGGCGGATCCATCATCAACACCACGTCCATCCAGGCTTTTGATCCCTCGGATCATCTGATGGACTATGCCGCGACCAAGGGAGCTATCAGCAACTTCACCAAATCGTTGGCATCCCAGGCAGCGAAGAAGGGCATCCGGGTCAACGCCGTGGCGCCCGGTCCTATTTGGACTCCGCTGCAGCCCTCCGACGGCCAGCCCATCGAGGCGCTGCCGAAGTTCGGCCACGACACCTGGCTGGGCCGGGCCGGGCAGCCGGTGGAACTCGCCCCGGCCTATGTGTTCCTGGCCAGCGACGAGGCATCCTATGTCGTCGGTTCAACGGTGCACGTGAACGGCGGCAAGAACCAGCCGTAGACGGATCCTCCTGCATTACCGGGAGCCTGCCCCAACCGTGCATCCAGCACAGGGGCAGGTTCCGGACCGCTGGAGGCGCATTGGAATAAAGCGCTCATCCGAGGATTACTGAACGTCATCCTTGCTGATGATGAATTCCATATTCCGCCGCTCGTATTCGCGCTGGCTGAAGGTGGCACGCTGGACTTCCTTCACTTCATCGAAGCTGGATCCGATGGCGCCGCCCATGGTGCCCAACGATGACGCCAGCCACGCAAGGTTAATGTATTCGGCCAGCGTGACGTCGTGGCGCAGCTGGTAGGCAAGGTATTCCTGGTCAATGACAATCAGTGATCCTGCCAGCAGCGCCAGGAACATCAGCAGGTACATGGCGGTGGCTGCGAACCCGACGGTGAGCACTGTGGCCACGTTGTAAACCACGATCCGCTCGCGGCGGCGGTGGCCCTTGGGCTTTTCCCACAGCCGGTTATGCAGCAGCAGCCACAAGGTGAGGATCAGGATGCTGGCTACCGTGATCATCACCAGCCTGCGGTTGGGCAGGTAGTCGGCCATGGACCAGATGCTGGTGTAGAACACGCCGAAGGCGCCGGTGGCCACTGCGCCGGCCATCGCCGAAGAGAGCCTGGGGACCAGTTTCCATGGTCTGTTGCTGCGCACCATCCCGGCGATCAGCAGCAGCCGCCCGCGCAGGCCCTCGATGCTGTTGATCCGGTTGTGCTCGTTTTCCAAGTCCTGCCTGCTGGCGTGCACGCTCATGGCCCGTCCCAGCGGAGTGGGCGGCAAAGCAGGCCGGCGTCCGGTGGCCAGTTCCCTGACCAATTCGGCCAGTTCCTTGGCGACCGTGCGCGGACGGGCCAGTCCCAGGCTGGGCATGGAAAGCACCGCTGACCCCTCTGCAGGGGAAATGACGGTGCGCACGGGACGGCGCTGAACGTAGTGCGGCGCATCGGTGAGGTAGATGATGAAATCCCATCCGTGCTTCTGGCGCAGCTTGGGCACATGGTCGTTTAGCACCACGCGTCCTGATTCGCCCAACGGCAAAGAGAAGGGAGCAACTTCCACATTCCATTCGGAACCGTGTCCGTGCAGCTTCTCCAGCACCGATTCCAGACGTTGGCTCACCTTATTGGCCATGGCATGCGCAATGCCAGGATCGGCAATCACGCCTACCGTGCGCGCTTGGGTTTCTTCCATGTTCAAGGATGCCTCGCTGCTAGTTGGTTCCGGCCGGGGCCACATTGCCACCCACCCTAGGCACCTTGGCCCAAGACCGCAGGGCCATCCAGCCTCTTCGCAGGATCCACCAGCTCGCATCCAGTCTGGATCCGCGGAATTCCGGGGTTTCCAGATTCACAGGCAATGCCCACCCCGGCGGTCTTGTTGTCGCTTGCCGGTTATGGAATGGTCTGGGGCATCCAACCGAACAACCCAGGAGCTGAGCCATCGATGGATTCCACCGACCGCAAAGAAGAACAGCACCCCAGCGGTTCGGGCCAGCCCGGCGCGCAGCCGGAGCAGGACCTTAATGGAGAACAGAACCAAGAAGAGAACACTGTCGGGGAGCATCCGGATGCTTTCGAGCAGCCGGCCGAAGAGCAGGATCCGAGCAACGTGGACACCGACCAGTTCAGCACCGACTGATCTGCAGTCACCTTACCGGACGAGGAACGAAGGAGAAGCATTTTGAAGGCACTGACATGGCAAGGCAAGCGCAAGATCGGCTACAGCGATGTACCGGATCCGGTGATCCAGGACCCGGGAGACATCATCATCAAGGTCACTTCCACCGCCATCTGCGGCTCGGATCTGCATCTCTACGAGCTGCTGGGCCCGTATATGCATGCCGGTGACGTGCTCGGGCACGAAACCATGGGCATCGTGCAGGAGATCGGTTCCGGGATCACCAACTTGGCGGTGGGCGACCGCGTGGTGATTCCGTTCAACATCTCCTGCGGACACTGCTGGATGTGCGAGCACGGGTTGCAGTCCCAGTGTGAAACCACCCAGGTGCGCAAGCATGGCAAGGGTGCGCAGTTCTTCGGCTATTCCGAGCTCTACGGGCAGGTCCCCGGCGGCCAGGCCGAGTACCTGCGCGTGCCGCATGCCGACTACGGGGCGGTGAAGGTCGGCCAGGAGCTGCCGGACCACCGCTACCTGTTCCTCTCGGACATCCTGCCAACTGCATGGCAAGGCGTGGAATACGCCAATGTCCCGGAGAACGGCACTCTGGCGGTGTACGGGCTGGGACCGGTCGGCCAGTTGGCAGCGCGCATCGGACGCTACCTGGGCTACGAAGTGCTGGGCATCGATCCGGTGGCTGAACGCCGGGCCATGGCCGAACGCCACGGCATCAAGACCTTGAACTTCACCAAGGACACCGTGGGCGAATTGCGCGGGCGCACCGGCCGGGGACCTGACTCCGTACTGGATGCGGTGGGCATGGAAGCCCACGGCTCCCCGGTCTCCTCCATGTTCCAGCAGGCCACCGGCCTGCTGCCGGACAAGGCCGCGCAGCTTGCCATGGAAAATGTTTCCGCGGACCGCACCAGCGTGCTGGATTCGGCCATCGACGCGGTGCGCCGAGGCGGGACCCTGTCGATCAGCGGGGTCTATGCAGGCGCCGCCACCCCGATGCCGATGCTCAAGCTCTTCGACAAGCAGATCCAGATCCGCCAGGGCCAGTGCAACGTCCGTTCTTGGACCGAGCACCTGCTGCCGCTGGCCGAGGATCCCGGCGACCCGCTGGGCTTGGATGACCTGGTCACCCACGAGCAACCGCTTTCGGCCGGTCCGCAGATGTACGAGACTTTCCAGAAGAAGCAGGATGCCTGCATCAAGGTGGTACTCAAGCCTTGAGCCGCTAGGCGCTCTTCGTCCCGGAACCGGAGGCCTTCTTCTTGCTCGGCGAGGAGGAGGCCTCCTTCGCGGTTTTCTTCTTGGCCGCCTGCTTCTTCTTCGCGGCCGGCTTCTTTGCCCCGGTCTCCTTCTTGGCCACAGGTTTCTTTTCCGCAGGCTTTGCGCTCTCCCCGGACTGGCCGGCCCGGCTGGAGGACTTTGCCTTGCGCCCGCCGATGCTGCGCTTGAGCGCTTCCATCAGGTCAATGACATCCCCGGACCCCTCCTCGGATTCACCAGCTCCGAAAGTGGCCTCGGTATCCAGATCCTCGCCCTGCTCGATCTTCGCCTCGATCAGGGCCTGCAGCTGCACCTGGTAGTCATCCTCGAAGTCCTGCGGAGTGAAGTCCCCGCTGTACTGCTGGACCAGGGTTGCGGACATCTTCAGTTCCTGGGCGCTGATCTTCGGGGCTTTCTCCGGGGCCACCTGCTGTGCATCGCGCAGCTCATCGGCCCACATCACCGCCTGCAGCACGATCACCGTGGAGCGCACGCGCAGCACGCCCAAGCGCGTCTTCTGGCGCAGCGCGAAACGCAGCTCCGCCTACGAATTGGGAGGGCGCAGCGGCAGCTGGATCAAGATCAAGCACCAGCGGCACCAGGAAGTGGTGGTGATCGGCTGGCGGGCAGGCCAGGGATCGCGCACCCGCACCCTGGCCTCGTTGCTGCTGGCCGTACCGGGCGAGGACGGCTTGGAATACGCCGGCCGGGTGGGCACAGGATTCAGCGATGCGCAGCTGGCAAGCATCCGCGAGCGGCTGGGGAAGATCGAACGCCAAACTCCACCGGCCAAGAACGTGCCTGCGGCGCATCAGCGCGATGCCCACTGGGTCGACCCCGAGTACGTGGCCCAGGTGCGCTACAGCGAGCTGACCGGCGAGCGCCTGCTGCGCCATCCGGTCTGGCGTGGCTGGCGCGATGACAAGCAACCGGATCAAGTCCGCTGGGAAGCGGAGGATCTGGCCGAAGGACCCGATTCAAAGTAACTACTGCAAGGAGCACAACATGAAATTGCTGGTAAAGATCTTCGGAACCCTCGTCTCCCTGGGCGCAGGCTGGCTCGGAGCCAAGCTCGTCTCCGGGATATGGCACAAGGCCACAGGAGAAGAACCGCCCTCGCTGGCCAATCCGGACAAGCAGCAGCAGGCCGCTGCGGGCAAGGTCCTGGTCTTCGCGGTGATCTCCGGTGCCAGCGCCTCGGTCATCCAGGCGATGGCCAAGCGCTGGACGCAGAAGCTGGAGGCAAAGGCCGGAGCCCGCTAGCGGCTGCGCCTGGTCGAGGCGCTGCTTGGAACAAGTCCGCAGGTGCCGCTAGCTGTTGATCCGTGGCTCGGCTACGGAGGATCGCAGTCCAGCGGCACCTGCGGCCTGCCGTGGAACTGGTGGCCCGGGCTCTGGATAATTCCCCACCATAGGCATAAAATGAAATACGAATATCACAATACGAAAGTAGGAACAGATGTCGGAAAATTCCACCGTACTTGCCGCAGGGGATCAGGCTCCGGACTTTTCGTTGCGCAACGCCGACGGGGACACCGTTTCCCTGGCAGACTACGCAGGCAAAAATGTCATCGTGTACTTCTACCCGAAGGCTGCCACCCCGGGCTGCACCATTGAGGCCTGCGATTTCCGGGACAACATCAATTCCCTGCTCGGCGCCGGATACTCGGTGCTTGGAATTTCCCCTGACGAGCCCGCAGAGATCGCGCAGTTCGCCAACGATGAATCACTGAACTTCCCGCTGCTTTCCGACCCGGACAGCAAGGTTGCCAAGGCATACGGTTCCTACGGCGAGAAGTCCAAGAATGGCAACACTTTCGTGGGCACCTTGCGATCCACCGCGGTGGTGGCTCCCGATGGCACCATCAGCCAGATTGAATACGGCGTGGAAGCGCGGGGCCACGTGAGCCGCCTGCGTGAATCTTTGGGCGTCTAAGCGCTACCAGGCTTCCAGCCACAACGAAAACTGCTCCTTGGCAATCGAAAATGTTCCGATTGCCAAGGAGCAGTTGCCTTTGTGCGCTAGGGATACCCTAGCGGCCGGCGATCTTCACCAGCTTGTGGTTGATGAACTCATCCATGCCGTACTTGCCCAATTCGCGGCCGATGCCCGAGCGCTTCACCCCGCCGAATGGCAGCTCCGGGAAGGAAGCTGAAGGCTCGTTGATGGCCACCATGCCGCTTTGCAGCTGAAGCGAGATCCGCTCTGCGCGCTCAAGATCCTTGGTGTGGATCGAAGCGCCCAAACCGTAATCGGTGTTATTGGCCAAGGCCACCGCTTCTTCCTCGGAATCCACCTTGTAGAGCACCGCAACCGGACCGAAGAGCTCCTCGGAGAACGCACGCATCTGCTCAGTTACTCCGGCCAGGATGGTCGGCTCGTAGAACGCACCGTCGCCTTCTACCGGCTTGCCGCCGGCCAGCACCGTGGCACCCTTGTCGATGGCGTCTTGAACCTGGGCGGCCAAGCCATCGCGAGCGGCGGCTGAAGACAGCGGGCCCAGGAAAGTCTCGGCCTGGGTCGGATCTCCCACCTTGATTCCGGAGACCTGCTCCACCAGAGCCCGGGAGAAGTCCTCGTAGACCGAGGAATCGATGATGAAGCGCTTGGCCGCATTGCACGCCTGGCCGGTGTTGCCGAAGCGGGCGCGCATGCCCAGCTTTGCGGTACGCGCGATATCCGCATCGTCCATGACCAGGAATGGATCCGAGCCACCCAGTTCCAGCACGACCTTCTTCAGGTTGCGTCCGGCAATCTCCGCCACTGCGGAACCGGCACGCTCGGAACCGGTCAGCGAAACCCCTTGGACACGGCGGTCGGCGATGATGTCTGCAACCTGCTCGTTGGTGGCAAAGATGTTCACGTAGGCGCCCGCCGGGGCCGCCGCCTCCTTGAAGATCTCCTCCATGGCCAAGGCGGATTCCGGGCACTGCGGCGCATGCTTGAGCAGGATGGTGTTGCCGTTCATCAAGTTGGGTGCGACGAAGCGGGCCACCTGGTAGTACGGGAAGTTCCACGGCATGATGCCAAGCAACGCACCCACCGCTTCCTTGCGCACCAGCGCCTTGCCGCCCGAGGCGATTTCCAGCTCCTCGTCGGCCAGGAACTTCGGTCCGTTCTTCGCGTAGTAGCGGTAGATGGCAGCTACGATGCCGATCTCCCCCATCGCTTGCTTGATGGGCTTGCCCATTTCGCGGGTGATGATCGCTGCCAGTTGCTCAGCGCGCGCCTCGTAGATATCTGCCACGCGCTCCAGCAGGGCGACGCGTTCATCCAGCGCGGAAAGCGACCACTGGGTGTAGGCGCTATCCGCCTTGGCGATGGCATCTTGGATCTGTTCATCGGTGGCAGTCGGGTAGGTTGCTTCGACTCCGCCGGTGGCTGGGTTGGTTACCGCATACATGCTCATGCTGCTCCTTGGAAATCCCGTCGATTAGTGTCCACAGCCCAGTCTGCCAGCAATGCCCCGGCGTTTGGCAAGCAGATGCCGCTGGAAGTCCAACGCTCCATGCCACCGTGGCGCAAGCTGCCGCAGTCGAGCCCTGGTCTGGCAGTATCCAGGTCCAGCGGCAGTTGGCCAACCAGCTCATCTCAGGTTCTTTTTCCCGCAAAGTGGCGCGATAAATTGCACGAGCTGCTGGTGTTTCAGCGGATTGTTGATGCGCGTCTGCAATATGGGCACTTCACCCGCCCCGATGGACAGGCTCCCCCGTTGCTCCCCGGGCCAAGCCAGCGACTTCGTTCCGCCATTCATCGGCGCACTGCAACCCGTCTGGATCGCATTGCCGCGGCCCATGCATGCGCGGTGAGCTGCAATTCCTGAACGCTGCGCCTGGGAGTTGGCCGAACCCGCCCCGCAGCGGCCAAGGTTTCCATCACCTGCTTGACCACCTCAAACGCACTTAGTTGCCCGAGTTCTCCGGAACGCGACCCCGGCTGAAGGCACAAGTCGATTTCATTAGCTAAGCTAACCATCTAAGCCGCTGATCGGAGGAAAGAGTTCAAATGAACCAATCACCGCTGCCGTTGCAGCTCATGTGGTTCCGGGATGACCTGCGCACCGCAGACAATCCGGCCTTGTCTTCTGCGCTGGCCGCAGGGCCAGTAATCGCAGTGTTCATCCTTGACCAGCAGTCCCCTGGCATCCGTCCATTAGGCGGTGCGGCAAAGTGGTGGCTGCATCACGGGCTGAAGAGCCTGCGGGCCGCATTGGAGGACCTGGGCATACCGCTGGTGCTGCGCAAGGGTCCTGCGGACAGCATCATGACGGAACTGGCCCGGCAAACCAATGCGCAGGCCGTTCACTGGAACCGGCGCTATGGCCAACCGGAGCGCGCGGTGGATACCCGGGCCAAGACGGCACTGCGCGGCCTCGGGCGGGAAGCCCGCAGCTACCCCGGCACGCTATTGCACGAACCGTGGGAGCTGCTGACCAAGAAAGGGACCGGCTACAAGGTTTTCACCCCCTTCTACAACGCCCTGGGCGACAGCGCCATCAGGCCCCCACTGCCGGCGCCATTGGGACAGGACACCTTCAGCGCAGCCGGGATCCCGAACGGCCTCGAACTGGAAGACCTCGAGCTGCTGCCAGCCACGGCGCAATGGACAGCTGGATTGGCCGCGCAGTGGGAGCCAGGCGAAGCCCCTGCCCGCCATCGGCTAGAAAATGTCCTGGAGTCAATTGCCCAGGATTACCCGGAGCATCATGACCGCCCCGATCTGGACGGCACCTCTGCCTTGTCCCCGGCCCTGCGCTGGGGGCACCTGGGTGCCCACGAGATGTGGGACGCCCTGGGCCGGCTTGCCGCCGAGAATCCCAAGGCTGGTGCAGGTGCCACTGCCATGCGGCGCCAACTGGCATGGCGGGATTTCTGCTGGCACCTGTATTACCATCACCCGCAGCTTCCGGACAGGAATCTGCGCACGGATTTCGACCACTTCGACTGGGTTTGGCCCGAGCAGGACCAGCAGGTTGCCAGCTACGTGCAGCTATGGCAGAAAGGACGCACCGGCTTCGGGCTGGTGGATGCTGGCATGCAGCAACTATGGCAGACCGGATGGATGCACAACCGGGTTCGCATGGTTGCAGCCAGCCTGCTGGTCAAGAATCTGCAAGTGCACTGGAAGGTCGGCGAGCGCTGGTTCTGGGACACCCTGGTGGATGCGGATATCGCCAGCAATACCGCCAATTGGCAGTGGGTTGCTGGCAGTGGTGCCGATGCGGCACCCTATTTCAGGGTCTTTAATCCGGAATTGCAGGCGAAGAAATTCGACCCGCAGGGAAGCTATGTCTCTCAGTTCGCGCCGTTGGCCGCACAGCCGATCGTGGATCTGAAGCAATCACGGCTCGACGCATTGGATGCCTATGATCAGATGAAGCTCCGACTTGGCGAAATCTGAGGAACGCACCCCTGCCTTTCACGCAATTGCGCATTCCCCGGCTCCGGATCATGGCAGCTGCGGCATCTTGTGGTCGCGAGGCATCGCTGGACATTCAATGGAAAACTCATTCCGGCTTCCGGGCAACAGGAAGCTGAAGCCCGCCGATCCACGAAGATCTTCACCTGCTCCTCGTTGTTCTGATCCGTAACTTCTTCAGCTCACTTCTTCAGCGCATCGGCTTCCTTGCTGGAGGGATCCAGAGCGAATACACACAACCACGGGCTTGCGTGCACCCGAAGAGTTAAAAAGATCCGGTCAAGACCAATCCGTCTCCCGTCGTTCTCCGAAGAACTTCTACAGGGTTCCTTCCGGAACCCGCAGAACTCGACACGGACTAGAATCCGTGTCCCAGGAAGGACTGATTGCCATGCGCACATCGCCTAACCGCTTGCTCGCAACGATTTTCGGGGCCGTGTACCTCCTTGTCGGCCTGCTCGGGTTCCTTGTCACTGCCGGCGTGGACTTCTTCGCAACAGAGGGCGGGAAGCTGATCATTTTCGAGGTCAATCCACTTCACAACGTCATCCACTTGGCCATCGGCGCTGCGCTGCTCATCGCTGGGCTCGGATCCGTGCGTGCTTCGAAGCTCGCCAACACCACAGTGGGCGCCGTCTACCTCCTGGTTGGCATCCTCGGCCTCTTCTTGGCCTCAACAGCGCTGAACATCATTGCCCTGAACGGTGCAGATAACGTCCTGCATCTAGCCAGCGCGATTGTCCTGCTGTCGGTAGGCCTGTCCCAGGACCGGACGCCAGCAGCCCATACTGCACGGTCATGATTTCCCACGAGGCCATGGAGCCTGCCACCGAACCTGCCACGCAAGGGCGAGATGCAGTTGCGGGCTCCGTTGCCTTCGGCGGCCTCTATGCCGGGATCGCTGGTCTGGGAGTCGCGGCGCTGGCCGCGGCCTCCTCCGCCAGTCTGGCCTCGGCATTCGGGGTCGGGTCTGCCTCGGCACCGTGGTGGGCGTGGCTCGGCGCGATAGCATCCGCGGCCTGGGCCGGGGTGGCGCTGGTGTACGCCGTCGCCAGTCTGCTGAAGGCAGCGGCCCCTGCCGTGAAGCTTGCGGTCCCCTGCCTGGCGCTCGTCTCCTCCGTGCATTTAGCCAGCATTGTTGCCGGCCTTTGGGGGTTCCCGGAGGGAGCGAAGAATCTGGATCTCACTATTGCTTCCTTGCTGCTGCTTGAGCTGTCGGTGCTGGCGGTCTTCGTGTGGCAGCGCAAGCGGCGGAAGAACTATCCGCACCGGGCAGTGCGGTCCAGCAGCCTAGTTGTCCTCGGGAGCATGTTTGCCGGTTCAGTTGCGGTTGCGGCGGTTGCCAGTTTGGGGTTGGCAGCTTCGTCCGCCGGAGAACTGGCGGTACCGCATTCCGAGCACGGCATTCACCATTCGGGAGACATCGACCCGGGAATCATTGGCAAGATGAAACAGGCAGAACACCACCACTAGCCGCAGCCCGGGGGCCAGTGCCAGGTATCCTACTGGCCCCCCATAGCCGAGGATTGCTGGCTACGCCCGCGGATCAACGATGATCTTCACGTGTTCCTCGTTGTTGTTGATCAGCTGGTCAAAGCCTTCGGACACCAGTGCATCAAGTCCGATGCGCCCGGTGATGAACGGCGCGAGATCCAACTTGCCGCTTTGCACCAATGCAATGGTGTCCGGATGGTCATTGGCGTAGCCAATGGTGCCGCGCAGGTCGATTTCCTTTAGCACCAGCTTGGGCATGTCCACTTCAGGCTTATGCCCCCAGATCGAGACGTTGACGATCACCCCGCCGGGAGCCACCGCGTCCAGGAGCATGTCCAGCACCGCCGGGACCGAGGAGCACTCGAATCCGGCATCCGCACCACGGCCGCCGGTCGCCTCGCGCACCTTGTCCGCCACGTCCCCGTCCCTCGGGTCGAAGACCTCGTCGGCAACCCCGGTTTCCCGTGCCTTAGCCTTGCGGGCCTCGGAGAGTTCCGAGATGTAGACCGTCAGCCCCTTGGCTTTGAGCACCGCTGCGGTCAGCAGGCCGATCGGGCCGGCCCCGCCCACGATGGCTACCTGCCCGGCCTGAGCACCGGAGCGGACGAAGGCGTGGTGGGCTACGGACAGCGGCTCGATCAGCGCGGCTTCATCCAGTGGGATCTTGCCGATGGGATGCACCCAGCGGCGTTCCACGACGATTTTCTCGGATAGCCCTCCGCCGCGGCCGCCCAGGCCGATGAAGTTCATGTCCCGGGAGAGCTGGTACTGCTGGCCTTCGCCGGTGTCCACATCCTCGTGGATGATGTAGGGTTCCACCACGACGTTCTCGCCGACTTCGAGGCCAGTGACGCCCTCGCCCAGGGCGGTAATGGTTCCGGAGAATTCATGGCCCATGGTCACCGGCGCGCTCTCCCCGGAAATCGGGTGCGGATGCCCTGCCGGCGGGATGAAGATCGGGCCCTCCAAGTATTCGTGCAGATCGGTGCCGCAAATGCCGCACCAGGCCACGTCGATGGCCACTGTTCCCGGTTTCAGCTGCGGCTCATCGATGTCCTCGATCCGGATGTCCTTCTGGTCGTAATACCGTGCTGCGCGCATGGTCCCCCTCGATTCTTCTGCCTGTTGTTGACCGGCCCGATGCCGGCCGGTGCTTCCAGCACCCAAGCTACTACGGCCGCCAGGGTTTGAGAACCGTTGCAAAAGGTTTCATTCCGGAAACCCAGCAAGCCATCCAGCCAAGGCCCAGCCATAGGCACACGACTTCTTGGCGGCGCACAATGGACTATGGACATCATGTCGGCGGCGCAGCGTTCGGCGCTCATGTCGCTCATGTCGCGCATTTCCAGCAAGGACACCGGGCCGGAACTGGCCTTGCGCCGATTGCTGCATGCCGCCGGGTACCGCTACCGCGTGCACGGCATCCTGCCCGCGCGGCAAGTTGCCCAGCTGCGTTCTTCGCATCCCGAGATCCCATTGCGGGGCGGAAAGCTCCCCGGTTCCCCGGATCTGGTCTTCAGCGCCCGGCGCAAAGCCATCTTCGTCAACGGCTGCTTCTGGCACGGCCATGACTGCCCGGTGGGCCAGCGCCGACCCGCGTCCAATACCGGCTATTGGAACCCCAAGCTGGATGCCAACATCGCCCGGGACCAGCGGAACCTGGATCATCTGGCTGCTCTCGGCTGGGAATCGCTGACGCTGTAGGAATGCGAGCTGAAGTCCATGGATAACGTCTTGCGCAGAACTGCAAGCTTTCTCGGCCCGGCACGAATACTGCCGCGCGGCGCAACCCCGCAGCCGCCGGGCCATGGTGTTGGCTAAGATCGGAGAGTCCACCCGGCCCAGAGCACCGCGGCCGCGCACTATAACTTTCCCAGAGGGCCATGAAAACCAGCACGTCCCGCTTCGAAGTCCCGGTACTCCTGGGGACGCAGACGCTGTTCAATATCGGCTTTTACGCTGTCGTTCCCTTCCTCGCGGTAGTCCTGGCAAACGATTTCCTGCTGGCATCAACGGCAGTGGGTCTGATTCTGGGCATCAGAACCTTTGCCCAGCAGGGGCTGTTCTTGGCCGGAGGAACTCTTGCGGACCTCTTCGGTGCCCGCACCATGATCCTGATCGGCTGCGCGGTCAGAGCCGCGGGCTTCCTGACCCTGGCAGCCTCCTTATGGGCCAGCACTCCCATGCTGTGGCTGTTCGTCCTTGGCACCCTGCTAACCGGATTCGGCGGAGCACTGTTTTCACCCGGGCTGAGCATTCTGGTGGCCGCCGCGCAAACTGCCCGGGATCAACGCCAACGTCAAGAAGTTCGCAAGACCTCGCTTTTTGCTTGGCTGAGTATCACGGGAGAAATCGGCGCCGTCACCGGGCCACTGGTGGGTTCCGCCCTGTGGGGCTGGGGCTTTTCCACCGTGGCAGGATTCGGAGCGGCATTCTTTGTGGCCATTGGCATTTTCTTGGCCATCACGTTGCGCGGCGAAGGCCACGCAAGCTCCACGGGGCCGTCCGATAAAGCGAAATCAATAGTTTCCAAGCCGCGTGGCAGCCTGCGTCACTGCATGAAAGATCGCGCGTTCCTTGCCTTCTGCGGATTGCACGCCTCGGACCTTCTCGCCTACAACCAGCTGTATTTGGCTATCCCCTTGGAGCTGGATCGCCAGGGGTTGGATACGCAGTGGCTGGGCTTCATTTTTGCATGGATATCCATCTTGACCCTGGGCCTGCAGCTTCCCGTTGCCTGGGTGGGCGCAAGAATCGGTGCTGCGTCAACGTTGCGCGCCGGCTACTTGCTGAGTGCCGCGGGATTCTGCGTGCTCGCGTTTGTCCCCGCTTCAGTTTTCGGGGACGGCACCAGCCCGGCACGCATTCTTTGCGCGGTAACCCTGCTGACTTTGGGCCACATGAGCGTCCATCCCACCGCGCTGGGACTGGTCCCCAAATTTGCTGGCCGAAATGCCTCCGGTTCTTATTTTGGCTTGCTCTCCAGCTGTGGCGGCCTGGCAGTGCTTATGGGCAACGTGCTCTTCGGCTGGCTGCTGGCGCAAGCCGAGGCTTCGACCATTGTGCCGTTCCTCCCATGGATGGTGCTGATTGTTCCGCTGGCACTTGCATCATGGCTTGGCTCGCGGGTGGTTCAACGGCGCGCACTGGATCAATACCGAGCATGAACTACGACACATAACGTGAAATTCCGGTGGAACTTCCACGGCTTACAAGAACTTTTCACTACTCAGCCGGTGTTCCCCTGATGCCGCAAATTCCTTTGGTGCACGGGATGCTTTCGGCAAGCTCACGACCTCAGGAAAACAGAGGTAATTAGGGTACGCTTACCAAGGCCCTAATGCATTAGATGCCAATTCATCACGTATTGCCGAAGGATTTCCATGAACCTTGGACGACTAAGCGCAGCCGCAGGATTTGCGGCCCTTGCCCTCGTACTGACATCTTGCAGCTCCACCGCTACTCCCTCCCCGGACGCAGCGGCAGACTCGGAGGCCCGCGTAGTCGTAGCGAACTTCCGTGCCCCAGTGTCCAACTGGGCCTTGGAAAGCGATGATGCCTATGTGCTCTCTATCGCCGGTTGCCTGGAAACCCTGTCAAAGTATGACCAGACCGAGAAGAAGGTTGAGCCGATGCTCGCCACTTCTTGGAAGCAAACCTCGGATACCGTGTGGGACTTCGAGCTGCGCAAGAACGTGAAGTTCCAGGATGGCACCGCATTTGATGCCAAAGCTGTGGCCGCGTCGCTGAATCATGTCCTTGAAGCCACTGCACCAGCACGTGCAGTGAACCCCAAGACCATCAAGAAGGTCGAGGCCGTTGATGCTGATACCGTTCGCGTCACCACCCCGTCCGCTGATCCGCTGCTCCCTTACCGGATGGCGAGCGTGAACGCTGGCGTGCTCTCCCCTGCCGCATACACCGATAAGGGCATTGACCCGATGAACCACTGCACCGGGCCCTTTGCCCCGGTCTCGGAAAAAGCCGGGCAGTCCCTGACCTTGGACCGCAATGAGAACTACTGGGACGGAGAGGTGAAGCTGGCTGGCGGCGAAATCCGCTACATCACCGAAGGCGCCACCCGAGCCACCCAGGTGCAGACCGGCGAGGCTGACATTTCCATGTCCATCCCGGCCACCAGCCTGGCTACCTTGGAAGCCGATGACAAGATCAGCGTGCTCAAGGCCGACTCGCCTCGCACCTCGACCCTGTACCTGAACAACTCGCGCGCTCCATTCGAGAACCTGGACCTGCGCAAGGCCGCCACCATGGCCTTGGACCTGCCGGCCATGGCCGCCAGCGTCTACGAAGGCGCTGCGCAGCCTGCCACCGGCCCCTTTGCCCCGAGCGAGCCTTGGGCCAACCCGGACCTGGCCGTACCGCAGGTGAATATCGAAGAAGCCAAGAAGCTGGTGGAAGCCTCCGGATACCAGCAGGACAAGCCGCTGGAAATCATTGCGATCACCGAACGCGCGGAGTTCGCCGGGGTGGGCTCCATCATCCAGGAGCAGTTCAAGCAGATCGGCTTGCAGGCCAACGTGGTGACCAAATCCTATGGCGCAGCCGAGCCCGATGTGCTGGCCGGCAAGTACGACATGATCCTCAGCCAGCGTAACCGGATGATCGACATCGCTGACCCGATCGGCTTCCTCCAGTCCGACTACAGCTGCGAGGGCGGCTACAATCTGAGCCACTACTGCAACAAGGACTACGACTTGCTGGTCGGCCAGGCACTGGTGGAGAAGGATGAAAGCAAGCGCCACGACCTGTACCGCAAGGCAGGCGATATCCTCGCCGATGACGCGGCGAACGTCTGGCTGGTCAACGAGCAGGCAATTGACGCCGTGGGAGCCAAGGTCCAGGGCTACGTCCAGGACCCGCTGACCCGATACGTGCTGACCAAGGATCTGGCGAAGACCAGCTAGCGTGCTTCCTCTAACCACCATGCTGCGCCGAGTCCTTGGACTCGGCGCAGCAGTTCTGCTTTCATCCTTCGCGGTATTCCTGGTCCCCTTTGTTTCTCCCGGGGACCCCGTGCGGTCCTTGCTGCGCGCACGCATGGATATCGGGGCTGCCGACGAGGCCACGGTGCAGGCCTACGCGCAGCAATTCGGCCTGCACGACCCGATGCTGGTGCAGTTCGGAAGGTGGCTGGGCCGGTTCGCCACCGGAGACATGGGCATCTCGCATATCAGCGGCACCCCGGTAGCCGACCAGGTGCTGCCAGCAATTGGCGTCACCCTGTCCTTGGCCGGCAGCGCCCTGGTGGTGGCCATCGCTGTGTCCATTGTCCTGGGAGTACTTTCGGCCACCCGTGCCGGGAGGTGGCCCGATAGGCTGATCACCTCGATAACCCATGCGCTGATCGCGATCCCCGAATACGCGCTGGCTCCGTTGCTGGTCCTGCTCTTCGCGGTGCGCTGGTCATTGCTTCCCTCGGCCGGTTTCGATTCCCCGGCCTCGTTGGTGCTCCCGGTCTTCATTCTGGCCTTGCGCCCCATCAGCTTTTTCACCGTAGCGGTGCGCTCGGGGGTGTGCCAGGCTTTGGACTCCGAGCATGTGCTGGCGGCCCGTGCCCGCGGGCTGAGCAGCACCCAAGCTTTGGTTCGCCATGTGGTTCCCCATGGATTGCTGCCGTTGTGGACCATGGTGGGTGTCTGGTTTGCCGGGTTGCTGGGCGGGTCGGTCATCGTGGAAGTCATCTTTGCCATTCCCGGCATGGGACGGTTGATCTTCGACTCCATCGTTGATGCTGATATCCCGGTAGCCCAGGGAGGCGTGGTGGTGGTAGTGACCTGTGCCGTGGTGGTGACCGGAATCGTTGACCTGGTGCACAAGATCAGTGATCCCAATGTGAGGATTGGTGTACGACATGGCTAGGAATCATTCCAAGGAAATCCTGCTTGCCCCTCCCGCATGCATTTTGCTGACGGTGGTCATCCTGACCATCGCCGCCCCGTGGATTTCCCCCTATGACCCTGATGCCCAGAGCTTGGCGGACCGGTTGCAGGGGCCCAACCTGTCCCACCTGCTGGGCACAGATGCCCTGGGCCGCGACACCTTGAGCCGGGTGCTGCACGGTGGCCGGTTCTCGCTGTCGGTAGCGCTGATCACCACGCTGTTCTCGCTGCTGGTTGGCACCGCACTGGGCCTGCTCAGCGCGCTGCGCGGCGGGTGGCTGGATGAGCTCTTCCTGCGCGTGAACGACTTGCTGCTTGCGCTGCCCGAAATCGTGATAGCGCTGCTGATCATCGCGGTCATGGGTCCCGGATTCTTCACCATGGTGCTTTCCGTGGGCGTTGTGGCGTGGACCCCCACCGCACGGTTGGTGCGTTCCATGGCGGCCCAGGCATTGAGCACCCACCATGTCGAAGCCTCCAAGCATGTGGGCGCTTCGCGCTGGTTCATCCTGCGCCACCACGTCCTGCCCTTCGTGGCTGGACCGGTGCTGGCACAGGCCGCATTGCGCTTCGGGCTGCTGCTCGTATTGCTCGGCTCATTGTCCTACTTGGGCATCGGTGTCCAGCCGCCGCAGTCGGACTGGGGCTCGATGCTGGCCGAGGCCCAGCCTCATGCAATCCGTTCCCCTTGGGGCTTGATTGCGCCGGGCGCCGCCATCTTCCTGATCAGTTTCTGCGTCACCCTGCTGGGCAATCGAATCACCCAGGTGCTGGGCGGGCAGGACGTGCTTGCTACCGAGGCCAAGGCGGAAGCCCATGACTAAAGAACTTGAATTCATTGATCTTTCGGTCAGCTCCGGCGATCAGCGATTGCTCTCCGAAGCGCGCGGTGCCCTGCGAGCCGGCGAATTGGTGGCGGTTGTCGGGCGTTCCGGTTCCGGCAAGACGCTGCTCACCAAGGCCATTATCGGCCTGCTGCCCCAGCAGCTGCGTGCTGAGGGGCAGATCCTGCTTGATGGCCAGCGCCTTGACCAGCAGGGCGAGAAGGCCATGGACCAGATCCGCGGACGGCGCATCAGCATGTTGTTCCAGCAGCCCAAGCGCGTGATGAACCCGCGGCTGACCATCCGCGCGCATCTGCTCGAAGCCCTTGGAGCCCACGGCTGGGGCAAAGCCCGCCAGCACGAGGAGCAGGTGCTGTCCCTGCTCGAAGAAGTAGGCCTGGCCCCCGCCAAGCAGATTGCCGGCAAGCGCCCGGACCAGCTCTCCGGCGGCATGGCCCAACGCGCCATGCTGGCCATCGCCCTGGCCGCTGACCCGGAGTTCATCCTGGCAGATGAACCGACTTCATCGCTGGATTCAATCCTCAAGTCCGAGGTGCTGCAATTGCTGCGCCGCAAGCAGCAGGAACGTGGCGTGGGCGTCCTGTTCATCACCCACGACATTGCCAGCATCCAGCACATTGCCGACCGCATCGTGGTAGTCAGCGACGGGCAGATTGTGGACCAGTGCCCCACCGCGCAGATCTTTTCCAAGGACCGCCACGCCAAGACACGCGAGCTGGTCGAGGCCAGCTTGCCTCCCCTGCGCACGCCACGAGCGAAGGATTCGCAATGCTTGCTGGAAGCGGTAGACGCGGGCAAGAACTACACGCGCCGCGCAAAGGGCCCTGCAGCATTGAAGCCCACGAGCTTGCGCCTGCACGGTGGCCAGGTCCTGGGAGTGGTAGGCCGTTCCGGCTCGGGCAAGAGCACCTTCGCCAGGCTGCTGGCCGGGTTGGAACAGCCAACGACCGGACGGATCATTCAAACGCACCATAATGGCGAAGCAACGCGGGTGCAGGTCATTGCCCAGGAACCGTACTCTTCCTTCGATCCCCGGCTTTCCATCCGCACTTCGATGAGCGCGGCAGTGCACCGGCTGCCGGCAATCCAGGCCGGGGAGCGCATGGCGCAAGCCATGGCCCAGGTGGGGCTGCCCGGGGAATTACTGGATCGCAGGCCGGGCCAGTGCTCAGGCGGCCAGCTCCAGCGGCTGGCTATCGCACGAGCGCTGCTGACCGACCCTCAGATTTTGATCTGCGATGAATCCACCTCGGCACTGGATTCGGTAGCCCAGCGCCACATCCTTGATCTGCTACTTAAGTTGCGCGACTCCATGGGGTTGAGCCTCGTGGTCATTTCCCACGACATGGACGTGATCCGCTATGCCAGCGATGACGTGGCCGTGTTCTACGAGGGCGAGCTGGTGGAGCATCGTCCGCTCTACGAGTTCCTGGGCAATGCGGAACACCAGCACAGCAAGGATCTCGTGGCTGCGCTGGATATCACTGCGGCGGTTCCTTCCGCCAGCTGATTTCCGCCGTCTGACAAAGGACGGATCTCCTTTGCCCTGACTTGGACCGCATATGGATTAATGGACTCTGACCGGCAGCTCACAAAAGAATCTTTCCAAAACCGACCGGAATTCCATTGCCTGACCTACCTGTTGCATAGTTCCTGCCGGGTTATGCGGCTCTATCCCAGATTTTCCAGCAACACCAAAGAACCTGTTTCAGAGGGGAGACGGAAGCCCGGCTGGTAGGAAGCCGAAACACACAAGGCCAGCAACAGCGGAAGTTGCTGGGCCAGCGACTATTCAGGTCCGAAAGCCGGAGGGTTAGCCGGAAATCCCGATCATGATGACAATAATTCTTGCCATGTCGATGAATGCGGGAACCGAGTTCATCCAGACCAGCTGGACGGTTTTGATCCCGAACTTCTTCTTCCGCGCGATAACGTCCTGGGCGAGGCCTGCATGTGCAGGTAACGCATTAAGAACCACTCTGGGATCGTGGAATTTCATAATAGTTGCCCCATACCCGCTACAGTGGAAACCACCTTTCCGGTGGACGGTAACGGAGGAAGACATGCAGGTAGTGGTCCGATCACTCGAAGTACTGAGGATCTTGGCACGATCCCCGAAGGGAATGACTCTTGGGGAAATCAGCGATCGGCTCGACCTGCCCGTCGCCAGTGCGCACAGAACAGCGGCAGTGCTCGAACGCGAGCGATTCATTACGCGTTCCGCCACCAATAGGCGTTATTTTCTGGGTCCGGCTGTCTTAGAGCTTGTCCAGTCAGATTACTCTCGCGAATCTCCACTCGTGACCGCGCATAAGGCGGTCGCAGAAGCAAGCAGGCTCAGCGGCGAAACTGTCTTCCTTTCAGAGTTCTCCGGCGACAAAGTCGTGTGTCTTGCGCTGTCCGAATCCAGATATCCTTTGCGTCTCTATGTACGAGTAGGGCAGACGATGCCATTACATGCTGCCGCAGCCGCGCGCACGCTGCTAGCGTGGCAGCAGCCAGAAACCGTGCAGAAATTGCTGTCAAATTCCGAGCTGACTCCATTTACGCCCGACACCCCTAGCACGATTAATGCGGTAATGGATCATTTGGCGGCCATCAGAGCCACGGGCTATGACATTTGCGAGTCGGAACTGGACGAGAACGTTTGGGCAGTTTCCGCGCCAGTTAGATCCTCCACTGGCCAAGTTGTCGCTTCAATAACCCTGGCTTCGCCGACGCAGCGAATGGCACGAGCCGATATTCGAGATGAGGCTGTACGGCTCACTTTGGCCGCTGCGCATGAAATGGCATCCGATCTGGGCTATGAAGAACCAGAGACCTAGGCATTAGAGAACAGCCCCTATCACGCTGCAGGATTTCCGTATATCGCTCGAATCGCTTGCCGCACACGCAGTTCATCCTGCCCATTTTGGAAACGCGGATCAAGTATTCCGTCGTGACTGGTTAATGGAATCTGCGTTGGGCCAACCGCCAACACCGCAGGTCTTCCCTCTCCTGAGCGCACGGTTATTGCGAACAGAAACGATTTGGGCTCTCAGGGTCATCTGCGTTGCTCCACGCGATCACTTCCGGGAATCCATTCCTGCCTCGAACCCGATGCATCCACCCCTAGAAACGGGAGCTCCTCCGCTTCTCATGCTCTCGGTAAATCATTCGTGCACTATGACCTCAGCACCTTTATATGAAATGGCATCGTTCACTAGCAGCCCTCGCCCGCAAGCATGCAGGCTTCTTTGCGTCATAATTCGGTCAAATTTGATGATCCAAAGACCATATTTGTCAAAGTTTTTTTAATCATCATTTTCCACTTCGCATGCCAAAAATCCGTTTGTGTTTTCACCTAGCGGATGAAATGGAAACTTCATCACCCGTTGCGTAGAATTCAGTGAAATGCCGTTCATTCAGCGTCGAAATCAACGAAGATCGGGATCTTGACAGGTACTTGTGATGCACCTCATGCTTGTCATAAGTTCACGTCACGGATTAAGGGATTTTGCCAAATGGAAAATGAGGTTTTACTCGACAGCCCGTCGAGCTGCGAAAAGAAGCACGCGACTGATGCTGGGGCGGATTTATCAATCGCCCTGGGCGAGCTTTCTCTGGCTAATCCGATCATGCCGGCATCGGGTTGCTTCGGACCTGAGCTTGCTCCGTTCCTCGCTTTCGACCAGCTTGGAGCGGTGGTGACCAAAACAGTCTTTTCAGTGCATCGAGCCGGGAATCCAGCCCATCGATTGACTGAAACGGAATTTGGAATGCTCAACAGTGTGGGTATTCCAAGTCTGGGCAGCGAGGGGTTTAGAAATGGGCTTCTCAAGGAATACCAGGCTAGCGGAACTCGCGTTGTAGTCAGCATTGGTGGCCTCTTCACCCAAGAGTATTTCACGGTTGCCGAGGAGCTGGGCCAGGAAGACGTCGACGCTTTCGAGGTGAATGTTTCATGTCCAAATTTGGAACATGATGGCTTGCCGATCGGAACCTCTCCCGACCGAGTTTTCGAAGTGATTCAGGGAATCCGCAAACATACTGATCATCCCTTATTCGTCAAGCTCACCCCCACGGTCAACTCGATAGGAGAAATAGCAAAAGCTGCGGAAGATGCTGGTGCAACTGCGGTAACTGTAGCTAACAGCTTTTCGGGTCTAGCTATCGACGCCCCGCGGCGGAAAAGCGTATTGGGCAGTGGAGCCGGCGGATACACCGGCCCGGCCGTCAAGCCCTTGGCACTGAAGTTAGTGCGGGATGCTGCGCAGGCAGTCACCATTCCTGTCATCGGATGCGGCGGAATCACCACATCGCGGGACGTTGCTGAATTCATGATCGCAGGTGCGACTGCAATTCAGGTAGGGACAGCAACATTTACGCGGCCCACGGCAATGGGTGAAATTCTTGCTGGATTAGATGCTCTTTGCCACCAATTGAAGGTTTCCAAGCTCTCGGATCTAATCGGAACCCTTGACACCCCTATTCCCTCCCGGAGGCTAGCATGACAAATAATCACCTGACTTCTGATCTCAAAGCGAGGCGAGGCAAGTCGTCCAACAGAACGGACGAGGAACGCTACGGACGCAAGGCCGTCTTCGCTTCCGCCATCGGCTACGGACTAGATGGTTTCGATCTCTTGATCCTCAGCTTTGCCTTGTCGGGAATTATCGCAACTTTCGGGCTTACGGACATTGAAGCAGGGTCTCTTCACACTATTACCTTGCTGGGCGCGGTTCTGGGAGGCATTGTCTTTGGCGTTTTGGCCGACAGGTTTGGCCGCGTAAAGATGTTGACCTACTCGGTAGTGCTCTTTGCGCTCTTTACGGGTTTGTCAGCCGTTGCCACTGGATTCGCGGATCTTGCGGCATACCGATTCATTGCAGGCATAGGTATCGGCGGTGAATTCGGCATTGGCATGACGCTAGCGGCAGAAGCCGTGCCAGCGAAGATGCGTGCTCGCGCTACTTCCTGGGTGGCGATCGGTTTCCAATTCGGTGTACTCGCCGCCGCCATACTTTCGGCACCTGTCATCAGCGTATTTGGCTGGCGCGGACTTTTCGTTATCGGAGCCGTCCCCGCGATCGTCGCAATCGTCCTGCGAAAGCGCTTGCACGAACCCCCGAAATTCCTCGAAAAAGTCCACAATGATGGTCAGAACTCGCAAACTAAGGCCAAGTCCAACCCATTGCGTCTGCTAGTAGGCAGCAAGAAAGCTGTACGGATCACGCTAGCCATGATCATCCTGACGTCTGTTCAGAATTTTGGATATTTCGGAATCATGAGTTGGCTTCCTCGATACCTTAATACGCAGTTCAACCTCAATTTGATGAGTTCTTCCATTTGGACGGCAGTAACCGTTGTTGGCATGATGTCCGGAATCCTCGTCTTCGGCCAACTAGCTGATCGAATTGGCCGACGCAAGACTTTCTGGATATTCCAAATTGGCGCGGCAGTTTCCGTTCTAGCCTACAGCCAGATGACCGACGCAACCTTGCTGCTCATAGGCGGCTTCGTCATGGGTGCCTTTGCCAATGGCATGCTCGGCGGCTATGGCGCTCTCATGGCCGAGTTGTATCCAACTGAGGCTCGGGCCACCGCACAGAATGTTCTATTCAACATCGGCCGCGGTATCGGTGGTTTTGCCCCAATCGTGATCGCACTCATCGCATCCCAGTACGGTTTCGCTTTCGCTCTGGGGCTTCTGCCAGCAATCTATCTTCTTGCTTTCCTCACCATGTTCCTCGTCCCCGAACGCAGCGGAGCAGAACTCAACTAAGCCCGACAGGCCGCAAGTGCATGCGGCATTCTTCGCGCCCTCAGGCAAAGGAAAACCAATGACCACGCTCTCAACAACTACTCCGCCAGAAATTGTCCAAGACAGCTCCGAGCAGCGGCTGGATCTATTGGCCGATTTGAAAGCCCTGCGACCAACCGAAGGAGACCTGCCGGACGCTCGCTTGGCCCTTCATCGTCCAGCAATATTACGACGTCTCGCGGAATCCCTTGCTGCCCGTATTCCTGCAGGCGTTGACCGTCTCGTAGCCCAGTCAGGGACAGATGCCATTCTCGCCACTGCGGTATCGCTGCACAGCGGCATCGCCTTCGCACTGGTAGATCTCGCTAACCCCGAGATCTTAGGAGAAATGCACCGATCTGAACGAACTCTACTTATCGGATTCGAACTGGACGCAAATACGCCTGGCCTCCTAGCCATCCTCCAGGCATCCGGAACAGCGCCGGAAATGAGCTTGCACGTTCTCGATACCCGGTACTCGCAGACAGCATCTCCGGACTTGACTACCCACACGCTGTTCGACTTCACTGAACTCTCACACCCTATCCAGGAGAGACACCATGACTGACAACACCGCAAGCATTCTCGAATTCGCACACACCCTCGCCCAACCAGCTGAGGCCAGCAAGATGACCTCTGTCCAAGCACCCACCGTCGCTGAACTTCTGGGAAAGGAACTGGCATCGGCCTTGGGTTCCTCCCCTATCTCCACAGTGGTGGTCTGGGACCAGATCGAGTCTGCAGTTCTTGGCCACGTCGTGGCCCGGGAACTGGATGCTGAATTAATTTACGCCTTCTCAGTTGAGGGTTCACTCGGCCTGTCCGCAGAGCTCCGCTCCGATTCACGAGTGGCCCTGATCAGCTACGACTGGTCCGAGCTCCATGGCCTAAGCGCTTTGGCCAGTTTCGTAGAGTCAAAGGGAGCAACAGTCCTCAGCGTCGGCTCGGTCATTTCTGAACCCAATCTAGAAATCGCAGCCGGAATCAAAACGCATGCCCTAACCGGCAGCCAACTTGAAATACCAGACTCATTAAAGGAACAACATGTCGTCGACAACGGCTGAAACAACTGGAGCCCTTTCGGAGTTCGCCGCTGAGCGGGTCCAATCGCACATTGAGGCATTTGCTTCCGTGTGCGAACCCGCCAGCGGTCCCGGGATCACCCGGCTGGGCTACAGCGCCCTAGAACGCAAGGCCCACGAAATCTTCCAGTCCTATATGGCGGGCCTAGGCTTAGAGGTAAGCACTGACGCTGCAGGGAATTCAATAGCGGAATTACCGGGCCAGGATCCTTCGCTACCCGCCATAGGTACTGGCTCCCACCTTGACAGCGTCCCGAATGGTGGCGCCTTCGACGGCATCGCCGGCGTCGTAGCCGCGATGGAAGTTGCCAGAACGTTGAGCACGGCAAGTCAACCGCCGCGCCACCCCATCCGATTCGTGGCTTTCGCCGCAGAAGAGGGAGCCAGATTCGGCCAAGCCTGCACCGGAAGCCGTATCATATCCGGACTGACCAAGGCCAGGGATCTGCCGGCATTATTGGATCAGGACGGAATTAGTGTCGCTCAGGCCATGGCGGCCCTCGGTATCGATCCTCTTGCAGTTGAGAAAGCCCAATGGAATCCAGACGACTGGGCCGGTTTCATAGAGCTGCATATCGAGCAAGGAAGCGTGCTCACCGACGCCGGCATGCCAATCGGAGTCGTTGACCTGATCTCCGGAAGCACGCGCATTAAAATCGAGATCAAGGGGCGTGCTTCGCACACAGGCGGAACCCCGATGCACCTTCGTGCAGATGCTCTAGCGGCAGCCTCCGAAATCGTGCTGGCGGCAGAGTCCCTTGCAAACGACCCAGGTCACCACGGGACACGCATCACGGTCGGAAAGATGGACGTATTCCCGGGTTCGATAACCACTATCCCGGGAGAATGCCAGCTTCACATTGACGTGAGGGATACGGACCCCGCGCGCCAACGCGTGTCCACATCAGAATTGATTTCACGTGCATACGATATCGCGAGTTCCCGGAAAACCGAGATCAATGTTGAAATACTCGCAGATGCTTCTCCAGTGATTCTGCCCATTGCGATCCGCAACGCAATTACGACTTCAGCAGCATCACAAGGTATTGAGTATCGGGTAATGCCCTCAGGGGCCAGCCACGACACCCAGATGATCAACCATGTTTGCCCTAGCGGAATGATCTTTGTCCCCAGCCAGAACCATGGTGTAAGCCATTCACCGGACGAGCTGACAACCTATTCTGATCTTGCCGTAGGCATCGATCTCCTCACAGTGAGCTTGCGAGAGCTCGATAGTTCCCTCAACACCCAAAATTCCCACTAGGAGCTTGCCATGTCCACAACTTCTAACGTGCCCGTGCTCAGCCCGGACAATGCTCCCTGCGCCGACGGCTGGGAACTGGCCAAATTGCCACGCAAACCACGCCCACGAGCCACCGCCGGTCATTATCAGGTCATAGACCATCGTCCGCTCGGGGACCGCTACATGGCCCTCACGCTGCATGCCCCCGCTATAGCCGAGTCTGCTCAACCAGGCCAATTTCTGATGTTGACCGCTGCCCGCAAGGGTGAAGCCACGCCTGCTTTGCCACGACCCATGGCAATTTACTCTACCGACGATGACAGCGGAAATATCGAAGTTTTCTATGGCGTTGTCGGATCTGGCACAGAACGGCTTAAATCCTTCCGAGTGAGCGAGGAAATGTTCGTTGTCGGCCCCTTGGGCCGGGCATTTGAAATCGAAGAGAATGTACAGCGCGTTTTGCTTATCGGACGGGGAATCGGCACCTGCTCATTGACCACCGTCGCGCAGCATAACGCCAAGCGGAATCTCCAGATCACAGCAGTGACCAGTGCAAGAGACTCTACGGCATTGATTGGCGCGGATTTCTACCGGGACAATGGCGCAAAGGTATATGAAGTTACCGATGTCGAAGGCACAAGCACACCAGAAGCGCTATTTGCCACGCTTACCTCTGATCTTGATTCCAATCCCCCACAGGTCATCATGACTTGTGGTTCAGAAAGACTCACGAAGTTGTGTGAAGCCCTGGCTTCCCGTTGGGATGCGAAAATCCAAGTCTCTGTGGAGGCCCATATGGCCTGCGGCTTGGGCTACTGCCACGGATGCGCTTCAGGGGCTCGCAGTGAAGGAGATGAAAGCCCTCTGATCTGCAACGATGGTCCCGTTTTCTCTTGGACCCCGGTTTCCCCAGAATTGCAGGTCCCATGAAAACGGCCGCTGCACACTGGAGCATCGGCTCATCCCTCGGCGACATGATTCTCACCGGCGTCCTTCCCTATGGTGGCCCGCCAGCTGATGTCCTGATTTCTGATGGAAAGTTCGTTTCTTTCGTTTCCCAGGATCAAGCTCGCAATCCAGAGGCCCAGGTAGTGGATTGCCAAGGACTGATCATGATGCCAGGATTCGTCGACCTCCACACCCATCTCAGAGAACCCGGCGGTGAAGCGGCTGAGACCATCTCGACCGGAACACGCTCGGCGACGGCAGGAGGCTACACCGACGTGTTCGCGATGGCCAATACCGATCCTGTCACGGATTCAGCTGAGCGCGTTCGGAACCTAGTCGCATTAGCCAACCTCCATGGTGCGTGCCGTGTACATCCGGTTGGCGCCCTGACGAAAAACTTGGAAGGAAATGAATCCGCTCCCTACGCAGAAATGGCCGCCGCCGGAGCACACATTTTTTCAGATGATGGCCGATGCCTTGACAACGCCAATCTCACTCGCCAGGGACTTCAAGCTGTTGCCGCATTTGGCGGAGTTCTTGCTCAGCATGCCCAAAGCGCCGATTTGGCAGGTCAAGGACAGATCAATGCCGGTCCAGCTGCCCAATCGACTGGGATTCCGGCGTGGCTGGGAGTTGCCGAAGAAACGATTATCGCCAGGGATGCCATCCTGGCCGCAGAAACCGGTGCCCATTTGCACGTTTGCCATATATCGACGCGTCGATCAGCAGACATAGTCCGCTGGGCAAAATCGCAAGGTTGGCCGGTTACCGCTGAGGTCACCCCGCATCATCTGTTGCTCTCCGATGAGCTGGCAGCTCTTGCAGATACCCGTTACAAGGTCAACCCGCCTTTGCGCTCAGTGGATGACGTGCTGGCCTTGCGCGCGGCGTTGCTGGACGGAACCATTGATGCTGTCGCCACTGATCATGCCCCGCACACTGCGGAAACAAAAGCCAGAAACTGGTGCGATGCTCCCTTCGGAATGACTGGACTCGAGACCGCACTGTCCGTTGTTGCCAAAGTGCTAGAGGATGCAGAACATCTGGATTGGAATCTCGTCGCAGCTGTCATGTCTGAGGCGCCGGCGCGGATAGGCGGTATCAGCGAATTCGCAGGGCGCCCGCTAGCCGTCGGAGAACCTGCCTCATTCTGCCTAATTGAAGATCAGCAGTGGACAGTAACTTCTGAAAACCGGTATTCGAAGTCCGATAATAATCCCTTCCGGGGAAATAGTTTCCGCTACAAAGTTGTAGCGACTGCCCTCGAAGGTCGCCTAGTCCACCTCGCGAATGAAAGCCGTTGACATCACCATGCCACTAATTAGCGCTTCCCATGCAGGTTCCAGAATCGAACACGATCTCATTGGAAACTACGCAATCCCCAGCTATGCGTACTACGGTGTGCACACGGCCCGTGCCGCCGAGAACTTCCAGCTCAGCGGATCGGTGCTCAGTTCGCAGCCCGTCTTCATTGCTGCTCTGGCCGCCGTTAAGCAGGCCGCCGCGATCGCAAATAAAGCCACCGGGCAGCTGAGTGCTGAGAAGGCAGATGCAATCATCTTGGCTTGTGACGAAATACGCTCAGGAAAGTTACACGACCAGTTCATCGTAGACATGATCCAAGGCGGTGCTGGGACTTCGACAAATATGAATGCCAACGAGGTTGTCGCCAACCGGGCTTTGGAACATCTTGGCTACAAAAGGGGCCAATACGAGTTCCTTCATCCGCTCCAAGACGTAAACATGGGTCAGAGTACGAATGATGTGTTCCCGACAGCGCTCAAGCTTGCGTTGGACAACCATATTCTCAGTCTCCTGGAGAGTTTGGCCCACTTGAGACGTGCATTGCAACGGAAAGCGGAAGAGTTCGCCAACGTCATCAAAATGGGCCGAACGCAGCTCCAAGATGCAGTACCGATGACACTTGGACAAGAATTCTTGGCCTATGCAGTAACTCTTGGTGAAGACGAGGCCCGGCTCCGCGAAGGACGCTTGCTGTTGCACGAGTTGAATCTCGGGGGCACTGCCATCGGTACCGAGCTGAACGCTCACCCAGAATACCGTGCACATGCAATCGACGCGCTTAGATCAGCTACCGGGATCGATAGCCTGGTATCGGCTGCCAATCTTGTCGAAGCAACTTCAGACGTTGGAGTCTTCGTTCAGCTGTCTGGGATCCTGAAGCGTGTCGCGGTCAAATTATCCAAAACGTGCAACGATCTCAGGCTTCTGTCCTCAGGGCCACGTTCCGGGTTCAATGAAATCAATCTGCCAGCAAGGCAGGCTGGTTCGAGCATAATGCCCGGTAAAGTGAACCCTGTTATCCCGGAAGCGGTTAACCAGGTGGCTTTCGAAGTAATCGGTAACGATGTCACCGTGACATTGGCAGCCGAAAGCGGACAGCTCCAGCTCAATGCCTTCGAACCAATAATCGCCAGGGCACTCTTTGCGAATTTGCAGCAACTCGGTGCCGCTAGTCGAATGCTGGCAGATAAATGCATCGATGGAATCACTGCTAACAAAGAGTTCCTCGAACAACGCGTTACTGAGTCGATCGGGCTGGTTACTGCTCTCAGCCCACGAATCGGTTACGAGAATGCAACACGTATCGCTCAAGAAGCCCTGATCACTGGGCAAGGAGTGACCGAGTTGGTACTATCATCAGGGCTGCTAACTCAGCAGGAACTTGCGATTGTGCTGTCGGAGATGCTTACCGGTGCGGGGAGGCAATTCCAAGAAGGCCAATCCGCAGAAGCCACATTGTAGTCCGCATGCAATTCAGCGACGTTGGCGAGATGAAGCGCATTTCGCCGACGTCGCGTCGAAAGGGTCTAGCTTGAGCAA
Source organism: Glutamicibacter arilaitensis Re117 (assembly GCF_000197735.1). Classification (NCBI taxonomy): domain Bacteria; kingdom Bacillati; phylum Actinomycetota; class Actinomycetes; order Micrococcales; family Micrococcaceae; genus Glutamicibacter; species Glutamicibacter arilaitensis. Next base: position 3,527,497 of record NC_014550.1, read on the forward strand.
CCGATATAAGACGAACACCGTCTGTGTCTCCTGTCGCTAGCTTGATCAGTACTCCGTTTCACCCACGTATTTGGGGAATTCACGAAACGGACTTGACTCTTGCACCCTGACTTGGACGGCTTATAGATTGATGGACTATGACCGACAGTTCACAGAAGAATCCGTCCATTACCCGCCGGTTGCCGTTGCTGGTCCTATGCGCAGCCTTGTTCCTTTCAAGCTGTTCGGCTCCAGCCCCGGAATCCGGCGACGTCCAGAAGCCAGTTTCCGACAGCACCAGGCTGGATAGCGTTGTTGAAACCGGAACGTTGAAGGTCTGCACCACCGGCGACTACCGTCCGTTCACCTACCTCGACCCGGATTCCGGGGAATGGTCGGGAATCGACATCACGATGGCGAAAAATCTTGCCGAGACCATGGGCGTCGAACCAGAGTTCATCCAGACCTCGTGGAAAGACTTGATGCCGGACTTCCTCTCCAAGTGCGATATGGCAGTAGGCGGGGTTTCCATTTCCATGGAACGTGCCCAGCAGGCCTACTACAGCGAAGCCACGCTGGACGAGGGCAAGACGCCAATCACCCTGTGCGAGAACGTGGAGAAGTACGACACGATCAAGGAAATCAACCAGCCCGGGGTCCGTTCCATCACCCCGATCGGCGGTACCAACGAGAAGTTCGCCGATGCGAATTATCCCGACGGTGAGATCATCCGCTTCGAGGACAACAACAAGATCTTCGATGAGATCATTGCCGGGCGTGCCGACGTGATGACCACCGATGCCTCCGAAACTCGGTGGGTGGCCAACGAGCACCCCGAGCTGTGTGCGGTGCACCCGGATAAGCCGTTCAATTTCTCCCAGAAGGCCTATCTGCTGCCGCTGGGCGATGACGAGTTCCAGGAGTACGTGAACCAGTGGCTGAACATGGCCAAAAACGATGGGACGCTCGCGGCTGCCGAGAAGCCCTGGTTCGGCTAACGGCCGCCAGAACATGACAATAAGCCAGTGGCCACGCCTCGAACTCTTCGGAGCGTGGCCACTGGCTTCTTCTTTTCCTTGAACTTGCCCGGACCCAGAACTGCTAATGCATGTGGCTGCCACCATTGATGTCAATGGTGGTGCCGGTCAGGTAGGAAGCACCTTCGGATGCCAGGAAGCCGATGACCGATGCGACTTCTCCAGTGGTTGCGGTGCGCCCAATGGGGATCCCCGCGGCAATGGCCGCTTCCTGCTCGTCGGTGCTGCCAACACGGATGTTGGTATCCACAGCGCCTGGTGCAATCGCGTTGACGGTGACGCCGCTAGCCGAGATCTCACGGGCCAGCGCCTTGGTGAAACCGAGGATTGCCGCTTTCGCTGAGGAATAAGGGACCTTGCCGAAGACTCCGCCGCCACGTTGGGCTGACACGGAAGACATGTTGATTACTCGTCCCCATCCACTCTCGATCATTTCCGGCAGGAATGCCTTGGTGACCAGGTACGTGCCCGTGGCGTTGACGTTCATGATCTTGTTCCAGATATCCAAAGTCGTATCCAGGAAATCCACCGGGGAGGTAATTCCCGCGATATTCACTACGGCGCCGGCAGGAGGCAGCTCCCCCGCGGCGACGCGGGCTGCCACTGCCGCTTGTGCGGTGGCGACCGAGGACTCGTCGGCAACGTCGATCTCGTGGCCGAATGCCGGCACGCCAAATTCTTCTGCAATCTCCGCGGCTACGCGCTCGGATGCGGAGTGGTCCAGATCCAGAATCGCTATTCCCCAGCCTTCCCGGGCCAAGTGCCGGGCGGTTTCGATGCCGATCCCCTGTGGCGAGGTGGCACCGGTCAGTACTGCAGTGCGCTGGATTTGATTCATAGGATTCCTGCTTTCAATACGGCTCGCCCGAACAACGATGAGGCGAACTTGGTGGTTGCGGCGCGCTGCCCTGGGCGAGAGCACCAGAAGTTTGTGGTGCACACCACGATAGTTTTGTTTACTGTTGACAGTCAACTGTTAAATTTCTTCTTGACAGGACTTGTGTCGACACTCACACTGCTATTAGTGTTGACTGTCAACAATGAAAGTTGCCCGCATCCCACAACTCACGAAGGGAGCCACCCATGAGCAGTGAAGCTCTAGAAATGCGTGGCCCGATCCACGGCACCAAGGACGCCAAGCGCGTCGCCATAGGCTCCAGCGTTGGCGCCACCATCGAAACCTACGATTTCATCGGCTTCGGCACCGCGGCCGCCCTGTATTTCGGCCACGCGTTCTTCCCGGGCACCGATCCGCTGCTCGGAACGCTGGCATCCTTCGCCACCTTGGGCGTAGGCTTCGCCGCCCGGCCCCTCGGCGGAATTATCGGCGGCCATCTCGGTGACAAAATCGGGCGCAAGCCGGTGCTTGTCACTTCGCTGATCGTCATGGGCCTGGCCACTTTCTTCATCGGTTTGCTGCCCACCTATGAGCAAGTTGGCGTGCTGGCTCCAGCACTCCTGGTTTTTGTGCGCATCGTCCAAGGACTGGCCTTCGGCGCCGAATGGGGCGGGGCAATCCTGATGACCTATGAACACGCACCATGGATGCAAAAGGGCAGGTTCACCGGGATCGTCCAGTCCGGATTCCCGGTAGGGTTGCTGCTGGCCAATCTGGTGTTCCTGCTCAGCGTGCAACTGCCTGGCGACTGGGGCTGGCGTGTTCCGTTCCTTGCCAGCCTCCTGCTGGTCATCGTTGGATTGGTCATCCGCTCGAAGGTCCCGGAGTCGCCTGTGTTCGACGATGTCAAAAACTCAGGGCAGATCGTCAAGTCGCCGATTATGGATGTTATCCGCACCGACTGGCGCAATATCCTGCGCGGCATCGGGCTGCGCATTGCCGAGACCGCAGGCTACGCGGTCTCCATCACCTACATGATCTCCTACCTGCACACCACCGGCTTGGCGGCGAACTGGCAGACGCTGACCGCCTTGAGCATCGCCGCGGCCGTTGGCATCTTCGCGACCTACCGCTGGGGCAGGCTCACCGACCGCGTCGGACGGCGCACCGTCTACCTATTCGCTTGCGCCTTTGCCGCGCTCTTCGGCATTCCGATGTTCCTGATGGTCAACACTGGCTCGTTCCTGATGATCATTGCCACGATCGTGATCTCCTACGCAATCTGCCAGAACTCCATGGCCGGCGCCCAGGGTGCCTGGATCCCAGAGCTCTTCCAGGCCAAGACCCGCTCTTCCGGCGCATCGCTGGCCTACCAGATCTCAGCCATGGTTTCAGGTTTCACGCCATTCATCACCACCTTGCTCTTCATGCAGTTCGGCTGGATGGGCCCGGCCGCGCTCTTCATCAGCTACGCGCTGATCGGCTTGTGGGCGGCATTAGCCACCAAGGAAACCTGGGGCGCACGCGAACGGCGTCTCGCCGACCAGGCCATCGCCGCGAATCCGCAGAAAAGCTGCGTCTGACCCCGGGCAGCAACCCCGGACACCGACCCGTTGAATTCCTGAAAGGACTTCCCATGGCAATTGCAGCCACCGACAACCAGACGCTGAATTTGGGCCAGCGCACCGAAAGGGTCCGCGACGCCGCCTACCGCATCCGCCACCACTCGCTGAACATGGGCGAGGTGCAGGGCCAAGGATATGTAGGTCAAGCATTGGGCGCTGCGGACATGTTCGCGGCCGTCTACGCGGACCAGCTGGACTTCCGTCCGGCAGAACCGGACTGGGAGGACCGCGATCGCTTCCTGCTTTCCACCGGCCACTACGCCATCGGCTTCTATGCCGCACTGGCCGAAGCGGGCATCATTCCGGTCGAGGAGCTGGAAACCTACGGTTCGGATGACTCAAGGCTTCCGATGTCCGGAATGTCCACCTACACCCCCGGCATGGAAATCTCCGGAGGCTCCCTGGGCCACGGCCTGTCCGTCGCGGTGGGCATGGCCCTGGGACTGCGCCACCAGAACAGGACCCAGCGGGTGATCAATTTCCTTTCCGATGGCGAACTGGATGAAGGCTCCACCTGGGAAGCGGCCATGGGTGCCGCCCACCACCAGCTCGGCCAGCTGACCGCCATGGTGGACATCAATGCCCTGCAGGCCGATGGCGCGACCGCCGGCGTGCTGCGCACGGAACCGGTCACCGAGAAATGGGAAGCCTTCGGCTGGTACGCCCAGCGGATCAACGGCAATGACCCGCGAGCGCTGCTGCAGGCCTTCGACAACATCGCGGCCCAAGCGGCCCTCGCCTCGCGCCCCTCGGTCATCCTGTGCGACACCAAGGTAGGCCGCGGCGTTCCGCTGCTGGAAAACCGCGAGAAAGCCCACTTCATGCGCATTGAAGACAACGAATGGCAGATCTGCCGCGACCAACTCACCGAAGGCTTCGAAGGGAGCAACTCCTAAATGTCTGCCACCGCTAAACCACGGCTGAAAACCTCGGCCATGATTGCCTCCTTCGCGGAGCCCGGCCAGAAGACCGCGCCAGCGCCTTTCGGCCATGCCCTGGCCAAGGCGGCCGAGCAGGATCCGCGCATCGTGGGCCTGACTGCCGATCTGGGCAAGTACACGGATATGCACATCTTCGCCCAGCAGCATCCCGAGCGCTTCTTCCAGATGGGCATGGCCGAGCAGCTGCTGTTCGGGGCCGCCGCGGGCTTCGCCGAAACCGGCATGATCCCCTTTGCTTCCACCTATTCGGTGTTCGCGGCCCGGCGGGCCTATGACTTCCTGTGCCTGGATATCGCCGAGCCGAACCTCAATGTGAATATCGTGGGCGGCCTGCCCGGGCTGACCACCGGCTATGGCCCGAGCCACCAGGCCACCGAGGACATTGCCATCTTCCGCGGGATGCCGAACCTGACCATCGTGGATCCCTGCGATTCGGTGGACATCGAGCAATCGGTGCCGCAGCTAGCGGCTTGCGAAGGGCCAACCTACCTGCGCCTGCTGCGCGGCAAGGTGCCTACCGTCCTGGATGAATACGACTACAGCTTCGAATTGGGCAAGGCAAAAGTACTACGCGGTGGACGTGACGTCGTCTTCGTCTCCAGCGGCCTGATGACCATGCGCGCGCTGGACGCCGCGAAGGAACTGGCCAAGCACAACGTGGATGTTTCGGTGGTGCACTCCCCCACAATCAAGCCCTTCGACTCGGAAACAGTCCTGAAGGAGGTCAGCGGGGACCGCCTGGTGGTCACACTGGAGAACCACTCGGTCATCGGCGGGTTGTTCGAGACCCTGGCTTCCACCATGATCCGCGGCGGGGTTTCCTCTAAGGTCATTCCCATCGGCCTGCCCGATGAATTCTTGAACGCAGGCGCGTTGCCGACACTCCATGACCGCTACGGGTTGTCGATCAGCGCGATTGTGTCCAAGGTCCTGGCAGCGCTTAGCTAGATCTGCCTCGATCATCTTGCTGATTCGTCTTGGGAGGGTGCAGTGCTCGCACTGCACCCTCCCAAGGCGCTAAAATCAACAGTTAACAATCGACAGTTGAATTCCAATCCCTAGGGGTGCTCCATGGCCATCGCCGATTCTTCCTTGGTAGGCCTTCGCAAGAAGAGCCTGCGCGAGCAGGCCCTGATTGCGTTGCGCCGTGCCATCACCACCGGCGAATTGCAGCAGGGAACCCACCTGGTGGAAACCGAGCTGTCTGCGTCCATGCAGATCAGCCGGGGCACCTTGCGCGAAGCCTTGCGCCAGCTGGAGCAGGAGGGATTGGTGTCCGCCGGAGAACGCGGACGACTGTCCGTTCGCCACCTGGACAACAAGGAAATCCAAGACATCTTCGCGGTGCGCGCCTCGCTGGAAACCCTGGCGGCCACGACGCTGCTGCAGCGCGAAGACCTTACCGATGCGCTCGCGCAGCTGCGCGCCGCGGTCAGCACCATGGAGCAACTCGCGGGCCATGAAATCGAGGAGCGGATCGAAGCGGATCTCGAGTTCCACCGCACCCTGTGCCGGCTGTCCGAGAATGACACCCTGCTGCATGCCTGGGAGCAGCTTGAGGGCTCCATCCGCATGTCCATCATGTTCGGCGGCTACGAACGCGGGGTGCGCAATATGGATGTCGCACGCCATTTCAAGCTGGTGGACACCATCGAGGCTGGCGACAGCGCCGCAGTGAGCTCGGAAATCTCCGAGCATATGCGCATTGCCGCCGAAACCCTGATGGGCTCGTAGGAATCTTCTGCGGTCTGCCCATCTCGCTCCTCGAGGTGTTTGTGTTACGCCTCGATGCGGCGGGGCCCAACCGGACTTGTACCGGTTACGGGGATACGGTCTGGGAAAGCTGGATCGGTCATCGAACAAAGCGTTCAGTCGCCCCTGACAATGACGCCGGACGGGAACGTTGATCCGCGCCTTTTTCCACGTGCTGCCCCTCGACTGGTTACGTCGCCACCACGAACCACCAAGCGGAAAGTGATAGCAACACGGATCCTTACTATCATTTTCTAAGAAAGTGATAGTAAGGGAAATTCATACCATCGCTTTGGAGGGACCCATAGCTGGCTCTCTTTACGCCTGGCCTGCGTTCAGCTCCCCTATTTTGAGGTGCCAAGAGCACTTCTGACTGCCGAAAATCCTCATATCTTCTCCGGTGCTGAAGTTCAGCGATCGAGATGACTTGGACTCTGCGCAAATGAAAAAGCTCATCAAGAGCGATTTGACGCAAAAGCTTTTGCTATTGAGACCTCCCTGTCGTCCAGTGACCTAAGCCCAAGTGCACGTTCATTCACATTAATGAAAGTGAACAAACGTACACTTTCGTAAAAGTGTACGTACATTCACTTATAATAATGTGCATATACGTGCACAACAGGAGGTTTCATGAATCGCGACGTTTCGACCCAAAAGGAACTCGGAGCATTCGTGCATGATGCCCGGATGAAACTCGGCCTCACTCAAGAAGCCCTAGCCGACCGCGCAGGCGTTTCGCGCAAATGGCTTATAGGCCTGGAGCAGGGTGTACGCACGAGAGCTGAACTCGGCAAGGTGTTAGATACCTTTGAAGCACTCGGGATATCAATAAATCTTTCTTTCAATGCTGAACTCGAAATCGAGTCATCAGATGAAGACCGCTACCATTCGATAGCTCGTATCTCTCCGGCCGCGTCGGAAGCAATTAGAAAAGCCTCGAGTTTGGATCAGTCCTCTTTCCCAAGATTGGCACCCTCGAACATAGGTCAATCGGCCTTCCGAAAACTAGCCGCATCGGGGCTCGGCGAATCCTCATTCCAAAAGTTCGCCAAAGAACTGCGCATCCAAACAGGCATCCGAAACCTAGCCGCCTCCGATCTCGGTCAATCGGCGTTGCAACAGTCCCTTAGAAAAGGGTTGCCTAGTTCAGATGCTTCGACTTTCGATCGCAACTCAAGTACAGCGAACGACGTAGAAAGCGAGCAGGATCAAGCACTTCTTGATAATGACGAATGCAATGAACCGGACAATAAAGATGAGAACAACGAACAGGGCCCGCGATGAAAGAACTCGTGACCTTTTTATACGGGCAGCCTGTCGGAATCCTTCAACAAGATCATTTTGGTAACAGAAAATTTCAATTCGTCCCACAAGATTCTAGACAAGCCAGATTATCCCTGGCAATGCCCTATCGAGAGACCCCTTACCAGCGCTCTATTACTGATCCGTTCATCGAGGGGCTAATTCCGGAAGGCGAAGCTGTCCGCCAGTCGTTCGCTGATGACTTTGGCATTTCGGCAAAGAATCCCTTCGCCTTACTTGAGCATATTGGGTTTGAATGTGCAGGCGCAGTGCAGTTCGTACGGCCGGATGAAATTGATGAGTTCATTCACATCCCCGGTGAACTGGTGGCGTGCAGTGACAAAGAAATCGGTCAACGTATCAGGGCCTTGTCTTCGTCCCCAAGAGGATCGTGGACCGTCAATCGCGAACGATGGTCACTAGCTGGAGCCCAAAGCAAATTCGCTTTGCGCTGGCAAAACGGGTGGCATGAAGCCACAGGCAGTGAACCGACAACCCACATTTTCAAACCTGGAATCCAAGACTTTCGAGATCAGGCACTCAATGAGCATCTGTGCCTGAAGACGTTAGGACTCGTGGGGATGCAAGTCGCCGAGACCAGCTTCATGCAGTTCGACGGGCAATCGGCAATCGTGGTGAATCGATACGACCGGCTCGTCGAGGGAAACACCGTCTACCGGGTCCATCAGGAAGACTTCTGCCAAGCCACATCAACCGTACCGACCAATAAGTACGAGTCGAACCGAGGGCCCAGCGCATTAAAGATCATCAATACCCTCCGGGAAGCCCGCGCTCCCGAAACTGAAGTCCACAAATTCGTTGAAGGCCTCATTGGAAATTACCTTTTGGGGGCTCCCGACGCACACGGCAAGAACTACTCGATACTTCATCTTCCCGACGGTGGCGTACAGCTTGCACCGTTTTACGACATTGCGTCTGGCTTGCCTTACGAACACGTTGATAATGACGGTTTCCCAAAGAGAAATGATGGACTGCGGATGGCAGCCATGGCCATCGGGGGCGAGCGAAGGTTCGGACGAGTCTCATCACGACACTGGTCAAGATTTGCTCGAGAAGCAAAGATCAATGAAGAGTGGTTGCGGAATACGGTCAGCGCGATGACATACGCTCTGCCCATCTGTTTGGCACAAGTTCTCGAAAATGAATCAGAGGCTATCGGCAACAGCGAACTCCCGAGCAAGCTTTATCAAAAAGTTGAACATCTCTGCGCGACAACTCAAACACTTCTAGCTCACGATTTGTAATCCAGTAAAACAAAGAAGCCACCGCTTTCGTTCAAAACATTGAACGAAAGCGGTGGCTTCCTCAAACCTGAGTCAGTCATTTCGAAGACTTAGTTCTCCCAGAATGGGTAGTCGATGTAGCCCTTGGGACCTTCGGTGTAGAAGGTCGCGAAATCTGGTTCATTCAGCGGCAGCTGCTCCTTCCACCGGCGCACCAAATCCGGGTTGGCAATCGCAGGGCGTCCCACGACTACCGCTTCGCCCCAGCCTTCGGCAACCACGCGTGCGGCTTCCTCATAGGTGGTGATCTCCGCGAAGCCGGTGTTCAGCAGCACCGGTCCGCCAAAGGCCTTGCGCAGCGACTGGACCAGCTCGCCGGCTGGGTCATGGTGCAGGATGCTCAAGTTGGCCAGCCCCAGTGGCGCGATGCCCTGGACCAGCGCGGTGTAGGTAGCCAGCACATCCGCACGATCATTTTCTACCGCACCCTGGACATTGTGTTCCGGCGAAATGCGCAGGCCGGTCTTGCCAGCGCCAATGGCGTTGGCTACGGCGGTCACGACTTCGATGACAAAGCTGGCCCGGTTCTCCGGGGAACCACCGTAGTTGTCGGTGCGGGTGTTGGCCGAAGGCGCCAGGAACTCGTGCAGCAGGTAGCCGTTAGCCCCGTGAAGCTCCACTCCGTCGAATCCGGCGGCGATGGCATTGCGCGAAGCAGTGACGAATTCCTCGATGATCCTCGGGAGTTCTTCGGTGGCCAGGGCATGCGGAACCGGATACGCGTGCTTGCCGGTGTAGGTGCGCGACTCTCCTTCAATCGCGATGGCGCTTGGCGCCTCGACGTAGTCAGCACCGGTGGTCTCAGGGTGGGTGACACGTCCGGCGTGCATGACCTGGGCCACGATGAGGCCGCCTTCGGCGTGCACCGCGTCGGTGACCTTCTTCCAGCCGGCAATCTGCTCCTCGGTGACCAGGCCCGGCTGGCGGACGAAGCCCTGGCCGGCAAAGCTCGGGTAAGTGCCCTCGCTGACAATCAGACCCAGTGATGCGCGCTGGCGGTAGTACTCGACTACGTCGGCGTTGGGTACGCCGTCCTTGCCCGAGCGGGAGCGGGTCAGCGGTGCCATAACCAGACGGTTGGACAGCTTGAGGTCGCCGAGCTCTAGAGGGGAAAACAGATCCATGGGTGAGACTCCTGAAGGTGGAAATTGTAGTTGCACAGCGTAACTACCGCCGCTAGCAACTTATTCCTCTCCAGCGCACAATATGAGTTGGCTAACAGCACTCAGCACCTCAATCCGTGGATGCGGAGCTAGCGTGCCCCGCATCCACGGATTCAGGCGATTGCGCTAAATTGCGGTGTAGCCGCCGTCGACCAGATGATAGCTGCCGGTGACGAAGGAGGCAGCATCGCTGGCCAGGAAGGCGACGAGAGCCGCCACTTCCTCTGGCTGGCCCACGCGGGCAATGGGGTGCTTGGAAACCAAGGCATCATAGGCGTCTCTTGGCATCTGCTTCAGCAGCGGGGTCTCGATGAATCCGGGAGCCACGCTGTTCACGCGCACCCCGTCGGTGGCGTATTCAACTGCGGCGGTCTTGCTCAGGCCCACCACGGCATGCTTGGTGGATACATAGGCCGAGCTGCCGGCGAAGCCCACGGAACCGAGGATGGATGCCATGTTCACGATGGAACCGCCACCGTTCTGGCTCATGGCGTTGGCCTGGGCACGGGTTCCGCGGAAGACGGCATTCAGGTTCACGGAGATGACCTTGTCCCAGTCCTCATCGGTGAGCTCGCCCACCTTGGCAGCACGTCCGCCGATGCCAGCATTGTTGACACCGATCTTCAGTGGAGCCATGGCGTTGGCTGCCTGGATGGTTTCGTCAATGACCTCAGAGGAGCTTGCGTCTCCAGCGACAGCCACCGCTTCTCCGCCTGCGGCCTTGATGGTGCCCACGGTGCCCTGGGCAGCTTCGCCGTTCAGGTCCTGGACAACGACTTTTGTTCCGTTGGCGGCCAGGAGAATTGCAATTGCTTGCCCGATACCTGATCCGGCGCCGGTAACTACTGCCGAACGATCTGCCACATCATACTGAGCCATGATGCACTCACTTTCCGTTTCGAGATGGTCACGGGATTTCCGTTGGCCTCATACCTTGGACGCTACTCCGATCCATCCCAAAAGTCGATGACGTGTCAATCAAACACCTGTCTCCTTCGCCACCATTACCTCATCAGGTGCACCCGGTGGGCAACGCTTTCCATGAATCGCTTATCATGGGTAGAGAGAATAACCGCTCCCCCGCGTTCCAAGACCGCCGCGATAGTTTCTCGGAGCTTGGCTTCTCCGGCTTCATCCAAGGCTTCAGTCGGCTCGTCCAGCAACAGGATCTGCGGTTTGTGGATCACCACGGTTGCCAAGGCCACTAGCCTGCGTGCGGAGGCGGGCAACTCATAGGGGTGGGTTAGCGCAAAGGATTCAAGGCCTAGTTGCGCGAGCACCTCGGAGATACGATTTAGCATTGCACTTTTCTTTGGAATTCCAAACGACACTTCTCGAAAAACCGTGCGTTCAAAAAGCTGATCAGAAGAATTTTGAAGCAGCATCCCCGTCTGTCCGAAAGTCCCCAGCGTTCCTGCCGAGGGCTCAAGCAAACCAGCAATGGCTTTGAGCAGGGTCGTCTTCCCCGAGCCGTTGGCGCCCGCAAGGCCAAGGCATTCTCCAGATCGGAGTTGAAGATTCACATCTTGCATTACGGGTTTAGTGGAACCGGGATAAGCCAAGTGCACAGAGTCCACCTTCAGCAATATCCGCGAGTCCGCAGGTATTGGCTGGCGGTGCGTCGTTGGGCTTTCAAGCTCACGTTGCAGTTTCTCGGATGAGATCCGTTGCAGAGTCCCTCGGTCCAACGCCCAGAGCTGATCTGCCTCATGGGCCCAGGGCTGCATCGAGTCAGCCAGCACTACGAGAGCCGTTCCATTCGCGCGAAGCTTGTTGATCATCTCTGAAACAAGTCCGGTGGCATGCCTATCCAGCCCGGCCAGTGGCTCGTCCAGAACAAGGACTCCAGGCTCGCTAATAGCCAGCGCAGCCAAAGCGACTAGCCGCTCTTGCCCGCCGGATAATTGCTTCGGATTTCGCTCCAGCAAATGCTCCAGGCGAAGCCTCCGGGCAAGCTGGGTGACTTGCCGATGCATCTGTTCTCTCGGAACGCCTGCGTTTTCCAGCGAAAACGCCAGTTCCTCTGCGACCGTCCCTCGAATGCCGGATAGGTAATGTCCAGCATCTTGAGGCAGTAGACCTACATGCTTGGCCCACTGAGCGACATCAACGCGTGGAGTCGAAGAATGGGAAAATTCAATCTCGGTTCCGTCTACATGGACGGTTCCGACAAGTTGATCCATGCCGTGGCGTGGCAGCAGGCCAGCAAGTATTGCTCCCAGCGTTGATTTACCGGAGCCCGAGTGCCCTGAAATTACGGTGAGGGAACCTGGGTGCACATCCAGCTGTAGGTCCCGCAGGGTTGCGTCCGCCCCATCGAGGTAGGCGAAGCTGCGAAGGTTCAATCCAAGTACCGCGGTAGATTGATGAGAGAGTTTTCGGCGCATGACTACTTGCTCCCAAATCCTGCTAGCGCCAGGATCAGCACCGGTCCAAGCACTGCGCAGACCAAGGCAGCCCACCGGATGCCACGCTGGACCGAAGAGTCCGGGACCGTTCGCAAACGGGTTCTGGATCCCGTGGCAGGAAAACCTCTCGCCGAAAGGTGAACGGCACGGTCCTGAGCATCCTGCATGGAAGCAAGAACCAGCGGTACCGCACGCAGGCGCATGCGCTGGAACCACCCTGCCAGCCCAGTTCCGGTGCCCATATTGCGCAGGGTTTGCGCTTCGCCAATCTGGCGTTGCTTCTCCGCCATTTGCGGTAGCAAAAACAACGTCGCCGCCAACAAATATCCCATCTGCGGTGGAACTGGCGAAAGATCAATGGCAGCCACCAGCTGGTGCTTGTCGATGAGCAATCCGCAGAGCAGGCCAACCACGACAAGAACTGCCGTCCTCAGGCCCAGCGACAACGCCACTTCCAGACCATGGAAGGTCACGCGCAGCAGCCCCCACTGCGCAATGGCAGGAGACTGATCCCGGGAGATCAGCCCATGAATCAACAGCAAGGAAAGGAATGTTGGCAGCAGCATGGCACCGCTGAGAATTGCCAACTTTTTCAGGTGCCCCGCCCATCCCGCGATAAGCAGGCACAGTGCCATGACGGCGCAGCTCAACCACCATAGGCTGGCAGCAGTCGTCATGGTGATAACTGCTATCGCAAGAGCCAGAATGGTGAATGGGTGAAGTTTGATGGTGCGGGGCATGGGTTGTCGCTTACTTGCTGACGCGCTTTCCCAAGACCCGGTAACGACGGACAAAGGCGAAGCTGCCGCTCAAGCGCTTGGGCAGTGCGTACACCAGAAGAGCTGCGATCAGGAAGACCACTGCCTTATCCCCTGGATCCGAAATCAATGCCTGCTTGGTGACAGCAGAGAGCAGCGAGTCACCCATGGAGTTAAAGGCGGCAACCAATGCGCCGGTACCCACGCCCGAGGTGCCGCCGTAAACGAAGGTCGCTACCGGCGAGGAAACCACGCCAACCAGAACACCGGCAACTAGGCCAGCAATTGGCGCCAAGTAGATGCGACGCAGTGCACCGTAACGTGCAGCGGTTCCTGCAAGGAAACCGACAAGTGCGGCACCGGCCGCGAAAGGCAGAACAGTGGGTGCAAACAGCGACCAAACCAGGGTGCTCAGTACACCGGTGGCAGCACCAGCACGGCGTCCTGCCAGGAAGCCGACAATGACAGTACCGATGGAGTCGATGTAGAGAGGGATCATTACCGAGCCGACAAACTGCCCAAGGATGATGTTCAACGCCAGTGCTACTGGAATCAAGGTCAAGGTGGAGACAGGAAGATCAGGCAATACCGCCAGCAACAGAAGAACGGCAGCTGCAAGGTAAGCGGCGAAGGTCCCGAGAGCAACGCCCTGTCCCAGTCCCTCGACGATTCCCATAGGCTGGGTGGTGATCAAGGTCAGGTAGGTCGCGACGAGGATTACAGTTCCTGCGAAAGCCAAGAATCGGCGGCGTAGGGTTTGCGACGATGATTCTTCAGGCAATAAAAGATTTGATGACATGATGAGGCAGTCCTGAGGTACGAGAATGACTGCGCACCAATAGTTCTGGCTGGCGCGCGCGAGCTGCGGGTCTATGTCACCTCGACCCGGTAGATGATTCTAGCTCACTCGGCTTGGCGGCTAGGAATCGTTGTCTAGTTTTCGGGCCAGCTCACCGAGGCGTTTAACCAGTTCTTCAAAGCCTGCTTTTGGATCGTTTCGGGAGACCACATGGGCATTTGCTGGTTTACCCCAGAGTCCCCGGAAATCCGCCACGGTAGTTCCAAACAGTAATTGTGATTCTGTCTCGACATCGATAGTGGCGGGACGAGTTTCATATTCTAGGGTTCCTGCTGCGACTCCTGCGGCGAAGTAGTCGTGGACATGGGCAATGTAGCCCTGGTCGTAGTGCCGGTGGAACTCGAAGTAGAACCGCAAGGCATCAGAAAGATAGCGCACTAGTGGGTTGGATGCTTTGCTGAGCGTGCCTTCGGCGTCGCTGGCTAGAACCCATTCTGGTTCTTCGCAGCCTGCTTCTTCAGCCAGTTTCGCCAGGAACTCCGGCTGCATTTCAAAACGTTCCGTGGTGTCCAGCGAACAGACGATGGGGAGTTTCTCGGATTCGATGCCCTGTTCAGCTGCTGCAGTGTAGGCGGCAAAGACTTCCTTGGCTGCGTGCGGGTCCACATGGGTATTCCACTCTGCGGTGGGAGTCGTGTTGCCTTGGTGGTAGAAAGCACCGCCCATGATTACTACTTTGCGCAACAACCACGGTAGCTTTGGTTCACGGCGCAGAGCCAGCGCGAAGTTGGTCAGTGGCGCGCTAAGAAGGACCGTGAGTTCCCCGGGGTTGGCGCGGGCTGCTTCAATCCAACTGTCGACAGCGTCATGGTTGGCGATGGTGCTAGGGTCTGGATCAGGGAGTGTTGCGTAGCCAACGCCTTGAGGTCCATGGGTTTCCGGGGTCGTTACCAACGGAATTTCTAGGGGCTCGCGGGCACCGCTGAGCACCGGAACTTCAGACTTTCCGCACAGCTTGAGCAGAGCCGAATTGTTTGCAGCGACTTGCTCGACATCAACATTACCTGGAGTGCTGGTGACTGCCTCGATTTGCACATTATCGAGCGCGCAGAGATATGCCAAGGCCAGGGCATCGTCGATGCCGGTGTCGCAGTCGATGAGTAAACGATTCAAGAAATCGTTCTTTAGCTGCGATCCATCATGGCTATCCTGAGTCATTGTTCTCCCTCCCTTTTGACACTGATCCCGACCGATGCATGTCCCGTTGCACGGGTCGGTCACTACGTCAGGTCGCTATTCGGGCTCAGATAGTCGTACAACGCGCTGTCGATAGAATCTTCGAAGTGCAAATCCATCGTTACAACATCGAGAGGTTCGTTGTCCTTGCCCGCCATCTTGGCCTGTTGCGCATTTCGAGAGTCAGCTTTACCCAGATAGAAGAACTCGGTTCCTTCGGCATCGTCTTTCTTTACGAAGACGTGAAGATCCACTTCATTGTTGACGATGCGACGGACTTCATCGCTTGTCAACGTACGCCGTGACCTCGTGAACCATCGCAAATGCGAAGGATCCACCAGCTCATCCTGATAGGCAGTACTTGCGGAAACGTCCTCGGACTTATGGAGCGTCACGAAAATTGGACAGGTTTTGGATTCCATGTCGACTTTGTAGCCATAAAGAGTTGAAGTCCATTTTCTCGGCACTCCGAGCAACCTGGTGACTTCTTTGCGAGAGTACTGTCCCCCGACGATGAACGGATATCCTCCAATGTACCGATCGCTGACCAGCGCCACTCCAGTTTGGAGCAGATCATCAACTTCCTCAGTAAAGGATCCGTGCGTCCGGTAGGAATGCCTGAACCCAGCGTCCGGTGTGATGCTGTCATTTTCGATTGATGCTAGTCGGATGCCATAACGCGTCTGATCCACCTGGGCGTGGTTAGCGAGGCTTAGGGTCTCGACTGCGCTGAGCAATTCACGTTTAGTGGGTTCCAGCCCATACTCTCGAACCGCCGCAGCGAATTGATCGAACGTGATTGAGTCGTTCGACAACAATTCGCGGACCAGAACGAATTCGTGGATCCGCTTCGAGGTCAGCACTTCGTGCGACAGCAACGAAAGTGCACGCAGCTCATCCGTGCCGAGGTCGTGATCAATACTGAGCAGGCTTTTCACGAGCGTCGGGTAATTCTCCTTCTTCGTTGCGAGCAGAACGGGGTCGACTGATTTGAAGCGATAGAAGTCGAAAAGCCGCGGAGCTTGCCCAACACGGTTCTGCATGGCTTGCATCGATCCTCGCAGCTTTTGAATGCTGTCTAATGCCGTTGTCCTGATCGAATCAAGAACGCGCTGCTGGGCAATCTTGTCGAATCGAATACTCGATAGGCCAGCCATCACACCTGCTTGTTCGGTTGCGATCAGCTTTTCCTTCAGGGACTCCTTATTCAAGGATTCATCACCGAACAAGGCAATTGGAATCATGTAGTTGTTCGCATAGTTGCCAATGAAGTCAATAACAACCAGGTAATCCTTCATTGGCGCCTTGCGAAGTCCACGCCCAAGCTGCTGGACAAAGACAATCGCTGATTGCGTTTGCCTCAACATCACAACTTGATTCACACTTGGGATGTCGACCCCTTCGTTGAAGATATCCACCGTGAGGATGTAATCGAGATCGCCCGCTTCAAGCTGGGAAACAACTTGCTCGCGCCGCTCAATCGAGTCATCACCACTGAGGCTTAGGGTTCGGAGTGCTTTTCCGCGAAGTTTCTGCTGATTCAGGGCGGCAGACAAGGCATTAGCTTCGTCTTTCCTGGAGCAGAAAATCAACCCTTTGGGCGCGGCACCGGCCTGTCCATACTTGGTTAATGCATCGACCACATGATGTACACGATCCGCGGTCACGAGGTGCGATAGATCTTCGGAACTATCGCGGACCGATTCATCATCAAGGGTAACGTCCGCGATTCCGTAATAGTGGAATGGACTGAGCATGTTCTCTTCTAATGCATGGTTCAGCCGAATCTCGTATGGAACGTTGTAATCGAAGAACTCAAATACGTTGAACCCGTCGCTACGTTCTGGAGTCGCTGTCAGCCCAAGCAAGAACTTCGGTTTCAGATAGGCCAAGACCTTCTTATACGTCGGCGAGCCGACCCGGTGAGCCTCGTCGACAATGACATAGTCAAAGGTGTCTGGCTCAATCAACTGCAGCACTACATCCTGAGACAGGGTCTGAACTGTCGCGAAAACATACTTTCGATCGCTCTGCTTCGAAACACCAGCCAGCTTGCCAAACTGGTCTGCATCCCCACCGATGACTCGTCGGTACTCCTTCATTGTCTTGTCCAGGATTTGTTCTCGGTGAACAACAAAAAGGAATCGTTGCGGATGTGCAGCCCGGACTTCAAGAGCTGACAGAATCGTTTTTCCGGTACCCGTAGCCGAGATAACGATGGCCTTGGACTCCCCACTAAGGCGAACCTTTTCCAATGCTTTAAGTGCTTCGGACTGCATCTGATTGGGAAGAATCGGCATGAGCTGGTCAGCCCAATTGATGTCGCCGCCTAGACCGCTAGATCCGGAAAGTCCTGCAGCAACTTCGTCGATGAGTTGTTCGTCCGCCTGTTCCTGTTTCTTGGCAATCTCGATCTTCTTGCGTGGCGGAGGCGGCGTGTATTGCGCCGCATACAAATCAATCCATTCCTGACTCAACGGCTGAGAGTCGGCCAGTTGATTTCCAGCTAGATCAGCTAGCTGGACCGCCAAGTCGCTGTTGTTCGCGGCCGTGACTTTCAGATTCCACTCATGGTTTTTGACGATGGCGTTGCCAGTAAGGTTCGAGCTACCGATCATTGCTGTAACCACATCAGCCGACTTAAAAATGTAGCCTTTCGGGTGGAAGGCATCAGCACTATGAATTCGGACGTCAATGCCAAGGTTTGCCAGGTTCAACAGTTCGCTGAATGCAGACGGAGAGTTGAATCCTAAGTAGTCCGAAGTGACAATGGTGCCGCGGCCAGAAAACTCCACGAGCTCTTGTTTGAGCATGGCAATTGCGTTGGGAGTTACGAAGGCAACCGAGAATATGAACTCATCGCATCTTGCTAACTCCTCGCGGAGGATACGTAGAACGGTATTGCCATCAGCGTTCAAAACCACGCGTGGGTGGTGGTGACGGCGAGACTGTATTTTCCCATCCAGAAAGCCGTAGGTGACATCACCAGAAAGACCACCGGTGAACGCAATATCAGCGTTGAGTGCCATCATGCAGCCTGGATGATTTCTACAGCGGGAATATCCGCAGGGGCCCATTCTAAGGCACCAAGCTCGCCGCGTTTCAACCATTTAGTTGCTTCATGTTCCGTGAGCTGCGGTTCACCATCGACCAGCTCGCAGTAGAAAGTCGTCAGTGTAACAATCCCAAAGTCGTATTCGTACGTTGTGGTGACCACTTCGTCAGCTACTGTGACGGTACAGAGCAATTCCTCTTGAATTTCGCGTTCGAGAGCCTGTCGGGGCGTTTCGCCAGATTCAATCTTGCCACCAGGGAATTCCCACATGCCTCCGAGACTGCCACCGAGTCCACGCTGCGCGCAAAAAATCTCATCATTCCGAACAATAACTGCCCCGACAACATTGATTTGCTTCTTCAACATAATCCCCCACTGACGTCTCTATTGATCAAAAGTTTCCGCTACTTGCGATCATATCTGGCACGCAAGACAATTTGCAGGCTCGTGAGTGAGCCGATGTATCCGGTCGAAGTTGCCCAGAGCAAACCATACTTAGACAGGCTTGTATAAACACAGAAAAGACCACGCTTCGATTCCCGTGTGGAAAACGAAACGTGGTCTCTAAAGATATTAAGAGGATCACTATCCTTCGACGCGCTGTACCTGACCGACCAAGAAGACATAAGACAGGATGCCAGCTGCCGCAATGACCGTCATGTAAATGAAGGCTGGACCGAAATCGGTCGCCGAGACCAGCAAGCCAATCACGATCGGGGTGGCAATCGAGGACAGGTTGCCGATGAAGTTGAACATGCCACCAGTCAAACCAATCAGGCGTGACGGTGCCAGTGCAGAAACCAACGACCACGTAATCGAGGCCAGGCCATTGCCGAAGAAGGCGATAGACATGAACGTGATGACCAGTGCGGTGCTGTCGGTGAAGATTGCACCAATCATGCTCATGGAGAGCAACAGTCCGGTGATGATTGGCAGCTTGCGGGAAGTGCCCAGGCTTACTCCACGCTTGAGCATGTAGTCAGAGAGAACACCACTGATCAGTACGCCGGCCAAGGCCGCAATGAATGGCAAAGACGTCAGGAATCCGGTCTTGATGTAGTCCATGTGACGGTAGGTCACCAAGTAGGTTGGGAACCAAGTCAGGAAGAACCACAATGTGGAGGTCAGGCAGAACTGGCCGATGTAGATGCCCCAGAGCTTGCGGCGTCCCAGCACCAGAGCAAAGTCAGCCTTGCTCAGCTTCGGTGCAGCCGTCTTGTTCTTGGCGCTGCCTAGATCAACTAGTCCGCCACCTTCACGGATGTACTCAATTTCAGCGGCGTTTGCCTTCTTGGAATCCACTGGGTTTCGGTACATGAAGAACCAGATCAAACCCCAGATGACGCCAACGCCACCGGTCACCACGAAGACCCAGTGCCAGGTCAATGCGTGCTGCAACCAGATCAATGCTGGAGTCAGCAGCGCCAGGCCAATGAACTGGCCCGAGGTGTAGAAGCCAATGGCAGTAGCGCGTTCGCGCTCGGGGAACCACGCGGTGACCACCTTGTTGTTGATGGGGTACGCAGGGGCTTCAAAGCCACCAACAGCCAACCGCAAAACAATCAAAGCAATGAAGCTTCCGGCCATGCCCATGAAGATCGTGGCCACCGACCACAGCACCAGGCAGATTGGATACAGCAGACGAGGCTGAACTCGGTCTACCAGCCATCCGCCGGGAAGCTGCATGGCAGCGTAGGTCCAGCCAAAGGCAGAGAGCAACAGACCTTGCTGTGCTGTGTCCAGGCCGAATTCTTCGGAAATCAAGGGCGCTGCAACCGAAAGGTTTGAACGATCCATGTAGTTGATGACTACGGTCAGGAACAACATGAACGCTACGGCGTAGCGCATCTTTGTGGCTTTGCCCGAGACCTTGTGTGTGGCAGCTGACGACACTGTCGACTGAGACATGCGATTTACCATTCTGCGAAGGATCCGTCCTTGTGACGCCAAATTGGGTTGCGCCAGCGGTGACCTTCAGCTGCGCGTTCAATGACGTACTCTTCATTCACGTCAATGCCTAGTCCTGGACCCTCGGGGATGGCGACCATGCCATCCTCGTAGGCGAAGACCGACGGATCATTGACGTAGTCAAGGAGATCGTTGGATTTGTTGTAATGAATTCCCAGGGACTGCTCCTGGATAAAGGCGTTGTACGCACCGGCATCGATCTGCAGGTTCGCTGCCAGTGCGATGGGGCCCAGTGGGCAGTGCAAGGCCACTGCAACGTCATAGGCTTCAGCCATCGCAGCAATCTTGCGCGCTTCAGTGATGCCACCACAGTGCGAAGGATCCGGCTGAATGATGTCCACCGCTCCGCTGGCCAAGACATCCTTGAAGTCCCAACGGGAGAACAGCCGCTCGCCCAAGGCAATCGGAGTACTGGAATTGCGCAATGGCTCCAGCATGGAGTTCACGTTTTCACTGAGTACCGGTTCTTCAATGAACATCAGCTTGAAGGGCTCTAGTTCCTTGAGCAGGACTTTGGCCATTGGCTTGTGCACTCGACCATGGAAGTCAACGCCGATGCCTACGTTCTCTCCTACTGCGTCGCGGACAGCCTGAACGTTCTCCAAGCACCCCTGAACCTTGTCCCAGGTATCGATGTACTGGAGTTCTTCGGTGCCGTTCATTTTCACTGCAGTGAAGCCACGTTCAACAGCGGCCTTCGCGGCGGCTGCGGTATCCGACGGGCGGTCGCCGCCAATCCATGAGTACACGCGGATCTTGTCGCGCACCTTGCCACCGAGTAGCTCATAGGCAGGAACCCCAAGGGCTTTGCCCTTGATGTCCCACAGCGCCTGGTCGATGCCGGCCAAGGCGCTCATCATGATGCCGCCACCGCGGTAGAAGCCGCCGCGGTACATTACCGTCCACAGGTCCTCGATGTTTCGCGGATCCTGGCCGATGAGGTAATCCGAAAGTTCCTCAACTGCTGCGGCAACAGTGGATGCGCGGCCTTCGAGCACTGGCTCGCCCCAACCGACAATTCCCTCGTCGGTTTCGATCTTCAGGAACAACCAGCGAGGTGGCACCATGTACGTGGTCAGTTTTGTAATTTTCATGCAGACTTCCTCATCTCATGGATCGTTTGGTAGGCAGAGACAAGATTGCCTGCCCTCGTTTTCAGGTCTTCAAGGCTTCGTCCGGACTTGTAAAGGGAGGAGCCGATGCCAAAACCTGTGGCCCCGGCTTCCAGCCATTGCGCCATGTTCTCCTCGTTGATGCCCCCGACAGGGATCAGGCCAATGCCGGAGGGAATCACGGCGGTCCACGCCTTGAATCCCGCTAGGCCTACTTGCTCGGCAGGGAAAATCTTGACGTTCGTCGCTCCGGCTTCAATGGCATCAAAGGCGTTGCTCGGAGTAGCAGCACCTGGGAACGAATCCATGCCCAGCGCCACCGTTTCTTGAATAACCCGCACGTTGGTGTTTGGTGAAACAATGATTTGCGAGCCCGCCTCGTGGCACGAGCGAACTTGGTCTACGGTGAGCACAGTACCTGCACCAACTACTGCGTCTTCAGGTAGCGCACCGCGTAAAATTTCGATGCTCTTCAATGGCTCCGGGGAATTCAGCGGTACCTCCAAAGACCGAAAACCGCTGGCATAGAGCGCTTCGCCAACGCCTTGAGCTTCCGAAGGATGAAGACCTCGCAAAATGGCTACGAGTCCGGCAGCCTTCAAAGTTGTCGTCAGTTCATTCACGGCAAAACCTTTCTTGATAAATCGTGTGGCAAGTTGGTGGCTCAGACCGAGGGGGTCTGCAGGAGGCCTTGTGCGCTTGCAACGGCCCAGATTCCCCGAGGGGCTGTGCCTTGCAGTTCGCGCACCTGATCAATTCCGAAAATATTCAGCGCCCTGGTGTACCTGGAGCTGAGTTCCTTATTGCCGCAGATGGTCAGCGACAGGGCGTCGTTGGTGGCTTGCTTGCCAAGAACGGAACAGATTTCAGCACCGATCATCAGGCCAGAGAGATAGTTACTGACTTCGTTTTTTTCCAAACGCTCGGTCAGAACCAAGGTTCTCGCAGAGAAGGCCGTGAGCATCAGATCCGCAGCGCCCTCGCCCGATTGCGATACCTTCACACCTCGCTCAAAGGCCGACCAATTCGCCGATGGTGCTGGCTCGATGAGCTTGGAGAGGATGGACTGGGTGCTGAGCAGTGCAAACGTCTCACCAGTCATGGAAGTGCAGAATTCTGTAATCGTGCGTCCGGAGACCTTGACCCATTTGGAGTGCGTCCCCGGGAGCAGGAACAGCTGCTCTTCGGAGTCATCTGCGTTCAGGGCGGCAAGATCAATGGCACCGAGGATTTGAGTTTCTTCGCCCCGCATGACGTCTGGAAGTTCTTTGAGGTCCAAGACGCCGGGAATGATCTGCATCGTTCGGCCCGGAGCGATCTCCACTGATGCCAACTCGAATGCTGGATCAGCCAAATTGGCTGGAACTGGTCGGTAGGCCGCTTCGGTCCAGCCCTGCTGACTGCCCACCATTCCGCAGGCGATCACGGGGACATTCTCGAAGTTATCCAGCCAATCGCCGCACAGTTCGGTCAGCGTCGCCTTGAAGGCCTCATCGAGGGACTGGGTCTCGGCTTGCGCCTTCGAGGCCACTTGCATGATGCCAAGAGCTGCACTGCGTTCCGCCACGATGTGGCCATCGGCGCCCATGAGGTAGGCGCGTGCGGACGTAGTTCCCCAGTCCAAGGCGATCAACTGGGCTTCGGCGATGTTTGTCATAACTCCTGTTTTCATTTCATGGACTGCACAAGATCGTTCAGCTGTGCTCCCCTTCACATCTGAATAGTGTCGGAGGTATCCCAATAGTTCAAAAGGCGTTGTATATAGTGGGATGAAATACTCTGATCTTTTCATACCAAGGAACACGTCATGACCATGAATCCCGAACCCACCACAGACGATTCAATTGACGCTCCTCCTCCGGGCACGCTCACACTTTCTCGCGGACTGGAGATTCTGCGCGCTGTTGGCCGCGGTGCGACGAATCTGAATGAAGTGGCAGCCGCAGCCAATATCGGAAAGAGCGCTGCGCAACGCATGGTGAAGCTCCTGGTGCAACGCGGATTCTTGCGCAGCACCCATGGCACCGATTTCAGCCTGGGTCCGGCACTGATCGAGCTGGGTTTCCATGCCCTCTATCAAAGCCCGGTCCCTGTTATTGCGAAACCCATTTTGGAAGAGCTCGCCCGCAAGTACCAGGACACGGTGCATCTGGCGGTGGAAGACGAAGCGCAGGTGCTTTATGTCGACAAAGTCCCTGGAACTCGCGGCGCGCAAATGCGCTCACGAGTCGGACAGCGCATGCCTCTAAGCCGCACCGGCATCGGCAAAGCGCTCCTGCTTGATACTCCCCTGCGCTGGGAATCCACCTTTGATTCCGAGTCGCCTGTAGAACAGGCCTCGCATCAAACCAAGGAGGCGTTCCTGTCCAGGATGAAAGCCTACGCAAAAGAAGGCATCGCATTGGACCTGGAAGACAATGAGCCTGGCATCCGATGCGTCGCCGCACCGATCCGCGACGGCAGCGGCCAGATCATAGCCGCCATCAGCATGTCTGCCACCAATCCCTACATGCCTGACGAGCGGATGAAAGCGCTCAAGTCCGTGATGGGATCTACCGCCACGCAAATTTCGCGCAAGTTGGGCTACTCGGGCAAGACCTTCTAGGCCACTTCGCATTTAGAGTGCGAAGAGGTAGTCCATACCTAGATGGGGACCGGATGTCCCTCCGTCTATTCGACATCGATAAGCACCGATTCCGCGAAGTCCGCCACGCGTGGGACAGCACTAGGAAAGTCGTGCGGATTGAGCCCTGGTCGATCGTGTTTACTGATCTGGATAATGGAAAGAACTTGGATATCGTGGACGGACGCCGTGACACAGCAGTGAAACGATGGTAGAAATCCGGCCACGGTATTGGCGTCAAAGGGTGTAGTACGTCGCAAAATACAAGTCATCGGAATTCTGCAAGGCGGTGCGAGATAATCTGCCGAACATTAAGGTCAGTGTGGACCATTTCCACGTGATTCAGCGGGCGATCCTGATGATCATGCAGGTCCGCCGGCGCAACTCCCACGAAGTGCACGAGCGTCGCGGCCGGGCGGCTGATCCGGCCTACAAGTACCGGCACCTTTTGAAAGCCGCGGATACCCATGAATTCCAATCCAGATGGGCGGTGCAGGAGAAATCCCTGATAAGAACAAAATGGTTGAGATGAAGTCGATGTACCGCACATTCGCTGCGTGAAGGAGTGAGTTTTTGGTGTTCAGCCGAGCGAGGCTGCCGAACGCCACGAAAGAGGCAGCGAATCTGACAGCGAAGAACCTGAAACGCATCGGTCGAGGCTATAGGGATCATGGTCATTATCGGCTTCGGACTCTCGTACGTGAATACTGGAACGTCCGCAACCAACGCTTCCACCATGAAGACGCACGTCAGCACCCAAGCCTCTGGCAAGAGTCGAAGCCCAGCAGGGTCAAGAATTCTGATATTGGTTCCAAACTATCGAACGTAGGTGATGATGTGCGCATTCAGGCAGCCGAGTCCAAACGAACCGCGTAACCAAGCCGTTCATGTTCCTCAGCGGTAATCGTTGAAGGCAGGTGCCTTGCCGCGGGACCATCATCCGGGTTCGGGTACGGCGTTGGGAAAGCCTCCATCTTGCTCCTGCGGTTCCGCGTCGTTGGAATATCGCAGCGATTTGCTCTCAGCTGAATACTTAAGTGATAATCATTCTCATTATGAATAACGAAAATGCCGTTCAAGTTTCCTTGCGCGGCGAGCCATCACCAGGCCATCCGGTCTTCCAGCTGCGAAACGCCCGCCTGTCCGTGCGTGCAAGTGCGCAATCACTGCTGGCGGTCGATGAACTCACGCTATATCCTGCAGAACGCGTCGTCATCACCGGCCCCTCGGGAGCCGGAAAATCCCTGCTCTTGTCCATGATCACCGGACGCTGGGCGCCCGCGCTGGAATTCTGCGGCACCCGTACCTGCCATGCTTCGCGCATCGGCTATATTCCACAGCGCGGACAAGACGCCCTGCATCCGTTGCTGCCCCTGGGCCGGCAACTGGCCAAGGCCACCGCCGCCGCCGCGCAACGGGTTGGCGAAGTCCTCGCCGCCGTGGGGCTCGATGATCCGAGACTGCTTGGCAGGCGTCCTGCCGAGCTCTCCGGCGGACAGGGGCAACGCGCAGCCATCGCACTAGCAGTGCTCAGCGGTGCGCCGCTGATCTTGGCCGATGAACCAACCAGCGCGCTGGACCACAGCTCACGAGACCGCACCCTGTCAATGCTCCAAAGCGTCCTGACCGAAAAGCAAACCCTGGTCATGGTCACCCATGATCCCGTGGCAGCCCAGGCGCTGGCCACCCGGCAGCTGGCCGTGGACTCGGGAAGAATCATCCCCCTCCAGTCCGCGGCAGCGCAACGGGCCACCGCATGAGCGGCCCCGCACTAGAGGTTGCGGAAGTCAGCGCCTCGCATTCGCGTGGCACCGGAACCCGCCAGGTCCTGGCCCCATTGTCCTTCAGCCTGCCCGCCGGCCAAACACTGGCCATCACCGGAGAATCCGGGGCCGGGAAGAGTACCTTGGCCGAAATCATCCTCGGTCTGCGTCCGCCGGCCACAGGCCAAGTCAAGGTGCACGGAGAAGCCTGGGTCGGGCCACGGCGCCCGGTCCAGCTGCACCAGCGCCGGCTGGTCCAAGGGGTCCCGCAGGACCCGTCCGCGGCCTTCGTGCCGCGCTGGAGCATTCGCGCTTTCATGGCGCAGGCCATCTCCCGCTTGGTTCCCGGGGGCAATGCCCGGGAGCTGATTTCCATGGCCGCGCAGCTGGCCCAGCTTGAAATGGCCCTGCTGGACCGACGCCCGCAGGAACTGTCCAGCGGCCAGCTGCAGCGAGCGGCCCTGGCCCGCGCCGTCGCGGTGCAGCCCCATGTGCTGGTCGCCGATGAACCCACCAGCGCATTGGATCCACGCACCGCCGAACAGGTTGCCACCCAGCTGTTCTCCGCCGCGTCACTGACCGGCACCACCTTGCTGCTGGTCACCCACGATCCGCAGCTGGCCGCGCGATGCTCGCGCACCATCGACATCCACCCGCCCCAACGCCGCATCACCCACCCAAGGAGCTTCCCCGCATGAGACTTACCCGCCGTACCCCGGCCTGGCTCGCCCTGGCCATCTGCTCGTCCTTGTCGCTCACCGGTTGCTTCTCCGCAGCCGCCGAACAGGCCTCGGGCGAAGACCGGATCAGCGTGGCGCATATGCAGCCGCCGCGATCGGGGCTCAGCCCGCTAAGCGATGACGCGTTCAAGCTCTCGCGCTGGTCCGCCGCCGAAACCCTGGTGACCCTGGACGAGGACGGAACGGCCCAACCGGGACTCGCCACCGGCTGGGAGCGAATTAGCGATCTGGTCTGGGAATTCTCCATCCGGCAGGAGGTCACTTTCCACAACGGGAAGCCGCTCACCGCGCAGGCCGCAGCGCATTCCCTGCAGCAGGCCATTGATTCCATCCCGGTACCGCGCATCCTCAACGGCACCACGCTGGAAGTCGACGTGCACTCCGCAGAGAAAATCCGGGTCGCCACCGCGGATCCGGACCCGCTGCTGCCCCAGCGCCTGTCCAGCCCGCAGCTGGCGATCTTCGATGCTGCGGCCTATGCCGCTAACGGGGTGGATCCGGCAGGTACCGGAACCGGCCCCTTCCGAATCGTGGCCGTGGACGGAATTTCCGGCGCGACCTTGGACCGCTACGACGGCTACTGGGGCGAGCCAGCCGCAGCTGCGGGCATCGACGTGAAGTTCGTGCCCGATGGCACCGCCCGCGCCGCTGCGCTGCGCACCGGAGAAGCGGACATTGCCGAGGCCATCCCGGCCGGCCAGGCCGCCTCCGTGGATCAGCAGCTGCTCACCGAAGTTGCGATGCCGCGCACCAATACGCTGTACCTGAATACCGAATCGGGGCCTTTTGCCGATCCTGCGGTCCGCGCGGCCGCACGCGCCGCGGTGGACCGGGTAGCTATTGTGCAATCGGTGTACGAGAGCCGCGCCGATGTTGCCGAGGGGCTGCTGGGCCCGGCCCTGCCCTACGCGGCGAAGCTGCGTGAATCCGAAGAATACCGCCAGTTGCTGGAACAGCGCGCCGAGCCGGCCAAGGTCAAAGACGTGAAGATCAGCCTGGGCACCTTCACCGACCGCGCCGAGCTGCCTGAGGTTGCCGTCATCTTGGAGCAGCAACTCGAAGCGGCCGGCTTCGATGTGCAACAGGATGTGCGCGAATACCAGTACATCGAAGCGGACGCACTGGATGGGGCTTTCGACGCCTTCATCCTCTCGCGCGCCACCGTCCTGGACTCCGGTGACCCGGTAGCCTACCTGGCCTCGGACTTCACCTGCACCGGCGGTTTTTCCATCGCACAGCTGTGCGACAAGTCCGTAGACCGGTCTATCGACATCGCGTCGCAGACCGAAGCCGGGACCGAACGGCAGCAGCGCATCATGCTGGCCGAGGCCCAGATCCTGGGCACTGATGCGGCCATCCCCTTGCTCCATGAGCGCGTGATCCAGGGCGAAGGCTCCACGGTGCGCAACGCTGCACAGGATCCACGGGAACGCCAGCTGGTGACCGCAAAGACCCAGCTGGATGACAAGTAGAGCAATAAATCCATGAAATTCTCCATCCTCCGCCAACAGGCCGGTTCCGGGCTACCCGCGCTCTCCTGCCTGCTCAGTGCGCTGGCGCTGCTTTTGCTGGCTGGTGCCCTGCCTTGGCTCTCGCGTACCGATCCGGCCGCGGCAGTGCTCCGTGCGCGCTACGCCGAGTTGGAACCCACCGCGCAAGCGCTGGACGCGGTCCGCAAGCAGCTGGGCCTGGATCATGGTCCGCTGGCAACCAGCTGGCGGTGGTGGTCCGGGGTGCTGCAAGGAGATTTGGGTACCTCATGGGTTAGCGGTGCCGAGATTGCCCCTGGCCTCTGGCGTGCGCTGTCGGTGTCCGCTACGCTCACCGCTTTCGCCACCGTTGTTGCCCTGCTCGTGGCCGGGGCGCTGATCCTGCCGGCGGCGCTGCGCGTGCTGCGTGACCGCCCGCAGTCCGGTTCGGGCCCGCTGGGGGTAGCCCTGACCGCACTGCCGGAATTCCTGCTGGCCAGCTTCCTGCTGGTGCTCGTGGCCGTGCAGTGGCAGTGGCTTCCGCCCTACGGGTGGAGCGGCATCGAGCATGCCATCTTGCCTTCGCTGGCCTTGGGCATCCCTGCTGGAGGGCTGCTGGGGCGCTTGCTTGGCGATTCCATCGCCTCGGTGGCGGCCGAACGCTGGGTGGACATTTGGCGGTTGGCTGGCGCCTCGGGCCCGGTGATTTTCTCCGGGGTGCTTCGCCGGGCTTCGGCGGCCATCATCGACCAGCTCGGGCTGGTCTTCATCGGGATGCTCGGCGGCGCGGTCGCCGTGGAGCAGGTTTTCGCCGTCCCGGGGCTTGGACGCTACCTGCTCGGCTCGGCCAACGCGCAGGATCTGCCGGCGCTTCAGGGCGGTTTGCTGTTCATGGCCGTGACCGCGCTGCTGATCGGGTTGCTGGCAGCCGCCGCTCGCCGCGTCCTGCGCGGCGGGCCCCTGCCCGCAGGGTCGCTTCCAGCACCGCCCGAGGCACGAGGCAACCGCCGGGTCCAGCGGTGGACCGCGGGGCTCAGCTGCGCCGCGCTGCTGGCGATGCTAGGCGCGGGACTTCCCCGGGATCCTTATGCGATCAACTACTTGCGGCTCCAGGCGCCAAGCTTGTCCTTGCCGTTCGGAGCCGATTCCAGCGGGCGCGATCTGCTGGCCAGGGTGGCTCATGGCACCCTGGGCACGATTCTCCCGGCCATCCTGATCGTGCTGTGCGCGGTCTTGATTGGCTTGCTGCTGGCCGGGGCCGGCGACATCTCGCGCGGACCGTCGATGATTGCCAATGCGACTCCGCCAATTCTCGCCGGCGTCATCATTGCGGCCCTGGCCGGTCCCTCGGTGGGCGGCGCGGCAGTCGCGGTGCTGTGGGTGACCTGGCCGCCACTGGCCACTCATGCCGCTTCCTTGCTGGAGGAAGCCCGTGCGATGCCGCATATCCGCTGGCTTCCGCTGGCAGGCCTGGGCCGGGGGCAAATTTGGTTCCGGCACCTGCTGCCGGCGGTGCTTGCGCCTTTGCTGCGCCATGGGCTGCTGCGCCTGCCCGGTGTTGCGCTGGCCTTGGCTGCGTTGGGTTTCCTCGGGCTCGGCGCCCAGCCGCCAACCCCGGAGTGGGGCCTGCTGCTTGCTGAAGGCATCGGCTACGTGGAGCGTGCGCCATGGACGGCCGTGGCACCAGCCCTGTGCCTGGTGCTCGTCTCGGTCTGCGCGGTAGCTGCCGCGGGGATGAGCTCCTCGCAGCGTCCTCCGAAAAATTCTGGCTATACCGGTGCTGGAACCACCGTGGCATCTTCGAATGCGCCCGCGGACACTTCTGCTGCCCCCGCTGACGGCACGGTGCCCAGCCGCTGAACAAATGGCGAAAGACCCTGGATCCAGTAGTGCGGCTGGGTTTCAGGGATCTTTTCCCGGTCCATTCGATCCTGCCTGGAATCCGGACCCGGTGTCCGGCCTGTCAGTTCTGCGCGAAAAGCACGGCCGCATCGTCCACTACCTGCTTCGCGCCGCCGCGCTGCCAGCTTTCGCGCTGGCGCCGGGCACCATTTCCCCGATTCGCCAGCGAAGCCAGGTAATTGACCACGAATTCCTCGTCTCCATTACGATGCAATTGCTTGCAGGCGTAGTCGAGGACCCCTTCGAGCATGGTCTTGGCGCTAACGCGTGTATTGGATGCCGGGTCGAAATAGGTGCCGTACACCCCTTCCTTGGCGCTTTGCCACAGGCCCAGGTCAAGAGAGTGCGAGGATCGCGGTTCCATGACGTCCGGTGTTGTTGCGGCGGTATCCACAATCGCCCGGATCAGCAGCGCCAGCGCTACTGATTCACTAGCCTTGATTTGCGTATCCGCAGCTCGGACTTCAATGGTCGGATGGTTCACCGACAAGCGGGCAAACCATCCCAGGTGGCCCGGATCAAGCAGGGCGCCGGAGGCAACCATCGCCGAGACGTGCTTCCCGTATGCTTCAGCAGATTCGAAAGCAGGCGGAATCCCGGAGGCAGACCACCGGCGGTAGTGCACGGCCCGCCAGGATTCGAAACCGGTCAGTTCGCCATTCCAAATTGGCGAGTTGGCGCTCATTGCGGTGAGCACCGGCAACCAGCCGCGCAAGGCATTCAACGCCCTGACCCCGGCTTCCGCATCCGGGACATGAACATGGATATGCAGTCCGTTGATGAAGTGTTCCCGGGCGATGCCCGGAACGAATTCATGAATCTTCGCATAGCGCTCGCCCTCAGTGAATCGCGCAGTTTCCGGAAGCAGCAGCGGAGTTCCCGAAGCAAAGGGGGCAACACCGTGCTCACGGCAAATGCGCATGATTGCTGCCCTGCGTTCAGCCAGGGCACCAAGAGCTTGCGCAGCTGAGGTGCAGATCCCGGTGACGACTTCCAGCTGGGAGGCCAGCAGTTCGCGGTGCACCGTGGTCCCGTCCAATTCCTGCCCCAGCAGCTGCGAGCTCAGTTCATCGCTCATCGGGATGGGGACGGACGTCTCGGGATCCACGAGGAAGAACTCTTCCTCGATCCCAAAGGTTCTGGTCATTGGACCTCGTTCTCTTCATCTGCTCATCGATATCAATCGAACACTAAACCGCACTGAACCAACCCCCTGCTTTTCCTCTCCCAAACACAGCTATTTTCCAGAAACGCATTGGGCTGGGGGCCATACGCTGAATTCCGGATCGGGGTAGGCGTGGATCGATTTTCCCAGCCGATGCCAAGCGCATTGCCACCCGGGCACAAGCCGCCAATCGCCGGGTTGCAAAGTGTGCGATGGTCGACTCATCGCGGTCCGGTACGCACCGCGGAACAAAAAGCTGTCAACCGTCACGCCCGCATTGAGGCGCAGCTTCAGCTGGCGGCCCGCAAGGGACGCCGAACTGCATTTACTGAATGACCCGATATTCAAGCGACGCAGGAGGAAAGACGAATGATCAGCACAGAACAGCTCAATGAGCTAAGCCTTATCGGCGGCACCGTGGTCGGTCCCGATGGCCAGAAGATCGGCAAGTTCGGCCAGGTCTTCATCGATGACCGCAGCGGAGAACCTGCTTGGGCCACCGTCCACACCGGCTTCTTCGGCCTGTCAGAGAGCTTCATTCCACTGAGCGAAGCAGCCATTGCCGGAGATACCTTGTCGATTCCCTACGACAAGCAAACGGTGAAGGATGCTCCGAACATCGAGCCCGAAGGCCGCCTGTCCGAGGCAGAAGAGCAGGAGCTCTACCGCTACTACTCTCTTGCCTGGGATGACGCGGACCAAGCCGCCGTGCAACCTGGCGTCCCGGAATCAGAGGCGCGCACCGAGTACTCCCGGGACGATGTGCGCGAACCGGTGGCTGGCGGCCCGGAAGCCTCCATGCTCCGTTCCGAGGAACAGCTGCATGTGGGAACCGAGAATGTGGAAACCGGCAAGGTGCGACTGCGCAAGCATGTCGTCACCGAAGATGTCACCAGGACCGTTCCGGTAAGCCACGAGGAAGTCCGGCTTGAACGCGAGCCCGTGGCCGATGCCCCAGCAGCAGGCGCCTTGGGCGGCGAGCTTGCCGAGGATGAGAAAAGCACCGAACCGGTGGAGCGGGTGAGCCTGGAGAAGGAAGCAGTCACGGAAGAAGAACGCCTCAAGGCTGAATTGCGCAAGGAGCAGGTCGAGACAGAGGGCTTGAGCGACGGTCGGCAGACCCGCTAGCCGTTCATGCAAAGCACTGCACGCAACCCCGATTCAGCTGGGACAGGAGCGGAATCCGGTTTCCTGCCGGGTTCCGCTCCGGCATTTTTCCAGTTGGATCCCTTGCCGTGCGCTGGAAGAACAATGATCTGTTCGACTCCCGCTGCCGTTCCGGCGAGATTGGCCTGCACCGGAAAGCAGATCCTTGCAAAAGGGCAAACGGCACCAGGGATCTCATGAAACGCGTGCCGCAATCCTTGCCGCACACCTGGATCGGCCCATGGGCGTGCTCGGCGTGGCGTTCCGCTTTGTCGTGCTTGGCCAGCTACTTTGCGCCATGGAATCAAGTACGGATTATTCGGAAGCGCTTTACGAAGCGACCATGGCTACGATTACCGGTTCGGGGATCACCAGCACCGATGCCTTTTCAAAAGCACTCCAGCTTGTCCTGGCCATGTATTCGGTGGTCATCTTCGCAACCCTTGCCGGCTCACTGGGAGCGTTTTTCCTCCAGTCCCAAGTTGAAGGCAAGCGCGGCGTGAATGCCTCACGCCACTAGCTGGCAGAGAACCCCTTGGCTCCTAGGCGTATTCAAGGACGCAGTCGCGGCAGACGATTCCATCCCCGGTTTTCTTCTCCGCCTGGCTTCGGTGCCGGATGGTGAAGCAGCTGCAGCACACGAATTCATCCTGGGCCTGCGGTATGACA
Source organism: Glutamicibacter arilaitensis Re117 (assembly GCF_000197735.1). Classification (NCBI taxonomy): domain Bacteria; kingdom Bacillati; phylum Actinomycetota; class Actinomycetes; order Micrococcales; family Micrococcaceae; genus Glutamicibacter; species Glutamicibacter arilaitensis. The sequence goes on from NC_014550.1 coordinate 3,560,251, forward strand.
TCAACAGAAAGCTCTTCATCCACAATCGCGCCGGGAAGCTCCAGTCCGTCGGTCAGATCGGTCTCGTCGAGATCCGAAACGACGCTCTTGGCATCAGGCGCATCGGCTTTCTGCACAGCTTTGAGTGTCTTCTCTGATGCTTCGGCAACGTCGGGTCGAACTTCATCGTAGTCTGCAGCCATGGTCCATTCTCCACAAATCGGGGACACGCGATGCCTTCGGCATCGTCGGATGCCTGGCCTGCTGGCAAGCCTGCCAAGCTATCCTCGCTAGATTACATATCCCCAAGTCATCCAGTTTGCAGGTGGGAAAATTACTAGCAACTCCCAAGGTTCGGTGAACCGTTCTGGCGGATCCGGGCGTCTACCGGTTCTCGAATTTGTTCAGCTTATGCGTCCCATCGCAAAAAGGCTTGATTGCTGAAGCCCCGCACCGGCACAGCGCCACGGTCCCCCGGCGTGAATCCAGTTGCTGGTTATCCTCATCGAGGATCTCGAAGTCTCCGCGTACCAGCAGCGGTCCACGGGGGCACACGGTGATTGAGGTTTCCTTCGGCTCGCTCATGCGTTCACCTCCGCGGCTTCGTACAGCGCGCTGGTCCCGTTCTGCCAGGCATTCAGTTGCCATTTGCCGGCCAGCACATCAACTGCGGCCGCCGCCTGGGCACCGAAGAAAACATCCGCCATCAGCTGAGGTTCCGCTTCCACCAGTCCACCTGCCAGGTCGCGTCCGGCAATCTGCTCATGGACCGCATCTGCTTCCACATGCTCATCGAAGTAATCGGTCACCGGGGATTCGAAGCCCAGCCGGCGGAATCCCCGGGCATAGGCGGCGTTGGGAATCGAGGAGGTCATTTCATAAATCGCCAAGTGGCCGGCAATGGCACCACGCAGCCTCCGGTGCATTCCGAACAGCGAAATCAGGTTCACCGATGCCAAGAAAATTGCCGGTACCTTATCGACGTAGGCTCCGAAGGAATCATCCAGTCCCAACCCGCGCATGGTGGCCCGATACAGTTCGCTGTGCATCTTGGGCAGCGAGCCGCCGCCGTATTCATCGGCTTGGATTTCCACCATCGCCGCCTTAGCCCGGCCGTCGAGCTTGGGGATGGCCCAGGTGTGCGGATCAGCTTCCTTGAGCTGGTACATGGATTTGAGGATGAGAAATTCCCTTGCCTGCTCCTTAGTGGCGTTGCGGGCAACATAGCGGGAGACGGAAGGACCTGAGCCATCTGCAGCCAGGGCGAAGAGTGCATCGGCTACGTTGGCCGCCTGCGGTTCTGCCTGCGGGGCGGGACCTGCGATGGCGCGCAGGCGTTCTTCCAGTACGGCTTCGATGCGCTGGCGCAGCGAAAGCAGGCCCGGGTCCCATTCCCAGTTCTCATCAGCATCTTCAAAGCCCCGGTAATGCAGCTCGTAGAGCATGAAGAGGCTGAGCTGCAGATCATCATCAAAGAGGACATCACCTTGCTCTGAGAGCTTGGTGTCCAATGCTGATTGAAGCTGATCGAATTCTGCCGCATCCGGTGCTGCGCGAAGCACGGCCGCCAGCGACTGGGAAACCTGTCCACGTGGTGTCGGGAGATGCATTTTGCTCCTTCTTGCTCAACGCCAGCTTCCTGCCGCTGGCAATGCAGCTATCTTGCCAGCGGGCCGGTTAGCGAGCCACCGCTAACAGGAAAAGCCAAGGTAGGCTCTTTTGCCCATGGCCTGGCGGCTCGCACCGGCATGGCGAAGCCGCCCTCGCGGCACTTCGGCGGCGAGGGCGGCCTTGGTTTTGAATTCCGGGAGCCGCCAGGTCCTCAGGCGCTGAGCTCCTTGGCGATTGCTTCATTGAAGGCCACCAGGTCCCCTGGATTGCGTGAAGTAATCAGTGCGAAGCCATTGGCCGGGCAGCGGAATACCGAAACGTCTTTCCAACTGCCGCCGGCGTTGATGACGTCGGTCTTGATTGAGTTGTAAGAGGTCAGAGTCTTTCCCTGGACCAGTCCGGCTTCAACCAGCAGCCACGGTCCGTGGCAGATGGACGCTACAGGGCGTCCCGATGAGGCGAAGGATTTCACGATGCGGTTGGCATCGGCATCCAGCCGGAGGTTGTCGGCGTTCAGCGTTCCACCGGGAATGAGCAGCAGATCGAATTCGGCTTCGTTCACCGATGCCAAGGTTTGGCCGGCTTCAAATATCTCGCCCAGGTCCCAGTCCCCGGTCAAGGTCTGCACCTTGCCGGTTTCCGGCGCTGCGATGACCACCTCGGCACCGGATTGGCGGAGCATGTTGACGGGATCCTTCAGCTCGTCCTGTTCCACGCCGCGGTTGGAAACGATCGCAAGAACTTTCTTTCCTGATAGATCTGGCATTTGCAGCATCCTTTCGTTGGGTTCCATCCCCAACCCTGCCCTGCATGCCCTCCTGGGGCAACGCGTGTTCAGGATCCATACAGCGAAGGTCGAAGCACCTGCGCCACACGCGATGCTCCGACCTTCTGAGGTGGCAATCGATGTCCACTCGTTTGCCGCTTCCTAAGCTACGGCCTGCCCGCCGCGCTTTCACTGCCCTTCGAATTCTCCAAGCTGGCTTCAAGGTTCGTGCACTCCACCGGGCGGCGACGCGTTCCTTCTCCGAGCCTGGCGATGTTGCAGGAGGTGACCCGAAGCTGGCAACTTCATGCCAGCATATTTCATGCAAGATTAGACCGCGCCGCTCCAAGGTGCCGTTGCGGGGCGCGGAGCGCAACATCGATTCCTCCCAAAAACCGTGTTCCCCGCATTTTCACTACGCCAGAACCAGTCAATTGCGCGTTCGGCGTGCGGCCTCTAGCAGAATTAGTGTCACGTTGGAATCGTCTTTCGCCTACCCGTTCATGGCTTGCAGTTGCGAAATGGGCATTGCTACGTTGGCTTTATTGGCTTGGCGCTTCTCAGCAGTCCGGAGCCAGGGATACCAGCTCCCCCGCAGACCGGACGGAACGCCGCAGATCAAGCTTAGGAAGATGTGGAGGTAGTACAAGTGACAGGACGAATTGTTAGGTCCAGAACTGCTGAGCGCGCAGCTGAACTCCTAGGGTCCCGCGAGGGCAGGAAGCATTTGTCCCAGCATGGATGGACCCAGGGAATGCCGGTAGTCATGGCAGGGGCCCAAGAACTCTTGGATGATGTCATGGGGTTGGTATCTGTCCACGGGCGTGCCGCACTCATTGCCATGATCGACCCCCGCAGCGATGACCTGCAGTTCCTGCATGTCTCCGCACCCAGCCCGGTATTGGAAATTGTCACCCCTGCGGCTGCGCGAACCCGGATCGCTTCCCTGTTCGCCGCCGCACAGGACGAAGGCATGCAGACCTTCCGTGTGAAGTACTGGCAGCACAGCGCAGTAGCGCACTTGATTCCCGCCTGCCACCGGTCCGCAGAGGAAGACCGCCTGTCCTATCGCCCCAAGCTGTCCTCCTGATCCAATGGCTTGAAGAGCATCAACAGCAAGATAGCGCCCAGCGGATGCTGGGCGCTATCTTGCTATTACGGAACTCAGTGCTGGAGCCTGGCCTTTTCCACCCGGAAATGCGCTCTGTGAATTCGTCCTGACAGAATGCTTCGAAGCCTCGCCCACTGCGGTTCGCTGGTCACTGAGTGATTCGGCCAAAACCAAGGAATTGATCCAGGCCCACATGGCCGCAGTGAAGGCGATGGGCCCGAAGATGTTCGCGAACCTGATGGCCTAGCGCCGGCCGGTGCTTGCCTCCGCGAACTGCGACACACCCATTAGGCCGGGTGATGGTTGAAGGTTACAGTGGAAATATGGCTCTCATGGTTTCAACGCATGCGCAGCGGTTGTCCGCTGCCGTTTTCCCTAAGGGAAAACTGTTGACCAAGCGCGCCAGCGGCACCAACGGCTGGTTAAGTTCCTGGGGAACCAATGCCCACGGTGAAATCGCTGGTTGCCCACCGCCGCGCCGCTAGTTGCGCGGCCCACTTTCTGATCGTTCTCCAGTGGATTCCGCGCGCCTTCGCGCCCTTTTTCCCGGATCCCAGAAAGACCCGTTATTTTGCCATACCCTTCTGACCCCTCGCCCCGACAAGCACCTCACGCCATCTGGCGCGGCATCCACCAAACCCTGAAGCAAGACTCGATCGGTGGACTACTGTTGCTGTGTGCCACCATGGCAGCGCTGATCCTTGCCAATTCGCCAGCCGCACCCTGGTACCAGGCCCTGCGTAATTTCACTTTCGGCCCTGAAGCGCTGCACCTGAACCTCTCGGTGAGCACCTGGGCCGCCGACGGACTGCTCGCGATTTTCTTCTTTGTCGTCGGTCTGGAGCTCAAGGAAGAGTTCGTCGTGGGCAAGCTGCGCAATCCGCGCACAGCCATCGTGCCGGTAGCTGCCGCCGTCGGTGGAGTTGCCTTGCCTGCCTTGTTCTATGCCCTGGTTATTTCAATGTCAGGCAGCGACGCCATCAAAGGCTGGGCCATTCCGGCAGCCACCGATATCGCTTTCGCGATTGCCGTGCTGGCCGTGGTGGGCAAATTCTTGCCTGCCGCACTGCGTACCTTCCTGCTCACGCTCGCGGTGGTCGATGATTTGATGGCTATCTCCATCATTGCCATTTTCTATACCGATCACCTGGCATGGCTGCCATTGCTCTTGGCGCTGCTCCCGCTGGCGGCCTTTGCGATCGCAGTGCAACGAGGGGTGCGTGCCTGGTGGATCCTCATGCCATTGGGTATTGCGGTGTGGGCGCTGGTCCATGCCTCGGGAATCCATGCCACGGTAGCTGGCGTGCTGTTGGGATTCATGGTGCCGGTCATCGCCACCAAGCGTGCCGGTGTCCACGTCGGATCAAACAGCAAGGGCGAAAAGGTCTATGAAGGCCTAGCGGCCCACTTCGCGGATCGTTGGAGCATTCCCTCGTCCATCATTGCCGTACCGGTCTTCGCTTTCTTCGCTGCTGGCGTCCCCGTAGGCGGCCTTTCAGGTTTCATGCAGGCTCTGACAAGCCCAGTAGCCCTTGGCATCATGGCGGGTCTGGTCCTAGGCAAAGCTATCGGCATCACCAGCGCTACGTTCCTGGTGACTAGGCTTCCGGGAATCACACTGGATCCAAGCCTCAAGTGGCTCGATGTGCTGGGCATGGCCTTTGTCGCCGGTATCGGATTCACCGTGTCGCTGCTCGTTGGCGAATTGGCCTTTGGCCAAGACGGCGCCGAGACCCAATACATGAAGGTGGGGGTACTCTGCGGATCGCTGCTGGCTGCCTTCATCGGCGCGGCGATTCTAACTGCCCCCAATCGCAGCTACCGCGCAGCGGCAAAGCGCTGATCCCAATTGGGAAGCGGCGGTACCCTCTGGTCGGAGGGCACCGCCGCTTCCCATTTTCAGGACTCGTGGAAGGAGCTGCTACGGCCTCACGCTGATCGAATCGATCGCGACCCGGGCGTCCTCTGCCAGATTCTGCGGCATCGGTGCGCTCTTGGCGGAGTCGGCCGCGACCTTCTGCCCTTCATCGCTGACCACGTACTGGCCGAAGGTCTTGATCAGTTCCACGGTTTGCGGGTCTTGGTAGCTGCTGCAGAAGAGCAGATACGAGACCAGCACCATCGGGTATGCGCCTTCTGCAGTGGTTTTGCGGTCCAGCTCCAAGGAGATGTCATGCTCGTTGCGTCCCTCGACGCGGTGGGATTCAGCCACAGCAGCGGCCGCCGCTTCACCGGTCACAGCCACGAAATCATCGCCTACCTTCAGCTTCACCTTGCCCAGCGAGTCATCCACCAGCGAATCATCGGCGTAGGTCACCGCACCTTCGGCACGCGTCACGGTGGTCACCACTCCGGCATTGCCCTGTGCCTTTTCCAAACCGGTGGCATCGGGCCAGCCGCCATCTGGCTCATGCGGCCAAGCTTCGGGAGCTACAGTGTGCAGGTATTCGGTGAAGTTCTCGGTAGTTCCCGAATCATCAGCACGGGCCACTCCGGTAATTGGCAGTTCTGGCAGTTCTACCTCTGGATTCAGCTTTGCAATGGCCGGATCCTGCCAGGAACGGATCTCGCCGGAGAAGATCCGGGCAATCGTCTTGGCATCCATATTCAATTCCTTGATGCCTGGCAGGTTGAACGCAATGGTAATCGGGGAAATATAGGCAGGGATGTTGATGGCCCCCTGCGGTCCGCAGGTTTCGATGGACCGCGCGATTTCTTCATCCTTCAAGAACGCGTCAGATCCGGCGAACTCGGTGCCGCTAGCCAGGAAACCGGCACGACCCGCACCGGAACCGACTGAGGCATACTGCACCTGCACCTTGGGGTGCTGCGAAGAAAATGCGGTGGTCCAGGCATTCATTGCGGAGTTCTGCGCGCTGGAACCTCCACCGGTCAACGTGCCTTGGAGAGTGGATTTGTTGGATTCGGCGGCTTTGCGCTGTTCCTCGCCCAATGGGTAGTCGGAGCCGCAACCTGCCAAGAGCAGTGTCATTCCGAGCGCGGCGATCGCTGTGAAACCTGCAGGTCGGGCAAAAGCATGTTTGGCAGAGCGAGTTTGGCGCAAGAGAACTCCTGGTACTTCAAGGTGAACATGAGGTGGCGTTAAGTAACCAGTCAAGCATTGTCCGCCGTTTTCCTGAAACCCGCCATGTCACAGATGGACTGGAAAACCTGGCTCATCACTCCTTTCCTGAGTGCCAGCTCAAGATATCTGTCCCAGTTTGTGACGGACGGCTCATATTCCTAATGTCGCTAATAGATAAATTGCAAGCATGAGTTTGGTCCTGTTCGAAACCATGGTTTGCCGCAGCACGGCAGTAATCGCCTGCACCGCGCAAGACCAGTTCGCATGGCCCGGAACCAGCTGGCGGGAGAGGGAATCAGCGCAGTAATCGAAGCCGGATTCCCCGGATCGCAGTGATGCCCTCGCGGTATCCACGGATTTTGACATGCTTTCCTGAGTGTTTCCTGTTCGTTTTGATGTCGATTTTATGAATCAGCTGTGCGGCTTGTAGTGTCCTTCAAGTGCATCGCAGTCTTGATGCTGAACGAAGTTACTCGATCCTTTTGGATGAAGTCATGGGTTTCATTGGCTGGATAGTCCTAGGCCTCATCGCAGGCGCCATTGCCAAGGCGATCAAGCCCGGCGAGCAAGGTGGCGGCTGGATCGCTACGTTGTTGCTGGGTGTTGTAGGAGCCATTGTTGGCGGGTGGATCGGATCCGCTGTCTTCGGTGTCGGAGTCAGCGAATTCTGGAGCTTGTCGACGTGGCTGCTGGCCATCGGCGGTGCGTTGCTTGTCCTCATTATCTGGGGTCTGATCACGCGCAAGAGGGCCTAGCCCGCACAACGGCCAGGGGTCTTGCCTTTCGAGGGCAGGACCCCTGGCCTCTGCCCGGGCACTGGAGAGTTCCCGGGCCGCAGCACGGCATGGATTCGACGCTACGCGTAGCTTGAATGCCTCAGCGTCCAAAGTGACCAGAGATTAGGAATGCCGGTAGGACAAATGTGCGCCCCGCTGGCTTGGAACATATTCCGGAAGCCGGTGGGCTACTGCGGTGCAGTCCCAGTATTTCACTCGGAAAGACAGCACGCCTTCCTTGGCGACCTGCTCGACGAATGATTGGGCGGTAAAACCAGAAGGATAGGCATCTACGGCGTTGAGAGCCGCGTTGGGCAGTGAGACATGCACCAGGCAGAGCTCAGAAGTGCGCGGATCAAGCATGACCAGCAGGACTGGAGACCCGTGCACGGAGGCAAGCCCCATGACGTCGGTGAACGACTCGGAGGGTTCTGCGATGACCACCGGCATTCCCTTGCGCCACCCGCTTCCCTCCAGGTGCTTGCGTCCTTCTCGCGATTCCAGCAGTTCGCTGACGCGCTTGGCAGTATTCGATCTGACTAGATTTGGGGTCATCGTTTTCCTCCGTTGTTTCCGTAACTTTCCGAGTACTCCCCATGAGTCACGCTGCTCGAGCTTTCAGATCGGGCTTGAGGCGATAACCGCCGCAACGATATCCGGCACTTGCAACAGAGTGTCTTCCCAACGTAAGCCCTTTGAGTCGAACAAGATAGCCCTGAAATAACGATATTGCTCTGACTTGGGCATAAATATTCAAAACATACTTAAATAACGGTCAGATGACGTAACATCGTTGCCGCCTACAAAAGGGATTCCCCAAAAGGTGCCGGATTCACGATGGCCAAGGCGGATCACGGCGATTTCCGCAACTTCCAGAAGATTTCTGAAGATTGACTGGAAATTCCTTGCCACCGGGACCGCACTGCGCACCGCGCATTAACCTAGCTCCACCAGCCAGCGACACAGCTGGCCGGAATGCGAGATGGGAGGGGACGCAACATGCGCAAGTTCGGCGTAGAAGAAGTGCTCCTGCTGGTTGATGCTGCCACGTTACGGCCCTCGCCACTGGGAGAGCAGGCAGTGGTGCTGCATCACGGGATCACCTCCTCGGGGAGCGGCTTGGCAACCGAGTTGAAACAGGAGCAGATCGAATCCGTCTGTCCGCCGCAGACAACGCTGGAAGGCCAGCTGCAGGCCATCCGCAGCGGACGCGCCGCAGCCGATGCCGCTGCGCAGGCTGCCGGCGGACGCGCGGTCGCGCTGGCTACATCTCCAGTGGCTGCTGCCTCGCATTTCACCAGCTCGGCGCGGTTCGCGATGATTGCCGATCGCTTCGGCATGACCGCCAAAGAGCAGCTCACCAATGGCTTCCACGTCCATGTGGAGGTATCTTCCATCTGTGAAGCTGTGGCGGCACTGGACCAGATCCGCGTGTGGCTGCCGACGCTGCTGGCGCTAAGCGCCAATTCGCCTTTCTGGCAAGGGGCGGATACCGGCTTCGCTTCCTACCGTTACCAAGCCTGGTCACGGTGGCCGACTTCCGGGCCCACGGAATTCTTTGGAGCCGACACCGGCTATTTGAACTACGGGCAATCACTGCTCGACACCACGGTTCCGCTGGATCAGGCAATGATCTATTCCGATGCGCGGATCTGCGAGCACCAGTCGACGCTGGAAGTGCGCATTGCCGATGTCTGCCTCGAAGCGGAGCATGCAGCAGTGCTTGCCGCCATCATCCGCGCCCTGGTGGAAACCGCCGCACGCGATCCGCAAATTCAACCGCCTGGAATTCCCGCATCCTTGCTGCGTGTGTGGTCGTGGGAAGCCAGCCGCAGCGGTACGGAAGGGAAGCTGATCCATCCTCGCTCAGGAACCCCAGCGCCGGCAGCTGAAGTAGCTGGAGCGCTGCTTGAGCAGCTCGAGCCGGTCCTTGAGGACTACGGGGACCTGGACCAGGTCCGCTTCGAGGTGGCGCGCATTCTGCGCGATGGTTCCGGAGCCCGGGCCCAGCGCCAGGCTTTTGCATCCCGAGGCCGGATTCCAGACATCGTTGCCATGGCTATCGACAGGACGCACGCCGGAGCAGCGGAGGCGGCAGCCTCGCCATTGTCCGTCGGCCGCGCCCCTGCGCCGGACTAGTGCGATTGCTCGCCGACCGGTTACTTGCCGGCCATTTCCTTGTTGCCGTGCAGCGTCCCGGTGGACAACCCCAGGGTCACCGGCTGGGGGCCGCTGCAGCAGGAATCAGCCACGGCTTCTTCGGTGCCGCAGGAGGAGTCGGAATCGGATTCGCCAGGAGCATCGCAGGAACCGCCCAGGTCCGTGGAGCACACACCAGTTTCCGGCAGGTCCAGCTCCACGCGGTCAGCGGCCTGGCTGTCGCCGGACAAGGCCGCGGCGATGGAGCGGACCTGCTCGTAGCCGGTAGCCATCAGGAAGGTTGGCGCGCGGCCGTAGCTTTTCATGCCAACGATGTAGAAGTTCTTTTCCGGGTGCGCCAGAATCTTCTCGCCGTGCGCGCTAACCGTACCGCAGCTATGGAATTCAGGGTCAATCAAGGGACCCAGCTGGCGTGGTGCCTCCACGCTTTCATCCAGGTCCAGGCGCAGCTCCGAGAGCATGGACAATTCCGGTCGGAAACCGGTAGCGGCGATAATGCGGTCTGCCTGCAGTTCCCGGCCGTCGGCCAAGGTGATGTTAACCAGCTCGCCGCAGTCCATCGAGGCAATCGAGACGTTTTCCAGCAGTTCCACGTTGCCGTTTTCCACCAGCCTGCGCAGGGAGGTGCCTAGTTGCCCGCGGGCTGGAAGCTGGTCGGCAGCCCCTCCGCCGTAGAGGCGGATCGGGTTCGCCGCGCCGCGCAGGCCCCACTGGATTTTGGTTTCCGGGTACTGCTTTTGCAGGCGTCCCAGGGCAATGATGGTGTTCGCCGCTGAATGCCCTGCGCCGAGCACCAGCAGGGACTTGCCCGCAAGCTCGGCTTGGTCAACACCCAATGGATCAGGCAATCCACAGATGATGAAACCTTGATCGAGTGCTTCGGCCTCGCCGATTGCGGGAATGCCTGCACGGCCCACGGGGCTGGGCTGATGCCAGGTGCCGCTGGCATCAACCACTGCGCGCCCGAGGAGGTCCACCAGACCATCAGCGGTTTCGGTGCGCACCAAGAACGGTGCGTCATCGCGGCCTGCGGTACGAGTCTTGTCTGCTCCGCGCCCGTCCTCCAGCACCCGGCTGACCTTCACCACACGGTGGCCGTAGCGGATGCGCGGCGCCAGTTCGGGGTGCGCCGCCAAGGGTTCGAGGTATTCGCTGAGTAGTTCGCCACCGGTGGGCAGCTTGGTGATGCGTGGTGCTTCCCAGTCCCCCGCATAGCCTTCCGTCGCGGTTTCCAGCAGGCGGCGGGCGGCGGCATCGATGTTGAATCGCCATGGGGAGAAGAGCTTGATGTGGGACCACTGCGAAATGGCGGCCCCCGCAGTGTTTCCGGATTCAAGAACCAGCACCTCCTGGCTGCGCTCGCGCAGGTGCGCGGCGGTGGCAAGGCCTACGGGGCCGGCGCCGATAACGATGACCGGAAGGTTCTGGTTCATGGAATTCTCCTTGATGGCTGCGGGTATTGGGCCGGAAACTGCTTATGCGGCGGGAAGCAGTTCTGAGATCAGGTTTTCGATGCGCTCACGGATCTCATCGCGGATCGGGCGGACCCCGTCCACGCCCTGGCCTGCTGGATCCTCCAGCTTCCAGTCTTCATAGCGCTTGCCGGGGAAGAATGGGCAGGCATCGCCGCAGCCCATGGTGATCACGACGTCGGAGTCCTGTACGGCCTCGGTGGTCAATACCTTGGGGATCTCGGTGGACATGTCGATGCCCACCTCGGCCATTGCTTCCACAGCCGCTGGGTTCACCGAATCAGCGGGCGCGGAGCCGGCTGAGCGGACCTCGATGCGGCCTTCGGAGAGGTGGGACAGGAAGGCAGCGGCCATCTGCGAGCGGCCGGCGTTGTGCACGCAGACGAACAGGACCGAAGGCTTGGTGGTGGAAGTCATCAGTTGCATATTCCTTAGGCAGAAGTGGTGGAAGATTCGAAAGCTGGGAAGAATTTGCGTGCCCACAAGGCGACGTAGACCAGCGCTACAAGGATGGGAACCTCGATCAGCGGGCCCACTACTCCGGCCAAAGCCTGGCCGCTGGTGGCGCCGAAGGTGGCGATGGCCACCGCGATGGCCAGTTCGAAGTTGTTGCCGGCGGCGGTGAAGGCCAGCGTGGTGGTGCGCGGGTAGCCGAGCTTGAGCCAATGGCCGATGAGCATGCCCGCGCCGAAGACCACGACGAAGTAAGTCAGCAGCGGGATGGCCATGCGCAGCACATCCAGCGGCTTGGAGATGATGTTATCGCCCTGCAGGGCGAAGAGCAGCACGATGGTGAACAGCAATCCGCGCAAGGCCCACGGGCCGATTTTCGGCAGGAACTTGTTCTCGTACCAGTCCCTGCCCTTGGCCTTTTCACCGAAGGTGCGTGTCAGGTAGCCGGCCACCAGCGGGATGCCCAGGAAGACCAGCACCGACGCGGTGATGGCGCCGATGGAGAACTGCGCGCTGGTGGTTTCCAGTCCCAGCCAGGATGGCAGCAGCTGCAGATAGAACCAGCCCAGGGCACCGAAGGCGATGACCTGGAAGACGGAGTTGATGGCTACCAGCACTGCGGCCGCTTCGCGGTCGCCGCAGGCCAGGTCATTCCAGATGAACACCATCGCGATGCAGCGGGCTAGGCCCACGATGATCAGGCCGGTGCGGTATTCGGGAAGGTCAGCGAGGAAGACCCAGGCCAGTACGAACATGAACGCCGGGGCGAGGACCCAGTTGATCACCAGCGAGGTGATCATCAGCTTCTTATCGGCCAGCACACGGCCGGTTTCGTTGTAGCGGACCTTGGCCAGCACCGGGTACATCATGACCAGCAGGCCAATGGCAATGGGCACCGAAACGCCGGCGATGGTGAACTTGTCCAGCAGCTGGCCGAGTCCCGGGAAGATCCGTCCTAGTCCTAAGCCGATGGCCATGGCCAGCAGGATCCAGAGGGCCAAGTAGCGGTCGACAAACGACAGCTTTTGGGCCACAGGGGCAGTATCGGGCGCGGATGTCACTGAATCATCACTCCAAAGTTGAGGTATCGACGATTGTCGATGTCTCGAGTATGATTTCTTATATCGACGTTTGTCAATCTCTGACGCCTGCCAAGAAAAGAGCCGAGGTCCGTGAGCACAGCCACCGTGAAACCTGCCAGCGGGAATTGCGGCGTGCCAGCAGCCGACGTCTGCTGCGCGCCATCGCCCGGAGAGGCAATCCTGAATGCCGGGGAGGCCGAAGCGCTGGCGCTGCGCTTCAAGGCCCTGGGGGATCCCAACCGCCTGCGCATCCTATCCATTGTCTCCGCCAGCGAGTCGGCAGAGACGTGCGTCTGCGACCTGCCCGAACCACTGGGCCTCAAGCAACCGACGGTCTCGCACCACCTGAAAATCCTGGTGGATGCCGGAATCCTGCACCGCGAAAAGCGCGGGGTGTGGGCGTACTACTCTGTCGTGCCTGGCGCATTGGAATCCTTGGGCGCCAGCCTGGCGACCAGGCCCTAGACTGGCTTGCTGCAACTGCATTCCGGGAGCCTGGGGTCGCGCAACCTGGCATCCATCCAATAGCTCCATTTCCCTGCCCTCGCAATCAGCTCAGCGAGCAGCATCGAAACGATGCAGGTGCCAGCATTGCCGGCTCGACATGGACCGGATGCGCAATAGCCCATTACAGGCAAGACCCCGACGCCCTTGCCGTCGGGCACGAGCCAGTACCCTGCTTCGGACGCTCGAACTTCATGAGCTTATGCGTGCCATCGGAAAAGGGCTTGATGGCAGAGCCCCCGCAGCGGCATAGCGCTACGGGTCCTTGCCGGGCGTCGATGGATTGCCCCTCGGCATCCACGATTTCAAAATCTCCCCTGAGCAGCAATGGGCCCTGCGGGCAGACGGTAATCATGGCTGCTCCCGAAGCGCTGTGTCCGTCGATCATACGACTGCCCCTGCCCCGGCATGCAACGCCGATCTGCCAGCTTCCCACGCGTCCGAGTACTTCGCGCCGGCCAACGCGTCAACGGCGGCCGCGGCTTGGGCGCCGAAGATTATGTCGGGTACCGGATCCGGTTCGTCTTCAGCCAGCCCGCCAGCTAGGTCGCGGCCGGCGATTTGCTCATGGACCGCATCAGCTTCCACATGCTCATCGAAGTAATCGGTCACCGGGGATTCATATCCCAAGCGCCGGAACCCGCGGGCATAAGCCGCCTGGGGTATCGAGGAAGTCATCTCGTACAGGGCCAGGTGGCCGGTGATGGCTCCCCGAAGCCGCCGGTGCATGCCGAAGAGCGAAATCATGTTCACTGCCGCCAGCGTCACCGCCGGAATGCTGTCTATGTACGCGCCGAAGTCATCACGCAGGCCCAGGCCCCTCATCGTCTTCCTGAACAGCTCGCTATGCATTCGCGGCAAATGCCCATTTCCGTACTCATCAGCCTGGATCTCCACCATTGCGGTTTTTGCACAGCCCTCAAGTTTAGGGATCGCCCAGGTATGTGGATCAGCTTCCTTGAGCTGGTAAATCGACTTAAGAATCAAGAATTCGCGTGCTTGAGCGGCATCGACCTGGCGCTGGATGAACTTCGAGACCGACGGTCCAGCATCATCAGCAGCGAGCTCGAACAGGGCTTGGGCCACCTCGGACGACATCGGTTCCACGCTGGGAAGCGGACCTGCCACATCGCGAAGCGCTTGCTCGAAGTCCTCCTCGATCCGGGCTCGAAGCGAAATGAGCCCGGGGTCCCATTCCCAGCGATCATCGACCTCTGCAAATCCCCGATGGTGCAGTTCGTAGAGCACGAAAAGGCTCAGCTGCAGGGGGCAGTGCCCGTTCGCCGGTCAAGCGAGCGTTCGGATAGGTAAGTCCCCGGTGCTCAGTTGGCAGTCCGAAGCAACGCCACTTAAATGAATCGTCTCCGATCCGCAGATTCCGCTTCGCCCTGCGGAACAGGAGGCATCCTCAGAAGAACACTCCACGATGATCACCGAGCGCCAAAAGCGAAACCCGGGGAATCCCACGGCTCAACGCCGCAGGGCTTCGTGGGCGGTCGCCTTTCTGAGAACTGCCATCAACGGAGGATTAAGTGAACACGCCTGAACACCAAATGCGCGCCATGCAACACGTCGAGAGACTTTTGAATTGCCCCGAGGCCAGAACCCATCTCATTGCGTACGGCTGGACGGAGGGCATGCCCGTGGTATTTGTGCAACGCTCTGATCTGGCGGATGAAGTCATGGGCTTCGTATCGGTCCATGGGCGGGCTGTACTTTTGGTTCTTGATGATGGCCAGGCTGATGGCCTGCAGCTATGGCGCATCACAGTACCCAGCCCGCTCTTTCCCAAAGTTTCCCCTTTGCCAGCTGGCACCACCAGCAGCGAACTCTGTTTCAGACAGTGCACGGAGAAACTGCTGCTCTTTCGCGTCGCTTTTTGGTCCCATAGCGCGGCAATCCATGAGATTCCCTGCTTTGTCCGCATCGACTGGCCCAGACAGGCATCCCCCTCGCCCGCGGATATCGGCGAGGCCGACAGAGTAGGCCGAGCCGCAACGGACGAAGTCCCCAGGCCGCCACACGCTGGCTGAAGGATCCGTACGGTAGTTCCAGGCAAATGGGCGCTGTCTGGCGCTTGGGCCATGGCCTGAAAGTACAGCGGCCATTCTGCTTCGGCTGCGCGCTGGCGCGTAATCCGTTCTCCTTGCTGACGGGAGAGATTGGGCTCACTATCAGTGGATTTCCCGGTTTATAACGGCTGTCCCTCGTGATTGTTTTCGTGTTTTCCCGTTTTTCGGCACGATTGAAGGCCACGGAGAGATTCTTCCAAGCGCAAGCGACGATCCTCTTTTCTGGAAATCGCCTGCGAGCAACCGCGTTCTGCCAGGATAGCTGGCATATTAAAGTAGACGACCAGTCATCGGATCCAGCGAGAGGGCTTCATGAGCACGAACCATTTCCATGTACTAGCCAAAGAGGAATCGTGGGTCGTCACATTAGGCGGCATGCATCTGAAAACGTGCGACTCGCAATCCGGGGCCTACCGCGAAGCCGTAGCCAAGGCTGCGGAACTCGGAGCCGGTGAAATCTACGTGCACGATGAAGATGGCGAACTGTCCTGGCACGAATCAGTGCCGCACGATCACCGGAAGAATTAGTCACTGCCGTTCCGGCCAAGCTGGGCTGCTGGCTCCAACACCAGCGCCCTGCCGCGCAGGTTCTCCTCGCCGGATCGCCGTGCTTCCACTGCGCTCCAGGCGAGGGGCCCGGGCCTCGGTTTTCAGCCCTGCTTGAGGAATTCAGGCAGCTCGGGAACTATCGTCACCACCACGTCATAAGCTTTCCAATCGGTTCCTTCAAGCAATTTTCGCGCTTCCTCTGATTGGGCAAGTGTCACGGTTTCGGATTCCGGAACGATGAACGCTTCCGTGTGCTGGACCTGGCCGAGTTCGCGCACCCATAATCCCGCAGTGCGAACCCAATCCAGGGAATGAAGCTGTTCCTCCATGGCCGGGATCAGCGGGTGCGGATCCGTGCCGTCGATGCCCTTGGAACGGCGATCCAGTAAATCCGTCGTCGCGGACTTAGTGCTGTCCCAGCCGTCCTTGAGAATGCCGGCAGCGATCACCAGGGCCGCCGTGGAATCCAGCCACCACAATCCAACGCCGATTCCGGCCACGCCGACGATCGAAGCCGCATTGGTCTGCCAGTCGGCCTTGGCCATTTTGGAGTCAGCGTAGAGCAACTTGTTGTGCAGGGGTTGGGCAGCCTTGATTTTCAGCCGACCCAGCACCACGGCCGGTGCCGCGATCAGCGCCATGACCGCCATCATGATCCATCCTTGCCATACCGTATGGCCAAACAGGTTCATGGTCCCGATGGTCGGGTGCTCGAGTTTAACCAGAGCCGATACTGATTCGTACGCGAGCATCGCTCCGACGACGAGCAACGCTACTCCTGCGACCAGATGCCCGGCTCCCATGGACCGGTGGTAGCCGTAGGGGTGGGAGGGCCGACGAGTCCTCCGGGTGAACTGCAGTGATGCCAAGAAGGCCAGCTGCGGCAAGACTGAAAGCATGTCTTCGATCCACGCTGTGCGCATGGCCTGCGAATTCCCCACTACTAGTGCAACAAGGGTAATAGTGAGCGCCGTGTATCCGATGCTGATCCACTCTAGCTTCGCGGCCCGCGCCATGAGTTCACGTTGTTCGTGAGGCAAATGGGTTCCGGGAGAGTTTTTCATGGCATCTCCTGCGTCTGGTCCAGGAAATATTCAAGCTCGGACAGGAAAGCGTTTTCGCCCGGAGGCACGAGCAATACAATTTTCTTTTCCTTGCCTTGGGCATCGGTGGTGGTCGTGTAGGGAAGAGTTACTCCAGCCTTTTCCGACCACGGTGTCTTGGAGGTGATGCCTCCTGCCACCAAATCCAGCTGGCCTGCTTTCAGTTGCTCGACTAGCTGCTCTTCACCGCCAATGGTCCATTGAATTTCCGCACCTGCATGCTGGGCAAAGTCTTCTATGAGCGCTGGTTCGGCGCCCTGGGGTGCTCCATCCCGGATTTCCACGAAATCCGAAGCAGGAGACACGCCGACCCGAAGTGTCCCTGCACGGACTGTGTCCAGGGTTCCCTCGGGGTCCACCGGCACCGCTTGGACGCAGGCTGTCGCCAAGAAGACGCATCCAAGCGCCGCTGCCCGTTATCTTTTTGATAGTCCCTAAAAAGAGGATCATAGGGACTGTCGGCCGACCAATCTCGGCATGGTGTCTTGCCCCTGTCTAACCAATGATCCGAATCTTCTATATCTGTCAACAAGACGAAAGCGGGGCGTCGGGCAACGAATGAAGTGCGTTTAATATGCGATACAGGCGCCTGGCTAAGTACCTTTTCAAAATTCTCCGGACTTCACGTGACGACTTGCCTTCGGGCTTTCTCCGTTCTGCGTAAGCACGAGTGTCTGGATCGTGAATTGTTCTCACGATAGTAGCCATATGCAAAGCGCTGTTCAGCCGACGATCACCACCACGATTCAACCTATGGCGCTCAACATTGCCAGATGAAGCAGGAATAGGATTAACGCCAGCCAACGCGGCAAATGCTGCCTCGGAACGCACCCGGCCAAGATGCGACCACGCAGCATAAACCACCGCTGCAGTCACCGGACCGACACCGGTAACCTCAAGTAGTGGAGCAGCAGGGCTGGACTCGATCAGCTCCGTGATCTTCTCTTGGTTGTCCTTGAGATCAACGTTGAGCACGAGCACACGTTTCGCCATTCGAGTCGACTCAGCACGAGCAAACACACGATCAATGCCTTCATCACGCTCTCGCCACGAAGAAACCTGGACGATCTGTGTTTCAGTCAGTGGTTTCCGAGCGTCAACACCTAAATCCACGATCCGCAAAAGGGCAGTGAGAGCATTGATCTTTGACGTCCGCTCCAGAGTCATCTGTTCCCTCGCCGCGGTCAGAACCCGCAATGCCGCCCGAATCCCATCGGCCTGCCTCGGAATCCGCAATTCTTGCTCAATCAACGGCAGGGCCGCAGCGGCAATCGCGGCGGCGTCAATTGGATCGGTTTTTCCAGCGCCACGCCGGGCAGGGGCATACCGGCGGGGAGCTTCGACCACACGATAGCCGCTATTGGACACCGCACCGGCTAATAGTGCTCCATAGCTGCCGACGCCTTCGATAACCCAAAGTACTCGAACTTCACTTTGAGTTCTTCGATTGACCCACGCGATTGCACGTTTCCTGCCGGCAAGCGAATTGGGAAAACTCTCCGTCCCTATCTGCTCGCCGTTTGGAGCGATCACGGCGTAGGTGTGGGTTCGCGCGTGGGTATCGACGCCGATAATAAACGCGTAAGTGTTCGCGATCGTGGTCATCGTGAGTTCCTCTCGATTAGGCAGCCCTACCCGCTGCCTCCCGGTGGGCCGATGAGCCGGCGGTGTTCACTCGCGAGGCATTCCTGTGATGAGCCACAACGCTTTACGTTGGGCAATCTTCTTATCAAGCCATCGAAACGGACAAGATCGGCGCTGGTCACATCGTCGCAACCGGACAATTCGGATCCAAGGCCACCAGATCGCCGAGGGGGTGTTGAGTCACAGTCGAGACGAGGTAACCAGAACCTACCCTGCCAGCCAGTCACAGACCAGCCACCTCAATACTCACAGGGGGGTGTTGCCACCGAGATTGGGATGGCAGCGTGGTGATTGCTGATTAGGGGCGCGGCGCCAGAAAATGGACGCCTGTCATAACGTGGATGTAAGACTTCGCTACCGACGGTTGGTCGACCTTGAACAGAAACTAGTTCAAAGGAGCACTAGCCATGATCACCACGGACATCGATATTTTCCTCGGACTCGACGTAGGGAAAACCGACCACTGGGCCTGCGCCGTCACTAAGGACGGCACCAAAATATGGAACAAGACCCTGCCTAACGACGAAGCCAAACTCGTCTCGGTCTACCAGAATCTCAGTGCCAAAGGCACCGTCCTGGTCGTCGTGGACCAGCCAGCCACCATCGGAGCCCTCGCTGTTGCGGTCGCCCAGAACCTCGGTATTCCGGTGGCCTACCTGCCCGGACTTTCGATGCGGCGGATCGCAGATATGTATCCCGGCACGGCGAAAACCGACGAAAAAGACGCGTTCATCATCGCGGACGCGGCCCGCACCATGCCGCACACGCTGCGCAGCATCCAGGTCTCTGATGAGGATGAAGCCACCTTGGGCATGCTCACCGGATTTGATCTGGATCTAGCCAGGCAGATCACCCAAACCAGCAACAGGATCCGCGGACTGTTCACCCAAATCCACCCACCACTAGAACGAATCCTCGGCCCATGGCTGGAACACGACGCGGTACTTGAAGTCCTCGCAGCCTGGCCCACCCCAGCCGCGCTGAGGCATGCCGGCAAAGCCCGGATCGATGCGAAGCTGAAGAAATACGGAGCTCGCCGGCACACCGCGTGGGCTTCAACCGTCATCGACGCCTTGGATGAACAGAGCGTCATCGTGGTCGGCACCGACGCCGCAGGCTTGGTCATCCCTCACCTAGCACGACAAATGATTTCCTTGCACGCACAGCGAGCTGATGTTGCTGCACATCTTGAAACCATGGTGGAGGCCCACCCTCTTTACCCGGTCCTGACATCCATGCCAGGGGTCGCTGTCAGGACCGCCGCGATCATCATTGCCGAGATCTCCGGCAAGACCTTCACCAGCGCCGCAGCGTTGTCTTCCTACGCTGGTTTGGCACCGACCACGCGCCAGTCAGGGACTTCGATCAAGTCCGAGCGAGTCAGCCATTCAGGCAATAAACGATTGAAACGTGCGCTCTTCCTTTCGGCGTTCGCGTCCATCCGTTTCGATCCAGCCAGCCGCGAATATTACGACCGGAAACGAGCTCAAGGTAAACGCCATAACCAAGCACTCATCGCGTTGGCGCACCGTCGACTGACGGTCCTGTTTGCGATGATCCGGGATGGCTCACTTTATGATGTTCCGGAGCTGAAAATAGCTTGACACAGAACATAGGGGCACCCCCCTCACCTTCCGAGCGTGGAACGAACTTTGCCAGAACATCATTTCTCCTGAGCTTGATCGGGCCGGGTGGACTCCAAACTACTCCGAGGGCTCGAGTTGCAATGGAACGCCAGAGAAATATCGGCGAATTCCCAGCTCGCTACTTAAACCTGCCGAAAGACTGAACCGCGCCGATCTGAAATTTCGCGAAGCCATGGGCAAGCTCGGCGACGGGCACGAGCAGAGAACGGTCATCACCTTGGCCGGGTATCTCCGGCACTAAGAATTTGTGGTCTGTCCATACCGGCACCTGCTTGGACTGCAACAACCTTAGTTCGCCAGATGCAGTCCCTGGCCGCCGGGTTGCCACTGGGCAAGGATTTGCTTCTGCTAATTAGCATCGACTGGCAGAACATCCCAGTGGGCCTGGTGTCCAGCACCGCCAGCTTCCTGTGCTCGGTCATGATCGTGCAATTCGCCCTGGACTACTGGCTCTATACGTGCTTGCCACACGCGGACATTCCCATTCAATGACACGAATGCCAGATCGCCGCCCGGCCCGTGCCACAATCCGAAGTGGAGAACTGCGCCCGGAACCCGTTGGCGCGTCCAATGCGAGGAGGCATCGGCAGCAGTGCAAGCCAATATGGAGCAGGCCCAGCAACGGACCAACGCGGCCTGGATCATCATCGTGGCCTCCGGGGTCGTGGCAGGCCTGCACATCTGGAAGCTCGCCCCGGCGCTGACCGTCATCCAGGACGAGCTGCGCTTCTCGCTGATCTTCTCCGGCGTACTGCTAGGCGTGGTCCAGATTGCCGGCATGGCCGGCGGGCTGGCCGTTTCCCTGCTCTCGGAAGTCATCTCCCAGCGACGCACCCTGATCCTCGGCCTGCTGCTGCTGGTGCTCGGCAGCGCGCTGGGCGCCTTCGCCCCCAGTGCTCCGTTGCTGCTGGCCACCCGCATCCTGGAAGGCGCGGGTGTCATCATGGCCACCGTCATGGGGCCGGGACTGGTGCGCCTGCATGCCCCGATCAGGAACCTGAATATGGCCGTGGGGTGGTGGGCCGCCTACATGGGCATGGCCACCTTCATCGGCGTCTTCTCCACCGCGCTGGTGCTCCAGCACCTCTCCTGGCACCTGTGGTGGGGCATCCTCGCGTTCATCACCCTGCTGCCCATTCCGCTGATCTTCAAGTTCGTGGGCGCGGATGAACCCGCCGGATCGGCGGCTCTGCGCGAGGCCGCCCAGCGCATCGCCATCACCGCCCGGGCATCGCGTGTGTGGATCAGCGGACTGATTTTCGGGTGCTACACGGTGCAATGGATGGCAGTAGTGGGGTTCCTGCCCACCATCTACGAGGAATTCGGATTGGATCCGGTGGCCGGTGGTTTGGCCTCGGCCGTGGTGGGCGGGCTGAACGCGGTGGGCGCGATCATCTGCGGAGGGCTGCTCCAGCGTGGCGCCAATGGGCGCACGCTGCTGCTAGCCGGTTTCGCGCTGATGTCCCTGGCATCGTTCTGCACCTTCGCCTTCGACTACCCGCCTGGGTTGCTGTGGATCCAGATGATCTGCGTTGGCTTCTTCTCGCTGGCCGGAGCGGCCATCCCGACCACCATGACCCGCGTGGTGGTCGACCTGGCTCCGCCCGGCGGTTCGGCCCCTGCCTCGATGGGGCTGACCCAGCAGATCTTCAACATCGGCAACTTCACCGGCCCGATGCTGCTGGCATCCATGGCGACACTCACCGGCGGCTGGAATGCCACCTGGTTGCTGACCACAGGCTTCGCGCTGCTCGGGGCAATGCTGACCTTGCTGCTTTCGCGCAAGAACTCGCCCTTCGCCACGGCGGATTAGTCCCCGGTGCCAGAAAGGGCCGAAGCCAGGACGGAATCCCGTCCTGGCTTCGGCCCGTGCACTGCGCGGCTAGCTGACGCTGCGGTGCTCGTCCCTGATCTGGCCGACCAGCTCTGCGAGCATGTCTTCCAAGGTCACCATGCCGGTGACCTTGCCCGTTTCGCCATCACGCACCAGGGCCAAATGGGCTCCGGAGAGCTGCATTTCCTGCAGCGCGGTGCGCACGCTTTGCTGATGCCCAAAGGACGGCAGCTCGCGGATGCCGCTGCGCTGCAGCGGCTGCGTCCGGGCTTGCGCGTCGGCGCCGAGCACGTCCTTGACGTGGACATAGCCCACCGGGGTGCCGGCGGCGTCCACCAGCGGGAAGCGCGAGAAGCCATGCGCGGCCGCCGCCTCGATCTGCTCTATCGTGGCATCCACCGGCAAGGTCTGCACCTTATCGAAGCTGATCGCTACGGACTCGATGCTCCGGGCATCGAAGTGCAAGGCGCCCAGCAGCAGCTGCTCGTCATGCGCATCGAGCAGGCCCCCCTCCCGGGATTCGGCCACCATGGAAGAGACCTCGTCGCGGGTGAAGGTGCTGGCCACTTCGTTCTTCGGAACGACGCCGAAGATCCGCAGCACCAAGTTGCCCATGGCATTCATCAGCCACAGCACCGGGCGCAGCACCTTGACCAGGACGACCATGCTCGGGCCCAGGATCAGCGCCATGCGCTCGGGTCCGGCCAAGGCCATGTTCTTGGGCACCATCTCGGCAAGCACCACGTGCAGGTAGGTCACCGCGATCAGCGCAATCGCGTAGGACAGCGCGTCGATCATGCCTGCCGGAACGCCGACGGCTTCGAAGGGCCCGGCCACCGCGTACTTCACCAGCGGCTTGGTGACATAGCCCAGCGCCAGCGAGCAGACGGTGATGCCCAGCTGGGCACCGGCCATGACAAGCGAAACGTTCTCGATGGCCCACAGCGTCATCTTGGCGCTGCGGTTGCCTTCCATGGCCTTGGGCTCGATGATGCTCCGGCGCGCGGAGATCAGCGCGAATTCGGCGCCGACAAAGTAGAAGTTCGCTGCCAGCAGCGCGACCGTCACCAGAATTCCCATAAGGTCGCTCATCGTGCGTCCTCCCCTTCTGCCTGCTCGGACACCGTCACGTCGACACTGGCGATCCGCTGCCCATCGGTGGCGTGGATGGTGAATTCAAGTTCCTTATGTGGTCCACCGGGCTCGCCCGGGACCACGAGGCGCACGACATCGCCCACCTCGCCGAACTTGCCCAGCTGCACGGTCAGCAGTCCTGCCAAGGTCTCGTAGTCCGAGTCCTCGGGGATCTGGCAGCCCAGCAGCTCATTGGCCTCATCCGGGCGCAGTGCCGCATCCAGCCGCCAGGAGTTCCCGGAGAGCACCTGGATGGTGGAATCCTCCGGGTCGTGCTCGTCGCGCACTTCGCCGACGATTTCCTCCACGAGGTCTTCCAGCGTGAGCATGCCGGCGACGTCGCCGGTTTCGTCGATCAGTACCGCCAGTTGCAGCCCGCCGTTGCGCATCTGGTCCATCAGCTCATCGAGCTCGATGGTATCCGGGACCAGGAAGGCATCTTCTGCGCTGTCTCCGGCCGCGGACTGTTGCCGCTGCGCGTAGGGGATAGCGAGCAAGGCGCGGATGTGAACCATGCCCAGCACGCGGTGCCCGCCTTCGTCCACCAGCGGGAAGCGGGAATGCCCGGTACGTGCGGCAAGCTCCAGCACTTCGTGCACCGTTTCCTGGGCGGTCACGGTGATCATCCGCGACCGGACGGTCATCACATCATGGGCCCGGCGGTTGCCGAAGGCCACGGTCCGGCGCAGCATTTCGGCAGTTTCCGAGGGAAGCAGTCCTTCGCGGGCCGAGTGCCCCACCAAGGCCACCAGCTCCTCGGCCGAACGGGTCGAGGCCAGCTCTTCTTGCGGCTCGATGCCGAAGCGGCGGACAATCCAGTTGGCGTTACCGTTGAAGAATGCGAGGAAAGGCTTGGTCACGACGCTGAAGCCGCGCTGGAACCCCACTACGGCCTTGGCCGTGGCAAATGGCTTGGCAATGGCCAAGTTCTTCGGAATCAGTTCGCCGAAGACCATCGTCAGGATGGTGGCCAGCACCAGCGCGATGCCTATGGACACCGAACGGGCCAGCGTCTGGTTGAGTCCGAAATCCTGCAGCGGTCCAACCACCAGGGCGGCGATGGCAGGCTCGGCCAAGAAGCCGATTCCGAGATTGGTCAGGGTAATGCCCAGCTGAGCCCCGGAGAGCTGGGTGGAAAGGGTGCTCATGCCCTTGAGCACACCGGCAGCGCGGCGGTCGCCCTTTTCGGCGGCTTGCTTGACCTGGCTGCGGTTCACCGTGATGAGTGAGAATTCTGCGGCTACGAAGAGGCCACACCCCAAGATCAGGATGATGGCTATGCCCAGCGAGATCCACTCCATTGTTCACACCCCCTGTCCTGCGGCGCCTGTCCGGCAATCCTGCCGGGCAGAGGGTTGGATAAGTGAGATCTACAATCGCCTGAAGCGTCCATCATTCCCTTCCGACCGAAGTATCTTCCTCCGGTCTGACATGCTTCCAACTATTCTCCAGCACCATTTCGGCGATTATGCCCGGGGAGGGCAATTGTTTGCCATATCCTCGGAATCCGCACAGCATCCTCACAACTACCGGCCCGGACTGCCATGCAATTGCGCGCGGCACGCTAGGTTGGAAAGCAGCAGCCAGCACGAAATGAGCACCCTCCGATTCGAAAATAAGGAATGGCACCATGCAGAACCCGATACCCGATTATCTGCACGAAGTTCTCGACGCCCTGCGCGATGACACCTCCGGCGAGCGCGCCAGCTACATCCCGGAGCTGGCCGATGCTGATCCGGACAAGTTCGCGCTGGCAGTCACCACCGCCATGGGCAGCACCTACACCGCTGGCGATGCGCAGGACGAGTTCACCATCCAATCCATCTCCAAGCCCTTCGCCTATGCGGCGGTGATCATGGATCGCGGGCTGAGCCACGTGCTGGAGCACATCGGGGTGGAGCCCTCCGGCGAGGCCTTCAACGAACTGTCCTTGGAAGATGGCACCAACCGCCCGAAGAACCCGATGATCAATGCCGGGGCCATCGCCGTGCACGGCCTGCTGGTGGGCGAAGAAGCCACCGGGGCGCAGCGCGTGGACCGGGTGCTGGAATTATTCTCCCGGCTGGCCGGACGCCAGCTGTCCATCGATGAAGAGGTATTCGCTTCCGAGCTGGGCACGGCGGACCACAACCTGTCCATGGCCCATATGCTGCGCAAGCACAAGATCATTGCCGATGACCCGCATGAGGTGGTCTCCGGCTACACCCGGCAGTGCTCCATCCTGGTCACCGTTGCGGACCTGTCAGCCATGGCCGCGACCCTGGCCAATGGCGGGGTGCAGCCGTGCACCGGGGAACGGATCATGGATTCAGCCATCGCACAGCAGGTGATGTCCGTGATGGCGGTGGCCGGCATGTATGACGGCGCCGGGGATTGGCTAACTAGGGTCGGGATTCCCGCCAAGTCCGGTGTGGCCGGCGGCCTGGTGGGCGTATTACCCGACCAGGTGGGCATCGGTGCTTTCTCCCCACGCCTTGATTCCCACGGCAACAGCCAGCGATCCCGGCTCGCCTTCGAGCGGCTTTCCACGGATATGGGCATGCATTTGTTCGCGCCCAGCCCCGGCCGGCTCGATGTTATCGATGTCCGCCGAAGCGGGGTGAGGGAAACGTTCCACCTGCAAGGCAACGTGCAGTTCACCGCGGCCGCCGAGCTGCTGGACTTGATGGCTGAATCGGATTACGGCGAAGAAGTGCACATCGACATTTCCCGGGCCTTCTCCTTCACCGACGTGGCCCGCAGAATGACCTTGGAAGGGTTGCGCCGCTTGCGCGATGAAGGTCGCCGGGTGTTCCTCCATGACCCGCTGCAGTCCCTGGCGGATCCTGATCTGGGCGACGGGACGTACCCGGAAACCCCGTAGGCCCGGGATTACCGGAAGATATCCAGGTAGGCCAGCGAGTAGCCCACCTGGTATTCGGAGGCGGGGTTGGTGGCCACCATCGCTCGGTTATCCACCGCCAGCTTCACATTGTCGGTGACAATGCCGTCCACCGGAATGCTCAGCAACTGGCGGATGGTCGCTTGGTCATTGACGGTCCACACGTAGACTTCCTTGTCCCGTGCATGGGCTTCGGCAAGTAGTTCTTCGCTGAAGGAAGCCTGTTCCACGGTGTAGAAGTCCCCGTTGGTCTTCGGCAGTCCGCCGAAGCTCATGGCCACGGTCAAACCAACGCGCAGCTTAGGCCGCTGCTTCTTGATCTCTTGGACGGCATGCCCGTTCAGCGAATGGTAGATGTTCTTTTCGGTGGTGCCGGTGGCATCGACTTCAGCCAGGAAGCGCTTGAGGTAGCCTGCCTTCTCGTGACCGGTGACCTTCAGCTCCACCAGAACCTGGATACCCAGCTCATCGGCGCGCTTCAGGTACTGTCCCATGGTGGGGATTTTGTCGGTGAATCCGCCTTCACGGACCGTGACTTCCTGGACCTCAACCAAAGTCATCTCATAGATGTTCTGGTTCCTTCCCGCAACCATCAGCAGGTTGGTGTCGTGGCTGGCTACGAAGTGCCCGTCCTTGGTTTCTTGGAAATCGGCTTCGACAACATCGGCTTGGTTCGCCGCGGCAGCTTCCAGCCCGCCCAGGGTGTTTTCCACTCCGCCACCGGAATAACCGCGGTGACCGATGACCAGCGTATTCTCTGCACCTTCGGTGGTGTCACCCATGGCCGGCATGGCGGAGAAACTCACCGAGATCACCAAGCCGAAGGCCACCGATGCCAGCGAAGCCCGGGTGCCCCTCTGCTGTGCCGTGCGGTGTGCCAGCGAGCGCTCTTCGAGGATGACTGGCAGGCCCAGGCGTTCGCGGCACAGTGCCACCAGAACTTGGATCATCACGACGGTCGCCGCACCGATAATCAAGAAGCCCAACGAGTGCCCCAGTCCAATGCTGATGCTGGCCAGCATCGCCGAGGTCTGGGCCGTGACCAGGGAGTCGGCAAGGTCGGTGCCCCAGACCAGCAGCTCGACCATCACCGAGGCGCCCAGCACCGCGGCACCCAGCGGGATGCCCAGCAACAGCAGGTGGCGGAAGAAGTTCTTATGGGTCGCCCTCAGGCTCTCGCCCACTGCCGCCAGCGGGCGTTTGCGCCCCACTACCAAGAGTGGCAAGGTGAGGATCAGGCGCAGATTGGCATAGATAATCGCGGCGATCATCACCGCATAGATTCCCGTGCTCAATGGCGCCTTGAGGTACTCGCGGGTGATGAACGGCGGGATTCCCACGCCTTGGATCAGCACCGAAGACAATCCGAGCCCGCCCATGGGGAGAGCCAGGAAGAAGTACACCAGCATCACCGGCGAAGGATAGGAGAGCAACCGGCCCAAGCACTTGGCTACGTCCTGGCACATGGCCCAAACGCTCGGCGGCTGGCCGGATTGCTGCCGGTTTACCATCACCACGATGGTGGTGAATTGGAGGCTGACCGCGATCAAGGCAATCATCGCAATAGCGATCAAGAGCGCCACCGACACCGGGTGGGCCAGGATTGCCGGGTAGGTCCGGTCGGTGATGTTGCTTAGCGAGCTGGCTTCCAAGGCCTTGCCGAAAAGGTACTTAATGACTGGCAGGACCACGAAACCGTTGATCGACTGCATCAGGACAATGATTCCGAGATAGCGGAAGATCCGCGCATGGCTCAGTTTCATGATGCGTGCCAAGAAGGGCACAGCTTCGAGGAATTTCGGCCAGCCCTGCCGCAGGGTTGGGGGTAAGGCAGGGGAATTCTTCTGGCGTTGCCCGCCGGTTTTCATTCCGTTGTCCACTGAGCCAAATCCCATTTCCGCCACTCTAGTCTGCTAGAACGGCTAGCTACTATTCTAACTCCGCCCCTTGTGTTTTCCTGTATGCAGCGTCGGCGCACTCTGCTTGCCCCTACCCTTGGTTGAGGCCAGTTGTTCCTAGCGTTCGAAGGCCGGTGTGATCGCTGTGCACTCCACCGGTTCGCCTGGTGCACCGGTTTGAGTGGCGATGGCTTTTCGCCCATCGAGCAGGATGCGGCAGGTCGCGGTGCTGCCCTCGCCCGGGGTGGCCGTCACCGCGGCTTCAGCCTGGGCGGTAATGATGCTGTCCACCGACCAGCTGGATCGCGATGAGTCTTTGCCCTCGACCACCAGCATCGCGTTTTCCACTTCCACCGGGCTGCCTGGATCTCCGCGCTTCTCTGATTCCAGATATGACACTGCATCCAAAGTGCCGCCCCCGCCGGAAACTTCGATTTCATAGGTTACCGCCCAGGCATCGGAGATGGCCTTGTCATAGGAATCCACGGCACCGCATCCTGCAAGGCCGCAGGCCAGAACCATGAGCGAGCTGGCCACTGCCAGCCGCGAGGAGAGACGCGATGGGGATAGGTCCGTGGTGCGATGCATGCTGATCCTTTGCAGAAATTCCGGTGTGCGGGTGTTCGGTTTTCCAGCCTAGGCCGGATGCGCGGAGCATGCATGGCAATCAAGAATGATCTCAGGTTCCTTGGCATCAGCCTCAGGTAGGAGAACCGAGCGGCCTGCAATTGCTCCGAAAGACGCCGTGGATGAGCAGGCCGAGGACATGCATGACGCCGGAAGTTACATGGCGTCCCGGATAGCCATCTGCCCGTAGTGACGGAGTAAACTCACCCACGGATCGCCCACCGTCGAAAGGACCTGACCATGCCGTTGCGGCAGACCCTTGACAGCCATGCAACAGGAAACTTCGCATGAGACTCTCCATACTCGACCAGGTCCCGCTCACCGAGCATGCACCCACCGTCCCCGAAGCACTTTCCAGCGGCCTGCAGCTAGCCCAAGAAGCCGAACACCTGGGCTATCACCGCATCTGGTTTGCCGAGCACCACCACTCGAAATCCTTTGCCAGTGCCGCCCCGGAAATGATGACTGCGCTGGCGCTGGAACGCACCAAGAGAATCCGCATCGGCACCGGTGCGATCCTCTTGCCCTACTATCAGGCGCAGAAAGTCGCAGAGTCCATGGGCTTGCTGGTAGCCGTGCACCCGGACCGGGTGGATATCGGGGTAGGGCGCGCGGCACTGTCCGATCCGCACTATGCGCAGAAGATTGCCGCCCTGGTCCATGATCTCGACGCCGTCCACGAGCCCTCGGATACCGAACCGGCAGGCCGCCTCTGGGTTCTGGGTGCCGGCGGTTCCACCGCCCCGTTGCCCGGGACGCTTGGTGCCGGCTACGTGCATGGCCACTTCCTGCGTCCAACCGGCGGCGAGCCGGCCACCCGCGCCTACCGTGAAGCGGTGGCCAATGCCGGGCACCGCGCGCACACCGTGCTGGCCGTTCGCTTCGCCACCGCGGACACCGAGGACAAGGCGCAGGCCCTGGCCGATGCGCTGTTGCTGTGGCGGGTACGCAAGGACTTGGGCAATGACGGCCCGGTCCCCTCAGTTGCCACCGCGGCCAGCTACCGCTGGAGCGACCAGGAACGCGCCCGCGCGGCCGAACGCCGCCAGGCGCTGATCGTGGGAACCCCGGATTCAGTCCGCGACCAGCTGCTGGCCCTGGCCGAAGCCCACGGGGCAGATGAGCTGATGCTCAATACCCTTGTCTGCGATCCGGCAGACCGGCTGGAATCCTACCGGCTACTGGCCCAAAGCTTCAGCAAATAGCACAAATGGCCACTGCCCTCCCGAACGCTTGAAGCGTTGGGAAGGCAGGGGCGATTTCCGGTTTTCCTACAGTACGCTGGTCAAGAATTGCCGGGTGCGCTCATGCTGCGGGTTGGCGATGATTTCCCTTGGATCCCCGATTCCACCACGACACCGCCGTCCATGAAGGTCAAGGTATCCCCCATCTCCCGGGCGAAGGCGATCTCGTGGGTCACCACGATCATGGTCATCCCCGAGGCCGCCAATACTGCTTAGACTGATACTGCGACAGGTCTAGGGCCTGGAATTAAAAACCTCTGCCACAGACGATGATGCGAGCACACGAGCTTTAGCCTCCGGATTAATTCGTTCTAGAACAGTCATCATTTCCGTGTGAACGATAGCGGGGTCAAACTCATGAGCAAGGTTAAAGATTTGTTCTTGGTGAGCAATACGATTTCTCAAGATGTGCACTGTGCCTATGATGCGGTCAATATCGCTTCGCTGCGGCTTGCCGGAGAAGGCCTTATGGAGGTAGGTAACCCATAGCGACTTTTCATGAGCACTAGTTGTCATATAGCGCCAGAACCCGAAAGTCAGTTCAGCGATTACTTTCCCCGCCTCGGCGTTTTTCTTTCCACAGTTATCAATTGCGCGAAAAACTTGCCGGCGATTCTTTTCGTTAATATCCGACCCACGCTTCAGTCCGTCAGAATGCGTTTTAACACGCCATAACGGAACAACTACGGGCGATTGCGGATCCAGCAACCAGTGGGTCGAATTCTTCCAGGCACTACTAATGGCTTTGTCATAGGCGTTGCGTAAGGCCACTTCAAAGTGCGAGAAGTCTTTTAGCAAGGCGGCCGACAGGGAGGCGTTCCATTCATAGAGTGCGAGCGCGTCGCCCCTGTCTCCGCCGGCCGAATCCACGTAACGCTGGAAGCGAGGAGAGCCTAGCCATTGATCGATCCAGAAGTCGCTACTCATGAGCTAGCCTCCGGCGGTTAAAGTTCTTAGCCCCGGCAACATAACCCACTAACCCAGATCTTTCATGGAAGCGCAGAACCCCACCGGAACCGGCACCCCACCAGTATCCAGTGGGGTTCTTGATTTCTAGTACGACAAAGAGCGCCATATCGCTGACGCCAGCGCCGGCCACCACACACCGAAATATTGTCCCTCCCACTTGAAAACACTAATGACTAGTACTTGAACACTCAGGTTCGCAGTGAACCGACGCCCCAACGCTGACGCAATCCGTTGATTTGTTCCTTGAGTAACGTGACTAATCGAGCTTCCGGCGTTTGATCATTGATCAGCAACCGGGGTTGGCGACCGCTCTTAGTCAGCTTCCCGGCCATAGACCACACCCGGTACCGCCACCGTTTCAAATCCCAGCTCCCGGCCTGATGCCCCGCAGGCAGTACCACCAACTGCAGCCACAACGTCAGATTCAACGCAAACATGGCCAAGTTAGCCCACGCTTGATTCGCCGCGAACGAAGCGAATGGCAGTTTGCCCAGCCCTGCGGCTTTCAGCGACTTGATCCTGTTTTCACAACGCCCACGGGCGCGATGACGGGCATCCAAGAAAGCGGGATCGTAGCGTGGAGAGTTCGTCAGAAACGCGGTCACTCGATTCCCATCAGTGTCGAACAGGCTTGCTTTCGCCCCCGGATGCAACGGCTCAGCACGAAGATAAATTCTGGTTCCTGGCGGGTAATCGTTTAGTTCAATGACCTTGGAAGCATCAATCACCCACGCGTTATTACGGTGTTCACCGTCCGCGGTGAGCGCTGGCTCCCAGTACTTTTTCTGATTGATCCACCGCACGAAGCGTTCCTTGACCACGGGCAACGTATATGAGGTGGAAAATTGCAGACCCAAAGAATCAACATGCTTCAAGAATTCTCGGGTGGCGCCAGCGCTATCGGTGCGGACCATGATCTTCTCACCGATCAACGTTGTCTGTTCGTCATAGAATTCGTCTGGTAGTTGTTCCAGTGCTTCGGTCAGGATGCTGATATGGTCCTTCGCTGAGTTTGCTGCCTTATTTCCTGGGCGCAAGCGTACGGCGAGGACTTCACCGGTGCCGTTGGTTTTTCCGTAGTCGGCCATGGCGATCATCGGTGAGTAGCCGTACCCGCCTTTATAGTTGCCTTTGGCACCTTCTTTGTCTGAATGAACGTTGACTAGGGACGCGTCGATGTCGATGGTCAGAGGATTGGTTCGGGATGCCCGTATTGCGGGGTTGCGTTTGCCTGCTGCTGCCCATAGTTTGGCCCGCACTTGCCGGTGCATGGTCGCGAATGCGTAGTCAAAAGCCCCGGGATGTTTACTGATTCTGCTGAAGAACCGGCTGAACGTCGGGTCAGAGGCAACCGGACCGAAGAGGCCTTGAGTGGTCCGTAGCTGGTCGGTATCGCTGACTTGCTCGCCGCCGGCGGCGAGCATGAGGGACAAATCTGCGATCATCTTCCCGGGCCGGTGAACGGCTAAAGCAGGAACGAATTGCGAGAGCCTGTTATCGCAGAGCTTGCGGAAACCCAGCGCGTTGAGCAGGTCGCTCAGGGTGGTAAGCCCTGCGTGGGAGACCAGGGCTTGGTTCGTGGTCATGGTTGGTACGTAGGGGTAAAGGCCGGTATTGTTGTTCACCGAGAGAGTGATCCTTTGAACTGCTGAGAATATGGCTTAGACACCTTTATTTTCCCAGTTCAGGATCGCTTTTTCCTCGTTAATGACGCTTAATTACTGGCCCCGTCATGAAATACTTGGGCTAACGCAGGCCATCGGTCAACCGGGGCTTTCAAGTAAATAATTCTAGGGGCGCTTACCTACGGAAGCAACATAGAGCCTTGGCCGCCGCACCGGGACTGCTGCTCAGCACGGTGATGCGCTAGCCAAACAGCCTTTTTAGCAAAATGCATAAAACCGCTCAGCACTTTGCAAAAAAGATCAGCAAAAAGCGTTCATTCTTGCCATTGCGGGTGAATATCGCCCATCCGTAAGCTCGTTCCAACACCAAACTACGAGCGAATGGGAGGCACCACATGACGCGCTTTGCGGGATAAGAAACCCGCGCTAGCCGCACTCTAGCCGCCAGTGCATGGGTCCCGAGTTTGGATCCGGACAGCAGAACCCTGCCTCAACGAGGCAGGGTTCTGTTTTCCCCCACGGGCGGGCATTGCGGATGCGCATGGGTCTTATTTTCCTTCCCTGGCCGGCACTCGTTCAGCCGGCGGTATCCCGCGCCCTGCCTGCGCAAGGCCTGATGGCGGACCGTTCCCGGTCCGCCATCAACGGTATTCGCTATTCGTCGTTTTCTTCGCCCGGCAGGCTGGCCTGCTCCGGCAGGCTGTCCCAGAACGAGGTGTCCATGGTTTCCACGGAGCCATCGGCCACGGCCTTGATGGTGCTCTCCAGCGTCAAGATGGTCTGCTGGCGCAGATAGCCATTGGGCTTCTGTCCGAGCACGTAGTCGGACCGGTAGTGGTCGCTCATCCCGCGCATCTCGAAGAGCAGGGTGGAAATGCCGTATTCGGCCGCGATACCATTGCGCGCAATGGTGTTCGCGGTGCCGCCCACGTACTTGCCCAGATGCCCCCAGCCGGTGGGATCGACGTTCTGGTAGACCACGGCGCCCAGGCGCTTGGAGCCTTCGCGCACCTCCTCGGAGACATCCTCAGTTGTCGGATAGAGGATCGATCCGGAAACGAGCTTCCCGTCCACCGCCGAGCGCGTGCCCTGGTGGTGCAGGTCGATCATGTAGTCGATGTCGTAGGCAGAAAGCACATTGTTGTGCAGCGCTTGGATTTCGGGCTGCGTCTTGGCTACGTGATCCCGGTTGATGTCCACGTTGTTCGCGTTGTAGCGGGTCAGGTGCCGGTCTCCCGAAGCGATGTAGTCATCGAGCGGGAAGTCCACATCTCCCATGGCGCCGTCTGGGTTGAGCATCGGCACAACCAGGATGTTGACATCCTCCAGGACCTTGGCCATCCGGCCGGTTCCCAGGTGCTTGATGACTTCCAGCGCACCCTCGGTGGTCAGCTGCTCGTTGCCGTGCTGCTGGGTGAGGAACATGATCGTGGGATTTGCCGGGTCCGAGAGGTACTTGGCCAGGAACAATTCGCGCCCCTTGGCCGAGTGGCCGATGACTTCCAGTTCCATGGCCGATTGCTTGGCATCCTGCTTGCGCAGCTCGGCGGCCATCGATTCATGGGTATGCAAGATCGAGGTGTTGACCGTTTCATTGCCGTTGTGGTTCGGGCCTTCGCCGACGGCATTGGCCGGGGCTAGTCCCAAGCCAAGGAGCAGTGCCGAGCCTGCAAAGATGCAGGAGCTCTTCTTCAGCACACGGGTTGGGAGTGCTTTGAAATATTCTTCATTGAATTTCCGGTGTCTTCCTGTGATGGGACGGATCATGCGGGTTGCGCCGGCATGCGGCGCTTCTGGCATCAACTGCCGATGAAGAAGTAGCCGCCGTTCAGCCCATCCACCATGACGCGGTAGGACGTGCCTTCAAGCTTCGCTTCGATCACCCAGTTGGGTTTCCAGACCTTGGCAACACTGCGCTGCTCCTTGATGCCGCCGCGCCAGGCCAGCCGGGCCCGGCGCAGGGCCGCCGTGGAGAGCAGGGCTGCGGCCCGCTTTCTGGCAGTGTCGAAATCAATGGTGTTCCACCGCGGATCGGCCACCTGGTCCAGCGCTTGGGCCGATGCGCCTTCCTGCACCTGCCACGGGTCGGAGACAAAGGCCTTTCCCGAGTAGTAGTCCACCAGGGCATGCGCCTGCCCGGTCTGCCCGGCCAGCTGCGGAACGTCGAAGATGAATCCGGCAAAGGGATGATGGCGCAGCTTGGCCGACACGACCTTCATTCCCGGCGCCTTGGCGGCAAGGATGCGCTGCGCATCCTGGGCTCCAACCAGGGTTTCCAGCACCAATTCATTCATCGCGGGCGGCCATTTCCGCCTGGCCGGCGAGCAGGGAGTCCTGGCCGATGAGCATCTTCTTCGGAATGGGGCCGATCTTCGCGGTTTCCTCCAGCGCCCGTCCAATATGCTCCGGCACGGGATTCGATTTCTGGGTGGCGAGGCTGCCAATGACCATTGCCAGCGTGGAAGCCAGAATGCCGGTGACCATCGGGTCGATGCCTGTAGTTTCCGGAGCCCCGGAAACCTGCCACAGCACCGAGACCGCAGTACCGGCAATCATCGAAGAGATCGCGCCCACGGTATTGGCTTTCTTCCACCACACCGCGCAGACATAGGACGGGACAAAGGCGCTGCCCAGCACAGTGGTCGAGAAGATCACCACGGCAGCCACTGCCGGAGGCTCAAAGGCCGCAATAGCGAAACCGATAATCGCCAGCGCCAGCACGGTGACGCGCGAGACCCACACCATCTGCCGGTCGCTCATCTTCTTGCTGATGAACCGGGCGTAGATGTCCTGGCTGGCGATGGTGCCGGCCTGCAGCAGCAACGCGTCGGCGGTGGACATGATGGCGGCCATGATCGCCGCCATCACGATGCCCACGGCGAAGGTCGGCAGCACCGCGTCCGCGACCTCGAAGATCGCGGTTTCCGGGTTGGCTAGGTTCGGCAGGAGGATCAGCGCGAACATGCCGACCAGGTAGGGACCCGGGATGAACAAGAGGTTGAAGATCAGCGAATAGGCCCCGGCGGTGCGGGCCACCGAGGGCTTCTTCATGGCCATGTGGCTGACCACTACATGCGGCCAGCCCATGTAGCCGATGGAGAAGACCAGCAGCGCCCCGAGGATGACGCCCCACTGGCCCTGGTAGCCCAGATCAGCGCCCCACATGGTCAGCAGGTTCGGGTTGATTGCGCCTACGGCCTCATTGCCCTTGGTGAAGCCGCCGATGGCGATCAGCGTGGCCACCAGGATCCAGACCATGCCCACCACCATGATGATGGCCTGCACGAAGTCGGTGTAGGCCACCGCGAGGTAGCCACCCAGGAAGGTGTAGAGCACGATCACGCCGATGGCGATGGCCAAGGCTACCGGGAAGGACACTCCGGAGACCATTTCCAGTCCGCGGCCGCCGGCGATGAATTGCGCGAGGACGTAGAAGAACATGCAGAACAGTGCCACCGGTGCGGCAATGAGCCGGATCCACTTCGAGGGGTAGCGGTGCTCCAGGTACTCTATGGAGGTGATGGAGCCCAGGATCTGGGAGAGCTTGCGCATGCGCCGGCCGAGGACCGAGAGGTTCAGGATTCCACCGCCCAGATCGCCCAGCGCGTACCACATGCTGAAATACCCCTGGGTATAACCCATGGATCCAGCACCCATGAACATGTAGCCGGACATGGATGAGCTTTGCAGGCGAAGTGCGGTGACGCCCGGACCGAGGCTGCGTCCGCCCAGCAGAAAGCCCTCGGCATCCTGCTTGCCGCGCTTCATCGCCCAAACGCCGATGCCTGCCATGGCGACGAAGTAGATGACCAGGAACAGGATCTCGATGCTCATCGCTGCTCCTCCGCATCCTCATGCTTCCAGCCGCGGCTGAGCCACAGGAAAACTCCGGTATAGATCACCCAGAGGGCCGGAACCCCGATGATGACCATGGTCGTGAACGCCGGAAGTCCAAACATCGACGCATTCCCCCTCAAAAACCGAACACTCTGTATTGTGTGAAGCGAATCACTATAGATCCACGTGATTGACAGTTTTGCACAGCTGGAGGCTGATCAACAGTGACACTTGTAGAGAAAACACGCGATGCACGGACAAACTGTCCGGACCAGTCGATCGCCACCATGGACCAGCTGCTCCAGCTGCCCGCGGTGCTCGCCGGGAACCCGCAGCTCTTTGCCGATCAGGCGTCATTGAACCGTCATGTTGGCTGGGTCCACGTGCTGGAGAATTCGGACCCGAGAACCTACCTGCGCGGCCAGGAGCTGGTGCTGACCACGGGCATCGGGTGGGGCCCGGAGACCTGCTTCGAGCAGTACGTTACCGAATTGGTCGAGCTGGATTCCGCCGGGCTGCTGCTCGAGCTCGGCACCCATTGCCCAGCTGTTCCGGCGGCGCTCATCCAGTCCTGCAAGGAGCACTCCTTCCCGCTGGTGGCATTGCACGAACCAGTGGCTTTTGTGGAGATCACCGTGGCACTGCACCAGCTGCTCTTCACCTCCCAGACCCGGCGCATCGAGGCCGGCGGCGAGGTCACCGCCCATTTCACCGCGCTGATGCAGCTCGGCGCTCCGGCCGAAACCATACTCCGGGACTGCGCCAGGCTGCTGAATGCCACGGTGGTGCTGGAGGATTCAGGCTACAACGTGCTGCGCCATGCCAGCGCCGTTCCGATGCCCGCGGACTTCTTCGAGCACTGGCAAGACCGTTCCCGCAGCTTGCACGTGACAGGCAATGCTGGACGCCAGGTGATCCCGGTGCAGATCCATGGCAGGCATTTCGGTTCTTTGATCGCCCCGGACACTGCCACTCATCCGGCAGGATCCCTGCATGTGCTGACAATGGCGGGCATCGCGCTGGGCACCGAGCTCCTGCGCAAGCAGGAACCTGCCTCGTTGGCTTTCGATACGGCCTGTGAACTGCTTGACGACCTGATGCTGCGAAAGGACGCGGACTCGGACCTGCTCGCCGGGAAATTCGAAGCCTCCGGGTTCCCGGTGCACCACCGGCAGCTGCGTGGTTTCGCGATCCCGCTGGCCTCGTGCGCCGACCTGAGAGCAGCAGCCAGGCAGATCGAGCGCACTATCGGCAAGGATCTGCGTCCGGTGATCGGTGCCCGGAATGCGCCCGCGTCCAAGCTCTTCGGCTTCTTCTCCGCTATCCCCGGCAAACTGCCG
The DNA here is from genome assembly GCF_000197735.1 of Glutamicibacter arilaitensis Re117. Classification (NCBI taxonomy): domain Bacteria; kingdom Bacillati; phylum Actinomycetota; class Actinomycetes; order Micrococcales; family Micrococcaceae; genus Glutamicibacter; species Glutamicibacter arilaitensis. Next base: position 3,597,653 of record NC_014550.1, read on the forward strand.
CCAGACTGGCCCCAGACCTTGCACCTGGATGAGGTGGCCGGATATTTTGACGGACCGCTCTATCTGGGTGCGGCCGTAAATGACTTCGGCCTGCTGGCAGATTCCATCAGGCAAGCCATCGGCGGATGCGAACTGTCCCTGGCTGCAAACCAGCCGGTCGTGCTGGCCGAGGAGTATCCACTGGCACTGCTTGCCCATGAACTGCGCCATGAACCGGCAATGCAGCGCCTGCCGCAGCAGGTGCTCGCCCCGATCCTGGCTTTGGATCCTGCCCGGCGCACCGAGTGCCTGAGGGTCCTCCGGGCCTATTTGGCTTCACCGACCAACCGATCCCAGGCGGCTACCCGCTGCCAGCTCTCCCGGTCGGTGTTCTACCAGCGGCTCGGACTGCTCGAATCCCTGCTGGACATGGATCTGAATGATGCGCAGTCCCTGACCATCTTGTCGCTGGGCTTGGCCGTCTACCAGCAGAGCGTGGCAGCATGAGGTCCCGCTCCGCTGGACGTGTGAGCCCCGGGACGCAGAAAGCCAGCCACGTCGCGATGCGAACGTGGCTGGCTTCCAGAAGTTGCAGCCGCTAGCGCAGCACGACGGTGCGCGAGCCGCTGAGGAAGACCCGGTCCTCGCAGTGCCAGCGCACCGCATCGGACAGGGCTTTGCACTCGGTGTCGCGGCCGGCGGCCACCAGGTGCTCGGGCTCGTAGCTGTGGTCCACTTCCTGCACCCGCTGGGTGATGATCGGCCCCTCATCCAGCTCGCTGTTCACGTAGTGCGCCGTGGCGCCCACGGTCTTCACCCCGCGTTCGAATGCTTGGTGGTACGGCTTGGCCCCCTTGAAGGAGGGCAGGAAGGAGTGGTGGATGTTAATGGCCCGGCCGGTGAGCTTGCGGGTGAGGTCGTCGGAAAGCACCTGCATGTAGCGGGCCAGCACTACCAAATCAACCTCGAAGCGGTCCACTAGGTCCATCAGCTTGGCCTCGGCCTCGGGCTTGCTCTGAGCGGTGACCGGAACGTGGAAGAACGGGATGCCGTTCCACTCGACCTGTTGCCGGTGGTCCGGGTGGTTGGAGACCACTGCCGCGATTTCCACCGGCAGCTCCCCCATCCGGGCCCGGAAGAGCAGATCGTGCAGGCAGTGGCCGAATTTGGAGACCATCACCACCACGCGCTTCTTCTTCCCGGAGGGGCGCAGGCCCCAGGTGGCCTGGTGCTCGTCGGCGAGCTTGCCGAGGCTCGATTCGAGTTCCGCGATCTCCGCGGGCGCATCCCTGGCCTCGGCGACATCGAATTCGATGCGCATGAACAGCGTGCCGGAACGCTGGTCATCATGCTGCTTCAGTTCCCGGATGTCGCCATGGTGCTTGAGCAGCAGCCCTGTGACCGCATGCACGATGCCCGGTCGCTCGGCGCAGGTGAGGGTCAGGACATATTTGTTGTTCGGTTCGGTCATCGTGCCGCTCCTTGGGTTCGCCGAGGTGGCGAAAGCTTCGCCATGGCTCGTGGTGGTGGTGGGGGAAATGATGATGGCTGCTTCTGGTATCCGCCGCGAGGACCTGCGCCGCGGCATCCCAGAGACTTGTCAGGGAGCTATCGCCGGAGGAAATCCGTGCCGGCCCCTGCCGTGGCGGCAGCTATCGGCTGACTCAGCAACCTCTGATCGACTACTGATATATCAATAGCTGATCACAATACTATGTGTGTCGGAGCACAGCGTCAACAACTTTTCCGGCAGATTTTCCATCAGGATTCCGCTGGCCGCTTCCCGGGTTGCCGCCGGGCGGCATGCCGGGGCCAATTGGGCGCACTGGCCCCGGAAAAACGCCGAAATGGAACCCGGGAAGATACTCTTTGTGTGTCGGTAAATGTTTTTTGACCAGTGAAGAGAGCGATATGCCAAGGCCCATCGAATTGACCAGCGCTGCAGCGGAGCCAGGATCCATGGCCGCTCGCGCCTACAACGCGTTGCGCGACCGGCTGGTTCTGCTCGAAATCGCACCTACGCACCCGATCCACGAACCCCAGCTGGCCGAGGAGCTCGGCGTCGGACGCACCCCGATGCGAGAAGCCCTCAAGCGGCTGGAAACCGACCACTTGGTGGTGTCCTATCCGCGCCGCGGCACCTTCGCTACCGCGGTGGATTTCCACGAGCTGAACTACATTTCGGAGATGCGCCAGGTGCTCGAGCCGCTGGCCGCCCGCAATGCCGCCGCGAACAAGGACCCGCAGATCCGCCAAGAGCTGGCCGGCTACCTGGAGCAGATCGACACCCTGGATCCTGCCCTCGACCAGCGTTCGCTGCTCTTGCTGGATGTGCGCATCCACCGGCTCATCTACAAGGCGGCGGCCAACAAGCACCTGGAGGAAACCCTGGTGCGCCTGGACAACCTGGTGACCCGGATCTGGTGCCTGGTCATCGACCAGATGCCGCCGATCGCCGAGCATATTTCCGAGCATTCGGCCCTGCTGCGCGCCATCCTCGACGGCGACGCGCAGCTGGCGGCGCGGCTGGTCTCCGAGCATGTGGCCCACTTCGAGCAGGCCCTGCGCCGCGCCCCTTAGCCGAACTTGTTCCGGGCGCCCCGGACGCTAGCGTCCGGCACCCTCGGGTTCCAGGTCCGCATCGAGCTGCGGCTGGGAGCCGCCCGGCCGGGAATCCAATTCTCCGGACACTGGTTCCGGGCGGCTTGCAGGCGGCGCCGGGGTTGCCGCGACAATGGAATTCTCCCTGGTCATCAGGCTGAACTGCTCGCCCTCATGGCGGTCGATCCCGTCGTCCACTGCCTGCTCGAGCACCTCCATGGCCACCTTGCCACGCAGCACCAGGGGGTCACGGCTCAGGTCTTTCCACAGCGCCACGCACAGCAGCAGCATCACCAGCACGAATGGCAGGGCCGAGACGATGGTGATGTTCTTCAGGCCGTTCAGCGCCTCCGCCGGATGGTCCCCGCCGGCCAGCAGCATCACGGCCGCTACCGCGCCCACCGAAACGCCCCAGAAGACCACCGACTTCTTCGAGGGTTCCTGCGCGCCGCGCTCGCTGAGCGCTCCCATCACGATCGAGGCGGAGTCCGCTCCGGTGACGAAGAAGATGGCAATCAGCACTACGGCCAGCCCCATCAACGCGAGGGAGAACCACTCGGGGAACGGCAGTGCGCCCAGCAGCTCGAAGAGCACCGAGTTGAAGTCGATATCCGGTGCCCCGTCCACCATCCTGGCCAGCGCCTGGCCCATGTCCCCGTTGCGCTCGGCTCGTTCCTGCAGGCCGATGGCGCCGCCGCCGAAGATGGCGAACCAGATCAGCGTGACCGTGGAGGGAACCAGCAGCACGCCGGTAACGAACTGGCGGATGCTGCGCCCGCGCGAGATCCGCGCGATGAACAGGCCCACGAACGGGGTCCAGGAAACCCACCAGGCCCAGTAGAAGATGGTCCACGACGAGAGCCAGGTGGCCATTTCGCCATCGCCTGAGGACGCGGTGCGCGATGCCATCTCGGGCAGGTCCGCGATGAAGGAGCCCACGGCGTTGGGGATCATGTTCAGGATGAACAGCGTCGGCCCGCCGATGAAGACGATCAGGGCGAGAATGACGGCCAGCACCATGTTGATATTGGAAAGCCACTGGATGCCGCGCTCAATGCCGGAGACGGCCGAAGCGACAAACAACGCGGTCAGGATCGCGATGATCAGCACCAGGATCCCTGAGCCCACGGACGGCAGAATGCCGACGGACTGCTCTGGTTGCTGCACTCGGCGCTCTGGGAGATCCTGCTGAGCATGCTGGTCTTCGGCATCGGCATGGGCGCCAGCTATGCGGCCATGCCGGCATTGATTGCCCGCAGCGTGGCAGCCCAGGAACTCGGCAGCTCCGTGAGTTTCAACCAGGTGCTGCGTACCGTGGGTTCATCCTTCGGCACTGCGATTTCCGCCGCCATCATCGCCACCCACCCCGGGCTCCTGGGCGAAGCCAGCCCCGAAGGCATCAACATGACGTTCCTGCTCGGCGCCCTGCTTTGCATCGTCCTCGGAGCGGCGTTGCTGGCCGATTCGGCACGACGCCGGTTGAGGAAGAACAGGTAGGAAAGCCCTGGATGCAGCAAACGCCTCGGTGCCGTGATGGCAACGAGGCGTTTTCCCGATTTCGAAATGCCTAGAGCTCGACGATCTCGAATTCCAAGAGCTCAGCCCCGGACGCGACCGGCTTCTGGCCCGCGGCGCCGGAATGGGCCGCATCGGCGCGCTGCTCACGCCAGTTCTCGAAGTCCTCGCGCGTTGCCCACTGCGTGTAGACAAAGTACTTGTCTCCGCCGTTGACCGGGCGCAACAGCTTGAACCCTTCGAAGCCTGGCGAGGAATCCACCACATGCTTGCGGGCAGCGAAACGCTTTTCCAGCTCCGTCCCAGCTTCGCCGGGAACCGACAGGACATTGATGACGACAATCGACATGTTCAACCTTTCTTGACCGGGCTTCGTTCACGGGAAGCCCCCTGTCCCCACCCTACGCCAGCGCATTCTTGGCAGCAGGCGCACGTGACGAAGTTCGGCCGGCTAGTCGACATGTGCCTCTGGCCAGCAAATTTCAAAACGCTCCAAGATCAGTTCTCCCCCGGCTTTGCCGGTGTCTTCAGGTTTCCAATCAATTCCTATGGACTTCTGCGTACGGCGCCAGAATTTTTCATGTTCTGCGCGCCAGTATTCCAGCGAGAGATCCCCTTCGCCCTCGGCCGCGGCAAACTGCGCGTCTACCTCGAAGAATGAGGAGCGCTCGACGGAGAGCACTCGCAAAATCGCCCGCGGCTGCCCTTGCCCATCGCAAACAATGCAGTGGTCTTCCGGTTGCGGGACACGTTCGTTGTAATAGACGTAGTCGCTAGCCAGAGACGAAGTCGCTCGCTTGGTTCCGTGCAGCATTTCATTCAAAAGCTCATCGGCAAGCGCGGGATGGTCCCCGAAGGATTCGGCGATATGGTGCGGTGCATCGGCCCGCGGAATCCCTTTGCTCGCCAGATACTCAAACCACATCTGTTCAGCAGCTTCTGCATCGACGGGAGGCAGCTCAGGAGCACAATTTTCTGTCATGTGTCGATCCTAGCCGCGGCGCGCATTCCGCCTGGGCATGGAATGGCCGTTGCAGGACAGACGGACTGCCGGACTGCGCCTAGAGTCCTGGAATCTCGAATTCGAACCTCTCCTTCGAGTTCCCTCGGCTCTCAAATGCGATAGTCCGGTCCCCAAGCAGGTAGAACTGCTTCAACTTTAACGTCGCTGGGCCTTCGCAGGTAAGCCTGAATGAATTGGCTCTTACGTGCGAAGAAACGCAATTCCCCTCGTAGGTCATGTTATCCAGCCAAAGCCAGTTAAGCCGCACTTCGAAACTTATGGGATCGCTTTCTGAAGCTCCGTTGATATCGAAGATGTAATTCGCAAAGAATCCGCCTTCCTCTTGTGTCATGACGACCTGGAATTCAGAACCGTCTTGCCCGTCTTCCGGCTCAGCGCTCGGCTCAGCCGTAGGCTCCTGAGTCGGTTCAACCGTTGGTTCAGGGGTTGGTTCCGGAGTCGGCTCGACCGTAGGCTCTTGAGTCGGCTCGACCGTAGGCTCTTGAGTCGGCTCGACCGTAGGCTCTTGAGTCGGCTCGACCGTAGGCTCTTGAGTCGGCTCGACCGTAGGCTCTGGAGTCGGCTCGACCGTAGGCTCCACCGTAGGTTCAGCGGTTGGTTCCGGAGTCGGCTCGACCGCAGGCTCCACCGTAGGCTCTTGAGTCGGCTCGACCGTAGGCTCTTGAGTCGGCTCGACCGTAGGCTCCACCGTAGGTTCAGCGGTTGGTTCCGGAGTCGGCTCGACCGCAGGCTCCACCGTAGGCTCCACCGTAGGTTCAGCGGTTGGTTCCGGAGTCGGCTCGACCGTAGGCTCTTGAGTCGGCTCGACCGTAGGCTCTTGAGTCGGCTCGACCGTAGGCTCCACCGTAGGTTCTGGAGTCGGCTCCACCGTAGGTTCTGGAGTCGGCTCCACCGTAGGTTCAGCGGTTGGTTCCGGAGTCGGCTCGACCGTAGGCTCCACCGTAGGTTCTGGAGTCGGCTCCACCGTAGGTTCAGCGGTTGGTTCCGGAGTCGGCTCCACCGTAGGCTCCACCGTAGGTTCTGGAGTCGGCTCCACCGTAGGTTCAGGGGTTGGTTCCGGAGTCGGCTCCACCGTAGGTTCCGAGGTTAGTTCTGGAGTCGGCTCCACCGTTGGTTCCGGAGTCGGCTCGACCGTAGGCTCCACCGTAGGTTCTGGAGTCGGCTCCACCGTAGGTTCTGGAGTCGGCTCCACCGTAGGTTCAGGGGTTGGTTCCGGAGTCGGCTCCACCGTAGGTTCCGAGGTTAGTTCTGGAGTCGGCTCAAAAGTTGATTCAGAGGTCGCTTCAGGCGATGGCAAAGTCGCTGGCACACGTGTCAGCGGGGAAAATGGCTTCGTGGATGGCGACTCCACTTGGTTTGTGAATTCTAGTTTGTCCTTGCCATCAGGAACAGGCTGTCCCGTCATATCCCGCAAGAACACGTCACGGCTCATTACGGCGGATGGCGTGCCCCCATCCATCGGGGCTTCGACTCCTTGCACTTGCGACTGGGTCTGGGCCGCGCTGTCCGGTATTGCCCATTCCCTTTCATCCTGCACGATCAGTTTAGGTATCAGACCGATAGCGGACGCTGTTACGGCGACACTTACCAAGCCAACGCCTAAAGTGACGGCTAGGCTGCTACCTCCTGCAAGACTCAATCCGGCACCTGATGCAACAGCGGTTGCTGTCCCGGCAGTAGCTCCACCAGCTGCCGTCGCTGTGGCAGCTGAAACTCCCATCCCTGCAACACCTCCCGCGGCAGGAATCCCCAGCGCAGTAATCCCTCCAACAACCAGAGGAAGGACGTAAGCACGCAAAGTTGCACCGATTTCGTCCAGTTCCCCGAACACTACTGCGCAATTCGGGCACGATTTCAAATGGGCTTTGACACTACGCTCATTCCGGTTCCCAAGCGTCCCGCGGATCAAGGCGGGCAGATGTTCGCGAATGTCGGCGCAACTCGCGGGCACCCCGGACTGGCCATTCAAATGCGCGGCCAAGTACGCTTCGCGCAATCCCTCTCGCGCGCGTACCGCTAATGCGGAAACCGCATTGGGCGTAATTCCTAGAATTGGCGCAACGTCTCTCGGCGGCAGTTCTTCTACTTCGGTGAGCCACAGCACCGTCTTCCAGCGCTCAGTCAAGGCCTTGAACGCGACGATAGCAAAGGTGGATTCATGGCGTTCCATCGCATCGTCCGCGTGCGCATCGCCTGGCAGGAATTCCTGGACGTCTTCGACAGTAATCTGCTTTGAGGCCGACTTGTTCCTGGAAAAAGCTTCGCGCGATACAGCAGTCATTAAATAGGCGCGGAAGAACTCATCGGGTCCTGCTCCACGCTCGATGATGCGAAAGACCCGCAGGAAAGCTTCGGAGACGACATCCTCGGCATCGGAGGGAGAGTTCGTATGCCTAAACGCTACGTTCAGCGCCACTTGCCTGTGCCGTCGATACAGGTGGTCTTGGGCTTCGCGGCTTCCGTTCCTAACGCCCCGAATTAAATCTGCATCGCTGACTTCAGCAAAGCGTGCCCCAGAATCTATTGTCATTACGTCCCCATAACGTTTCGCGCGACAAGGCCGGCACCCGCCGCCGATCACCCCAAGGATTCCCCAACCCCTGAAGCCGGCAAACGGCAACCAATTCCCCATCGACGATTCCGCCCGAATTTGGGCGGCATTTTCATCCTTTAGAACCTATCAGGATTTTTCCAATATATCTATAAAATGGACTTGAAAATCCTGAAAGGTGGGCGAGTTCCATCCCCCAAGCTTGCAAGTCACCCACCCGTCAGCACCTTCCCCATAAGACAACTGGACGACTCGAATCCCCATAATTCCTTGCTGCCCAGTTCAGCGCGTACACCTCTTAGATACGCGAGAACGGGAATCATGACGCAAGAAACCGGATTAATTTGGAAATTTTTTCTTCGGGCTGGAATTCGCATAGATTCCGCGGCTACCCCGCATCCTGGCGCGCGTCAGGAAGCTGGCTCCAGGCACCTTCCAAAACGGACCAGATGCTGTCGTCCATCAATGAAGTGGGGGTAATGGAGACATGCAGCAATGAATGGTCCTCGGCATTCCGCAGTTCCTTGCTCACGGAACTGCTGCCCATGGCGCCTTCGCCTTCCCAAAGCCCGATTTCCAAGGAATACTTTTCAGGTTCCTGCTTGATGTACCGCTGCACCAATTCGTTTGTCGAAAACCGATTGGACGATGCAATGCCCCGGAAATTCCAGATGTTCAGGCGGTCGACCACCTGCAGAAGCTGCCCGTAGTCTTGGCCGGAATCAGGGCGCCCCCTTGGATCCTCGTTGGCAGGTGAGCGCACATCCATGGTGAGCACCGGACCGGTTTCGTCCAAGCTGTCAGCCACTTTCTTCATGATGGAGGTGACCGTCTTTGACCGCCATAGATAGATTTGCTCTGACGTGGAATCAATCGTTCCGTCAGCCGACCTTGGCCAATCAGAGCGCTCGCTGAACTTCTCGAAATTCTTCAAGTCATCATCGCCGAACGTGTAGCTGGGGAACATCAGCTCGGTGACGTTGATGCCATCGGGTGCATAGCGCCGAACCGCTTCGCTGACCAGCCCGACAAGCCTTGTTTCAAGTCCGCCCTCTTTCCACGCCGAAATACTTGCCCAGTTCTTGGATGGATGTCCCTCGGTGTTGATTCCTGCTAGCGATGGCTGGCGTTCCAACTCTCTGCCCAGCAGGGTATCGATATTCAAGTAGATTGCTCGACGTTTGCCCTGCGCATCGCAGCGGAAGGCACTAATCGCTTCGGCAACGTAGTCCCGACCAGTTTGCGCGACTTCGCTTGATTCGACATCACGTTGGGCTGGCCAGGGGAAAGCCACCCAGTCGAGACGTCCAATGGAGAGCGATACTCCCGTCGCGTTGACCGAATCCAAACGGCGGGCAATTTCCGGGATGCGGGCAGGATCTTCGGCGGTGATATCTTCAAAACCGACGTTCACCACTCTGGAGAATTGGGGATGTTGGGAGCCTGTTTTGGTGAGGTGCATACTGAAGTCGTCTCCAGGGGAACTGGCGCCGTCTGCGCGAGGGGAATCTTGGCAGGCACGCTGCGGGGGCAACGGCGCGACCACCTTGGGGTCCGGCGTCGGGGCCGGTTGATGCGCTGTAGAAGTCTGGAATCCGGTCATGTAGTAGGCGGCCAGCGAAAAAATGATCGCCAACCCCGCAATGGCTGCCACTGCCAGTTTCCGGCGTTGATGTTGGTTCTTTGCCGTGCTCATGATCTGCTTCCGAGAATGGCAGAGAACTCACCGCTGGAAATGACACCGGTTCTTTGCAGCTTGTTCCATTTGGCTGGCCTCCCGCGGATTTCAAACGCGACCGCTGCGAGCATGGTGAGCCCCATCCCCGTGGCGTAGAACGGCCATAGCGGAAGGGTCCATAGGTTCGCCAGATCCCTCCATGCTGTGTTCAGCGCGATGCCAAGAACCACCGAAGCCAGGGTGACTCCGATGCCAATCCAACCGATGACCATCGCGGTGCGTCCAATTAAGGTTGCTTCTTCGCCGCCGCCGAAGGTAATTAACCCGGCAGGGATGAAATAGAGCAACCCCGCAAGCACCAGGATCTGGGCCAGGGGCACCACCACCATCGTGAGGAAATTGAACAGCAGGAATACGCCGAAGGGCCCGAACCGGAGGTTGCCGTGCATCCGCCAATGTATCTTGATCGATTGCAGCAGGCCCCGTGCCCAGCGGACACGTTGCTTCCACAACGCCTGCAGCGTAGAAGGCGACTCCGCCAGGACAATCGCGCGTGGTTCAAAAACCACACGATATCCGGCACCGTAGAAGCGCCAGGTCAATTCCAAGTCCTCTCCAACCGTATCGGTGCGGAACCCGCCAAGCTCCCTGACCAGATCGGCACGGAATGCGCCTATGTTCCCGGAAACTACTGGCAAGCAATGAATCAAGGACAGCGCCCGCCGCACAACACCCGTTCCCAGATGCGAAAGGACCGAAAGCATCTTGGTCAGCACCCTGTCCAGGTTTACAGGCCGGTCATCACCGCAGACCGCGCCGACTTTCCCATCACGGAATCCAGTGAGCAACCACGGAATAGTCACCGGCGAAAAAATTCCGTCGGCATCGACAAAAACCAGGATCTCTCCAGTAGCGACGGCTATCCCGCGATTAAGTGCCGCGCCTTTGCCGGCGTTCTCCTGGCTGATGGCCCGCACCAGGCGATGTTCCTGCGCCAGCTCATGCATCAGCCGTGCGGTGCCATCGGTGGATCCGTCATCGACAATCACCACTTCAGCGAGGTTTCCCTTGTTGCGCACAATTGATTCAACGCAGGCGCGCAACACCACTTCCTCGTTGTAGGCCGGGATGATTACCGATACCTTGTAGTCCGGGGTCAGCCCGAAATGCCTCGACGCCCGGGTTTGGCGGCGGGGACGAATGACCGCGTTTGCCCGGCTGCCAGGCGGTAACGCGGAAAGCTTCCCACTGCGGGTGAAGAGCAGGCCCCTGCGGCATTCAAAAAGCAAGGCCAAGGGGATCAGCAGCAGCTTCAACACACCCACGGAAAGGATGACCGTGGTCAGCGTGTAATAGCCAAGAACAAGTGCCGAGCTCATGCACAGCCAGCTTGCGCCGTGGACGCCACCCCGGCCAAGCGCAATGCAGCATCCAGCAGTTCCGGCGCCGACTGGCTGTTGGCTCCAAAACGGGCATTGACCTCGAGCACCACCGGTTGCCCATCGCCGCCCAGGCGCACGTCCATGTCTACCGGCCCGACCAGTTCGAGCGACTGCACCGCACTCCTGACGATCCGCGCCACATGCGCGGCGATTGGATCGTCCAACTCGCAGCGGCGCACCGATACTGCGTTGCCCACAAGCCCTTCGCGCAGTTCGGTCTTCTCCACCACCACGCAGGCCTCGATGTCCCCGGTATCAGGGTTCCTGAAGATCATCGGCGCGAATTCGCGTCCGGGGGCAAAGCGCTGCACCACATCCCGCGTGCCAGCCGATACGCGGCCCGCCCCGAGATCCCCTGCCGTAACCAGTCGGACACCTCGCCCTCCGCGCGATACGCGTGGCTTGATGATGATCTGCTCTTCCGGGCTGAACTGTGCCAAGGCTTCGCTGTTGCCGGCGTTGATCCGGGCAAAGTCTGGGACGGGCACATTGTCCCCTCGCAAAGTCAGCATCGTGTAGTACTTGTCATCGCTGATCAGCACGGATTCTTCTGAGGAAATCAGCAATCGGGCTCCGGCCAATTCCAGCAGTTCTCGGATGCGCGCTGCCGAAAGGACCGGGAGTTCTTCGCTGACGGTCGGGATAACCAGTTCAACTGAATGCTCGAGAACAATCTCTTGAAGCCGAGTGGGGTACTGCTGGTCGCTGGCTGCGGGAACCTGGTGGAAGGCGTCGAGCAGCGGATCAATAGTTGGCACCATGTCAGCGCCGATGACGCTGTGTCCTCGCGCATGCAGCTGGCGGGCAAGCGAGCTTCCTGCTGGGCCGCCGACCCCGGTGACTAGGATCTTCATTAGAAATCCCCCACTGTAGTTGATACGAGGCGCATTACTTCGAATCCTTCGGCCCGCTGCTGCTTGACCTGATTGCCACGGAAATTAGCCATGGACTCGATCCGTGCACGGGTCATATAGGGTTTGTTCCGCTGATCTGCATGGAGTTTGATGGCTTCGACTTTGACGTTGGTGTAGTTCTCGACGTCAACGAAGAAGCTTGGAGAGAAATCGTTGCCCACAGAGGGGCTCTCGAAGCAGAGTATGGAGGGCAGTCGCCTCCCGGCGCGCATTACTGCACGGTGCACCGCCTCGTGGTCTTGGTGGATATCAGTAGCTGAATGAGTCAGCACGACATCCGGTTCGAAAGCAGCGATTTCCTCCTCGATCGCTGCAACCATCAGGTTGGAATTCTCCGACAGCCGCGTATCGCAAAAGGACCACACCGTATGGGACTGGGCGCCCAGATAACCAGCTCCGCGTCGGGCTTCTTGAATCCTGCGAGGAGCATGTCCGCCGCTTTCGCCCTGCGACATGACGACAATACGCACATCATGGCCGGCATCGACCAGTTTCGCGATGGTTGCACCGCAAGCCAGCTCGACATCATCGGGATGCGCTCCGACAGCCAGGAAGCGTCGCGGACGGGTGTTGTTCTGAGGCCTTCGTTGCAACGCCAACATCGTCAGACAGAAAATCAACAGCGAGATGGCCATCATTATGGCCACTACTGCCCCGATTTCCGACTGCTCTTGGGAAAGAAGATGCAAGCAGGCCGCAGCGATGAGTACCAAGTTGCCAGTAATCCAGGCAATAATGATGGTCTTGTAATGCGTAAAGTCGCGCACCAGCCATCGGCGGCCCCGCCGACTCAATGCGCTGAAGACCGCCGTTATAGAGGCCACAATGCCGAAGATTGCGAGTGTCATACTCATGACGTTCCCTTTCTATGGAGCGTTCAGAAGCGGATCCACTTCGTTTTTGAGGCTCGTCCTGGCGGCAGCGTAGAAAACGAGATTCCCCATGCCGTGCCGGAGTGGTTTGGAGATTTCTTGGGCACGTGTTTTCTTGCCAACGATGAACATCCATTCGATGGATCCATAGAGGTAGAGGGCATTGGGGCCTACTTCGTGACGGCACTTTCGCAGAAATTCTGACAATACGTATCGGCGAGCAAGCAATCCCCGTGATGGCGAGAGCTGCACGTGTCAGCCCAATACTGGTTTCAACGGAGGGCCCTAAATCTTGGCGGCTTTTCGCTGATGGCTCGCCGGGCGGAGAAAAACAAGTGCCTGAAATTCAGGATGACCAGTGATTTGATCGAGACGTCCTGAGATCCACAAATCCCTTGAAGTCGAGGTTCTGATGAGGGCACTGGACGGACAAGGAATCAGCAACACCCCATACGGGCAGACCTGTTGAGTCAAGCTCAGGGCGGTTTGGAGCAACTGTCCGTTTTTGCACATCGTCCGGATACGCAAAACGCCCGACTGGAAAATTATTTCCAGTCGGGCGTATGCGCGAACTTTCGTGGCTCTTCAGGATTGAGGGTGTAAACGCCGTCTAAACCCACCGGTCTCCAACAACGACCGGGCGATATAGTGCGCCAGATTCTTGAACCCCAACGCGATACCTCGCAGATGCTCCAACCTGCCATTCAAAGCCTCGGTAGGACCATTCGAACTACCAATATGATCAAAGTACGCGAGAATGTCCGTCTTCCTCCTGCGCAGGGTGCCGCCGAGCTTTTTCAGCTCCGGCAACCCTTTCGGTACCTTCGTGCCAACTTCGTTGATCAGTTGCTCCAAGGCCCACCGTCCGACCTCGGGCTTCGGTTGCCGGTAGGCATCCACCATCTTCTGATACACGCTCCAGACCAATTGAACCGGCTCATACTCCGGCTCCTTGAACAGGTCTTCAAGCTTGGTCTTCTGCTTTTCCGTAGCCAAGGATAGTCCCGTGGTCAGCGTTCGCCTGCACTTGTAAAGCGGGTCATCCTTGCGTCCTCGACGCCCATGTTGCTCACGTTGAATCCGTTGCCGGGTCTGGTCCAGCGCCTCGGAACCTAGTTTGACTACATGGAATGGATCCAACACCTCCACCGCGTGGGGTAGCTCCTCGACGGCAGCTGTTTTGAAGCCGGTGAAACCGTCCATTGCGACGACTTCAATGCCCTGTTTCCATTGTTCTTCTTGATCAGCCAGCCAGGTTTTGAATACAGCTTTGGATCTTCCAGGGACCATGTCGATCAGTCGTGCGGTACCGGTGCCGTCACGCACCGCGGTGAGGTCCACAATCACGGTGACGTATTTGTCGCCGGTTCGGGTATGCCGCCAAACATGTTCATCGACTCCCAGCACTTTGACCCCGTCGAAGCGGGTTGGATCATCAATCAGTAAGCGTTGACCTTCAGCCAGCACAGCCTCATTGGCGGTATTCCAGGTGACGCCGAGGCCTTCGGCAATTCGGGAGACTGACAAGTGGTGGCAGACCAGTCCAACCAGCGCCCAGCGTAGCCCGGTCCTGCTGATTTTCTGGCGTGGCGCTACTGCTTGGGACAGCTCTTCACGCCAGACTCGTTGGCAATTGGCGCAACGGTAGCGGCGGTGTTTGATGACTAGGACAGTGGGACGCCAGCCCAATGGTTCGTGGGCGAGGCGGCGAGTGACGGTATCGCGTGGAATGCCTGCTGCTCCGCAGGTTTGGCGGCTCTTCAGGATTGAGGGTGTAAACGCCGTCTAAACCCACCGGTCTCCAACAACGACCGGGCGATATAGTGCGCCAGATTCTTGAACCCCAACGCGATACCTCGCAGATGCTCCAACCTGCCATTCAAAGCCTCGGTAGGACCATTCGAACTACCAATATGATCAAAGTACGCGAGAATGTCCGTCTTCCTCCTGCGCAGGGTGCCGCCGAGCTTTTTCAGCTCCGGCAACCCTTTCGGTACCTTCGTGCCAACTTCGTTGATCAGTTGCTCCAAGGCCCACCGTCCGACCTCGGGCTTCGGTTGCCGGTAGGCATCCACCATCTTCTGATACACGCTCCAGACCAATTGAACCGGCTCATACTCCGGCTCCTTGAACAGGTCTTCAAGCTTGGTCTTCTGCTTTTCCGTAGCCAAGGATAGTCCCGTGGTCAGCGTTCGCCTGCACTTGTAAAGCGGGTCATCCTTGCGTCCTCGACGCCCATGTTGCTCACGTTGAATCCGTTGCCGGGTCTGGTCCAGCGCCTCGGAACCTAGTTTGACTACATGGAATGGATCCAACACCTCCACCGCGTGGGGTAGCTCCTCGACGGCAGCTGTTTTGAAGCCGGTGAAACCGTCCATTGCGACGACTTCAATGCCCTGTTTCCATTGTTCTTCTTGATCAGCCAGCCAGGTTTTGAATACAGCTTTGGATCTTCCAGGGACCATGTCGATCAGTCGTGCGGTACCGGTGCCGTCACGCACCGCGGTGAGGTCCACAATCACGGTGACGTATTTGTCGCCGGTTCGGGTATGCCGCCAAACATGTTCATCGACTCCCAGCACTTTGACCCCGTCGAAGCGGGTTGGATCATCAATCAGTAAGCGTTGACCTTCAGCCAGCACAGCCTCATTGGCGGTATTCCAGGTGACGCCGAGGCCTTCGGCAATTCGGGAGACTGACAAGTGGTGGCAGACCAGTCCAACCAGCGCCCAGCGTAGCCCGGTCCTGCTGATTTTCTGGCGTGGCGCTACTGCTTGGGACAGCTCTTCACGCCAGACTCGTTGGCAATTGGCGCAACGGTAGCGGCGGTGTTTGATGACTAGGACAGTGGGACGCCAGCCCAATGGTTCGTGGGCGAGGCGGCGGGTGACGGTATCGCGTGGAATGCCTGCTGCTCCGCAGGTTTGGCACCAAGGGATCGGGTTGGTGACGTGGCAGAGGATTTCGGCTTTCGCTGCGCTCAGGTGTTGCCCGATTGCGGTCAGTCCCAAGCCGTCAAGATTGGTGAAAGTGGTGAGGTCTGGTGCGGTGAAGGTAGGATTGAGCAACGTCGAGGTCTTTCGAAAATGGCTAGTGTAGTAACTTCCATTCTTCTGGAAGACCTCGACTTTTTCGTGCTCGGCGACATGCCCGGGAATCGGGGTGTTGGTTTCAGGTGGTTACACTCTTATTCCTGAAGAGCCACTTTCGTCAACAGCCTAGATGGTCGATCTTACGACGATCGCTAGAGCCTGCTCGATGAACAGTTCATAGCCTCATTCGATTCATAGGCTTCAGCCATGACGGCGGTTGCTGCGCCGAGACATCAGCACACCGGCAGCTGCCAAGAGGAGTCCAGCAATCAACACGTACATCGCAGTGAACCCGGTGTCTGCAAGCTTGTCATCCTTTTCGGACGACTGCGGAGCTTCGGATGAGTCCTCAGTCGGAGTCGACTTCTGAACGACGTTTTCCTCGGCTTCATCGGATTCACTAGGTTCCGTAGAACCCACAGTCGAGTCAGTAGGCTCAGCCGGATCAGTCGAGTCAGTAGGCTCAGCCGGATCAGTCGAGTCAGTAGGCTCAGCCGGATCAGTCGAGTCAGTAGGCTCAACCGGATCAGTAGGCTCGGTCGGCTCAACAGTAGGTTCCGTAGGGTCCACAGTCGGCTCAGTCGGGTCAACAGTAGGTTCCGTAGGGTCCACAGTCGGCTCAGTCGGGTCAACAGTAGGTTCCGTAGGATCTACAGTCGGCTCGGTCGGCTCAACAGGCTCAGTCGGGTCAACAGTAGGTTCCGTAGGATCCACAGTCGGCTCAGTCGGGTCAACAGTAGGTTCCGTAGGATCCACAGTCGGCTCAGTCGGGTCAACAGTAGGTTCCGTAGGATCCACAGTCGGCTCAGTCGGGTCAACAGTAGGTTCCGTAGGATCCACAGTCGGCTCAGTCGGGTCAACAGTAGGTTCCGTAGGATCCACAGTCGGCTCAGTCGGGTCAACAGTAGGTTCCGTAGGATCCACAGTCGGCTCGGTCGGATCCACAGTCGGCTCAGTCGGGTCAACAGTAGGTTCCGTAGGATCCACAGTCGGCTCAGTCGGATCCACAGTCGGTTCCGTAGGATCCACAGTCGGCTCAGTCGGATCCACAGTCGGCTCAGTCGGATCCACAGTCGGCTCAGTCGGATCCACAGTCGGCTCGGTCGGCTCAACAGGCTCAGTCGGGTCAACAGTAGGTTCCGTCGGATCCACAGTCGGCTCGGTCGGCTCAACAGGCTCGGTCGGGACTGGCTTGACGACAAATCCGAAGTCCAGGGTTGGATCGCGGTCGCCGTCGTTGGTCAGCCCCTCGGACTTGGCTTCCCAAGTCGAGGAATCGCCTTCGCGATCGGTGCCGTTCTCAACCGTTGGAACATAAGGAGCCAATGGCTCCTTGGAAGCTTCCTGGTCGATAATCACGGTGTACGACTGTCCGTCTTCGAGAACCGGAAGATTCTCGAAGGTGTAGAAGCCGTTTTCGTCGGTGGTGGTCGGTCCTACAGGATCACCGTTAACATCGATCACCGGTTCGCCCTCAGGGCCAACCAGGGTGAGAACGACGTTTTCGATCCCAGGCTCGGCATCGTCCTGGATGCCATCCTTGTTCTCATCAACCCAGACGTAGTCGCCAACAGAAACCTTCGGTTCCTGCTTCAGGACTACACCGGCATCCCACGTCGGGTCGATACCCTCGGTAGCCTTGACTTCCTGATCAGAGTATTCCTTGGTCAGGGCGGTGTTCTGCTCGTCCAGGGTGAACTTGATGGTCAGGCCGGTCTGCGGATCAGCATCCGAGTCGGTGGCATCATCCTCGCCAGCATCCTGCGAAGTGAACTCGTACTTCGCAGCCTGCTCTTCGGTCAGCTCGAACTTCACCTGGTAATCGCCAGCTGGCAATTCATCGAAGATATAGCGGCCGTTGGCATCGGTGGCCGTCTCGCTGACGACCTCGCCATTGCCATCAAGTAGAGCGACCTTGACGCCTTCAAGGACCTCGGCATCACCCTGGACGCCGTCCTTGTTGCCATCAACCCAAACGTAGTCGCCTACGGCAAAGGTCTTGGCCGGCGCCTCTCCCGGGACGTTGTAGAAGACGGCGGCTTCGGACGAGCCGTCCGCGGCAACGGTGACCTCCAGCA
The DNA here is from genome assembly GCF_000197735.1 of Glutamicibacter arilaitensis Re117. Classification (NCBI taxonomy): domain Bacteria; kingdom Bacillati; phylum Actinomycetota; class Actinomycetes; order Micrococcales; family Micrococcaceae; genus Glutamicibacter; species Glutamicibacter arilaitensis. The sequence continues at coordinate 3,615,399 of NC_014550.1, forward strand.
GTTCTTCGGAAAGCTCATACCCTGCTGGGGCAACGACTTCCTTGACCTTGTAGGTGCCTGGGGCGGGAACCGTCACGTTCTTGATTTCCTCGCCGGAAGCCACGCGCAGGGCACCGTCCATGACAAAGACATCATCGACGACAACCGTGCCTTCAGCGTCCAGGATCTGGAAGCGGGCGTTCTCATCCGAGATGACGTTGAGAGTATCTTCTGCATCGACCTTGGAAATAGACAGCGGGTAGCCATCGGTCGGCGTAATCGTTGCCTTCGTGCTGCCGATGATGTTCTCGATTGCCACGTCTGCTTCGAAATCAACGATCTCGACGAGGACGTTCACCGAGGCAGCACCCTGCGAGGCATCAAGTACCGTACCCTGCTTCTGGTACAGCACCACGGTGCCGGACGGAGCATCGGCGCTCGGAGCGTCGTAGCGGGCCTGGACGTTGCCCTTCAGGTCCTGGACATCCATGCTCGCATTGATGTGGGAATCAACGCTGGAATCCGGGACGAACCCGAGGAATTTCATTCCCGCTGGCAGCACGTCAACGACGTCGAAGATCTTGACACCGGTGTAGTTGCCGTGGGGAATCAGTGCCACGTTGTATACGTACTTCGGCTGGACCAGTTTCCCGTCCGGATCGACTTCAGCGCGAAGATTCTGGGTCCAGTCCTGGTTCGGGCTGTCGCGCACGCTCTTGCGGATCTCCGCTTCGTCGCCGTACGAGGTCGCTTCGCTCACGGCCTCGGACCAGTACAACGCCTTGCCGTCTTCGCCGAAGAGGGTGGCCTTGTTCTTGATCTGCAAGGTCTGCTTTCCAGCGAATTCCTTGGTGTTCAGCGTCAGGTCAAGGGAGAACTGCTTGTCGATTCCCCACTCGGCGACCTTGCCGGCGCCGGCTTCGCTCAGCTTGATGACCAGCTGCTGCTGGTCATTGAGCGAGACAGTGAAATCTTCGGGCGCCATGGTGCGCCACCATTCGTAGGTGGCGGTAATCTGCGAGGCAATCTGCTCGAGGTCGCTGACCTCGAAGACCTTGGTGTCCACGTAGTCGATGATCGTGCTCTTGGTCAGGTCGATGCCCTTGCCTGCCCCAACGGTAAAGGTGTACTTCACCGGAGCCGAAGTGCCGGGATCAATCTCGACCATGGCTGCATCGCTCCTCTTCTTGAAGTAGTTCGGTGCGTTGAACCCTTCCTCATTGGATTCCTGGGCCAGCAGGTTCACAACGTTGTTGTACCCATTCTTGCCCGGCCCGTATTCCGTGTTCAGTTTCCATTCGGCGCGGTTTGCCAGCTGGTACTTGCTTTGGCCCGGTACATCGGTCCAGCCTTTGGAAAGGCCGCTGACGGTGTGGATCGTGGCCTTCGCGCTGACCGATACATTCAGATCGGTTCCCTTGCCGATGTTGATGTGCATCTTCTGGCCCTCAACGAAGTACGTTCCCACGTAGTCGTCGCCGGCAAAAGCGGCCAGGGCGACCGGAGCAATCTGCTCCAGCTCGATGCCCGTAGCGGTCACGAAGGAAGGGTCCCCGGTATTCCAGGTGGCTTGGGTCGGCAATGCATCGGAGATGATGACGTTATCCGTCAGAGTCTTCTTGACGTTGGAACCGTCCCAGGAGCGCAGATCCGAGGCGATGGTATAAGTGATGTCCTGGGCGGGATCCAGGGTGCCGTCCTCGGCAGGATCGACGTTCTGCGAGCTCCAGTTAGCGCTCTTCTTCAGTCCGCCGCTGTTCGGTCCGGGCAGGCCGGAAACGGTACCGGCGATGTTTCCGCCGATGCTCATGGTCGCTTCGCGGTCCGCCTCACCCAAGGTTGCGGTGTTCTTCAGGTTGACGCGGTAGCTGCCGCCATTTTCCTTGTTGACCTTGTCCGCTTCGGCCTGCAGCTGTGCTTCCAGGGCTGCGCGTGCGGACTCATCGGCAACGGCGGCCTTGTAGGTGATCACGGTCTGGGAAGGACCTGGCAGATCCAGCTCGCCAGCAAAGGTACTCCCGTTGACGACGGGGGCGAATTCCACGGCGGATTGGGCCTTGTTCAAGCCGTTCTCGTCCCAGGTGCTTTGCGCCGCGGTGAACGAGCCCGCTATATAAGACATGGTTTCCGGCAGGACATCGGAAATTGCATAGCCCGGATTAGCGGCATTGGTGCCAACGGTGAGGGTGTACTCCACTGGCGCACCGATGACCGCCGGGTCAACGCTGACCTTCTGGGTATCCGGATCGTATTTCATGAACTTGTTCAGATTGCCGTTTTTGGAAATGTGCTTGCTCGAGCCGTCATTCACGTTGGCGAATTCGTCGCCGCCGTTCTTGATGATCACCTCAAGCGAGCTCTCTTCGCCGTCAACCGACCAGGAGATCTTATCCAGCGAGCTGTTTTCGACCGGGTTCACTACGAAATCCAGGGCGAGGACGCCCTGGCCGCTGCCAGCGGGCCATGGGTCGGCGAAGGTCACCAGCACGGTGTTCGGATCATTGGGATCCTGCTGGATGGACTTCACCGCATCATTGCCGGCCGGAACAGAAGCCACGGACACGTTCGCACCGAGCTTGATGGCCACGGTCGATCCCGGAACCACCTTGGTTCCGTCGTACTGGAGCATCATGGTCAGCTGCTGGTTCTCGGTGACTACGGATGTGCCATCGAATTTCTCGTTGCCGAGATTGACATCAACGCTGATACCGGGAGTCGCGGCCGCAGCGATGGTTCCACCCATACCCATCACCGAACCGAAGGACAATAGCACGGCCAGCATGATTGCCAGGACCGAGCGCAGTGCGCCACTGGTTCTAATGGGTAATTGATCTGGTGTGGATGCATCTCCAGACGCAGAACGCCGTCTATACATTTATTGTGTCCTCCGGGAATGTACGAGTTCAATCGGATTCAGGATTTTTCCTTAGGCCAACTAGAACCATAACCGCGCGAGAATCACCCGGGATTTGACGTGCGAACCATAATTTTCAGCTCTTTCACATGTACCGGATCCATTACCGAGCCCGCGTTCCCGGTATGCGTTCCCCGCCGGATGCAGAGACCTGGGGCTTCCCTTTGCGCCCCTGGCTTCCCAGTCAGAGACCTGGATGGAGGAAAATGCTCCGAATAAGCAAGCTAACCGGGGTTTCCGCACCATTCGACAGCATTTGCTGGTCCTCGATTCGCGGCTGCGACGGGCAGGCGAGAAACCAGCCAACGATCTCGCTTGGGGTAATGCGGGCCACAAATGCCTATCACGCTGCGCCTAGCCACAGAATTGGCCCTCCGGTGCAATTTCAGATCCGCGTTTAATCGTTTCACCCTGGAATTCACCCTTCTGGCCAATTCTTCCTAGGATTCAAAGCCCCAAGGTCCGTGCTTGGAGCAGCATTTGTTCCAGGCTCGTTGCCCCAAGTTTCCGGTACAGGCTTCGGATTTGGGTCTTGATGGTGTTCTCCGACCGGAAAGTTTCTTCGGCTATTTCCTTCCGGCTCTTTCCCTCGCGCAGGTGCCAGAGCACCTCCCGTTCACGGGGTGTGAGTGCGGGCCGGGCAACGGGCCCGGAATGCTGTTCGCCAGCCAACCGGGTGAGTCGATGGTCGAATTCCGGAGCGAGTTCAAGCAGGCTGCCGATCGCAGTCCAGCCGGGAATCAGTTTGAGCATAGCAATTTCATAAAGGCCGCCTGAATCCTCATGGATCAGCCGGATCATCGCGACACTCTCGCCGGTTGGTCCTGCCGCGCTGCGCGCAATGATTTCCGCATACTTGGCCAAGTTGCTGCCAACGCGAAGCCCCATGGATTCCCTGCCGTGGCGCAGCTGTGCCATGGCCGCGTCCGGATCGCCATCGACAAGGTTCTTCACTGCCAGCAATGCCGGATCGATTGCGCTGCGGTCGAACTCTTCGGAAAAATAGGAACGTTCGAGCAGTGCGACGGCGGCCAGAATGTCATCAAGCAGCCCTCGCGCCAGCGGAGCTCGCGACGACGCGGAACGTTGCCTGCGCAGTTGGAGGATGAGTTTTTCCGCTGCGGATGGCAGGCCCAGGATGATCTTCTCTGCGGCTAGCAAGTAGGCGTGCACCGGCCACAATTCGTTCATGTCAGGGGTTCGGGGAAGCTTTGACAGCTCGAATCGCACCAGTTCCGCGTCGAGGGTCCTCAGCGCAAGGCACGCGCGAGCCAGGATCGCTTCGCGATCCACACTCGCAATGTCCCGGCTCACTTGGGAAAGGTGCTGTTCGTGTTCGCTCAAGTAGCCAGCGGCGGCAGCGGCGTTGCCTTTCAGCGCATGCAGCAATGCAAGTTTTCCGGCCGAGCCTGAGAGCAAGAAAGCATTGCCGGTTCTCCGAGCGGATTCCAGCGCCAGTTCGTAGGATTGCTGCGCTTCAGTTCCCAGCCCGGCCATGAATAAGCTGTTGCCTGCCTGGGCCTGGGCCAGCGCTGCCAGTGTTGGCCTGACCGCATTGGCCGCATAGGCTTTGTGCAGCGCGTTGCGCATCCGCAGCGCCGCTTCCCCGGACTGGACATACATGCCGTTCATCCGCAGGTAGAGCATTTCCAGCAGGCCGATGCTTACCGCCCAGGCACCCGGGCTAAGGTAGTGCCGGTCCGCTTCCTGCCGCAGGGCTTGCGCCAGCTAATCTTTCTGGTATTCGTCAGCCAGATGCGGAGCTTGCAGGCCAGAATCGTTGCCCGTGAACTCGTCGAGAATCCTCAGGCCCAGCCCGAAGTAGGCGTTCTTCCCGGAGATAAAAGGCGGGATGCGCTGGGCCAGTTCGATGAACTTCGCGAAGTCCAGCAAGAGCAGCTCATTCCAGTGTCCAGTTACCAGCCGATTAAGCACGCTCCAGCGTTGCTGTTCAATTGCGGCATCCGCAGTGGCCTGTAGCCCGTGCACGCTGGTTACCGCTTCGAGCGATGCCTCTTCGAGGAGCTCCATCCGCTGTGCACCGGCAGCTTGGATCCGCTCGCGCAGCAGAGCGCGCACCATCGATGGCATCAGCCACCCTTGTTCCGGATGCTCCTGCAAGAGGCCAGCCTGGACCAGGTCGTTTAGGGTGTGAGGGTCGGAGCGGAAATGGCTGTAGAAGATTTCCACCGTTGATTGGTCGAAGACTGGCAGGATAGCGGCTTCTGACAAGTCCCATTCCGGATCGTGGTGCGCCAGCCAAGTGGAGAGTGCTGCACGCAGCTTCTGGCGTGCTGGATCAGCTAGGCGAGGATCACGCACCAGAAGCTGGACCGCCCCGAGCCACCCTCCGCAGTTGCTGTAGACCTCGGCGGCGGCTTCCCAGGAGCCGGCACCGTCTCCGAGCATTGCGGCGATCTCAGCTTGATCCAAAAGCAGGTCGCGTTGCTGGGCAAAAAGGATCTTGGCCGTCAACGTCAAATGCCACACTGTATGCCCCGGCGCAAGCACCACGGCAGCGTGGAGCTGCGGATCCTGGGCTAGCTGCAGGGAAATCTTCTCGAGTTCTTCCAGCGCTTCGTATGGGTGCTCCGAGAAATCATGGACGACACCTTTTCGGTCGCCGATCCAGGATCTTGCAAACCAGGTCCGCCCGGTTTCGGGCGCTGCGCTCACCAGCAAGAGGCGTGACTCGGGATCTGCCCAGCGCAGGAAGCGCGGCAATGCCGGGTGCACCCGGGTTGTCTCAACCACCGCTACACCTCCAGGCCATTATCGCGCGGGCCAACCCGAGTGCAGCCCTGTCTAGATATTGAGACTACCAATCTCGTCTTTGACTAACCACCGTGTGGCGGCCGCTCTAGCCGCGACCCTCATTGGCTGTCTTCGAAACCGCGGTTCAAGGTTCCTGGCCGGCGCAGATCCCCGAGCGGCGAAAGCACATCGATGCGCGGCGCGCGGCCCTGATTTGCCGGTTCCCCGGGACGAGCGAAATGAGCTGGCGAAGCATAGCCGGTGCGCTTCTCGTTCCGGAGTTGGCGGCGCCAATGGACATAGGTCTTGATCCCGAAAGCCAGCAGCACGGCCATGACCACGAGCCCGAGGACTACGGAGGCCTGGACGACCTCGCCCAGGGAAAGTTCGTCGACATCCTGGGTCAGCATCGAGGCAGCAGTATTCGCGATCATACCCAATTCCTATTATCTAGAGTTGCGACTGCTTCATCCCCAAGTGGATGCCAGTCTATGGGCTGCATTGGCACAGTGGCCGGTGACACGGCAATCGATACGCGTTTGCTATCAATTGCTGGAACGCCCGGGAACCACGTGATGAATACGTTGCAAACCGCAGTGGTTCGCCGCTGCGGATCGGCTAGAGTTTCCAGCGGAAAATGGCTTCGGCATCCTGCTTGCGCAGGATGCCGAAGCCATAGATCGTTGCGGAGCCTAGCTCTCGCGGCGAATCAGCTGCCCCGTTGGCTTCTGGAAGTCCACGTCGGCCCCGGCAATGATGGACCGGCGGACCACGCCGCTTAGCGTCTTGCCCTGGTACGGGGAGATCGGGTTCTTGTGGTGCAGCTTCTGAACGTCCACCTCGAAGGTGTCCTCCGGAGCGAAGACCGCGAAGTCGGCATCCTTGCCTTCCTCGATGCTGCCCTTGGCGCTCAGGCCGGCAAGCTTCGAGGGATTCACGCCCATCCACTGCACAACCTGTTCCAGCTTCAGTCCGCGCTTCTTCGCCTCGCTCCAGATCAGGGGCAGGCCCAGCTGCAGCGAAGCCACTCCGCCCCAGGCCACGCCGAAGTCGCCGTTCTCCACATCCTTCAGATCGATGGTCGATGGGGAATGATCCGAAACGATGCAGTCGATGACGCCTTCTTCCAGGCCCTTCCAGAGCAGCTCGCGGTTGTCGTTCTCGCGGATCGGCGGGCAGCATTTGAAGGCGGTGGCGCCGTCGGGGATTTCCTCGGCCAGCAAGGTCAGGTAGTGCGGGCAGGTTTCCACGGTGAGCAACACGCCCTCGGCCTTCGCTTCGCGGATCATCTGAAGCGCATCCGAGCTGGACAGGTGCAGCACGTGGGCGCGCACTCCGGTCTTGCGGGCGCGTTCGATCACCTGCGCGATAGCGGTGTTCTCGGCATCGCGCGGGCGCGAGTCCAGGAAGCCGGCGTACTTGCCGCCCACCGGCTGCGGGGAGTTGCCGATGATATCGGAGTCCTCGGCGTGCACGATCATCAGCGAGTCGAAGGAGGCCAGTTCGGCCATGTCCTCTTCCATCTCGCCAACGCTCAGGGACGGGAACTCGTCGACTCCCGAATGCAGCAGGAAGCATTTGAAGCCGAAGACTCCGGCCTCGTGCAGCTCACGCAAATCCTTCTTGTTGCCCGGGATGGCACCGCCCCAGAAGCCGACGTTGACATAGGCGTTCTTGGAAGCGGCCGCGCGCTTGATATCCAGTGCTTCGAGGTTCACCGTGGGCGGGATGGAGTTCAGCGGCATGTCCACGATGGTGGTCACGCCGCCGGCCGCGGCGGCCTTGGTAGCCGACTCGAAGCCTTCCCACTCGGTGCGGCCTGGCTCGTTCACATGCACATGGGTATCAACGAGCCCGGGCAGCAGGACCTCGTCGGAGGCCACCTCGATGACGCGCTCTGCGGCCAGCCCGGCACCCAAATCCTGCACGGTAACGATCTTTCCGTCGCGCACGCCGATTTCGCGCGGGGCAATGCCTTGGGCGGTCAGTACTTGCTGGCCGCGCAGCACCAGGTCATAGGTGGTCTCGGTGGCGGTCGGGGACGATGTGCGGCCAACAGCTTCGTTGATGCTCATGAGGTGTTCCTACTCGTTAATTGCTAGGTGCTCTTGGGGCTCGGCAGCTCTATGCCAAGTCTAGATTGTTGTGGCGCGGGGCACACCCATATTGGTGAACCGGTGCCCCGCGCCAAACTTTGCGGGTTGGAGGTCAGCGACGACTGCCCTTTCACGCACCCACGGTGGCCGTGGCTGCCATCGGCACCAACGCGGTTGGTGCATCGGCGGCGTCCAAGGCCAGGTCTTCGAATTCATTGACGGCGTCCAGTTGCGCACCCATGGCAATGTTGGTGACCTTTTCCAGGATCACTTCCACCACGACCGGCACCTGATGCTGCTCGGCCAGCGCGTTGGCCTGCGCGAATCCGGCAGCGAGCTGGCTCGGATCCTCGATGCGCACGGCCTTGCAGCCCAAGCCTTCGGCGACCTTCACATGATCCACGCCGTAGCCCTTGGTCTCCGGGGAGTTGATGTTATCGAATCCCAGGGAGACGTGGTAGTCCATCTCGAAGGCGCGCTGGGACTGGCGGATCAAGCCCAAATAGGAATTGTTGACCACCACGTGCACGTACGGCAGCTTGAACTGCGCGCCGACGGCCAGCTCCTCGATCATGAACTGGAAGTCGTAGTCGCCGGAGAGGGCCACGACCTTTTCCCCGGGCTTGCCACGCACCACGCCCAGGGCCGCCGGTCCGGTCCAGCCCAGCGGGCCGGCCTGCCCGGCATTGATCCAGTTGCGCGGCTTGTAGACATGCAGCATCTGCGCGCCGGCGATCTGGCTCAACCCGATGGTGGACACGTAGGTGGTGTCCTGTCCGAAAGCGGCGTTCATTTCCTGGTAGACGCGCTGCGGCTTGATCGGGATGTTCTCGAAGTTGGTCTTGCGGTGTCCGGTGGACTTGCGTGCGGTGCACTCATCGGCCCACGCCGAATAGTCGGGCAGGGTGCCGGCGGCCTTGCATTCGCGCACGACCTCCAAGATGGCGTCGATGGCGGCCCCGGCATCCGAGGTGATCCCCAGATCAGGGGAGAACACGCGGCCGATCTGCGTGCCTTCGATATCCACGTGGATGAACTTGCGTCCCGCGCGGTAGGTGGCCAGATCTCCGGTGTGGCGGTTGGCCCAGCGGTTGCCCAGGCCAAGCACCACATCCGATTCCAAGAATGTCGCGTTGCCGCACTTGGTATGGGTCTGGATGCCCACCATGCCCGACTGCAGGCGGTGGTCATCAGGGATGGAGCCCCAACCCATCAAGGTCGGGGAAATCGGGATGTTCAACTCTTCGGCCAATGCAACCAATTGCCCACTGGCGTTGGCGTTGATAATGCCGCCGCCAGCGATGATGATCGGCTTTGCTCCCGAAAGGAGCAAGTCCACGATCTTCTCGGCCTGGCCCCGGGTGGCCGCCGGCTGCTGGACCGGCAATGGCTCGTAGGCGTCGATGTCGAAGTCGATTTCGGCCATCTGCACGTTGATCGGCAAATCGAGCAGTGCCGGGCCGGGCCGGCCCGAGCGCATGATCTGGAAGGCCTTGGCGAAGGTGCCCGGAACCAGTCCCGGTTCCAAGATGGTGGAGGCGTATTTGGTGACCGGCTTGGCGATGGACTCGATGTCCACCGCCTGGAAATCTTCCTTGTGCAGCACATTGGTCGGAGCCTGCCCGGTGATGCACAGCATTGGAATGGAGTCGGCGATCGCGGCATACAGCCCGGTGATCATGTCGGTGCCGGCCGGGCCGGAGGTGCCAAGGCACAGGCCGATCTTGCCGGTGGCCCGCGAGTAGCCGTCGGCGGCATGGCTGGCACCCTCGACGTGGCGGTGCAGGGTGTGGCGGATTCCGCCGTGGGCCTTCATGGCCGAATACAGCGGGTTGATGGCAGCGCCTGGCAGGCCGAACGCCTCGGTGGCGCCTTCCTTGGCCAGGATCTGCACGACGGCGTCGATTGCGCGCATCTTGGGCATGGGAATACATCCTTTGGAGCAAGAGTGGGAGAAAGAAAAGATACCTGCGGCGGGAAGCCAAGGTGCATAAGTCACCACAACACCGCTTCCTTGAGCACCAGCTGCCGGCGATGAACTGGAACAAAGCCCATTGCGCGTCGGGTGCGGCGCTCCGGACCCTTGCCGTGTACCAAGGGCCAGAGCGCGTCGTGCTGCAACCGATAGTGCGCAGCCGCCAGCTGAAGAAGCGGGTGACCTCGTTGTTCCCGCCGTAGGAAGATTTGGTGGTGCTAGGCCGGGACCGGGGCGTCAATCTTTCCGGCCAGGCGCTGTACCCCGCGGAAGAGGCCTGAATGGTCCAATGCCCCGTCGCCGGAAGCCACGGTGGAGGTGACCAGCTGGGCAACCAGTGCGCCCAGGGGCAGCACGACCCCCGCCTCGCGGGCCGCGGAGGTCACGATGCCCATGTCCTTGTTGTGCAGGGCCAGGCGGAAGCCGGGGGCGAATTCGCGGTCCAGGATCTTCTGGGCCTTCTGGTCCAGGACCTTGGAGCCGGCCAGTCCCCCGCCGAGCACCGTGATGGCCGCGTCGGTGTCCACGCCATAGGCTTCGAGGAAGATCACGGCTTCGGACAGGGCCTGGATGTTGGCCGCAACGATCAGCTGGTTGGCCGCCTTCACGGTCTGCCCGGAGCCCGAAGGGCCCACCAGCACGATGGTCTTGCCCACCGCTTCGAGCACCGGCTTGGCGGCCTCGAAGTCAGCCTGCTCGCCGCCGACCATGATGGACAGCATGCCCTCGATGGCTCCGGCTTCGCCGCCGGAGACCGGGGCATCCAGCGGGCGCAGCCCGGCATCGAGGGCCGTGGCGGCCAGTTCGACGGCCACGTCGGGGCGGATCGAGGAGTTGTCGATCCATAGCGCGCCGGGCTTCGCGTTCGCGAAAACGCCGTCCGCGCCGAGAACGACAGCTTGGACATCAGGGGAATCCGGGACCATCGTGATGATTGCATCCGCGTCGGCCACGGCTTCGGCGATGGAAGCGGCCTTGGTTCCGCCAGCGGCGGCCAGCTCGTTGCCCGCCTTGTCGCTGCGGTTGTAGCCAGTGACGTTGTAGCCGGTGTTGATCAAGTTCTTGGCCATCGGCAGGCCCATAATGCCCAGTCCGATGAAGGCGATGTTCTGCGACATGTGATTCTCCAAAATCTGTAGTGGGGTAGGCGGTTAGGCGTTGGCGTTGGCCAGCCAGTTGAAGGCGGTAGCCGCATCCTGCTTGTACTCCAAGGCCACCTTGCCGGTGTAGCCCAGTTCCATCGAGCGGCTGATCCACTGCTGCAGCGGCAAGTTGCCAGTTCCCGGGGCTCCGCGGCCTGGCGCGTCGGCAATCTGTATATGCCCGAAGTCCTTGGCGTGCGCTTCGATGACCGCAGCGACATCATCGCCGTTGACCGCCAGGTGGTAGAAGTCGGCCAGCAGTGCGATATTTGCCGCACCCTGCGCCTTGACCGTGTTGACGACTTCCAAGGCCTGGGCCGCGGTTTTCAGCGGATAGGCCTCGGTGCCCGAAACCGGCTCAATGAGCACCGTGCCGCCGACCTCGGCAACGCCCTGCGCTGCCGCGACCAGGTTTTCCAGGGCCAGTTCGTCTTGGGCGGCCGGGCTGGCGCCGTCGATGCGATTCCCGTATAGGGCGTTGAAGGCTTTGCATCCGGTGGCCTGGGCGATGGCCACAACCACGTCGATATTTGCCTTGAATTCCGCTTCGCGCCCAATCCAGGAGACAAGGCCCCTGTCCCCTGCCGGCATGTCGCCGGCGAAGAAGTTCAAGCCGTCGAGCTGGACGCCGGCGTTCTTGAGGGAGGCAACGAAATCGTCGACCTGCTTGTCGCTTGGTGCCGCTTCGCTAAATGGCCACCAGAATTCAACGCTGTCGAATCCCGCCTGCTTGGCGGCTTGTGCGCGCTGCAGCAATGGCAGCTCGGTGAGCAGGATCGAGCAGTTCAGAGTGTATGGCACTTGCTTTCCCTTCGAAAACAGCTTCCAAGTATTCCGCTTTGTGGAAGTTCATTTTTGCTTTACGAAAACTCTAGGGCGAGACGCCAATCACTGTCAAGGTATTTCAACCCCGCTTCACTCAAGCTTGGATTCCAGCCCTTCCGCCCATGAATTCCATCGCTTCTTCCATCTCGGCGCCATAGCAAAGTCCGCCATACGAACGCCACATTGCGCAGGTTTTCCGTCATCTGCTTCATAAAATCCCTACTCAAGAAATATCGCGGGGTGAAAATCGCATATTCTATTGCGATAATGTGATGCACCGCATACAGCGGTGGCTACTCACCTGGCAGATATCTCGGAGTGCCCCCTTTAGCTCAGGAGCAGCCATGCTTTCACCACAGTGCCTCATGCGCCCCGCGCGGCACGCAGTTCGACTGCCTCTGCCAGCCATGCCCTTGCTTGGTTCGCCGGCAGAGTTCTATATCAATTTCGGGCAGCCAATTTACCCTTAAGCGGGCCATGTCCCGGTCCAGCGCCTTCGCGCCCGGGAACAGAACGTCTCACTAACCCAAATTCCGTCACCCCGAATTCCCACTACGGCATCGCCATGTCCGGAAGCGAATCAGTGACTCTTTGACAAGGACGTCAACATGCCGCAGGCAACCCCCGAGATGCTGCCCGCTTCGCAGGCCGCACCTCAAAAGACCCCCCCACAGCCATCGACCAGGCCAACCCCTTCGAGCTGAGCGCTTCGCTCTACAACAAGGACTTGGCGCCGACTACCCGCAAGGCACGCACCTGGAACGCCTACAGCATCCTTACGCTGTGGGCCAATGACGTGCATTCACTGGGCAATTACGCATTCGCCATCGGCCTCTTCGCCCTGGGCATGACCGGCTGGCAGATCCTCGGTGCTCTGGGCATCGGTGCGGTGCTGCTCTTCGCCCTGCTGAATCTATCCGGCTTCATGGGCGAGAAGACCGGGGTGCCCTTCCCCGTAATGAGCCGTATCGCCTTTGGCATTACCGGCGCACAGATCCCGACCTTGCTGCGCGGAGCGGTGGCCATTGTCTGGTTCGGCATCCAGACTTATCTGGCAGCGCAAGTGCTCTCGGTCAGGGTGATCGCGGTTGCGCCGGAAGCCGCGAGCCTTGAGCTGACCAGCTTCCTGGGCCTCAATACCCTCGGCTGGATCTGCTTCGTGGCCCTGTGGGCCATCCAGCTGGTGATTGTCAGCTACGGCATGGAAATGATCCGCAAGTACGAGGCCTTCGCCGGTCCGGTCATTCTGGTGAACTTCCTGTCCCTGGCCATCTGGATGCTCTTCGAATCCGGCTTCAACGTGTCCATGAGCACCGGGGTGCCGAAGTCCGGCATCGAAATGTGGACCGCCATGTTCGGCGCCGCTGCCCTCTGGGTCTCCATCTACGGCACCTTCGTGCTGAACTTCTGCGACTTCACCCGCGGTGCCGCTACCAAGCAGGCCATCGTCAAGGGCAACTTCTTCGGCATGCCGCTGAATATGCTTTTCTTCGGAGCCATCGTCGTGGTTCTGACCGGAACGCAGTTCTCCATCAACGGCCAGGTCATCACCTCGCCGTCCGATGTTGTCGGGGCAATCCCGAATACCGTCCTGCTGCTGTTGGCTTCGGCCGCACTGCTGGTGCTGACCATCGCGGTGAACCTGATGGCCAACTTCGTTGCACCGACCTACGCGTTGACCAACCTGTTCCCGAAGAAGCTGGACTTCCGCGGGGCCGCTTTGATCTCCGGTACCATCGGCTTGGTCATCTTGCCTTGGAACCTCTACAACTCGCCGGAAATCATCAATTACTTCCTGGGCGGCCTGGGCGCGCTGCTCGGCCCGCTGTTCGGGATCATCATGGCCGACTACTGGCTGATCCGCAAGGCCCGGATCAACGTCATGGACCTGTACCGCTCGGATGCCAAGGGCATCTACTACTTCACCCGCGGCGTGAACTACCGCGCCGTGATTGCTCTGGCCATCAGCTCGGTCATCGCGCTGCTGCTGGCCTTCGTCCCAGCCATGCACGTGGTCGGTCCCTTCGCCTGGTTCCTCGGATCCGCCGCGGGCGCCTTAGCCTACCTGGCGCTGGCCAAGCGCCAGCACGACCTGGCCGACATCGATGGTGAGCCGATCGCCGTGACACCAACCTACTAGGACGGCATCATGCGAATTCTTATTTTGAATGTCAACACCACCGAATCAATGACCCGCGCCATCGGCGACTCGGCCCGCCAAGCCGCGTCCCCGGGCACCGAAATCGTGGAACTGACCCCGGATTTCGGGGCCGACTCCTGCGAGGGCAACTTCGAGAGCTACCTGGCGGCCATCGCCGTGATGGACAAGGTGATGAGCTACCGCGAGCCGTTTGACGCAGTCATCCAAGCCGGATATGGCGAGCACGTGCGCGAAGGGCTGCAGGAACTGCTCGATGTCCCCGTCGTAGACATCACCGAAGCGGCCGCTTCCACCGCCCAGTTCCTCGGTCACAAGTATTCGGTGGTCACCACGCTGGATCGCACGGTGCCGCTGATCGAAGACCGGCTGAAGCTCGCCGGGCTGACCGATCGACTGGCCTCGGTGCGTGCCAGCGGCCTGGGCGTGCTGGAGCTGGAATCCGATCCGCAGCGTGCGGTCGCCGCCATCGTCGAGCAGTCCAAGCAGGCGGTGGAACAAGACAAGGCCGAAGTCATCTGCTCGGGATGCGGGGGCATGGCCGAGCTCGAAGAACAGGTCAAGGCGGCCACCGGCGTGCCGATCGTCGACGGGGTGCGCGCCGCGGTGACCATCGCCGAGTCTCTGGTGCGCCTGGGACTGAGCACGTCCAAGGTCCGCACCTACGCTCCCCCACGTCCCAAGAAGGTCACTGGCTGGCCGATATCTGTTGAGTCGGCGAGTCTGGCTGCCCGCTAGCTGATGCCAAGCTAAACAGCAGTTACAGCTAAGTGGAACCACAGCCTGCCGACATAGAGTTGTAAGTACCTCATGAAGGTGCGAGTGATGACATGAGAAACCCCGATGCTTCGGCATCGGGGTTTCTTTCGTCTGAAGTTGTTTTCAAAATTTGCTGCACGCACCAGGAAAGGAATTCCACCAGCAAGCTTCGTTGGGCTGCCGGGGTCCAGGTTCCCTTGTTCAGCTCCGGACGTTGGGTAGACAACCGGTCCGGCCTCCCCGTGAATCAAGAACGCTTCGATCGTTTACCGCTCTAGCAACTCGGCTGAGCAGTGAAGCGTGTGGCTTTAGTCAGCGAAGGATGGTGGCCAGCAAATTTCGAATCGTTCCTTGATCAGTTCCCCACCGGGCTTCGTCGTTTCTTCGGGAGTCCAATCAATACCAATTGATTTCTGGGTTCGACGCCAGAACTTGTCGTGTTCACGACGCCAGTGCTCCAGTGACTGATCGCCCTCGCCCTCGGCCACGGCGAAGTCCGCATCAACGTCAAAGAAGGAAGATCGTTCCACGGAAAGCACGCGGAAGATCATTCGGGGCTGACCTTTTCCATCGCAGACGATGCAGTGGTCGCCAACCTGCGGGACACGCTCGTTATAGAAGGCATAGTCACTGGCTAAAGACGAGGTGGCACGCTTGGTTCCGTGGAGCATCTCATGCAACAGTTCATCGGCAAGCGCAGGGTTATCACCGAAGGACTCTGCAACATGGAACGGCTCCTGGTCCGCTGCAATGCCCGCGCTGGCTATATACTCCGCCCACATCTCTTGCGAGGCTTCAGCGTTAACCGGCGGCAATTCTGCAACGGAGTTTTCAGTCATGGCTTGATCCTAGCCGGATATTCTTGTCCGCAACCACCAATTCCTAATCCAGGAAGTGCCGAACTGCTGCAGTTCCTCGCATCTGCCCAAAAGTAGTCCGCGCTTCGGATCGCGAAGAAACCGGTGCCGGGGTTTTCTCATCGCCATCCACGGGTTCTGGAGCCAGTTCTTCCCTGCGCGCATGAGTATTGGTTGAAACAGTCCGTCGTCGCCAGTGAACATAGGTCTTGATGCCGACTATCAGGACGACGGCCAAAACGATCGCCATGATAACGACAGATACCTGCACAACTTCGCCGATCCCGAGCTTGCTGACGTCCTTGGTGAAGATGGATGCTGCAGAAATCAGATTCATTTCAGGTCCCGCATTCGACTTGTTGCCCGGTCAGTTCTTCTTCTTCTTCTTCTTCCTGCCAGTCTATGAAGCCGATGCGCTGGATAAAGGAAATTGAGCGAATCGATACGAGTTTGTTACCCGACTCCCAGAATTCTGCAGGCGAGGATGCAGGAACTTGATCGGACGCCGACCTGCCGTTTATATCTCGCTTTGGCCCGGTTCCAGTTATCACCTATCCGGCCATCGCAAGACGTACGAAGCTTTGCCCATTCAGGGCCCAGGATACAACCCCGAGCATCTTTGGGAGAGCACTTGTTCTCGAAGATCCGCGGGCTTTCGAACATTCCAACAGAAATTTCTGCGGTGACGAATTGCCAGGTCCAACTGTTCTCGAACCACTACCCAGAGCATCGCACCTTGGGGAAAGTCCACCCGTGTACCCAAAATACGAGCTTCGGTGCGCCACCTGCATCGGAATCAAAACCAGCAAGCGAAGGCGGATTGGCTGGATTATTCACTTACCAAGCCAAATAGCAGTTCGATCCCAGTGCGCTCACAGTGAAGGGTTCTAGAGTTATAAGTACCTCATGAAGGCGCGAGTGATGACAAAGAAAACCCCGATGCTTCGGTATCGGGGTTTTCTTATTTCTCCGGCACTACTGACAGGTCTGTGCCTTTAACGCATGCTGGTGTTACGCAGAGCGTGAAGCCTTACTCTGGGCTAAACGATCGCTTCCACGATCGGCATTCCACCGTCGTAGAAGTTCACCGTTGCCCGGCGAGCTGCGTTGTTGGCCAGCACGTGCGTGATGACCTCGGCGACATTTTCGCGCGAGGTATTCGGTGCCTCGCCCTGGGCTGGCTCCCCACTGAGGTTGCCTTCCTGATCAGCCAAGACCACCCGCTTGCTGGCCGGCTGCTGGGTCAGGACGCCTGGGCCGAGAATGGTGTAGTCCAGCTCGGTCTCGCGCAAGAAGGCATCCGCGTCATGCTTGGCCTTGGCATAGGTGTAGAAGGAATCCTGC
The DNA here is from genome assembly GCF_000197735.1 of Glutamicibacter arilaitensis Re117. Classification (NCBI taxonomy): domain Bacteria; kingdom Bacillati; phylum Actinomycetota; class Actinomycetes; order Micrococcales; family Micrococcaceae; genus Glutamicibacter; species Glutamicibacter arilaitensis. The sequence continues at coordinate 3,632,202 of NC_014550.1, forward strand.
GGATCCAGAGTATCCACATCTACCAGCGCGCGGCTGTAGGAAACCATTACATAGCGCTTGACTCCGGCCTGCTGCGCGGCTTTCATCGAGCGCACGGCACCCTCGAAGTCCACTGAGCGGGTGCGCTGCTCATTGCCCCCGCCGGCACCGGCTGAGAAGACCACGGCGCTGGCTCCCTTGAAGGCATCTGCCAACTGGTCAATATCCGAACTTTCAATATCCAGCACTACCGGATTAGCTCCGGCAGCTTCCACTTCTGCGGCGTGCTCGGCATTGCGGATCATTGAGTCCACCGCATAACCCCGCTCGACAAGCTTTGGGGCGGCCAGCAAGGCTACCTTGCCGTGACCTCCAATAAGGACTACTCGATTTTCTTCAGCCACTTGGGCCTCCTTCTGATCGGTACTCGTATCTCTAACAACAGCGCTGCCTACTGCACTATTCCTCATAGCTCGGCAATCAGCACGAGTCTGGGTGCTCCCTCAATGCCGGTTAACTTTTCCATCGATGAGCGTACGCTCGGGTGCAAAGCAATCGCACCCGATGACAGGACCGGCTCATGACGCAGAAAACCCTGAACTTGGAACTAAGCAACGACCAGTTCGCTGATCTCACAAACGCCCTGGAAGACCATCGAGAGTACTTCAAGAAACGTGCCAGCGAAGCCCAGCTGGGCTTCGGACTTGACACCGGCTATTGGCAGTCCCGCGCAGCCGAAGTCCAGGAGCTGCTGCAGCTGGTGCAGGGCACTGCCAAGCAAAAGCAGCAATCCTCAGAATAGGGATCACTGATGGCAGAGATCTTCACCGTTGGCCACTCCGATCGCACGATTGGCGAATTCATCAGCTTACTGACGCAGCAGGGCATCGAGCATGTCTTGGATGTACGCAAACTTGCCGGATCCAGCAAGTATCCGCATTTCAATGCGGACACCCTGGCCCAGTCGCTGGCGCAATCAGGCATCGGATATTCCCACGCCCCTAAGTTGAGCGGCCGGCGGCCGGTGAGCAAGGAGGTGGATTTCGAGGTCAATGCGTGGTGGACCAACCGCAGCTTCCACAATTACGCAGACTACGCGTTGAGCCCGGAATTCCTCGCCGCCCTTGACCAGCTCATCGAGCTCTCCGCCCAAGAACGCACGGCCATCATGTGCGCCGAGGCCGTGTGGTGGCGTTGCCACCGGCGGATCATCGCCGATCATCTCATTGCTCGCGGCCAGAACGTCCTGCATCTAATAGACGCCCATGAACCGAAACCCGCACAGCTCAGCGATGGCGCACAGCTAGGTGAACAAGTGACCTATCCGCGCAAGCCATAGCCTTCTTTTAGGTCCGCTCCTTTTATGACGGCCATTTCTGGCACTTTTGCATGCCGCAGCCAAATCAATTAGCGAAGACATCTGGGCGTTATTTGCTCCGAAAATCCCCCAGTCAGATGGGGTAACACTCACCAGGAAGAAATTACATAGCGATACTCTCATTCAAAACCGCTAATTTGGTGACCTAGCTAACACAACTCTGGCTTAGCCTAATTCACTCAGATAAGGCTAAGCTAATAATCAGATCACTCAATAGCGCAACCAATAAAGGTTGCAGTTCGAAGAAGGAACACATGTCCTCCATGAAGCTTCGCGCCGCAGCTCTGCTGAGCATCGCCGCACTCTCCCTGACCGCTTGCGGTTCCGCAACCGACACCGTCTCGGAGGCCAAGGCCGGCGACAGCAAGACTGTCACCATCACCGACAACGAAGGCGAGAAGAAGATCGAGGTTCCCGCGAAGTCTGTCGTAGCCACCGACAACCGCACCTTCGAAACCCTGGATGCATGGGGAGTAAAGCTGACCGCTGGCGCTGTCACCCTGATGCCGGACACCATCTCCTACACCAAGGATGAAAAGATCCTGGACCTGGGCAGCCACAAGGAACCAAACCTGGAATCGGTCGTTACCGTTGACCCGGACCTGATCATCAACGGCCAGCGCTACACCCAGCACGCCGCCAAGTTCAAGGAACTGGCTCCCGAAGCCACCATCGTTTCCCTGGACCCGCGCGAAGGCGAGCCATTCAACACCGAACTCGAACGCCAGGTCACCACCCTGGGCGAAATCTTCGGCAAGCAGGCCGAAGCCAAGAAGCTCGTTGAGGACTTCGAAGCCGCTGAAAAGCGCGTCACTGATGCCTACGACAAGGACCAGACCGTCATGGGCCTGATCGCCTCGGGCGGCGAGCTGGGCTACTCCGCTCCAACCACCGGCCGCACCGTTGGCCCGATGTTCGACTTCCTGGGCCTGACCCCGGCACTTGAGCTTGAAGAGTCCTCCACCGACCACGAAGGCGACGATGTTTCGGTCGAGGCCATCGCCAAGTCGAACCCGGACTGGATCATCGTCATGGACCGCGACGCAGCAGTTGCAGCCGATGGCGCCGAGTACCAGCCAGCCAAGGAACTTCTGGAGAACTCCGAAGCCCTGCAGAACGTCACTGCCGCCAAGGAATCCCAGGTCGTAGTGATGCCAGCTGACACCTACACCAACGAGAGCATCCAGACCTACACCGAATTCCTCAACGATTTCGCTGACGCTCTGGAAGCTGCCAAGTAAGCGTCTTGGACCCCTGGCCCCTAGTGGCGAAGCCGGATTCCGGCTTCGCCACTAGAGCTATTTTCCCACCACATATTTCCACGGCGGCATTATGACAAGCATGACCTCCTCGGCCAGAACCAAGAGCAAGGTTCTCACGGGCAAACTCGCATTGGGCATCCTCGGGGTGCTGGTGCTGCTGGCGTTCTCCCTGTTCACCGGCGTCTACGACATCTTCGGCAAGGACGACGGCGCCATGATGTTCGCCGTCACCCGCATTCCGCGCACCATTGCGCTGGTGCTGGCCGGAGCGGCCATGGCCATGAGCGGATTGGTGATGCAGCTGCTGACCCAGAACCGCTTCGTGGAGCCGACCACCACCGGCACCACCGAATGGGCGGGCCTGGGCCTGCTGGCCATGCTGGTCTTCTTCCCCACCGCCACCCTGCTGGCCAAGATGAGCGTAGCGATTGTCTTTGCCTTCATCGGCACCATGATCTTCTTCCTGTTCTTGCAGCGCATTTCGCTCAAGGCCTCGCTGACCGTGCCGATCGTGGGCATCATGCTCGGTTCCGTGGTCGGCGCCTTCTCCACCTTCTTCGCGCTGTCCACCGACAAGCTGCAGTCCATGGGCATCTGGCTGGCCGGCTCCTTCACCTCGGTGATCCGCGGGCAGTACGAGGTGCTGTGGATCGTGGCCATCGTGGCCGTAGCCATCTACATCGTCGCCGACCGCTTCACCGTGGCCGGGCTGGGCGAGGAAATCGCCACCAACGTCGGGTTGAACTACCGCCAGGTGATGCTGCTGGGCACCGCGCTGATCGCGGTCGCTACCGGCGTGGTCACCGTGGTCATCGGCAACCTGCCGTTCCTCGGCCTGATCGTGCCGAATATCGTCTCGATGGTCCGCGGCGACGACCTGCGCAGCAACCTGCCGTGGGTCTGCCTGCTGGGCATCGCGATCACCACGGTCTGCGACCTGATCGGCCGCACCATCATCATGCCGTTCGAAATCCCGGTCTCGCTGATCCTGGGCGTGCTTGGCGCAATCGTCTTCATCTTCCTGCTACTGAGGCAGCGTAAAATTGGCTAATCTCATGACTCATCCCGCTTTGGGCACCCACCACTCAGGCCGTTCGGCAGGACCGCTTCCCACCAAGCAGGTCCGCAAGCGCTACTGGATCACCCTGTCCATCATGATCGGGCTGGCCCTGTTCTTCGGCATCGGCCTGCTGGCTTGGGACAATCCCATGCCGTTCGGCTCCGATGGCTTCTGGATCATCGCCAAGCTGCGCGCCAGCAACATCCTGACCATGGTCATCGTGGCCGCCTGCCAGTCCATCGCCACGGTCGCCTTCCAGACGGTCACCAACAACCGCATCATCACACCCTCGATCATGGGCTTCGAAGCCCTGTACCGCGTGGTGCAGACCGGTGCGATCTTCGTACTGGGCGTCGCCGGAGTGACCTTCTTTACCGGGGTCAGCCAGTTCGTGCTGCAGGTGCTCATCATGGTCGGCTTGTCCGTGGCGCTCTACGGCTGGCTGCTCTCGGGCCGCCTGGGTAACATCCAGATCATGCTGCTGGTGGGCATCATCATCGGCACCGGGCTGGGTTCCATCGCCACGTTCATGCAGCGCCTGCTGACCCCGAGCGAATTCGACGTGCTCACCGCACGCCTGTTCGGCTCCATGTCCAACGCCGACATGAGCTACATGCCGGTGGCCATCCCGCTGGTGCTGATCGCCGGCGGCTACCTGGTGCTGTCTTCCAAGAAGATGAACATCCTCGCCCTGGGCAAGGAAACCACCATCAACCTGGGGATCAACCACCGCCGCGAAGTCATGAAGTCCCTGTTCTTCATCTCCATCCTCATGGCTGTCACCACCGCGCTGGTCGGCCCGCTGACCTTCCTCGGCTTCCTCGTGGCCACCTTGGCCTACCAGCTGGCCGACACCTACGACCACCGCTACATCTACCCGATGTCCTTCCTGGTCGGGTTCGTGGTCCTGGCCGGCGCCTACTTCATCATGAAGAACATCTTCTACGCCGATGGCGTGGTGGGCATCATCATCGAAGCCGTCGGCGGCATTACATTCTTGATCTTCATCCTGCGAAAGGGCCGGCTGTGATTACCCTCAAATCCGTCAGCAAGAAGTACAGCGACACGGTCTCCATCGGCCCGGTTACCTTGGAAATCCCCACCGGCGGCATCACCGCGCTGGTGGGACCCAACGGCGCCGGCAAGTCCACCATGCTCACCATGGTCGGCCGCCTGCTGGGCATCGACCAGGGCTCCATCGAGGTCGCCGGCTACGACGTGTCCAAGACCAGCTCGAAGGACCTGGCCAAGATCGTCTCGATCCTGCGCCAGGAGAACCACTTCGTCACCCGCCTGACCGTGCGCCAGCTGGTGGGCTTCGGCCGCTACCCTCACTCCAAGGGCCGGCTGAACCAGGCCGATGAAGAGATCATCTCGCGTTCCATCGACTTCCTAGACCTGGGCGAGCTGGAAGGCCGCTACCTCGATGAGCTCTCCGGCGGCCAGCGCCAGCGTGCCTACGTGGCCATGGTCCTGGCCCAGGATACCGATACGGTACTGCTCGACGAGCCGCTGAACAATCTGGACATGAAACACTCGGTGGTGATGATGCAGCACCTGCAACGCGCCGCCCGCGAGCTGAACCGCACCATCGTGATCGTGCTGCACGACATCAATTTCGCCGGACACTACGCCGATTACATCTGCGCCATGAAAAAGGGCAAGGTCGTCGAGTTCGGCACCCCTGAAGAAATCATGTGCGACGAGGTGTTGACCAAGGTCTTCGAAACCCCGGTAAATGTCATCCCGGGCCCCAATGGCCCGCTGGCGGTGTACTACTAAGCAACGCCATGAACACCAATAGTTGAGCTCCGTGAACGACAACTAGTTCATGGGGCTCAACTGCATCCATTCACCCGCACTGCGGGCCCGGCTTTTGCTATTGCTTGGACTTCCCCAGCGCATTGATCGCGTCAACCATCGTCGCGCCCGGATGCTGGCGGCAGTATTTCTTCACATCCCGGGGTGTGATCCCCTGTGCATCGACGGTGATTTCCTAGGGCTTCGGACTCCCAGTCCAGCCCCAAAGCATCAAGGCCCAGCTGCCTACGAGCAATGCCATGTCAGCATGGCTGGGGATAGCTCAGTTCAGGTCATCGAGCAGCAAGTCCTTAACCATGTTCGCTGCGCCATCAGCCCGTTGATCAGCTGGAGGGAACTAGTAGTTAATCTGGTCATTGAAGACCTGCACGACGAAGCCATCGATTCCATCACGCTTCGGGGCGAAAACTAGCTACGGCTTCCTTGCACCCCTGTTCCATCGCTACGCGGGCTTTTTCCACGTAGTACTGGCGAGCAAGCAAGCACCACAAGTCCTGCAATGGGGAACACCATCAGGGCCATGCGCAACCCGAAGTTCTCGGCAAGGTATCCGACCAGTGGCGGCGAGAACAAGAAGCCCAATCGCATGAGCCAGGAGACGATGCTCAGCCCAGTTCCCGGGGACAGGCCCAGCAGCTTGTCGGCCTGGTCCATCACCGCCGGGACCAGAGTTGCCGAGCCGAATCCAGCCGCGGCAAATCCCAGCAGCGTGCCTGGAACCGTGGGGAAGAACAACGCCAGACCCATACCGATTGCTATCAGCGCTCCCCCGAACTGGGCCATGCCGCGCTGGCCAAAGCGGTTGACCATGCCATCGCCCAGAATTCGGCCAATGAACTGGGCCCCGACCAAAGCGATGAACCCGCTGGCCGCCAGCGCCGCTGGCGCTCCCAGCTCGCCAAGATACAGCGTGGACCACGAATTCCCGGCGTCTTCAACCATCACGCCGGCCACGGAGATCAAGACCAGGGCGCTCATCATCAGCAGCATCCGTCCGCGGGATCCTGCTGGGGCCGCGGCCCGTGCGGTTCCGGGTGCAGGTGGCGCAACAGGTTCTATGACCGCCAGTTCGGCGGATCGAGGCAGGCAGAATTTCAGGGCAGTCAGTGCCACCGCGGCAAAAAGCACCATCGATATGCCCAAATGCACTGGCAATGCCAGGTTCATCTGGATCGCTCCGGCGGCCATCAAACCGCCGATTACCGCTCCGACAGACCACAATGCGTGGAAGGAATTCAGTAACGAACGCCCATAGCGTCGTTGCACCACCAGCCCGTGCGCGTTCTGCCCGACATCCGTAATCGAATCCATGGCGCCGCCCAGGGCAAAAGCCAGCACCACCCAAACCACCCCCGGGGCGCTACCGGCGGCCAGCAATGCCGCACCGGTAGCCATGGTGCCGAAGACGGCAACCAGGGCGGAACCAAATCGGCGCACCAGCGCACCTGCAGCCAACCCTGCAAGGATTGCCCCAATTGGCCACGCGGTGACCAGCAAGCCGTAGCCGGCGGTGTCCAATTCCAGTTCCCGCTTCAGCTCGGGAAGGCGCGGCGCCATATTGGCAAATAGTGCTCCGTTAGTGAGGAACAGGGCCGCGACTGCAGCGCGGGCGCGGGAGTTGACGCTGGATTCGCTGGCTGCCATGGGGCCTTTCACTGCACGCGCATGCGGATTCTTCATGGGGAATGCTTAACTAGCATCCAGCGTCGAGAGTACCAGTGCACCTGCTGGCAAATCTCGAAACCGTGCCGAAAGCCCGGGAATAGGTATTTTGCGTCTGACCAGCTGCATCAGGAAAGCGGCGAGCTGGCCATCCGCCGGCATACGCGTTTCGGCTGCAACTTTGGAAACCCAGCTGGTCCAGCAGCTGGATCGCCCCGTTCGCCAGATGCCCTGCTGCCGCGGAGCCTGCGCTCAGCGTAGCCATAGGCGTTTTCAATATCGTAGTAACAACCTCAGTGAGGGTGCGAGTGATGATCGCAGAAGTTCCCGCCGGTTCCACCGGCGGGAACTTCTGGTTAATTCGCAACCGGAAAATCGGAGCTAGCCATCGAGCCAGCGCACTTCTCCGCTGTCCAGGTCGTAAACAGCTGCCACCACCCGGGTCCGCTTTTCTTGCACTGCTTCGCGAATGATGGCAGATCGCTTCAGTAGCTGCGCAGTTACGGCACGGGCATTGGCTTGCACCACATGGTCCACCTCTTCGCTACCCGAACCTTCAACTTTTGCCCTGCGGGCAACAGGAGCAATCTGTTCAGCAAAGTCGACCATCTCGCCGGGCAATTGCGGATTCTTGGCATCTTCTTCCATTGCCTTCAAGGTGCCTGCCACCGCACCACAGGCCGCATGGCCGAGGATCACCAGCAACGGGACCGAATAGGGACTGGAAACAGCGAATTCCATGCTGCCAACCAAGGTGCCATCGAGCACTCCGCCGGCGGTCCGGGTGACGAACAGGTCTCCGATCCCCTGGTCGAATAAGAGCTCGGGGGTCACGCGGGAATCCACGCAGCCGTGGATCAGTGCGAAGGGGTTCTGGTGCTCGGCCTGCTCGTTGCGCCTTTCGGTTGCTTGATTGGGGTGTTCTGGCATGCCGTCGGCATAGCGCTGGTTCCCGGCGCGCAGTACCTGCAGCACTTCATCGGGGGTCTGCGGGGGTCCGGCGAGGTTTGCCCTGCCCGTTTCCGGGGCCTGCGGTGATGCGCAGGCTGCCAGTCCGGCCAGAGCGATGAGCCCGGAGGAGCCGGCGAGCAGCCCGCGGCGCGACGGTCCGGCTGGAGTTGGATTTTGGCGGTTGAGGAAACGTGGTTCAGGTTGCGGCATCATGCCTTCCAGTGGCGTCTGATCAGCTGCCCAGCAGAAATTAACTAGAGCTTGACAGTAAATAACATCAAGCAGTCTAGTCTTCTGCATTTGATTCATAAATATCAGACGTCACATTTCGGCCCCTGTTAACATGAGCGTTGCATGAGGTGCAAAGGGCAGCGCCACCCGGTATCCCCGCCTGCGGAAGATAGTGATTGACACCACACTTTTTCTCCGGTTGGATGGAAACTGTCAATCGATTGATTGACTCTTGAGTCACAGGGTGGTGTCCATGGAACTGGGAAAGGTCCAGCAAGCAGCCGTAGCCTGCTTTGCCCAGCGCGGTTTTGCCGCCACCGGCATCCGCGAGCTCGGCACCGCCGTAGGGCTGAACTCAGCCACGCTCTACCACTACGTGGGAGGCAAGGAAGACCTGCTGGTGGGCATCATGAACGACTGCCTGGCCGCCATGATCTCCGGTGCCGAGCAGGCGCTGTCCTCCAGCTCCGACCCGGTACGCCAGCTCGCGTTGCTCGTGGCCTTCCACGTAGGGTTCACCGCCACCAACCCGAACACCGCACGTGTCACCGAATACGAGATGCGCGCGCTATCGGCCAAGGCCCGCGAGCAGATGCAGGAACTGCGCGACGCCTACGAGCAGCTCTTCGCCGACGCGCTTCAGGCCGGCGAGCGCCAGGGAAGCTTCAACACGGTGGACCTGGGCATCTCCCGCCTGGCATTGATGGAAATGGGCACCGGCGTCTCGCACTGGTACCGGCCAGATGGACGACTGTCACTAGCCGAAGTGCAACTGAACTTCATTTCCCTGGCCATGCGCCTGCTCGCCGTCCCCGACGAATTCCCGCTAACACCCGAAGAATTGCCCGTACCCCGGGTAATCGCCAGCGAACCAACCATCAAGGACTGACGTCGTGAAAACCCTTCCCTCCCAGCTGAATCCGGAAGACTTCCAGCGCAATGCCGCAGCCCACGCACCGCTGCTGGCCGAACTGCATGAACGCCTGGAACGCGCCGCACGCGGCGGCTCCGAGAAATCCCGCGCACGCCACGTGGAACGCGGCAAGCTGCTGCCGCGCGAACGCCTGGACCAACTGCTCGATGACGGCTCCCCCTTTCTGGAAATCGCCCCGCTGGCCGCCGAGGACATGTACGACGGAGCCAGCCCCGGCGCCGGAATGATTGCCGGCATCGGCTTGGTGCACGGCCGGCACGTGCTGGTCATCGCCAACGACGCCACCGTCAAGGGCGGCACCTACTTCCCGATGACGGTCAAGAAGCACCTGCGCGCCCAGGAAATCGCGCTGGAGAACAACCTGCCCTGCATCTACCTGGTGGACTCCGGCGGCGCGTTCCTGCCGATGCAGGACGAGGTCTTCCCGGATCGCGACCATTTCGGGCGCATCTTCTACAGCCAGGCCCAGCTTTCCGCACGCAAGATCCCCCAGCTGGCCGCGGTCATGGGCTCCTGCACCGCGGGAGGGGCGTATGTCCCGGCGATGAGCGACGAGACGGTGATCGTGCGCAACCAGGGCACCATCTTCTTGGGCGGCCCGCCGCTGGTGAAAGCCGCCATCGGCGAGATCGTCACCGCCGAAGAGCTGGGCGGCGGCGACTTGCATGCCAAGACCTCCGGCGTGGTGGACCACCTGGCCGAAAACGACGAGCACGCGCTGATGATCATCCGCGACATCGTCTCCACACTTCCGGCCAACCCGGCCCCGGCGTGGAACATCGAGGTCCAGGTGGCCGAGCCGCTCTACCCGGGCAGCGAACTGGCCGGAGTGGTCCCGGTGGATGTCAATGCCCCCTACGACGTGCACGAGGTCATCGCCCGCATCGTGGACGGCAGCAAGTTCCACGAGTTCAAGGCCGAATACGGCACCACCATGGTCACCGGCTTCGCGCATATCCACGGGCACCAGGTGGGCATCATCGCCAACAACGGGGTGCTCTTCTCCGAGTCAGCCATGAAGGGCGCGCACTTCATCGAGCTGTGCGACCAGCGCGGCATCCCGCTCATCTTCTTGCAGAACCTGGCCGGGTTCATGGTGGGCCGCGACTACGAAGCCGACGGCATCGCCAAGCACGGAGCGAAAATGGTTACCGCGGTAGCCACCGCACGGGTGCCCAAGCTGACCGTGATCATCGGCGGCTCCTTCGGGGCTGGCAACTATTCGATGTGCGGCCGGGCCTACTCTCCTCGCTTCTTGTGGATGTGGCCGGCTGCGCGCATTTCGGTGATGGGCGGCAATCAGGCCTCCTCGGTGCTCTCCACCATCAAGCGCGATGGCATCGAAGCGGCCGGCGGCAGCTGGAGCGCCGAGGAAGAAGAAACGTTCAAGGCGCCAATCCGCGAGCAGTACGAAACCCAGGGCAACCCGTACTATTCCACCGCCAGGCTCTGGGATGACGGGGTCATCGACCCGGCCGATACCCGCCGGGTGCTCGGCCTGGCCCTGGATGTCTGTGCCCGCCAACCACTGCCGGAGACCCAATTCGGCCTGTTCCGGATGTAGCGCGAGGAAATCATGATGAAGACGAAACTTTTTGATACGGTCCTGATCGCCAACCGCGGTGAAATCGCGGTGCGCATCATCCGCACCCTGCGCGCCCTGGGCATTGAATCGGTCGCGGTCTACTCCGATGCCGATGCCCAAGCACTGCACGTAACCGAGGCGGACTATGCGGTGCGCCTGGGACCCGCCCCGGCCAATGAAAGCTACCTGGATATCGACGCGGTGATCTCCGCCTGCAGGCAGTCCGGCGCCCAAGCGGTGCACCCGGGCTATGGTTTCCTTTCCGAGAACGTGGACTTCGCCCGGGCCTTGGAAGCTGCCGGCATTACCTTCATTGGACCGCCGGTGAACTCCATCAACCTCATGGGCGACAAGATCCGTTCCAAGAACCATGTGGTGGCCCACCAGGTGCCGGTAGTTCCAGGCATCGCCGAGCCCGGGCTGAGCGATGAGCAGCTGCTGGCCGCAGCCGCGGATATCGGCTATCCGCTGCTGATCAAGCCCTCAGCCGGAGGCGGCGGCAAGGGCATGTTCGCGGTGGAATCCGCCGACCAGCTGCCCGAGGCCCTGGCCAGTGCCCGGCGTACCGCCGCCAACGCCTTTGGCGATGACACCCTGTTCCTCGAACGCCTGGTACGCAACCCGCGCCATATCGAGGTGCAGGTCCTGGCCGACGCGCAGGGGAACACCGTGCACCTGGGCGAACGCGAATGCTCGTTGCAGCGCCGCCACCAGAAAGTCATCGAAGAAGCCCCCGCACCGCTATTCGAGAATCTGGAGCACGGTGCGGCGATCCGCGAGCGCATCGGCGCTGCTGCCGTAGCAGCAGCCCAGTCGGTGGGCTATGTCGGGGCCGGAACCGTCGAGTTCCTGGTCAGCGATGAGAACCCCGACGAGTTCTTCTTCATGGAAATGAATACCCGCCTGCAGGTGGAGCACCCGGTCACCGAAGAGGTCATCCGGGTCAACGGAGCCAAACTGGATCTGGTCGACTGGCAGGTGCGCATCGCCGCCGGGCAGCCACTGGACTTCACCCAGGACCAGATCACGCTCGAAGGCCACGCCATCGAGGCCCGGCTCTACGCCGAAGACCCGTCCTCCGGCTTCCTGCCTTCGGTGGGCACCGTGCTGCGCGTGAGCGAGCCGGAGAACGTCCGCGTGGATTCCTCGCTGCGCGACGGCCTGGAGATCAGCGCCCACTACGACCCGATGCTCTCCAAGCTCATCGCCTGGGGCCCGGACCGCACCGAGGCGCTGGCCCGGCTGGATAAGGCCCTGGCCGGCACCGTGGTGCTGGGCGTGCTGACCAACAGCGAATACCTGCGGCTGCTGCTGGCCGACGAGGATGTGGCCGCCGGGCGTCTGGACACCAACCTGATCGAGCGGAAGCTGGACCAGTTCGCCTTCCGCCAGATCAGCGAGCGCGAACTGGCACTGGCAGCTCACCTTGAGGACCAGCGGATTCCTGCGGCGAAAACGCCCTGGGGCCTGCGCGATGGCTGGCGGGCCCAGCAGCGCCGGGCCAGCATCCAGCACTTCGACGCCGCGGCGGCCGAAGGCAAGACCGCGCTGCTCAGGGATCCGGATGCGAGCCGGGTGCACGTGGGCGCCGAAGAATTCACCGTGGGCCAGGAACCGGATGGAATCCTGTCCGTTAACGGCCAGCGCACAGCACTCCAGCACGCCTTCGCCGAAGACGGCACGCTGTGGCTGTGCGAGGACGGGTGGACCGCCGCGGTGCGCAAGCTTTCCCGCGAAGAAGTCCTCGAACGCCACCTGGCCACCCTCGCCATCGAGTCCGGGACCTTCTCCCCGCACGTCGAATCCCCCATGCCCGGCACCGTGATCAGCGTGCAGGTTGCCGATGGCGATGAGGTCGCCGCCGGCCAGCTGCTGCTGAGCATCGAGGCGATGAAGATGGAGCACCAGCTCCTCTCCCCTGCCGATGGCATCGTGCGCATGACCGGCCTGAAGCCCGGGGATCTGGTCAAGGCCAAGCAGGTCGTGGCCACCGTGGAAGCCACCGGGACAACCAAGCCAACCGAAGCACAGCAGCAGGAGCAGGACGCATGAGCGAGAAAACCCCTACCCGCGTCGAGCAGCGCGGCCTCTACTTCGACGAGCTGCAGCTCGGGGCCACCTACGTGCACAAGCCCGGGCGCACCCTGACCGAGGCGGACAACGTCGCGTTCACGACGATGACCATGAACAACCAGGGCCTGCACCTGGATGCCGCGTGGGCTTCCACCCAGCCCTTCGGCAAGCCGCTGGTCAATTCGCTGCTGACCCTGAGCACCATGATCGGCCAGTCGGTGGGCCAGCTGACCGAAGGCACCATCGTGGGGCAGCTGGGCATCAATGACGTGCGCTTCCCGCACCCGATGTTCCACGGCGATACCCTCTACACCGAAACCGAGATCACCGCGCTGCGCGAATCCAAGTCCCGCCCCGGGCAGGGCCTGGCGTCCATGACCCACACCGGCCGCAACCAGAACGGCGACATCGTGGCCACCGCCACCCGAACCTGCCTGATGTGGACCCAGCAGGCGCACCTGGATTCGCTGGAAGCCAAGGGGGAAAGCTCCAATGGCTAGCTTCCTGATGGGTCCTTCCCTGCTGTTCTGCCCGGCCGACCGGCCCGAGCGCTATGCCAAGGCGGCGCAGCGTGCCGATGCGGTCATCATCGATCTGGAAGACGCGGTGGCTGCCGGGAGCAAGGAAGCCGCCCGCCGCGCCTTACTGGATACGCCGCTGGATCCCGCGCGGGTCATCGTGCGCGTGAACCCGGTCGATAGCGAGCACTTCGCCAAGGACCTGGAAGCGCTGGGGCAGACGGCCTATCGCACCGTGATGCTGCCCAAGTGCGAGTCGGCGGCGCAGCCGGCTGCGCTGGCAGGCTACGACGTCCTGGCGCTGTGCGAAACCGCCAAGGGCATCACCAATGCCTCGGACATTGCCGGGGCGCAGAATGTTGTCGCGCTGATGTGGGGCGCCGAGGATTTGATCGCCTCGCTCGGCGGCACATCCTCGCGCGGCCAGGATGGCAGCTACCGCGAGGTGGCACGGTTCGCGCGGTCGCAGGTGCTGCTGAATGCGGTGGCCAACGGCAAGGCCGCAGTTGATTCCGTGTACCTCGATATCCCTGATCTGGAAGGCCTGGGCGAAGAGTCCCGCGATGCCAAGGCATCGGGATTCGCCGCGAAGGCGTCAATTCACCCGAACCAGATGCCGGTCATTCGCGAGGCGTTCGCACCGACCGAAGCAGAACGGGAACGCGCACGGCGGATCCTTGAAGCCGCAGAGGCAAATCCGGGAGTTTTCGCTTTCGAGGGGCAGATGGTCGATGAGCCGCTGCTGCGCCAGGCCCGGGCCACCTTGGGCAAATAAGCTGTTTCCCGCCATGGGCTAAAGTGTGCAGCAATTACAGCCGACAGCTGGCCAACGGAGGTTCACATGCCTGTCGTGAAGAAACCCGGAGCCGATACCCTGGTGTATTTCTGGTTTGCGGTTGGACTGGCCGTGCTCGGCATGGTCATCCAGCAGATCGGCGCCATCATGATGCTCAAGGGCGCGCTGGAGCTGAACATCCTGGAAGTGACCACGCTTCACCTGGTCGCCTGGGGCTGCTACACCGGAGCCCTCATCTTCACCATCGTGGTCATGCACAAGGCCATTGCCATGCTGATTTACCTGGTGCATCACCATCGTCCGCTGCCGCCACGAACGGGGGCGGTGATCCGCGATGCCCCGGTAACGGCCCAGACCCCCGATACGGCCACTGCCGGGCAGACACCCGGTGCGGCAAAGGCCATGGAAGATCCACTGGGCAAGGAAGAGCCGCCCTCCGGGGCCAAGCTAAAAACCTTTCCGCGGCAGGCGCTGGGTGCAGTGCAACCACAGGATCAGCAACAGGGCGCCAAGCACCAAAACACCCGAAACGGCAAAGACCTCGCGTAGCGAGTAAGCGGAGGCAACCAGGCCCAAGACCCATGCGCCCACGGCGGTGCTCACATCCAAAGCGAAGAAGTACGTGGCGCTGGCCCTGCCGCGGGCTTCCGGTTTAGCGCTGAGTACCGAAATTGAATTCATCGCCGGGCTGACCACGCCAGCGCCGAGGCCAAAGCAGGCCCCGGCGATAATGAGCATGGCCATGGAGGCCGAAAAGTAGATCAGCGCCATCGAGCCGGCCGAGAACAGCACGCCGAAGCACACGATCGCAGTCAGCGACATACGACGGCGCAACCACCCCATGAGCAAACGGGAGATCGCCAACGCAACACCGCTGGCGACGAAGAATATCCCCACGTTGCCCAGCCCTTGCTGTTGCCCATAAGCGGCCAAGAAGGTGTTCACGCAGGTCGTGCCGAACATGAAGCACAACGTGACGGTGGCAGGACGCCAGGCACAGTTCTTGCGGAACTCACTAGTCAGCTCTCGAGACTCTCCAGCATAGGGCCCGAGCAGGACATTTCACCCTGGAACCTCATGCGGCCAATCCGAAGCAAGTATGTGAGCTGCTGGCCAAGATCAGCCAGTGGCTTCCCTGGATGAACGCGACCTAAGGGGCCGGGCAGATCACGAACATGATCCCCGTCTTCTAGTTCCAGCACCCAAACGTCGTCGCCTACGTGGTCGGGTTATATACGTCGCGGACGGCCGCGAACTATCGGAGTGAGAACCCGAATAGCGATCTGGTTTATTGAAACCTGCGCTACCTGCCCGATGTCCTCGATATCGTCAGCGCGCCAGCTGATAAAGGCGGGATGACCGGCTGCCGGCGCGAGCACTGCGCCCTCGGAACGGACTGATCCAGCCCCCGAGGCTCGCAAGGATGAGTTCACGCAGTGGCCGGCCGCCTCGTACCCAATCAAAAACAGTCGAAATAAACACCTGCGAACCCACTGGACCCAACGATCAATCTGCGCTCTAAAGCTTGGCCCGCGCATGAAATCGCCACATAAGACAATTATTTTAAATCCGCGACTACTTGCATATATGCAAGTAGTCGGCAAGAATCTCTACATGCGACTCAAACGAGAGGTTGTCGATCATGGATGACAAAAACGGGTCATTCGAAATTCCGCACCCACCACGGAGAGTAATCAACGCCACGGACTGGCTGTTTCTCCTTGCGACACCAGTAATGATGTACTTCGGTGGAGTAGCGGCTGCGACAGGGAATGCGAGCGGCTTGGTCCTAGTAGGTTTCGCGGGGTTGGCATTAATTACGCTCCGCACAGTTCGAGTTGGCCGGCGGAACGAACCGCGCGTACCACGATGGTCAGGCCCAGGATCGATCTTTGTCGCCGTGTTTAGTTTCGTCTGGTCATGGAGCCTTTTCCAGTCTCCGCTATCGAAGGTTCCAGAACAGCTAATATGGCCGATTTTGCCAGTAGCACTCTACGGGATTCTCATACTGGTGATGTTTGCGCCGCGACGGGTGCGGTAAGCGTCATGGAGCTGCAACGTGCACTTTTCTCACCCCCTCGATTCAAGACCTTGGGATTCTTGGTGCAGGTAGAGGAGTCAGATTACCCCTCGATTCAAGAATTTACAGGTCTGTCCATTTCGGATATATCGCGTGCAGTTGGCTTTTTAGATGAGCACGATTTAGTGCATGTGAGCAAGGAGCGGAACGGCCGCTACCCTGTAACCGTGGTCAGCGCCTCTGAAGCCGGTAGGGCAGAGTTTCGACTACTCCTCAAAGACCTCAAGAAATATGGGCCAGGCTTGGAATAAGCGAGCCTGACCCAACATACTATTTTCTCCCTATTGCGCTAAGCGCGCGTGCATAGGATGGCCGTGACTGCGAGTCCGCAAACCACGCCAGCGATACCGCCACCGACGCCTGCTTTGATCAGACGTAGCATGATGTTTCGGGCCAGCTCATAGAACTCTTTTTTCCTAACAAGCTCGGCGTATATCCCGCCGTTCATTCCACCAATCAGCCCGAGCATGTTCTTGCCAACGATGCAATTGGCAAAGGCCTGTCCGGACGCTGCTGGTTGAGCAATGCCAAGTGCTCCCTTCCCGGCAACACCTTGCTCTATTACTGATAGCTGGTTGATCACTTTGGAAGCTTCTGCATCTCCAAGGATGGAGCGTGGTTTGCCACTATCAACCGACACGACTCCAGAGTCGTTCAAAATGACTGCCTCCGTAAAGACGGACTCAAGGGTGGCGGCAAGTTCGTGGCTCTAACTATTCTCCAGAGGCAGGGGGAAGGTGCCGTCAGCGATGATCCTCGGGGCCAGATCGGAACCGCGCGAGGAAATTTCCTTAATACGCTTAGGAAAAAGTAATCCTTTGAATTGGTGGATGATGATTAGATACCACTATTTTCCCAGTTCAGATGACCTTTTCGTCTTTTCAAGCTGAAGCCAGCGCCTTGCAATGCGCGCAGAGCCAAGAAGTGCCGCACCGGCAAGGACAGCAGATGCAGGCCGGTGCCAATCGTAAAGAAGCTGGCACCGAGCAGCATGGCCATCCAACGCCCCTTGGCATCAACCAGCCAGCCGGCCAGCGGGCGGGACAGCGCCGCGGTTGCAAAGTACAAGGTGGAGGTCAAGCCAACTTCGGCGGGTGACAGGCCAAGGTCAAAGGCGTACAGCGGGACCAGGGCCACCAGCATCATGGTGGCTACGCGCAGGCTCGCATTCGAGAGCATCAGCGCGAAAAAGGTCCGGCTATACAAAGTTCTCCAAGGGTGTGAGGCCAACAATTATTCTATGCGCGTCACGAACTTCACGTTCCCTTGATGCCAGTGCCATGCTCTTAGCATCATCAAGAAGGAGCGTGCGATTGAACTCCCCGAAGCCATTGCGGATCCATCGAGCCTGGCTGGTCGCCATCGTGACCACGCTGGCGCTTGTCGCCACGGCGGCGTTCCGCTCGACCACCGGCGCGTTCTTTGAACCACTTGAATCCGAATTCGGCTGGCTCCGCTCCCAGTTATCGACCGCAGTGACCATCAACCTGGTGGTCTACGGCCTGGCAGCGCCTTTCGCCGCGACCTTGCTGGAACGCTATTCCATGCGCAAGGTGGCTGCGATCGCCCTGGTCCTGGTGGCCTCGGGGGCCGGATTATCGGTATTCATCAGCCAAGTCTGGCAGTTGTGGGTACTGTGGGGCGTGCTGGTTGGGCTGGGCACCGGAGCGATGGCGCTGGTTTTCGGATCGGTAGTGGCCAACCGCTGGTTCTCCGAGCGCCGGGGCCTGGTGATGGGCATCTTTTCCGGCGCGAATGCCACCGGCCAGCTGGTATTCCTGCCAAGCATCGTGGTGATCATCGAGCAGTACTCCTGGCGGATCGCGGCCCTGGTAGTTGCCGTCTTCGCGGTGCTGATCATCCCGTTGCTGCGCTGGCCCTTCGCCAATTCCCCTGCCGAAGCCGGTGTGCTGCCCTACGGCGGGGCCGGAGCTGCAGCCCCGCCGGAGGCCGAACCCCGGCAGGGTTCGATGGCCGCCGCGACGCTCAAAGCCCTGTTCTCGGCCTCGTGCTACCCGGCATTCTGGGTCTTGGCGCTGACCTTCTGGATCTGCGGCTGGTCAACCAATGGCCTGGTGCAGACGCACTTCATTCCGGCAGCGCATGATCATGGCATGCCGGCCACGACCGCGTCCGGGCTCCTGGCGCTGGTTGGCATTTTCGATATCCTCGGCACCGTGTTCTCCGGGTGGCTGACCGACCGTGTACGCCCGTGGCTGCTGCTTGCGGTGTACTACGCGTTGCGCGGACTCTCGCTGATGTTCCTGCACTCGCTGATGGGTCCAACCGTCGAGCCGCTGATGTGGATCTTCATTGTCTTCTACGGTTTGGACTGGGTGGCCACCGTGCCTCCCACGGTGGTGCTCTGCCGCCAGTACTTCGGTCCGGTTAAAGCCACCGTGGTCTTCGGCTGGGTCTTCGCCTTCCACATGATCGGCGCCGGCGCAGGCTCGCTGACCGCAGGGCTGTCGCGGGAAACCACCGGCAGCTACCTGGCCGCGTGGATTACCGCTGCGGTGCTGTGCCTTGCGGCAGCCGTCAGTCTGCTGTTCTTGCCGCGCATGCGCAAAGCCTACGAGGATCCGCAGCTCGAACAAGTCGGGGTGTAACCGCACGGCACCACTGCGGCACAGCCGCTTAACGCAAAAACCTCGCAGAGCTGATCATTGCTGATCGTTCTGCGAGGTTTTTGCGCATCAGGCTCAGGCGAGCGCAACGTCCTTGGAAGGAACGTGCAGCTTATTGTTGCCGTAGTGCACGGAGAAGAACCAGCCGATACCGGTCACGATATGGATCAGGCTCAGGCCCACGGCGGTAGCGGCATCCGCTGCGTTCATGATCGGGAAGGCGATCGACACGACAGCGATGGCCAGGCCAATCCACTGCGCGATCTTGCAGATGCCCTTGTTTGCCCGTCCGATCAGGAAGACCACCAGGCCGAAGAACAGGATTGGGATCAACGTGAACTGCAGCAGGTGGTCAAAAGCGACAACATCGGTTGGATTAGGTCCGATCCTGCGGGATGCCCCAGCGGCGCCAGCCAGGAAGAAAATGATGACGTTCAGGTAGCTGGTGCCCAGCGCCCCGATAATCACCTGGATGAAATTGAATGGGCTGTTGGGCTGTCCCTGAGCCGTCATGGCACTCCTAGAATTGTTGAAAGTTCTCAACCATTCTATTCCTGACCGCCTGTGCCGCGGCTCTCAATAACCCGTGAGAACCGCGACACTTAGCATAGCTATATGTTTTCAACTCCGGACGGCGGTTCAGCGGGCAGCTAACCGCACGATCCTGGTTCCGGGTCGACGGCACGTATGGAACGCAACCAAGGCCCAAGGCGCGGGCAAGGAGATCGGCGCAGCGAGTCGAATGCTGCTGGCATCTACCAGCAGATCCCGTGCGGCAGTAAAGATTCACCGATCTATGGGATCGAGCCCTTCGGCGTTCTGACCCTTGGATGGCTTCTTCGAATTTTTGTATGCCTTGACTGCAAATACCGCCAAGGCGACCACGACAAGAGTGGGGAGAATATAGTAGAAGATCATCTCGTAGAAGTTAGGCTCTAAAGGTTCATAGTTGCCAAGCCTACTTACATGGACACTTTATGTACATCATAACTATTTGAGGTAGGCGGAAAGCCTGAATGCTGACCGCCTCCTCCCCAACCAGCATCCCCGACCCTTGGCCATCAAGTTCAGAGCATCCGGAGGAATTTCGCTTGGCTCCGGATAGTTCAGGTAGCCCCCTCCGCCTCTGCTGGCGTTTCTTACGCTGTCAGCATTGGATGCATTGATGGACTCTGCGCCGACAAAGACTCCGCAATCGATCTGGGCATTCTGCCGCACCGCCGATGGGTCCAGCTAGATCATCTAAGAGATCGCGCCAATAGGTGAGCAACATCCCCAGCAAGTATTCAAAGTCAGCGTATTTAACCAAGTCAGACACGTCATCAAGCAGTGAAGCAGGCACGGACAGTATTAAACATATTTCGATCAAGAAAACGTTTGACACAGGAAATCACGTGCCTGCCCTACCATGTCCCATCATCGAGCCCCTCTGGCGTCAATTCGAAGCACTGATCCCCGACCGGGCGCACACCCACCCGCTGGGGTTGCCACAAGCCAAGGATCAGCGACCGGATCATCTTCGACAAACTCATCCAGGTCCTCGTCCTGGGCGCGGCCTACGAGAAAATCAGTGACACGACTTGCTCGGCCACTTCCATCCGACGGCGCCGCGACGAATGGATCGCCTCAGGGATATTCCGCGACCTGGAGCAGATCTGCCTGTAATCCTACGACCGGATCATCAGACTGGACCTGGAAAACCTCGTCATCGACGGTTGCCTGGTCAAAGCGCCGTGCGGCGGCGAAGTCGCCGGAAAATCCCCGGCAGACCGCGGCAAACAAGGCACCAAACGCTCGCTGATGACCGATGGGAAAGGCATCCCGATCGGCTGCGTCACCGCGGGCGCGAACCGGCATGACTCCCTGTTACTGCGTCCCACCCTCGAACGCCTTGCCCGTTTCGGCTACCAATTGCCAGAGCAGATCACCGTGCACCTGGATGCTGGCTACGGCAGCCGTAAAACACGAGACCTGCTCACCGAGCTAGGTTGTGACTGGAAGATCAGCACCAAGGGCGAACCCCTGCAAGCTGGGATCCGTTGGGTGGTGGAACGAACAAATTCGTGGCACAACCGCGGGTTCAAGAAATTGGCGATCTGCACCGAGCGCAAGATCCGGGTCATTGACGCGTTGATCAGCCTCGCCAACAGTGTCATCGTGATCCGCAGGCTGATCGGGGAAGCGTGGGTGACACAACGCTCGGATGCAAGTCCTATTCGAAAGCCTTAAAGACGGGTTGTTCCCTATTGGCGCGGGCTCTTAAACAAACTTTCAGATAGACGCCCGCGAATTTCAGTATTCTTGCAACACGCATAGGCCAGAACCGTCGAAACTACGCCACGAGCTAGTGATCAGCGAAAGCAAATGACAGAAGCACATAACACCAATTTAAGCCAGACACTGCACAAATTACAGTAAGCTGAACTACTGACGTCTAGCTTAAATCTCCACCAACCATAATCAGCGGGTATGAATGTCTAACAATCAAAGCGTGATCATACGACTAGTAAGATTCCTTGGAGTCGGCGGGTTTTGTTTCGTCCTGACGCTAGCAGTTAACTGGCTCTTCAGGATTGAGAGTGTAACCAAGGCCTAAACCCGCCAGTCTCCAGCAACGACCGTGCGATATAGTGCGTCAGATTCTTGAACCCCAACGCGATACCCCGCAAATGCTCTAACCGGCCATTGAGGGCTTCAGTAGGCCCATTTGAACTGCCGACGTGGTCAAAATACGCGAGGATGTCCGTCTTCCTCCGCCGCAGGGTGCCACCGAGCTTCTTCAGCTCCGGCAACCCCTTCGGGACCTTTGAGCCAACCCCGTTGATCAGTTGCTCCAACGCCCACCGCCCGATCTCTGGTTTCGGTTGCCGGTAGGCATCCACCATCTTTTGATACACGCTCCAGACCAGTTGAACCGGCTCATACTCCGGCGCCGTAAAAAGGTCCTCAAGCTTGGCTTTCTGCTTGTCAGTGGCTAAGGACAGCCCCGTGGTCAAGATCCGACGGCACTTATACAGCGGGTCATCCTTGCGTCCCCGCCGGCCATGCTGTCCGCGCTGGACCCGCTGCCGGGTTTGATCCAGGGCCTCGGAACCCAATTTGACGACATGGAACGGATCCAAGACCTCCACCGCGTGGGGAAGCTCTTCGGCAGCTGCGGTTTTGAAGCCGGTGAACCCGTCCATCGCGACCACGTCAATGCCCTGCTTCCACTGGTCGTCTTGTCCGGCCAGCCAGGTCTTGAATACGGCTTTGGACCTTCCTGGAACCATATCCAGCAGGCGTGCGGTGCCGGTGCCATCGCGCACGGCGGTGAGATCCACGATGACGGTGACGTATTTGTCGCCGGTGCGGGTATGCCTCCATACGTGTTCGTCTACGCCTAAGACCTTGACGCCGGAAAACCGTGCAGGGTCATCGATCAGCAGGCGTTGGCCTTCAGCCAGCACTGCGTCGTTGGCGGTATTCCAAGTGACGCCGAGGCCTTCGGCGATCCGTGAGACGGAGAGGTGTTGGCAGACCAAACCGTTCAAGGCCCAGGCCAGGCCGGTCCTGCTGATTTTCTGGCGTTCCGGTGCAGCTCTGGACAGATCTTCACGCCACACCCGTTGGCAGTGGCCGCAGCGGTAGCGTCGGTGTTTGATGACCAGGACGGTCGGACGCCAACCGAAGGGTTGGTGGGCAAGTCTGCGGGTGACGGTATCCCTCGGTGTTCCTTCGCCCCCGCAGGTGCGGCACCACGGGTTCGGGGTGGTGACGTGGCAGAGGATCTCGGCTTTCGCTGCGCCCAGGTACTGCCCAATTGCGGTGAGTCCTAAGCCATCAAGTCCGGTGAAAGTGGTGAGGTCTGGTTCGGTGAAGGTAGAATTGAGCAACGTCGAGGTCTTTCAAGAATGTTTGTGTGGAAACTTCCATTCTTCTGGAAGACCTCGACTTTTTCGCGTTTTGGCGACATGCCCGGGATCCCGGGTGTTGGTTTTAGGTGGCTACACTCTCAATCCTGAAGAGCCAGTTAACTATGCTTTGAAATTCACAGTGCTCCTCGAACACCCAACCACTGCTTTCCTGATAGCAAATTCAGTTGCTACGGTCGTATCGTTTATACTTACGCGGCAATTCACCTTTCAAGATAGGAACACATCTAAGCGTAAACGATTCCAAGCTCCAGCTTTTTTATGTATTTCGATTGCAGCAATTGCAATAAATACAGCACCCTTGTATATCTCCAGGTGGGTGCTAGGGTGGCACTACCCTCTGGTCTCATACTTCGAACAGGAAGTCTCAGATTTCATCTCGGGACCGATCGTTGGGACTCTACTCGCGATGCTCTTCCGCTGGTGGGCGTTGCACAAGTTTGTCTTTCCTGTTCCAAGTGACCAATTGGAAAAAACGAAAGGGCTGGTATGAAAAAGAATATTCGCCACATCATGGTTTATCCGATAGCAGCAGAACCCCGGAAAGAAACCCGTTAAAACAGAGAAATCGTAAGTAGCGGGTCAGCTAACAGTCATCGAACGTTTCGCCGATGGATCATTCTAGGCAAGCACACTGAAGTCCGTAGATCCTTCGCTTGCTGCCGCAGCCTCTGTTGGGGGCACCCCGGTTGCAACGCCCGCAGCGGCGATCACAGGCTGCAAATACAGCTCAAGAAGTGGCTATGTCACTTACAGCACTTGCACCGTTTCCCATACTTGGTCTGGCAGCATCACAGTTTCATTTGTCGCAAGCTACAAGTTCAACTCAGGAATGTCGTCCATCACCTACCGTGGCAACGCAAGCCAGCAGTGTTTCGTCGCCACTTGCACGCGTCCAGATTTGGTGTTGAACCAGAAAACGTCAAGCGGTAGCGGCTTCACCAATCCCGCTATGGTGCAAGCAACTTCCACAGTAACCGCTGGGTTGGGCTCATGGGAGGTATGGTTGCAGCTACAGGTCGGAAAAACTTCAGCTAGAGCAGTTCATTCATAGGAGGTACACCATATGAACGTCAACCCTGTAGTTCCATGGGAAATGCAAGCTTTGTCTTATGGCGTTTTCGCACTCTACCTAGCGCTGCTAGCAACTGCTTTCGTTCTCATTGCTCGTAGTCCTCGACTGTCAAGCGGATCAAAATTGATCTATGCCCTGTTGATTGTCCTGGTTCCATTAGCCGGCGCTGTTGTCTCGATCATCGTGGCTACGTCGAAACATCAACAACGAGCAGTATCAAGAAGCGAGTTCTTGCAAAAAAGAATCGCTTAATTCATGTATGAGCTAAGCGATTCTTTTTTGCCTACCGGCATTAGCTAGCCGAAATGGCGGTACCGAGTGATGAGAGCCCGACTCGCCGGATGACTCGCCGGCCCGACTCGCCGGATGTAATCACTCGGTAGTTTGTTTACACACGAACTCACCACATCGCTTACAACCAAACTCAGGACATCGTAGACACGCGGCATCAGCACATCGCTGACAACCAAACTCACAACATCGCTGACACCGTGCGCAACGAATCTCCTTAGCTAGGAAACGGCGACGTCAGACGAATAGTAGATGTCCTCATACTCGATCCGCTTCTGAGTCCAGGCCGGCTTCGGATCCCTGATCCGGGCTCCATACACCTGCCACAACGGCACCAAACGCGCACTGGAATGCAGCCTGACCGGTAACGGAAATGACAGTGATTGCTCACCATCAACAGTGCTGTAAAGCGTATAAGCATCCTTGCTCAAGACCAGCTGGTATTCACCGATCAGGTGAGCTGGCACCTTGAAAACACGGCCACGAAAATAGATCTGCGGATTCGTCCGTCGAATCTGGATCACATCATCGCGTTGATCCGTCAGTACGCTGGGGCTACCGGTGTAGTTTTCAACCTTCGTACGTCCCAACACCTGAAGCCCATCATCCACTACGCCCTCCGGAACCAAATCGGCTTTCACGGCCAGAGCCTTGTCCAAGTACGACTGGGCTTTGGCCTGTATCCGGGCAATATCGATGGCCACGCCATCCGAACCACGATGATCACCGGCTTCCCACGCTTGAGCAGGCGTCAGATACGTGTGCCCCACTTTCAGCGCCTGGTGGCGCCGACGGTGGTTATAGTGATTCCGATACTGCTCCAACAACGTGGAAAGCTCCGCCAGGTTATGTGGTGCATGCGCGTCGAGGAACCGGGTCAACGTATTATGGCTGCGTTCGTTCTTGCCTTGCGTTTGCGGATGACTGAACCGGCCCGTAATCGCTTCGCAGCCCACGCTAGCCAAGAATATTTCAGTCTGGTTCACCAGGCCCTGCCGAGAAAGATTGAAAGCACCACCATTGTCGCTGAGAAGTTGTTGCGGCACCCCATACTCCGCGAACGCTGCCTTGAGCGTTTCCATCGCATCTTGCGCGTTCTCCATTTGCTCAAAGCACCGCGTACCCACGTCGAATCGGGAGCCGTCATCAATGAGCTGATAGATCATCGCCTTGGTCGCGTCCTGGTCGAACAATCGATATTCCAGTCCGTCGATCTGCCACATTTCCATCGGATGCGAACGGGCGAAGCGCAGCCATGATTTACGGGGGCGTTTGCGCGGGTTTCGCTTGGTAGCTCCGGCCTCGGCAAGGATCCTGCCGATCGTGGCCACCGAGGGGCGTAGCTCACCGAACTCCTGAGTATCAAGGCTTTCGAACCAGATAGATAAGGGCCCGTTGTCCCACCCGTCCTTGGCCAGTCGCTTGCGGATGCGTAGGACCGTGGTTTTGGTTTGGTCGCTGTAGATGCGCCGGTCTGTTTTCGGGGCTCTGGAGTGCGGGTTGAGTGCTTTGTTCCCTTCGGCAACGAATCGCTCTTTGACTTTGTAGTAGGAGGGTCTGCTGATTCCCAGTTCCTTGCAGAACTGCGAGATACTCAAGGAGTCTGGCAGGCCCGGATCGAACTCGATGATTTGGCGGCGTATCGACGCCGATAATGAATTTGACACGTTTAATTATCAAATTGATCGCTGACCAGAAGGGGCCTGCCAGCATGTCTTGCTACCTGTCAGCGATGTGCTGATACATCCTGTAAGCGATGTTGTGAGTCAGGGTGTAAGCGATGTTCTGAGAGAGGACAGCCCGACTCGCCGGATTAGTAGTACCAAATCGCCCTATTCGGTAGTCGGCATCGACGGCAACTCATGGATCGTCTTCACGTGCCATTGAATCGTCTGTAATTGTTGGCAAAGGCTGGCAGGGTGATGCTGGTCCATCCGCCCCCAACATGACTCATGGATCGTCTGCCCCGTTTATCCCAAGCGTCCTCTCCCCCAACGCTGAAGAGGTCTACCCAGATCATTTGAAATGCAGTAGTCGCCAGGGTCCGTCTCACAAGCGCGAAAATTCTTCAACGCGGAGACTCGACCGTTGCCACTCACATGCACACCAACTTCTCGGAGGTTCAGAGGGAAGAGTTGGCTTCACTGATCGGTCAAACAACCGGCTGGTCGCGGGTGACTCCTACTTCAGGCGCTCCTTTGCGAGTTTCGCAGCCCGTCCAGTTCCGCGATCTCGTTGAACTTCCTATTCGAGTAGTTCACCGCGACATACCAGGACGCCGCGACCACCAGGTGCATAAGCGTCACCGTCAATGCGGTCCCCCAGTCCTCGGCGAAGAACCACTGCACCACGGCAGAGGCCAGAACGGCCGCAACGCCGATCACCTGGGCGATACGGCAGAATCCCGGCTTGGCCCGGCCGATCAAGAAGGTCAGGAACCCGAGAACGAGAATCGGCGGGGCGGTGAAACGCACGATGTGGATGAAGTCCAGGTTCTGGAACAAGCCGCCGGAGTACTCCATGGATGCGCCAATGACCCTGGCAATGAAATAGGCCAAGACGCTCAGCGACATGGCTCCGAAAGCCGCAATCACCACCTGGGCGAAATTGAACGGCATCTTGAATCTAACGTCAGCCTGCATCGCGAATCATCCCCTTTTACGGCGAATTCGAGCTGAACCGGTAGTTCCACTGTACGCCCGCTGGCGGCAAATGGATCCCGGTGATTTTCCACTGCTTTCGCCCCTCACCGGCACGCAGCCGCTAGTTCGGGCCGAGCACCAGGAACAGCGCATATCCGCCCAGCGCACAAAGCGCCAGCGTGGTCATCAGCGCCGCCACCACGTCCGCCTGGACCTTCTCGTGCTTGACCCCGAGGGCCATGCGCCGATAGCGCGCACGCTGCGAGAGCAGGATCCCCAGAGCCATCGACGAGGACACCGCGATCAGCAGGATCATGCCGATGCCGTAGTGCGGCAGCCAACGCAGGAAAACGGCCGAGACCACGAGAAATGAAACCATTGCCCGGTTCCACGCGAAGACGGTGCGCTCTGGCTGCAACCCCGGGTCGCTGATCTCGATGGGCTCTTTCATCACGAGCTGAGGGACCAGAAAATCATGGCGATCGCTGCCAGTGAGGCCACCACGGCACCGAATGCCAGCAGCGGGACAATGGCGGGAATCGGCAACGGCCGGCCGGTGCGCATGCTGCGTTCCACGCGGACCCAGCGCACGGCTGCACCGGCGGCAATCAGGATGCCGACGCCGATCACCAGCACCGCCAGCCAGGTGCGAACTGGCGACGGGAAGGCCTCTGCGGCGAAGGCCTCCAGCGCTGTGCCGCCCGCGAGGAATGCCAATGAGGTGCGGATCCAGGCCAAGAATGTGCGCTCGTTGGCAAGGGTGAAGCGCGGGTCAGGTTCACTGCCCTGCGGCAATAGCCAGCGTGAAATCCGGCTGCGTTCTGGCTCGGCCATGACCCTCCTTGGTTTGCATCGTTGCTATGAGCATACCCAACCGATTATCGGCTAAACCTATTTAGTTGGTTGATAAAAACAGTTTTACGAATGTGATCCAGCGCATAAGAATGGAATGCAGCACTTGAACCAAAGAAAGGGCGCATTCCATGGCCTCCACCAATCTCAATCCCCACGTCGCTACGCTGGGCACCGCCGGCGGACCACGCTGGTGGACCGGCGAGAACGCTGGCAAGCGTGCGGGGATTTCCACCGCAGTAGTCGTGGGCGAGAGCGTCTACCTGGTGGATGCCGGAACCGGCGTGGGCAACCAGCTGATGAAGGCAGGATTCACCCCAGCGAACCTGCGCGGCATCTTCCTCACGCATTTGCACTCCGATCACACCATCGATCTGGCTTCGCTGGCCATCTTCGGGATGTTCACCCTGCCGGCCGGCAAGGCTCCGATTTCCATCATCGGCCCGGGCGACCGCGGCGCCCTGCCGCCAGCGTCCCCGCGCGCCGCCACCGCCCCGCAGCCGGTCTTCGCGCGCAACCCGACCCCCGGGACCGCCTCGATGTTCGAGCACCTGATGCAGGCCTACGCCACGGACTTGAACGACCGCGTGATCGACGCGCTGCGTCCCTCGCCGCTGGACCACTTCATCGCCTCGGACATCGCGATCCCGGCTGGCACCGGGTACCACCCCAATGGCAACCCGACGCCCGAGGGCTTCGCGCCGTTCGAGATCTACCGCGACGAGCTGGTCACGGTGACCGCAACACTGGTCAAGCACCCGCCCATCGCTCCGGCCTTCGCCTTCCGCTTCGACACCGCCGAAGGCTCGGTGACCATTTCCGGGGACACTGCACCATGCCAGACCCTGGTAGCCCTCGCGCAGGACACCGACCTGCTGCTGCATGAGGCCATCGATTTCGATTGGGTGCAACGCGCCTACGGTTCGGTTGGCACCCTGGAGGCCCAGGCCTCGATGGACCACCACCGCGCATCGCACACCTCGCCGGAACAGGCAATCGCGATTGCCCACGAAGCCGGGGCGCGCACCCTTGCCTTGCACCACTTGGTCCCCGGAACCACGCCCCTGGAAGTCTGGGAGGCCCACGCCGAGAAATTCTCCGGCAACTACCTGGTGCCCAACGACCTGGACACGATATCCTTTTCCCGCGTCACTAGTGAAATGGCGGCAGCACGATGAGCAACACCTTGAATAACGGCACCAGCATGGAGGCACAGGTGCTGGTCCCCTCGCTGAACTCCCCGCAGATGCGCCGGATCCTGGCTTCCAGCTTCATCGGCAGCGCGATCGAATTCTACGATTTCATCCTCTATGCCACCGCGGCCTCGCTGGTCTTCAACAAGGTCTTCTTCGTGGGACTGACCCCGGGCGTGGCAATCTTCGCTTCCTTCGCCACCCTGGCCGTGGGCTACCTGGCCCGCCCGCTGGGCGGCATCATCTTCGGCCACTTCGGCGACAAGATCGGGCGCAAGGGCGTGCTGATCACCTCGATGGCCATGATGGGCGGCGCCTCGACGCTGATCGGGCTGCTGCCTCCCACCGCCCAGATCGGCATGCTGGCCCCATCGCGCTGATCACCCTGCGCGTCATCCAGGGCCTTGCCGTGGGCGGCGAATGGGGCGGCGCCATGCTGATGGCATTGGAGCACGCCCCGAAGGAACGCCGCGGCTTCGCGGCGAGCTTCGCGAATATGGGCGGCCCTGCCGGCGCCGTGCTGGCCACCTTGGCGGTCTCGGCCGTCTCCATCATGCCCAATGAGCAGTTCCTGGCCTGGGGCTGGCGCATCCCGTTCCTGATCAGCATCGCACTGGTGGCCATCGGCTTGGTCATCCGCCTGAAGGTCACCGAGTCCCCACTGTTCCTGGCCCTGGAAGACAAGGCCGAAGAGCGCAAGACCCCCTTCATGGAAGTCATCACCAAGTACCCGAAGTCCGTTATCCGCGGAACCCTGGTAGGCATGAGCTCCTACACCGTGCAGGGCCTGATGACCGTCTGGGCCATCTCCTACGTGGTCGAAGAAGTCGGCATGGACCGCACCGCGGTGCTGAACATCAAGGCCATCGGCGCCGCCCTGACAGTGGTGGGCATCTGGGTATCCTCGCGCTACTCCGACAAGCTGGGCCGCCGCCCGGTCATGATGGTCGGCATCCTCGCCGGCGCCGTGGCCGCCCTGCCGATCATGTGGATGCTGGAACTGGGCCAGCTGTGGCTGTTCGCCATCGCGCTGTTCGTGGCCAACGGCATCATCCAGGCCTTCATCTTCGGGCCGTTCGGCGCGTTCACCGCCGAGCTGTTCCCCACGCGCATCCGCTACACCGGCGCCTCGCTGGTCTACCAGCTCTCCTCCACCGTGGGCGCAGGTTTCACCCCGATGATCGTTGCGGGCCTGGTGCTGCTGGGCGGCGGCTCGCTGTGGATCGCCGGCGGCGTCTGGGCCGCCGCGTTCATCGTGGCCGCGCTGGCAATGCGCGGCATCAAGGAAGGCCGCGATGCCGACCTCGAAGCCGAGGAGATGAGCCACTAGCCTCTCGGTACCTGGAGCGCGGGGCCGGTTGGAACCTATGGGTTCCGGCCGGCCTCGCGCTCTTTCTCGGCTCCGGTTTCCTCGCAGAAGTCCAAGAAGGCGCGCAGCCGCAGGCTCGGGCGTTCCGAGGCGGTGTAGGCCACGCAGATGTCGCTGACCCCTACCTCGCCCTCGATCTCCAGCACCGACAGCGGCAACCCGTCGTAGCTCAGGTTGACCGGCGGGCGCTGCACCAAAACCGTGTAGCCCAGCCCGCGGGCCACCATCCCGCGCACGGCCTCGAAGCTCTGCGAACTCCAGCGCACCTTCAGATCCAGGCCCGACATGCGCAGGTTCACCAGCTGGTTATCGCGCACCGTGGGAATGTCCAGGGAGACGAAGTCGTCATCGGCCAGCTCGGCCAGCGCCACGGATTTGCGGTTCGCCAGCCGATGATTGCCGCCTACCAGCACATAGGGGCGGCCGGACATCACCCGGCGCCAGGAAACCTGCGGCAGCAGGTGGCGGGTGTGGGTGAGCACCGCATCCAGATGGCCCTTGAGCATGCGCTCCTGCAGCTCGGCGCCGTCGCCTTCCACCAAGGTCACCTGCAGGTCCGGGTGGACATTGGTGAAGCGTTCGCAAATCACCGGGATCCAGAAGGCGGCCAGCGAGGAATAGCAGCCGATCACCATCGGACCGGAGAGCTTGGTCTGGCGTTCGACAATCAGGTCCTGCACCTCTTCGGCATGGCGCACCAGCGCCCGCGAATCCAGCAGGAAGTCGGTGCCGACAGCGGTGAGCACCACCCCTCGAGCCCCGCGGCGCACCAGCAGCTGAGAGCCGACGGCACGTTCCAGCTCGTCCATCGACTGCGACATGGCTGCCTGGGAAATATGGCACTGCTTCGCCGCCGCGGAAATGGAGCCGAGTTCCGCTACGGCGACGAAATACTGCAGCTGGCGCAGGGTGTAATTGATCACCCACACAGTCTAGCCAGCGGGCAGCGGGCTATTACCGTTCGTAAAGTCGTCCGGTGTCCCTGACCCGTGCCAGATCCTGCTGGCTCACCCTAGTTCTTTCGCCCAACTGACCGAGGCTGGCGCCGCGTTCCAAGGCCAGCACGATAAGCCGCTCAAGCTGGGCAACACAGCTTTGTAGTTCCGCGGTCACCTCGCCAGTTCCACGGGCTTGCACCTGCAGCAGTGCCAGCCGCTGAACAACGGTGTCAATCGGCGTCCAGTCAAGGCCGAGGACAGGAGGCTTATGCCCGTCCTCGAAAGAAAATTGCCAGCCACTCATGCTGGACATCTTCGCATTCACGACGTTCTGCGGGCAACGCCAGCACTGTTAAATACTGCGAGCCCAGCATCGGCAAAGGATGCTGGACCCGCAAAGACCATGAAGCTTATATCGAGGTTCCAATCGCCCACACGCGCGGAAGCTCGGTGCCATTGACCGCCAGGTCCCCAATCAACCGCGCCTTGAACACCCAGGGGTTGTGGTTGCCGGCAGTACGGGCATTGCGCCAGTGCCGGTCCAGATTCTTGGAGACGCTCGTGGCGCTGGCAGCCAGCGCATCAAAAGCGTGGGTGATGGCATTGAGCACCAGCGGGGTCAGCACCACCTGCGCCTGAGCGCTGGCCAGCTCGGCGTCGTCGTTCGCGGACTCATCCTCTATCTCGGTGACATCACCGTCGTGCAGCGCGAGCGCAGTTTCGTAGGCTCCCTGCAACGCCGCCGAAACGCGTTGAACCGTTGCCGCGGCGGCGAAGGATGCAGCGGAGACCTCTCCGATCACCTGCAGCAGCTGCGGATCTTCGGCAGCCACATTGGCCGCCGCATGGCTGAAGGTCCGCTTGCGAGCCTTCAGCTCGGCGGCGAAGTCCCGCTCTGCCGCTTTGGCGGAGCCGGCCAGCACCGCCAGGAGCACCTGCTGGTAGAACGCTGTCTGGTACTTGAAACGGGTGTCGAAGTCGATCAGGTCTTCCTCGGCCACCACCGCATCGGTGAAGGTGGAGGTTCCGGTACCCGTGGTGCGCTGGCCAAAGCCGTCCCAGTCATCGGCCAGTTCGACGCCGGGCTGGTGGCGGTTGACCGCGGCGATCACGCGCTTTCCGGTATCGGTGCGCTCCGCGTAGGTGTCCAGCCAGTCTGCGAAAATCGAGCCGGTGGAATAGTACTTGGTGCCGTTGATCTTGAATCCGCCCTTGCCGTCCGGGGTGACCTTGGTGATCACGTCCCCGACCTTCACCGTTCCAACCTCGGTCCACGAGTTGCCCACCAGTTCACCGGCGGCGAAGCGGGCCAGCCACTTGTCGCGCCCCGGACCCGGCTCTGCCACCAGCCGATCCTCGACAAACGCGAAGTGCGCGCGCAGCGCCTGGGCGATATTGGAGTCAGCTGCCGCGAGATCCACGAACAGTTCGAAGAGTTCGGGCAGAGTTGCGCCGGAACCCCCGTGCGATTCTGGAACCCTAACCGCACCGAAGCCGGCGGCAGCCAGGTCCGCGACCGCCTGGTAGGGCAATTCGCCGGTGCGGTCGCGTTCGGCCGCGCCCTGCGCGATGCGCGCGAAGAGCGGTGCAAAACGTGCTTTGAGTCCTGCGAGTCGAGTGCCAGTTGCTAATGCAGTCATCGTTCAGTCCAATCCGGGAGAAGTTTTCTTAGGTGTACAGCGAGAGCGGCTGGGACTCTCCGCGCAGGAAGTAAGCACCAACCTCGATCTTCTTGTAGTCCACAGGGTCATGCAGCGAATGGGTGCGCACATTGCGCCAGAACAGGTCCAGGCCGACGCCGCTCTGGGTGGAGGAGGAACCGGTGACCTCGAAGACGCGGTTGGCGACCTCCACGCCGGCCTCGGTGGCCACGACCTTCAGCTCCGCGATCGCCACGGCCAGTTCCGCGCGCTGCGGCTGGGTGACCGCGCCGGCCAGCGAGAGCAGCGCATCGAACCTGCGGCCCAGCTTCTCGGCCAGGGCGGCGACGGCGGCGGTGCGGGCCTTCAGCTCGCCCACGGTGCGCTGGAACACCGGATCCTGCGAGTAGGTTTCCGCCGCTGAGAGGAACCAGGCGTTCTTGCGCCCCAGCAGGATCTGCTTGCCGCGTTCCAGCGCGCCCTGCGCGATGCCCACGTAGAAATTGGCGAAGGCCAGCTGGATGCCCGGGGTGAGCAGGGTGGAGACCGGCTCGTCGGTGACCGGGCCCAGCACGTCGGCCGGCTCGATGCGCACGTTGCGGTACACCAGCGAGTTCGACGCGCTCAGCCGCTGGCCCAGGTAGTCCCAGTCGTCGACGATCTCCAGCCCCTGCGCATCGCGCGGCACCACGAAGGCCAGCAGCTCGCCGGTGCCTTCGACCTGGGCGTTCACGACGATCACCTCGCCCACCCCGGATCCGGTGGAGAAGCGCTTGGCGCCGTTCAGCCGGTAGCCGGCGCCCTCGCGGGTCAGCACGAGGGCCGGGTCCACCGGATTGACCGAGTCGCCCCACAGCCAGCGTTCCTCCACGGTGCGCCGCCACCAGGCGGCCTGCGCCTCGGCCGGGGCGTAGAACGCGATGGAAGACTGGTTGATGTAGTGGTAGGCCAGCAGCTGGGAGATCGACCCGTCGGCGGCGGCCAGGATGCGGATGACCTCGAAGGCGGTCTCGAAGTGCCCTCCGGCACCGCCGAATTCGGCGGGAGCCAGCAGGTCCAGCAGCCCGGCCTCGCGCAAGAGCCGCACCTCGGCGAAGGGCTGCGCGTTGGCGCGGTCGCGGGCCAGCGCGTCGGCGGCCAGGGCGTCCGCAACCCGGCGGGCGACGGCGCGCCAGTGCTCCAGTTCGGCGTCGCGGGCGGTGCCGGTGTACGGGACGCGGGGCAGTGCGGTGACGGTCATGATCGGGCTCCTTGGATTTGGACTTCCGAGGGATTCCGGCAGTTCCGGGCTCCAACGAACCTGGCGTTAGCACTCCCTGCGGATTGCAGGCTTGCTGCGGCGTGGTGGAGCCAGGTCTCCTGGCCTCCGGGATGCCACCGATTCAAGCACGTTCCACCGGCCTGCGGGGCCCGCCCGTCACGCGGCGGAACACCACGCAAGACGGCGTCATCTGCGGGCCTTGCGGCAGCGCGAATGTGACGCCGTGCTAGGCGGCCGGCCGCGCCTCAGCTGCGCTTGCGCGAAAGCACCAGCAAGATCCATACCAGGAACGGCGCGCCAGCAATGGAGGTAACCAGGCCGACCGGCAGCAACACCGGGAACAGGTTCTGTCCAATCAAATCCGCCAGCAGCATCAGCACCGCCCCGGTCAGCGCTGCCCTTCCGGGGGTGGGATGGGTCGTCCCGAACATCCGCTGGGCCAGCTGCGGGGCGACGAAGGCGATGAAACCCACTGGCCCGGCTACCGCCACCGTGGCGCCGGCCAGCAGCACCGACAGCGACAACAGCAGCAGACTCGCGGCGCGCACGCGCAAACCCAGGGCCGCTGCCACGTCATCACCCAGCTCCAGGATATCCAGCCACCGGGCGCACAGCCCGATCAGCACGGTGCCGGCCACGAGAACCACCAAGGCCACCGGGAACAGCAGGTCCCAGGTAGCCAGCGACAGGCTGCCGGTGAGCCAGACCATGGCGCTGTTCAGGTCCGGCAGCTCCGCGCGCAGCAGCAGCCAACTGACCCCGGCGCCCAGTCCGGCGTTCACGCCCAGCCCCACCAGCACCAGCCGAAAGGAACTGATGCCCCCGCGATAGGAGACGGCCAGGACCACCGCCCCGGCCAGCAGCGCGCCCAGCGTCGCCGACAGCGGCAGCCGCCAGGGGCCCAGCAGGAGGATGGCGGGCACCGCGTTGGCGCCGACAATGGAGGCAACGGCGCCCAGGCTCGCACCCGAGGTCACCCCGATGATGTCGGGGCTGGCCAGCACATTGCGCAGCACCGCCTGGGTGACCGCACCGGAGATGCCGAAGCCGACGCCCACCACGATCGCGGCCAGGGCGCGCGGGCCGCGCAGGTCGCGCACCAGGAACATGGTTCCTGAATCGGCTTGGCCACTGGCGACCTGCCACCACAGGCGCACGTCCAGCCCCAGACCCAGGGCGTTGACCAGCAGTAGCAGACCGGCGGCGGACAACATGCCCCAACACAGCAGGGAGCGCCAAGGCAGGGCGGTGCCTCGTCCCGCCTGGGTCGCCGGACGAATGAGCTCAGAGACTGTCAACGGCACTCCTCAGGCGCGAACTGCGCGCAATCACGATGAACAGGGGCGCACCGAGAATGGCCAGCATGATGCCTACGCTCAGCTCGCCGGTGGGCAGCACCAGCCTGCCCGCGGTGTCGGCCAGCAGCATGATGGCACCCCCCAGGATTCCGGAGAGCACCACCGCGCCGGGCAGCCCGCTCGGCGCGATCCGCTTGGCCAGGTGCGGGGCGGCCAGGCCGAGGAAGGCGATGGCCCCCATCGAGGCGGTGGCCGCCGCGGCGAGCACTACCACGGCGAGCAGTCCGATCAGCCGGTCCCGGATGACGTTGCGGCCCAGGCTGGAGGCCACGTCGTCGCCCAGCGCCAGCGCGTCCAGCGAGGAAGCATTCAGCACGGTGAGCAGCAGCCCCAGGAGCAGCCACGGCACCACGTCCCAGAGCACGGAGGCGTCGCGCCCGGAGAGCGAGCCGACGGTCCAGTAGCGGAAGCGGTCCATGGTGACCTTGTCCAGCAGCACGACGGTGCTGGAGACGGCGTTGAGCACCCCGGTGATGATGGTGCCTGCCAGAATTAGGCTGGTGGCGGCGTTGGCGAGCCGGATGCGCGCGGCCAGGCCGAGCACCACGGCGCCGGCGAGCAGTCCTCCGAGCAGCCCGAAGACCGTGTACTGCGCGGGCGACACCAGGTGGAACACGCTGATGGCCAGCACCACGCCGGTGGCCGCCCCGGAACTCACCCCGAGCAGGCCCGGATCGGCTAGGGGGTTGCGGGTGTGCGCCTGGCACAGGGCCCCCGCGACACCCAGCGCGATGCCGCACACCGCCCCGAGCACGGTGCGCGGCACCCGCAGGGCCATGACCGAGGCGTTGGCTTCGGCCAGGTTCCCCGGTGCGCCGCGCAGGTAGGCCAGCACCTCGGCTGCGGGCACCGGCTGGGAACCGTAGAACAGGCTGGCCGCGGCGGCCAGCAGCAAAACCAGGGCGCAGAGCGCGAAAACCGGCAGGCTCCTGCGAGCCCGCCGGTCCACCGCCCGGTCGTGCAGACCGGCGGCCATGCTAGTCCTCGTCGTGGTGGTGGTCGTGGTCTGCCTGGCCGCGGCGCCAGTAGCCGTCGACATCCCAGTTGTCGCGGTCCAGCCCCAGATCGTTCTTCAGATAGCGGCGCAACGGCTTGATGGACATCGACTCGCCGGCCACCCAGATGAAGCCCTCGCCCTCGGGCAGCGGCTGGGCTTTCACCGCCTGCTCCAGCAGGTCGGTGCTCCCGGCCGGGGAGGAACCGCGATGCAGCCAGCGGAGCTGCAATTGCGCCGGGCTGTCCAGAACGATCTCATCGGCCGCGTCGTTGACCTCGATGAACGCGAAGACCTTCGCCTCGGCGCGCAGCCCGGAGACCCATCGGGCCAACGCCGGCAGGGCGGTTTCGTCCGCGGCCAGCACATACCAGTCGAAGACGTCCTTCACCCGGAAGGAGCCGCGCGGGCCGAGCAGGGCCAGCTGCTCGCCAGGCTGCACGGTGCCGGCCCAGCGTCCGGCGACCCCGTGCTCGTGCAGCACGAAATCCAGGTCCATCCACCCCTCGGCCGGGTTGGCGTCCCGGATGGTGTAGTCGCGGCTGGTCATCGAGCGTCCATCGACCCACCGGTCGCCCACCACCGTGGGCAGCACCGGCCGGCCCTGCTCGTCGCGGTCGAAAAACACCTTGACGTGGTCTTCGGCCGCGACGCTGCGCAGCGACTTCAGGTCCTCGCCGGCCACGCGGATGCGGACCATGCGCGCTCCCAGCGGCTGAACCGATTCGACGGTCACCAGCCGGGGCACAAGCGGATGGGTATAGGTGGCGTTTTTGCCGTTTTCCTCGTCCGGTGCGATGATTTCGCCGGATGCCGGATCATGGGTCGTGATAATCATGGTGGGGTCCTTGTGACGTGGTGGCTAGAGGCTCTTGAGCGATTCTTCGATCTGCTCGACCACACGCAGGGCGGCGCCGTAGTTGTCCGGGAAGAAGTGGGTCAGGCCGAAGGCGTGCTTGTCCTTGACCGCCGGCAGCGAGGTCCAGGTGGCCTGCCCTTCAAGGGTGTCCAGCGCGTCGGATGCGCCGTCGGTGTACTGCGGGTAGAAGACCACGGTGGCGTCGTCGATCTTGGAGAGCTGCTCAAAGGAAAGGAACACGCCGTTTTCGGCTTCTTCGTTCTTGACCACCTCGGCGGCCGGCGCCCCCAGATCGTCCAGGACCTTGCCGATCCAGGAAATCTTGGAGTAGACGGTGACGTCCTCGTAGGCGTCCACTGCCGCGAAGGTGTTCTGCGACAGCTGCTGGGCGTAATCGGACTTCACCTGAGCGACCTTGTCCTCGTAGGCCTTTTTCTGCGCCTGGGCCTGCTCGCCGCTGCCCAGGATTTCGGCCATGGCCACCGAGGCGTCGCGGGTGCCGGCGGAACCGTTGGTGCGGATCAGCACGGTGGGTGCGATGGCGTTGAGCTTTTCGAACTCGGCCTTCTTCTCGGAGCTGAGCTCCTGCGATGCGTCGTCGCCGCCGCGGACGAAGCCGATCATCAGGTCGGGCTTCAACTCGACGAGCTGCTCGTAGTCCCATCCGTCCGGGGTGAGGATTTTCGGGAGATTCTCTACCGCGTCATAGTCCGCGACGTTGCCGAAGGAATCATCAAAGGTGTCGCCGGCGGTGGCCAGCGGGGTCAGGCCGGCTTCCACGGCAGGCACGGCGCCACCCTCCAACGCCACCACGCGCTGTGGATCCGACGGGATGCTGACTTGTCCGAACGCGGTATCGACGGTGACGGAGCCATCCGCATTCTGTGCCGTCGCCGCGGCGGAAGTGCCGTTCTCGCCGTTGGCGTTGGAACCGGCGGCGCAGCCGGTGGCAAGCAGGGACAGGGACAAGGCCAGAGCGGCCCAACGAGCGCGTGGAGTGAATTTCATGTGCGAGTACTTTCGGAGTTGTCGAATCCAGCGAAAACTTCGGTGGCAGAGCAGGCCACCTGGGCCAACGTTACCATAGGCTACCCTTACCCAAAAACATCATCCCGCGTGTTCGAAATTATTCGTCTTCTGCGGTCCGGGCGGGTCGCCCGGTACGGCAGGATCCGCCGTAGGCTTGAGGAGTGGAACCCGCAGATCATCCCCGCCCGTCCCCGCAGCCCCTCGCGTACCTGAGTTATCTCACCGCCACCGTCGACGACGTCCGGGACAAGGTCGCCGAACTGGGCGGCTATACGCGTTTGCTGGGCCCCGAAGCCTCTAAGGCCGGCACCTTCAAGGACCCGGCCGATGCCGCGGCGTTGCTCGCATCCAGAGCGTTGCTGCGTCTGCTGCTGGCCCGAGAACTAAACGCCGAGCCCCTGGCGACACGTGGACTGGAAATTACCCGCCACTGTCCGGGCTGCGGCGTCGCGGACCATGGGCAGCCACGCCACCGGCGGCGCGCAGTGTCGTTGTCCCGCACCAGGGAGCTGGTCATGGCTGCTGTGGCCCCCGCCGGCGTCCTGCTGGGCGTCGACGTTGAACGCGGGCCGGCGCTGAGCGCCAAGGGAATATTCCCCGGGTTCGACGACGCGGTACTCGCTCCCGGCGAGCGCGCAGCGGTGGCAGCCGCGGCGCGCCCCGACGCGCTGCGGCTGGCCTTGTTCTCGGCCAAGGAGGCACTGCTCAAGGCGGCGGGGGTGGGGCTGACCATTGAACCGGCCAGTTTTCTGGTTTCCGCCGACCCGCTGGGCCCGCCCGCTGGGTGGACCCCGGGGCACACACCCGGCGTGGACTCCGGCCCGGTCTACCTGCAGCCGGTGGACGCCGGGGCCGGGCATGTGGCCTCGCTGGCCTGCACCGCGCCGCTGATGGTCGAGCGCCTGGACATCGGCAAGCTGCCCGGCCAATGAGCGGCACGGGCCGGCGCCGCGCCTAGCGGTCCTCGGCGGCCCGGATGCCGGGACCAACCTCCTCGTCCAGGATCTCTTCGGGCGTTTCGGGCTCGATCCTAAGCCCGCGCAATTCGCGAGCACCCAATGCCACCACGGCGCTAAGGCCGGCGGCCAGCGCGCCGCCGGCAACGATGGCTCCGCCCGGCCCGAGCGCCTTGGCCAGCAGCGAGAGCAGCGGCCCGCCCAAGGTGTCGCCCACGGTGCCCTGGGCGCTCCACACGGCGCTGACCCGGCCAAGCAGCCGGTCCGGGGTGCGCCCGGCGATGATCGCGTAACGGAAAATTTCGGCCAGCACGTCCCCCACCCCGGTCAAGGCCATGGCCGCCAGCGCTAACGGCAGCGAACTTGTCAGGCCCAGCGCCAGCACGCCAAGGCTGGAAGCGCACAGCACCACCAGCAGCACCCGGCCGGCCGGCCGCACCCGGCCGGTCCAGCCGCTGCTCAGCGAGGCGAGCAGGGCTCCGGCGGCCGGCGCCGAATACAGCAAGCCGGCGGCTTCGGGTCCCAGCCCCAGCTGGCGTTCGGCGAACTCCGGAATCAGCACGTAGGGCGAGGCGCACAGCAGCTGGATGAAACCCAGCAGCATGATCGGGCCGACCACCCGGTCGCGCGCCACGTAGGCCATCCCCTCCCGGGTATCGGCCCATGCCTGCCCGCAGCTGTGGCGGATGGCCGGGAGCAGCCCTGCCTGCCGGAGCTGCGGATCGGCCTGCACCTCGCCGCCCGGCTGCAGTTCGGGCAGGCCCCAGAGCAGGGCCACGCTGGCCACGCTGGCGACGATGACCCAGAGATACAGCCAGCCCGGGCCGGCCGCCGCGTACAGCAGGCCGCCCAGGGCGGGGGTGAGCACCATGCCCAAATCCATGCTGATCGCCATGAGCGCACTCGCGGCCGGGAGCTGGGCCGGTTCCACCGTGCGCGGCACCGTGGCGGACAGCGCGGTGGCGCTGATGCCGCCGGCCAGCCCGTCCACGACCGCTGCCAGATGGAATGCCGCCAGCATCGGCTCGGGGGCGAAGGCGTTAACCGCTAGCAGCGCGAAGCCGGCGACGGCTGCGCCACGGGCCGCCAGGATGATCTTGCGCCGGTCCAAGCGGTCGGCCAGCAGGCCGCCGGACAGCGCCCCGGCGAAGCCTGCCAAACCCAAAACCGTTGCGACCAGGGCGACGTGGACCGACGAACCGGTCAGGGCGTAGACCTGCAGCGGAATCGCGGTGCCCAGCACGCCGATCCCGGCGATGGATACCAGTCGACCCCAAAAGATCAGGGCGAACGCCCGGCTGCTGCGCAGCGGACCCAGGTCGATTGCATGGCGGCGCAGCCATCGGATCACTGGGCGGATTCCCGCGGGGTGATGTCGGTCCAGTGCTCCTGGACGTAGTCATTGGCGGCGTCCAGGTCACACGGGCCGAAGACCTGCGTCCAGCCGGCCGGGACCTGCGCGAAGTCGGGCCAGAGGCTGTGCTGGTTCAACTGGTTGACCAGGACGAGGAAGCTGCCGTCGGTTCGGTCGAAGGGGTTCATTCTCTTGCTCCTTGTGTTGTTTAAAAAATCTGGAAGGTCTTTTGCTCGGTCAGTTGCCGGCGTGCTCGGCTTCGGCACGCGCCAGGTCCTCGCGCAATTGCGGCCCGATGACGCCCAGCGCTGCCGGGCTGGTCATCTCGTGGTGGCCTGCCTCGATAAGCTGCTGGGCGAAGTGCCCCGCGCTGTGCTCGGCCCAGCCGGCCGCGGCGCGCGCCGGGTCGCTGGCAGCCACCCCGTGGCGGCTGATCGTCGCGGTGTATAGGCGGGTGTCCGCGTGCACTCGGTCGTAACGGGCGCCGGGCAGCAGCCCGACGCTGTAGGCGTAGGAGTCCAGGATCGCCTCCAGCTTGTCGCTGGCGAAGTGGCTCCAGACTCCCCCGGCCTCG
This sequence comes from Glutamicibacter arilaitensis Re117, assembly GCF_000197735.1. Lineage (NCBI taxonomy): Bacteria > Bacillati > Actinomycetota > Actinomycetes > Micrococcales > Micrococcaceae > Glutamicibacter > Glutamicibacter arilaitensis. The sequence continues at coordinate 3,673,458 of NC_014550.1, forward strand.
GCCAGGAACTCCAGCACCTCCTCGCGCCGGTAGGGGCTCGTGAGCCACTGGGGAAGCTCGCGCAGCGCGCCGGCCAGCAGGAAGTTCAGCGCTTCCTGTTCCAGGGCGGCGGCGTCGTCCGGGGCCGGGCCTTGGACCGGGTTCGCGGTGACCGTGTCCGCGTCCAGCAGCGAGAGCGTGAGCACCTCATCCCCTTGCTTCTCCAGCGCGCCGGCCACCATATGGGCCAGGTGCGCCCCGAAGGACCAGCCCAGCAGGTGGTACGGGCCGCGCGGATGACGCTGGCGGATTGCCTGGACTAGGCAGTCGCGCAGCGCGGCCATGTCCTGCGGGGCCGGCCCGGAAAGCCGTGGGGACTGCAGGGCAATGATTTCGCGTCCACGGCCCAGATGCCCGGCCAGCCCGGCGTAGCTCCAGCCCAGGCCACCGGCCGGGTGGAAGCAGTACAGCGGGGCGCCGGCCCCCGTGCCGCCGGCCAGCGGCAGCACCATGTCGAAGGAGGAATCGGTGCCGGCGGACAGCTTGGAGGCCAGCAGTTCCACGGTGGACGCCGCGGCCAGCGCGCCCACCGTCAGCGGGGTCTCGAAACGCGCGCGCAGCAGCGACACGGCGCGCATGGCCTTGAGCGAATCCCCGCCCAGCACGTAGAAGTCGTCCTCCGCGTGCACCGAATCCACGCCGAGCACGGTGCTGAACACCTCGGCGACCGCGATCTGCGCGGCGCCGGCCGGGGCCCGGCCTGCGCTCGGGGCGGGAAGCGGCAACGCGGCGACATCCAGCTTGGTGTTCGGGGTCAACGGCAGCTTCTCGATCAGCACCAGATGGGCCGGGACCATGTAGTCCGGCAGTTCGCGGCGGGCCCTGGCCCGCACGGCGTCCAACAGCCCGGCGCGGGCTTCCTCGGTGTCCGCGCCCGCGGCGGGAACCACGTAGCCGATCAACGCCAGGTGGCCCTGCGGCATGCGGCGGGCCAGCACGGCGGCCGAGCCGACCCGCGGATCAGTGGCGAGCACCGCCTGCACTTCGCCCGGCTCGATGCGGTAGCCGCGGATCTTGACCTGGGCGTCGGAGCGGCCGTGGAAGCGCAGCTGCCCGGAGGCGTCCAGCGAGACAACGTCCCCGGTGCGGTACATGAGTGTGCCCGGGACGCCAAAGGGGTTGGCGATGAAGCGGGAGGCGGTCAGCGCGGCGCGTCCCACGTAGCCGTGCGCCAGTCCGTCGCCGGCCAGGTACAGTTCGCCGGGCGCGCCCTCGGCCACCGGGCGCAGCGCGCTGTCCAGCACGTAGGCTTCGGTGTTCTCGATCGGCCCGCCGACCACCGGCACTGCGCTGCCGCCGGTGCCGGCGCCCAGGGCGTTGATGGTGTATTCGGTGGGGCCGTAGAGGTTGTATCCCTCGGACACCGGGTCTGCGCGCAGCGCATCCCAAACCTCGGCGCCCACCGCTTCGCCGCCCAGCAGCACCAAGGCAGGATGGTGCGTCCCGGCGGCCAACAGCCCCTCGGCCAGCAGCGCCGAGGCCACCGAAGGGGTCACGTTGATGACGTCCACGCGATGTTCACGCAGGTAGCCGACCATCTGCCCCGCGTCGCGGCGCAGGGCCTCGTCCAGCACGTGCACCGTATGCCCCTCGATGAGCCAGAACAGCTCTTCCCAGGACATGTCGAAGGCGAAGGACACGGTGTGCGCGACCACCAGCGGGCGGCCCGGGACCCGGGAGCTGGCAGGGTCGAAGATCTCGCGCCGGTGGTTGGCCAGCATGTTGACCAGGCCGCGGTGCGGTACCGACACGCCCTTGGGTTCGCCGGTGGAGCCCGAGGTGAACATCAGGTAGGCGGTGTCCGCGTGCGTGTAGCCGGAATGAAGCTGCGCCGCCCCGGCCCCGGCATGGCCGGCGGCCGCGTCATCCAGCACCAGCACCTTCGACCCGGAGGCCGCGAGCCGGGTCGCGTCCCGCGACGAGCCCGGTTCCAGCAGCACCGCGTCGGCCCCCGCGGTGGCGAACATCTTCGCGGCTCGGGCATCCGGGTAGGCGGCATCCAGGGGGATGTAGGCCGCCCCGGCAGCCATCACGGCGAAGATGGCTGCCACGAACCGGTTTCCGCGCGGCAGGCCCAATCCCACGGTGGAGCCCGGGCCCAGGCCCTGGGCCCGCAGCCAGCCGGCGATCGAGGACACCTCGGTCCACAACTCGGCGTAGCTGAGGGTGCGGGCCCCGTCGATGAGCGCGGGGCGCTGCGGGTGGGCGGCGGCGGTGCGTTCCAGCAGCGCTAGAAGCGATTCCTCGCCCAGCTGCCGTGCGGTGCCGGCCAGCTTTGAGGACTGCGGCTGCCCCGCAGCCGCGGCCAGCGCGGTGCCCAGCGGGGCCTGCGCATGGGCGGCCAGCGCTGCCAGGGTGGCGATGACCGATTCCACCAGGGCGCCCGCGACCGCGGCCGAAAACTGCTCGCCCTGATACGCCAGAATCAGCCGGTAGGTGTCACCCGGATGCACTATGAAGGTCAGCGGGTAGTGGGTGGCGTCCCCGCCCTCGATTTCCAGCAGCCCGGTGTCAGCGCTGAGCCTGTCCAGCGCCGCGTCGTCCTCCGGAGTATTGCGCATGACGTAGAGGGTGTCGAACAGGGTGCCGATGCCAGCATCCTGCTGGATGGTTGACAGCCCGACGAACTGGGCCTGCAGGCTCTCGCCCTGGCGGGCCTGCACCTGGCGCAGCAGTGCATCCACCCGGGTATGCGGATCCAACTCCGTGACCACCGGGACGGTATTCAGGAACAGGCCGATCATCTCGTCCACCCCGGCAAGCTCCGGAGGACGGCCGGAGACCGTGGAGCCGAAGACTACGGTGTCCTGGCCGGTGAGCCGGCGCAGCGCCAGCGACCAGCCCAGGGAATACACGGTGTTGATCGACACCCGCGCGGTGCGGGCCAGCGCGATCAGCGCGTCGGTCAACCCGTCCGGCAGGTCCATCTCCACGACCTCGGGCAGCACGGCGGAGCGTTCCGCGGCTTCCGGCGCGACCAGCGTGCCGTTGGCGAGGCCGGCTAGCTGGTCGCGCCACACGCCGCGGGCGGCCTGCTCATCCTGTTCGGCCAGCCACTGGAGGTAGTTGCGGAACTGGGCCGGCTCGCCCAGCGCCTGGTCCCGGCCTCCTGCACGGTAGTGCCGCAGCAGCTCGGTGACCAGCAGCGCGTCGGACCAGCCGTCGATCAGGATGTGGTGGTTGGTGACAACCAAGGCGCCTCCCTCGGACCCCAGGTCCGCGTAGGCGAAGCGGATCAGCGGCGGCCGGCTCATCTCGAACTTCGCCTGGCGTTCATCAACCTGCAGCCGTTCGAGCTCGCGCCCGGCGTGCGGGTCCGCGGACAGGTCCAGCTGGCGCCAGGGCAATGGAACGGCGGCGGGAATGAACTGCACGGGGGTGTCGAACTGTTCGTGGGCGAAGCCGGCGCGCAGGATCGGATGGCGTTCAAGCAGGCTGGCGCAGGCCTGGCGCAGCGCGGCCACGTCCACCGGCGCGGCGAAGCGGTAGGTGGACTGCATGGTGTACACGTCCAGCGCCTCCGGGTCGGCGAGCGCGTGGAAGAGCAGGCCGTTCTGCAGCGGGGCTAGCGGCAGCACGTCGATGATCTCCGGTTCGGCCGGCTCGGTATTCTGGGGCTCGGCGTTCTGCGCCTCGGTGGTTGAGGTGGTCACTAGTTTCCCTTCAACAGGTTGGCCAGCGAGGCCATCGAGGCCCCGTCAAGCGTGATCATGGGTTTTCCGGCCGCCGGGGCAGGTGCCGCGGGGGCTTCCCCGCTGTCCCCGGCGGCGGTGGCGGCCGGCGCGGCGGGCACGAGGTGTTCCGCCACGGCGGCCAGGTCGGCGGCGACCGGGTTGGCGAAGACCTGGGAGATCGTTGCCTTGTACCCGGACTTGCGCAGGGCGCTCAGCAGTGACATCGCGGCCATGGAGTCGCCCCCGGCGGCGAAGAAGTCGCTGTCAGCGCCGGCAGTTGGCATGCGCAGCACCTGCCCGTAGGCGGCTGCCACCGCGTCCACAACCGCTGCGTCCGCGCCGCGGGGCGCCGCATGCCGGGCATCGGCCGCGGCCAGGACCTCGCGCGCCGGAGCCAGCCGGGCTGCCAGCAGCCTGCGCAGCACCGGCAGCGCGGTGCCCAGTGCCAGGCATTCGAAGGCCACCACCAGGGCCGAGAGCACCTTGCGGGCGGCGGTTTCGGGCACCTCGGCGCCGAATTCCAGTTCGACTTCCAGCACCTCGCCCACCGAGACGCTGACGGACAGCGGGTATTCGGTGGCGTCCTGGGAGTGGATTTTGCCCAGGCGCGGGGCCCCGTCCGGGGTGTTCCCCTCGGTTTGCGGATAATTTTCAACAACCAGCAGGGTGTCGAACAGGGTGCCCACGCCCAGGGCGCCGGTGATCTTCGACAGCGGCACTCCGGCCGATTCAACGATCCACCGGCCGGCCGCATGGGCGGCGCCCAGCAGCGCCGTGGAATTCTTCTGCTCCAGGTCCACTGCCACCGGCAGGGTGTCGATGAACATGCCCGGCAACTGGGCCATGCCCGGCACGTCGATGGCGCGGCCGGAGCTGACCGTGCCATACACCGGGATGTCGGTGTCAAGCAGTGCGCCGAGCACCAGCGCCCAGGCGGCGTTCGCGGCGTCGGCCACCGTGGCCGAGGCCTTGCGGGCGCGCTTGGCCAGCGCCTTGCGCACGTGGGCGCCGAGCTGGATGCCGATCACCGTGGGCAGCGCCGTATTTTCCGGATCGCGGTGGCGCAGCACGTGGCCCGGACGGCCTGGGGGCAGGACCCGCCGCCATTCGGCGACCCGAGCTTGGTCGTCGCGCGCGGCCAGCGAACGGGCGAAGGCGTCATAGCCGCTGCCGGCAGGGGCTACCGGCTGCGGCACCTCGGCTCCCCCTGCGGCGCGCGCGTAGTGTTCGAACAGCTCATCCACCAGCGGCGGAATGGACCAGCCATCCAGCAGCAGGTGGTGGTTGGCCAGGATCAGCTGGCTATGCGGCTCGCCGGTTTCCGGGTGCGCTCCGAAGTCGACCAGTTCCAGCCGCAGCAGCGGACCGGCTTCCACGTCGAAGCCGCGGGCCATGTGCTCGGCACGGACCTCCTCGGCGAGCTGTTGCCGGGCTTCCGGATCCAGCCCGTGGCTGCGGCGCACGGCCACCTGCGGGGCGAGCCCGGCCAGCGGGACGAACACCGGGGCTCCGTGATCCGGCCAGTACACGGTGGAGCGCAGCTGCGGGTGGACCGCGGCCAGCGCCGCCACGGCCTTCCGCAGCGTCGCCGGGTCCACCGGGCCGAACAGCTCCAGCCCGGCCAAGGACAGGTAGGTGTCGTGCGGGGCGGCGGCCGCGTGCACGGCCATGGCCTGCTGCACGCCGGTCAGCGGCCAGACGCCCTGGGCTGCCGGGCGTTCGGCCAGCAGCCGCGAGGTTTCAGCGGTTCCCAGCCCCACGACGTCATGCAGGGCGCCGGCGGTGCCGGCGGCCAGCGGGTCCATCCCGGACAGGCCTGCCAGCGCGGCGCGGACGGCCTGGGGAAGACCACGGCCGGCGGCGTTGGCCGCGGCCAGCTGCCAGCGCAGCACCAGGTGCGGGCCGTCCGCGGCGTCGGTGACGTAGGCGTTCAGTTCCACCGGGTGGGTGGCGGGCAGCGCCCGGTGCAGTCCCAGCTCGCTTTCCAGCGCGGCGGCGTCCGCCGCCGGCTGCCATTCGCCGTCGGCCACGGCGTCGCGGCCCAGGTAATTGACCAGAAGCTGGGCGCCGGCGGCATCTTCCGCGGCGGCCAGCTTCTCGCCGGCCGAGCCGGCAAGGTGGCGCAGCATCCCGTAGCTGGCGGTATCCGTTGGCAGCGCGGCCGACGCGGCGCGTGCTGCACGCAACCAGGCTTGAGGCGCCGACGCCTGGGTGCCGCCGCTGGCCGCGGCGGACAGGCTCAGTGGCCAGGTGGCGGTGAACCACCCCACGGTGCTGCCGACTTCCACGGTATCGCGGGCGTCGTTGAAGCGGGTGCCGGCCGGGCGTCCGTGGCCCTCGGCCTCCAACAGCACGCAGGTGCCGTCCGCCAGTGTGCCTGCCACCGCCGCGTGCAGCACGGTGTCCATGCCGCAGCCCTCGCCCAGCGCGAGCAGGCCGCGTGTGGTTTCCGCGTCCAGGGTGTGCACGACCTCCCGGGTGTCGGCCAGCGTTCCCAGCTGGCGGGAATCCGAGTAGCGCACCTGTGCCAGGTCCCCCGGATCCAGCACGGAGAGCCAGCGATCTGCCAGCGCCCGGTCGGCGGCCAGGGCCAGCGCGGCTTGGTGCGAGGCGGCGGCCCAGGCGCGCAGGTTGGCGCAGGCGGCTGGAAGGGCCCGGGTGTCCGGCGTGTCATGGGTGTCTTCAACCAGCCGGCGCAGGTCATCGGTCAGCAGGCGCCAGGAGTAGATGTCCACGGCAACGTGGTGCACTGCCAGCGCAAGCACGCCGTAGCCCGACTCGGCCGGGCGGTACACGGCGGCCGCCACGCGGCCTGTCCGCTCATCCAGTTCAAGACAGGCGGTGCGCAAGGCCTCGAAGAACAGCCGCTCGCCGCAGTCGGCGGCCAGCGTGGTCAGCGGCAGCTTCGCGCCGGGCAGCACCTCGGCCCCGGTGCCGTCCACCCGCAGGCGCAGAGCCGGGTGACGTTCGGCCAAAATGGTCAGCGCGCGTTGCAGGCTGGCGGCCTGGACGCCGGCGGGCACGTTGAGCACACGCAGCTGCTGGAAGCCGCGGCCGTCCGCCCCGGTTCGATCCAGCAGGCCGCGGTACCAGGCCAGGGCCGGGGTATCCGCTAACGTCCCGTCGGCGGCCAGTTCGGCCGACCGGGTCGGGGCGGCCTCCGCGGCGGCAGCGGCCAACCCTGCAGCGGTGGGGTTGCGGTAGATCTCGCCCAGCGAAACGACCAGTCCCCGGGCGCGCAGCGCGCCGATCAGCGCGATCACTGCCATGGAGTCCGCGCCCAGCGCGAAGATGTCCCGGGACGGGTCCACCGAGTCGAGCTGGAGCACCTCGGCGACTGCCTGGGCGGCCAGCGCGGTGCGGGTGTCCTCCGCGACGGCGGGCTGCGCAATCGAAGATTTTTCGGGGTCAAGCGAAGCAGGCTCTGCGAGATCGGCTTCGGCCCGTGCGGCCTCGGCCAGCCGTGCGGTGACTATCTCGAGTCCCAGCTGCTCGGGCTGCGGCTGGGTGCCGCCGGCCAGCGCTGCCAGCGCGGTACGCACTGCCTGGGCCAGCGCTGCCGCAACCAGCGGATCCCCGCCAGCCAGCTCGACTTCCAGGGCCAGCTCCTCGCCCGGGGTCAGGGTCAGGCACACCGGGTAGTTGGTGCCGTCCTGGCCGCCGAGCGCAGTGACCTCAAGGCCGGAAACGGCCGTTTCCCCGCGTTGAGGGAAGTTCTCCACCACCAGCAAGGTGTCGAATGGTTCGGCGCCGAGCACCGACTTGATCCGGCCCATGCCCAGGTGGGCGGCGCGGGCCAGCGCGGTGTTCTGCCGTCGGGCTTCGTCCAGCAGCTCCGCGCTGGGGGCTTCCGGACGCGGCTGCAGCCGCACCGGCGCGGTGGTGATGAACATGCCGATCATCTCGTCGATGCCCGGCACTTCCGCATCGCGGCCGGAGCGGGTGGCGCCCAGCGCGACGTCGGCGGTTCCTGTTGCCGCGGCCAGCACGGTGGCCCAGGCTGCCTGGGCGGCATCGGCCAGGGTGTGCCCCGAGGCGCGCAGCGCGGCGGAAAGCTGCGCGGCGGACGGGGCCTGCAGGTAAGCGGTAGCGCGCACGGTGCCTTCGCCGGCGCGGGTCAGCGCGGCCAGCGTGGTGGGCGCGCCGAAGCCGGCAAACTCGCTGCGCCAGGCCGCTTCCAGCTGCCCGGAACTGGTTTCCAACTGGGCCAGCCACTGGAGATACCCCGTCATCGGGCGTGATTCGGGCAACCGGCCACCTGCTAGCAGGGTGTCCAGTTCCTCGGTGAGCAGCGAGGTGGACCAGCCATCCACCAGCAGGTGGTGCAGGCAGAGGACAAGTTCCCAAGCAGTGTCCGAGATGCGCAACAATCGTCCGCTGGCCAGCGGCCCGGTGGCCAGGTCCATCGGCTCGGCGCGCAGGGCCTCCTCGACCCGCCCCACCGCTGCGGCCATATCCGGCTCCGACCGCAAATCCTCGGTCTGCAGCGTCCAACGCATCCTATCCAAAATGGCCAGGCGCGGGGCGGGCAGGTCGTGCTGGAAGATCACGCCGCGCAGCTGGGGATGGCGTGCGGCCAGCGTATCCAGTGCGCGGGCGACCTGCTCGTCATCTGGCAACCGGGTTTCATCCGCTGCGGCCAGGCGCCAGCGGGTGGTGGTCTGGTAGGTTCCGTCGGTTTCGCGCTCGTGGTGCAGCACCATGCCCAGCTGGGTGGCGGTCAGCTCCCACACGTCCACCGCGACGGCGCCCAGGCTTGCCGCCCGGTCCGCCAGCACCGCGGAGCGTTCAGTGCCCAGGGCTGCCAGCCGGCCGGCCGCGCCGGTGCCGTCAGGCTCGGTCCCGGCAGCCGCGGGCTCGGGCTGCCGGGCTTCGAGTTCGCGGGCCATGTCCGCCAGCGTTCCGGCGGCCAGCAACTTCGCCACGGAGTAGCCGTAGCCCTCACGGTGCAGCCCGGCGATGACCTGGATCGCGGCGATCGAGTCTCCGCCCAGGGCCATGAATCGCTGCCCCGGGGACGGTTCGTCGGATAGCCCCAGCACCCGGGTGACCACCGCGGTCACCGCGGCCAGCTCGGCCTCCGATGCCCCGGCTACCGCGCCGGATTCCGCTGGCTTGGCCGGGTCAGCGACGCCGAAGTCGGGGGCTGGCAGAGCACGGGAATCCAGCTTGCCGCTGCCGGTCACCGGCAGCGACTCCAGCAGCACCACCGCGGCCGGCACCATGGCGCGCGGCAGCCCGCCGGCGCAGGCGGCGCGCAGCTCGGCGGCCAGCCGCGGATCGCCCACGGCGGACGGGTCGGACGGGTCGGACGGGACCACCCAGGCCACCAGGCGTTCGCCCAGCCGCGGGTCCGTGGCTTTCAGCACCGCGGCACGGCGCACGGTGCACTGTCCGGCCAGGAAGGCTTCGATTTCCCCGGGTTCGATGCGCACGCCGTGCAGGGAGATCTGCGCGTCGGTGCGGCCGAGCAGCGCCAGCTGCCCGTCCGGACGCCAGGCCGCGGCGTCGCCGGTGCGGTACAGGCGCTCCCCCGGGGCGAAGGGGTGGGCGGTGAAACGGGCGGCGGTCAGCGCGCTGCGCGAAAGGTAGCCTTCGGCCAGCTGCGGGCCTGCGAGGTAGAGTTCGCCCACAGTGCCCGGGGCGACGCGGCGCAACTGGGAATCCAGGACCAGCGCGCCGGTGGCGCCGACCGGGCGGCCGACCACCGGTTCCGGCGCGTCAGTCACGGCCGCGGCCAGCGCATCCACGGTGGCTTCGGTAGGGCCATACAGGTTGTAGACGACGGAACCGGATTCCCGGGCCAGCTGCCCCATGCGCTGCCAGAGCGCGGCGGGGAAGCTTTCGCCACCTGCCACGCAGATTTCCGGCAGCCGGGTCATCGCCCCGCTGGAGATCACCGCGTTCCACAGGGTCGGGGTGAAGTCCAGGTAGCCGATGCGGTGCGCGGCGACGTAGTCGGCCAGCGCGAACGGGTCCAGGTACTCGTCCTCGGTCAGCAGGTGCAGGGTATGCCCGGTGAACAACGACAGGAAGGCGTCCCAGTGCGCGTCGAAGTGGAAGGCGGAGGTGTGCGCCACCTGCAGGGTGCGGCCCTCCGGGTAGAGCTCGCGCTGTTGGCGGGCGGCGAGGTGGGCCAGTGCGCGGTGCGGCACGGCCACTGCCTTGGGCTCGCCGGTGGAGCCGGAAGTGAACACGATGCCGGCGGTGTCCGCGGCCTGAGGGGCGATCGGTGTGGGGGCCGGGTGCGATCCGATCCCGGTGGCGCGCAGGCCCTCGCCGTCCCAGACCAGCGCCGGGCTGGTGAGCTGAAGCGCGCGCTCGACGCGGGCGGCGGGCCACCCGTTATCCAGCACCACCAGGGTCACCGCGCTGCGCAGGGCAGCCAGGTGGGCCACCACGATGTCCAGTCCCCGGGGCAGCCGCACGGCCAGACTCCGGTGGCCGGTGGCGGTTGTCAGCAGTCCGGCCAGGCGGTCGGCGGCTTGCTGCGCCAGCACGTCGAGTTCGGCGTAGTTGTAGCTGGTGCCGCCGACGACCAGGGCGGTGGCCTGCGGCGCGGCGGCGACCTGGCGGGCAAAGAGCTCGGGCAGCAGCGGCTAGCTTCCGGCGTAATCGCGGCCGGAGGTCTCGAATCCGTTGACCCGGGCCGGGTCCATGAGCTCGATTGCGGCGATGCGGGACTCCGTATCCAGTGCCAGCGCGGTGAGCCCGCGGACCAAGGCCTCGGCCAAGGTAGCGGCCACGTGCGCGGGGACACGCGCGTCGTAGTCCAGTTCGATCTGCCAGCGCTCGCCGGCCCGCACGTGCACGTTGACCGGGTAGTGGCTGGAGTCGCCGGTGGCCTTCAACGTGGCCTGAAGCCCGTCCAGCGCGAAGCGGTCCGGTGCGCCGCCGGCGTCGAAGCTGAGCAGCGACCACGCCAGCTCGCCGGTGGCGGACAGCGCGCGCTCGATGCCCGGAACACCAAGGTGCTGGTGCTCCAGGCTGCGGTTCCACCACTGCTGCTGGCGCACCACGGAGTCCAGCAGGGAATCCCCGGGCTGGTAGTCGCCGGAGGCGAGCACAGTCTCGGTGAGCATGCCGCAGACGGTGTCGGCGTCCGGGCGGGAGGGATCGCGCAGGGCCACAGGCAGGGCGAAGGCGGTGCCGGTGGTACCGGCCGCGAAGTCCGCGGCCAAGGCCCAGGCGGTCCGCAGCGCGGTGGCCGGCGTGAATCCATGGGTGCGGGCGGCGGCGTTCAGCGCCGTGACGGTGGCTGCAGGCAGTTCGCGGGTTTCGCTCGCCTGGCCGGTGCCGGCCAGCGCGGGTGCGCCGAGGAAGTGCGGGCGCGGCCCGGTGTCGGCATGGGCCAGGGTCTGTGCGAAGAACGCGGCGGCGGCCTCGCGATCAGCGGAGGCGATCCAGCCCAGGTGCTCGGCGTAGCTGCCGGTGGCGGCGGGCAGGTCGGACGGGGCGCGGGTGCCGCGCACGGCGGCCAGCTCCCGCAGCCACTGGCCCAGCAGCAGCGGCATGGACCAGCCGTCGAGGACGAGATGGTGCGCGGTGATGACCAGCTCATGGGCCGATGATGATTCCGAGGCCAGGGCGAAGCGCAGCAGCGGCGGGTCCTGCAGGTCGAACCCGGCCGCGGACTGCGCGCCGGCCAGCGCCTCGACGTCCGGTCCGGTGGTGAACGCCCGGGCCGCCAGCTCCTCGTTCCATGGCTCCACGAAGGAAACCGGGTCACCGGTCTCGTCCAGCAGGAAGCCGGCACGCAGGTTTTCCACCCGGCGCAGCAGGCCCAGCGTGGCGGCGCGGGCCTCGTCAGGGTCAAGCGGACCAGCCAACCGGACACGGGTCTGGCCGACGTACGGGTCGGACGCCTGCTCTTGGTCGTGGAGCATCAGCGTGTGGGCCACCAGACCGCGCTGCAAGGCGGTGGTCGGCCACCAGGCCAGCTGCGCGTCCAGCGGGTCGGGGGCTTGCCCGGTGTCGGGCAGGCCGTGGGAATTTTCGACGTCGTGTCGGGTCAGCTCGGTCATGGGGTCCTTTGGGCTGCGGTTCATAAAGCAACGAAGTCTGAAAGCAATGAAGTCTGAAAATGCGCAGGGGATGGCTGCGCGTTTAGCGGCGGCGACGGGTCAGCATGGCCGAAAGCCGGCTGCGCGCCGCGTCATCCAGCTGCACCAGGTCGGCAGTGCCGGCAGGCGCTGCCGCTGCGGTCGAATCCGCGGCCAGCGCGGTGGTCTTGGCGGCGATTCCCGCGACGGTGCGCTCGGCGAAGACCGACCCCACCGAGGAGGAGTAGCCGGCCTGGCGCAACGCGGAGACCACCGCGATCGCGGTGATCGAGTCCCCGCCTTCGGCGAAGAAATCCGATGCGGCGCCCAGCGCCTGCACCTGGATGCCCAGCGCCGCGGCCATGGCGGCGGCCACCGCCTGTTGGGCCGGTCCGTTCACCGGGGCGCCCCCGGGGACGTTAGCGGGCCGGGGATCTGGCAGCTGGTTTTCATCCAGCTTGCCCGTGGTGCCCAGCGGCAGCCGGTCGATGGTGGTCAGCGCATGCGGAATCATCTGCGGCGGCAAGACCCGGATCAGCGCCGCGCGCCACTGTTCGGCGTCGGCAACCAGCGCGGCTCCCTCGGAATTCGCGGGAACCACCCATGCCAGCAGCTGCGCGGCCCGGGCCCGGACCACGGCGTGGGCAACCCCGGGCAGCGCTGCCAGTGCCGTTTCCACTTCGCCCACGTCGATTCGGTAGCCGCGGATCTTCACCTGGCCGTCATCGCGGCCCAGGAAGCGCAGCAGCCCGTCGTGGCCGAGCACCGCCCGGTCCCCGGTGCGGTACATGCGGGTGCCGTCGCCGGCTGGATCTGCCACGAAACGGGAGGCGGTCAGGGCGCCCTGCCCCAGGTATCCGTGGGCTTCCTGCGGTCCTGACAAATACAGTTCCCCGGGCAGGCCGGGCGGCAGCGGGCGCAGCGCTGGGTCCAGCACCGCGGCCTTCAGCCCGGCCAGCGGGCGGCCGACCACTACGTCGGGGCTCTGCGCCACGTTGGCGACCAGCGCGTCCACGGTGAATTCGGTGGGCCCATAGAGGTTTTCGACCACGAGGCGGCCCAGATCCCGCAATTTCTCCCAGAGCACCTGGCTGCAACCCTCGCCGCCCACGGACAGCCGGCGTACCGGGGTTCCGGGAGCGAACAGTCCCGTATCCAGCAGCGGGGCGGCCAGCGAAGGGGTCATGTCCATCCAGGTCATGGCGTGTTCACGCACCTGGACCGCGAGGGCTTCGGGATCGCGGGCCACTTCGTGACTGATCAGGTGCACATGGTGGCCCAGCGCCACCCCGAGCAAGGTGCACCAGGCGCCGTCGAAGTGCAGCGGCAGCGACTGGGCAATCTTTTCCCCCGCCGTGCCCAGGAAACCTGCATGCCGGTGGTATCCGGCCCAGTGCGCGAAGGCTTCGCGGGAAACCACCACGGCCTTGGGCTCCCCGGTGGAACCGGAAGTATGCAGCAGGTAACTAGGCGTCGAACGGGGGACGTCAGCTACCGGGATCGGGCCGGTCGGCGCGGGCACGGAGGACGGATCCAACACCGGATAGCCGGCCCACCCCTGCGCGTCGGCGGACAGCACGAGCGGGGTGCGCAGATCCTGGCCGGCCAGCCGTGCGGCGATGCGCTGGTTGCGCTGCGCTGGCGCGTTCGGGTCCAGCGGGACACTGGTGGCACCGGCCTTGGCGATGCCGAGGATCGCGGCCACGTAGTCCAGGCCGCGCTCCAGGTCGATCAGCACATAGCGCCCGGTTGCCGCGCCACCATCCTGCGCCAGCACGGCGGCGGCGATCGCGTCGGCCCGGGCTGCCAGCGCCCGGTAGCTGAGCGTGACCCCCTCGCAGGTGATCGCCGCGGCTTCCGGGGCGGCGGCTGTGCTGGCCGCGAACAGTACTTCGAGCACCGGCGGGGCGGTTTCGGCCGCGGCCTCTCCGGCCAGCGGGGCCAGCGCGCTGTCCGGGGCCAGGGAAAATTCGGCGTGCCGGGTGGAAGGGTCCGCCGTGGCGAGCCGTTCCAGCAGCAGCCCGTAGGTTTCCAGCAGCACCACGGCGTCCGCGGCGGCCAGGGTCCCGGCCGGCGCGGTGAGCACGGCGACGACTCCGCCAGTACCGGGCTCCGGCAGCAGATTCAGGCAGATGTCATCCACCGGCCCCTCGCACAGGGCGTGCAGCGACACGGTGCCGCCGGGCACGCTCAGCGGCAAGTCAAAGGCCTTGATGTTGATCTCGGTGCCGGTCAGCGTGGTGTCGGAGCCGACCAGGCGCAGATCGCGCATGAGCTGCTCGGAGCGGTACCTGCCGTGCCGGGACAGCTCGGCGCGGGCGGCGGCCACCGACTCCAGCAGCTGCCCCACGGTGCCAGCGGGGTCCACATCCAGCACCAGCGGCAGCACGTTGATGGTCGGGATCGCGCAGAGGGCCGCGGCCCCGGTGCGGTTCATGGCCGGCAGGCCGATAATTGTGTGGCTGGCGCCGGTCAGCCGAGCAGCCAACAGGGCGTGCGCGGCGATCGCGGCGTCGGCCCAAGTCGCCCGGGAGGCGTCCGAGCCCGTCGGGGCCGTGCCGGAGAAACGGCCCAGGGACAGCGGGCGTCCGGTCAGGCGCAGCCGTACGACGGCGGAGGCGTCCGGACGCTGTCCGGCGGCGCCGAGCAGCCCGGCCAGCCGTGTGGGCCGATGGTCCTGCCCGTCCAGCCGGGCCTGCCAGTAGCCGCGGTCCCTTTCCTCCGCGGCAGACCCGTGGTACCGGGCTTCCGCGGCAAGCACCTGACCCGGTGATGTGAAGGGGGTTTCCGGGACCGGGCTCCCGGCGACCAGGGCGGTGTAGTGCTCGGTCACGCGGCGGGCGAGCAGCGTGATGCCGTAGCCATCGAAAAGCACGTGGTGGGCGGCCAGCACCCACACCGCGACCGGCTGCACGTCAGTATCCAGGCTAGTGAGCAGCAGTTGTTCGCGCAGTAGCCGCGATTCCAGGGTAATGCGCGGCAGATACTCGGCGCGCAGCTGCTCGGCCAGCTGGCGGTCCGAGTTGCCGGTGAGCTCCCCGCGCAGCACCCCCGGAGGCAGCAGCCGCGGCGCGGACGGGACGGCCGGGCCTTCACCAGATACCAGCGCCATGAGCTGCGCATCAAAGCGATATCCGAGCCACGGAATCTCCGCCAGGGTGCGTTGCACCGCCTCGGCCAGGGTGGCGGCGGAGATGCGGCCACGGAAAACCACGGCGTCACCGACGGAAAAGTCCGCGGAGCCGGGGGCGGCGAGTTCTGCGTGGACCATACCGGCCTGGGCGTCGGTCAACGGCACGGTGCGCACGGTGTCGGGGGCGAGAGTCATGATCGGTCCTTCGAAAAGCTGCGGCGGGGAGGTGGGCGTTAACGTACCGGGGCTGCGTCCAGCACGGTCGCGATCAGGGCTTCGATGTTTTCGCTGGCGGCCAGTCGCGGGAAGTCGACATTCGCGCCGGCGGCACGCCAAGTCTCCACCAGGTTCATCAGGCGGATCGAGTCGATGCCCAGGTCCGCCAGGGCATCACCGGGTTCGACCTCTTCCGCCAACAGGCCCGCGCAGGCTGAAAGGTCGGCCAAGATGCGCGCTTCGGTGAGTTCTGCGGTGCTCATGCGTGGGCCTTTCGGTGTTCGGACGGCTGGGCGGTGTCGGTGCCCGCGGCGAGGATGGAGTCGAGAATTTCGCCTGCGCGCACTGCCACGTTGGACAGCAGCGTCGCAGAGATCCCGTGCTGGTGTTCGGTCTGCCCCACCAAGAAGAGCTTCGCGTCGTCAGGCAGGACCGTGTGCGCACTGTAGTCGCGGCGGGCCGTGGGACGCCCGAGGTCGTCCCGCACCAGCATTCCGGCATGGCTGCCCAGCAGCGTGGTCGGGTCCAGGGCGCGGTATCCGGTGGCGAAGATCGCCACATCAACCTCGAGCGTCCCGTCGCCGTCGCCCAGCCCCTCGTCCAGGCCCAGCTGCACCCCGGGGGTCCCGTAGTCTTCGCGCACCGAGTCCACCCGTGCCGCCCGGTGCCAATTCAGCCGCTGCGCACCCAGCCACTTGTCGCGGTACTCCAGATCGTAGAGCGCGGCAATGGTGTTGGGGTTGACCACGGAATTGTTGGTGTTCCGGTGAGCCTCGGTGAGCTCCTGGCGCACCTGGGGGTCTGCCGCATACAGCTCGTCCACGGCCAGCGGATCGAAAATCCGGTTGGCGTAGGCCGACGCGTCCGAGGGAATCAGGCCGAATCGGGAGATCACCGAATGGATCTGCGCTTGCGGGCAGCGGTGGTACATCTGCTCGATGACCTCGGCCGCGCTCTGCCCGCCGCCAATCACCGCGACGGAACGGACGGCCGCGGTATCCAGTACGGCGGCGCGTTCCAGGAACTCGGCGCTGTGCCAGACACGCGCACCGGAGCGCACGCCGGAGGGAAAGACCGGTTGCAGCCCTCCGGCGAGCACCACATGCCGGGCAGCCACCGTGCGCACTCCCGACTCATCGGCGATATCCACTTCATAGCCGGTGATGCGCCCGCCGCTGGTGCGCGGCACCACTCGGACCACTTCGGACGAGTACCGCACGTAGTCCGACAGCTGCTCGGCGGCCCATCGCAGATAGGCCACGAACTCGATGCGCAGCGGTGCCATGGAGCCGCGATTGAAGAAGTCCTCCAGCCGTCCCTGGGTGTGCAAGAAATTCATGAAGGTCAGCTCGCTGGTGGGATTGCGGAAGCTGGCCAGGTCCTTGGCGAATGCCACCTGCATGCTGGCATCCTCGAACAGCAGGTTCTTGTGCCAGCCGGGCTCGCTGGCACGGTCGAGGAACAGTGCTTTCAGACTGGGCTCGGTCCCGACAGCGCGGTTGTGCTCGTGGATGGCGGTGGCCAGGGCCATGTTGCTCGGTCCGAATCCCAGGCCCACAACGTCGTAACTCTGGTCGGCGGTTATCTCGGGGCGGCTCATGCTTCTCCTTGCGATGGGTTGGCGCCGGGGCGCAGGGTATTGCGGCTGATCTTGCCAATATGGGTCTTGGGCAGTTCGTCGACTACGGTGATGACATCCGGTATATGGTGTTCTGCGAGATGCTCGGTGCGCATCCAGGCCCGCAATGTCTTGGCACGGGTAGGGGTGGTATGGTCGCGCGGCACCACGTAGGCGTGCGTTCGTTCGCCCAGCGCCTCGTCCGGTACTCCGATGACCGACACATCGTGCACTGCGGGGTTTCGCAGCAGCACGGCCTCGATCTGCTCCGGGCTGATCTTCTCGCCGCCGCGGTTGATAACGTCCTTGGTCCGTCCCACCACGCTCAGGTAGCCGCGGGCGTCTTTCACCACGATGTCACCGGAGCCGTAGAAGCCGTCCGGGGTGAAGGACTGGGCGTTGGCCTGCGGGTTGTTGTAGTAGCCGCGGAAGGTGTACGGACCGCGCACCCAGAGGTTGCCGGGGGTGCCGTCCGGCACCGGATTCCCCTCGGAGTCAAGCACCAGCACTTCGTCGGCCACGCTCATCGGCTTGCCCTGGGTGGAAACGACGGTCTCCAGGTCGTCGTCCAACCGGGTATAGCAGACCAGGCCCTCCGCCATCCCGAAGACCTGTTGCAGTGCGCAGCCTAGTTCCGGGGTCACTCGTTCGGCGACACCGCGGGCCAGCTTGGCGCCTCCCACCTGCAGCAACTGCCAGCTGGACAGATCGTAGCGATGCTTCTGGGAGGAGTTCAGCCAAGCCAGGGCCAGCGGCGGCACTGCCGCCACCACGGTGACCCGGTGCTCAGCCACGAGGCTGAAAATCCTCTCGGCACTGCCGTCCACGGCGCAGATCACTGTCCCGCCGGTGGCGAATACTCCCATGTAGCCTGGCGAGCTAGCGGCGAAATTGTGGGCCAGCGGAATCCCGGAAAGGTAAACGGTGTCATCGTCCAGGTGGCAGATCTGCGCGGATCGTTCGAAAGAATAGGCGTAGTCGCGGTGTGTTTTCGGGATCAGCTTCGGCCGGCCAGTGGTGCCACCAGACAGTTGCAGGAATGCCACGGCATGCGCGGGGCGGGGGCAGCCCGCGCGTGAGACTTCCCAGCCGTCGGCCAGCAGATCCAGGCCTTGCTCGTACAAGGCCTCAGCGTGCAGGAGCGACAATGAGGGCAGCCGGCTGGTAATCTCTGCGGAGAGTTCCTGCGGATCCATTCCAGGGATTTGCTTGCTGGTGATCAGCATTTGCGCCTGCGAGGAACGGACAAGATGCTCCAACTCGCTCGCGCGGTGCGAGTGCACGGCGAAGACCGGGATGGCCCCCACTGAGATGACCGCGTACACGGCATCAAAGAATTCAAGCACATTGGGCACGTGGATGATGACTCGATCGCCCGCGTTGATTCCCCGGGCAGAGAGCGTGGCCTGCGAAACATCAACGCGACTGATCAGTTCGGCGTAGCTGGCTACTCGTTCCCCGTCGATCACCGCGGGGTGGTCTCCCCTGCGCAGGGCAGTTTCACGCAGCACGCGGTCCAGCGTCCGACCGCCCCAGAAGCCGGCGGCAATATACCGCTCGGCGAAATCGGAAGGGTAGGGAATGACGCCCTGCAGCATCGGATCATCGACGACTAGTGGTTGTTTCATCGGTTGCTTCCTTCGCGGTCAACGCCCAAGGCGCAAAGCATGGTTCGGAATTTCGCTGCTGTTTCGCTGTGTTCATCGAATGGGTCCGAATCCGCGACGATGCCCGCGCCGGCATGCAATTTCGCCCGGTTGCCGGTGAGCATGGCGCTGCGCAGCAGCAACGCCCATTCGCCTTCACCGTCTTGGTTCATCCATCCCACCAATCCGCCGTAAAATCCCCGGTCCTCTGGTTCCAACTCTGAAATCAGTGCTTGGGCGACAGCAGTAGGAGACCCGCAGATGGCAGGCGTCGGATGGATGGCCAGCGCGGCGTCCAGGGATCCGAGCCCTTTATACAGGGAGGCGCGAATCAGGGTGCCGAGGTGCCACATTTGCCCGGTGGGCAGTAGATCCGGGAGGGAAGGCACGATCAAGTCCTTGGCGACGCTGCGCAACGCCTGAGAAATATGTTGAACAACAAACGCGTGTTCCGCCAGATTTTTCGCGGATCCGGCTAGAACTGCCGCAGCCATCTGGTCCTCGGTCCGGTTCGCGAGTCGCGGAGCTGATCCAGCCAACGGATGGCTGGTCAACTGGCCGCGGCGCACTCCCGCGATGAGTTCCGGACTGTTACCGACGATGCTTGTCTCATCCTGAGGCAGGCTGATCGTGAAACTGTGCCCGGCGGGATTCTGCTGGTACAGCTGCTGCCAGACCGCTTCGGGCTTCCAGTCTTCGTCGGCGAAAACTTCCAGCGACCGAGCGAGTACGACTTTTTCCACGCCGCCTGTTTTGATCTGGTCAATGGCAGCGCCAGCTGCGCAGATAAAGGTTGGGTTGTACTCGCCAACGACTTCGGTGACCGTCGACGTGTCATTCCCATAGTGCATTAATCCACGCATCGGCAGGTCTTCCACGTTCTGCGGGACAAAGAGATAAGGGTCGGCAGAGCGGTCGAACGGCACAACCCCTGCCAGGATGCTTCCCTGAGGTTGCTCGGCAAGCAATTGGCGTGCGGCCGGCCCGAGACCCAAGCGTCGTGCCCTCTCAACGTCCAGGATCGCCTTGGTGCCATGACCGATCAAGGCACGGCCGTAGGAGGCAAACCTGAATGTAGCGGCCTCGGTTCGTGGTGCAGGAGCCGACGGATCTTCGTTTGCGATTACTTCGTGATGGCTTTCCAGCAGCTGGGTCTTCATGCTCTTGCGTCCTTGGAGGGTAGAGAAGTTGATTCGTGAAACTGCAGCGGTTCTAGGAAAGTGTTGCTCCGCCATCGACTGTCAGTTCAATTCCAGTCAGGTGCTTGGCATTCGCCGATAGGAGGAATGCCACCGAATCGGCGATATCTTCTGGATCGGCAATCCGGCCGAGCGGGATACCGTTCCTGAATTGAGCCGGATTTCCGGCAACCGATGCCCGGTTCATTTCCGCTTCACCGTTCATGCCGAGCAGCATGGCCGTCCGAGTGGATCCCGGGCTGACAACATTGGCGCGGATGCCGTGGGCAGCAAGTTCCAAGGAGAAACAACGCGTGACCATCGTCGCGGCCGCTTTGGAGGCGCAATACCCAGCCATGCCGTAGCGGGGCGTACGTCCTGCGTTGGAACTGACTGTCACGATACTGCGGCTGTTGCCGGGATCCTGGTCTCGCTGGTCGATCATGAGACGAGCAACCAGCTGTGTCATTCGGAATACCGATTGCGCGTTAACTGATTGCATGTGCTCCCACTGCTCCGGCTGGAGGTCGAGGAGTTTCCCCGGGTGCAGTACCCCAGCCACATTGACCAGGCCTTCCAGAACCTGCCCACGTTCAATCCGGTGTTCGATGGCGGCTTCGAGTTCGCTAATTCCCTCCGGTGAACTGATATCGGCGGTCAATACATCGTCACCGGCCCGGTCGGTGGCAAGCACCGAGTAGCCGGAGTCCCCGAGCTTGGCAGCCACCGCACTTCCAATTCCGCCGGAGGCGCCGGTGACCACGATCAGCGGTTTCGCGACCACGTCGTTCATCGAGTCGCAACCAATGCGGCCTGCATCTGTTTAAGAACCGTCGCCGAGTTGACTACAGAGGCACAACGCCCGTAGCCGTAGTTGATAGCCATTTGATGTTCTTCCAAGGAAAAGTCCGCTTGCGCATCAGCAATGAAAAATGGCTGAATATCGCGCATGAAAGCGTCCAGAGCGGTTGTCAGGCAACCGATATGCGCATACACACCGGTGATAAGCAATTGGTCTCGACCGGCTTGGCGCATCCATTCCTGGAGTTCGGTCTTGGCGAATGCGCTGTAGCGCCATTTCGTGAGGACCAGGTCCCCGGTTCGCGGTGCAAGCTCCTGGGTAATTTCTTCCCGACCGTCATTGGTCAACCCCGTACCCCAAAAATCGGTGAGCAGAGCCCGATCCGCGGGCTTTTGATTCGGCGGCTGAGCTGTGTAGACCACTGGCACGCCAGCATCATCAGCAGCATCGCGAAGAGCCCGAATATTTTTCAGCGTAACTCGGATTTGCGACCGCGGATCTTCGTGGTCGAAAGCCTCGATAAAGTAGCGTTGCATGTCATGAATTAGCAAGACCGCACGTTGCGCGTCCGCCTTCCAAGTCACTCGTGGTTCCGGCAACTGTCCGTCCGGTAGTCGATATCCCGGAATCGTGGGAAGTCCCACTTCGTCACCTTTCGCGTATGTACTCGGTTGTGGTCTGAGCGACCACGATTCGCAACCTTACATGAGGCTAACCTAATTAAGCAACGAGAACGTAACCTATGATCACGTCGATCAAGAATTTCCCATCCCTTGATAGCGCAAAAGTTTCCATTCAAAGTAATGCAATATTCAGTTCTTACTAAGTACATCAACCGACGTTTTGAAAAATATACTGACGATCAATAGTGTGTCGGCGGACTCAATCGGCTACAACAACCCCGAATAGCATTAGGTTGATATGTTGTAATTACTCTACAAAGTCGTGGATTCCGAGATTCTTCAGCGCCTCGGCAACTCGGAGCAGGGGCGCCGAGCACCCGCAAAAGAATGGCTTCGACCCCTACGAAAAACCACGGCCTAGGCGGCGCGCGATCAAGCCCTCGTCAGCCCCGCGGCAACAGGAAGCCCGCCCCGCGACACGCAACACGCGCAACGTGCGACAGCCGGGAATATCTCCCCGCAACAGGGCCGCGCATACGCATACAGTTAGGCCGACCAGGCCTCACCATCACGCGCCGGCATTTCACGCGACCCCTTGCCCAAAAAGCCGCACGGTGGCGCAAGGAGGTTCGGACGCACCGCCGGGAATGCTGAATCATTGAACGGTAGTTAATTTTCTAGAAGCTTGAAATACCCTGATTTATACTAAATGAATGATTAAACTTAGAGGGATCGCAAAAGTCGCAATCGGCGCCGTCGCTGCCGCGGCGCTCACCGTACCGCTTGCCGCTCCAGCCTCAGCCGAAACGCCACCTCCTGAAGCACCGGCCGGCCTGACATGCTTCGCCGACATGACCCGGGCAGACACAGAGTTTCCGGGAACCTTGCGCGGAGTCCAATACGGCTCCTTGCCGGGATCGAGTGCAGGCGGCCCGGGCATCGACGCTTTCGTCAACGTCAATCCGGTGCAGCACACTGGACTTGGCTTCAACCCGAAAGCGATCGTCAAGAAAAACGGTCACGACTCGGTGCTATATGCGACCAGCCCATCCGGCACCCTCTATGTGGTGGACGGGGACGACTCAACCGCGGTCAATAAAACGTGGGGCGGCATCCGCACGATGACCGACGTTGTCGTCACCGACAAGTTCGACACCGCCACCGGCGTCACCTATACCTATGCGATCACCGACCAGGGCGCCCTCATGCGCTACACCCAGTCGAAGGGCGTCGCGAACATGTACGGAACAGTTCAGGTGTCCCCGCGCGGATGGTGGCCGCTCAAGGGCTTCAGCTACTGGATGACGAAGCCTCTATCCAACGGCGACCAGGCAGACGTCTTTCTCGCGAATGCCGCCGACGGCCGCCTGCTGGAGTACACGATCCCCCGGGCGACGCCGACGAAATGGAGCTCAAAGGTAGTCCGATCCGCCACGTGGCAGAACTTCGTATCCTTCTCCACTGGAAACTGCACCGACAAAACGGGCAACCGAATCCGGACCGCCCCGTTGCTCGCAACGACAAAGACCGGCGACGTGTGGCTCTACTATGTCAGCAAGTCGTCCCCGGATGCCCTGCCCACGGTCACCCAGGGCACACGCGTCCTGACCGGATTCACCAACTCCTACTCCGGCTAGGGATTCCCGCAGCTTGCTTCGCAGGAAAAAGCCGGAGCCGTTCCTTCGATGCTTGCGCACCAAGGAAACGACTCCGGCTTCCGTGCAGGCGGACTAGTGTGTCAGCGCCCGCGCTTTATGAAGGCGTTGACGTCGTCGCTGTTGAACAGGTCCGGAACGGTCCAGCCATCCAGGTTGTATTCGCCCATGCACTGTTCGACCATGCCGTTCATCAGGGGGACGGCGCCGGACTGCTTGGCGTGCATCAGCATCTCGATGCGCACGTTCTCGTGGTTGCCCGAGTAGTTGCGCTCGTAGAGCTCGCGGCGGCCGCCGAATTCGGAGCCGGCTAGCGGGAGAGGAAGCCCAGCAGCAGGTCGTTGACCTCCTTGGCATGGGTCCACAGCAGCCCGTGCGGCGCGCCCTCGACCTCGTGGTACTCGGCGGCCGGCAGCGCCGCGGCGAAGCGCCGTCCGGTGACGTCGATCGGCAGGATCTGGTCCGCGGTGCCGTGCACGATCAGCGCCGGCACGTCGATCTTGGGGATGTCTTCGCGGAAGTCGGTGACCCAGGTCAGCTGGGCGGCGACCGAGGCGTAGGGCGAGGCCGCGTAGGCCAGCGCCTTGTTCGCGGCCAGCCCATCCTCGCTCAGCCGGCTGCCCAGGAACGTCTCGGTGTTGAAGAAGTTCTGGAAGAAGCCGGTGAAGAACGCATAGCGGTCCTTCTTCACTGCCTCCAGCATCGGGTCGAAGACCTCCTGCGGCACCCCCTCGGGGTTGTCCGCGGTCTGCAGGATGAACGGTTCCAGCGACCCCAGGAACGCGGCCTTGGCGATGCGCCCGGAACCGTAGGTGGACAGGTAGCGCGCCACCTCGCCGGTGCCCATGGAAAAGCCCACCAGCACGGCATCCTGCACGTCGAGGGTTTCCAGCAGCGTGTTCAGGTCGGCGGCGAAGGTGTCGTAGTCATAACCCGTGGTGGTTTTGGAGCTCTTGCCGAAGCCCCGGCGGTCGTAGGTGATGACCCGGTAGCCGGCACCGAGCAGCGCCGCGGTCTGCAGTTCCCAGGAGGATCCGTCCAGCGGATAGCCGTGGATCAGCACCACCGGCTGCCCGGAACCGTGGTCCTCGTAGTACAGCTCGATGTCGGTGGTGTTCTCTGCTGCCACTTTCACGGTTGCCATGCTGGCCCTTTCGCCGACGGGGTGTGCGGCGGTTTGCCGCGCTGCCTCCCACGCTAGGCATCGGCGGGTCCGGCTGGCAAGGGTTTGGCGCGAAGCGCCAGCGGGGCCTCAGTTCAGATAGGTGCACGCGACGCTGAAGGCGGTGCGCTCCAGCAGCGTCAGCGCGGCAGCGTCAGCTGCCGTCGGCGGGAAGAATCCGAGGAGGCTGATGCCGCTCGGGACCTGGAGGTCTTCGACGACGGGCCGGGCCTGGCCGACAGCGATTCCGTGGTTGAACAAAAATTCGGCGAAGCACTGGAGCAGGCATGAAGCAGCCTGGCCCGGGCAGGGCAGCGACAGGTCCGATGCAACGGGCCGCACCGGGGTGCGGCCCGTTGCAGGCAAGGTCTAGAGCAGCACCGCACCCAGCACCAGCACGGTGCCAAAGGCCGCCGTGCCCTGGATCGCGGTCGCCACGCTCAGGGTCTTGTACGCGGTGATGACCGGAATCCGGCTGAGTTGCGAAACAACCCAGAAGTACGAGTCGTTTGCATGCGAAACAACCATTGCACCGGCACCGACAGCCAGCACGGTAAGCACCATGCCCAGCTGCGAATCCAAGCCAAGCGAACCGAGCATCGGGGCGACCAGAGCAGAAGTGGTCACCATTGAAACGGTGGACGAGCCCTGCGCGGACTTCAGCGCAGCAGCGATCAAGAATGGCACGGCCAGGCCCAAGCCCAGTCCGCTGAGTGAATCGGAAAGGATCGTGGTCAGGTCCGAAGCGGCCAGTACCGCGCCGAAGCCAGCGCCGGCGCCTGTGATCAGCAAGATCGGAGCGGCGGTGCGCACCGCTTCATTCATCTGCTCATTGAAGACCGGCAGCTTGTTGCCACCGCGCAACAGGAAGGTCGCGGCAAACAGGCCGAAGATCAGCGCGATAACCGGAGTACCAAGGAAGGAAAGGATCTCAAGTGCCGTTCCCTCGCCAATAGGGTGCGATGGCAGCTTTGCAATGGAGGCGGCACAGATCAGTACCAGGGGAACAAGGATCGGCATGAATGCCATCGCCGGGCTAGGCAATTTGCCGAAGCTTGCACGCAGCTGCTCGTAGTCGAGTTCGGCGATGTCATTCTCGTCGTCGCTGGGCAGCGGGGTCCACTTGGACTTGTTGAACCGGCTGGCGTAGGCCAAGCCTGCAAGGGCCGAGATCGCGGCAACTGGCAGTCCGACTGCAATGATCAAACCCAGATTCTCGGCAATGCCGATGCTTTCTGCAGCAGCCAACGGGCCCGGAGTTGGCGGCACCATCGTGTGGGTGGCATACAGGCCGGTCATCAGCGCGATAGAAGTCGCCAGCGCCGAGACACCGGTGCGCAAGGTGATGGCTTTGCGAAGGGAGTTGAGGACCACGTAGCCCGAGTCGCAGAAAACCGGAATGGAAACGATGTAGCCGATGATCGACAGGGTCAGGTTGGGGAATCGTGTACCCAGAACCTTGATCAGTGCATCTGCCATGGAGATCGCAGCACCGGATTTCTCCAGAATGACGCCGATCATCGTGCCGAAAAGGATCACCAAGCCGATATTGCCCATGGTGCTGCCGAAGGCCGTGGTGACCGTCGATGCTACTTCAGCCAGCGGGATGCGGTAGGCAAAGGCGGCAAGGATCGCGGCGCCTATGAGGGCAAGGAAGGGGCTGATCTTGAAGCGTGCGGTGACCATCACGATGGCCACTACAAGGATCAGCAGAACAAGTAGTTCATACACGGTAAGTTGGCTCCTTTGCCAATATCGGTAGTTCTCTGCGCCCGGCCCACCTTGGCGCAACCGGCGGATCAGCCCTGTCGGCAAAGCTGCTCAAAGCTTTGCCCATTGGTTTAGATACCGCCGTGCCTCCACGGATTTCAGGCGCAAAAATCGATCATCCTGCCAATATTAGGAAAAACTGTACATAATACCTATGGGCGCAAGACCATATTTTCCCAGAATCGATAGCGGCTGATGTGTGCAAATAGCCCGCTAAGTGCAGTCCAGAGGCCACCACCGCGGTTCTCGGGAACTAGAAAATATGCAGTTGGCCCAAGGCCACTCTCGCGTAAATCGCGTGCTGGACTTTCAGGGACTCGCTGGAATGCCGGATGTCCACACCGCTGACCTGGCTGATCCGTTCCAGCCGCTGCACCAGAGTGTTGCGGTGGATATGCAGATCCTTGGCCGCTTGGCTCATCGACGCAGCCGTCGAAACTACCAAGAGGGTCTTGGCCTGTTCCTCATTTAGCTGTTGGGCTGGAGCAGCCGCATGTTCCAGGCTGCGCGCTGGGGTGCGGGCGATAGCCACCGCTATTTCCCGGCTCCACATCCGGCGTTGGGCCTTGCGCGGCACGAGCGCCGGATAGCCCAGCAGCACGCGCAGCGCTTCGGTCTCGGCCATGAGATCCGCTGCCTTCTCCACCGGCATGGACACGAGGAACCGTTCTCCGTCCATGAGTTCTGCAGCGAAAGCCGGACCTTGGGCTGTGCAAATCCTCCAGTACGCACCGGAAAGGCTGATCCAAGACGTGCGGTGATGTTCCTTGGCTGGTTCTTCAAGCAACGGATTCTCGGAACTTCGCGGGAGCCAGGCTTCGATGCGTTTCGGCCCGCGCAAGCCGTTGGCCGCCAGCGAGCGGTCGATGACTTCGGGGGCAACGCGGCCTGCGATCAGCGCAGAAATGATGTCGCGGGCTTCGGTCTCGCGGCGCGCACTGCGCGAGTGCTCGTAGTCCTGTGCGAAGAGCAATTGCACTGTCAATGCAATCAGGCCGGCCAGCGGCTCCACCTCATGCGGAACACCGGTCACGCCGACAACTCCGCACAGCTGGCCGTTCAGCGTCAGAGGGACATTGACCCCTGGCTGCATTCCAGCGGAACCGTCAGCCAGGCTGACCCGGATGATGCCGTTGCGGCTGATCGCCTCGGCGCTGCCTTCGTGGCGGGTACCGATTCGCGCGGCATCGGTCGAAGCAATGATGACTCCGTGCGCATTCATGATGTTCACGTTGCGGTTGATGGTTGGAGCGATCGTGTCGACGACCTTTTGCGCCAACGCGCTGGCCAGCCGGGGTTGCTCCTTTTGATTCATGACTTCATCCTAGCCGCCGGCTTCAACGCATACGCGGATGCCCAAAACAACTACGAAAGGTCTTAGCCTCCCATACGTCGAGATGCTAGGCTCACTGAAGCAAGTTCTGCCCACGGAAGGTTAATCATGAGTTCAGCTATCAGCTATCTGACCGGAGGATTTTTGGTAGCGCTGCTCGTGACGTTAAATATGACCTGGAGCCAGCAACTGCCCGGCCTACTCGGTTTCGTTGCAGTTCTGCTCAGCTTCCTCGGGCTGGCCAGCTGCATTGCGTATGCAACACGTTTGAGTCCGAATACCAATAATTAAAAAGTAACGCTCGAAACGCGAAATCGCAGGCCACCCTCAAATTCAGAGTCGAGGTGGCCTGCAGATCATGGCTTGCCAATAGAAAGCTACTTGCTGTTCTCGGCCGCCGCGCGCTCTTTCTCTATTGCCTGCACCTGGGCGACCAAGTCAGGGGCAAAGGCATAGAGCTTTCCGTCGGCTTGGTGGACCCAGAATCGTCCGCAGAGATCAGTAGTGCGCTCTTGGGCATTGTCTGGCCACCACTCTGCATCCAGGGTTCTCGTTGTGGATATTTCTTCTGCTTCCAGATCCTTGGTACGCGGGTCGGAAGCGTAGGCCCGAGCCAATTCTTCATCGGTTGGATCTCCGACTTGGCTCAAAGTTGTGCACTGGCCATCGCTGAGTTTGCCTTCATAATCCATTACGAAAATACGTTCGTTGCCTGTGTTGCGTTGCACCAGCTCGATATTGGTTCCGCCGTCTGGAACCCAGTTCGGCAAGAGGCCATTTGCAACAGCTTCGCTGGAGGATTCCGCTGTTCTAGTGGTGGATTCATCCAGCTTGTCCGACAACAGATCGCTGACACTGCATCCAGATAGCAGTAGTGCAGAAATGATGCTCAGTGAGCCAACGGCGAGGTACCTATTCTTGTTCATGATTCAATCGTAGAAATTCACCCGCAACTGAACATCGGCATGCTGGGGTAACTCCGCGCAGCCGGTCTCAACCTCTCGGCTGAGACCTCAGCCAGCGGCATGGTTCCAGAGCCGGGGCATCGGATGGGGTCCAGCGCGCCTAGGCTGGCACTGGCCATTGCACCAGAAGGGAATCGAGCAGCCATGAGATCCACGCCAAGCATTGCAGTCACCGGCTCCAACGGAGCGCTCGGATCCCTGGTGGCCCGGGATCTCGCCCATCTCGGGATCGCCCAGCGCCTGCTGGCGCGCACGCCGTCGAAGGCCCCGGATCTGCCCGATGCCGAGGTACGGCAGTTCGATTATGGCGACCAGTCCGCCAGCGCCGAGGTCCTTGACGGCGTTGAGGTGCTCTTCATGG
Organism: Glutamicibacter arilaitensis Re117; assembly: GCF_000197735.1. Lineage (NCBI taxonomy): Bacteria > Bacillati > Actinomycetota > Actinomycetes > Micrococcales > Micrococcaceae > Glutamicibacter > Glutamicibacter arilaitensis. The sequence continues at coordinate 3,701,675 of NC_014550.1, forward strand.
TCTCCGCCCCCGAGGGCCCGCGGCGGATGGATCTGCACCGTGCCTTCATCGACGCGGCCAGCAAGGCCGGGGTGAAGCATGTTGTCTATACGTCCTTTTCCGCCGCGTCGCCCGATGCGCAGTTCACCCTGGCCCGCGAGCACCACGCCACCGAGCAATATCTGGAGGACTCCGGGGTGCGCTGGACCTTCCTGCGCGACAGCTTCTACCAGGACCTCATGCCGGACCTTGCCGGGCAAGACGGGATCATCCGCGGACCGGCAGGCGAGGGACGCTTCGTCCCGGTCGCCCGGGCCGACGTGGCGCGGACTGCGGCCGCCGTGCTCGCGGATCCGGCGGATCGTGTTCCACAATGAAACCATCGAAGAAGCCTACGCCTCGCGGGCTGCTTTTGGGGCACCGGTCTGGCAGTTGGGCGCCTGGGTCAGCACCTACACGGCCATAGCCAGCAATGCGATGTCAAAGGTGAGCAACCACGTCGAAATCATCACCGGCACCCCGCCAATCTCTCTCGAGGAGTACCTGCGCACCGCCGGCTGATGCTGAACGTACCGGCTACCTCAGGTACGTGCGCGCCACGCTGAATGCGGTGCGCTCCACCAGCGACAAGGTCTGCGCGGAGAGCTCTGCCAGGGTTGCCGGCCCCGGGGCGATGGAATGGGCGGCCAGGATCCCGGACTCCTCCAGCTGCTCGTCCGGCAGGTCCACTGAGCCGGCGACCACGATCACCTCGGCGTTCTCGCCGGCTGCCTGCAGCACCCCGGAGACCACCTTTCCGTCCAGCGACTGCGAATCCAGGCGCCCTTCCCCGGTCAGTACCAGATCCGCGCCCTGCAGGATGTCGTGGGCGCCAAGCACTTTCGCCACCAAATCCCATCCGGGGACCAGATCCACCTGGTAGTAGGATCCGAGGCTGATGGCCAAGCCGCCGGCCGCGCCCATGCCCGGCTGCTCGCGCAGCTTGCGCCCGGTATCGGCCTCCAGCACATCGGCCAGCCGGGCCAGGCCGGCATCCAGGAGCTGCACCTGCTCCTGACTGGCGCCCTTCTGCGGACCGAAAACCGCGGCCGCGCCCTTGGCGCCGAGCAGCGGGTTGGTGACATCGCAGGCGATCTGCCATTGGACGTTCGCCGCCCGTGGGTCAAGCCCCGAAGCGTCGATGGCGGCCAGGTTCTGCAGCGTTCCGCCCCCGACGGGCAGCTTCGCGCCGTCGGCGTCCAGGAAGCTGGCACCGAGGGCAGCGAGCAGCCCGGTGCCGCCGTCGGTGGTGGCCGAGCCGCCCAAGCACAAGATGATCTGCGAAACGCCCAGTTCCAGGGCCCGGGAGACCAGCGCTCCCAGGCCGTAGGTCGTTGCCTCCAGCGGCCGGCGTTCGACGTCGCTGACCTGCGGCAGGCCGGCGGCTTCGGCTGCTTCGACCACGGCGATCTTCCCGTCGGCCGATAGCCCCAGCCTGGACTCGACAGGGCGGCCTAGGGCGTCGGTGGTCTGCACGCTGATTGCTTCGGTGCCCCAGGCATCGATCAACGCTTCGAGGGTGCCTTCTCCGCCATCGGCGAAGGGCACTGCGGTGATCTCGACGTCGCGCTTGCGGCTGGCCGCTCCCTTGGCGAAGCCGTCGGCAAGGGCCGCGGCCACTTCGCTGGCCCGCGCGCTGCCCTTGAAGGAATCAGGCACGATGGCCACGTTCAACGGACGGGTAGCTGCGGGCGCTGGCTTCTGCTTTGGAGTCATGCTTCCCAGCATAGGGAGAACCGGATGGCGAGCCTATGGAGATTTGACCAAATTTCGCTCGGGGCCACCCGTGGATCTATGTGCATTTCGCCCAACCGCGTTCTGTGCGGCCTGCCTGTGCCGAAGCATCGAATATGCGTAGCTGAGCCAAAGGGCCGGCACAGAAACCGCCAGTAGTGTTGTAAACACCTCTTGAAGGTGCGAGTGATGATCGTAGGAGTTCCCGTTGGAGATTGCCCAACGGGAACTTCTCTTTAAGCTATTTTGGCTTCGCTGCACTCTTCGATCGAGCTGTTGAAGCGATTCAGGTACTTGACGAACTGCTCGATGCCCGCAGGGCGCCAATCCCCAGGGTTTGTTCCAGCGAGGCGATGGACAGCGCACGGGAATCCGGCAACCGCTCAGCGCCATGGCGGTCAGACAGATCTTGCGGGCAACATTTCCCTGGGGATCTGCAATGCGTTCCAAATATCCGTCCTTGATGGCCGCAGTCGCTTGGCGCTGCAGGGTTGAATGATCCAGGCGCAGGGCATTGCTCAGTTCACCAGCCGGAGTTGCTGGCTAACAACAAGCATCCTGCCCGATGCATGGCCTACGCGCAGTGCATGCTTATAGCATCCACAGACTGCCGCTCTAGAGTTATAAGTACCTCATGAAGGTGCGAGTGATGACGCGGAAACTGGCACTGTCGGTCTTGCGACAGTGCCAGTTCCTGTATCCAAAACCATTTGCCTGCTTCCGGCAATTCTCGAAACCGCGAACTGCACGAGGGCCGTTGAAATTATTTCCGGCACCCTGCGACCTGCGACTCACGACAAGGAACTCTTCCTGGAGGCAAACGGCAGCACGATCCTCCCCAAATCTGCAGTCGGCGCTCAGCACCGGCATAGCTTTGCCTCCTATATTTGTAAGTACCTCATGAAGGTGCGAGTGATGATCGAGAAATCCCGGCGAAGCAATTCGCCGGGATTTCTAATTTAAAATGGCGCGACTTACTATGCTGGTGCGTATGTTCCTGTACAGAATGGGGGATCCATGCCGCCTCTGAGCAGCATCCTGCCAAGCATCAAGAATCGCCTTAGCCCGAAATATGCAGAGGAACTGTCGGTCTACGTTGTCTATGGCAAACAACCCAGCCCATTTCCAGAGCTGGAACAAATAGAGCCAATAATTGCGGTCGTGGCCAGTGAGCGTGAATGCTTTGAGATCCAGGAAAATTACCCGGAAACTGAAGTCAGCTGGGAAGCCCGAACGGTGAAGAACGCTGAAGGCATGGACGTGGCAACAGGCAGCATTCTGTATCTCACGCACACTACTTTGTTGCCGTACGACGAGGATGTCGATGGGAATCCAGTCTTCGGGATCATGGAGTCTCCGCAGCCTACGGCCCTGTATTGCAGTTGGGACAGCGCTGAACAAGAAGCACCAGATCAATATCTGCACAGAGTCACCGTCGGTGAAATCAACCTTCGCGGCGTCGGAGAGCTTCTGGACACTGGCCACTGACCAATCTCCTCTTCTGCCTACCGGCGAGCGCGTACCTCCCGAATGACGGTCAGCGCCTGCGTCCGATCTGCAGCCCTGAGCCCGATTGGGCGTAGGTGCGATAACGTAGACGGGTTCCCACTTTTCTTTCCCTGGGATACCTGACGAAACGGAGCCCCGGTGAGTGCCGCGATCGCTGAACTGACACCCCTGCAACGACAGTCGGTGCTGCGCACCCTGAAGTCCCCGCGGCTGCTCAAAACCGAGCTGCTTGCCGGCCTGGTGGTCTCCCTGGCGCTGATCCCCGAGGTCATCGCCTTCACCGTGATCGCCGGCGTGGATCCGCGCGTGGGCATCTTCGCCTCGTTCACGATGTCCGTGGTTATCGCCATTACCGGCGGGCGACCGGCGATGATTTCGGCGGCAGCTGGCGCGGTGGCCCTGGTAGTCGCCCCGCTGGTGCGCGCCCACGGCGTGGAGTACCTCTTCGCTACCGTGGTCCTGGCCGGCGTCATCCAGGTGAGTCTGGCGCTGCTGGGCGTGGCCAAGCTGCTGCGCTTCATCCCGCGCCAGGTGATGATCGGCTTCGTCAACGGCCTGGCCATCTCGATCTTCTGGGCGCAGATGCCCGAGCTGCGCAACGTGCCGTGGATGGTCTATCCGCTGGTGATCCTCGGCGTGGCCATCGTCTGCTTCTTCCCGAAGATCACCAAGGCGGTGCCAGCCCCGCTGATCGCCATCGTGGTGCTCACCGCGATCACCATCTTCGCCAAGGTTGCCGTTCCCACCGTGGGAGAGAAGGGCGAACTGCCCGATTCGCTGCCGCTCTTCCACCTACCCGGCGTGCCGCTGGATCTGCAAACCCTCAAGATCATCGCACCCTACGCGATCGCCGTGGCCTTCGTGGGCCTGCTCGAATCGCTGCTGACCGCCAAACTGGTCGATGACATCACCGATACCCCTTCGAGCAAGACCCGCGAGTCCTGGGCGCAGGGCACCGCGAACATCGTCACCGGATTCTTCGGCGGCATCTGCGGCTGCGCGATGATCGGCCAGACCATGGTGGGAGTGAAGGTCTCCGGCGGGCGCACCCGCATCTCCACCGCCTTCGCCGGCATCTTCATGCTGCTGCTGGCGGTGCTGCTCGGCGACATCGTCGCGCAGATTCCGATGGCCGCGCTGGTCGCGGTGATGATCGTGGTTTCGGCGACGACCTTCGATTGGCACTCCATCCGACCGAGCACGCTGAAGATGATGCCCAAGAGCGAAACCTTCGTCATGGCCATCACCGTGCTGCTGACTGTGATCACCAGCAATCTGGCCATCGGCGTGGGCGCGGGCATCCTTTCGGCCATGGTGCTCTTCGCCAATCGCGTGGCCCATCTGGTCACCGTGGAACGGACCCCCGAGGGCGAAACGATGATCTACAAGGTCAACGGCGAGTTGTTCTTCGCCTCCTCCAACGATCTGTACACCCAGTTCGACTACGCGCAGGATCCCGAGCGCGTTGTGATCGACATGTCCGATTCGCACCTCTGGGACGCCTCAACCGTTGCGGCGCTGGATTCGATCCGCATCAAGTACGAGAAGTACGGAAAATCCGTGGAAATCCGCGGCTTGAATGAAGCCAGCCAGAAGATGCAGGACCGCTTGGGCGGCAAGCTGTCCTAGGTGTATTAGCCACGGAGGTTAGGAACACGGTCCGCTGGCGCCAGACCCTTCAGCGAAGCATGTCCACGACGGTGGTTGTAATAGTCTAACCACTGCGGGAATGCAGCCACCCCCTCGGCCTCAGAACGGTAAGGCCGGGCATAAGCCCACTCCTCGATCATGGTGCGATTGAACCGCTCGACCTTGCCATTGGTTTGCGGCCGGTAGGGCCGGGTGCGCTTATGCTTGACCTCCGGACCCAGCGCGTCGGCCAAGGTATGCGAGCGGTAGCAGGATCCGTTATCTGTGAGTACGCGTTTCACGGTGATCCCTGCACCTTGGAAGTAGGCGTTGGCCCGTTCCCAGAATCCTGCGGCGGTTTCCTTCTGATCATCTGAGAGGATTTCGGTGTAGGCCAGCGGCGAGTAGTCATCCACGGCGTTGTGCAGGTACGCGTAGCCCGGACGGCGGTCCTGGGGTGTCTTGGTCTTGTTGCGCCGCCCCGCGGCCCGGTCCATGACCCGGTGCCCGCCACCGTCAGGGATTCGTCCGAGTTTCTTGATGTCCACGTGGATCAGGTCCCCGGGTGCCTCGTGCTCGTAACGGCGGATGACCTGTCCGGTGGCACGGTCCTGCCATGCCAGCCTGGAGAGCCCTACCCGGGAGAGGACCTTGTGCACGGTGGAGGGGTGCAGTCCCAGCAGGAAAGCGATCTGGGCCGGTCCCCATCTGCGGTTTACGCGCACTGCGATGATCCGCCGTTCGGTGCGCACGCTGGTGCGGCGCGGTGAATGGTGTGGCCGGCTGGAGCGGTCCTGCATCCCTGCCTCGCCTTGCACCCGGTAGCGGGAAGCCCAGCGGGAGGCGGTGGACACGGAGACTTGGAACCGCTCGGCGGCGCGGCGCAGTGGCCAGCGGTCTTCCACGATGCACCGTGCCAGCAGCAACCGGCCTTTGGGCGCAAGGATGGCATTAGAATGGGACATGAAGACCTCCGGGATGTCGTAGATGTTGTCGCAAACACCACTTCACTCGGAGGTCTTCTTTTTGTCACTCAGCCACGCCGCATGTTCCTAACGTCCGTGGTTAATACAACTAGCCCACGGGATTGCCAATGCCGGTCTGGAGCTACAGCGACCTAGCTGCATCCTCGCGCAACTGGTTCTTGCGGATTTTGCCGGTCACCGTGGTGGGGAATTCTTCCAGGATCCGCACGTAGGCCGGGACCTTGTAATGCGCCAGCTGCCCGGCGGAATATTCGCGGATCGCATCCACGGTGAGCGGCTGGCGCCCGGCCTTCATGCGGATGCAGGCGCAGACCACTTCTCCGAATTTTGAATCGGGCACGCCGATGACAGAAACATCCTCGATATCAGGGTGCTTATAGAGGAATTCCTCGATTTCCGCGGGGTAGATATTTTCGCCGCCGCGGATCACCATGTCCTTGATGCGCCCGACGATGGTGCAGTAGCCGTCCTCGCGCATCACCGCCAAATCCCCGGTGTGCATCCAGCCCTCGTCGTCGATGGCCGCTCGGGTCTTCTCCTCATCGTTCCAGTAGCCGAGCATCACCGAATAGCCGCGGGTGCAGTATTCGCCGGTTTCCCCGCGTTCCAGGGTTTCGCCGCTGACCGGATCCACCACCTTGATCTCCACATGCGGGTGCACCCGGCCGATGGTGGAGGTGCGGCGCTCGAGATCGTCATCGCTGCGGGTCTGGCAGGAAACCGGGGAGGTTTCGGTCATCCCGTAGGCGATGGACACCGCACTCATGCCCATCTCCTCGACGCAGCGGCGCATCACCTCCACGGGGCAGATGGATCCGGCCATGATGCCGGTGCGCAGCGCGGAGAGGTCGTAGTCCTTGAAATTCGGGTGGTTCTGCATGGCGATGAACATCGTGGGCACCCCATACAAGCCCGTGCAGTGCTCCTCTGCCACCACGCGTAGCGTGGTTTCGGCGTCGAAGCCCGGGGCCGGGATGACGATCGTGGTTCCGCGGCTGGTGCAGCCCAAGTTGCCCATGACCATGCCGAAGCAGTGGTAGAACGGGACCGGGATGCACAGCCGGTCATGCTCGTCCAGGTCGATCATGCCGGTGACCTGGTAGCCGTTGTTCAGGATGTTGCGGTGGCTGAGCACCGCGCCCTTGGGGTAGCCGGTGGTGCCCGAGGTGTACTGGATGTTGATCGGGTCTTCCGGCTTGGTGGCAGCCAAGCGCCGGGCCAGCGCCTCATCGCTGATCCGCTCGCCTTCGGCCAGCAGCTGCGCATAGTCATCGGTGTCCACGTAGGCCACGCGCTCCAGGCCGGGGGTATCGGTGCGCGTTTGCTCGATCATCGCCCGGTAGTTGCTGGTCTTGAATTCGGTGACTGCCAGCAGCAGGCGCATCTGGCTGTGGTTGACCGCATAGGCGTATTCGTGGGTGCGGTAGGCCGGGTTGACATTGACCAGGATGACGCCGATTTTGGCGGTGGCGTACTGGGTAAAAACCCATTCTGCGCAGTTCGGTGCCCAGATGCCTACCCGGTCTCCGGGCTGCAATCCTGCGGCCAGCAGGCCCTTGGCCAGGCGATTGATCTGCGCGTCCAGCTCGTTCCAGCTCCAGCGCCGTCCGGTGGCTGATTCGACCAGGGCTTCTGCCGGGCCGAAGCTGGCTACGGTGCTTTCGAAGTTGGAGCCAATGGTCTCTTCCAGCAGTCGCGGTTCACTCTCGCCCTTGGCATAAGCCTTCATCTGCGCACCCCTTCGTGGATCGCTTCGTCGGAATCTGCGCGGGCATAAAAAGTGTGTCCAGCGCCACATTCACACACTAGCCGTGGACTGACCCGCTGCCAAGCAACGGCGCGACGTGCGCCGCCAGGACTGCAACCGGTCGCTTAATTCGGCGGACAGCTCCGTAAGGTACAGCAAGCTTTTCTCCTCCAGCCCGCCTTTGCTGAATTAATGCACGCCGCAAGAACGTTAGAGACTCGGGTTCATAGCCGCGATCTCATTCATACTTGTAGACTCTCAATCGACCCAGAATAAGTATTTCACCCTCTTGGATTGCCGCGTTAGAGTTGCCAGCAAGCGTCTTCTGCGCATTCGACGCGCGGTCCGACGATCGGAGCACCATGGACACCAGACTAATCCGCTACTTCGTCGCGGTCGCCGAAGAGCGCCACTTCGGCCGCGCGGCGGCGCGCCTGCATATAGCGCAGCCTCCGCTCTCCCAGCAGATCAAGCAGCTCGAGGAGACGCTTAATACCCAGCTGCTGATCCGCACCACCCGCAAGGTGGAACTGACCAACGCCGGAGAGCTGCTGCTGACCCGCGGACGCATCCTGCTCGAAGAGCTCGAACAGCTCTCCCGCGACGTGCGTACCGTGGGCGATGGCGCCCTGGGCGTGCTGCGCCTGGGCTCGACCGGCAGCGCCACCTCGCGCATCATGCCCAAGCTCATCGAGAGCAGCTCGCAGCAGATGCCCGGACTGCAGCTGAATGTGCAAGGCGAAATGCTCACCCCGCAGATGGTCGAAGGCCTGGTCGAAGGCCGGCTGGATCTGGCCATCTTGCGCCCACCGGTGCGCGGCACCGAGGTGGACTACATGCTGCTGGACCGCGACCACCTGGCCGTGGCGCTGCCGCTGGACCACCCGCTGTGCGCCTACGAGGAGCTGGACCTGGAACAGCTGGCTGGCGAGAAGTTCATCTGCTACCCGCCTTCTTCCGCAGTGAACAGCATCATCGTGGATTCCTGCCGCCGCGTGGGCTTCGTCCCGCGGGTCGCGCAGGTGGCCAGCGAGACCTCTACCCTGCTCACCTTCGTCGCCGCTGGACTGGGCATCGGACTGCTGCCGACCACGCACTATCTGCCGCACAGCAACCGGATCACCTTCCGGCCGCTGCGCAATGCCCCTGCCGTCGATCTGGCGATCGCCTGGCGAGCGGGCAACGAATCTGCGCTGGTGCGCAACTTCTTGGAACTTTGCAAAGAACTATTCCCCGCGAAAAATACCGTCGAAGAAAGGCTGGAACCCCTTGAGAATCCAGCGGATTGAATCAATCCCCTACGCCATTCCGTACAACCACCCGCTGCGCTTTGCCAGCGGCGAGGTGCACACCGCGGACCACGTGCTCATCCGCGTGCACACCGATGAGGGCGTGATCGGCACCGCCGACGCGCCACCGCGCCCGTACACCTACGGCGAAACCCAGAAGTCCATCGTCGCGATCGTGCAGGACGTTTTCGCCCCGCAGCTGATCGGCGTGGACATCATGGACCGCGCGAAGATCCGTCAGGTGCTGGATCGGACCATCCACAACCAGGTGGCCAAGGGCGCGCTGGACATCGCCGTCTGGGATGCCATCGGCCAGGCGCTGGGCACCCCGGCGCACAAGCTGCTCGGCGGCTTCACCGACTCGATGCGCGTGAGCCACATGCTCGGCTTCAAGCCGGCCCGGGAACTGCTCGACGAGGCCCTGCGCTTCGGTGAGCAGTACGGCATCACCACCTTCAAGCTCAAGGTCGGCCGCCGCCCGCTCGCCCTGGACATCGAGGCCTGTCGCGTGCTGCGCGAAGGGCTGGGCGAGGACGTGGAGCTCTACCTGGACGCCAACCGCGGCTGGAGCGCGAACGAGTCCATGGAGGTGCTGCGCCAGACCGAGGGCCTGGGCCTGAGCCTGCTCGAAGAGCCGTGCGATGCCAAGGAAGCGATGAGCCGACGCCGTCTGGTCGAACGCTCCCCGATCCCGATCGTCGCCGACGAGTCCGCGCCCACCGCGGGCGATGCCTCGCGCGAGCTGCTCTCCGGCGGCGCCAACGCGATCTGCATCAAGACCGCCCGTTCGGGCTTCACCGAAGCCACCGAGATCCTGGGCCTGTGCACCGGACTGGGCGTGGATGTCACCATGGGCAATCAGATCGACACCCAGGTCGGCTCGCTGGCCACCGTCACCTTCGGCGCCGCCTTCGAAGCCACCAGCCGCCGCGCCGGCGAACTGTCCAACTTCCTGGACATGGCCGATGACCTGCTGGCCGAACCACTGCAGATCGTCAACGGCCGCATTTCGGTACGCACCGTGCCCGGCGTGGGAGCGGCGATCGACGAATCCAAGCTGGCGCGTTACCGCCAGGACCACGTACTTTCCACCTCGAACTAAAGGAGATGCACCATGTTGTTCCTTGCCCGTATGGACGTTGTTTTCCCAGATCACTTGACCGCCGAGCAGGTCGCCGATTTCCAGGCTCGAGAGAAGGAATACTCCGCGAGCCTGCAGCGCAGCGGCAAGATGCAGGGCATCTGGCGCGTGGTCGGCGAGTACGCGAACCACTCGCTGTACAACGTCGAGTCCAACGACGAGCTGCACGAAATCCTCAGCGGATTCCCGATGTATCCATACATGAAGATCAAGGTCACCCCACTGGCCAAGCACCCTAATTCGCTGGTCTAGAACGCATCCAGGGCGCCGGCGCCAGACCGTGTCCCAGCCCACAAGTATTGATATTCAAAACGTGTCAATTGGTGGCAAATAAGTATTTCACTCATCAAGAACACTGCATTACATTGAATATCAATCACCCAAGATGGCGGGGGTCACACTATGGATCCCCGTACGTCACACCACAGAATTTAGGGGAGTCACCATGACCATCGAAACTCCAGCAGACGCAACTGCAGCCAAGTCCGGCAACGCCGCCACCGACAGCTTCCGCAACTCCGGCAAGCTCGCCAAGGTCGATGCTTCAACCGAACGCGTGAACCTGCTTGCTTCCAAGCTCGTCAAGGCCGCCAATGACATCATCCTCGAAGAGCGCGTGAGCTACGACGAGTTCAACGCCCTGAAAGCATGGTTGATCAAGGTCGGCGACGACGGCGAATGGCCACTGTTCCTGGACGTTTGGCTGGAACACTCGGTGGAAGAGGTCGCTACCGACCACCGCGAAGGCAACAAGGGCTCGATCGAAGGCCCTTACTACGTGCCCGAAGCTCCTTCCCAGAACTCCCCTGCCACCATCTCGATGCGCGAAGACGAGAAGGGCACCAACCTGCTCTTCCAGGGCCAGGTCCGCTCGACCGACGGCTCTGCATTGAAGAACGCCAAGATCGAGCTGTGGCACGCAGACGAAGAGGGCTTCTACTCGCAGTTCGCTCCCGGCATCCCGGAGTGGAACCTGCGCGGCACCTTCATCGCCGACGAGGAAGGCAACTTCCAGATCAACACCATGCAGCCAGCTCCGTACCAGATCCCAACCGACGGTGCCTGCGGCCAGCTGATCGCCGCTGCCGGCTGGCACGCATGGCGACCAGCCCATCTGCACCTGAAGGTTTCAGCCGAGGGCCACGAGCTGCTCACCGCCCAGCTGTACTTCCCGGGCGACGAGCACAACGATGACGACATCGCAAGCGCCGTGAAGCCGGAACTGCTGCTGGACGTCCAGCCAGCCGAGTCGGGCAACGGCAAGCAGGTCACCTACGACTTCGTACTTGACCCAGTGAAGTAAATCCGAAGCAGAAGAAGCACCGCATCACGCGCAACGAGGGGCGTGAGGCGGTGCTTGCTTCATTTAATGCCTCGGTTGACCAGCGCGAGGTTAGGCTACTGACATGCGTAAACTTCTAGCCATCAGCGGATTCGCCATAATTGCGGCTTACGCTGTTTATGGCGCCCTGCTCGCGAACAACTGGGCAGTGGAAGCCGCCAGCGGAATTCCTTTGGATGAAACCATCGTGGCGATGTCAGCCGCGGGGCAGGGCTACAGCTCGCGCGGCGGCTGGGTCTTCGCCTGCGCTGGAATCATCCTCGCGATTTCATGGCTACTCGTGACGCTTACCCCGAAATTCCAGCTGCCCGGCTGGGTCGCCGCCGGACTCTGGGGCCTGATTGTCGCGCTAGGAGCACCCACGTACTTCTTCACTGCTTTCGGCAACATAAATTCAGTGGGCGATACCTTTGAGGACTGGAATGCTGGTGCAGCCTTCGCCCTTGAAGCACCGCTATACACTGCCAGCATCCTCGCCGGCGTTCTGCTCGCTACTATGGCGGCCATTGGAACCTGGTCCGCATTTTCCGGTACTTCACGGCCCCTTCGTCCAACCGGCAGCTAGACTTTCAGGCTGCGCCACCTGACTCGAAACGCTGATTTACCCCAAGGCGCCAGCTGAAATTACGGTCGAATAAACTTTCTATGAGTTACCCACAATTCGACTTGAATCAGAACAAAACGTCGGTGCTTAGCAGGAAAATTAACTATGAGTATTCCTGCATATCTAGAAGACCGCGACGGAGAACACCGTCTTCCACTGCGCCCACCGGGCACCCGTGAAGAGTCGCATAGGACTTCCGCTGAGGAGGCCGAACGCGAACACCAAACGTTCTTAGGGACGCTTAAGCAGACCGCCCTTGAGCTTTTCGATGCCGGGCCCATTAACGGCCCTACCGACGCGCTGGAGGCCCTGAAGAAAATCCAGCGGCTGCAGAGCAGTACCGAAGCCGCTATCGCCTACATCATGGCCGACGGAGTGGAACACGTCAGCGAATCGTTCAATGACCTGATATCGACCGAACACCCGCACTCCGCCGATGAAGAAACAGCAGCCGCGAAAAGCGCCGCATGCTACGGCGTGGACCGCGGCAGCGAGCAGATCATCAACTCCAACTTCATCGCCGAATCCTCCGTCGCACTGCGCGAGAGCAACCGCAAGGTATCCAAACGGATGTTCCATGCCAAGGGCTTGCGGCATGTCTGCAAGAACACCCTCGCGGCTCTGGCTGCAGGCGAGATCACCGTCAAGGCGGCCCACGATATCGTCAAATTCTGCCAAGATCTCTCTCCCGAGCAGATCTCGCTCATGGAACAAATTCTGCTGCCCATGGCGAAGACGGCCCCGGATGAAGCCATCTACCAACGGGCTCGACGCCTGCACGACCGCCTTAATCCCGATTCAGCGGAGAACCGGCAGAGGAACGCGTTAGCTGCCCGCAACGTCCGGATGTGGAACGACGAGGATGGCATGGCCACCTTGCAACTTCATCACAGCGCTGATGTCATCCATTCAATCAACAACTCCATCAAACACGTGGCCAGCCAGATCACTGATCCTAAGGACTCACGCACCCAGGCCCAGGTTGAAGCCGATGCTTTCGCGGACGTCTATCTCAATGGTTGGCCCGGAACGGAAGCGATGCCGCTGAAACCACGGGTCTCCATCACTATTCCTGCTTTAGAAATGCTGGCCAATCCCTCTCGCGGCCTTGCTGAATTGGAAGGCTACGGACCGATCCCCCTAGGCGTGGCTCTAAAGATCGCAGCTGATGCTCCGTCATTCCAACGGGTCCTGACAGACCCTTGGACCGGGGCTGCGATTGACGTGGAACCCAAAAGGTACCGACCTTCCCAAGGACTGCGGGATTTGCTGCGCCACCGCGACCAGCATTGCGGCTTCCCCGGATGTCGTCGTCCGGCAGATAGCTCAGAAATTGATCATATAGAAGCGTATGGGCAGGGCGGGCACACCACCCGGCAGAATACGCATCTCTTATGCAAACAGCATCAGATGTTCAAGCACGCTCTGGGCTGGAAGGTCCTTGCTTGTCCTGACGGTTCCAAAACATGGATTTCACCGCATGGCCTGCGTTCAATCACGATTCCTGAGAGCGTGAGCAACGTGGAGAACTTTGACCATCTCAATGATCACTGCCCTCAGCGTCCTGAAGATGAAACAACACCCGTAGTTCGGTTGACTCCGGAAACACGACGAGTTCTGAGCCTCGACCAGGATGAAGATCTTCCCGACACCGGAACCGGATAGCCCCTTCGCGAAGCTTGAATCTTGAGTGACAAATTTTTTCAGTCACTAGAACCACCACACCACCTATAGACCCGACGGAAGCAGCCTCATCGAAGCTACTCGCGTGGCAGGCTACGGCCAGAATCCGGTTCCCGACGCTTAACACTTTTCCCGGTGGTGCTGAATGAAAATAAATTGCAGTCAGAAGCTTCTAACTCCTCCGGATGCGGTTGGCGCGGGCCTGATCGGATTCGCCCACCGGTGCGAAGCAGTAGATGGTGACCTCGGTCTTGTCCACGGCGACCGGGCGGAAGACGCGGATCTGCGAGCCGAACTGGTCCATCAGGTACACGTTCGGGTACAGACACAAGTTGCGGGAGATGCCGATCATCCAGTCGGCCTGGCCTCGCCGTGCTTGGCGACCAGCTCGTCGCGCTTTTCAGCCAGCGGACGGTTGGCCGGGTCCAGCCATTCGGTCCAGAGCAGCAGGTGGCCGTTCTCGAACGAGTAGTAGCCGCCCTTCTGCTTGTCCCAGCCACCGGCGTCCATGATCTTGGTGTCGTTCGAGGATTCGCCGTTGGCGCGGCGGGCCTGGGTGGCGGCGTAGTTCCAGTGGGTTGCAGAGACGTGGTAGCCGTCGGCGCCGTTTTCGGCCTGCAGCTTCCAGTTGCCGTCATAGGTGTAGGTCGAGGCGCCGCGCAGCACTTCCAAGCCTACTTCGGACTGGTCAACCACCATGTCGAGGATCTTGGTGGCCTCGCCCAGGTGCTCCTCCAGGGGCAGCACATCTTCCTTCAGCGAGCCGAAGAGGAAGCCGCGGTAATTCTCGAAGCGGGCGACCTTGGTCAGGTCATGCGAGCCGTCCTTGTTGAACTGCTCGGGCTAGCCGGCACCGCGCGAGTCCTTGACCTTGAGCAGCCTGCCGGAGTATGTTGAAGGTCCAGCCGTGGAACGGGCAGGTGAAGGTGGTGCGGCTATCAGTCTTGCGGCGGCACACCATGGCACCGCGGTGGCTGCAGGCATTGATCAGCGCGTTCAGTTCACCCTGCTAGTTGCGCGAGATGATGATCGGCTGGCGGCCGATGTTGGTGGTGTAGTAGTCACCGATGTTGGGGATCTGGGACTCGTGGGCCAGGTAAACCCAGTTGCCCTCCCAGATGTGCCTCATTTCCATCTCGAAGATCTCTTCATCGGTGAAGATATTTCGATTGGCGCGGAACTCTCCGGTTTCCGGGCTGTCGACCAGTGCGTTATCCAGCAGGCTGGATACCTCATTCAGGGTTTCAGTCATGGCGTGGTGTGCTCCGTCCATTCAAGGCTCGTTTTAAGGGGAAAACCGCTGCAGCCGGTTTGCATGGATTCAACCTTGGCAGAAAGTGAGGGCGGTCACACTAGGGTTATGCCTAGGCTTGGACTAGGCATCTGATCACTATGTTTTCAAGCATCTGAATCCACACCTGTCGCCTATGAATTCGGCGGAGTATCCTTTTGCTACGACCTCCCGCCCACCTTTAGAAGCAGCCTTGCCCATGCGCGAAGAAGAAGCCCCGGACCTTCCCGCGGCCCGCAGCCAGAACCCCGAAGTTCCGCGGCAGGGCCAGCGCTCCTTCCTGCACATCCTGGCCAATACCGCCGTCGCAAACCTCACCACCAGCTACCTGTGGTTCGCGCTGACCTTCTGGGTGTATCTGGAAACCGAAAACGTCATGGCCACCGGCATCATCGGCGGCGCCTTCATGCTGCTGATCGCCGGATTCTCCATGATTTTCGGAACCATCGTGGATAATCACCGCAAGAAGTCGGTGTTCGTGTTCTCCGCACTGGTCACCGCGGTGGCCTTTGCCCTGGCCGGGCTGATCTACCTCTGGCTGCCCACCGAGGACATCTTGAATATCGGCGGCTGGCAGTTCTGGATCTTCTGCCTGGTCATCCTGTTCGGTGCGATCGTTGAGCAGATGCGCGGCATCGCGCTGTCCACCACCGTCACCCTGCTGATCCCGGTGGAGCGCCACGCCAATGCCAACGGACTGGTCGGCACCGTCCAGGGCATCGCTTTCATCATCACCAGCGTGTTTTCCGGGCTGTCCATCGGCCTGCTGGGGATGGGGTGGACACTGGTCATCGCAATTGCGATGGTCGTGATTACATTGCTGCACCTTCTGGGAATTTCCATCCCCGAGCAGGAGCCAGAAAAGGAAGAAGGCCTCACAAAGACCAGCGACCTGCGCCTGGGCTTCACGACGGTCATGGCGATCCCAGGCCTGTTCGCGCTGATCATCTTCTCGATGTTCAACAATTTCATCGGCGGCATCTACATGGCTTTGATGGACCCCTACGGGCTGACCATCATGTCGGTCGAAGCCTGGGGCATCACCTTCGGGTTGGCCTCCACCGGCTTCATCATCGGAGGACTGGCCATTGCCAAATTCGGGCTTGGGCCCAATCCGATCCGCACCATGCTCTTATTGGTGGCCATCATGGGATTCCTCGGAGCGGTCTTCACCATCCGGGAATGGACCTGGCTCTATGTGCTGGGGATCTGGCTCTACATGATGCTCATCCCGGCGGTGGAAGCCTCGGAGCAAACGGTGATCCAGAAGGTGGTCGCCTTCCGCCGCCAGGGCCGGGTGTTCGGCTTCGCCCAGATGATGGAAGCCGCCGCGGCTCCGATTACCGCCTTCCTGGTTGCCCCATTGGCCCAGTACCTGGTCATCCCCTATATGCGCTCGACGCAGGGAGATGAGCGCTTCGGCTGGCTGGTGGGACAGGGGCAGGCACGTGGAATCGCCTTGATCTTCTTGGTCGGCGGGTTGATCATGGTTGTAGCGGCACTGCTAGCCATGGGCACCGGCCAGTACCGCAAGCTTTCTGCAATTTTCCAGGCCGAATCGCCCGCAACGCCCCAGGAGGCATCAGTTGCCAACGAGTCAGAAGACCCTTCCAAATAGCGCGAGCGTTGAGGACTTCATCGAAGCTGCCACCCCGGAAAAACGCCGGATTGACGGGCACGAGCTGGATCGGATATTCCGCGAGGCCACCGGAGAGCAACCGGTGATGTGGGGGCCGAGCATCGTGGGCTACGGCAGCTACACCTACATCTCCCCTGCTAATGCGCGCACTACCGGCATCTGGCCCAAGACCGGCTTCTCGCCTCGCAAGGCCCAGCTCTCACTCTATGGTTTGAAGGACCTTCCCCAAGGAGCGTCGCTGCTGCCCCAGTTGGGAAAGTACACCGAGGGTGCCGGTTGCGTGTACGTGAAGAAGCTGGAGGACATTGATCTGGCGGTGCTGCGCGAGCTGATCGCCATTGCGGCCTCGCGGCAGGATGACCAGCCTCGCTAGTAACTGGGGTTTTCACCCCAGCGTCTAATTCGCAGCGGCAGGCCGGGATTTGGCCAAATGCCTGAAAATTGCACGTCCGCCTGCAACTGGGCCCAACACCATTAGCGTGGCACCGGCGCAGAGCGAAACGGCCACGGGTATCTGCGGGCTGGCGGAATCCGGGAAGGCGTCAAAGAGCAGAAGCGTCCAGAAAAAGCCGGGAATTACACCGACCGCCAAGACAATGAAACTGAAAACCAGCGCGTGCAGCCAGCTCGTAGCTGCGCTGCCCAGCCAGGCCATGGCCCCGGCGACACCCAGCCATGGCAGCAATGGGAAAGCCAATGGCACCCAGAGCCCAGGTTCGGCCCACCATGGGGTTCCCGCGATCAGCGGATCCACGATGAGCATCAGCGCTGCGAAGAGCAGTCCACTGGATGCGGCAAGCCACGTCAATGGCGATCTGTTTTCCCTGCCCACTGCTGATCACCTGTCTGCTGCTGGAGAAGATGCTATTAGGTTGGTGTTGCCCGCAGCGCAATGCAGCTACGGGCAACATCCGCGTTGGCTATTCGGCTTCTTCGAAGAAGGCTTCAACCTCGGAGATACCAGCGGAAATGATCGGGACAAGGCGCTCGTCAATACTGTAGTGCTCGCCGTCCTTGGTGATCAGACCGTAGTCAGCCAGTGAATCCATGGCGAGCTTCGCCTCGGGAAGAACTGCATCGTAGACCTTCGGACCGCAGTTTCGGCGCAGTCCTTCCAAGTCGCCTTCGCGGCCGGTGGATGCGGTAACCAGCAAGTTGCGCAGCACCAGGTAATGGGCCTCATCGCGCAGGGCGACATCGAAGGTCGGGTTCAGGTGCGCCTGCACGCAGCCAACGGCCATTTCGAAGAGCAGCTGCGCACTGGCAGCCTCTTCGCCGGCAACCAGCAGGTCGTAAGCATCCTGGTCGGTGCGCAGGACAGAGCCCTCGGACTCGACAACGGACATGCGCCCGGCACTCCAGATGTAGTTGAAGGCCAGCGGAGCCGGGCCTTCTGGGTCGAAGGTTTGCGCATCCAGGCCAACGGCCTGCATGACCTTGGCGCGCGGCTCCTGCGCTTCTGGGCTGAAGTCTTCCATGTCAACGCCCTCAACCAGCGTCCCAGCGTAGGCCTTGACCTGGGTGAACAGCTTGGTTGCGCGCAGCAGTTCGCACAGTTCCGCATCGCCTTCGGCAAAGCCGTTCAGGGTATCTTCGAGCATCTCGCTCAAAGCTTCGAGATTTTCCTCAGGGCCTTCCCAGAGCTGGCGGTCCTGGGCGAAGCTGAAGAAATCGAGCCACGTGGTGAAGATCGGCTCCGGGGCCAGGGATTCGGGCAGGTTGCCCAGATGCTCGGCAAGGGACTGCCCGAAGACGTCTACGTCCAGGTCGAACAGGTTCGAGCTGCGCGCGTTTTCGGCGTACTGCCCGGCGACCTGGCCGATGACATCCAACTCCATGCCCGCTGCCTGAGCTGCTTGTTCAGGCGAGAACGCTGGAACCTGGTTGGCTACCCAAGCAGTGAAATCATGGCGAAGGGCATCAACCTGCGCTTCAGCTTGGATGCGGAAAACGCTGCGTCCACGCGCCGCTGCCTTGGCAGGGTTGCCTGCGCCTGAGTTCTTTTTTCCTTGACGCTTTTTGCTGGCCATGAGCCGTCCTTTGATTCCGAAATTGATCGCTGGCTTAAAGCCTACGGTGCACCGCGAAGAGCCGACGAATAGCGCGATGCGACTCACCTGCCGGCATGCAGTTGCAGTTAACCACGCCAAACTGAAGACCTTTTGTTCTTCGAGCTGTTCAATTGCTGTTTTCTTGTCTGCTTTCATTGAAAAATGGCTTGAAATCCGACAAGATGAACACCAAAGAGACATGTAGCCTGCGACACATTACCTACGGCACTTTGGGAGGACTGCGCGGTGGCCTATTAATGAACTTGGATTTCCTAGTATTTTTGCCGGGGTCCAAATCATTGGCCACCAAAGCCCGGGATCAATGCGGCTTCCGAGCAGCGCAACCCCAGTCAACAGCTACTCCGATATGAGGGAGAAAATAATGAAGATCGCGGTCCTGATCAAGGAAGTCCCCGACACCGGAGAGGACCGGCTCCTGAATCTGGAGACCGGCCTGGCTGATCGAGCGGCTACGGAAGTGGTGCTCGATGAAATCAGCGAGCGCACCTTGGAAGTAGCACTCAAGCACGCTGATGCGAATCCAGATACGGAGATCACCGTATTGACCATGGGACCGGGTTCGGCCCAAGCCACTTTGCGCAAGGGCCTGGCCATGGGCGCTTCCAGCGCGGTGCACATCAGCGATGAAGAATTGCTTGGCGCCGATCTGGTGCTGACCGCCGAGGTTCTGGCTGCAGCCTTGCGCCGCGGCAACTACGACCTGATTCTTACCGGCAACATGTCCACAGATGGTTCGGCAGGCGTACTGCCGGTAATGCTGGCAGAGCTGCTGGATCTTCCCGCGGCGACTTCCCTGTCCTCGGTAGAAATTTCCGACGGCACGATCAGCGGTTCACGCGAACTCGAAGGCGCCAGCACCAAGGTCAGTGCTCCGCTGCCGGCGATTGCTTCGATTGCCGAGGCGCTGCCGGACGCGCGCTTCCCTAATTTCAAGGGCATTATGGCGGCCAAGAAGAAGCCGATTGAAACTTTGTCGCTGGCGGACTTGGGTGTTGAGCCTCTGCCTGCTGATACCGCGCGTTCCATCATGGTTTCGGTGGCGCAGCGCCCGGCGCGCACCGCCGGAACGGTCGTGACCGATGACGGCGAGGCCGGGAACGCACTGGCCGAATTCCTGATCAAGAACAACCTGGCGTGAGCGGAAAGACGACCATGACTACTTTTGCTACTGACTCAATTCTTGTCTTCCTCGAAACCACGGCAGCCGGCACGCTGGCGAAGAACCACGCCGAACTCCTAGGTGCCGCAGCTGGCGTCGGCACGCCGGTCGCGCTGGTCACCGGCTCTTCGGACGCGCTGGAAGCACTCGCCGCCCAAGCTAGCGAGGCAGGGGCCGCCCAGGTCCTGACCGCCGCCGTGGATTCCCCGGTGCAAACCGCACCGCTGGCGGATGCGCTTCAGGCCGCTTTCGCGCAGGTTCAGCCACAGGCCGTTTTGCTGGGCCACTCGCTGACCTCCCGCGAAGTGGCAGCACGCTTTGCGGTGCGCAGCAAACTGGCATTGAGCGTCGACGCGCTCGAAGTTTCACGCGATGATCAAGGCATCATCGCCACCCACTCGATCTACGGCGGAGCCTACTCAACGCACAGCGCCCCGACTTTCGGAGCACCGGTAATCACCGTGCGCGTGGGAAGCATCGAGGAACGCGCCGAAGCCCAGCCGGCGAACAGCACCGCGCTTGAGGTTGCGCCAAGCGGCAAGCCAGAGGTCGAAGTCAAGGAACTTGTAGCCGCCCAGACGACTTCGACGCGCCCCGAGCTGCGTTCGGCTACCCACGTGGTTTCCGGAGGCCGCGGCCTGGGCAGCGCCGAGCAGTTCGATCTGGTCCACCAGCTGGCTGACGCATTGGGTGCGGCCGTGGGTGCTTCGCGTGCCGCAGTGGATGCCGGCTACATCGAGCATGCCGCCCAGGTGGGGCAGACCGGTGTTGCAGTTTCCCCGCAGCTCTACGTTGCTCTGGGCATCTCCGGGGCAATCCAGCACAAGGCCGGCATGCAAACCGCCAAGACCATCGTCGCGATCAACAAGGACGCGGATGCCCCGATCTTCGAGATCGCCGACTTCGGCGTGGTTGGAGACGTCTTCAAGGTTGTGCCGCAGCTGATCTCCGCACTGGAAGCACGCAAGGCCTAATCACCATGAGCGCACCCAATCAATCCATCCGCCAGGGGCTGCCCCGTGTAGCCGGTGGCGACCCGTGGCCACCGGCGGAACTCTTCGCTGCCGTAGCGGACACGGCCCTCCCGGCTGATCCTGTTGCCGATCACGCCGCCGAGCAGCCCGTACCTGAACAGGCAGCACCTAGCCAGGCACCTGCTAGTGCCGAACCAGAGCCAGCGGCAGTCCACGAAGCGCCGGCCCAAGCAGAGGTTGCCGAAGAAGCAG
Source organism: Glutamicibacter arilaitensis Re117 (assembly GCF_000197735.1). Taxonomy (NCBI): domain Bacteria; kingdom Bacillati; phylum Actinomycetota; class Actinomycetes; order Micrococcales; family Micrococcaceae; genus Glutamicibacter; species Glutamicibacter arilaitensis. Next base: position 3,722,744 of record NC_014550.1, read on the forward strand.
CAGCTCCGCTCCCGGGCGCCCGTACGCTTCGACAGGGCCTGCCGCGTGTTGCCGGCGGCTCTGCGTGGCCGCCTGCGTCAATTGCTGCTGCCAGCAGTGTTCCGGAAGCAGCGCCAAGTGCTGTTTCCGCGCCGGTTTCTGAACCGGTGCCTGAGCCGGTTATCGCAGCGTCCGCGACTCCCGTTGATTCGGCGAGCGCAGCACCAGAACCGGTGGTTGCCAGTGGCGATGCTCCAGTGGTTCGCCGTGGTCTTCCACGAACTGTTGGAGCTGAAGCTTGGCCGCCGGCCTCGTTCATCGCGACTCCTGCCCTCTTGGTAGCTGCCCCGGCCGTGAAGGCAGCAGTAGCGCCAGCAGAGGCGGAACCAGCTGCGGAACCAGTTGCGGCCAAAACCGCCGCCACTGCCCCGGTGGAAAAACCAGCCCCCGTGGAAAAACCTGTGGAAAAGCCGGCAGAGCAGCCAGCGCCCGCCACAAAGGCGCCAGTTGCGGCCAAAACCGCCGCCACTGCCCCGGTGGAAAAACCAGCCCCCGTGGAAAAACCTGTGGAAAAGCCGGCAGAGCAGCCAGCGCCCGCCACAAAGGCGCCAGTTGCTTCGGCAACCGCAGCAGCCCCTGTCCGCACCCGGATGGGCACGCCGCAACCATCGGCTCCCGCAGCGGCAAATACTGCTTCGAAGGCCAAGCCTGCAACTGCCCCCTCCGCACAGGCGGCCCCATCGGCGGCAAAGACCAAGAAGGAACCGGTCAAGCATGGCCCGCTGACAACCAAGCAGTGGGTGCTGGCGGGAATCCTTGGCGCATTCTGCGCCTTGGGCATCGCCACCGCCGTAGTGCTCGTTGCCCGTGGCATCGCCGGCATCGATGCGGTCGAATCCTTCATGAAACGCTACCCAGGCGAATACCACCTGCCGGACTCGGCACCTATCGGGTTCCCGGCATGGCTGGCCTGGAACCACTTCTTCAACGTCTTCCTCATGGTCCTGATCATTCGTTCGGGCTTGCTGGTCAGGCATCAGAAGAAACCGCCTGCCTACTGGTCCTCGAAGCGCAGCCCGAAGGTGAGCATCAACCTCTGGCTGCATCAGGGCCTTGACCTGCTGTGGGTCATCAATGGCCTGGTGTTCCTCGTGCTGCTGTTCGCCACCGGCCACTGGATGCGCATCGTCCCAACCTCCTGGGAAGTCTTCCCGAACGCGATTTCCGCGGCGTTGCAATACCTGACGCTGGATTGGCCTACGGAAAATGGCTGGGTGAACTACAACTCGCTGCAGCAGCTGGCCTACTTCACGACCGTGTTCATTGCGGCCCCATTGGCTGCGATTACCGGTGTCCGACTCAGCGCCTTCTGGCCAAAGAACATGCCTGCGCTGACCAAGAAGTACCCGATCGAGGTTGCCCGCGCACTGCACTTCCCGACCATGCTGTACTTCGTGCTGTTCATCCTCGTGCATGTGATCTTGGTGTTCTCCACCGGGGCGTTGCGCAACCTGAACCACATGTACGCGGCGCAGGGTTCTACGGATCCGGCGCAATACGCGGACAACTGGGCTGGATTGCTCTTCTTCGCGCTCTCGCTGCTGGTGATTGCCGGCGCTTGGTTCGCCTGCCGTCCGATGATCTTGGCTTCCATTGCCCGGCTCTTCGGCAAGGTCAGCGCGAGGTAGCAGCGCAGTTTTTGCCGCCTGCGCAAATTCGATCGCGCACGGAGCCCGTTCGCCAGTAAGGTCTAAGGCAAAGGCCGTACTGACGAATGGGGAACCCCGAAGATGAGCCACCACCACGAACACGCGCAGGAAGTACTTGACGGCGTTGCCTTCTGGGAAAACCACTACGGCCAGTCCGAACGGGTCTGGTCCGGCAAGGTCAACCAGGTCCTGGAGAACATCGTTGCCCCGCTGGATCCGGGCACTTGTCTGGACATCGGCAGCGGTGAAGGCGGCGACGTCCTCTGGCTGGCCTCCCATGGTTGGAAAGCCACCGGCCTAGACATCTCGCCAACCGCAGTGAAGCGCGCCCAGGAAGAAGCCGCCAAGCATGGGCTGGACGCGGGACAGACCCGCTTCATCGCCTCTGATCTGGCTGCGTGGAACACCGATGAAACCTTTGATCTGGTCACCTTGAGCTTCTTCCAGGCACCCTTCGCATTCCCGCGCGCAGACTTCCTGCGCAAGGCGGCCACCTTGGTAGCACCGGGCGGCCACTTGCTGGTCCTGTCCCATGCCGCCATGCCGTCCTTCGCAGACAAACCCGAACACCAGATGCCTGCATTCCCCACCCCCGAAGAGGAACTGGAAGCGTTGGCCCTGGACCCGGAGCAGTGGGACGTGCTGTGTGCCGAAGTGCGCGAACGCACCATCACCGGTCCGGACGGGAACCCGGCAACTTTAGAAGATGCGGTGGTCTTCGTGCAGCGCAAGGCGCCGTCCCTAGGCTAGCGCTGTAGAACTGACTGAAGCGCACTGAGGATTTCCTTACAGCTTCCTGAAAAGCTGGTCCTCCAGCTGTCGGGACGGAAGCGTCCTTGCTAGGTTGGCAGTCCGACCAACGAAAGGGATGGATTGATGAACGAGAAAAACCCTGAAGCTTTCTTGAACAAGAATGAAGCCGAAGAGCCCGATGTCATTTCCGACCCTGCATTGAATGATGAAGTCGGCCAGGACTGGACCGGCGAGGGCGGTGCAACGCCAAATGGTGCCGCACTAGATAACGAATAGGATCGCTGCCCAAACCTTCAAGATCTAGAACGCCGGTGGGTTAACGAGCATCCATGCTCGTTAACCCACCGGCGTTCTCTATGGCCTTGGCCCAGGCCTAGAACTCAAGATCCAGGTTCGCGTTGATTTCTTCCTTGCTGAAGTAAGCAGGGTCGATTTCCTCGCCATCATCAAGTCCGAAGTCCTCGCACCACTCCGCGACTTCCTCGTATTCAGGATCATCCGGGTCATTCAGAATTTCCAGCTTGGCTTCCCAGCCGCCGATTCCGCCACTGTCTTCCATTGGAGCCATGCGGCGCCCGCCGGTGCAGCGCGGCAGCTGACCGCCGTCAGCGTCCAGGATCTTCTCCACATCGATGCGGACTTCCCAGTTGTCTCCGAAATCATAAACGTAATCCAGGCGGTCTTTTTCCTTCTTCAACACCGAAGAAACCAAGGTTTCCGCTTCATTCTTCTGGTAGTCCATCTCGGCAATTGCCGGACCGTAGGTGGTCCCGCCGAAACCATTTTCGTAGAAGCTGTGCAGATGCCCGTCGTACCAGTCGAAGCTGGCCTGGATGATGTCATGCAGGTCGCCGAGGTTCAGGTCCATCGGAACCAGCACGCGGCGCCAGATGGGCGGCTTGGAGTCCTTGAGCGTCAGCTTCAGCTGCAGTACCTCACCGGTGTACGGTGTTTCGCGCTTCAGGCGCTTGGGCTCATCCACATCGTCCGGACCGAAGATCGCATCGAGCGTCTCATCGTCGAGTTCGTCATCCTCCTCGAAGATGTCGTCGTCGACATCGGTAACCGCCAAGCGCACGATATTGGGCAGCGAGTACGCCTCACCGGATTCAAGCAAACCCAAAACGCGTAGCTCGTGCATTCGCACCTGGGCGGTTTTCCAAACTTCCGAAGACCACTGCTCATCACGCGGGGCAGCGGCATGCTGCGGATTGCCGTCCGCTGCTTCCACGATCCACAAGGCAGCCAAGCCCCAGGCTTCAAGGGCTGCCTGGTCATTTTCGCCAGGCTGCTCCAAAAGCATGTCCAGGCAGGCTTGGATGAAGTAGAAGTTCACATCGAAAGAATCCGCGTCTTCAGGCTCAAGAATGTCTTGGCTTCTCACACCGCGTTCCGGCGCTGCCTGCGGGTTCAGAGTTACGGCATTGACGGCCTCCAAGGCCTGGAGCACGAGCGCAACCGCCAGGCCCTTGCGCGTCTCTTCCAGCCCTGCGGGCAGGTCGTTCTCGACAGCTTTTGCGGCAGTTTCGACGAACTGGTCAATCGGCAGGCTGGTCCAGAGGCTGCTGCCACCGGCAAGCACCCAGGACAGGACCGCTCGACCCATCGTGCTGATCGGCATGGCGGTGATTTCGGCCAAGGCCGCTATCGAGGCTTCCTCTGAATCCAGAATCGCGTCAAGTTCATCGTCTGCTTCGACCTCGTCCTCACCAGCGAACGGATCTTGGGCTTCCAGGGTCTTCTGGAACCAGTCCAGGCTTTCGAACTCGCGCTCCCACTGGTTGGTATCACGCAGGAACTCAACGTAGTCCACCCACGCCATGTAGATCATGGTGCCAAGTTCATTAGAAGCGGCCTCGGGATTTTCGGTTTCTTCGAATTCAATCATCGAGTTAAGCACCGCGAGCAACTTCGGCGGATCAAAATCGGTGACCTTGTTCAGTCCGACTACTTCTGCGTAGACGCCCAGAGTCTCACGCACCGCAGCTAGCACCATTAACGCCAGTTCAGGGTCATCGCGATATTCGGCGTACCACTGCACGAATTGCCCGGTCAGCGCATCCAACCCGCGTCCGACCTTGACGCGATCCATGGAGACTACGCCTTGTTGCAAGCGTGCAGGGTGCCCCTGCTTGGGCTTCTGCTTCTTCTTTTTCTTCGCCACTGGACTGCTTTCCTTGGTCGCTTGTCTTCTACTCCTAGGCTACGTGCCAGCTGGCTGCTGATGGAACAGGCCCCGCGCATGTTCGAAGAGTCGATCCCGGGCATTCCTTCCTACGGGAATCCGCGTCATCCACGGACATAAAAAACTTTTCCCCGTGGCACACATTGGCCCAAGACGCACGCACAAGGCTGGGCGCAAGGCAAGGAGAAGAATCCCATGATCCACATATCAGATTCCGGTGAAGCGCCACTGCCCTTTGGCGACCTCACCTTCAAGTACGCCATGACCGACCTCCGTCACGGGCTTGGCGTGAAGGTTTTCGCTGACACCCGCGCGGAGCTGGTGGCCTACCTCATCACCGGCCGACCCATAGATGACGCTGAGCTGAGCGCAACCCAGTTGCTCCGCTTCGCGGAAATCACGGCGGTTCACTTGCAGGGAGAGTTCCTTGACCAGCTGCTGGGCCCGGCCGATGAACTTCATCTCAGCAAACAGCTCGCTGCGGTTCTGGATGGACAGAACATCCCGCTGCAGCATTCTCTCTGGCCCGATGACGCGCAGGGACCGATAGTTCCACTGAGCGCCAGCTTCGCGCCGCACACCGCGATTCCGGTCCCGGAAGGCGGCAACGTCATCTTGTTGGATCCAACAAATGAAAAGACGCTTCTTGACAGCATGGAACAAGCCGGATTGATCGAAGTCGAAGTCGGCCAAGCACGTCTTGGTGGGAATACTGACTACGACTACACCTATGAAGGTGATGTCTGGGGCAATCCGCTGATCGAGGGGCTGATTGATTGGAGCTGGCTGGATGACACCCAGTGGCTCGACGAGGAATAACGCCAATGGGTTCGCATATGAATCAATTCCTATTCGATATGTATTGCGTAATCCTTATTCTTGAGGACTTCGCGTTGGTAGGGTGGCACCATGATCAACACTGCCCGCTTGCACTCGGACCTCTCACGACTCAGCCGCGAAACCGCGATGATGTCAGCGACGATCGAGACCCTGTCCACCGAGGAACTGGCCGCCGCTTCGCTGTGCGAGGGGTGGAGCCGGTCGCATGTCATCGCGCACCTGGCCTCGAACGGACGCACCCTGGTCAAGCTGATCGACTGGGCCACCACCGGTGAGCCGCAGCAGCTGTATGCGTCGCGTGAAGCCCGCGATGCAGAGATCGACCAGCTGGCCGCGCTGCCGCGCGAAGAATTGGTCAAGGCCTTCAACGAGGCAGCCGCGTTCTTCGCCGAGCAGTGCGACCGGCTATCCGGTGACTTGGCCGTTGAAGAAGTGGACCTGCATGGCAAGGTCATCCCAGCGACCTCCATCGTTGCATTGCGCATTTCAGAGGTAGTCATCCACCACCACGACCTGGATACCGCTTGGACCATCGAGGAAGCCGATCCTGACTCCCAGGAGAACGCCGTCGAGGCCGCGGTGCGCACCATGCGCGCCAAGAACGCTCCGGGCATGACCATCAACAGCGAAGAAGGCGATGAGTGGATCATCGGCGACGGCGCATTGAAGGTGCGTTCGGACCGCGAAGGCCTGATTGAGTGGCTGGCCCGTGGACAGGCACGCCACATCGAAGCCGATGGCCCGATTCCCGAGCTTCCTGTCTGGTAAACCAGCGTCCAGCATGCGTGTCAGCATTCGTTGATACCTGGCGCAACGGGGAGAATGGAAGCGGTCTGCCTGTCGAAGTGAAAAGGAGCCGGCATTGATCCCCGTCATCGTGCTCACCGGTTATCTGGGTGCCGGAAAGACCAGCCTGCTCAACTGCTTGCTGAACCGCCCTGGCACCCGCGTCGGCGTCATCATCAATGACATCGGCAAGGTCAATGTGGATACCGGTCTGATTACCGGGCAGATCGACGCGGCCGAATCCATCGCCGGCGGCTGCGTGTGCTGCCTGTCCGATAGCAGTCCGCTCGATGAACTGCTCGAAAAGCTGGCTCAGCCGCGCCTGTGCCTGGACGCGATCATCGTGGAAGCCAGCGGGGCGGCCGACCCGTTGAACGTGGATCGGCTGCTGCGCTTCGGCAAGGCAGACGGGGTGCGTTTCGGCGGCATTATCGACGTGATCGACGCCGTGGAGCATGAGCACACCGTGGATACCTCGGCGATGGCGCCGGCACGCTTCAACGCCACCAGCATGGTGGTGGTCAACAAGCTGGACCGCATTGCCCCAGAGGACCGTGACATGGTCCTGGCCCGGATCAGCGGACGAATCCGCGAAATCAACCCGCAGGTGGCCATCGTTCCGGCATCGCACGCCGCCATAGATCCCGAGCTGGTCTTCGACATCGCCATGGATGAAGACCCTGTCAACGAGTTGCCCCTGGCCGCCGCCTCGCGCACGCACCATGATCACGCTCATGCTGCGCACGCCAACGCGGTGACGGTGCGCTGCCCCGAAGCAGCAGATGCAGGAGCCGTTTTGGACCTGCTTGAGCACCCGCCGGGCGCGGCCTACCGGATCAAAGGGCATGTGAAGCTTCGCACCGATCGAGGCACGCAACGCTACCTGGTCAACATGGTGGGACGGCAGATCCATTTCGCGGAAGCCACAGCCCACAGCGACCCGGCCGATGACGCGTTGGTCGCCGTCGGCATGGGACTGGATGAAACGGTGGTCGGCGCGGCATTGGCTACGGCCTTGGAACCTGCGCGCCAAGATCCTTCTCCGCGCAATCTCACCCGCTTGGAACGGCGGCTGATTCTAAGCAGCAATGCTGGCGATGAGACCAAAGACAACGAGTTTGCCTAAGGAACTCTTGTCTCCGAGAACAGCCGGATCAAGCTTCTTTCAGCGTGGCGTTCTTCAGCAGCTTCACGACGGCAAACCCAGCCAGAGAAGCTGTTCCGGCCCAAATTGCCAAGCCTTCTTTCAAAGCACTGGGGTCAGGGAATAGTGCAGGCACAGTCAGGATGACGGTTATTGCGCCGAGTACCATCGTGGCGAACGCGGCATAGAAAGCTATTTTCATTTGCCCTTCCTCCAATGCATCTCGAACCTGCTTCCATCCAATCACAGGCTCCGGGCAACACTCTAGTCCCAGGCCTGACCTCGCTTCTTTTCGCGCCATCGCCTACAAAGTGATCTGACGGTTCTGATCCTTGTAGAGCAGGTAGCGGAAGTTCTCCGGACCGCCGGAGTAGCAAGCCTGCGGGCAGAAGACACGCAGGGACATGTAATCCCCCGTCTCGACCTCGACCCAGCGCCATTCATCCGGTACACGCCCTTGTCTGGGTGCGAGGTGTTGCAACGAAGGGCTGGACTCGCTCCACCCTGACACTGTGAGACTTGGTGCAGCTGGTCTGGGACTGGCTGGCAGGATAGGGACTGGCCGTCCCGCCTCGTGATTGTGACTCACCTGACACGTGACCCATTGGTGTCTTTCCTACGACTTGTCCAACCATGGGGCGGCCGGCCGGTACCCGTCCGGCCCACCTCGGTGACTTGATCAGAAGGTTGTCCGCCTCAGGGCGTGGCTCATCACAGTGTTGTTCCGAAGTGACCTCTACCCGGACTGGTATCGGCCGGCAGTGGCCATGCCCATATCCGTGAAGAGGAAAGGAACAATGACCGCCATGTCTATCGTCGCGCATTCACATGCGTTTGTCGTCGGTGTCGACACCCACGCCCGCAACCACGTTTACGCCATCATCACCGCCACGACCGGTGAACTCGTCGATACCCGGGACTTCCCCACGACCGGCGCCGGCATCAACCGAGCCACCGCGTGGGTGGCACGCCGCACGGGTGCTGATCTCGCCGTGCTCTGGGTGATCGAGGGCGCAGCCTCCTACGGGGCCATACTCGCCGGAACCGTGGTTACAAAGGGATACTCGGTTGTCGAGGCAGCACGGATGGACGCCAAATCCCACCACGGCGTAGGCAAATCCGACGTGCTCGATGCCCAACGAATCGCCCGGGCCGTGCTCCCGATGCAGGAGAAGCAACTGCGCCGGCCGCGGCTGAATGAAGGCGTCCGTGCTGCCCTGAGGGTTTTGGTATCTGCGCGTCATTCCATGACCGGGGAGCGGACACGGGCGGTGAACGGGCTGACTGCCTTGGTGCGCGTCAATGAGCTCGGCCTGGACGCCCGCAAGGCCCTGACCGGAGCGCAGATTACCGAGGTCTCCCGGTGGCGTGAGCAGGACGAGGAACTGGCGCTTTCCGTGGCCCGCACCGAAGCGGTCCGGTTGGCCAAGCGGATCGGTGACCTCGACAAAGACGTGGCGGGCAACACCCAGCAGATCACCGAGCTGGTCAAGGTCAGCGAGGCGGCACCGCTCTTGGATGTGAAGGGCTTCGGCGCCATCACGGCCGCCACATGCCTGACAGTCTGGTCCCATCAGGGCCGGGTGCATTCGGAAGCCGCATACGCCTCCCTCGCCGGGGTAAACCCGATCCCGGCCTCATCGGGGAACACCGTCCGTCACCGACTCAACCGCGGCGGCGACCGGTCTCTGAACAGCGCGCTTCACATGGTCGCCATCACGCGGATGACTCACGACGAGGAAACCCGCGAATACGTGCAGAAGCGGGAAGCGGAAGGACTTAGCACGAAGGAAATCCGACGATGCATCAAACGCTATCTCGCCCGGCGCGTCTACCGCATTTTCAACTCACAAGCGGAGGCTTTGATCGCCGGTTGACAGACATAGAAGGGTCGTAGACCGCGTTAGAAGAGTATTTCCGGAAACATCCATCACGGTTCCATGTTCGTCCTGTGACGCCGTCGCCTGCTGGGATTGTCGGGATTAACCTGCCCTCAACGAGGGACGAGACCGTGTTGCAAACGGCTTAGTGACTCCACACAGCTTGACATTCTTCGTAATAGTGAGTGTTGAGACAACTGTCGCCATTCCGTGCATCGACCCGCCTTGTGCCATGCGCAACGATTGAAAAGGAAGTGGTCCAGCAATTTTCAACTGCTGTTAAACAAAGACCGGAACATACCAGAAACGGGTAGGTGCCGAACGACGAGTTAACTCAGTAGGCACGCATTAAAGCGATCCGACTGCCCCTATTCTTATGTAGCAGGGCACTGACGTTCTCCGGACAGAATGCACGCAATGACACGTAGTCGCCGGACTCAACCTCATCCAAGTACCGTTCAACCGCAACACCCCTTGTCTTTCAAAATGTAGAGGCAAACTCCATGATATGAGTTTGAGCGAACGACTCGGAAATGCTCGGGTCGAACGCCACGATGTTTACGTCGAAGCCGAAAGCGACAAAATTAGGGCTCTACTGACTCTTCCGTGGGTCATCCCCGTCCCGGGAGTACCGGTTTCCGGCCTCCGAGGCTGAGCATCGCCAGGCCGATGAGGGCTTCGGGTGCTTTGAATCCGAAGGCCACCCGGGTGATGAGCCTGATTTTGGTATTCATGGATTCGATCCGCCCATTGCTCAATCCGTGCTCGATCGATGCCAGAATGGCTTCGCGGTGCTTGACGATGCTCTTTTGCAGCTTCACGAACGCGGGAATCCGGCAGCGCCTGGCCCAAGAAACCCACTTGTCCAGGGCCACCACCGCGTCCGCATGTGGCAGCCTGAAGATGGTCCGCAGCCCCTCTTTGAGGTAGTACGCGCGGCCCAGCCTCGGGTCGGTCTGAACGATCCAATCGAGCTTCACCTTTTGCTTCACGGTGAGGTCCTCGGGGTTCTTCCAGAGCGCGTAGCGGGAGTTTTTCAGCTTCGTCGCCTTCTGGCTATCGGGCCGTTCCGGGGCATCCTTGGGCGGCCGTCCCCTGCCCCTGGCCGGCTCATTTTCTTCGGCCGCTTTCCGGGCCCGATTCCAGGATGCGCGGCGTTCCTCATCCAGGGCCCCGGTAGCCCATTGGACCACATGGAACGGGTCGGCCACACGGACGGCCTGGGGGCAGCGTTCGGCCACGACGGTGGCGATCCAGTTCGCGGCATCGGCGGAAACATGCGTGATCTGGGCGGATCGTTCCTCCCCGAGTGCGTCAAAGAACTTCCGCAGCGTGGCCTTGTCACGGCCCGGCGAGGCCCAAATCAGGCGGCCCGAATCGTGGTCCACGACCACGGTGATGTACTTGTGTCCGCGTTTGTAGGAGATCTCGTCGATGCCGATCCGCTTGAGGTCCGCGAACGGGTCGAAGGTCTTGGCGGTGTCCTTCCAGACCCGGTTGATGATGGAGCCCACGGTGCGCCAGGCAATGCGCATCAGCACGGTGACCGCGCTCTTGGAGCATTGGGTGGCCAGCCAGGAGACCTGCTGGTCAAAGTCCCGGGTGTGTCCGGCCTGGTGGCGGGCCCAGGGAACGGCGGCGACGATGACTCCGTGCTCCGGGCAGCGCACACGAGGCGCGTGGGCCACGAGATAGGTTTCGGTGGTTCCCAGATCCAGGGTGCGCCACCGTCGGGGGCCTTCACCGCGGTCGTACCGGGAGCACCGCCTGGAGCAGATTCCGCATCTGTTCCGCAAGGACTTGTGCGGTGTCACCCGGGCCAGCAGGACCCCGGTTTCCGGGCAGGTATCCACGTGGTGGACGGTCGTTTTTTCGACACCCAGCAGGGCGGCCCATATGCTTGTTTTCTGCACGCCGTTTTCAGTCCCTAGATTTTTGTACCTTAGTCAGTCAAAAATCCTAGGCAGGAAGCGGCGTGTGGACGTTAAGGCTCGCGGCTCACGCCCACGGATATGTCAGTAGAGCCAAAATTAGGGTTAGGCATACGATTAGTGCGACATTCGCATGGAACCAGGCTCAGCGTCAGGCAGTTTTTTCGGCCGACCCTTCGCCATGCACACCGTGCCTTCCGCCAAACCGGTTAACGATTTCTATGATCCTGTCGACACTTTTATCCGGGAAGAGATCCTCCGGGCCATGCGGAGCAAGATCAGTGTAGGGGCTCTCGTAAAGTGCCCCAGCGTCCATCCTGCCGCCCCGGGTCAGCTGCGCAACAATCATGTTGATCAGTTGAAGCTGACGGGTGTTCAGCGTTGTCTCGGAGATGAACTCGGAGAAAGCTTCCTGCACCGCTTCCGGTTCGAGTCCCACGAGGGAGCGGATGAAGCCGGCAAGGTCACCTTCCGAGGCGCGCTCAAGGTCCTCCTTAGAACCGGCACCCGATTCAAGAAGCAGCCCTTCGAGCGCTTCGAGGTCTTCTTCGGTCAGAGCGCGACCACGGCGCAGGCGCTGGATCGAGATATGGTCAAGATGCCCGCGCAGGTGGATTTCCACACGCTCGCGGAAGTACGAAACATCGAAAATCTGCTCGTGCACGCCACCAAGTGTGACCTCAGAGATGTCCCCCATCGTGTCGACGAAATTGGAGTAGACGATATTTCGTTTCTTCTTTTCGATTAGGGGAATCAGCTCGCGCAGTTTCCGCCTGACAGATTCCAACCACAACGGGTCGGCACTATCCCACGCTCCGGACTCGGTACCCGTCTCCACCACCGATTCGATGAGCGGAAGGTGGGCAGCAATGCGTGGAATGTTGCCTTGTTCTTGCAGTGCTTGAGCGATCTTGACCAGTTGCGCGCCGAGGCGTGAAAGCGCCTGCGTATCGCCGCAGAGCGCGGCAAGTTCCGCTTGCAGCACCAGAAGATCAAATCGTTTGGATTCTTCTTCTCCCTCGCCTGGCGTGACGGATGCCAAGTTGGCAAGCTCCTGCTCGGCTGTCGCAGCGTCTGAGTCGGTAAGGTTCTTCCAAACATCATCGTTTGCGAAACGTTCAACGGCGGCCATGTGAGGCCGGACCAGGAAGTTAGAGCGCGGCAATTCACGCACTCCCCCGCCTAGCCGCGAAACAAGGTCTGTACGGAATCCCTCGTCGTATTGGGACTCAATGGCAGCGCGCAGCAATCGCACCCGGGTAGCGAATGTCCGCGCCGCCAGGGATAGGCCTAGTCGTACGTCACCAGCGTCGAGCCCGGCGTTGAAGTACTCGGCGTTGCCGCACACGTCGAAGATCAGGAAGTCCTCTTTCGGCGCGTCGGGCCCGTACAGATCGGGGCGCAGTCGGGTTCCACGTCCGACCATTTGCCAGAACTTCGACTTGGAGCGCACGGGCTTGAAGAACACCAGGTTCACCACATCCGGCACGTCGATGCCAGTGTCGAGCATGTCGACGCTGACCGCGATGTGTGGTTCCTTGGCCGGGTCGGAAAAGTCGTCGATGAGCTGCTGGGCGTAGTTCACGCTGTGGGTGATGACCCGTGCGAAGCGCCCCGCATATGCCGGATAGTTTGCGTCGAAGCGCTTGGCAATGAAGTCTGCGTGTTCCTGGTTCCTGGCAAAGATGATGGTCTTGCCGAGGCGATCCCCTCCGGCAACCCTATGCCCGCGTTCCATGAGCACGGCCAATACCTTGTCAACGGTGTCCGCGTTGAAGAGCCAGCGGTTAAGCTCGGGAGCTGCGATCTCGTCAGGGATCAGGCCGTCCTCGTCCCAGTCCTTCTCATCCCATTCATCCTGTTCCTCGGGTGTGAGATCGGCATAGCGCACTCCGGTACGCATGAAGCCCACCGGGACATCTATGACCCGGGGCGGTACCAGGTAGCCTTCGGCAACCGCCTCGGAGAGCTCATAGGCGTTAGTGGGGTTGTTGTTCTCGATGTCGAACAGGGCGTAGGTGTTTCGGTCCACTTCGCTGTGCGGGGTCGCTGTGAGCCCAATCAACAAGGAATCGAAGTAGGCGAAGATGTGCCGGTACTTTTGGTACACCGAGCGGTGGGCCTCGTCAACAATGACCAGGTCGTAGTAGCCGACCCCGCGGCGCTCGGCACCGATCAGCGTTCCCTCGCTCGAAGCGTTGATGATGTTCATCATGGTCGGGTAGGTGGCCAGGTGGATGCGGCTGCCGGCAGCGTCGTCGGTTCCCAGCCGGGCCGGGGAGGACCCTGGAATGAGGTTCTTGAAGGCGCGAGCTGCCTGGGTGACCAGCGCGTTGCGGTCCGCGAGGAACAAGACGCGTTTGATCCACCGGTTCTCGCTGAGCATTTTCGTCAAGGCGACAATGGTGCGCGTCTTGCCGGTGCCGGTGGCCATCACCAGCAGTGCGCGGCGGCGGGCCTCGGTATCGAAGGCCTCGGCCACGGCACGGATTGCCTTGTGCTGGTACGGGCGGTCAGCCAAGCCGGCCGGAATAGCCGCCTTGGCCAGCGGTTTGCGCTGGGAGCGCCGGTCAACAAGCAGCTGCAGTTCGTCCCGGCTGTGGAATCCCAGAACCTCACGCTCCGGGTAGCGGGTGTCTTCCCAGAGCCAATGCCGGTACCCGTTGGAGTAATAGATGACCGGCCGTTGCCCGTAAGCACGTTCAAGGCAATCCGCGTAGAGCTTTGCCTGCTGCTTGCCCATGTGCGGATCGTTGCTGCTGCGCTTGGCTTCCAAGACGGCCAGCGGTTTTCCGTCCACACCCCACAGGACGTAATCCACAAAACCGGATCCGGCGAGCGTGCCGGCAAGCGTGGGCATGGTGTGCACCGGGAATTCGCGGACGTGGGGATCCTCGACATTCCAGCCCGCCTCGGTGAGGTACAGGTCGATATAGACGCGGGTCCCGACTTCGGTGTAGTCGTGCTCGTCGGGGATCTTGGCGTTGGCCTTCTTGGCAGCCTCGATCTCTTCCTGCAGGGCACGGATCCGGGCTTCGTAGTCGGATTCCTTTTCGGCGGCGGCCTTGAGCGCGTTGTCCTTGGCCTCCAGATCGGCAGCCAGTTTCTCGGCCTCCGCCTTGCTCAGCCGCACGACACCCGTTGCCGGCTTGGGACCCAGGACTTGCGGATTGAATTTGCTTGTTGGCACCGGGCGCAGGGACGGGTCCTTGGCGTAGAACGTTGCCAGCCAGATGGCGGTGTGGAATAGCTCAGCCAGCGCAAAGAGGGATATCTGCGTGCTGACCGGCTGGTTGCCGTGGACGCCGTTGTTGGACAGCTTGCGGATGACATGCATCTTGTCGCGCACCATCGACGGCACGACGACCTGGAAATCTGCGGTGGTCAGCCGGTTGTTCAGATCGTCCTTGAGCGGCATGCGCAACGACACGTCGGCTTGGTAAAGCCAGTCGACCACCTGTTCCAGGGTGCGCCGGCAATACAGCAGACTCCCGCGCGGATCAAGCAGGGCATAGTCCTCGGCCCTCAGCGCCTCGGCGAAGATGTGGGGCCATTGGGCGGCAAGGAACGCGAAGTTCGACGGACGTTGTGGCGCCTTGTCTGCCTGGACCATGCGCATTTCCCCCTGTGTTAGCCCAACGACTTTCTTACATCCTAGTCAGAGGACGAAGGAACGCGCACGAAATGACTCCGCCACGCACCCTGATGTTCTGAAAGCCTCCTTCTCCCTTGAAGCTTTCGGCCAGCCCCAGAAGCACGTCCTCTTAGCCTTTACCCCTTTGCTTCATTTGTGAAGCCGGTAGTCGGCGCCGGCGATCTTCTTCAACCAAGTGGAAATCAGCTCAATTTCGTAATTACGCTCTGGGTCAGATAGTTCTCTATTCAGTGAAGTCGCATGGTCCTACGATCGATTTTCCGAAGCATGATCCAACATTTGGTGCATATCGGTCTAGGTCGTGAAATGACTCCTGCCAGCGTCCTGCACCTACATGTCTCAACGGGTTGCGGAATGATCAGCACCCGCCTTATACGCCCAGGCTCCTTCACGGCTCGTAGCGCGCTCGGCGACACAATCCGCGGAAAGGTCTCTGGTATCGACTGAGCTCTGGGAGCCGGCGAATTCTGCTGCCGCTGCTGCAAGGCCGTCTACAACTCGGCACGCATGTCCTGTTGGATGCGACGGTCCAGGTCATCAAGTTCGGCCATCACTTCTGCAGCTGCCCAGACGCGGGCCTTTTTCCTCCCGGTAATCTCTTCGATGAAGCCCGCCTTCTCAAGCTGGTCAATCACCCGGTAGGTTTGGCTGGTAGCTCCGGCGCCGGCGGCCCGGTCAACTTCCTGAGTAGACATGACCGGGTGGTCAAGGAACGCGCCGATGAGGCGACTGGCTACTGAGCCGGTGCGAGGACGAAGCTCTGCACTCCACTGCACGGGCATTGACTTCAGGCGCGCAATCGTCTCGCGTGAGGCCAGGGCCGCGGCACGCGCTGACTGCGCGAACAGCAGGATCAACGGGGACGGCTGGCCTTGACGGTAGGACCCAAGTGCAGCGAAATAGTCTTCGCGGCGGGCTAGCAACCCACTGGCGAGTGGGACGACCGCGTTACGAGTGACTCCCCGTCGACGAAGCACCGCAGAAACCAGTGCGCGGCCAATACGTCCGTTCCCGTCCGTGAAGGCGTGAATCGATTCGAATTGGGCATGTCCTATCGCCGCCTGGACCAATACAGGCACATCATCCCTGTTGAGGTAGGTGATCAGGTCATTCATCAGCTCGTTGACTCGCTCGGGAGCCGGGGGCACGTGCAAGGCTCCACGCGGGGAATAATCACTGCCGCCGATCCAGTTCTGCATGTCACGGAAACGTCCGGCATAGTCTGACTCCTCTTGATCGTCGACCATGAGTGCCCGGTGTGCGCTCGTGAATTGATCGATAAGGAACTCGCCTCGCAATCCCACGGCGGTAATCAATTCATGCAACGCCGTAGAGGCAGCGACCATGCTCGTTGCAGAGATGTTGGCCCTGTGCCCTGCCATGGCCTTGGCATAATCACGTGCCGAAGCGCTGATGCGTTCAATCTTCGAAGAAGCCACCGACTCGCTTCGAACCATGAAACGGCTCAGTGCCGCAGAATGGCCTTCGGCATCCGTGTCGGCCTGAGCTACGGTGAGCAGTGCCTGTTCGGAAGCTAGAGTTTCTGGCAAGGACGGGGCGTAGTCCAGCCGCGCGATCAAGGGCGGGATGGTGGTCTCGACGCTGGAAAATATCCGGTCTTCACGGGTTCCGCCACGAACCTTTTGGCTCCACGGCAGCGTCTCAACCCTATGTGCGGGCCACCGGCTCGCTCCCTGATTACTCATACATGCGACTCTACCAACTAAAATTCGCGTTTAAGAACGATAAATGCGAATTTGGTTGGGACGATTCGCGTTCTTCTCACGAGCATCGGTCTATGCAACTTTGCCCTGCGGTTTTTGTACCGCAATGCAGATGAGCGGACCATTTGGGGAGCTGAGTCCATCCATTAATGGGTAGAATCGCGGCCCGGTTTCAGAAAGTGCATCCGTCAGCGACGCCCAAGATACTATCCATCATCATTTGAGCTTTCGTTCTTCCTCAATTGCCAAGATGAGTCTCACCAACTATTCGAAGAAGTCCTCGTCGATGTCCACCACGTCATAGCTCTGCTTGACTTGTACACCGACGCGATACTTGATCATCAAGGACACCAGTCGCTTGCCATCTATCAGCACGATCCTGGTCGGGATGCTTGCAGCATACTCGCGGGCATGCTGGGTAAAGCTGCTGGTGGTGATGAAGACGCCCCTGCTGGCTCCGAATCCATGGAGGGCACCGATGAATGCTTGGATGCTCTCGCGGCCAACAGTGTTGCCTTCGGAATAGCGCTTGGCCTGGACATAGATTTGTTCCAAGCCCAACGCGTCCTGGTCAATGACACCGTCCACTCCGCCGTCGCCGGAGCCGCCAATCCGCCGTCCGCGCTGTTCGGCTCCGCCGTAGCCCATGCCAATCAGCAGCTTGACGACTGCCTCCTCAAAGAAGTCTGGGTGGCTCTCGCGTAGGCGGGCCAGCAAGGTCGCGCCGACCTCTGCCTCTATGCGGTCAATCGCCGCATCAATCATGTCCTGCGGATCTTCCTCAGTGTCGTCGGCTGCCTCGGGCGCAACGACTGTGGCGCCGTCCCTGCGAGCTACTTTGATGGCTTTCTGGTGCGCTCTGTATGCGGGCACTTCGCGTAGCTCGGCCTGCGCCATCCTCTCCGGGTGGCGTTCCAACAGGGCCAGGCCCTCTGCGGTGATCTTGTACAGCGCGCCCTCAGGACGTTCTAGGGCTTGTGCTGCAATGAGATGGGAAATGGCCCACCCTACGCGCCCCTTCGCTTGGCTCCCGCCCGAACGGACCCGCACGTTGCGCTGCTCTTCATTTACCTCGGCAATATCCAAGGCAGATTCGATCAGGTCAGCCCGTGTGCGGGACCGCCCGTCGGCGAGGACACGAAGGATAGGAGTCAGGAATCCGTGCCACTTCGGGATTTCGGCAACTGCGCCCATCACAGTTCCCCCTTGAATGCGCGGTCCTGTAGCGACAGGAAGAGAGCATCAAGGTCGGCAAGTTGGGCCCGGTACGTCATCTTGAGGCTCTCAATAGCGGCCATCCGGTCAGCGAAGGCCTGCTGGCTTTCAATTGGTGGAAGAACCAGCTGAAAATCGAGCAGTTTCGCCTGCGAAATGTTACTGACACCAGCGGCTCCACTGGCAGCGTTAGAAACGTACTTGCGGTAAGTCGTCGATCTGGTTAGGAATCGGAAGTACTCGGCAAGAAGCAATCGAGGGTTAACGACCGCCTTCCAGAGCTTGTCTGGCAAGTATGTTTCACTCGGGACGGAATCAACCAACGTCGCCACACCAATTAAGTCCTTGGTCCCGCTCGCTCTCGTGACGATGAGATCTCCGACCTCAACCCTATGTGCGGCTGGCGGGTCATAGTTCATCGGTAATGGCTTTACTTGGCTTCCATCAAACTCTCCACTCGAAGCTGCGTTGACTTTGAGTACTTTTTTTGTCGGATGAGCATTGACGCCGGTACCCACCATGTTACGGCCACTCACGAAACGAAGAGATGCATCGCGGAGGGTCAAAGCATCTCCTGACAGTCCAGCAAACATCTCGTGAAAAATAGACTGTCCTAGAACATCGAGGTGGGCGATGGCTTTGCGGCGCTTGCCGCGGAGAGCATCAGCTTTGTCAAGGATTCCGGCGATACGACGCTGCTCTTCAAGCTGCGGGAGTGCTATTTCGATAGATTTGAGGTTCTTCACAGAAATGCTTGCTTGATTTACCGCTTGATTGATGAATTTACGCAACTGGGCACGAAACGCCGGTGTGCGGAAATAGCGAACCGCGTAAGAACTATCGACCAAAGACTTGTTTGGCTCAAGTCGCAACAGATTCATTCCATGCACCATCTCGGGCAAGTCATTCGTATAAAGTGCACACTTTCCCACGTGCACTGGGCTGTTGATGTGACTCATCAAGATGTCACCATCACGGAGAATCCATTTCTCATTGTCAGAATGCTCGAGGCCGGCATAGCCAACCCTCGTTGGGTCCACTATCCCCATAGATATGGTCTCAATTCGGGTAATCCTGATACCGCCATCGGTTTCGTTCTGACGAACGTTCTTCCCGTTTGTGATTCGTTCGAAGACATCTCCGAGCGTCGCGCCCCTCACGGCAGGAGCCCCTTCAACTCCGCAAGTCCCGTCGCAATGTCGGCATCCAACTGCTCGATGTCTGCGATGATCTCCGCCGGCGTACGGTGCTCGACTTCTTCGTACTCAATCTCCTTGTACCTATTGATCGACAGGTCGTATCCGTTCTCGGCGATCTCACTCTTCGGCACAACAAAGGACCGCTCTGTGCGCGCCCTTTCAAGTTCTGCCGCAGCGCGTTCCTCGCTCAGTTCTCCGCGCACTGCTTTCCAGCGCTCAAGCACGTCGGGCAGATCTGAGCTTTCCAGCGGGTTGCGCTTGTCATCCAGGCTGAAGCCATCGGCGGTTACATCATAGAACCAGACGTTCTCGGTACCGCCTGAGTTGGTGCGGGTGAAGAACAAGACAGCAGTGGACACTCCGGCGTAGGGCTTGAAGACACCGGAAGGCAGCTTGACGACCGCTTCCAGCTGCTGGTCTTCAACCAACTGCTTGCGCAGGTCTTTATGAGCCTTGGAAGAGCCAAAAAGCACGCCATCAGGCACGATCACCGCTGCGCGGCCACCAGGCTTAAGCAGTCTCAAGAAAAGAGCAAGGAACAGCAGCTCAGTCTTCTTGGTCTTGACAGTCTTGAGCAGTTCTTTGGAGACATTCTCTGAATCCAGGCTGCCGGCGAACGGCGGATTGGCGAGGATGACATCATATTTTTCCTCGTCCGCAGAGTGCAGATCCGCGAGCGAATCGCGGTTCTCAATGACAGGGTTCTCGATGCCGTGCAGCAACAGGTTCATGGCGCCGATGCGCAGCATGGTGGAGTCGAAATCGAACCCATGGAACTGCTGGTTGTTGAAGAACGCCCGCTGTTCCGGATCAAACATTAGTTCCGGGTTGTTGTCTCGGAGGTATTCGCCGGAGGCCATGAGAAAACCGCAAGTACCTGAGGCCGGGTCGCAGATGGCCTCCATCGGCTGCGGGTTGCGCATGGCCACCAGCAGTTCAATGATGTGGCGCGGGGTGCGGAACTGCCCATTGGTGCCGGCCGTGGCGATCTTGGAGAGCATGTACTCATAAAGATCACCCTTGGTGTCCCGGTCATCCATCGGGATCTCATCGATCAGGTCCACTGCCTTCTGCAGGAGGTGATCCTTGGTGATGGTGAAGCGCGCATCCTTCATGTGGTGCGTGTAGGAGGAATCACTGCCGTCGGACTGGCGAGTCAGTTCCTCGCGCAGGAACGGGAAGATGCTCTCGTTGAAGACAGCAAACATTTCGGATTTATCGAAGTTCTTGAACTTCGACCACCGCATGTCCTGGTATGAACGCCCGAACTTGTCGACACCTTCGGGGAACACCGGGTTCTCAAGCGGCTTGCCGATGCGCGAGGCCTTGCGTTCTGCGGCAATCTGGTTGTCGTCAAGCCGCTTGAGGAACAGCAAGTAAGTGATCTGCTCGATAACCTCCAACGGGTTGGAGATGCCTCCGGTCCAAAAAGCATTCCACACGCTGTCTACTTGCGACTTCAATTCCCCGGTAATCATGCTTTCCATCTTAGTGGCGGGAACAGACACCTTGGTTCAGTACCTGCACGGCCGCACTGAAGGATTAGTCCGCCCAGACCCGTCGCAAAAGTTGAAGTAGCTATTCCAACGAACAGTTAGCTATCTGAGCCAAGTTAACCAATCTACGAAGGCTGCATTGCGTCACATCCCTCGAATTCGTGAACAGGCTGGCGTCGGCAATCACTTGGCCGGCCCAATCCAGGAGTTCTCACTACACTCGCACCAACAGCAGGAAGGACTAGAAGGGTTTGTGGGAACTTGCTATGGTCTCAATCCAGCATGCGTGGAAGGAGCCGTACATGAGATAGATCCCAGACGTAAGCGGTCCACTCGACGAATCCGTCGCTGCCGACGTGGTATCGGATCCCGCACTCTCGGACAAGATCGGCTATGACTGGACCGATGAAGGTGGAGCTACGCCTACCGGACCAGCTACGGGAAGCCCCCGGTGATCACATAGGTCCAAGCCAGCCATTGAGCAGTTGCACGACCGAGGTCTGACACACAAGTACGTATCGGTGCGGGGCCCGCGGAAAAGTGGGCCCCGCATCGCGTTGGATACCAAACGTAGCGGTCAATCAATCGGGTCCTGAACGCCTCTATCGCGGTTTGCTGGCTAGGCGGTTAGTCGCTTTGTTCGGGTGAAATCAGAAGATGTCCTCGAAAGCTTCATTGATGAAGTCCCCGCTGAATTCACTAGGATCTGGCCCGTACTCCGGGTCAAGCCCCATGTCCTCCAGCCAGCCACGCACCTCTTCGTGCTCAGGGTGCGTTGGATCTGCCAGGATTTCCAATTTCGACTCCCAGCCATACATGCCGCCGCTGTCTTCTAGCGGTGCCATACGGCGCCCACCGGTGCAGCGTGGCAGGTAGCCACCATCGGCTTCCACAACCTTTTCCACGTCAATTCGCACTCGCCAGTCGTCGCCGAAGTCGTAGCTGTAATCCAGCTTGTCCTTTTCCTTGGACAACACCTCGGAGATCAAGACGTCGCCTTCGAAGTGGTCCACTTCCGAGTAAGGGTTAGCCGGCCCGTATGTGGTCCCCCGACGGCCGCCAGTTCGGAATTCGTGCAGGTGCGCATCGGCCCAGTCAAAGCTGATCTGAATAATCTCGTGCAGGTCGGCCAAGGTCAGGTCCGTGGGGATCAGGACGCGACGCCAAATGGGTGGTTTGCTATCGCGCAGTCCGAGCTTCAGTTGCAGCACTGGCCCGCTGTAAGGCTCGGTGCGATGTGGGCGTTGGTTTTCCTCGTCATTGAGACCGCCGAGCCAATCTAGATCGAGGTCGTCATGGCCATCATTGGTATCGAGGTCTGCGGTCAATAGCGCAGACACCACTTTGGGCAGCGAGTAGCGTTCTCCTTCGTGGACCAGACCCAGTCCACGCAATATCTGCATGTAATGGTGTGCAGTTTCCCATGTATCGGCGTCGAACTCTTCATAACGCGGCGTGTTGACTTCCTCGGAGGCACCGGACAGAGCCCCAACGACCCACAGGTTCACCAACGTCCAGGCCCCGTCAAGTTCTGTGCCCGGGGTACTGGCCGGCGCTAAATACTTCTCGAGAAACGCATCGAGGACATCAAACTGTGCGTCAGCGCTTCCCGCCCCGTCGCTCGCTTGAAATTCCTTGGCGCGAGTTGTTGGCTGCGCGGGTTGGCCGGGCAGCAACTGCACGATCCCACCCTCCTCGAGTGCGACCAGCAACGCGTTAATGAGGCGCGATGCTTGCTCAGCGCTCAAGTTCTCCGGCAGGTCTGCGGCCACCGCAACGCATGCCTGTTCCAAGAAAGCCGAATCCAGCGGCTGGGGCCAGTTCCGGCGTTCCTCGGCCGTGCACCATCCCAACACGCTACGTGCCAGTCGCAAGAACGGCATCTCCAAGAGTTCAAGCTGAAGTTCGCGTCGGAAGATCGCAGGGAAACCCTCGAATCCGTCGTCATTGCGAGCGTCAAAGAGACCCTCAAAAGGGTCATCTTCCAGCAACTGCTCGCGCAGCCGCACCAGTTCTTCCGGATCCTGGGTCCAGCGTCCAGTTTCTTCGAGGAAATCCGTGAAGTCCACCCACGCGGCCGACAAGAAGGTGCGCAACTCCTTCATGTCCTGTGCAGTCACATCAACGTCTTCGGGAACTCCCAAGGATTCTAGGAGTGCAACCAAGATATCCACCTGAATGTCGGAGATCGATTCCAAATCAACCAGTGAGCTGTAGCTGGTCAGCGTATCGCTCACGACTCGCAACACCAGAATCGCCGATTCAAGCTCTCCATGTCCTTCGCCATACCAGCGCGTAAATTCGGGGGTCAGCGCATCTAGGCCCCGCTGAATTTTCACCTGATTCAGGGAAACTACCGATGACTGGTTTCGAGCCGGATGTCCGCTCCTGGGCTTTTCTGCCTTTTTCTTGGCCACGGCCGCTTTCCTCTACGCACGACTTCATTTTCTAGCTCAAGGCTACGCGTCGGACATTTACCGCGAAAGCGCAGTCCCCGCGACGCGTCACAGACCGGCCACTGAGCTATCCCGTCGGTCAAGGCCGATAGGCTTGTAGGCATGTCTGCAGTCTACGCCGCTCTCACCGCTCAGCGGCTCCTAGGCGAAAGTCCTGCGTGGGCGCTGCTGCGCGCCGACAATGCCCCGGTGGCATTCGGGATTCTCGGCGCCAGGTTTTCCCGCCAGCGCCGCCAGGTTCCCGCACCGGAGCTCATGGAAGCAGTTGATGCGGATCTCGACCTGCTGCGCGACCGCGGATTCGACCTGCCCCAATCTGCACAGAATTATGTGCGCACCTGGCTGGCCGGTGGATACCTGGTGCGCCGGCCCGGCGAGGCCCGCGAAGAACTGTACGAACTCAGCGACGGCGCCCTGACGGCGCTGCGTTTCATCGAAGACCTGGCCACCCCGCGCACCTCGGTGACCGAATCACGGCTGGCCACCATCGTGCAGCGCGTGCGCGCATTGAACGTGGACACCGACCCGGATATTTCCCGGCGGGTGGCGGCCTTGACAGCCGAACGCGATGCCATCGATGCCCGCATCCAGGCGCTCACCGCGGGCGAACTCACCGAGGTCGATGAGCAGCGTTCGGTGGATGCGGCCGCGGACATCCTGTCTTTGGCCAGCGCACTGCCCGAAGATTTCGCCCGGGTGCGTGCCGAGCTGGAGATGATCAACCGCTCGCTGCGCAGCCAGCTGATCGAGGAGCCCGAATCCCGCGGCAGCGTGCTAGATGACATCTTCCGCGGCGTGGACCTGCTCTCCGAATCCGATGCCGGGCGGTCCTTCGCCGCCTTCCACGCCCTGCTGCTGGATCCGGAACGGACCGTGGCGGTGGATGACGACATCGACCAGCTGCTCGCCCGGCCCTTCGCGCGCAAGCTGAGGGACTCCCAGCGGCTGTCCCTGCGCGACCTGCTGCCTGACATACAGCGCTCCAGCGCAGACATCAGCGACGTCATGACCGCACTGGGACGCAGCCTGCGCCGCTTCGTCCAATCCGAGGAATTGGCCGAGGAACGCGCGGTGCACCGCCAGCTGCGCGGCACCATGGCCGCGGCCGTCCAGGCGGCGAAAACGCTGCGCCCGTTCACCAAGCTTGATCTGGAACTGGAGCTGACCGGACTGCAGATCGCCTCGCCCAGCGCGATAAAACTGCACAACCCCAGCGAATCGCAGACCGCGCAGCCGCTGCACATCCATGACACCGGGACCGCGGATCTCGCTGCCCTGCGCGAGGCGGTGCGCGCCTCGGAAATCGACTTTGCCGAACTGGGCGAGAACGTCAATGCGGTGCTCGCCCAGCAGGGCGCCGCGACCATTGCCGAGGTTCTGGAAAAGTTTCCCGCCACCCAGGGCATCGCCTCCGTAGTGGGATTGCTGGTGCTCGCCGAAAACCACGGCGTGCGTGCCGGCGGCGAACCCGAACCGGTGCACTGGGCCAGCGACGGGCAGACCCGCCAGGCCACCGTCCCCCGTTTCCTCTTCCAGGAGAAGATTTCATGACCGAGAATCCTGCACCGACGGACCAGGCAGTGGATGACAGCGCCAACCGGGATGCCAGCCTGTGGTCCGGGGACTTGGGCGAACTGGCCGCCGGATCGCGCCGCGTGCTCGTGCAACTGGTCAAGGGGCCCTACCTGTCGGCAGAACGCCACTCGGAGGCCTGGAAAATCCTGCTGACCGACACCGCCGCGCTGCGTTCGCGGTTGGCCGACCTGTTCCTGGACCTGGTGCTCGATGAATCCCTCGGGGTGGCGTTCGTGCGCAATGCCCCGCAGGCAGCGATCGAGGCGCCGCAGGTGGTGCGCACCATGCCGCTGACGTTCATGGATAGCGCCCTGCTATTGTTCCTGCGCCGCGAGCTGCTGCGCGGATCGGGTGCCACGCGCGTGTTCATCGGCCGCGACGAGGTCTACGACCATCTGAACAGCTACCGTGCATCGGACACCACCGACGAGGCAGGGTTCCGCAAGCGCGTGGATTCAGCGTGGACCAAGATGCTCAAGCATTCGCTGCTGGTGCGCACCGACACCGAGGACCGGGTGGAAATCTCGCCCATCCTGCGTCTGGTGTTCTCCACCGAGCAGATCCAGGCTGTGCAGGAGGAATACCAGCGGCTGGCGGGTAACACGCGGGTCATTGCGCAGCTGGAGCAGGACGAGGCTGAGGAGACTAAATGAGCGCGGCGATACACCCAGGGCAGTGGCGCCTGGAACACATTGAACTGGCCAACTGGGGCACCTTTAGCGGGCTGCACTCGGTTCAGGTGCCGCGCAAGGGCTTCTTGCTAACCGGCGAATCCGGCTCCGGCAAGTCCTCGCTGGTCGATGCGATCAGCGCCGTGCTGACCCCGCGCGGCAAGACCCGGTTCAACGCGGCAGCGGCGGACACCGGCACGCGCGGCTCCGACCGTTCGGTGCTCACCTACGTGCGCGGCGCCTGGCGGCGCAGCGCGGATGGCGAAACCGGCGAAATCACCAGCCAGTATCTGCGTCCCAAGGCCACCTGGTCCGGTATCCTGCTGCGCTATGCCAACGGCCGCGGGCAACGTCACACGCTGGTCAAGCTCTTCCACCTGAAAGCCGGGGAAAACACCCCGGCCGACGTCAAGGACCTCTCCCTGCTGACCGGCGCCAGCCTGTCACTGGCCGATCTGGAGCCCTTCGCCGCTAACGGGCTGAAGATGCGCGAGCTGAAGGCCGCGTTCCCGGACGCCACGGTGGATGCAGAACACTCCCGCTTTGCCCGGCGCATCGCCCGCACCCTGGGGCTGACCGGCGAGCGCGCCGCGCTGCTGCTGCACAAGACCCAATCGGCCAAGAACCTCGGTTCGCTCGATGAGCTGTTCCGCAAATTCATGCTGGATGAACCGGAGACCTTCGCCAAGGCCGACGCGGCGGTGGACCAATTCACCGAGCTGAATGCAGCCCACGCCGCGGTGCTGCGTGCACGCCGGCAGGTCGAGCATCTGTCCCCGTTGCGCGATCAGGACCGCGACTATGCCGCGGCTAGCACCCAGGCCGAGCGCACCTCGTTGCTGCTGGAGAGCCTGGATGACTACACCCACGCCCGCCGCCGCGAATTGACAGTGCAGGCGATCAACGAAGCCGAACGGCTGGCCGAAAAGCGCGAACGCGAACTGCGCGAAGCCTCCGAGGCGCTGCACAGCGCCAGGGAACACTCCGAGAACTACCGGGCCGCGGTGGCGCAGCAGGGCGGGGCGCAGCTGGCGCTGATCGAAGCGCAGCTGGACGCCGCCCGCCGGGACCTGAACCGGGTGCAGGCCGACAGCACGGATTTGGAACGCAAGCTGGGCTCGGTGGACTTGGCGATGCCCGCCGATGCCGCCCAGTACGCCGAGCTGGTGCGCGAGTGCACCCGCCTGCTCGAAGGCAACTCATCCGAGCAGCAGCAATTGGAGCTGCAGGCCTCCGCCGCGGCCGAAGACGTGTTGAAGGCGCGCGAAGCGCATACGGAAATCGAGCGCGACATGCAGGCGCTCCAACCTGCCGCGCGACCTGCTGGCCGCGCGTGCGATGATCTGCCAGGACACCGGACTGTCCCCGGACACGCTTCGCTTTGCCGGCGAGCTGCTCCAGGTCGAAGCATCCCACGCCGAATGGACCGGCGCCATCGAACGCGTGCTGCGCCCGCTGGCGCTGGTGATGCTGGTGCCATCCGCGCACACCCTCGCGGTCTCGCGGGCGGTCAACGCCCGCCACCTGAACGCCTCGCTGAAATTCGAGACGATCGGCCCGCAGGCCCCGGCTCAACGCCGCCCCTCGGCGCAGAACTCCCTGGTGTACCGGGTGCAGGTGGCCACCTCGCCCATGCATGACTGGCTGCAGGCGCGTCTGGCCGAACGCTACGACTACGCCTGCGTGAATGACGCTGATCAGTTGGCCCAGGTGGCCCGCGGCGTCACCCTGGCGGGCCAGGTCAAGCGCGGGCCGACCTCTTTTGAGAAGAATGACAAGCGCCGGGTGGATGACCGCCGCCACTGGGTGCTGGGCTTCGACACCGACGCCAAGCTGGAACAGCTCCAGCTGGATCTCAAGTCCGCAGCGTCGCTGCTGGAACGCTGCCAGCGCGCCGATTCCCAGGCCAAGACACAACTGGCGTTGCTGGCCAAGCGCCGCTTCGTGGCCGAAGACCTCATCCGCCTGCCCTGGGAGCACATCGACCTGGCGCGCCAGCAGCGGCGGGTCGCGGACCTTGAAGGCAGCCGGGCCGAATTGTTGGCCGACGACGGGGATTTGCGCGCCGCGCAGCACCAGCTGGAGCTCGCGCTGGGGCGCGAAGCGAGCGCCGATACCGCGCACCAGGCGACCCAAAAAGCCCAGCTCGGTGCCCAAAGCCGGCTCGAAGACCTGCGCGCGGCACTTGAACGCCTGGATGAGCTGCCGGCCTCCCCGGTGCCGGCACCCATCGCGGCCGCGTTGCGCGAGGTCTTCGAAAAGGTCAAAACCCAGCGCACCACCACGCACGAGTCCATCGAGGCCGATGCCCGCAAGGCGCAGAGCTCCCTGTCCAAGTCCAAGGACGAGCTGCGCAATCGCATGGCCGAGTTGCAGCAGCAGATGTTCCAGGCCATCTCCGCGTTCAAGCACTCCTGGCCGGAAGCCTCTGCGGACCTGGCCGAATCCGTGGAGGACCGCGCCGGCTACCTGCGCCTGCTCGGCGCGCTGGAAGCCGACCGGCTTCCCGAATTCGAGAACCGCTTCTTCGAAATGCTGCGGACCCAGACGCAACAGAACATCGCCGCGCTGCGCGAAGTGATCCAGCGGGCGGTGCGCGAGATCCGCCGGCGCATCGAACCGATCAACTCCTCGCTGCTGCGCAGCCAGTACTCCCCCGGCCGCTACCTGCAGATCCGGGTGGAGGATTCCCGTCCCGCAATGGCCACCCAGTTCCTGCGCGATTTGAATACCGTCACCACCGGGGCGCTGGCCCCGGAGGAAGACCGTGCCGAGGCAGAGGCGCGGTTTGCGGTGCTTGCCCGGCTGATGACCCAGCTGGGCTCCTCGGAGGCGGCCCACCGCTCCTGGCGGCAGCAGGTGCTGGATGTGCGCAACCACGTGCGCTTCACCGCCATCGAGGTGGACACCGAACACCAGGTCCTGGACGTCTACGACTCCGGCGCGGGCCGTTCGGGCGGGCAGAAGCAGAAGCTGGTGGTGTTCTGCCTGGCCGCGGCGCTGCGCTACCAGCTGGCCGGCGAGTCCAAGCTGCCGGCCTACGCCTCGATCGTCATGGATGAGGCTTTCGACAAGGCGGACAGCAATTTCACCCGCACCGCGATGGACATCTTCACCGAGTTCGGGTTCCACATGATCCTGGCCACCCCGATGAAGTTGCTGCGCACCCTGGAGGACTATGTGGGCGGGGTGGCGCTGGTGACTTGCGAAGACTCCAAGGCCTCGCATATTGCCCAGGTGCCCTTCGAGCTTGCCGACGGCGAGCAGGAACAGGAGGAGGCCGCACCTGAGCAGAAAGCCGCCCCTGCCGTCGAGGCGTTGTTCGACTTCGGCGCTGAAATCGACGGGTCCCCGGCATGATCACCGTGGCCGAGGCCCGCGAACGCCTGTCCACGCTGTACCGGCGCAAGCTGGCGGCCTGGTCGGTGCGGCCCTTTGACGCCACCTCCCCGGTAGCGCTGGGGCTGAAGCCGCCCACCGATAAGAAAGCCGCCGCCGACATGTCCGCGGTGGCCGGGTGGCTGAAGCAGTGGAGCGCGGTGGCCGTTGACGGGCTGCAGATCGACTGGGAGCAGCGGCGCTGGCCGAACACCGGGACGCAAAGCATCCCCGTCCGGCTGTCCGCACAGTCGCCCGCGGCGCTGGCCCGTTTCCTGAACCGTGGCAAGGAGTGGGAGCTATACCGTGCCCGGGCGTTGCGCCTGCAGTCGCTGGCACCGCGGGATTCCGGGGCACGGGAGGATTTCGACCGTGCCCTGGCCCGGATCATCGGCAAGGCAGCAGCCCTGCCGCACCAGGATTTCGAGCGGGTCTTCCATGTCCTCGCCTGGCTGACCGCACACCCGGACTCGGGTCTTTATCCGCGCCAGCTTCCGGTTCAGGGCATTGACTCCAAGTGGCTCGAACGCCATGCAGATATTGTGCGCACCCTGCACGTTGCCACCGGAGGCGATCCCGGCCTGGGGCTGCTGGCCCCGGCCAAGCTCTACCGCGTCAGGTTCCTGGACCCGCGCTTGGCTCCCGCGGGAATGGGAGAGCTCATGGCAAGCCCGGATACGCTCAGCCGGCTCGATCTGTCGGCCCGGACCGTGCTCATCGTGGAAAACTTGCAGACCCTGCTGTCTCTGCCCGAACTGCCCGGGGTGGTTGCACTGCACGGGGGTGGTTATGACGTGCGCTGGTGCGCGCCGATCCCCTGGGTGGCGGCCGCAAACTTGCTGTATTGGGGCGATCTGGATCTGGATGGGCTGGCAATCCTGGCGTCATTGCGCAGCGTGCGGCCCGATGCCCGCTCGGTGATGATGGACCCTAGCACGCTTCAGCGCTTCGCGCAGCTGGCGGTGCCCCATGCCAAGGGACTAACCCGGGCAGCGCCCTCCGGTTTGCAGCCCAAGGAGGTCGAGGCCTACAAATTATTGCGCGCCCAAGGCGGACTGCGCTTTGAGCAGGAACGCATTCCCTGGGACCACGCGCTGGCTACGCTGCGCACCGAACTGGGGCGTTGAGATGCTCCTCGGGGCTTCCGCCCCTGCGACACAGAAGCGCGAGGCTGAAACTGCAAACCATCTCTCACCGCACTGCACGCACACGTGGCGGCTGATCTTCAGCGGATAGCCGGAACATTGCTTGCTTTGAAGTGGCGAATCGCCGGCCCGGCACGCTTAGACTGGGCAGTGGATAGTCACCACAACAGTGCGTATCACGGTTGGAGTCGTGATCATTGCGGAGCAACATTCAACTGATAACAATTAACTGGCTCGTTTTCAACAATTACGAACGACTACCTTCGATCCCTCGAATCACGCGGATTCTCAGATCGTCGAAGAACTCAACAATTACATATTGCAGTTTCAGCAATTACAAGCAGAGGTTGTTTTTCTCCGATTGCAGGTCCACAAATGGACCATCCGGATGCCCTGTCCACGGACGAACGCTTGGGTCGGGTCATCGATATGGTCGGGCATCAACTCATGATCTCGGCGGAACCGTATCGCCTGCCCGGATTTGCACGAAAAGACGCGAACCCGTATCCACTAACTTTCCTGCGGAAACAACTAAAGTGCTGCCTGCGCTTTTCGGGCTTGATCCCCACTTTGAAATCGACCAACGTTGGTCGATTTCACTCTCCCACGGGTACAGGGTCGCAACCCACTTCCAGATCAACCAACGTTGGTCGATTTGGTGGGGCCCGCGATTTCAGGGGATGGGACCGGTATTGCCGATGTGTGTGATGAAGAGTTCCGAATGATGGTTTAGCCCTCACGAAACAACCCCGGGATTCCAAAGCCGAAGGCCGTATCCCGCGCGACCCT
Source organism: Glutamicibacter arilaitensis Re117 (assembly GCF_000197735.1). Lineage (NCBI taxonomy): Bacteria > Bacillati > Actinomycetota > Actinomycetes > Micrococcales > Micrococcaceae > Glutamicibacter > Glutamicibacter arilaitensis. The sequence goes on from NC_014550.1 coordinate 3,753,254, forward strand.
GCCGTCAGCCCACCACGTCCGAGCAAAGGAAACATCACTGGAACATGAAAAGGACACGGTGTGCCGATAATCGGCGGGTCAGCGCGGGGTGCGGCCCCGGCAGTCTCTGGAAATGAACGCTTACAACGCGATCTGGCGGTTCTGGTCCTTGTAGAGCAGGTAGCGGAAGTTCTCCGGGCCACCGGCGTAGCAAGCCTGCGGGCAGAAGGCGCGCAGGGACATGTAATCCCCTGCCTCGACCTCGACCCAGTCGCCATTCATCCGGTACACGCCCTTGCCTTCAAGCACGTACAAGCCGTGCTCCATGACGTGGGTTTCGGCGAACGGAATGGATGCGCCTGGTTCGAAGGTCACGATGTTCACGCCGAAGTCGAAGGCGACGTCGTTGGGATCCAGCATGCGGGTGGTGCGCCACTTGCCATCGGTGCCCGGCATCGGGCCAGGTTCGATATCGCGCTCGTTGCCCACCACGGGAGCCGGTGCGGCCACTCCTTCGAGCGCTTCGTAGCGCTTGCGCAGCCAGTGGAAGCTGGTCAGCTCGGTGCCATCGTTGCGGGCTGACCAGGTGGCGCCGGCTGGCAGGTAGGCGAAACCGCCGTCCACCAGCACATGCTCGGTGCCTTCGATGAGAAGGGTCAGCTGGCCGGTGAGCACGAAGATGAATCCCTGCACCTGAGCCTGCGGTTCCGGCTTGGTGGCGCCGCCACCCGGGGCAACTTCTACAATGGCTTGGGAGAAGGTGGTGGCCGCACCGGCAACCGGACGGTTGAGCACCCAGGCGCGGGTGTTGGTCCACTCGGGGAAGACGCTGGTGACGATGTCGCGCAGCACGCCCTTGGGGATGACGGTGTAGGCCTCGGTGACGATGGCGCGGTCGGTGAGCAGGTCGCTCTGCGGCGGGTGGCCGCCGAAGTTCGAGTAATAGGACGAGGAGTTCTGGATGGCTGGAACAGTCATGGTGCAGTCCTTAGGCGTGGGAGCGGTTCAAGGCGATCGCCTCGAGTTCGGGCAGCGTGATCTGGGCCAGTTCGGTGACCTCGTCGGCGGTGACCGCACCGCAGGCGACCCCGCGGTGGATGTAGCGGGCCAGGGCGCATGCGGTGGCTGGCTCGTCCATGATGGCCGAGTTGATCTGGTGGACGTAGTTGCGCAACCGGGTGCCAGCTGCCTGCAAGCCTTCGCGGAAGAATGCGAAGGTGGCCAGGTAGCGGGTGACCAGCTGGTTCTCGTGCATATCCCAGCCCTGGTAGATGCCGCGGGCCAGATGGCGGGACACCAGACGGGCGTGCAGCTCCCAGACGGCCGCGATGTTCTCCGGGTCGCCGGCCGGGATGATGTTGGTGGAGCCGTCGGACAGTTCCACGCCGGTGCCGGCCACGGCTACCTGCATGACGTCCTTGGCGAAGTCTGCCACCGGGTGCTCCATGGACTGGTAGCCGGCGGCCACGCCCAGCGAGGCGGAGTAGTCGTAGGTGCCGTAGTGCAGCGAGGAGACCCGGCCCTTGCCCGAGGCGATCAGCTGGGCTACCGGATGGGTTCCGTTGGCGGCCAGGATGACCTGCGGGGTTTCCACCTGCACCTCGAAACGGATCCGTCCAGCTTCCAGACCATGGACCCGTTCGACCTGCTCGGCAAGGTGCACCATGGCCTCGACCTGCGCCACCGTGGTGACCTTCGGAAGGGTCAGGCGCAGGCCTTCGGGCAGCGGGCCGTTGGCCAGCAAGCGGCTGAGGAACAGGTCCAAGGTGCGGATGCCCCGGCCCCGGGTCGGGGCTTCGAAGCACTTGAAGCGGATGCCGATGCAGGCCGGGGCCTTGCCGGCGGCCACCGCCGCGGTCACCGAGTCGGCCGCGGCAAGCACTGCGGCGTCCTCCTCGGCATCCGTGCGGTTGCCGTAGCCGTCCTCGAAATCGAGGCGCAGATCTTCGATGGGTTCGCTTGCCAGCTTCGCGGCCACCAGTTCGCCCAGGCGGTCCGGTTCGGCCAGGTTCAACTTGGCTGCCAGCTTGGCCAGCCCGACGGCGTTGCCCGCGGTGGCCAGGGCGTTGGCGCCCCAAGCGGCAGGCAGATCCGCGTTGTACTTGTCCCCTGGGACGTACACGGTGTGGATCGGCTGGCGGGCTCCGGTTTCTCCCGGGTAGGAGTTTTCCAGCAGCCGGTCGGTGGCTGCCAGCTTGGCTTCTATGCTGGCAAGCGTGGACTCATCGAAGGTGTTGCTCATGGCTTGGTCACGTACTCCTTTTCCAAGAGTTCGTAGGCACCGGTGGTGAGGAAGTCTGCGAAGTCCTCGTCCTTGCCGCTGGTCAGTTTCGCGATTAGTTCCGCTGCCGGCTGGTAGTAGGCGTTGAAGTGCTCTTCATTGTCGACCTCCGAGCGCAGGCGTTCAACCTCTTCGGTGAGAATGCCAGCAACCAGTTCGGCGGTGATGGTGTTTCCGGTGTCGGCGGCGACCACCTTGTTGCGGATCTGCTGCCAGATCTGCGAGCGGGAGATCTCCGCGGTGGCGGCATCTTCCATCAGGTTGTGGATGGCGACCGCACCGTTGCCCGAAAGCCACACGGCCACGTAGTTGACCGCCACGTAGAGGTTCGCGCGCACGCCGGCCTCGGTGACATCGCCGGGGGCGCTGGCCACGTCCAGCAGCTGGGCTGCGGTGACCTCGACCTCCGGGCGCTGGCGATCGAGCTGGTTCGGCTTTTCGCCCAGCTTCGCGTCGAAGATCTCCTTGCACAGTTCCACCAGATCCGGGTGTGCCACCCAGGAGCCGTCGAAACCGTCATTGGCCTCGCGGGTCTTGTCCTCGCGGACCTTGTCGAAGGCGGCAGTGGTGACATCCGGTTCGCGGCGGTTCGGGATGAAGGCGGCCATGCCGCCCATGGCGAAGGCCCCGCGCTTGTGGCAGGTCTTGACCAGCAGCTCGGTGTAGGCGCGCATCATCGGCGCGGTCATCGACACGGCCGAGCGGTCCGGCATGATGAATGCTTCGCCGGCTTCGCGGAAGGTCTTGATGATCGAGAACAGGTAGTCCCAGCGTCCGGCGTTCAGGCCCGCGGCGTGATCGCGCAGTTCGTAGAGGAACTCGTCCATCTGGAAGGCCGCCGGAATGGTCTCGATGAGCATGGTGGCGCGCACGGTGCCGTGGGCGATGCCCAGCTCGGCCTGGGCGAAGGTGAAGATCTCGTTCCACAGGCGCGATTCCAGGTAGTGCTCCATTTTGGGCAGGTAGTAGAACGGTCCCTGGCCGGATTCGGCAAGCACCTTCGCGTTATGGAAGAAGTGCAGGCCGAAGTCCACCAATGCGCCAACGGCAGGCTTGCCGTCGATGCGCACATTGTTCTCCGGCAGGTGCCAGCCGCGCGGGCGGACCACGACGACCGCACGTGGCGCGTCGGTGCGCAGCGCGTAGGACTTTCCGCTCTTCGCATCGGTGAAGGCCAAGGTGCCGCGGGCGGCGGCCGAGAGGTTGGAAATCGCGTCGATGACGTTGAACCAGCTCGGGGTCGAGGCATCTTCCAGGTCGGCCAGCCAGACCTTGGCACCGGAGTTCAGCGCGTTGATGGCCATCTTGGCCGGGGAGGCCGGGCCTGTGATCTCCACGCGGCGGTCGCGCAGCGCCTCAGGGGCTTCGGCGACCTTCCAGTCGCCGGTGCGCACGGAATCTGTTTCCGGATCGAAGTCGATGGACTTGGCGGCGGAGAATTGCTGGCGGCGTACAGCTCGGGCGGCGAGCAGCTCGTCGCGGGTGCCGGCGAACTTCTGGTGCAGCTTCTCGATGAACGCCAGGGCTTCGTTCGAGAGGATCTGCTGCGCATCGGCGACGTCGGGGATGGCGGTGATTTCAATACTCATGGATTGCTCCTTGCTTCTTGTGCTCTGTTCCAATGATCGGTGCGTTGACGTGCACCTTGAAGGTCTTGCGCGCGGGGCCTACTTGCCGGCCGCCGCTTCTTGCACCGCTGTAGCGACATCGGCAGCGACCTGTGGGTCGAACACCGACGGGATGATGAATCCAGGGTTCAGCTCTGATGCGCTGACCCGAGCGGCAATGGCATCCGCTGCGGCTAGGAGCATGGCGTCGGTGATCTCGATGACCCCTGCATCCAGCAGCCCGCGGAAAAAACCTGGGAATGCCAGGACGTTGTTGATCTGGTTGGGGAAGTCGCTGCGGCCGGTGGCGACGACCTCCGCATGGCGGCCGGCAATCTCCGGGTCCACCTCGGGATCCGGGTTAGCCATGGCGAACACGATTGCGCGCTCGTTCATGGCGGCAATGTCGTTCTCATCGAGCACATTCGGTGCCGAAACGCCGATGAAGACATCCGCGCCGACCATGGCTTCCTTGAGGGATCCGGTGAAGTTTTCCGGATTGGTGTGCTGCGCCAGCCAGCTGCGATGCGCATCGGCATAGCTTTCGCTGCGGTTGATCGCCCCAGCCCGTCCGCAGGCGATGATGTTCTTCGCCCCGCGGGCCATCAGCAGCTGGATAATCGCGTTGCCGGCGGCGCCCACGCCGGAGACGACGATGCGCAGGTCGGCGATCTTCTTCTCCACGACCTTCACCGCATTGAGCAGGGCAGCCAGGGTAACGATGGCGGTGCCGTGCTGGTCGTCATGGAAGACCGGGATGTCCAGTTCTTCGCGCAGCCGGGCTTCGATCTCGAAGCAGCGCGGTGCGGCGATGTCCTCGAGATTCACCCCTCCGTAGACCGGGGCCAGAGCCTTGACGATCTTCACGATCTCATCGGTGTCCTGGGTGTCCAGGCAGACCGGCCAGGCATCGACGTCGGCGAACTGCTTGAACAGCGCGGCCTTGCCTTCCATGACCGGCAGGGCGGCGGCTGGGCCGATATTTCCCAGGCCAAGGACGGCTGAACCATCGGTGACCACGGCGATGGTGTTGCGCTTGATGGTCAGGTTGCGTGCATCGGCGGGGTTCTCGGCGATGGCCAAGCACACGCGGGCAACACCAGGGGTGTAGGCGCGGGAGAGGTCATCGCGGTTGCGCAGGGCCACCTTGGGGGTGACCGAGAGCTTTCCGCCCAGGTGCATCAGGAAGGTGCGGTCCGAAATGTTGCGCACGGTCACGCCATCGAGCTTGTTCAGCGCATCGCGCACGATTTCGCTGTGGGAGACGTCGGTGGTGTTGCAGGAAACGTCGACCACCATGTGGGTGTGGTGCGATTCAGTGACGTCCAAGGCGGTGATGTGGGCGCCGGCCGAGCCAACAGCACTGGCCAGTTCGCTGGTCGCGGTGATCGAAGCTGGCGTCTGTACGCGAAGCGTCAATGAATACCCCGGGCTTGGTGCTGCCATCAGTTCCTCCTGTAAAAAGTTTCCGTATAGTGGATACTATTATCCTCAAAATGAAAATGCAAGAGTGTCTTGTGGCCCCGGGCACTATTTTTTGCTCGGTTAATTTCGGATCGTGGAAGGAATGGCTGATTTTGCGCTATTCTTGGGACTAGGATTTCGCATTGCAGAAGTAATGCACAGAGCACTTCCAAAAACCAGTGCCTTTATGAGGAGCAAAGATGACGCAGGTTTCCAGCAAGTCCACCACCGGCGGTGTCCAATCCGTCGAACGCGCATTCGAGCTCCTGGAAGTCATCGCCCGCGCCGGCGGCGAGGCTGCGCTCAGTGAACTTGCCGCTGACACTCCCCTGCCATTGCCGACCATCCACCGCCTGCTGCGCACCCTGGTGGGCGTGGGCTACGTGCGACAGTTGCCCAACCGCCGCTATTCGCTGGGCCCGCGGCTGATCCGGCTTGGCGAGGTGGCGAACCGCCAACTGGGCGCCCTTGCTTCCCCTGCCCTGAAGGACCTGGTCTCGAAGCTGGGAGAATCGGCGAATATCGCGGTGCTCGATGGCGATATGGTCACCTACATCGCACAGGTGCAATCAGCCCACTCGATGCGCATGATCACCGAAGTCGGACGCCGCGCCATGCTGCACAATTCCGGGGTCGGCAAGGCAGTGCTCTCGGTGCTCGATGACGAGCGCGTGCAGCGTTTGGTCTCGCAGGCGGGCATGCCTCCGAAGACCGCGAACACCATCACCACCTTGGGCAAGCTGTTCACCGATGTCGAAGCCACCCGCGAACGCGGCTACGCCATCGACGAGGAAGAGCAGGAGCTGGGGGTCCGCTGCATTGCCGTCCCCGTACCCGGCGCCCCGACCCCGATGGCTATTTCGGTCTCCGGGCCGGTCACCCGCGTCGACGAGGCATTCATCGCCAGCGCCGTCCCAGAACTTCAGGAGGCCGCCGAAAAGCTGGGCCGCCAGCTGGTCGCCGCGGTGGACTAGCCCGCCGCAGCCCTACTGGGCGAACTGGGTTTCGTACAGTTCGCTGTAGCGTCCGCCCGAGGCCAGCAATTCGCTGTGCGTTCCGCGTTCGATGATGCGCCCGCCTTCGACCACCAGGATCTGGTTGGCCGAGCGGATGGTGGATAAGCGGTGCGCAATAATCAGCGCCGTACGGTTTTCCAAGGCTTCGCCCAGCGCGGCCTGGACCGCAGCTTCATTGGCCGAGTCCAGCGCGGCGGTGGCTTCATCGAGGATCACTACCTGCGGAGCGGCCAGCAACAGGCGCGCAATGGTCATGCGCTGGCGTTCGCCGCCCGACAGCCGGTAGCCGCGTTCACCCACTACGGTATCCAGGCCGTCGGGCAGCGACTGGATGACCGGCTTGAGCCGGGCACGTTCCAGCGCTTCCCAAATCTGCTCTTCGGTAGCTTCGGGCCTGGCCAAGGTGAGGTTGGAGCGGATGCTCTCGTGGAACAGGTGGCCATCTTGGGTCACCATGGACACCGTGGACCGCAGCGATCCGAGTTTCAGCTGGCGGATATCCACGCCAGCCAATTCCACGCTGCCCGAATCCACGTCATACAGGCGTGCCAGCAGCGAAGCGATGGTGGACTTACCCGCGCCCGAGGAGCCGACCAGCGCAAAGGTCTGCCCGGCAGGAATCTCGAAATTAATGTCGTGCAGCACTTCTTCGCCGCCGCGAGTATCCAAGACCGCCACTTCTTCCAACGAAGCCAGCGAAACCTTATCCGCACTCGGGTAGGAGAAATTGACCTGGTTGAACTTCACGCTGACCGGGCCTGCGTCCAAGGCGCGGGCATTGGGCGCATCGGCAATCAGCGGCTCAAGGTCAAGCACCTCGAAGACGCGGTCGAAGCTGACCAGCGCACTGGTGATTTCCACGCGGGCGTTGGCCAGCGCGGTCAGCGGAGTGTAGAGCCGAGTGAGCAGCATGCCCAGCACCACCACATCGCCGGCGGCCAAATCCCCGCGCACCGCGTACATGCCGCCCAGACCATAGACCAAGGCCAGGGCCAGCGCGGCAACGAGGGTCAGCGCTGCCACGAAGTAGAACTGGCGCATGGCCATCTTCACGCCGATGTCGCGGACCTTGCCCGCACGCAGGGCAAACTGCTCGGACTCGTCCTTGGGGCGGCCGAAGAGTTTGATCAAGGTGGCGCCGGGAGCGGAGAAGCGTTCGGTCATCTGGTTGCCCATGGTTGCATTCAGTTCCGCAGATTCACGGCGAAGCAGTGCCACGGACTTGCCGAAGTGGCGGGCTGGAAGCAAGAAGATCGGCAAGAGCACCAGCGCGATGAGCGTGACCTGCCAGGAGGTGGTGAACATGACCGCCGCGGTGAGAATCAGCGCCACGGTATTGGACACCAAACCCGAAAGTGTTCCGGCGAAAGCGGACTGCGCACCGATGACATCGTTGTTCAAGCGGCTGACCAGTGCACCGGTACGGGTTCTGGAAAAGAATGCGACCGGCATCTTCTGCACATGTTCGAAGACCGCGGTACGCAGGTCGTAGATGATTCCCTCGCCCAATCGCGAAGAGAACCAGCGGACCACCACGGAAACCACTGAGTCCAGGATCGCGATGACCGCCATGATCAGCGCGAGATTGATGATGATCCGAATCCCGGACTGGGCCACGATTTCATCGACTACCCGGCCGGCGAGCACCGGCGTGATGACGGCGAGCACTGCGGCCAGGATGGAGAAGAGCACGAATACCAGCAAGCGTGATTTGTAGCCGGCGGCGAAGCCGAGCACTCGTTTAGGCGTGGTGGACGCGTAGGCCTTGCCCTTGTCACCTGACAGTTTCCAAAGGGAATGCCAAGCGGCACTTTCCATGCTCATTCGTTGGTGCTCTCTATCTTGCTTGGGAACTCGGTGGGATCCACCTCTGATCATAATCCCAGCAAGCCACCTGCGACTTCTAGGTAGGTTCAGCTTACGTGCGCAAGGTACCCGAGCACAGCGATCTTGCCTAGGGCGCAAGATCCGATCATCAACCGTTTGTTCGGCGGACTTTCAGATGCCTCAGGTCATGCCCAGCTGAGGATTCTCAACGGCCTACCACTTTCCCGAACGCCTTGGAAGTACTGCGCTTGCCTCGCTAAGCGTGCAGGATCAGGACTTCACGGCCCACTTGTCGTCAATCATCGCAGCGAAATCGAAGGCCTCATCCAAGACCTCGCGCAGGGTGCGCTGCGGAGAATCAAGCCAGCGTACAAGCGCATGATCGAACAAGGTCAGAGCCAGAAGGGCCGAAGTTTCGGCCAGTCGGTGATTCGCGCAAAAGGGCGAAAGCGCCTGGGCCAAGGACATCTGCTGTTCACGCCGGGATTCCTGCCAGCTGGATCGCAGCGCAGGGGTGCTCCAGACCAATTCGATACGGTCACGCATGCTTTGCGGATCTTGCTCCGCAGCCACGACGGTTGCTTCGAAACTACGGCGCAGCAGTTCGAGCAGGCTTTCACCCGAGACGGAGGACATGGAGGCTACCATGCCGGAAAAGTGGACGTTCATCGAACGCAAGGCAGTTACTACGGCATCTTCCTTCGAGGAGAAGTACCGGAAGAAAGTCGCCCGGGAAATGCCGATTGCCTGGGCGGCCTGCTGTGCGGTCACATTCTCCATGCCGCGTTCGGCGAACACGGCGTATGCCTGTTGCGCCAACTCGGCTTTCATCTTCTCGCGCACCCGATCGCGAACCACATTGCCCATGGGCAAAATTTTACGCTGAGATCATCACACCAAACTGAGACACCGTCTCTTACGCCATGTCAGAAGTTATTCAAGCACGGCGTGTCGCCAGGGTTAATGTTCATGAAGCTAAATAGTTTCGCAGATTAGTGCCATGTGTCCGCCCCTTCGCTAGGCTCGACTTCGGACTGAAATGACAACGAGAAGGATCCTCATGACCAATCAGCAGATCGCAACTCGCATCGACCTCGGCCAAGGGTTGAACGTCAACGCCCAGGGTTTTGGCTGCATGTCGCTGAGCGGACCCTACGGTTCTGCAGATGACCAAGAGTCCTTGCGCACGCTGAACCACGTGTTGGATCGCGGGGTCGCCTTCCTTGATACTGCCAATATCTACGGGGAGGGCCACAACGAGAAACTGCTCTCGCAGGTACTGAAGACCCGATGCGAGGAAGTCACGCTGGCCACCAAAGCGGGAATCATCAGGCCAAAGAATCCGGGTGATCCCCGCGCCAACGGCGATCCGGAATTCATCAAGAACTGCGTTGACGAAAGCCTGCAGCGGTTGGGTACAGAGCACATCGACCTCTACTACTACCACCGGGTGGATTCGCGCGTGCCGATCGAAGACACTGTCGGCGCATACAAGGAATTGGTTGAAGCTGGCAAGATCCGCCATATCGGCTTGTCCGAGGTGACTTCCAATGAACTGCGCCGCGCCCACCAAGTCCACCCGATTACCGCGATCCAGATGGAGTACTCGATCTTCAGCCGCGATATCGAACGCTGGTTGCTGCCGACCGCCAGCGAGCTCGGTGTGGGGCTGGTGTCCTATGCATCGCTAGGTCGCGGATACTTCACCGGCGAAGTGGATTCCCTCGAGCAGCTCGAAGCCCATGACATCCGGAGGAACTTCCCGCGTTTTGAAGCTGCCCGCATGGAGCAGAACGAACCCTTGCGCCAGGTAATCCGTGATGTCGCGCAGCGCGAGCAGATCACTGCCGCACAGGTGTCGCTGGCGTGGGTCTACGAGCAGGCCCGCCAGTATCAGGTCGCCGTTTCCCCGATCCCGGGTACGCGCTTCATTGAGCATTTTGATGAGAATCTGCAGGCCTTGGACATCCGGTTGTCCAACGAATCAATGGGGCAGCTGAATGATCTGGCCGCCAAGGTTGACGGCGAGCGCCAGCAGGATGTCATGTCGGTGTCCAAGGGTCGTGAAGAACAGCAAATGGCCCAAATGTAGCTTCGCGCACCGCTACTGCGTAAAGTCGACAAGTGGGTGCATATCCCCTTATTAGCCGCAGGAAAGGAACCCACCATGAGAATCGCTTTGGCACAGGTGCTTAGCACCGCAGACCCGCAGCGCAATCTGGTGACGGTACGCGACTACGCACGCCAGGCCAAGGAGGTTGGTGCTTCACTGGTGGTCTTCCCCGAGGCGATGCAGGTGTCCTTTGCCCACGATATTTCCAAATACGCCCAGCCGCTGGATGGCCCGTGGGCAACCCTGCTGCGGCAGCAGGCCCGCGAAATCGGCATTACCATCGCGGCAGGAATGTTCACTCCCGGAGTTGATCAGCGGGTACGCAATACCCTGCTGGTTGCCGGCTCGCAGGTAGATACGCACTACGACAAGATCCATCTCTACGATGCGTTCGGCTACCTGGAATCGGACTCGGTAACCCCCGGGGATGCTCCGGTGCAGTTCGAGCATGAGGGCGCGAGCATCGGCCTGGCCACGTGCTACGACCTGCGTTTCCCGCAGCTTTTCGTGCATCATGCCAAGGCCGGAGCTAGTGTATGCATTGTCAGTGCATCGTGGGGTCAGGGCGACGGCAAGGTCCAGCAGTGGACCACGCTGGCCCAGGCCCGCGCCCTGGACTCGACGACGTTCGTGCTGGCGGTAGACCAGGCGGATCCAGAAAGCGTGGGACGCAAGATCAGCGGTGCCGCGCCGCTGGGCGTGGGGCACTCCATCGCAGTGGATCCGCTGGGCCGGGTCATTGCCCAGGCTGGCACGCAGCCCGAGTTGCTGCTGGTTGATCTGGATCTGGATTTGATCGATACCGCGCGCAAGCAACTGCCGGTGCTGGCTAACGCGGTGCAGTTCTAGAAGCTACTGTGCCTTCTGGCTTGCATCCTGCAGCCAGGCAAGAATTTCATCCCATGCTCCGGTGCCGACGCCTCGGCGCATCAGTCCGTGATGGCCGATGCTCTTGACCGAAAGACCTGCCGGCGTATAGGTCTTCCGCTCTACCTTCGCTGCGCTGAGCTGGGCGGTGAGAAGATCCATTTGCCGCGGTGAAGCCCACAGGTCATCGCTGGCCCCTGCGGCGAGAATCGGAACGGTAGTCCGCGCGGCCCGTTGGGCAGCGTTCATGCTCGGATCATCGAAGAAGTAGTTCTTCTTGAGCGCCCACCCAGACCATTCCATCATCGCCGCACGGGGCATGTCCTCGCCCAGTCCCAGCTTGGTACCGGGCATGTAGCCGAATATCGTGCTGAGTACCGGGCCAAGCACTTTCAGCACCATGATGACGCGCAGCCGTTCCTGCCATGGCTTGATGGTGCGGATTGACATGGCTGGAAATGATGGCCGCTGCATCCAGGTGCTCGGTGCCGAAGCCCAGCACCAGCGCGTGTCCGCCGAGGCTGTGCCCGATAGCGTAGTGCGGCAGGTCCGGGTACCGGTCTTTGGCCCAGTGCGCCACCGCCGGCGCGTCCTGCTGGATCCAGTCGCGCATTTTGAAGCGGCTGTTCTGCTTGGGCGGACCCGAGCGCCCGGTACCGCGGTAGTCATAGGTAATGGCCACCAGCCCGTTGGCCGCCGCATGCTGCGCGAAGGCGCGGTAGAAACCCTGCGGGGTGGCGGTGGCCGAGTGCACAACCAGCACCGCCTTGGGAGCAACCGCGGGGGCATAAACCGTGGCTTGGACAGTGTCCTTGGCGGTGATCAGGATGCGCACCATTTCGGCGCTGGAGTACTGGGCCTGCATGCAGCCATCCTAGCCACAAGTTACCGACCGGTAAATAGTTAATCGGCGTTCAAAATCCCCTTTCCCGCAGGGGCTGGCTGAACTAGTCTGAGTAGTAGTCACCCTGCTTTTCCTGCCATCGGAGATCCCCCGTGAGCCTAGCGCTGCCCCAGTCCGTTCTGCCCCATCCTTCTACGGCGCCGGCGCTGAACTGGGGGATCCTGGGGCCAGGCTGGATCGCCTCGCAGTTCGCCACGTCGCTCAAGGAGCTGACCAAGAGCAAGCTTGCCGCCATCGGATCGCGCACCCTGGCACGCTCGGAGGATTTCGCCCGCACCTACGGGGATGATGGCACGCGCGCCTACGGCTCCTACGCCCAGGTGCTCGAAGACCCGGCAGTAGATGTGCTCTACATTGCGGTCCCGCACAGCGGGCATGCAGAACTTGCACTTCAGGCGATCGCGGCGGGCAAGCACGTGCTGGTGGAGAAGCCGTTGAGCCTGAACGCCCAGCAAAGTGCCCAGATCGTCCAGGCCGCCAAGGCCGCTGGGGTGTTTGCCATGGAAGCCATGTGGTCGCGCCTGCTGCCCATCGGCAATGTAGTTTCCCAGGTGATCGCCTCCGGGATGCTGGGGCAGATCATCACCGTGCAAGCCGACTTCGGCGCCAAGTTCCCGGTTGACTACGAGTCACGGATCTACGACCCGGCGCTGGGCGGCGGGGCCTTGCTGGATATGGGCATCTACCCCATCGCCTTCAGCGCCATGGTCTCCCCCGCCAAGCAGCTCCTGCATGCCTCGGGGCGCCTAGCCAAAACCGGCGTTGATGCGTCCTTCACCGCGGTCCTTGCCAATGAAGACGGTTCGACGGCCACCGTGTTCAGCAGCATCGAAACGGAATCGCCGCAGAGCGCATGGATTGCCGGAACCGAGGGAACCTTGGAACTGCAGCGTCCGATTTGCTGCGGATCAGGTTTGGTCCTGCGAAGTGCCGACGGGAATATCGTAGATAGCCGCGAGTTCACCGAAACTTCCCCTGCCGCAGGCCTGGGCTGGGAGGCGGCCCACGTGGCCCAGTGCATTGCCGATGGCCTGGCCGAGTCCCCGGTCATGCCATTGGCTCAGTCTCTGGCCATCGCGCAGACCATGGATGAGATCGCCGCACGGCTGCGCGCCTAGGCCCAAGCAGGGCCCAGACGCGTCAGCCTCGTGCTGGGTGCGTCAGCGGCGGGCCGAAGCCTTCCACGCGCTGTGCACCATCTGCTCAAGGCTATGGCGCATCTTCCAGTCCAGGTCGCGGGCGGCCAATGTGCCATCGGCAACGATGCGCGCCGGATCCCCGGGGCGGCGGGCCTCTTCGAGGGCGCTGAACTCGATGCCGGTCACCTTGGCCACCGCGTCCATGATCTGGCGCACCGAAACGCCATCGCCGGAACCCAGGTTGTAGACCGGCTCCAGCGGCGCATCCGCCTCAAGCTTCTTCGCGGCCTCGACATGGGCCAGCGCGAGGTCTGCCACGTGCACATAATCGCGCACGCAGGTGCCATCGGCAGTGCCGTAGTCGGTGCCGAAGATCTTCGGAGTCTTCCCCGCATTCAATGCCTGGAAGACCAGCGGGAACAGGTTGTGCGGGCTGGCGTCGTAGAGCTCGTCGCTGCCCGAACCGACCACATTGAAGTAGCGCAGCGAGGTGTGCTTCAGCCCGGCGGCAACGCCCTGATCACGAATCAGCCATTCGCCCACCAGCTTGCTCTGCCCGTACGGGGATTCGGGGAAGGTGCCGGTGGCTTCGGTAACCAGGTCCTCATTCGGGGTGCCGTATACGGCGGCCGAAGAAGAGAAGACCATATTGTGCACGCGGGAGCTCTCCATGGCTTCCAGCAGATGCGCGGTGCCCGTGACGTTCTGCTCGAAGGCCAGCAACGGGTGCTTCACCGATTCGCCCGCGTACTTGTAGCCGGCCAGGTGGATGACCCCGGAAACGTCATGGCGCTTCATGATTTCCACGAGCTTTTCGGTCTGCAGGATGTTCAGCTGGTAGAACGGAACCTGATCGGGCACGAAGCCGCGCACGCCACTGGCCATCGAGTCCACGACCACCGGGTCAAGGCCCGCAGCGGACAGCGAGCGAACCACATGCGATCCGATATACCCGGCTCCGCCGGTCACTAGCCAACTCATGCTTTTCCTGCTCCCTCGTCTGCGATCACGGTGAAAATAGCCGGTTCAACATAGCCGGCCTGGTCAAATGCTTCACGCACCGCCTGGCTAACCTTATCGATGTGCTCGCGCTTGATCAATGCGATGGCGCTGCCGCCAAAACCTCCACCGGTCATGCGCGCGCCAATGGCTCCGGCGGCCATCGCAGCTTCCACGGCAACGTCCAGTTCCTCACTGGAGATCTCATAGTCATCGCGCATGGATTCGTGGGACTGGTACAGCAGTTTGCCCACGGCGTCCAGGTCCCCTTCGCGCAGTGCGAAGACGGTGTCCAGCACGCGGCGGTTCTCGGTCACGATGTGCATGGCCCTCCGCTTGGCTACCGGATCCTCGATGGCTTCAAGCTCGGCCACGACGGTGACTTCGCGCAGCGACTGGACTTCCAAGGCGGCGGCGGCCTGCTCGCAGCTGGCTCGCCGGGCGGCGTACCCGCCATCAACATGCGAATGCTCCACCCGGGTGTCCATCACCAGCACCACCGCATCGTGCTGTGCCAGCGGCAGTGGCACCGCCTGGGTTTCCATGGAACGGCAGTCCAGGAACAGGGCGTGCTGGGCGTGGGACATCAGCGAGGCGCTCTGGTCCATGATGCCTGTCGGGGCGCCGACGAACTCATTCTCGGCGCGCTGGGTCAACTGCGCCATCTGCACCTTGGACAGGCCCAACTCGTAGAGGTCATCCAACGCCACGATGGTTGCCACTTCCAGGGCGTGCGAGGAGGACAGTCCCGAACCCACCGGAACATCGGAGTCCACCAGCAGCTGGATCCCGCCGAGTTCCACCCCTTCGAGCTGGTTCAGCGCCCAGAGCACGGCCGCCGGGTACGCTGCCCAGCCGGGAACCGCGCGCGGCACCAGCTCATCGAAGGTGATGGAGGTGATCGGCGGGTGTTCCCCTGACCCGTAGGTAGACGCAAAATCCAGTGTCTGGCGATCCGCGTCAAGCTGCGTCTTGCGGCGCACAGCCACCAGCGCATTCTTGTCGATGGCGAAGGGCAGCACAAAACCCATGTTGTAGTCGGTGTGCTCGCCGATCAGGTTAACCCGTCCCGGGGCGCGCCAGATGCCTTCTGGCTGGTGCCCGTAGATCTTGGCGAACTTCTGGTGCAAAGCGGCCATGCGCTGCGTGGTTTCCTTGGAGTTGCTGATGCTCATGGCATGACCTCGCGCAGTCGTGCCGCGGTCTGCTCGGCTGGAACGTCGTTGATGAATGCACCCATGGCCGCTTCGGAGCCGGCCAGGAACTTGAGCTTGTCGGCGGCCCGGCGCGGGCTGGTCAGCTGCAGGTGCAGGCGGGAAGCTTCACGTTCCTTGCCTGCCACCGGCGCCTGGTGCCAGGCGGAAATGTACGGGGTGGGAGTCTCATAGAGGGCATCGAATCCGCGCAACAGATCGCGGTACATCACGGCCAGCTCGTCTTTCTCCGCCTCATTGAGCGCGGCAAAGTCCGGCACGTGGCGATGCGGCACCAGGTGCGCTTCCAACGGCCAGCGTGCAGCGAAGGGCACGAACACGGAGAAGTGCTCGCCGGCAGCAACCATGCGCGTACCTTCCTTGCGTTCGAAGTCCAGGATCTCGCCCATCAGGGTGCGTCCGGTCTTCTCCAGGTGGCCCACCGCTTGGGCGGCCATCTTGGTGGCGGTCGGGGTCAGGTAGGGGTAGGCGTAGATCTGTCCGTGCGGGTGGTGCAGGGTCACGCCGATATCCTGGCCTCGGTTCTCGAATGGGAACACCTGGGCAATGCCTTCCATCGCCGACAGGGCCGCGGTACGCTGCGCCCACGCGTCGATGACGGTGCGCGCCCGGGCATCATCCAGCGAGGCGAAGGAACCCTCGTGCTCCGGGGTGAACACCACGACTTCGCAGCGGCCATAGGCCGGGGCAGGAACCTGCACCGGAGCAGCGGCCGGGATCCGGCCCAGATCCGGTCCCAGCGAGGGGAAGCGGTTCTCGAAAACCACCACGTGGAAATCCTCGGCCGGAATTTCGCTGTGGCGGCCCTGGGTACTAGGGCACAGCGGGCATTCTTCCTTGGGCGGAAGGTAGGTGCGCGACTGCCGGTGGGCCGCGACGGCTACCCAGTCTCCGGTCAACCGGTCGTAGCGCAGCTGTCCAGGTTCCCCACGCGGATCCAGCGCCCTGGCGTCGGGTGCCGGTTCGGGGGCGATGGCATTGGCATCGGCGAAGAAGATCGCCTCGCGGCCATCGGCCAGGTGATGGACCCGGTGTGATATCAGGCCAGAAGGGATCCTGCCGGTAACGCTCATGATTCGACCACCTTTTCAATTTTCAAGTTCTCGATGTGCTGGCGGAGTTCCTCGACGGCCGTCTCGTCCAAGCCGTCGTCGCTGACGAGTGTGTCGATTTCGTGCAATGGAGCACTGGAGTACAAACCGGCCAAGCACCATTTGCTGGAATCCGCGACGACCACGCGGCTGTCACAGCGTTCCAGGAAAAGTCGATTGACTTCCACCTCGAGCATGTTCGGTGTCGTGATTCCGTCCTGGACGCTGAACCCGTGGACCCCCATGAAGCATCGGTCGACGTGCAGTGTCCGCAGGGCCGCAGTGGCCAGTGGACCGACCAACGCGTCGGATACCGTTCGCAGGCCACCGGTGAGCTGCACGGTCTGGCCTGCAGCCGGGGCATCTTGTAGGAGGTCGGCGATGCGCGGAGAGTTGGTCACAATCGTGAGGCCGGGGACTGCCCGCAGCAGACGGGCCACCTCATAGGTCGTAGTCCCCGACGTAAGGGAGATGGACATTCCTGGTTCAACCATTTGCGCCGCCGCACGGGCAATGGCCGCCTTCTGCGGCAACTGCAGAGTTGACTTGCGCTGGAATCCCGGCTCTTCAGCAGACGCAGATTCCTGGAGCAGTGCGCCTCCGTGGACCTTATGCAATTCGCCGTCCTTGACCAGGCGGTCCAGGTCACGGCGCACTGTCATGTGCGAAACGCCAAATTCCTCAGCCAACTGGGCTACCTTGACGGCACCGTTGGCACGAACTCTATCCAGAATCCGCCGTCGACGCTGGGTTGGGAAGTTCTCGCTCATCGGGACTCCTTGGCAGACAGGTTGAAATAACACGCTTCGTAAAGCGATACATCCCTAATTCAAACACACTCAAACATATTTGAACACATTTGAACATATTTTCAACCAGACCCGTCCACTTGCCGGGCAGCCCGAGAACGTAGATATCAGCCCCGGAAATACTTCGGGACCATCGCTCCGGCGTGCCGCTGCAAGTGCTTCGCCCTGCTTGCGCCAAGTCCGCGCGCAGTGGGGAGCTGGATTTTCGCGCGGCTACGGCGCCCCGGAGCCAATTTCGGCAAACACCCCTCATGATTCAGGCAAAATGACCAGGTCCAGATACGCCTTGAGGGTGCCAGCCATGTCAACATCGTCGGGAGACAAGAGCCACTGCACTTGGATCCCGTCCCACAGGGCCAGCAGCGACGCTCCCGCCACATGCGGGTCCACCCCGGGGCGCAGCCGACCAATGCTCTTCATGAATTCGAATTCAGCGCCGTACTCGCCGCGCAAGCGCTCGAAGCGGGCCTCGAAATACGAGCGCGCCGGATGATCGGAAGTGGTTGATTCCCCGCAAAGGGCTGCGTAGAGCTCGATCAACTCCGCGGCACCCTCGTTGAATTGCGCTTGCTCGACAATGGACTGGGCAAAGCACTCACCAGTGCCCGGCGTGCCGTCGGTGACGGCGTCGCGGCGCTTGAGAGCGGCAATGAGAAGTTCCTGCTTGTTCGGATAGTGGTGCAAAACGCTGGTTTGGCTCATGCCTGCCGCGTCGGCAACATCCTGCACAGTTCCGCCGCGATACCCCCGCGCGCCGAATACCTGGAGGGCAGCCTGGGCGATCTGTTCCCTTCGGGCTGCAGATTTGGCATATGGACCGCGCCGGCGGCGGCCGGATTCATTGCTCGTCACAGTTACTCAGTGTAGGTAGGCCCAGCAGTATTCGAAAATGATGCATCGGCCTAGCAAGCCAGCATGATCGGCAAACAAGAAATTTGACCAAAACTGAGTAATCACTCTATTTTTGCAGTAACCTATTTCACATGCCCTCGTCCCGGGCACCATAAAGAAAACTACTTTTAAGTGAGCACGGATGCCATTGACAACAAGACGCCGCCTTCTCAAGGCCGGCCTGGGCGCCGCCGCCCTGGGCGTAATGACTGCATGCGGCACCGCAGGCCCCCGGTCTGCAGATGCCATGCCAACCATTGCGCCGGCCGCCCCAGGAGAAAAAGTCAGGCTGACATATTGGAGCTGGCTCAAGGATATCCAGCGAGTCGCAGATGCTTTCAACGCCATGCATCCGAATATCCATGTTGAGGCGGTTTGGATCCCCAGTGGAAATCAAGGCGGATACCCAAAGCTCTACTCTGCTCTCGCAGCAGGCGGAGGACCCGATCTGGCCCAAATCGAATTCCGCACCCTCCCGGAGTTCATGCTCGTCAATGGCGTCGTGGATCTCGCGGCGTACGGTGCGCAGCAGTACGCTCACCGATATGATCCGTCACTGTGGGGCCAGGTCAGTTTTCCCAACGGAATATTCGGCATGCCTCAGGATTCCGGGCCGATGGCAATGTTCTACCAGCCAGAAACTCTGGACAAAGTCGGCGCCGTCGCCCCGGAAACATGGGCGCAATGGGCCGAGATCGGGTCAGAACTGCGTCAAGCCAACAGCTACATCGACTGCTTCTCCCTCAGTGATGCCTCCTACTTCGTGTCCTACGCGGCACAAGCAGGAGCCCAATGGCTTCGGCCATCCGACGACGGCTGGGTCATTAATATGACCGACGACGCAACACTGGAAGTCGCCAGGTTCTTCGACCGGGCCATCGACGAAGATGTCGTAACTACCGCGATCTCGCCCTTCAGCCCGTCTTGGTATGCTGCGGCTGCATCCGGCCAGCTCGCCTCTGTCACCAGTGGGAACTGGGCTGATGCGCTTGTCAGCTCTGTCGCTGGCGGACAGGGCAAATGGAGGGTCGCATCGATGCCGAAGTGGACCCCGGGCGGATACGGCTCCAGCTACCTGGGCGGATCGACGGTTGCGGTTCTGGCTAATAGCCGCCATCCGCATGAGGCCTTGGAGTTCGCCGCCTGGATGACGTCCACGGAAGCCGGGATCAGCAACGAAATCGCGCACAGCGGCATTGGCTGGTCACCGGTTCCGGGCATCATCGGCGAGTCGCGCGAAGGCCCCTCCGAATTCTTCGGCGGGCAATCGTACAACAAGCAAGTCATTGTCCCAGCCAGCAAATCGCAGAATCCCAATTGGAGCTGGTGGCCGGTCACCCAGCAATCCTTCAATATCCTTTCCGACGGATTCCGCCGGAAAGCCGCCGGAACCAGCTTGGTCGATTCGGTGGTATCCGCAGAGCAGGAAATCATTGCGGCATTCCGCAACAAGGGCCTGAAGATCCGCAAGGAGGCATCATGAGCACGCCGACCATCACCCGAGGCACCCGGAGAAAACGTGGTCCCTCACCAAGCAGGTTTGAGCTCGCCCCGTGGCTGTTGCTCGCGCCTTTCCTCGCGCTCTTCACCCTGACTTTCATCTTGCCCATCATTGCAGCCATACAAGCCAGCTTCACCCGTATCACACGGCGCGGATTGTTCGGAGAAGCCGGCGTGCACAGCGAATTCGCTGGATTCGGCAATTACGCGCAAGCCCTGGGAGACGAAGCCTTCGTTGCTTCGATTGGCCGCATGATCGTGTTCGGCATCGTGCAGGTTCCCATCATGATCCTTCTTTGCACGGTCCTGGCTCTGCTGCTTGAGTCGGCGAGCGCCAAATGGCCGGCCTTTTTCCGGGCGGCGTACTTCCTGCCCTACGGCGTGCCGGGGGTCATTGCCACTATCCTCTGGTCATTCCTCTATGTTCCCGGCCTGAGCCCGATCATCGATGCCGCCTCAGCCGTCGGCTTGGAAGTCGATTTCCTCGGGCCACAGAGCATCTTGTGGTCCATCGCCAACATCGTGACATGGAGCTACACGGGCTACAACATGCTGATCGTCATCGCGCAGCTCAAGGCAATTCCCGGCGAGATCTACGAAGCCGCACGCTTGGACGGGGCGGGTCCACTGCGTGTGGCATGGCATATCCAGCTGCCGCTCATCAGCCCGGCACTGGTCTTGACCACGGTCTTCTCCATCATTGGCACCTTGCAGCTTTTCGCCGAAGCGCAAGTTCTCATGAGTGTCGCACCCGCCATCGACAGCCAATACACCCCTAACCTTTCCGCCTACACAACCGCGTTCGCCTACAACGACTACAATGTTGCGGCTGCGCAATCCGTTCTCATTGCCTTGGCCGCATTCGCGCTCTCATTCGCCTTCCTGCGCCTGACCAATAGGAAGTCCTCATGACTCTGATCCGCCGCCAGTCCTTCGAAAAGCCCTCCTCTTCAAAACCAGCGGCTCTGATTGTCACGGCCTTGCTGACCATAGCCGCATTGTATTTCCTGGTCCCGGTCTACTGGGTCGTCGTTGCAGCAACGAAAACGACCCAGGACTTGTTTAGCACAAATGGTTTCCTCCTCTCCGGTGACTTCGTCCTATGGAAAAATCTGGGCCAGGTTCTGGCCTATGACGGCGGAATTTTCCTGCGCTGGTTCATGAACTCGTTGCTATACGCGGGGGCAGGGGCGCTGATTGCCGCTTACCTTGCTGCAGCTGGCGGATACGCCCTGGCCAAGTACCGTTTCCGCGGAAGCAATCTGGTCTTCGGTGTGGTCTTGGGAGGCGTTCTCGTGCCTGGAACCGCAACCGCCTTGCCCCTATTCCTGTTGTTCAGCGAAATGGGGCTGTCCAATACCTATTGGAGTGTCCTGCTGCCATCATTGGTGTCCCCGTTCGGCCTGTTCCTCTGCCGCGTTTACGCTTCCAGCACCGTGGATAGCGCGTTACTCGAAGCCGCGCGCCTGGATGGCGCAAGCGAACTGCGGATCTTCCACACGATAGGACTCAGAGTCCTGTCCCCTGCTCTGGTGACGGTATTCCTGTTCCAGCTTGTCGGAATCTGGAATAACTATTTCCTTCCCCTGGTGATGCTGTCCGATTCGGATCTCTATCCAATTACCCTGGGCCTGAACACCTGGCTGGGACAGGTTGACCGCCTGCCAGAATTCTACGAGCTGACCACCGGCGGCGTCTTGCTGTCCACTATTCCCTTGGCCATTGCCATGATCGTCCTGCAGCGCTTCTGGCGCGGGGGCCTGACCGAAGGATCCGTTAAATGACTTCCCCAACAGCCTATCTGTCCGATACCGCCCCGGGCGGAGGCCGGCGCCTGCCGGCAACGTCCTGGACCCACAGTGATGCCCCTGAACTGAGCCTCGATGGACAGTGGAAGTTCCGCTGGCTCCCTGGCGTACCGGGCACGCCCGGAGGGCGCGGACTGCTGCCGGCAGGCGAGCTTCCCGAGTCCATGGCAGATGCTGGCTATGACGACTCGAGCTGGGACAGCATCGCAGTCCCTGGGCACTGGGTATTGCAGGCCGATGGCGCCTACGGACGCCCTTCGTACACGAACGTCCAATTTCCCTTCCCTTGCGACCCGCCCTATCCACCGGATGAGAATCCTACCGGCGACTACCGGCGGACCTTCGAAGTGCCCCAGAGCTGGACTTCTGGAATGGAGCGGCTGGTGCTGCGCTTCGACGGCGTTGAATCCCGATACAAGGTATGGGTCAATGGGCAAATGATTGGCTGGGGTACCGGTAGCCGCCTTGCCCAGGAATTCGATGTGAGCTCGGCCGTAGCCGCCGGTGAAAATACAATCGTTGTCCGCGTGCACCAATTCTCCGCTTCGAGCTACGTCGAGGACCAGGACCAGTGGTGGCTCCCGGGAATTTTCCGATCGGTAACGCTCAAGGCCCGTCCGCACGGCAGCATTGACGACCTCTGGATAAAAACCGGCTATTCCTCCGGTACCGGAATCATTACACCGGAAATCATGGCTGCTGACGATGCGTTCCCGCTACGTTTCGTTGTTCCCGAACTGGAAATCGACGAAGTGTGGCAAAGCCGCGAGGATATCCGAGAGGTGGAAGTGCCCGCCGTTTCCCCATGGAGCGCTGAGCGGCCAAAACTCTATGGAGCAACCGTTTCCAGCACTGGCGAGACCATCAGCCTGCGGCTAGGTTTCCGCACGGTAAGAATTGCAGGCGACCAGTTCTTGGTCAACGATCGCAAAGTGGTCTTCAACGGGGTGAACAGGCATGAAACCCACCCGCTCCTCGGCCGGGCGTTCGATGAGCAATTCGCACGAGAAGACCTGATGCTAATGAAGCGCTTCAATGTCAACGCCATTCGCACCAGCCACTATCCGCCGCATCCGCGGCTCCTGGACTTGGCCGACGAGCTCGGTTTCTGGGTCATACTCGAAAACGATCTGGAAACCCACGGATTTGAACGTCACGGCTGGCAGGGCAATCCCAGTGACGACCCGGCCTGGCGAAGTGCCTATCTTGATCGGATGGAGCGGACTTTCGAACGGGACAAGAACCATCCCTCAATCATCATGTGGTCGCTTGGCAACGAGTCCGGCACCGGGGCCAACCTTGCCGCGATGTCCGCATGGATCCATGCGCGGGATAGCAGCCGCCCGGTGCATTATGAAGGCGACTACACCGGAGAATACACCGATGTGTATTCGCGAATGTACGCTTCGTTCCCCGAAGTGCAGACAATTGGAGAGGACCGGATGACCGCTCCGCTGCTGGGATGCACCACCGCAGAGGCCGCGCGCCAGCGGACCAGGCCCTTCCTGTTGTGCGAGTATGCGCACGCCATGGGCAATGGGCCCGGAGGATTGCAACGGTATGCGGATCTGGTGGACCGCTATCCCCGGTTGCATGGAGGCTTCGTCTGGGAATGGCGTGACCACGGGCTGCAGGCCAGCACACCGGATGGCAAGAGCTTCTATGCTTACGGCGGCGATTTCGGCGAGGAGCTCCACGATGGCACCTTCGTCATGGACGGACTGGTCCTCTCCGATTCCACTGCCTCACCGGGGCTCCATGAGTTCAAGCATGTAGTCGCCCCGATCAAGTTCTCCCTGTCCTCCGTGGACGGGCACCGGGTGCGCTTGGGCATCCGGAATGACCGCCACAGTGCCGACAGCGGCGACCTCGCATTCAGCTGGCGCTTGGAAGCGGCCGGGCGTCCGGTCGCTAGTGCAGAATTCTTGGTATCCGGCTCTGACGACGCGCTGGAAGCTGGCGAAACTGCCACGGTTGAACTCGCCTTGCCGTACCCCCTGCCCGCAGGCGAAAACTGGTTAACCGTGGAGGCGCGGCTGGCCGAGGATGCAGCGTGGGCGGCCGCGGGCCATGAGGTGGCCAGCGCCCAATGGCCGATAGCTGCTCCATCCACCGCAATGCCGGGGCCGCGACCCGCACGGTTGCCCTCTTCGGCTGATGCGGGCGGAGCATCGATCCCTCTGGACAATGGCCGGATGCAGCTTGGTGCCGCAGTTTTTGCCGAGGGCAAGCTCATGGAGTTGGCCGGGCAGCCGGTGCATGGGCCGCGGCTGGAGTTGTTCCGCGCACCCACCGACAATGACCGTGGCGCACACTTCGGCAGCTATAACCATTCTGATCCCTGGCAGGAAGATGAGCACGGAGTCCCGGGCAATGGAGAACCCGGTCCGTCAAATGCGGACCTCTGGACGGCGGCCGGATTGGACCGGCTGAAGGCGCGGGTGCTCAGTGTCGCTACCGGTCCGGGCCGTGTGCAGGTGGCGACCAGGTATTCAGCAGCGGACCAGGCCTGCTCCATCCGAGTCGACGAGCAATGGAGCCTGGACGAGTCCGGCCTGTGGCTTCGCATCGATATGGTTCCAAGCCGAGGCTGGACATCGGTGTGGCCCCGATTCGGCGTGCGTTTCCAGCTGGGCAAGGAGGTCGATTCGGCATCCTGGTACGGCTTGGGCCCGCACGAATCCTACCCGGACAGCCGTCTGGCGGCACGAGTAGGCCGCTACAGTGCAAGCATTGACGATTTGCCGGTCGAATACGCACGTCCGCAGGAAACAGGGCACCGCAGCGATTTGCGCGAATTGGAGCTCGGCGTGGGCGGTGCGCCGTGGCTGCGCATCGAGGCCTGGCCCGACGGATTGGACCGCCGCCCCGGTTTCACGCTCAGCCGCCACACGGCACAGCAGCTTGCCGGCGCTGCCCATCCGCACGAGCTGCCGGAACCAACCAACTCCTGGCTGTACCTGGATGCGGCCCAGCATGGCGTAGGTTCCCGGGCCTGTGGTCCCGATGTCTGGCCGGAAGACGCGCTGCGCCCCGAGGCGCGCTCCTTGCTCCTGCGGATCACCGGATTGACAGGGAACGAAACCTCGCGGAGCGGGTAGCGCCGCGAACTTCCCTGCCGCTCATCGCGGCTGGACCGGGCCAATCAGCCAGCTGGCTTCATGGCTGGCGCCCGGGGCCAGCGCGATGACGTCCTGGCCGGAGTTGAAGCCGCCGGGCGGGCAGGTCATCGGCTCGATGGCCAGCCCGGTGCGGTCAAGCGCCGGATCATCGCGGTCTGCGGTGTGGATCTGGACCCACGGGCAGGCTTCGTCCCAGGTGATCTGCGACCCGAGGCCCTTGGTGTCGGTGATCGACGCGCTGAACAAGCCGTCCGCGCCGGCGGCCAACCCGGTGTAGGCATGATCGATGAAGAGGTCCCCGATCGGCTTCGGGGTGCGGAAATCCAGCTCGGTGCCGGACACCTCCACCACTTCCTTCGGCAGCAGGCGCGCGCCGTCGGTGAGCTGCACCTTGCCGGCTGGCAGGGTGAAAGTCCATTCATCCGCCTTCTTGCCCGGTGCGACCAGGTAGGCGTGCGAACCCCAGGCGAAGGGCGCGGTGCCCTGCCCGAGGTTGGTGGCGGTGGCGATGGTGCGCAGCCCGCCGGCTTCCAGCCGGTAGTCGATCACCAGCTGCACCTCATAGGGGTAGCCGGGGTTCGGGACGATCACGGTGCGCAACTGGGCGGAGCTGCCGCGGCGCCCGGTGATCTCGAAGGCGGTATCGGCCACCATGCCGTGCAGCGCGTGGCCGCGCTCCGGCTCGGTGATCGGCAACTGCAGCTCCTGGCCTTCCCAGTGGTAGGCCCCGTCGATCACCCGGTTGGGCCAGGGGGCCAGGATGGCGCCGGAGAACACCGGGCGCGCGCCATGCGGATCGAAGGCGCGCACCAGCGGGCGGCCACCGTAGTCCAGGGACACCAGTGTGGCGCCCACCGTGGCCAGCTGCGCGGTGAAGCCGTGGGCTCGCAGCGTGAGCACCGTTCCGTTGGCGGTGTCCTGTTGCGGCATTGCTTGGCGATCCATTTCGTTATCCTTCTGCTGTGCTGGGAAACCATCGGGCATGGGCGGGCCCTCCCGCCATCGCGTGCGGGAGGGCCGTGGCAGCAAGCCGCAGGCTAGCTGCCGGCGCCTGCGCGGCGCTTGTTGTAGATGTCGAAGGCCACTGCCAACAGCAGTACGATACCCTTGACGATCTGCTGGGTGGAAGCGCCCACGCCCATCAGCTGCATTCCATTGGAAAGTACCGCCATCACCAGGCCGCCGACAATGGCGCCTGTCACACGGCCCACGCCGCCGGTGGTCGACGCGCCGCCGATGAAGCAGGCCGCGATGGCGTCGAGCTCGAACATGTTGCCCGCACCTGGCTGGGCGCCGTTGGAACGCGAGGAGAAGACCACGCCGGCCACGCCGGAGAGCAGGCCCATGTTGATGAAGATCCACATGTTGATGCGCTTCACGTTCACGCCTGAGAGCTTGGCTGCCGACAGGTTGCCGCCGATGGCGTAGACGTGGCGGCCGAAGACGGTCTTGGTGGTCAGCACGTGGTAGCCCAGGATCAGGGCGGCCAGGATGATCAGCACGATCGGCATGCCTCGGCTGGTGGCGATCTGCCAGAAGAACCAGAGGATGATGATGCCCGTGATGATGTTCTTGGCCAGGAACATGGCCATGGATTCAACGCTCTGGCCGTACTTCGCGCGGCCGGCGCGGTTGCGCCACTGCGAGACGATCAGGCCGGCTACGGCGATCACGCCGATGATCACGGTGAACAGGTCAAAACCGTTGCCGCCCAGCAACCCGTTGAGGAAACCGCCGGCGATCTGGCCGTATTCGCCAGGGAATGGCGAGAGCGAAACGTTGCTCAGCACTTCATAGGTCAGACCGCGGAAGAGCAGCATTCCGGCCAGGGTCACGATGAACGCGGGGATCCCCACGTACGCCACCCAGAAGCCCTGCCACACACCGCACAATGCGCCGGTGGCGATGCCGGCAAGCATGCCGACCCACCAAGGCATGTCGCCCTTGATCACCAGTACCGCGGAGACCGCACCGGTCAGTGCCACCAGCGAGCCAACGGACAAGTCGATATGCCCGGCGACGATCACGATGATCATGCCCAGGGCCAGGATCAGCACGTAGGAGTACTGCAAGATGATGTTGGTGATGTTGATCGGGCTGAGCAGCAACCCGTTGGTCAGGATGGTGAACAGCACCACGATGAGCACGAAGGCAATGTAGATGCCAGAGGTGCGCAGGTTCTTGGTGAAGATATCCTTCAGCTCGTTTGTGATGGTCATCGGGTGCTTTCCTTCTCGATGGTCATGAGTTCCATGAGGCGTTCCTGGGTGGCTTCACTGCTTGGTAGCTGGCCGGTCATCCGGCCGTAGGCCAGGGTGTAGATGCGATCGCAAATACCCAGCAGTTCGGGTAGTTCTGAGGAGATCACCAGGACCGCTTTGCCGGCCGCGGCCAGCTCATTGATGATGGTGTAGATTTCGTATTTGGCGCCGACGTCGATGCCGCGGGTGGGCTCGTCGAGGATCAGCAGCTCCGGAGCGGTGTGCAGCCATTTGCCCAGCACGACCTTCTGCTGGTTGCCGCCCGAGAGGTTTCCGACCTTCGCCATCACATTCGGGGTCTTGATGCGCATGGACTTGCGGTAGTGCTCGGCAATCTGGATTTCCTTGTTGCCGTCCACGAAGCCCTTGGAGGAGATCTTGTCCAGGCCGGCCGCCGTGGTGTTCACGCGGATGTCCTCGATCAGATTCAGGCCGAACTTCTTGCGGTCCTCGGAGACGTAGGCGATGCCGGCGGCAATGGCCTTGCCCACCGTGGAGGTATCCACTGGCTTGCCGTCCATCTTGACGGTGCCGGTGATATTCCGGCCGTAGCTGTGCCCGAACACGCTCATCGCCAGTTCGGTGCGTCCAGCGCCCATCAACCCTGCGATGCCAACGATTTCGCCTGCACGGACGGTGAGGCTGGCGTTGTCCACCACGGTGCGCTCTTGCTGCACCGGGTGCTGGACCGACCAGTTTTCGACCTCGAAGACCACGTCGCCGATATCCGGTTCGCGTGCCGGGTAGCGGGCGGAGAGTTCGCGGCCCACCATGCCGCGGATGATGCGGTTCTGGTTGGAGGCCGGATCCGCCATGTCCAGGGCTTCGATGGACTGGCCATCGCGGATGATCGTGGTGGTGTTGGCGATATCTTCGATTTCGCCGAGCTTGTGCGAAATGATGATCGAGGTGATGCCCTGTTCGCGCAGTTCGCGCAGCAGGTTCAGCAGGTGCTCGGAGTCATCATCGTTCAGCGCCGCGGTTGGCTCGTCAAGGATCAGCAGCTTCACGTTCTTGCTCAGTGCCTTGGCGATTTCCACCAGCTGCTGCTTGCCCACGCCCAGCTGTCCTACCGGGGTGATCGGCAGTTCGTCAAGGCCCACGCGGGCCAGCAGCTGCGCGGCACGGTGGTTGGTGCTGTTCCAATCAATGAAGCCGCCGCGTGCGGTTTCATTGCCAAGGAAAATGTTCTCGGCCACCGACAGGTAGGGCACCAAGGCCAGTTCCTGGTGGATGATCACGATGCCTTGGGCTTCGGAATCCTTGATGCTCGAGGCCTTGAGTTCTTCGCCCTCGAAAATGATCTTGCCCTCGTAGCTGCCGTGCGGGTAGACCCCGGAGAGCACCTTCATGAGGGTGGATTTGCCGGCGCCGTTTTCGCCGCAGATCGCGTGGATTTCGCCCTGTCGGACCGAAAGGCTGACGCCGTCCAGCGCCTTGACCCCGGGGAAAGTCTTGGTGATGTCCTGCATGTGCAGGATCGTGGTGTCCATAGTGCAGACGTCCTTGGTGTTTGCTTGAGCTGGGCATCAAGCCGGCGGGAGCGAAAGTGCGCCCCCGCCGACTTGATAGCGGCCTGGACTACTTGGTCTGGCCGGCCTTGACTTCCTCGGCGGTGTAGTAGCCGGAGTCCACCAGCAGCGAGGTGATGTTGTCCTTGACTATGATGTCCGAGTCCAGCAGGTAGGAAGGAACAACCTTCTTGCCGTTGTCGTAGGTCTCGGTGTCGTTGGCTTCCGGCTCGCCGCCGCCGGCGTAGGCCTTCACGGCCTCTACTGCCTGGGTGGCCAGCTTGCGGGTGTCCTTGAAGATGGTTGCGTACTGCACGCCATCGTCGATCAGCTTCACCGAAGCGATTTCTGCGTCCTGGCCGGAGATGATCGGCAGGCCATCTTCGATGGACTTGCCGTAGCCGGCGTTGGACAGTGCGGTGATGATGCCGCGCGAGATGCCGTCGAATGGCGAGAGGATGCCGTCGATCTGGGTCTTGCCGCCCTTGTAGTGGGCGGTGATCAGGTCTTCCATGCGCGACTGGGCTTCTTCCTGGCTCCAGCGCAGGGTGGCTGCCTGCTCGATCTTGGTCTGGCCGGACTTGACCGTCAGGGTGCCGTCGTCCAGGAATGGCTTCAGGGTATCCATGGCGCCCTTCCAGAAGAAGTGCGCGTTGTTGTCGTCGATCGAACCGGCGAACAGCTCGATGTTGAACTTGCCCTTCTTGTCGGTGCGCTTGCCCTCTTCGTCAGCCAGGCCCATGCCGGTCAGCAGCGAGGTAGCCTGCTGCACGCCGACGTTGTAGTTGTCGAACGTGACATAGAAGTCGACGTTCTCGGTGCCGTTGATCAAGCGGTCGTAGGAGATGATGGGGATGCCCTGGTCCGCTGCGGCCTGCAGCTGGGTGGACAGTGCGGTGCCATCGATGGAGGCGACTACCAGGATGTCATCACCCTTGGTAATCATCTGGTCGATCTGCTGCTGCTGGGTTGGGATGTCGTCATTGGCGAACTGCAGGTCGACTTCGAAGCCAGCTTCTTCCAGCTGGGACTTGACGGCTTCACCGTCAGCGATCCAACGCTCCGAAGTTTCGGTTGGCATAGCCACACCGACCTGGATGTCCTCTGGGGCAGTCGACTCTTCGCCGCCAGCACCTGCTCCACCGCCGGCGCCACCGCCACTGCAAGCCGCCAATGCGCCAACCAGCGCCAGTGATCCTACCGTTGCCGCAGCTTTGCGGGTCCAGTTATTCCATGCCATCTTTTCCTCCTTGAAAGGTTGCCATATCTGATAATGAGACTGAGCTCACATCATGTTAGCGCTAACACAGCGATTTGAGCCACCCCAAATGTAAATAAATTAAGATTCCTTACTCATTGGTTATGCACGCGCATTGCAGCACGTGCATAACCATGGGAAAGGGCCTTGTGAGCTGTTAGAAACCCTGAGCCAAGCGATAGTAGCTCTGGTTCACGCGAATCTGCTGCGCGAAGTTCCGGCGGGTGGTTTCCTCATCGATGACCAGCAGCTCGGTGCCCGCGATTTCAGCGAACACCTCGAATGCCTCCAGCCCTGCGGCGGTGGACATCACGGTGTGGTGCGCGCCGCCGGCGGCCAGCCAGGACTCGGACGAAGTGTTGAAGTCCGGACGCGGGCTCCACACGGCACGGGCTACCGGAAGGTTGGGAAGGTCTGCCGGCGGGGTGACCACGTCGACGACATTTGCGGTCAAGCGGAAACGCTCGCGCATATCGGCCATGGAGACCACGACCGCACCTTCGGTGGCGTCGGCATTGAAGACCATGCGTACTGGATCCTCGCGGCCTCCAATACCCAGCGGGTGGATTTCCACGCGCGGCTTGGAGGTGGTTAGCGACGGGCAGATCTCCAGCATGTGGGCGCCGAGAATCAGTTCCTTGCCCGGGGTCAGATCGTAGGTGTAATCCTCCATCAGCGAGGCGCCGCCGGGCAGGCCTTCGCCCATGACCTTGGCCGCACGCACCAGCACCGCGGTCTTCCAGTCACCCTCGGCACCGAAGCCGTAGCCCTTGCCCATCAGGCGCTGCACGGCCAGGCCTGGCAGCTGCTTCAACCCGCCCAGATCTTCGAAGTTGGTGGTGAAGGCCTTGGCGTGCGCTGCGCCAAGGAAGGTCTCCAAAGCGATTTCCTGGCGCGCTACGTAGCGCAACGACTCATGGCGGGCACCGGAAGCGCGCAGTTCTTCGACAACGTCGTATTCACGCTCGTATTCGGCGACCAGTGCGTCGACCTCGGTTTCGGACACGGCTTCTACGGCTTCGACCAGGTCGTTGACCGCCCAGGTGTTCACCGAAACGCCGAAGCGGATTTCGGCTTCGGTCTTATCTCCCTCGGTGACTGCGACATTGCGCATGTTGTCGCCGAAGCGGACCAGATTCAGGTTCTGCACGGCGTGGAAACCGGCAGCGCCGCGGATCCAGGTGCCTATGCGCTTGGCAACGGCAGGGTTGGACACGTGCCCCACCACGGTGGTGCGCGCAGCGCCCAGGCGGGTAGCCAGGTAAGCGTATTCGCGGTCGCCGTGCGCGGCCTGGTTCAGGTTCATGAAGTCGAAGTCGATTGAGTCCCATGGCAGTTCTACGTTCGCCTGAGTGTGCAGGTGCAGCAGCGGCTTGGTCAGGGCCTTGAGGCCGTTGATCCACATCTTGGCCGGGCTGAAGGTGTGCATCCAGGTGATGACACCCAGCACGTTCTCATCCGAGTTGGCCGCCAGCATGGCGCGGCGGATCGACTCGGAGTCCTTGAGCACTGGCTTCCAGATGATCTTTGCCGGAACCTGCTCCGAAGCGTCCAGTGCTCGGGCCACCTCGGTGGATTGCTCGGCAACCTGGCGCAGGGTTTCTTCGCCGTACAGGTCCTGGCTTCCGGTGAAGAACCAGATTTCTTTGTCGTTATATGCCTTGGCCATGATGTCCTTACTGTCCGTAAACGTTCTTGTAGCGCTCGTAGAGCGAGTCGATATGCTGCTGGTCGATGGCCGCTGGGTCTCCCAGCTGGCGCGAGATGTGCACGGTGCGCGCTACTTCCTCGCACATCACTGCGGCCTTGACCGAGGCCTTGGCATCCTTGCCGATCGTGAATGGCCCGTGATTGCGCATCAGCACCGCAGGGCTGCGCGATTCGCTCAAGGTAGAGACGATGCCGCGTCCAATGGAGTCATCGCCGATGATCGCAAACGGGCCAACCGGGATCGGGCCGCCGAATTCATCGGCCATCATGGTCAGCACGCAAGGAATTTCTTCGCCGCGGGCCGCCCAGGCGGTGGCGTAGGTGGAGTGGGTATGCACCACGCCGCCGACTTCTGGCATGTGCTCGTAGGTGTAGGCGTGGGCCGCGGTATCCGAGGAAGGTGCACGGGTGCCATCCAGGAGCTTGCCGTCCAAGGTGCAGACCACCATGGACTGTGCGGTCAGCTCGTCGTAGGCGACGCCCGATGGCTTGATCACGAACAGATCCGCGCTGCCGTCGGTGATTTCCGGGTGGCGTACGCGCTGGGAGACGTTGCCAGCGGTCCAGACCACCAGCTCGTAGCGCGGCAATTCGGCGTGCAGGTCGGCGACGATCTGGCGGACCTTGGACACCTCGTCCTGCATCGACTGCGGGTAATCCGCGAGGGACTTGAGCTCACTCATGGTTTCTTGGCTTTCTTCTCGAAAATTACAAGGCTGCGATGGCTGCGCGCTGAATGGCCAAACCGGATTCATAGTTCGCCAGCCAGGCGCTGTAGCCGGCAACATCCTCCGGCAGTGGCGATGCCTCCTGGGTTTTGGCCGACGCGAAGACCTGTCCGTTGAGGAAGGCATCCAGGCTGGTGTCCGGGTTGGATTCCAGGTACTTCCGGAAGCTGGCAAGCACCGCAATTCCCCACGGACCACCGTGGCCGGCGGTTTGCGAAACGCTCACCGGGGTATCCAGTGCTGCGGCGAGGAAACGCTGGGCCACACCGGCAGTACGGAATATGCCGCCATGGGCATGCATCTTTTCCGCCCTCACGCCTTCGGCAGCCAGCACCTTCATGCCCAGGCTCAGGGTGGCGAACATGCCGTAGACCTGTGCGCGCATCAGGTTGGCCAGGTTCAGCGAGGAATCCGGGGTGCGGATGATCAACGGGCGCCCCTGCTCCAAGCCGGTGACCGGCTCTCCGGAAAGGTTGTTGTAGGCCAGCAGCCCGGCGCCATCGGCCGCGCCTTCCAATGCGGAGCCGAGCAAGGCCCCGAAGACCTCATCGCTGGAGGCGGTAGCGCCCAAAGCGCGGGCGAAGTCGCCGAACACCCCGGCCCAAACACCGATTTCGCTTGCTCCGTTGTTGCAGTGGACCATGGCAACGCTATCGCCTGCCGGGGTGGTCACCACATCGATTTCGTGGTGCAAGCCTGCCAGGGGCTGATCGAGCACCAGCATGGCGAAGATCGAGGTTCCTGCCGAGACGTTGCCGGTGCGCACGGCCACCGAGTTGGTGGCCACCATGCCGGTTCCGGCATCGCCCTCTGGCGGGCAGAAGGGCACTCCTGTTTGCAAGGTTCCGGTGGGATCCAGCAGCCGGGCACCTGATTCGCTGAGCTTGCCGGCCGCAGCGCCAGCTGGCAGCACGGCAGGAAGCAGTTCTTCCAACCGGTGCGGGGCTGGGTAGGAAGCAGCTAGTTGCGCGAAGGTTTCAAGCATTGCGGCATCGTAATTGCCGGTGGCAGTGTCGATCGGGAACATGCCCGAGGCATCGCCTACACCCAGCACCTTTTCGCCGGTGAGCTGTTCATGGACGTACCCGGCCAGGGTGGTCAGGTGCGCAACCTTGGCCACATGCGCTTCACGGTCCAGCATGGCTTGGAAGTAGTGGGCCACCGACCAGCGCAGCGGAATATTGAACCCGAAGGCTTCGGTGAGCTTCGCGGCGGCGGCCGAGGTGTTGGTGTTGCGCCACGTGCGGAAAGGTACCAGCAGTTCACCGGATTCATCGAAGGCCATGTAGCCGTGCATCATGGCCGAGATGCCAACCGAGGCGAAGCTGGCGGGGGTTATGCCGTAGCGCTGGCGGCAGTCGGCAAGCAGGGCTGCGAAGCAGTCCTGCAGGCCGGCGTGGATGGACTCGATCGAGTAGGTCCACAGCTGGTCGGAGAACTGGTTCTCCCACTGATGGCTGCCGCTGGAGAGTTGCTGGAAGTCCGGGCCAATCAGGCTGGCCTTGATGTTGGTCGATCCCAATTCGATGCCAAGGACGGCGTTTCCTTCAGCAATCAGCTGGGCCGCGGGTGCAGTCGGGTGCACGTTCTCCATGGATTCTCCGTCCTGAAGCCCGCCTGTTGCGGACTGCGTCTTTGCATTGCCAGCGATCGCCAAGGGCTTCACCACGATTAGCTGGCTGAACTTCGACTCAATGTTAGCGCTAACAAAATGCGATGCGCAACACCCATGCCATTGACCAACGGCACAGTGGAGTTTTTATCTACCCCAGCGCGGCAGTGCTGTCCCGAACCACCAGCACAGGGACGATGACCTTTGGCAGAGTATGGCCAGGTTTGCCCTCCAGCAATTCAGCCAGGGCGGTCCGGCCAATTTCCTGGAAGGGCTGGCGCACTGTTGAGAGCGTTGGAATCAAGTACTCAGCAACCTGCAAGTCATCAAAGCCAATGACCGACACATCCTGCGGAATCTTCAATCCCGCCTCCCAGAAGGCGCGCATCAGACCGATGGCAAGGTAGTCATTAGCGGCAAAGACCGCAGTAACTTCGCCCGAACGCACGTGCTCGACCAGGCGCTTTCCGGCTTCGTAGCCTCCTGGCGACATCCACGAACCCCCCGGCACCTCCAGTGGAGAGTCATCGAAGTGGGCCATGGCCTCTAACCAGCCCACCTTGCGTTCGGCGGCGTCGAACCAGCCGGTGGGACCCGAAACATGGGCAATCTTCCGGTGCCCCAGCTCCAACAGGTGGTTTACCGCCTGATGCGCGCCGGCACGCTGATCGACATAGACATAATGCGCCGGGTCATCAGCGGGAACATCGGTGCGGGCAGCAACAACCACCACCGGAATCTTCAAGGCCGCAGCATCCAAGGCGTCTGTGACCTCGTTGAAGGAAGCGACCACGACCACACCGTCAACGCCTTGGTCAATCAAATGGCTCAGGGCTTTGGCGGAGGAATGAACGTCATAATCTTCCATCGCGGTTACCGTTACGAAATAGCCCTCGGCCCGGGCCGCCGCCTCGACACCGAGCACCGTGGATTGCGGTCCGAAGAACTCGCTGCCGATAGTCAGGATGCCGATAGTGCTTGATGACGCTGTGGCCAGTTCGCGTGCGGCTCGATTGCGCCGGTATCCGAGTTGGCGGATCGCGTCCATCACCTGTTCACGGGTTCGGGCCCTGACATTTGGATGGTCATTGAGCACGCGGGAGACCGTCTGATGGGACACCCCTGCCATGACCGCCACGTCTGCCATCGACGGTGGTCGGTTTCCTGGGCGCCCTTCACCGGGCTGAGCAATGTTCACAACCGTCATTATTGCAAACACTTTCCATCAGGCGGGCATGGATCAGCTGGGGCGAGGGTCTAAAATCTTGCTAAATCGCCTATCCCGCCAGCTAACCAGGTGAAGAGTGCAGCGCTGCTAATCGATGGACTTCCCGCAATGCCGGTTGCTTTGCCAGCACATATGGGAAAGTGCCGGCAAGCCTTAATCTGCCGACACTTTTCACCTTTGGGAGCTCTCGCTTCCACACCCTGATTCGGGTTCACCGCGCACCGCTTCGGCTCATTCAGTGCCCGGAAAGGTTGGTGGGCTTGGGCACCGGCATCTGAATGGCTCCGGTCTGGATCTTCTCGAATTCATCGGGTGTGACTACCGGAATTTCGTAGCCTTCCTTGTCGATGAGCTTGCCGCCCACGTAGTGGTCGCCCTCGAGCAATCCGCAGATCTCTTCGGTCTTGACCATGCGCGGTGGAGCGGCGGAGAAGACCGAGCTGTTCTTTGTATTCCCGAATTGGAATTCATTGAAAAGCAGGTTCAACAGCACCGCCATGACGGCTGCCGAGGAGATTCCGGAGTGGAAGATCGTCTCAAACCAGGTTGGGAATCCGGCATAGAAGTCAGGCTTCACAATCGGAATGCATCCGAAGGCAATTGATGCCGCAACAATGACCAGGTTCATGCCGTCGTACTTGACCTTGGAGAGCGTGCGAATCCCAGAGGCCGCGACCGTACCGAAGAGCACGATACCGGCACCGCCGAGCACCGGGGTGGGGATGGCGGCCACGACCCGTCCGAGGATCGGGAGCAGGCCGAGCACCACTAGGATGCCACCGCCGGCAGCGACGACGAAACGGCTGGTAATCCCGGTAATTGCCACAAGTCCGACATTCTGCGCAAACGCCGACTGCGTAAAGGTGTTGAAAATCGGGGCCACCGCAGAAGAAGCCATATCAGCACGAAGGCCGTTCGCGATGCGTTTGGAATCGACCTTGGATCCGGCGATCTCCCCCACTGCCAGAATATCTGCGGTCGTCTCGGTGAGAATCACCAGCACCACGATGGTCATGGAGATGATGCCGCCGATCTCGAAAACCGGCATGCCAAAAGCCAGCGGCTGCGGGAACGCGAAGATGGCGCCATGCCCGACCTGGGAGAAATCTGCCATGCCAAGCAGTGCGGCCGCGACGGTGCCGAATACGATGGCCAGCAAGATCGACATCCGTGAAATCGCCGCGTTGCCGACCTTGGAAAGCAGCAGCACAACCAGCAGCGTACCCGCGGCCAGGCCGATATTGGCCAGCGACCCGTAGTCTGGGGCCGCCGCATCCCCGCCCATCGCCCAGTTGGCGGCGACCGGGGTCAGCGAAATGCCGATCATGGTAATCACCACGCCGGTGACAACCGGCGGGAAGAATCGGATGATCCTGGCGAAGAAAGGAGCAATGAGGAATCCAATGAGCGCTGCGGCCAGCACGGCGCCAAACACCGCCTGGATTCCCCCGCTGCCGTTGACGATTGCCACCATGGTGGCGACCGAGGCAAAGGAGGTGCCCTGGACCAGCGGCAATTGGGCCCCGAAGAATGGGATGCCGATGGTCTGCAGGATCGTTGCCAAGCCGCCGACAAATAGGCAGCAGGCGACCAGCAGTCCAACTTCATCTGGCGCCATCCCCGCGGCGTTGCCGATGATCAGCGGCGGTGCAATGATGCCGCCGTACATGGTCAATACATGCTGCAGCCCATAGGCGAAGGTCTTCCCAAAAGGAAGGCGCATGTCTTCAGGCCGGGGGCTTTTGATAGATTCATTGTGCGTAGCGCTCAAGGCTGACCTCCTACGTCAGTCGCTGCCAAAGTGATGCCGGCGTTGCCGCGCCGGCATCACTTCAACGCCGTCAGGTTAGGCAAATGCCGGGATATTGGACCAGATTGGGTGATTCGACTCGGTCTCCTCGCGGGTGATGGTCGCTTCGATCAGCCCATAGGGGCGGTCAGCGGCGAAGAAGACTTCGTTCGGGTTATCCTGCCCGAAAGCGTCCAAATCAACGAGGAAATGGTGCTTGTTCGGCAGTGACATCCTGATCTCGGCTATTTCCGGATGTGCTTCGAGTACCGCCTTGCCCATCTGGAACATGCTCTGCTGCAGTGCGTATGAATGGGTGCTGGCGAAGCGCGTGAGCAAGAGGTTGCGCACCGAGGCGTAGACTCCATCGAAGTCGATGCCCGCTTCGAGGCCCTGATCGGTGTAGCGCCAGCGGGCAGTCACGTCGGTGGCCAGGATGCGGTCTGTGGTTTCCTTCAGGACCGTATATTTGTCCACCGGGAAACCGTGGAATTCGCTGCCCGTGGATTTGAGCACGGTGAGGTCCTCCAAGCCGGCCACAATGGACTTTTTGCCGTCGTCGCCGATTTCCAGCACCGCTGTGCGGACCTCCGACTTGTTCTGCGAGAACGCATGGTCATGGTCGTTGATGCGATCCCAGAAGAATTGCTGGGCTGCCCAGCGACCTCCGGTGACCCAATCGAACGAGCCGGTGAAGTGCTCACCGAGCTGGAGAAGGAATTCCTCCACGGTGCCAACGCCATTGCGGGCCAGTCCGTAGACGGTGTTTTTCTGGGTGTCGGTGGCAACGACATGTGAGTTGTCGCCATCGATGTGGGCCGCGGTGAAGTCGCCATGCAGCTGGCTGGTGACGTTCAGGTCCTGGATCTGATGACGAGGGGTGTCGCGGGTGATCTTGACCAGGCGGACTTCAGCCTTGCCGTATTGATTGGATCCGAGCACGATCTTGGTGTCGGTTGGGGCGGTGGTTTCGATAGTCATTTTCTAACTCCCTCGGTACGTGGAATATGCGAACGGGCTGATAAGAAGGGGTACGTGGTAATGCTCGGCGACATCATTGACGAAGAAGTCGATTGTTACCGCGGGGAAGAAGGTTTCCGTTCCCTGCTTCCCGAAGTAGGCTCCGGTTTCAAAGGAAATCCGGTAGTGGCCGGCTTCAACCTGCACCGGTCCGAGGTTCTTGATGCGGCCGTCCGCATCGGTGGAACCTGAACCGATTTCTTGCCAGCCGGATGCGCTCTTGGCTTCCAGCATGGCCTTGACACCGGAGGCAGGCCTCCCGGTCCCGGTGTCGAGAATATGGGTAGTGATCTGGCTGCGTTCTTCGTTGGCAGCTGGCATGATTTCATCTCCTAGATTTTTGGAGGGCATTGAGGCGTGCACGGGGATGGTCTTGGCACCGGTCTAGTCCTGAACGGAGTCCTTGAGGCGCAGGACAGCAATCTGGCGCAACTGCTCGCCTACTTCGCGAAGTTCATTTTCTTCGTCATTCCCCAGACGGCGTTCGCATTCGGCCAGGATTTCTTCAGTGCTTCGCCCGGCGGCTCGGATGAGGAAGACTCTGTTGAAGCGCTGTTCGTAAGCGCGGTTAGCGGCTTCCAGGCGTTCGGAGGCATCGCCGTCCAGCTTGAGGCTGGCTTGCTCGCCACGGGAGAGGTCCGCCTCCCTGCTCGCTCCAGGGGCCCGTTCTCCGATCCGCGGATGATGGGCCAGTGCCGCGGAAATTTCGCCGGGGCTGAAGGCCGAAACATGCTGGAGCGCGAATGAGGACAGCGCGTGAAGGCTGTGGAAGGGGCGGGCAGAAACAAGTGTGTCGATCCAGCGATCGAGGTCAACGCAGGGGCGCAAGAAGTTGGCGGCCTCGCCTGCGGGCAATTCATTGAATACGTCTAAGCGCATCGGGTGATCAGCTCTTTTCAAACGGTCGTTCTTTCCACGGACCTTGGCTGAACACCCTTAACCACCGAATAATCATCTCGGCTTCGACTCGATGCTGGTTTCGTGGAACCTTGTGACACCACTGTAATCCAGCTCACAGCATGGTAGTCAAGGGGAATTGGAAAAATTTTTAACAAGTGCGACTTTAGGCAGGATTCCGTATCGCGGATAAAGAATTTTGCGCATTACTATTGCCAACATCACCATCCGGCATCCATACTGGTTTCACAAAACAGAAGATGCCTTCCGCAATACGAAAACTTTGAACTGCAAAGGAGGGTCGCAATGACTGCCCTGAACCCGGCGAAAAACAGCTGTCCACCGGAAGGACACCGCCTCATTGCCACCACGGACGCCCTGCGTACCGGACTTTTCCAGTCCATCGAGGGCCTGGATCCGGATATCGTCCGCCAGCCGCGGATTTCCACCG
Source organism: Glutamicibacter arilaitensis Re117 (assembly GCF_000197735.1). NCBI lineage: Bacteria > Bacillati > Actinomycetota > Actinomycetes > Micrococcales > Micrococcaceae > Glutamicibacter > Glutamicibacter arilaitensis. The sequence continues at coordinate 3,792,350 of NC_014550.1, forward strand.
GCTCAGCCTCGCTGTGGAATCGGCTCTTCGGCCAGCATTCAGATCGCTGAGCGATCTTTCCTAGACCGCGTAGAGGCCAACCCCCTGAGGCATCGGGACTTGGCCTCTACGTCTATGCAACTCACCTGCCCACTGTCCGGGCCCAGCCCTCGTTGAAATCCATGGAGTCGACAGGAGCGGTGCTCGGCGCCGCGAGCATGCCGACAATTGAATCCACCAGGCAATTCCCCGGTGATTCCCAATTGCCCTGCTGCGCATCATCATTAACCATGCATTCGTACTGGGCGCAGATACCCAGGACCATCGGCCCGAGGATCATGGCGCGCGAGCGCAGTACGACCTGAGGGATCCCGGCGAGTTCAGCGCGCAACCAGGCCCGCGCCATTTCATCGCTCAGGCCTTCACCCAATTTTCCCATCCGCTAGCGATCGATTTTGGCGACCGTAAGCAGCACGCTGGAGTCCTCATTGGCGCTGATCTGCAGCCGTCCATCGGGAAGAGCAATGAGGTCCTGGTTGCGGCCCTCCCACTGCTGCCCATTGGATGAAACCGTGACCCGGCCTTGCAGAACCAGCAGTGTCGCTTCGCCGGGGTTCAGGTGCTCCTGCAGCTGCGTTCCGGCCTTCAGACCAATGACGGTTTGGCGCAGCGTGTGCTCATGCCCGCCGAAAACCGTGCTAGCTGCTCTGCCGTTGGCGGTTTCGCCTGCTTCACGCAGCTGGGCGCGGGCGATGGCGGTCAGCGAAAACTTCTTCATCGAATCCCTGCTTCTCGTCTCAGGCCCGGTGAAAAGCTCCGGGCCGCATGGCATGTGGTGCTTCAAGACTGTCCGCAGCCAGCATAAAGGTCAAGGGAACTGGGGCGCTACTTCAGCACCAGCTGAGCGATCACCGGTAGGGCGATGACCGACAGGACGCAGGTAATGACAATGGCCACCGCGGTCGGCTCACCGTCGCCGGTGTCATTCTGCGCCATGATATAGGCAGTCGCGCTGACCGGCATGGCTGCCATGAGCACCGCTGCGTTGAACCAGATGCGATCCAGATCCGGGGCGAAAGCAAGCAGCATGGCCACCGTGAGCAATGGCAATGCCACCAGCTTTCCCAGCACCATGACCGCGATTGATGTCTTGGCCCACTTCACGGTGCCTGCCACCCCGACAGGATCAACCGGCGTATTCCGCTTGGCACGAGAACGCGCAATGGTCCTCTTCAGCGACATCCCGATCACAAAGAGGGCACCAGGGGCGGCGGCGGCCGAAAGCAAGTCGACGGTGTCCTCCACCGGCTGGGGTACCGGAACGGCAAAGAGGACTACCGCAGCGCCCGCGAGCATGGCCCAGGTGACCGGACTTTGAATCAGCGCATTTCGGATGGTTCGAGCAATGCGCGCTGGGCTTGATTGGTGCTGGCCTCCAGCTCCACTGGGCAGCAGGATTTGGGCCAGGACAGGGAATCCGAGCATGAAGATGACGTTGTGAACCAGCTGGCCCATGCCGGCAGCGAAGCCAGCCTGCGGGCCCATCACGCCCAGGATAATGGGAATCCCAAGATAGGAGACGTTGCCGAAGCTCGTGCTGAGCATTCCTGCCAGCGCCCGCGCACGGCCAACACGCAGCAGGTAGCGGAACCCCAACCAGAAAAGCGCTGCGAACGCCAACGTCGAGGCGACGCTGATCCACAAGAAGGACCCTGGAATACCGTCGCTGATGTCAGCGCGTGCCACTACTTTGTAAAGCAGGGCCGGCAGTGCGACATAGAAGACGAACACGTTGAGCGCCGGCTCCACACCGGGCGGGAACTTGGGCGCATAACTCGCCGCGTAGCCGATGAGCATGACGAAAAACAGCGGCAGCACACCGTAGAACACGTCGAGGAACACAAGACTCCTTATCAAGTCGCTGGTCCCAGTCGAAGGACGAGCTCTTCAAGACTAGTAGTTTGCGCCGAGTAACCAGTAAATCCGTTGTCTGCTGGGGCGCAACATCCAGAAGAAAACTGGGGTTTACTCCCCCAGCTTCCTAGGATGGGACCACGCGCCTCATTTCCTTTTGCCTCAGAATTTTCCGAGGAGAATTAATGTCCCACGCATCCGAAGTTCCTGCCAGCACACCTACCATCGTGGTTACCGGGGCCGGTTCGGGAATTGGCCGTGCCGCAACCCGGTTGCTGCTGGCGCAGGGATGGAATGTAGTGCTTGCCGGACGCACAGAGGCAAGCTTGCTGGAAACCGCGCAGGAGCACAGCCGCGCCTTGGTGGTGACCGCAGATGTTTCGGATCCCGAGGCTGTCCAGCAGGTATTCCTCGCAGCCCAGTCGCACTTCGGTTCGGTAGATGTCCTGTTCAATAATGCAGGGATTTTCGGGCCTTCGGTGGCGATCGACGAGCTGACGCCCCAGCAGTGGGACGAGGTCTGCCGGATCAACCTCACCGGTGCCATCAATGCCGCCCGCGCTGCCTTCGCGCATTTCAAGGTCCACGGCGGCGGGCGCATCATCAACAACGGGTCAATTTCCGCCCAAACTCCTCGGGTGAACTCGGTGGCATACACCGTCACCAAGCATGGCATCGCCGGGCTGACCAAATGCTTGGAACTCGATGGCCGCCCCTACCGGATCCGCGCCACCCAGCTGGATATCGGAAATACCGCCAGCGACCTGCTCAATGATTTCGGCGCCACGCAAGGTGCGCTGCAGCCTAATGGCGAACGGATGGTCGAGCCGACCTTCCCGCTTCAGCAGGCAGCCGAAGCCATTGCCTATATCGCAGGGGTTCCCTTGTCAGCTTCGGTCAACCAGCTCACCATCACCGCAGGAGGCATGCCGCACATCGGCCGTGGCTAGACTGGGCGTACACCGGAAGGAGGGAACGCCATGCAGGTAGATATCCCGGGGAATTGCGGAAACGCTCCTCGCCACCAGATCATCATTGGGATCATCGAAGCCCTCCACGCCAAGGACCTCCAAGCGCTGCACGAGCGATGCGCTGAGGACGTCCGGTGGGAGATTGCCGGCTCAGGCAAGATTACCGGTTTCGAAGCCATTGCGCAGTGGGCAAAATCAGGAACGCCAACCGATTCCCTGAAGTTCTCCAGCGTCCTTACCCACGGCAAGGAAGGCAGCGTCGACGGGATTTCCACCGATGATTCGGGAGCCTCGACGCATTTCAGCCACGTCTTCCAGTTCGCTTCAGCTGGCAAGAACGCAAAGCTGAAGGCAGTGCGCAGCTACTTCATCCCAGCTGCTTCCTAGCAGCAGTTATTTAGAAGAACTCGGCGAGCAGGGTTTCGAGCTTGGCGAAAGCGGAGTTCCAGGCCTTGGTGCTTGTTTCGATGACATCGTGAGGCAGCGGGCTCTGGGTAAGGGTGAGCATGGTCTGGCCGGCGAATTCCTTGAATTCAATGCGGGTTTCGATGACCAGGTCCAAGGTCATTTCATGCGGCCCGTCGGCACTGGCCAAGCACTCGTACTCATCGAAGGTGGTGAACACTGCCTTGAGCGGAACGACCGATTCGGGATTCGCGTCCTGGACCATGTGCAGCTCGTGGCGTCCACCGATCTTCGGTTCAAGGACTACGGAATCCTCTGGGACATTCCAGCCGTGCGGACCCCACCATTGGGCGATAATTTCCGGTTCAACAAAGGCAGCCCACACTGCGGTCTTCGGCGCTGAAAATTGTCGGGCGACTACGAGCTCAGTCATGGAATCCATGGGTTCAATATTATCGCGACTCCCCTTGGCAGCCTACGTGAGATTGGCTACCGCGAAGGACGGCGAGGCTCCATGCGGCTCACGGTGTACAGGGTTTGGTCATCAGGCTGCGTACCGGCAGCCTCATGCGCGCGCATCACCTTTACGGCACGGTCCCACTTAATGCGCTCGCGCGGACTGGCAAGGACGCGGCGCTCGGCAGGACCGAAGATGCTCAGCCCAAGGTACTTCAATCGCCAGAAGGCACGATAGCGAGCGCTCAGGCCTGTGGTATCTGAAATGATAGGTAATGGGGATTCATCCATGATCGTCGTCCTCTGCGGTCACAGCTGCTTGCGGTCATCTACGGTTCCATCATACGTCATTAGTTGGTGCACCAACTAAATCTGCAGCTACTCTTTCGGTGCATTTGCTCCCGAGGCGATCATCCGGTCCAGGATGCTGCGCAATTCCAAAACGTCGTTTTCCGATAAAGCCAAACGATCCATCATTTCGCGCGGCACCTTCATTGCCTTTAATCTCAATTCCTGGCCCTTGGGGGTGGGCTGGATGACTACAGCGCGTTCATCGGCCGGGTTTTTCGTCTTCGCCACCAGGCCGGCAACTTCAAGGCGTTTGACCAGAGGGGAGAGCGTACCAGGGTCAAGATGCAGGTGGCCGCTGAGTTCTCGTGCACTCATCGGGCCCTTGTCCCACAGGGCAAGCATCACCAGGTACTGGGGATGCGTCAGGCCCAGCGGATCCAGCACTGGCTTGTACGCGGAAATCACCGAGCGCGAGGCCACAGCCAGCCCAAAGCAAACCTGTTTTTCCAGCTTGAGAAGATCTTCGTCGCGAAGAATAGTCCTGTCCACGTTGCTGCAAACTCCTTGAAAGACGCCGATAACGCTTTAACGATCGTACCCCGGGTGAATCTGGCGTATTCCGGTGGGCTAACGGGAGTGGTCACAGCCCTCGAACATGAATAACCTTAGGCCATGAGCAATCTTGAGCACACGCCTGCAGAAATTGATTGCAGGTCTGAACAGTCCCAGGGCGAGGTCGAGATCCTGGAGCCACGCGAAGTGCCGCTGGGCGGCCCGCGAGCCATGACCGTCTTCCGCACCCTGCCCCAGAAGCAACGCAGTCTGATCGGCGCCTGGTGCTTCTTGGATCATTATGGGCCCGATGACGTCAAGGTCACCGGAGGAATGAATGTTCCGCGCCACCCGCATACTGGGCTGCAGACTGTCTCATGGCTTTTCACCGGCCAGATCGACCATATGGATTCGGCAGGATTCAAGGCAACAGTGCGTCCCGGCGAGGTTAATCTGATGACCGCCGGGCACGGTATCAGCCACTCGGAAATCCTGACCGAAGACACCACGATCCTGCACGGAGCGCAGCTTTGGACCGCGCTGCCGGATCACGCCCGCGACATGGAACATACTTTTGAGAATTACCGCCCCGAGCCGCTGGCCGGAGCAGGCTGGCGCATGGCCGTATTCATGGGAACCTATGGGATTTCCGGGCAGAGTTCCACCTCGCCGGTAAAGACCCAGACCGAGCTTGGCGGTGCTGAACTGCGCCTGGAACCGAATACCGAAATTGAGATTGCCGTCCCGGCACATCATGAACACGGCATCTTGGTGGATTCTGGAAGCTTGAGTGTGAACGAACACCAGCTCTCTGCCCGGGATCTCGGCTTCGTGCGTGCCGGTTGCAAAACTTTGCGGCTGTCAGCAGGCGATGAGCCGGTGCTGGCGCTGTTGATTGGCGGTGAACCGCTGAATGAAGAAATCCTGATGTGGTGGAACTTCGTGGGCCGCACCCACGAAGAAGTCCTCGCTTTCCGTGCTCAGTGGCAGGCCGAGATCGGAGCGGAACCCGGGGATGCTTCCGAGGATCGGTTTGGCCCCTTCCCGCCGAATACTCCCGCGGCCTTGCCCGCTCCAGCACTTCCTACTGTTCGCCTGCGCCCGCGCGTGAACCCATCCTAGAAAGCAAGGTAAAGACAATGAGCGAGATCAAGCCAGTTTTCCTGCCAGAACGACAGCGCTTCGCCCTGGATGACGAGGGAAAAATCATCGGTGCCGCGCATTTCCACGACTTCGATGGCGCTGCCGGTACCGAACGCATCTTCTTCCACACCACCGTGGATGAAGAATATGGCGGACAGGGCCTAGCAGGCATCATGGTGAAGTTCGCTTTGGAGAACACCATTGCCAGCGGCGCCAAGATTGTTCCGGTCTGCCCGTACGTGAAGTCCTACGTTGCCAAGCACACCGAATACGACCAGCACCTTGTACAGCCAACCAAGGCCCATCTGGAGATCCTGCCGCGAGGCTAATCCTGCACCGCGGGCGCGATTCCCTTGGTTCGCGGCGAGATCACGATCAGTATCAGGATCAGGATCATGCTGAAGCCGAAGACCGAGATGAACCCCATCCCCGTGGCTGCCATTGCAAAAATCACTCCGCCGATGGCGGTGGCGCCGGCATTTCCCAACGAGTCCGCCACCGTCATGGCCGAGGAATTGAACCCCTGCTCGCTCTTGGCCGACAGGGCCAGCATGTTCACGTTCTGGCGCGGGAAGATCATGCCCATGCCGAACCCGCCCACAGCCCAGCCGCACACCAGAACGATCACCGGAGGGTGGAAGATAGCGGTGGCCAGCGCAGTGCCAATTGCCACGCTGCCGGCGAGCGCACCCACGGTGATGCACCGCGAGTTAGAGACCTTCTCCCCCAGCTTTCCTTGCAGCCAGGAGCCGATGGACCAGCACAACGCGGATGCTGTCAGGATCAGGCCAGCACGGTCCGGAGTCAGCTGGTAATCCTCGCGCAGCAGGTAGGGAAGATAGACCTCCACCCCGAAGAATGCGCCGGTCACGAAGATTCGAGTCATCATCGTAGCCGGCAGGCCCTTGCGAATGGTGAACGTGCCTTTGGGCAGCAGCGGTCGGATCGCTACCAGCGCCACGACCAAGGCAAGCAGCAAGCCTGCCAGCGACCAGCTGCTATGCAAATTGCCCAACAAGTTCATGGAAATAACGGCCAGGCCGGTGAGCCCGGCCAGCGCCAGGCGCTTCACTGAAATCGGACCCAATTCGGGATCGCGTTCAGAGCTCATGGATCTGAGACTGGGGATGATTCCGGCGAAAGCGGCGATCACCAGGATGGCCACACCGGAAAAAACCCAGCGCCAGCCGATATGCACGGCAATCAGCCCGGCCAGCCACGGACCGACCATGGCCGGAATAACCCAGGCGGTAGCAAAGAGGGCAAAGATTTTTGAATGCAGGTGCCCAGGGTACGCGCGGGCAATGAGCACATAGAGGGCCACGGTAATTGCACCGCCGCCGACTCCCTGCAAGATCCGCCCGCCAATCAGCATCTGCATAGTCATCGCTGAACCGCAGATCACCAAACCGATGCAGAACACGGCTACCGCAATGTGCAGCAGATGCTTAGGCCCCCAGCGGTCGGTGATCTCACCTGCAGCGACCATGCCCAGCATGCCACTGGCAATGGGCGCTGCGAAGGCCAAGGCGAAGTAGCGTTCACCCTCCAGCAGTTCGCTGACCATTGGCATCACGGTGGTAACAGCCATGGATTCAAAGGCAACTAGGAATACGAGCACGAACATGCCAAGGGTGGTGGCAAGGTATGGCGGTGCGTAGATTGTCTGGGTTTCAGACGCAGAAGAGCTGCTGCTTTTCAGTGGCATTGAACCATGATCTCAGGTTTGCTCAGCCTCCGGTAACGTGCAGGCTGAAGGCGGCGAGGAATCCCGTGGTGACCAGCAGTCCGGTGTAGTCGTGCTCCGCGGCATAGGCTTCGGGAATCATGGTGTCGGCAATCATCGTCAAGATGCCGCCGGCGGCCCAATTCTCTGGCAGGTAACGGTTAGTGTCGTCGACAAAAATCAACGCAACCCTGCACCCAACATCCAGGGGTTCGCAACCTAATTGGGAATGGCCCCAATGAATCACTCGGGCATCGGGGGAATCACCCATTGATAACGTTCCTGTAACTTTCAACCATTAATGTCCAGACCGTCGCAAGCTGGTGATTCACTGAAAGAAAGCGCAAATTAGTCTTAGGAAGAATCACAGGAAACGCTATGAACATGGACTTCACGGCAATCGATTTTGAAACCGCGAACGGCAAGCGTGCATCAGTTTGCGCCGTTGGTATGACCAAAGTTCGAAATGGAAAGATCATTGACCAGGCTTCCTGGCTAATCAAACCTCCTCATGGGTTCACAACCTTCGCAGATCGAAACATAGCGATACATAAAATCACAGAAGCAGACGTGGTCAACGCACCCTCATGGACCGAGTCAGCTGCCCGCATCCGTGATTTTGTCGGCAACGATATCGTTGTCGCCCACTATGCAACATTCGATAAGTCTGTGTGGCGTCAGGCCTGCGAATGGTCAGGCGTGGACTTCGGCGATTTCCACTGGCTTTGCTCTCGTGATTTAGCCAGAGCACATCTGGGTCTCCAGGATTGCAGCTTGCCGACCGTGGCAGATTCGCTAGGAATCAAAGGCCTGGATCATCACAACGCCGCATCTGACGCTTCTGTCTGCGCACAGATAGTCTTAGCCATCGCTCAACGAGCAGGTGTCTCCACATGGGTCGATCTTGACACAGTCACACCCCAGAAATCCGCCATATCGCGATCCGGTCGACCATACTCATCAGAACCTTCGATCAGAAAAAGCGACCTACCAGAACCTAATTTGAACGCAGATCCGGAACATGAACTATTTGGTCAAGGCCTTACCATTACAGGAGGCTTTGAACTACTTGGTCGGCGCGAGGCATTCCAATTGGCTGCCAGCTTTGGGGCAAGTGTCCAGTTGAGCACTACCCGCAAGACCACGATCCTAGTGATTTGCGATGAAAATCCGCACGCACCAGGCTTTGACCTGCGTCACGGCACGACTAAGGCCAGAAAAGCTCACGAATACATCACGGAGCGAGCACAACAGATCCGTATCATGAGCGAGACGGAATTCTACGTCGCTGTAGGAATGGCGCCCGCCTCAATGCTGGAAGCTAATCGCACTAAACCTCAGCGCACGTCGCCCTTGCTATCACAATTCATAGCACCTTCCCTAGAATCCGCAGAGATCAACTCCGTTGAGGCAGTCAGAGCCGAAGCTTCATCTACTACCCACGTCGCCGAACCAACAATCCCCAACGATCCGCTTCCAGCCTCTCAAAATGCAGACCTCCCATCACTACCGTCACACCCTTTCGACAACGCGCACCTTCCCGTCGCAACACACTCCAGAGTCAGCTCTTCGAGACCACCGCGCACCCCAAATTCGCGCCGCCAGACGATCCGCCGCATTACTTTTATGGTGACGGCGTGGATCCTCGCGATAGCCACAGGATTCTCGCTGCTATGTACCGCTGTCGGATACAGCTTTGACGCAGTTGCTGGGACAACTTTCCTCACCTTCTCAGTGCTGCTCGGGACAGGTTGTTTCTTTGCATTCCGAACCGCGAGAAAGAGATAGTCAACAGCGATCCGCATTACTCTTTACGCTGGTTTTCTATTTACTGAATCTTCGACGCAAAATATCTCTTCAAGGTTTTCCCCAAGTTTGAGCTACTAGTGACTGCGTATCTGGTTTCTGCTAATCACCTATCACGTGCAGGCTGAAGGCGGCGAGGAATCCCGTGGTGACCAGCAGTCCGGTGTAGTCGTGCTCCGCGGCATAGGCTTCGGGAATCATGGTGTCGGCAATCATCGTCAAGATGCCGCCGGCGGCCACGGCGGTGGCGAAAGCCAGAACCTCTCCGGGCATGGATTCGAGCAGCAGCGCGCCAAGGAACGCGGAGATGCCGCAGCAGATCGCGATCGATCCCCACAGGGCCGCCACCGAGGAGCCTTTGCGCCCCGCGTCTTTCATCTGCGCGGTGCTGGCTAGTCCTTCCGGGACGTTGGAAATGAAGATCGCGATGAGCATGGCCGGGTTGATCGCCGAGCTGGCCACCACGGTCAAGCCCAACGCTACCGATTCAGGAATCCCGTCAATCAGCGCACCGACAGCCAGATCGCTTCCAGCGGATTCATCAGCACCGCCCGTGCCCTTCTTTGCCCGGCGCCGCTTGGTCCGCCAGTCAAGGAGCCGGTTGGCCCCGAAGTACAGCAGGGCACCAGCGATGACTCCGATGAGCGTAGCGACCAGGCCACCGGTCGTGTAGGCCTCCAGCACCAGCTCGAAGGTCAACGCGCTGATTAGCACGCCTGCGCCGAAAGCCATGATGGCGCTGACCCAGATCTTGGGAATCTTCAGCCACCACGCCGCCGCCGAGCCCAGCAACAGGGCCGAGCCGGCCACCGTTCCCCACAGCAAAGCCTGCATAGAATCGAACATGGCACCCACTATAGCCAGCAATCAGCTGGCTATAGTGGGTGCCATGCAAGTCCTGACTGGGATTAACCCTCGTTGGACATGTTGTTGAAGCGCGAGTAGTGGCCCTGGAAGGCCACCGTAATGGTCTTAGTCGGACCTGCACGGTGCTTAGCGATAATTACGTCTGCTTCGCCCGGACGGTTTTCCTTGTCGTAGACGTCGTCGCGGTGCAGCAAGATCACCATGTCGGCGTCCTGCTCGATCGAGCCCGATTCACGAAGGTCCGAGATCATCGGCTTCTTATCAGTCCGCTGTTCCGAGCCACGGTTCAACTGCGAAAGTGCAATCAGCGGAACGTCGAGTTCCTTGGCCAGCAGCTTGAGGTTACGCGAGAATTCGGAAACTTCCTGCTGGCGTGATTCCACGCGCTTGCCCGAGCTCATCAGCTGCAAGTAGTCCAAGACAATCATGCGCAACTCATTGCGCTGCTTCAGGCGACGGCACTTGGCGCGGATTTCCATCATGGACATATTCGGAGAATCATCGATGAACAACGGGGCTTCGTTCAATCGACCCATCGTGGTGGCAATTTTGGTCCACTGGGCATCCTCGACAGAACCCTTGCGCAGATCTTGGAGCTGGATAGATGCTTCGGCGGAGAGCAAGCGCATCGCAATTTCATTGCGGCCCATTTCCAAGGAGAAGAAGACGGTAGCCATATTGTGCCTGATGGCAGCCGAACGGGCGAAGTCCAAGGCGAAGGTCGACTTGCCCACTGCAGGACGTGCGGCGATGATGATCATCTGGCCGCCCTTAAGTCCCTGGGTCAGTTCATCGAATTCGTAGAATCCGGTAGGTACGCCGGTAATGCCGTCACCAGCATTCGCCGCATTCTCAATTTCATCGACCGTATCTTCGATGATGTCCGAGAGGCGCACGTAGTCTTCACTGTTGCGGTTTTCGGCAACCTTGTAAACCTCTGCCTGGGCTTCGTTGACGATGGCGTCAACTTCACCATCTGGCGAATAACCCATCTGGACAATGCGGGTACCTGCGTCGACCAATCGGCGCAGCACAGCACGTTCACGCACGATTTCTGCGTAGTACCCTGCGTTGGCTGCAGTTGGAACCTGCTGGATGAGGTTATGCAGGTATGCTGCACCGCCAATGCGTGAAATCTCTCCGCGCTTGGTCAGCAAGTCGGCAACTGTCACCGCATCAGCTGGTTCGCCGCGACCATAGAGGTCAACAATCGCCTCATAGATGGATTCGTGGGCCGGGCGATAGAAGTCGGTGCCACGGATGGCTTCGACCACATCAGCAATGGCGTCCTTGGAGAGCATCATGCCGCCGAGGACCGACATTTCGGCCTCAACATCCTGTGGCGGCTTACGCCCTGCGTCGGATTCTCGTCCTTCATAAACCGGCTCAGCACTCATTGCAGACACTTCCATCCCTATTGACCCGCTGAGAAAAATTCTCCCTGCCTCATGGCAACGCTCCATCATGTCAGTCGACACGGACATTTGGATATTAAGCGCCTGTGGATATTTCTCTCCCAAAGCCAACAGTAGGGGTGTTATTAACAGGCGTAAACCTCATTATCCACAGAATATGTGGATAACCACGCTGTACCTGTGGACGTCCCTGTTCACTGTCTGGGGAGAACTCTGTGGATTACCCCACTTTGTACCTATCAAACTGGATGTGACTAGGCTTTTTCGGTTTACACACCTGTGGACAGAAAGTATATTCATTGAAGGTCACGGCATCACGCCCAGAGTTATCAACACCCAAAATCACCCAGTTTCCGGGGTTTTTCGCTCCTTGTGCACATTTCCCCACCCCCAGTCCACAGTTCTGTGGATATCCTTGTGGATACTCGAAGTTTCACAAAACCCTTAGTCATCCCGGATTAAATTCATCCGAATACGTCAAAACCGTGAATAGTCCACAATCGGCGGCCCTCGTACCCCAGGGTCCGGTGGATAACTTATTGTGCGTAACGGTGAGGCGAACAGGCGCGCGCTTAAAACAAACAGCGCCGACTGGATCAACTAAATGAACCAGCCGGCGCTGAAAGCTAAGAGGGTTTTATACCAGTTCAGGAACTGGCAGCGAGTGGAACTGCGAATCATGGAAGATCTGTGGCAGGTGCCCTGAGGTGCGATGCCCATGAACTTCCAAAAGAACTACCCAGTGATCGCCTGCTTCGACTTCGTTGTAGATTGAGGTCTCCAGCCAAAGCGTGGAATCGTCAACAAAGAGCGCACCCTGATCTGTGCCGGTGGTTTCGATACCGCGGAATCGATCGCCATTCTTCGAAGCAATCTGCGCGCAAACACCGTCATTGCGTTCACTGAGCACCGAGACACCAATGCGACCAGCGTCGCGCAGCTTGGGCCAGGTGTTCGAGGATTTCTGCACCGCGAACATTACCAATGCAGGTTCAAGGGAAACGCCAACGGTAAACGATGAAGCGACAATGCCGGTCTTCTCGCCGTCCAATTCAGCACAAAGGGCGGCTACGCCCGAGGGGTGCTGAGCGAATACCTTGCGTAGGGTCAACGGGTCAAGTTCAAGATTCAATGACATGGCTCGATTCCTTCGGTCTTGCCCACCGCGCAGTAGCTCGCAAGCTAAGGCTTCTTGTTACCCGAAGCCGCTTGAGCTGAAATCCCGCGCCGTGTGCGGTACTTGTTCCAGCACATTTGTGTGGAACCGAATCCTCACCTGGAGCACCCCACTACCGTTGAGAGGGTTGCCGATCAGCAAGCCAGGGCTTATAGCTGATGCTCTTGATTCTGATTAAAACGATATGGCCCATGACGAAGAAGCGTCAAACATTTCACTTCGCAAATCGCAATATTTAAAGAAATGTTCGATTCAACCCGTCACTAGCGCGCATTTGGCAGTCTTTTATTCGTTGAATGACGTTGTCGCTAGAACCTTCCGGCCGACGAGCGCAGCAAGGCCCCGCGACCGCCGAATCGGCATGAGATCAGCATTCTTCCGGAAACTAGAGCCCTGCCGCGAATTCCCTACCGCCCACCGTAATGAAACTTGGTTTCTCCGCATGACGCCGAGGTTCATGCCATTATTGGTCACAGAGTGCGTTGAGTCACACTCCTGCTTAATGTTGACCGTACCCGCGATGACGATTGAGGAATAGCCACACCATGGTAGAGATTCAGGCCAACCATTCAGAATTGACCCCACTGCGCTTCCTGGAACGCACCGCCGAGGTCTACCCGAATAAAAGCGCCGTCATCCATGGAACCCGCAGCTATTCCTATAACGAGTTCGAAGCACGAGTGCACCGCTTTGCCCAAGCGCTCAAAGCACGCATTGAGCCCGGTGACCGCGTCGCCGTACTGGCGCCGAACACTCCAGAGATGCTCATGGCGCACTACGCCGTGCCGCTGGCCGGTGGCGTGCTCATTGCCCTGAACACCCGGCTTTCGGCCCACGAACTGCAGTACATCGTTGATCATTCTGAGGCGAAGCTGATGCTCGCCGATACCGAACTGCTGGAAAACGCCGAGACCCTGCGCCGGGAGAACCCGACGCTGGATGCCCTCATCGAGATCACCGATGACCAATATGACGGAGCACGCCCAAACGTCCAGGTCGATGCCACCCTGGATGAGCTGCTGGCCGAAGCCTCCGATGAAAAGCTTCCCTACGCGATCGCTGACGAACGGGCTCCGATCACCCTGAACTACACCTCGGGCACCACCGGCAAGCCCAAGGGCGTGCTCTACTCGCACCGCGGCAGCTACCTGAACTCCTTGGGCGAAGCGCACCACCAGGGCTTCACCGCACAAACCCGCTACTTGTGGACTCTGCCGATGTTCCACTGCAATGGCTGGTGCACCCCGTGGGCGGTCACGGCGGCCGGTGGCACCCACCTGAGCCTGCGCGGGGTGCGAGAAGATGCTGTTTGGGATGCCATCGAGAATCTGGGGACCACCCACCTGTGCGGCGCCCCGACCGTCTGCTCCATCATCGCCGACTCCACCCGCGCCCACCAGCTCGATTCCCCGCTGCGCATCACCACCGCAGGCGCTCCCCCGTCACCGGCAATCATCTCCAAGCTGCAGAAGCTGGGCATCGAGGTCGTCCACGTCTATGGGCTCACCGAGGTCTACGGGCCGTACACGGTCTGCGAGTACCAGGATGAATGGGATGAGCTCGATGGCCCGGGCCGGGCCGCGAAACTGGCACGCCAAGGCGTTGGCATGATCACCGCCGAGTCCGCGCGCATTGTTGATGAGAACATGAACAATGTGCCGGCGGATGGGCAGACCATGGGTGAAATCGTGCTGCGCGGCAATAACGTCATGATCGGCTACTACCGCGACGAAGCGGCCACCGCCCAAGCTTTCCATGGCGGCTGGTTCCACACCGGCGACCTCGGCGTCATGCACCCGGACGGCTACATCCAGGTGCGCGACCGGGCCAAGGACATCATCATTTCCGGCGGCGAGAACATCTCCACCATCGAGGTGGAACAGGCCCTCGCGTCGCATCCAGAGGTGCTGGATCTTGCAGTCATCGGCGTCGCCGATGAGAAATGGGGTGAGCGTCCGGTGGCTTATGTCATCCGCGCCAGCGGATCCACCCTGGATGCCGAAACCCTGATCGGCTTCGCCCGCGAAAAGCTGGCCGGATTCAAGGTGCCGCGCACCATCGTCTTCCCGCAGGATCTGCCGCGCACCTCCACTGGTAAGGTGCAGAAGAATGTCCTGCGCGCCCAGGCGCTCGAAGACAGCACAACGAACTAGCCCGAGGACCAGTAATTGGATAAGCCAGCACCACGGATTCCCGACAAGACCAGCCGATTCAGCGCAAGCATCGGATTGGAATTCGATGAAATCACTGCCACTGAAGTACGTGCCCACGCGACGTTGGACGAGAACCACCACACCCCGTGGGGCGTGGTCCATGGCGGCGTGTACGCCTCGATGATCGAGAGCGCAGGGTCGGTTGGCGCCAGCTATGCGGTGGCCGAACGCGGGCAATTCGCCGTCGGAGTGCATAACGCAACCGATTTCCTGCGCCCATCCACCGGGGCGCGGGTCCAGGTGGTCGCCACCGCGCTGTTCCAAGGGCGCACCCAGCAGCTCTGGGAGGTCATCATCACCGATGAAGCCACCGGCAAGCAGCTCTCCCGTGGCCAACTGCGTACCCAGAATGTGGATCTGCCCAAGGGCTAAGGCATCCCTGCAGATGGGATTCGACTACGCGGCGTTCAAGGCACCAGTTCCGACACCACAAGGTTTAAGGAACGACGTAGAAGCCTGCCTCTGCACCTAGTTTCTCTTGCCGTAGCTTTCGAACGTTCAATCACACGTTAGGTTTACCCGTCAGCCCCTAAGTAGCAGCAACGGTGCCTCACGAAACCCAAACACCCAACAACGTATCGACGAAGGCGTGGCTTCGACACCTGGGTACACGACAAGAATGCCTTGGGTTTGCGAATAGAAACGGCGACGGACGCATGCCCGTTTGGGTTAATTAGGTGCGGTCCATGACATGGGATCGTTCAAACTGCAGTCGCCTTGGATCCATTTCGTCATTCGAACAATGGGAACTACGGTTCGCGAGGATGCTTGGCATGCTCTTGCGAGCATGCCCTGCTCAAGGGCTTCATGCAGAACGCATATAAGATGCGGACCAAAGGAACCCCGACCTTGGACGGGCTAGTGAGCAGGCACCAATTCAGTCACTTCGTTCGTCAGCGTACCGACCGTTGGTTTTAATGCCCCGTGCAACGTCACCGGCTTTCTAGTACTGAGGCTCACCGAGCACCATACTTAAGTATGATTCTTTTGAAAATACCCTTTTGCTAGTATGAATATAAGAAATCATCAAGATGTTCAGTTTCCGCTTGGTGAAGTATGAGGTGCGCGCAGCACCAAGATCTACAACCGCTACACGAGCTGCACGGGAGAAGAATGCTGAAATACCTCGGTCTTTCTAACAACGACCCTGGCGATACTTTGCCCATGTGGCACGGAGTCGACAAGAAGAAACGAGCTTTGGCGTTATTAGCATCAGTCCTCCTTGCCTCGGCGATGTTCTTCCTAACGTCTTGGCTACTCTCGGATGCCCCTAAGACCAGCTTCACAAAGTATGTTCCTGTCATGTTTGCTGCATTAACTCTCTCGCTCTCAACTGTGATTGCGGAACGTTCGCTTGTGCGCGCTCCGGGAAAATCTGAGCAAGACCAGCTTGAACAGTGGAAAAATTAGGTTCATTCTTTAGTTCTAGTCAGACCGTATTTCAGTGTTCTTGAAGAGCGTTGCATTGCGGCGCGGCTTCGCAGCTGCTCTAACTGACTCACAGAGGAACAGAACGCACCATGGCCAGTTCCGTGAGCTTTTGGTTCACATGCTGTTTCTGCAATCCACTGAAGTAGTCCGAACAACATAGGAAGAAGTTGCGCAAATGAATGTCTCCGCAGGCAAACTCGTCGGCAAATGTCCGCTATGGACTTGGGTAATGATGGGATTGGCGCTTGCTTCTGCCCTGGCCCTTATTGACTGGGAAAATACGGGGGCAGCAAAGCCATTCTGGATGTTCCTCCTGCCCACTGCCTTTGGATTATTGGGCGGCATCATCGCTGCGCTAAAGAAGAGCTATGGTTGGGCCCTGATCTCCTTGGCATTCGGCTTGCTGGCTGTGCAACTGCTCTCCGTCGTGGTCACATTGGTCCAGGGTCCATAGCGGTTCCCTGAGAATCCCGAGTAACTGCTTTTCTCGCTGCGAGCACGGGCGTACGGTAGGTGGCATCTACCGCCCGAACTTCAGGAGGTTCGCCGTGAGTGCGACCTATACCTTCGATGTATTCAGCAGCCTTGATGGCTTCGGCAGTGCCGGAAGCGATTGGGGCGGCTATTGGGGAAAGCAAGGACCGGAGCTGCTGGCCCATCGGCTCGAACAATATACGCAGCCATGCCGCATGGTGTTCGGGGCCAACACTTTCCGCCTGTTCAGCCTCTTCTGGGAAGAAATCGAAGCGAATCCCGAGGTTGAAGACGCGTGGGGCGTGGCCTTGCACGACAAGCCTGCCACCGTCATCTCCACCACCTTGGAAGAGCCGCTGAAGTGGCCCAATCCCACACTGGAGCGCGCTGATGCGCTGGAGGTCGTCGCGCGGCTGAAGGAAACCTCGGATGTGCCCCTGCGCTCCCACGGAAGTTTGGCCATGAACCATTCCCTGCTCGCTGCAGGCTTGGTGGACTTCATCCAGGTGACCATCTTCCCGGTGCTGACCGGCCACAGCGGCTCCGCTCCAGTACTTGGCGGGGTGGACGACTATGACTTGGAACTTGTCAATTCCAAGTTGCTGGATGGCCGGATACAGGAATTGACCTACCGCCCGTCACGCCATCAACCGGCACACAGCTAGCAGCACCATGCGGCGCAAACTCGTTCCTTGGGTAGTCGCCGGCATGCTCATGCTCAATGGGTGTACTGCACCGACGGCCAGCGACCAGCCGGGCAGCTCGCCAGCTCCCCTGGCCACGGGACTGGAGGCGCCCTGGTCAATGGTCTATGCCCAAGGCAGCTTGCTGGTCAGCGAGCGGGATTCGGGACGGATCCTGGAAATCCTGGATTCCGGGCAGCATCGCGAAGTAGCTCGGGTCGATGGGGTGGCAGCCCAGGGCGAGTGCGGGTTGCTCGGCTTGGCCTTCCTCGCCCCCGATCAGTTGTATGCCTACTCCACTACGGAATCAGGCAACCGCATCCAGCAGTTCACCGTGCAGGGCAGCGCTGGAAGCCTTTCGCTCTCATCCCCGCGCACGCTGCTCGACACCTTGCCGTCGGCGAGCATCCACAATGGCGGGCGGCTGGCTATCGGCCCCGATGGCATGCTCTATGCCTCCGTCGGGGACGCGGCGGATCCCGAGCAGGCACAGGACCTCCAGCAATTGGGCGGCAAGATACTGCGCATGGCACCGGAAGGCAGCATCCCGGACGATAACCCGTTCGCAGGTTCCTATGTCTACAGCTACGGGCACCGCAATGTGCAGGGCATGGCGTGGAGCTCGGACGGGACCATGTATGCCAGCGAGTTCGGGCAGAACACCTGGGATGAGCTGAACATGATCGAGGCCGGAGGCAATTACGGCTGGCCTCTGGTCGAGGGATCCGCCGGCACGACGGATCAGTACACTGATCCGATCGCGCAGTGGGCGCCGTCCGAGGCGAGCCCCAGCGGCATCGCGATTGTCGACGATACCTTGTACCTCGCAAACCTGCGCGGAGCGCTCCTGCGCAGCGTCAGTCTGGATTCACCCGATAGCCAATCAGAATTGCTGGTGGGCGAGCATGGGAGGCTTCGCGATGCCTTGCTGTCCGAGAATGGGGACCTGCTGGTCTTGACCAGCAATACCGACGGCCGCGGCAACCCCACCCCGCAGGATGACCAGATCCTGGGCATCAAGCTCGCACCGCAGTCACCCACTGGATAAGCTCCGCCAAGCCGTCCCTGCGGCTGCGATCCCACGGAAATGGCGGAGGGCCGGCACCATGATGCCGGCCCTCCGCAAATGAATCCTTGCCAGCCTAGTTTGCTGGGCGCATGTCTCCGGTCTGGCGGAAACGCTCATGCCAGGACAGCGCCTCGCCCAGCAGGTGCGGGGTGTGCTTTCCGTAGCTCTCCTTGCAGGCGCGGTCGAAGTAGTCCTGCAGCATCGGGCGGTACTCCGGGTGGGCGCAGTTGTCGATGACAATCTGCGCACGCTGCTTGGGCGAGTGCCCGCGCAGGTCGGCCAGGCCCTGTTCGGTAATCAGGATCATGGTGTCGTGCTCTGTGTGGTCCACGTGGGAGGCCATCGGAACGATGCCCGAGATCTTCCCGCCCTTGGCGGTGGATGGGGACATGAACACCGACAGGTAGCCGTTGCGGGCGAAGTCGCCCGAACCGCCGATGCCGTTCATCACGTGCGAGCCGAGCACGTTGGTGGAGTTCACGTTGCCGTAGATGTCGGCTTCGATCATGCCGTTCAGGGCAATGCAGCCCAAACGGCGGATGATCTCCGGGTGGTTGGAGATCTCCTGGGCACGCAGCAGGATGCGCTTGCGGTAGTGGTCGACGTTCCGGTTGAATTCCTCGATGCCCTCCGAGGACAGCGAGAAGCTGGTAGCGGAGGCGAACTCGATGGTACCGTCCTTGATCAGCTCCAGCATGCCATCCTGGATGACCTCGGTGTAGGCGGTCAGGCCCTTGTAGCCGCCGCGGGACAGACCGGCCAGCACGGCGTTGGCGATATTGCCCACGCCCGACTGCAGCGGCAGCAGCTTCTCGGACAGGCGTCCGGCGCGGATCTCGGAATCCAGGAAGGTCAGCAGGTGGTCCGCGATCTTCTCGCTGGTCTCGTCCACTGGCGCGAAGGGGCTCAGTCGGTCAGGTGCGTCGGTTTCCACGACGGCGACGATCTTGTTCACGTCGACGTCCATGTACTGCTGGCCGATGCGGTCGCGCACGGTAGTCAGGTCGATCGGTTTGCGGTGCGGAGGAAGCGCGGTGCCGTAGTAGATATCGTGCATGCCTTCCATGGCGGCGGACTGCTGGGAGTTGACCTCGATGATGATCTTGTCGGCCATCTCCAGCCAGGTCTTGTTGTTGCCTACCGAGCTGGACGGGATCAGGTCGCCCTCGGCGGTCACGCCGACAACTTCTACGATGGCCACGTCGATCTTGCCGTAGAAGCCGAACCAGGCGTGCTGGGCCACATGGGACAGGTGGATGTCCATGTATTCCATGTTGCCGTCATTGATCCGGCGGCGCAGCTCGGGGTCGGACATGTACGGCAGGCGCAGGTTCATGCCTTCGGCCTTGGCCAGCACGCCGTCCAGCTCAGGGGCGGTGGATGCACCGGTGAGCACGTTGATCTTGAAGTCCTTGCCTGCTGCATGCTGGCGTTCCATCTGGGCGGCCAATGCCCCGGGAACGGACTTCGGGTATCCGGCACCGGTGAAGCCGCTCATTGCGACGGTCATGCCCGGCTTGATGAATTCTGCTGCCTGCTCGGCACTCATCAAACGATCGGTAAAGGCCCGGTGGTGAATACGCTCGTGCAAAATAACCCCTTCTAGACTTCCTTGTGACACGGGTCTGTAACCTGCATCTCACCGGAACACTTTAGCCGGTCATTGGCGTGAGTCAGACCTCACTGTGCACATCTGCGCGATAGGTGGCGCATTTCTCGATGAGGTGGGTTCTATTTGCGTTGACCGGTCGGTCAGGAATGCTATTGACGTAGGATTTAGCCTTCAAATAACTGCCGCAGCGCCGTTAGCCTAGTTCCGCATGAGAATCGTCGCGGATCGCCTTGACCTGCAAGCGCGCGCCCAGCGATTCTGCATAGCGACGCAGGGTGGACAGCTGGACGCGGTCAAGGTCCCCGGTCTCCATGCGGGCGATGCGGTCCACGCTCAGCTTCATGACGCTTGCAACTTGCACCTGGCTCAGCTCTGCTTCTTCGCGCAGTGCGCGCAGCGAGAGCCTGCGCGACTCATGCTGCACATGGCGTCGATGCTCGGCAACGGCCTCGCGTTGCTGCTGCGTCAATACTTCCGGATCGGCATACGCAAAACCCATTTGTTCCACCGTTTCTCTCGATCGTTCTGGCTGAGCACATTCTCTTCTCTGAGGCTATTGCTGCAAAGTGGACAAGCCAATGATTATGACGCATTGGATGCAAGACGATCTGGTGAATTATGGGCCAAGTCCCGGTTACGCCATGAAGGGCCAGACGGAATCGCCTTGGAGTCTGCGCGCTCGTTGATCCGGCGGCCCAAAGAAATCCGGTTAATCGCCAAGAGGTGGCGTGCTCTCCTTGCGGAGTGCACGCCACCTCTTGGTCAGAAGCTGTGTCTAGAAGACTTACTTCTTTGCAGCAGCTACAACCTGCAGACGCAGGTTTGCAACAACGTCAGCGTGAACGCGAACGGTTGCGGTGTAGTTGCCAGTCGACTTGATCTGGTCGTTGACCTCGATGTTGCGCTTGTCGATCTTACCCAGACCGGCAGCCTCTACGGCAGCAGCAATTTCGGTGGTCTTGACGGTGCCGAACAGGCGACCGTTCGAGCCAGCCTTCATGGTGATCTTCACCGGCTGGGACTTCAGCTTAGCTGCAAGTGCCTGAGCATCCTCAAGGTTTGCAACGGCGCGAGCAGCACGTGCAGCCTTGATCGACTCCACCTGCTTCTCACCGCCCTGGGTCCAGACGATTGCGAAGCCGCGTGGCAGCAGGTAGTTACGGGCGTAGCCGTTCTTTACCTCGACAATATCGCCAGCAGCACCGAGACCGGATACTTCGTGAGTCAAAATGATCTTTGCCATGTTGTTATATCCCCTCTTCCTTAGCCGCGGCCAGCGCCGGAGTAAGGCAGCAGGGCTACTTCACGTGCGTTCTTGATTGCCTGTGCGATCTTGCGCTGTTCCTGAACGGAAACGCCGGTCACGCGACGAGCGCGGATCTTACCGCGGTCGGAGATGAACTTGCGCAGCAGTGCGGTGTCCTTGTAGTCGATGACAGTGATGTCAGCGGCCTTCAATGGGTTGGACTTTGGTTTGGGCTTACGGATTTCAGCCTTAGCCATCGTGGAGCTCCTTAGTTTTGGAGCCCGCAGAATGATCTGCGGGATGGTGAATAAATATTGTTTAGAAAGGTGGTTCGTCTGCGCCTGGGTTGCCCCAGCCGCCACCGTTGTTTCCGCCGGTGCTCCATGGGTCTGCGGCTGGAGCATTCCATCCGCCACCCTGCTGAGGCTGCTGCTGACGCGGCGCCTGAGCTGGAGCACTTTGCTGTGGTGCGTTGGAGAAGCCTCCACCACCATTGCCGAAGCCACCGTTGCCACCGCCGGAGCGCTGGGTACGGGTGACCTTGGCGGACGCGAAACGGAGCGATGGGCCGATTTCATCGACTTCAAGCTCCATGACGGTGCGACGTTCGCCTTCCTTGGTGTCGTAAGAACGTGAACGCAACCGACCCTGGGCAATGACACGCATGCCCTTGGTCAGCGTTTCAGCAACGTTCTCTGCAGCCTCACGCCAAACCGATGCGCGCAAGAACAGGGCTTCCCCGTCCTTCCACTCATTGGACTGGCGATCAAAGGTGCGAGGAGTCGAAGCGATCGTAAAGTTCGCTACGGCTGAACCGGATGGCGTGAAACGCAGCTCCGGATCGGCGGTCAGGTTGCCGATAACGGTAATAACAGTCTCGCCTGCCATTGACTCTCCTTAGAAAGATTGAACGTTAATTCCTACGACGGAAGGTTGCGCGTAATTAAACGCGTGCCTCTTCCGGACGGGTGACCTTGTGGCGCAGGATCAGTTCGTTGATCTTCAGCTGACGCTCAAGTTCAGCCGAAGCAGCTGGTTCTGCGGTGTAGTTCACCACTACGTAAGTGGCTTCTGCCTTCTTCTGGATCTCGTAAGACATCTTGCGACGTCCCCAGATATCAACCTTGTCGATCGTTCCACCATTTGAGCGAACAACTTCGAGGTACTTCTCGAGAGTTGGCTCTACGGTGCGGTCATCGACCTCTGGATCGATGAGGACCATAAGTTCATAAGCACGCATGTGAACCCACCTCCTTTGGGCTAAACGGTCGCGGTATTTCCGCAACAGGAGGTTCTTGCGTTATCCATGCTCCGCGGCACCCAAGTTTCGGGCGTGCAGTAGCACAGACCTTCCAATCCTACCCGAGAGACCCCAAGTTGCATAAGCCTAGGTGTCCTAAATCATGCCGGGCTAGTTGGCAGCGAGCGCCTTTTCGATCCTTTGGCCGAAGACCGGCGCCAAGGTGCCCATATAGGTGTCGCTGATGTGGTGCTTGTCGCGGTAGACCAGGACGTTTCCCACCACGGCAGGGCAGGTTCCCTCCATGCAGAAGTGGTCGCTGAAGTCGAGTACCTCGACGCGCGGTTCCAGTTCGGCAGCACGCTCGGTGGCATCGCCCTTTTCGTAAGCACCCTTTTCCGGGAACGCGCATTTCTCCGGGTCTTGCGCGTTTTCTTCCACGCAATCACGTGCATAGGAGTCCTGTGGAGGCCGCGGGGTGTCCACAATGGCATAGACCGGAAGGCCGGCGTCTTCGAGTTCGGACCAGATCGCGGCTTGGCCCTTCGCTGCGTCAGTGGTGAAGGTGGCTCCACCCCAGTTCGCTGTGATCACCGCGTTGATGTCATCGCGCGTCTTCAAGGCCTGGAGGCTCTGGCCGATTGCTTCTTCGCAGTTGATGCTGCCATCTTGATCCGCTTTGCGCTGAGCCGCTGAGAATGGACAGGAATTTTTCAGATAAGTCACTACTTTCCAGCCCTTGCTTTGGGCGTATCCATGCACGGCTTCGAACCAATGCGCCGCATGTGAATCTCCCACCAGCGCCACGGTATAGGTGGCGTCCTTGCTGCCGAATTCGCATTCCTTGATCTGCATGGACTTTGGTTCCTGGACGCAGTCACCCAGATCCGGCTGGTCCTCAGCTGCCGTGGCAGGCAACGGGACGACCTGCTGATGGCCTGCTACAAAAGCGGGGGCACCCTGGGCAACGGACGCAGCACCAAAACCATCGGGAGGGCTTTGCATCATCGTGGCCAGCTCTTGCCGCTCCTGGTCAACAAGCCGTTTTTGCATGGTGCCTGGCAGCGTCGCGAGCGAAGCCGCGAGCCCGACCATCACCGCCCCGGCAACCAAGGACCGGGCAGGGGAACTGGCCAGCGGGCGGAAACTGCGCAAGGGAGCTTCAACCCACTTCAGGCTGGCCCAGGCCAGCAGCAGCGACCCAGCCAGCAACGCTACTGACTGCCACGGCGAAGGCTCGCCGCCAGCAAGCTCAATGAAGAACACGATCAACGGCCAATGCCACAGGTACAGCGAATACGAGGCCAGGCCAACCCACTGAACCGGAGCCCAATTCACCAATGGATGCAAGGATCCGGGCCCGCGAGTGTTGCCTGCAGCAATCACCACGGCGCAGCCAAGAACCGGAATGGCCGCAGCAATGCCGGGGAAGACGGTTTGGGCGTTGTAGCTGAACGCCGCGAAGCAGATCGCCGCTAACGCTGCAAGCACCGCCAGATTCCTCAGCTGCCAGCTCATCGCCCACGCTGGCAGCGCCAAGGAGCCATTGGCGTGCGCCTGAACCACCAAGGCGAGAAGTCCGCCGACCGCCAATTCCCAAACACGGGTGGTGGTAATGAAGTATCCGGCGGCATTTCCGGAGTAGCCGGCATACGCCGAGTAACACAGCGAAACCACTGCGATGCCGGCGAAGATCATCCAGAGCATGCGGCGCCGAGAGGCGAACCCATCGCCACGAGGATCAGCATTCGGCTTGGCCATCAAGCACACTGCTAGAACCAGCAACGGCCAAAACAGATAGAACTGCTCCTCAACACCCAGCGACCAGAAGTGCTGCAACGGCCCAGGAACTTGATCTGCAGCCAGGTAATCGACCGAGTCCGCGGCGAGCACCCAGTTCTGCACCGAGAATGCCGAAGCAATCGCTTGGGTACCCAGAGTTTCCCATTGCGTTTTGGGCAGGATCAAGAAGCTTGCCGCGACAACCACCAGGATCACCAGCATGGCAGCAGGAAGGATTCTTCGCGCTCTCCCGGCAAAAAAGGCCGCGAGCTTGACCCGACCGGTGCGTTCGGCTTCACGCAGCAGGTGCGAGGTAATCAGGAAACCGGAAATGACGAAGAAGATATCGACGCCGATGTAGCCGCCGGGAACTACCGACGGTTCGAGGTGATAGGCAACGACCAGCAGCACCGCCAGGGCACGGAGGGCCTGGATCTCCGGACGGAAATTCTTGACCTGCGGGGAATTCGAACTCATAGTCATTGATCAGACCAGCACGGGGTAAACAGCAGGTTATAAATGAGCAACTGGCGGTCTAACGACCCGTGGGAACCCCATGAGTGGTCCCGCGGCTAGGGCTTCGCGACTTGGGCTCTAACCCAGTAGTTTCCTATTTGGCGTGGACAGTGGATATTTGGCATCAAGTTTGGAATCGAGACTCAACCGGAAAACTGCTTCGAGCAACAGGTTCCCGACGCCCCAGTATGCCGGGATCAGCAGCCAGATGTACCAGCCAAAGTTGCCGGTGGTTGCCAGGATGACTGTGCCGAAGGTGACCAGGATGCCCAGCCCGCGGAACACTAGCAGGATCCCCTTGATTACTGAATCCCGGCGTTCCTGGTCCGCTTGGGTTCTGGCTTCGAGTCCATCTACGGCCTCGGAGAATTTTGGAGTTTGAACGCTTTTGAAAAGATCACCAACCTGCACATCCAAGGCTTTGGCGACCAGCGAGATAGTTTCCAGGCTCGCGTCGTTGCCTGCTTCAAGACGTTGGACCGTCCTGACCGTAATGCCGCTTTCCGTGGCCAGTCGCTCTTGCGTCCAGCCCTTAACACGACGAAGTTCTGCAATCCGTGATTCATTCATGCTCCTCACGCTAGCCAATAGCACACCGAAAACACCACGACATCCAAGCGACAGTTACCCGACAACAGCACGTCAGACAGCCGAAAGACCGCTTGACCTGCTGTGGAGAAGTATTCCCAGCGACGACTATTCCAGGGTGTTACGAGTTCCGCTGCTGCTTCTCACGGATCAAGTCCAGTGCCAGCACCGAGCCGATCACCGCTTGGCGTTGCTGTATGGTGAGATTTTCCGCCAATCGCAGGGCGTAGGTTGATTTGCCGAGCAAGGCGTTGCCCATCCCGGACCACTCCCGGGTCACGGTTCCCAGGACTCCGCCGGGGCCAGTGATCTGGAAGTCGAAGTCCCAGATGCTTCCCAATAATTCGAGCTCTTCCCCCAGCATCGAGATGGCGACCCGGGTCTTGAAGAAGGTGATTTTCTTGACCAAGCTGGCTAATGGGCCCGCGTTGCCATCGAGGATCTCAAAACGATCGCGGCCGACGGTCATCGTATCTTTGACAATGATGACCGGATTGCCTGGTCCGTCAAAGACCGTAAGCTCTCTGGCTCCGGCAAACATGCGACCCAACGTACTTCCGCCGGTATCCACATGGGCAATCTGCTGTCCGGTCTGATCACGGATCGCGAAGTCGTTCTTGGAGAAATTCTTCGTCTGCTGGAAAATCAACATGTCCTGGTTGAAGATCGTCATGGTGCCGATTATGCCACCGTTTGGGCGTATCCGGAGCCGACGCCTGGGGAAAGCGAAGAGCCAGCCTAGCGGCTGGCTCTTCGCGTTGGCCTAACTAGGCTCCGAAGAATTCGCGCGAAACCTTGGACAGGTACCAAGGATCATCCACGCCGCACATCTCGCGAGCGGAGTGCATGGACAGCAGCGCTACGCCCACGTCCAGGGTGCGAATGCCGATTCGGGTCGCGGTCAGCGGACCGATGGTTGAGCCGCAAGGCACGCGGTTGTTGGAAACGAATTCCTGGTACGGAACACCGGCAGCCTCGCACCAGTTGGCGAATGCGGCGGCACCGACAGCGTCGGTGGCATAGCGCTGGTTGGCGTTGATCTTCAGCAACGGGCCTGCGTTCAACTGCGGACGGTTGGCTGGGTCGTGGCGCTCGGGGTAGTTCGGGTGCACGGCATGGCCGGCATCTGCAGACAAGCACACCGAGTTCGACAGCGCACGGGCATTGTCTTCAACATTGCCGCCCAGGGATGCCTGGATGCGGTTGATCAGCTCTTCCAAGAACGGTCCGCAGGCACCCGATCGCGACGATGAACCTAGTTCTTCATGATCAAAAGCCGCCAGCATCGCAATGTGATTGCCTGCTGGCTTGCGGGAATGATCAGCCAATGCGATCAGGCCAGCGTGCACCGAAGAAAGGTTGTCCAATCGCGAGCTGGCGAAGAAGTTCTTGCCTTCGCCGAAGACTTCGCCACGCTGGGCAGGAGCGGTCAGGATGTCGTAGCCAGCTACCTGCGACGGGTCGACCCCTGCAGATTTCGCTAGGATCGCCAGAATGTCAGCATCCGCCAAATCGCCTGCGCCGAAGACTGGGTTGGTGTGGGTCTGTTTGTCCAGGGCCAACCCTTCGTTGACTTGGCGGTCAAGGTGAATAGCCAACTGCGGGATGCGCAGGATCGGTTCGGTCTGGGCTAGATGTTCGGAACCGTCCTTGAGAACCAAACGGCCGGCGAGCACCAGTTCGCGGTCCAACCAGGAATTGAGCAGAGGTCCGCCGTAAACTTCAACGCCTGCTTGCCACCAGCCGTTGGAACCGATGGTTGGCTTTGGCTTGAGCTTGAAACCGGGGGAATCGGTGTGGGCACCAAGGATATGGAAGCCGCTGGTCGCGGTAGCTGCTTCTGGCTGCACCCAGGCAATGATCGCTCCGTCGCGGATGACGTAGTAAGAGCCGGGACCCAAGTTCCAGGCCTGCTTTTCGTCCAAAGCGTTGAATCCAACGGCATCCAGGCGTTTCGCGGCCGAAGCTGCAGCGTGGTAGCTCGATGGAGAGGTTGCGACGTATTCGGCCAGGTCTGCAATGTGGGCCATTGCTGCGGCTTGTGCCATAGCTGGTTACTCACTTCTTTCTGTCAAGAGATATTTGTCAGACGGTTTTCCAGGTTTCGGTTCCCGCCTGAAAAGTCGAGTTGCCCTCCAGCTTAGTAGCCCAAAGCACATTTTCCGGTGTCCTGCTGAACCTCGGAGCTCTCTGGCAACCTGAGATATACCCATATCTTTAGCTTGACTTGGGGCCTAGCTCTCGAGGATGCTGAAAGCAGTCCCGGAGACGAGGAAAGCGAGTTCATCATGGCTACAGCCGATCGAATACCAGAACAAAACGAGATTCCAGCAAACTCACCCGCAGGCGAGCTGGAGACTACCTTGCCGATGGATTCCAAGGTCCAGCAGTCCGAACCTGCCGGCACAAACAAGCTTCCAGCCACAAAGCTGGGGCGCATCTGGACCGCTACGATCTTCGGCCTGGTCGTCCTGATCTTGCTGATTGTCTTCATCGCCCAGAACCAGGATCAGGTGACGCTGAACTACTTCGCTTATCAGGGACAGGTCAACCTTGGACTGGCGTTATTCTTTGCCGCCGTTGGCGGTGCCCTGGTGGTTGCGATCGCCGGAGTGGCCCGCGTAATCCAGCTGCGCGCTACTGCCAAGAAACGGCGCAAGGCCAACAAGCGCTAAAAGAATTCATGGCCACCGCAGGAAACCTCCAGGTTTCCTGCGGTGGCCATTTTTGCGTTTATGGTTCCTAGTAGTCCAAGCCTTGGGACGGGATCACCAGTCCGGTCTCGTAGGCGTACACCACCGCTTGCACTCGATCGCGCAGATGCAATTTGGTCAGGATCCTCCGTACATGGGTTTTCACCGTCGCTTCAGAAAGGAAGAAACGGTGCGCAATCTCGGCATTGGACAAGCCCTCGGCGAGCGCACGCAGCACTTCTTGTTCTCGTGGGGTCAGATCATCGAGCAACGGGTCTCGCTTGGGTTCGGCAGCTTGGCCCGGAACACCATGTCCGGCGTTGCGCACGTAGGTTTCCAGCAGTCGCGCGGTTACGCGCGGCGCCACGACCGCATCACCGGAAGCGACCAAGCGCACCGCGTGGACCAGTTCCTCCGGGGCCACATCTTTGAGCAGGAACGCGCTGGCTCCGGCTTGGAGGCCGGAGAATGCGTACTCGTCCAGGTCAAAGGTGGTCAGGATGATGATCTTGGTTTCCGGATGCTCTTTGGCGATGCGTTCGGTCGCTTCAAGACCGTCCATCTTGGGCATGCGCACGTCCATTAGCACCACGTCTGGCTTCAGTGCGGCGGTCTGCGCCAGGGCGTCGAGACCGTCAGCTGCTTCACCGGCGATGACAATATCGTCTTCGCCTTCGAGGATGAGGCGGAATCCCATGCGTAAGAGGGGCTGGTCATCGACCAGCAGGACCTTGATTTTATCGTCCACGCTCATTCGTTCACTGCCTTCTTAGTTTCGTTCTGCAAGCTGCATTCGGGAAGTTTCAGAACCGCTTTGACGATCCACCCGCCGCTGGCCAGCGGCCCGGCGTCAACGGTTCCGTCAAAGAGTGCGGCTCGTTCGCGCATGCCACGCAGTCCCCGCCCACTGCCGATACTCGGAACTCTGGTCGCATCGCCGTTATCCATAATTTCCATGCGAAGTTCATCCCGGCGCCGTTCCAGACGGACCTGCACATCACTTACGTTACGGGCATAGCGCAGGGAATTCGTCAGGGACTCTTGAATAATACGGAAGACAGTCAGTTGGAAGGTGGTGTCTTCTGGCAACGGGTCGCCGGTATGCGTGAAGGAAACCGGAAGGCCTGCGGTGCGGAACCCTTCAAGCAACTGCTCCACGTTGCCGCCAGTTGGCTGCGGGGCCAGGTCTCCGGATTCTTCTTGCCGCAGCACCCCAAGCATGCGGCGCATATCGGCCAAGGCGGCACGGCCAGTTCCGGACAGTTCGTTGAGCACTTCATCTGCCCGGGTCTGATCACGCTTAGCCACCACCCGCGCGCCCTCGGACAAGGCGATCATCACCGAGAGCGAGTGGGCCACTACATCGTGCATTTCGCGGGCAATGCGGTTGCGTTCTTGCACCTGGGCGAGTCTGGATACCTGCGACGCCCAGTGATTGAGTTCAGCTTCGTGGATGCGCGAATTGCGCACGTTCATGCCTACGGCCGCTGCGGCAATGTAGAACCCGATGACGAAGCTTCCCGAAACGGCAATGATGACGCGGGTGAAGATCATTTCGTCAATTCCAGCTTGCGGATCGAATTCCATGCCCTCCATATCGGGGAAGCCCATGAGAACCATCAAGACGGTTTGGAAACTACCGGCCAGGATTGCCAATGGGATGGTGCGTTTGGCCGAGTAGCTGGTGGCAACCGTATACAGGGCGATGACCATCCCCACCCCGCCAAGGCCGCCTTGCGAACCGGCGATCACCAAAGCCAGGCATTCAAAAATGAAGACCAGGATAATCACCGTCATCGGAGCCCTGCGCCGGTACAACAGGGCAGCGCTGATGGCGAGAGTGACTACCAGCAGTCCGGTGGCGTTGGCATCTGGCATTGCGGCGAACACCAAAACACCGGGCAAGGTCAGCAGCAGGTAGATGACCACCGCGCCGATGACCACCAAGCGGGGGTGGGTACGCAAATAGCGCCGTACCCGGCCCATTCGTTTGGCGGCCAGTTCATCGAAGGAAACCACGGTTTCCTGCAGCGTCGGTTGACTCATATTCCCAGTCTAGGTTTCTCGTGCACTCGGCGAGCTATTTGATGTCCCGCTTGGCCAGCAAGACAGCTCCCAGTGCCAGGGGAAGCACTATCCAGCCTGCCACGCCCAACAGCTGCTGCCATTGCTCCAGATCCGTGGAAACGCTGGCTGGAGTGGCCAAGCCGATACCCAGCTGATCTGGCATGAACTTGGCAACGTACTGTGCCCAGTCGGTGAAAGCAGTCAGCAGGGCAACGATGATCGGCAGTACGAAGAACAAACCTGCCAGGCTGGTGATTCCGCCGGCAGAATTGCGCAGCAACACCCCGAGCGCCAATCCGATCAATGCCGCCATGATCACGGCCAGTGCCCCGAACCAGAGCACCTTCTGGAAGGACTCGCTGCCGAATTCCAGACCTAAGTTGTATGCATCGGAAATCGGCTTGCAAAGCGCGAAGGCGGCCAGGGTGGCGGCAATCTGGACGATACCGGTCAGCAGCGTAATCAGGATCGTCTTGGCCGCCAGCACGCGGAAGCGCTGCGGGCTGGCCAAGAAGGTGCTCACTGCAGAGCCAGTGGTGAATTCACCGCTGAAAAGCAGCACGCCGAGCACGCCGAGGATCAGCTGGCTGAAGACCAGCCCTGAGCCGATCAGCTGGGCGGCCATGTTGGGGTCTGTCATCATCTCCATCCCCTGCACTTCCCCCATGCCGGCCATGTCGCTGTTATTCAACGACCCGACTCCCCAGGTCGCAATGGCTGCGATGCCCAGGTAGACCACGAAGGCGACAGCGATCAAGATACGCGTGGAGTTCAGTGCGAAGAAACGGATGGCTTCACTGCGCAGCACGCCCCAGAGGGTGACTTTGCCGGCAGGTGCGGTTGCGAGATGGGTAGTCATGTCCTTACTTCCCGCCGCTTGGTTCGGCAACGATAGTCGAGTGGTATTCAACGGCATCACGGGTCAGCTCCATATAAGCGTCTTCCAAGGTGCGCTGCAGCGGACGTAATTCGCTCAGTGCCACCCCGTGCTCCAAGGCACGACGGCCAATGGCCGCAGAATCGGGACCGGTAACTTCCAGGGCGTGCTCATCAATCCGCCGCAGCTGAACACCGTCGGCGCTGAGCACATTCATCAGAACTTCGATGTCTGCTGCTCGCACAATCGTTTGGTCCAGACCGTTATCGATGAATTCGCTGATTGGTGCGTCGGCCATGATCCGGCCGCGGCCAATCACGATCAGGTGATCAGCGGTCTGAGCCATTTCGCTCATCAAGTGCGAAGAAATGAACACGGTTTTACCTGCAGCTGCCTGCTGGCGGGCCAGGTGGCGGACCCATGCCACGCCTTCAGGATCCAGGCCGTTGACCGGCTCATCGAGGATCAGCACCTGCGGATCTCCTAACAGGGCTGTCGCGATGCCCAAGCGCTGTCCCATGCCCAGCGAGAAACCTCCGACTTTCTTACGCCGCACGCTACTCAGGCCGGTGAGCTCGAGTACTTCATCCACCCTGGCTGCCGGCAGTCCTGCAGTTGCAGCCATTGCCCGCAAATGCGCCAGCGGAGTCAGTGACTTATGGACCGATTTGGCTTCCAGCAAGGTGCCAACCTGGGTCAGCGGGTGGCGCGATTTCCTGAAATCGCTTCCGTTGACCAGAACCTCGCCACTGGTAGGTTTGGCCAGCCCTACGATCATGCGCATGGTGGTGGATTTACCGGCGCCATTCGGGCCCAGGAATCCGGTCACCATTCCTTCTTGGACTGCGAACGATGCATTATCGACCACGGTCTTTCCACCGTATTTCTTCGTCAACTGCTGTGCCTGGATCATGTTTCCAGCCTAGAGAATTCCGGTTCCCAGCTCACCGCCCCCAGTGCTGATTTATTGCTCAACCAAAAGAGTGATAGCAGGCAAAAGACGCCGGGGCCCATGCACCAGATGGTGCATGG
Organism: Glutamicibacter arilaitensis Re117; assembly: GCF_000197735.1. Classification (NCBI taxonomy): domain Bacteria; kingdom Bacillati; phylum Actinomycetota; class Actinomycetes; order Micrococcales; family Micrococcaceae; genus Glutamicibacter; species Glutamicibacter arilaitensis. Next base: position 3,824,575 of record NC_014550.1, read on the forward strand.
GCCCCGGCGTCCAAGCGCGTTAGATCAATACTGCGGGCAGCACAAACATCATCCCTGCGATGGCCAAGGCGAAGGGCAAGGCCAGCAAGATCATCAGTTTCTTTTGATCCCGCACGATCGCTACGCATTCTCGCAGGAAAGCACTGGGCCGGTAGTACGCAGCGGTCTTCCCGCCGAAAGCACGGGCGTCCAGGCCCAGCTGGCGGGAAGCCATCGCTACCCGCAGCGCGTGATAGTCGCTGGTGACCAGCCACAGCTGGCCATCCGGGCGCTGTTCGCGGATCAGGGCGTTGGAGAACCTCAGGTTCTCCATAGTGTCCTTGGCCCGGTCTTCGATCAGGATCTGCGCCTCGTCGATCCCTTGCTCTTGCAGGTACTTAGCCATGCTCACGCCTTCTGGCTCCACCTCATCATGGCCTTGTCCCCCAGTGGGAACCATGAAGGGACGAGGCGAGTGCTGAAGCTGCTGCAGCTCAATGCCCTTATCCAAGCGACCGCGCAGCAACGGGGTGACCTTGCCTTTGATGGTTCGAGCGCCTAGGACCACCACAGCTGCGCTGTCAGCTTTCGACGGGAATCTGCCGTGCACCCACGCATACAGCAGCAGCATCGCAAATAGGCTCGCGGTAAAGAGCGAGGCCATGAACAAGAAGAATGCCAGCGCATAGGTCCACCAGGATTCGATGCGGATCAGCAGTACGGCGATGACCGGCAAGGCAAAGACCGCGAGCCCGGCGCCCAGGGACAACAGATTTGCGGGTTTAGCTCCTTCACGCCGGCACATCAAGATCCCGTTGTAGACCAGGGCCGCGCCGAACACCACGACCATCAGCGGGGTAAGAACTAAGAGAATGGAGAACAGGAACCCGAATCCGGGAAGCACCGCAGTTAGCAGATCAACAATCGCCGAAATGGAAAACAGCACCAACGGCAATAGCAGCACCGCCAGGATCAAGCGTCGCGGGTCCTTGCGGTATTGCCGGACAAAAACCCACCAGAGCGCTGCCAAAAAGATCCAGCCGACAAGCTGCGCTAATGCTGCTTCCATTGTTTCTCAGTTCACCGATTTCCAGTTTGTAATTCCGTATTCTCGTTTCAGCATCGATTGAGCCCCGAGGAATCCGCCCATGCCATGCACCGATGGGCCCGGAGGAGCAGCTGAGGAAACCAGGTACAGCCCCTTGGACTGCAGGTACCACGGATCGGTGGAGATCCGCGGGCGTTTGATGCTGCCCAGCAGGTCCATGGTTCCCCCGGAAAGGTCCCCTCCGACCAGCGCCGAGTTCTGTGCTTCCAATTCCTTGGCAGTCACTACATGTGCTTCAAGGATGGCATCGCTGAACCCCGGGGCCGCCTGTTCAATCATGTCCTTGATTTCCCGGCTCATGTCGACCGGAGAATCCAGTGGCACGTGGCAGTAAGCCCAGATCACATGCTGGCCCCGCGGTGCCCTTGAATTATCGAATTGCGATGGCTGGGCCACGATCATGTACGGCTTAGCCGATCCCCTGCGTATCGCGGTGCGTTCGGCCTTCCCCACTTGGAGGGCTGTGCCGCCCAGGTGCACCGTCCCGGCCTTGCCCAGCGTCGCATCGCGCCACGGAACCGGTTCGGAAAGCACATAGTGCACCAAGCAGCTTCCCGGCGAGCGCCGGGTATTGAGCATTGCGTGGGAAAGCTGTGCTGGCAGATGGCCATTGGAGAGTTTGGCGGCGTCTTCTGCCGACGTATCAAACAGGACGTTCTGCGCAGAGAGCTCATCAATATGGTTGATGCGAACCCCGGTGTGGATTTTTGCTCCGTAAGCCATTGCCTCTTCGGCCAATGCGTTGCTGATGGCTTGGGAGCCGCCACGCGGAATAGCCCATCCCTTGCCATGTGCGGTTGCCGCGAGGAACAAGCCTGCCCCGGCATTAGCCGGGCCGCGCGAACCGCCTGCGACGTGCGCGGCGCAGCCTGCATATAGCGCGGCAGCGCGTTCAAATTTTCCAGAAAAGAGGTTTTTGAGACCCATCCCGGCTACCGTACCCAAAGCAAAAGTCGCCAAGGCTAACGGGTTCGAAGGGACCTTGAGCAGGGGATTGAGCAGGGTCTGGCTGACCCCGTCGATCTGGTTGACCAGTGGACCGAGCAGCCGCGTGTACATTTCACCGTCTGCCCCGCCAAGTTCTTCTCCGGTGCGTTCCAGGTCCTTATAGGCATAGGCCGTTCTGCGATCCAGCACGTGAGCAAAGGAAATCTCCGGAACGATGAAATCCACCTTGTCGTGGACGCCCAGTTCATGCATGGCCTGGGATTGCATCGCCATTGGATGCACCGCACTGCCCAAATCAAACTTCGCCTGGGAACCGTTGAGCATTTGCGTACGCGCGGCCCCGCCAATGCTGTCATTGGCCTCGTAAACCGTGACTTCTAATCCGGCACGGGCAGCTACTGCTGCGGCCGCCAGCCCGTTGGGTCCTGCTCCGACAACGGCAACGTCAATCATGATTTATTTTCCGCCACTTCGTTCGTGTTCTTGGATCCAGCCAGCAGACCTCGCAGGGTCCAGCGATCGGGTGCACCGGCGTACGGTCCGGCCAATGGATCGTCTTGGCCCACTGCTCGAATCGGATCGTGGCGCGGGTCAAGGATGGAACGTGCAACCAGGAACATCAGGTATCCCAGCATCACCATATGCGCCAGCACCAGCACTACGTAGCCGGTCTCCGGGAAGGCTTTCTGCGCTTCTTCGGCAGACAGGGAATCAAGATAGAACCAAACACCGTAGAAGTGCGCCACCTCCACCAGCATCCAGATCACGAATTCACGCCATCGCGGCAAGGCCAGGGCAAATAGCGGAATCAACCAGACGATGAACTGCGGCGAATACACCTTATTGACCATGACAAATGAGGCGATGATCAAGAAGGCCATGGAAGCCAGTCGCGGGGTGCGTTTAGCCGTCAGCCCCAGCACCGCTACACCCACGCAGCACAGGAAGAAGAGAATCAGGCCGTAACGGGAAATCTGTTCCGCTTCAAATTGCGCGATGCCCTCCCGGTTATCGGCAATGACATTGAATGCGTGCCAGAAGCTGGAGAAGCCTGCCCCGCGTTCAGAGGAAAAGTTGAAGAAGTGCATGAAGGATGTGGGGAACGCCAGCGCATAGGGAAGGTTCACCAGTACCCAGGTTGCCGCGGCAGTACCGGCGGTGACCCAGAAGGTCTTGAACTTTCCGGTGCGGATAGCCAAGACCAGCACCGCGCCGAGGATGAAGAACGGATAGATCTTCATCGCGGTGCCCAAACCGATCAGCACTCCGGCTAAAACGGTGTGCTTGCGGGCGAAGGCCAACATGCCCAGGGCCAGCAAGGCCACAGCCCACATATCCCAGTTGATGCTGCCGGCCAGGATGATGCCCGGCGCGATTGCTACCATCGCCGCATCCCAGGGGCGCCGCCCAGTCATGCGCAGGGTGGCGATGACCGTGACCATCCACAAGATCGCTACCAGCAAGAGATTGATATCGAAGTACAGCAGGGAACGGTTCTCGATCCCGGTGGGGATGATCGAAGCGACAGCCGAGGCGACCGTGCTCATCAACACCGGATATTCGAACTGGGCCGCGGCGCTGAAAGGCGCCCACGGGTTTTCCGCGAAACCACGAGCGGAAAAGAGCGGGACCCAGTCGCTATAGCAGGCGTAGGCGTAAGGGTTGTTACCAGTCCACCCGTTGATCCGGCACGGGTTCTTTGCCAACAGCATCAGCAGTGCACCGACGGTAGTCATCAAGATGATGACGCGTTCAACGCTGAAGAATCCCGGGTCGATTCGACCCGGTTCGCTATGCCGGCCCAAAGGTCCGCCGATCAGTGCAGTGAACTGTCGAAGGAACCCGTCAGCGCGTGATGGCACGGTAATCCGCACAGGTCCACGCGCGGGCTGGGGCTGGTTTGGCTCATTCATACCTCCCAGCCTAAATGTTCTGCCCCCGAGCACCGTCTTACACGCTCATGTTTCATTATTCGCTTTGATCATTTACGCACTTCCGGTTCACCTGAACCCTGTTCTAATCCCCCGAACACTAACGTAAAACGCTTGCTGACCTCACATTCAGCAAATAGTCAGGTGATTACATCGGCACTTCACCGTGCGTTCACCCAGATACCCCCTCTTGGTTAACTTGTGCCCATAGCGTCTTACTCGTGAGCAAAACCAATCAGCCAAAAGCCATGGCCATCATCCCCGCTCGGGGAGGATCCAAGGGCATCCGGCTCAAGAACCTGCGTGAGATCGGCGGCAAGTCGCTGCTGGGACGCGCAATCGAATCAGCCAAGGCCGCGACGGCAGTCAGCGACGTCGTAGTCAGCACCGACCATGAGCAAATCAAGGCCGAAGCACTGCGCTACGGAGCTACCGTCATTGATCGACCGGCAGAGATCGCCGGCGATACGGCCAGCAGCGAATCGGTTCTGCTTCACGCATTGGACAATGCGCCAACCCAGCCAGAGGTCACCGTATTCATCCAGTGCACCAGCCCGATGATCGATCCGAAGGACCTGGACGCAGCTATCGCAACCGTGTCTTCCGGGCGATCAGATGTGTGCTTAGCAGCGGTTGCCGATCACGGTTTCCACTGGGCACTCGATGCCCAGGGCGAAGCGGCCGCCGTGGGGCATGACAAAATGCACCGCCCGCGCCGCCAGGACCGCGAACCCCGCTTCCGCGAAACCGGAGCCTTCTATGCCATGGAAACCACCGGGTTCCGTGAAGCAGGGCATCGCTTCTTCGGACAGGTCCGGATTCAAGAAGTTCCCGCAGAGCACGGCATCGACATTGATACCGAAGCCGACCTGCAGCTGGCAGAACTGACCGTTCCCGCCAGCCAGGAACCAATTGAAGTGGATGCGGTCATCACTGATTTCGACGGGGTGCACACCCCGGACACCGCGTATGTCGATGAGCACGGGACAGAAACCGTGCGCGTCTCCCGCTCCGATGGAATGGGAGTGGCCCGGCTACGGGCCGCCGGAGTGAAGTTCCTGATTCTCTCCAAGGAAACCAACCCTGTTGTCGCTGCCCGCGCCGCCAAGCTGAAGGTGGAAGTGGCCCACGGCATCGAGAACAAAGCCGAATATCTGGCGCGCTGGCTTGCCGACGAATCCATCAACCCGGCTCGTGTTGCCTACGTAGGCAACGACATCAACGACCTGGGTGCGATGGCACTGGTTGGCTGGCCGATCACCGTGGCCGACGCCCAAGACCAAGTACACCGGGCTGCACGCCACCGGCTGACCCGCAAAGGCGGGCATGGCGCGGTACGCGAACTAGCCGAACTAGTTCTCGCCGCCCGCTCAGCTACCAAAATTTCTCCAAGTTTCACCCACTGAAAGGCAATAACCATGACCTCCATGACTACTGACATCAAGCCAGTTGCAATCGGCGAATCGCTGCTCGGCGCAGGCCAGCAGGTCTATGTCATCGGCGAGATCGGCATCAACCACAATGGCGACATCGAGATTGCCAAGCAGCTGATCGACGTTTCGGCTGCTGCCGGCGCCAACGCAGTGAAGTTCCAGAAGCGCACCCCGGAAATCTCCACCCCGATGGACATGCGCGACAAGATCCGCTCCACCCCATGGGGCGACATGACCTACCTGGACTACCGCTACCGCGTCGAGTTCGACCAGGCCCAGTACAAAGAACTCATCTCCTACGCAGCTTCCAAGGGCCTGCACGCCTTCGCTTCGCCATGGGACGTTCCATCGGTTGAGTTCATGGAAGAACAGGGCGCAGTCACCCACAAGGTCGCTTCCGCATCGGTCACCGACATCGAGCTGCTCAAGGCTCTGGCCCAGACCGGCAAGCCAATCATCTTGTCCACCGGAATGTCCACCATCGAGCAGATCGACAAGGCCGTGGAAACCCTGGGCACCTCCAACCTGGTGATGATGCACGCAACTTCCACCTACCCGCTGCCTCCTGAGGAGGCCAACCTGCGCATGGTCGAGACCCTGCGCGACCGCTACCAGGTCCCAGTGGGCTACTCGGGCCACGAGCGCGGCCTGCAGATCTCGCTGGCTGCTGTCGCCCTGGGCGCAGTGACCGTCGAGCGCCACATCACCCTGGACCGCACCATGTGGGGCTCGGACCAGGCATCGTCCCTGGAGCCAAAGGGCTTCGAGTCGCTGATCCGCGACATCCGCATCCTGGAGCAGGCCATGGGTGACGGCGTGAAGAAGGTCTTCCCAGGCGAGCTGGCACCGCTGAGCCGCCTGCGCCGCGTCGACGCCTAAGCACGCCAACGTATCCGGCGGTTGGACTCACCGACGGGTCCAACCGCCGTTTATTTTTGTCTGCATGAGGAAGGCCGTGAAGAGCAAAATGACTTTGATCCCCGGGCGCATTTCCGTGGTTATCCCCGCCTATAACCAAGAAGCATATATTTGTGACGCCCTGTCATCACTAGTCCGGCAGAAGCTGGGACGCTGGGAGCTTGAAGTGCTCGTCGTCGACGACGCTTCTGAAGACCAGACCGCGGCCCTGGTCCGCAGCCACCAGGACCAGCTGCCTGGCCTGAAGCTGATTTCACTGACTGAGAATGCCGGTGTCTCGGCTGCCCGCAACGCCGGCTTGGAGCAGGCCACCGGCGAATACTTCACCTTCCTCGATCCAGATGACTGGTACTCCCCCGAGCACCTGGAAACGCTGGCCGAATCCTTGACGGAACTGCACGTGGACTTCGTGCGTTGCGATCATGTGCGGGTCACCGGCACCAACCGGGTCATCCACCGCGCCCCGCAGGCCTTGCGAGGCATGCCCCTGCATCCGGCCGATGACATTGAGCCGATCGATTCTCCCTCCATGGTGGACTACGCCTTTGTCTGGGCCGGGATGTACCGCACCGAGCTGATGAGCACCCGCGGGCTGATGTACTTCGATGCGCAGCTGCACAGTGCCGAGGATCGCCTGTGGCTGTGGAAGCTGCATCTGAATACCGAACGCTATGCCGTGGTCTCCTCGCCCGGGGTGTTCTACCGCCGTGGACTGCCAGGCTCGCTGACCCAGGTCTTCGACCATCGGCAGCTTGGATTCATTCAGGCCTACTCGCAAATCCTCACCGAAGTGCGCCTGCACCCGGACGCAGATCGCCACCTGCCCAAGGCGATGCGCCAGTTCTTCGCCATCGTGTGCCACCACGAGAAGCGCGCGAAGAACTACCCGCCTGAGGTCCGCCTGGAAATGAAGCAGAAGCTGCGCCAGGTCTTCACCACCATTGATGCCCCGATGGCCCGCCAAGTCGCCCTCGAGATGGACGTTGCCCGCCGCCGCCATATTCTCTCCTTCCTCCAGCCAGGCCAGATAGGGGCTGCCAAGTGATCGCACTGATTGAAGCCAGCAGCTACTTCCAGCTTGCTTCTCTGGCCGCCATGGCCGATGCAGGACTGCTCCCCGAAGCAGATGAACGGATCCTTGTCCTGGCCAACGGCTCGCAGGTACCGGAACTGACTACCGCGTTGGATGAAGTGCCGGGCTTTGACAAGCTTGCGGCCCGTTTTGACCGCGTCGTGGATTTCGCGGCGCTGAGCGCACCGCGCCGCCCGGCACAGTTCAACCCGCGTGAAGACGAACTGCATATCTTCGAACGCCTGTTGCGCAGCGCCTGGGATCTGGGTGATGAACCGCTGACCTTGGTATTGGAATCAATCCAGGTCAATCCGGCCCGGGCATTGGCACGGATTTTCTTCGATGCCCAGCTGTGGATTCATTCCGACGGTCTGATGTCCTATGGCCCCACACGCAACCGACTTCCCATGCCACTGCGCCAGCGCATCATGGGTACCATCCATGTGGATCTGGTTCCCGGATTGCAGCCTCATCTGCTCGCCGAGCTTCAGCCACGGCGCGAGGTCCTGTCCACCGAGAACCTGGCTGGGATCTTCAGCCAACTGGCCCATGGAGCAGAATTCGACCTGCCTTCTTCCAGCGCACTGATCCTCGGGCAATATCTGGGCTCTTTGGGCTTGATGGATGCCGAGGAAGAATTTGAGCTGCACTTGGAGATGCTCAACGAAGTATCGCGGCGCGAAATTTCCACCGTCTTATTCAAGGCCCACCCTTCGGCCAGCGCCACCTCGGCTGCCCGGCTGGCTGCCGCTGCGAAGGACATGGGATTGGATTTCCGGCTGCTGAACACCGACCACCTGGCCGAAACCGTCATTGCCGCGGTGCGCCCTGCTGTGGTAATCTCTTGCTTCTCCACCGGATTGGCCACCGCCAAATTCATCTTGGGCACCGAGGTCTACGCGGTGGGTACCGGCATGCTGTTGCAGGCCCTGGCACCCTATGAGAATTCAAACCGCATCCCGCTGTCCATCATCCACGCGCTGTTTGTCCAGGACTTGCCGGTTCCCGAGCACAGCGGTGCGGAGGATCGCCTGTCCGACCTGCTGCTTGCCGTCGCCTACTGCATGCAGGCTGCCCAGCTGCCTCATCTGCGTGAGCAGGCTGAATCCTTCCTGGCCGCGCACTACCCGGAGTTCTCGGCCCATTTCAAGCGCCGCCGCATCACCAAGCTCGAGCTGCCTCCGCGCTGGGCGCACATCAGCTCACGCCGTTCACTGCCTTCGAAGGTTCGTGGCGCATCGCGTCGTGTACTGCGCCATGGGTCTAAACGTCTTGATACGCTTTCCAAATCCCTGGGCCGACTGGCAAAATGACCCTCACCATGATGAAACTGACTCAACATGACACCAACGAGGTCCCGCGTCCCCGTTTCGGCACGGCACACGTTTGGGTCGAGTCGCCATTGCAGCTGCTTTCTGCGGTGGAAACGCACGCTGCCGGGCTGCTGGGCACCGACATCCGGATCATTCCCCGTCATGGGATGCCACTGGAAGCCACGACCGAAGCGATGCTGCGTCATGCCCCTGCCGGGGTGCAGTTCGAGCCGGCGGCGCGTAAACCACCACAGCCCAAAAGTGCTGCCGAACGGTACGTCACCGGCGACGCCTACTCAGGCAAGATCCAACGTGCCTTGCTCGCCGGAGTACGCGCCAAAGAAATAGTGATCATCGATGATGGCATGGCTACGCTGGCACTGATCAAGCAGCTGATTTCCGCTGATCCGACTCCGTTGGTGCGTGCCCGAACCAAGAATTCTGCTGCGCGAACGGCCATGGGGTTGGCCGCTTGGCATCGTTTGCGCCAGTTGGCCCGCGAAGATCGTTTGCTGATCGTTTCAGCGCTATATGTCGACCTCGAATCCCGGCAGAGGATGGCTGATCTGGGAATCAAATTCGCGCAGCACAAGTTCGAGTGGCTCGCGACGCAGCCGGTGGCTGAGAAGTTCACCGAATCTACCTTGCTCATTGGTTCTGCCATGGTCGCCGACAACCTGATTCATGAGCAGCCGTATTTGCAGTGGATCGAAGAGATCGCTGCAGAAGGTCCGGTTGCCTACTTCCCGCATCGCCGTGAAACTCCCGAATTATTGGCGAAGATTTCCACCATTGACCAGGTGGTGCTCAAGGAGCACACCATTCCCATTGAGATGCGTTTGCGAGTTTTGCGCCCGGGCCAGGAGATCCGCGCCTTGCCCTCCACGGTAATTCCTTCCCTGCGCCTGTTGCTGGGTCCTGATTCCCGTTTCCTCTATCCCCAGGCCGTTCCCGATGGCTGGTGGACTGCAAGTACTCCCATTGAGCTGCGCGAGCACCTATCTAGTTCACTGAAGGTGTGACTGCCCTGATGAAGCCTTCAATTCTTGCCATCGCCGACTCGGATTCCTATCTGAAACTGGCAACAAGTTTCTTGCACCGCTTAGGTCCCGGTTGGGACCGCAAGGTGTATCTGGCGCGCACCCCGGTGATGCCAACTGCCCAGCAGATCGCCGCTGCCTTTGAAGGCACCGATCTTGATCCTGCCGCCTTGCAGGTGGTTTCGGTATCGCAGTTGGAAGCTGACTCCGTCGATGAAGATATTATTTTTGCCTCGGCCACCGGTCCAGTTGTTGCCGAGATCTACTCGCGCATGCTGCGTACCGAACCGACAGATGGCCGCTGCACCGCACTGATCTCGGCACTGCCTGGCGTTGCCTTTCCCGCAACGCAGAAGGGTTGGAATTATCGTCGAGCCGGCGATGCTTTCATCTGCCACTCGCATGCTGAAGCACGGGATTTCTCATTCATGACCGAGGGCCAGCCCGGGCACCAGCCGACAATCATGGTCAGCAAGCTGCCGTTCTTGCATTCTGCAGGCTTTCCTCCAGAACAAAACCACGTGGTCGACCGCTTGGTGTTCGCCCCGCAGGCGAAGGTGCCCGCTGAACAGAGTGAACGCGAATCAATCTTGCTGGCTCTCGAGCAGGCCAGCAAACTGAATCCAGAGCTCGAGGTGGTAATCAAACTGCGCGCCAAGGCTGGCGAACCACAGACTCATCTTGAGGCCTTTCCCTACGACTCGCTGTTCACCAAGCTGCAGTCAGAGCATCGAATCAGCAAGGACTCGCAGCTTCGCTTTGATACCGGTTCAATGAGTGAAGCACTGGCAGCTGGTAGTGCTCTGGTCACGGTATCCTCAACTGCTGCACTCGAATCCCTGGATCGAGGTCTGCCGACTCTGATTCTCTCGGACTTTGGTGTCAGCGCTCAGATGATCAATACGGTCTTTACCGCTTCGGGCGTGATCGGCACCTTGGATGATGTCGTGGGCCTGAACTTCGGCGAACCCAACAAAGCATGGTTAAGGGAAAATTACTTCCACAGGGTTGACCACAGTTTCATCCATGCCCTCGAGTTGCTCGCGCAGCGAGCTCGAGCCGGGAAACTGCAAACTGATCCGCAGATGCTGGCTTTTATCCGTCGCCAGCCATTGCGCCATCGACTGAGAACCACTTTGCCTTCGCCTCTAGTCAAAGTATTGGTGAAGTTGCGACGCTATTTCAGGCAAGCACGCAGAAATGGTGCAAATTCATTGTCATGAGTAAAACTCACTTTATTCATGAAGGGCATTCTAACTTGCTGCAGCAGAATCAGTCATGAGTGTATTGGATCTAGCTCTCGTACGTTTTTGCAAACTTCGGCAGTGAACCGAAGTAAGAGCCCTGCCGCTTTGCCCTATCCAAGCACAGTTTCCCAAGAGTTATTCGGTGATAACGGGCACGATTGGGAATGTTTGGGCTCCATTAAGACTTACGATCAATATGGGTCATTTTGCGGGACACGCTTTCGCGCGCCCGAATGTCCAAAGGATTTATACATTTCAATAAGGAGTTCATGTGTCGGCGAACCCGATTCGCGTTGCCATCGTAGGCGTAGGCAACTGCGCCACTTCCCTTATCCAAGGTGTCGAGTACTACCGAAACGCCGATGCTGATGCCACCGTTCCCGGTCTCATGCACGTGCAGTTCGGCCAGTACCACGTTGGCGACGTTCAGTTCGTTGCTGCCTACGATGTCGACGCCAAGAAGGTCGGCCTCGACCTCTCGGAAGCCATTCTGGCCAGCGAGAACAACACCATCAAGATTGCCGACGTTCCAACCACCGGCGTGACCGTTCAGCGCGGCCACACCTTTGACGGACTGGGCAAGTATTACCGCGAGACCATCGAAGAGTCCGACGCGGCTCCAGTAGATATCGTGCAGTCCCTCAAGGACAACAAGGTCGACGTTCTGGTCTGCTACCTGCCAGTTGGCTCCGAGAAGGCTGCCAAGTTCTACGCGCAGTGCGCCATCGACGCCGGCGTTGCTTTCGTCAATGCACTGCCAGTATTCATTGCCGGAACCCCGGAGTGGGCCCAGAAGTTCACCGATGCCGGTGTGCCAATCGTTGGCGATGACATCAAGAGCCAGATCGGCGCAACCATCACCCACCGTGTGATGGCGAAGCTGTTCGAAGACCGCGGCGTGGTCCTGGACCGCACCTACCAGCTGAACGTCGGCGGCAACATGGACTTCAAGAACATGCTCGAGCGCGAGCGCTTGGAATCCAAGAAGATCTCCAAGACCCAGGCAGTCACCTCGAACACCTCGGCCGCCCTGGGCGAAGACGATGTTCACATCGGTCCAAGCGACTACGTTGCTTGGCTGGATGACCGCAAGTGGGCCTTCGTTCGCCTGGAAGGCCGCAACTTCGGCGACGCTCCAGTGAACCTGGAATACAAGCTGGAAGTTTGGGACTCGCCAAACTCGGCCGGCGTGATCATTGACGCTGTTCGTGCAGCGAAGATCGCCCTGGACCGCGGCATCGGTGGTCCGATCCTGTCGGCATCGAGTTACTTCATGAAGTCGCCACCAGAGCAGTACGACGATGAGAGCGCACGCAACAAGGTGGAAGCCTTCATCCGCGGTGACATCGAGCGCTAAGCCTTAGCAAGAGGCAAAGCGATGGCCAGGGCCGAAAGGTCCTGGCCATTGTTGCATCCAACCTTGCCGTGGATGCGGAAAGCCCGCCGGCTTGAAGGCCGGCGGGCCTCTTGGAAATACCTAGCGAGTTCATCTTGTGTACCTCAAATTCTAGTTAGCTGACAACGGTAATGGCGTTGTCGGCCTCAGCGAATCCGGAAGTACATTTCTGCTGGCACGTGGTTCTTCAGCTCACGCTGACGCATGCTGCGATGGAATTCAGTGCTATCGAGATTGGTGAACTTGCGCTTGCTTTGACGCTTTTTCATTTATTCTCCCTCCCTTCGGTCAGCGTCGAAGGGGCGGGAAGATCTTGGCGCGTAGTTGAAATTGCGCGAGCTTTCAGGCTTTCTGGACCTGCGAAGATTAATTCCGAGGTGCGAACTGCCCGTTGAGCGGACGAGGTGAACAGTGGGCTGGACATGAAAAAAGTTCCTAAGGGAGAGAGTCGAATACTGACCTGCAACCTCAGGAACTTAGGCGGGATTTACCTTGGGTTAAAAATCCGCTAGTCCGGAGGTTGGGGAAATGTACTTGCAAAGACGAGTCATACGAGAGAAGCCATTAAATCGCGCTCCGCGATGAGTCTCTGTGTACCAATTGGTATTAATCATTTCGCCACCTCCTAAAATCTGTTCTCGGCCTAACCATGTATTCCATGGGGCCTCTTTGGAAAAATTTCTCGATCCGCAAGTCTCATTGAGACTTCCCAATCACAGTATTCAGCATACATGGATTTAGCTGTTCGTGCTACAAATTAGCGCAAAATATTTAAGAACTTTTCCCGGGACGAGAAAAGCACCTGAATCCTTGCGGATTTCAGGTGCTTTTGCCTTGACGGTCAGGTCAAAGATTACTCTTCGGTAGTCAGATTTTGAGCTTCAGGCTGCTCTTTCCACCAGTTCCGCAAGCGCTCGGTGGCAATTTCTTCACCCAGTGGGCCTTCATCCAAACGCAGTTCCAAGAGGAACTTGTACGCGCGGCCAACGGCCTTGCTCGGCTTGATATCCAGCAGGCGCATGATCTGCTCGCCATCGAGGTCTGGACGAATGGACTGCAGTTCTTCTTGCTCGGCGATCTTCGCGATGCGCGCCTCGAGGTCGTCGTAGGCAAACCCCAGGCGGTCAGCCTTCTTACGATTGCGCGTGGTGACATCCGAACGGGTCAAGCGGTGCAGGTGCTCGAGCAGATCTCCCGCATCAGTGACGTAACGGCGTACTGCGGAGTCAGTCCAGCCAGCCTCGCCGTAGCCATAGAAGCGCATATGAAGCTCCACCAGGCGTGCTACGGCCTTGGTGGTGTCCTTGTCGAAACGCAGTGCGCGCATCCGTGCCTTGGTGAGCTTGGAGCCCACCATGTCGTGATGGCGGAAGGACACTGCGCCGCTTGGTTCAAATTTTCGGGTCGCAGGCTTGCCGATGTCATGCATCAGCGCAGCGAAGCGCAAAATGAAGTTCGGACCGGGGACCGGCCCGTCGTCATCGGTTTCCAAGGCGATCGCCTGTTCCAGCACGGTCAGCGAGTGCTGGTAGACATCCTTATGGCGGTGGTGCTCATCGATTTCCAAGCGCAGTGCCGAAACTTCGGGCAGCACCTTGTCCGCCAGACCCGATTCCACCAGCAGATTAATGCCAGCTCGCGGGTCGGCGCCGTTAATCAGCTTGATCAGCTCATCACGGACACGTTCAGCGGAAATGATGTCGATGCGATCGGTCATTTCGCTCATGGCTTTGCGAACTTCTGGGCTTACTTCGATTTTCAGCTGCGAAGCGAATCGAGCAGCTCGCATCATGCGCAGCGGATCATCAGAGAAGGAGATATCCGGAGCTCCAGGAGTGCGGATGGATCCATCTTCCAGGGAACTCACTCCGTCAAAGGGATCTACCAGCTCGAGCTGTGGCAAGCGAAGTGCCATGGAGTTCATGGTGAAGTCACGACGGAACAGATCGTCATGCAAGTTATCGCCAAAAGCGACGATCGGCTTACGTGATTCCTTGTCATAGGCATCAGCGCGGTAGGTCGTGACTTCTAAGGTGTGTTCGCCCTTTTTGAAAGCGATAGTTCCAAACTCGCGTCCCACATCCCAAATGTTATCGGCCCACCCTGAGATCACCTTGATGGTTTCTTCCGGACGTGCGCTAGTAGTGAAGTCCAGGTCCGGGGATACCCGTCCCAAGTACAGGTCGCGAACCGGTCCACCGACTAGAGACAACTCATGACCCGCCCGAACAAAACGGTCGGCCAAGTCGAAAATGACCGAGGGCAGGATTTGACGCAACGCGTCAGGCGAGGGAAGTGCATGCATAGTTACTTAAGCGTGCCAGAAATCTGGGAAGAATGCTTGAAATTTCGGCGAAATCCCCTGCGAGATAACTTACTCCTCCACGTCGATCAGGCGAGGAACGGTACTTTCTCGATAGAGTGGTTCCATGAAACGTCCGATCCCGTCTGCCCCAAAGCGCACCCCATTGACTGCGTCAATGGCTCATGCGCAGGCAACCGGCGGCCACACGAGCCTTCCCACCGTGGAAGAGGTCTCCTCCGGTGGCATCGTGATCGACTTCAATGACCCAAGTTTCCCCGTGGCAATTATTGCCCGGTACAACCGTGGCGGACGATTGGAATGGTGCCTGCCCAAGGGCCACCCGGAGGGCGTGGAAACCAATGAGGAAGCGGCAATCCGCGAAATCGAGGAAGAAACCGGCATCGCCGGGCGCATCCTCGCCCCGCTGGGCTCGGTTGACTACTGGTTCACCGTGACGAATTACCGTGTGCACAAGACCGTGCACCATTTTCTACTGGAAGCTACCGGCGGACATCTGACGATCGAGAATGATCCCGATCATGAGGCCGTCGATGTTGCCTGGGTGCCTCTGGGCTCCCTAGGCAAGCGCCTGTCCTTCCCTAATGAGCGCCGGATCGCTGATCTGGCACGCGAGGTCCTTACAAAGCATGTCTCAGGTTCCTAATTCATCTGCCGGCTCCGATCAGCCACACACCGGAGCCACGGACGTAGTCGCCGAACCTCCACAGCAACAGCACACAGCGCAACCAGCGGGTTCGCGCTCCAAAATTTATGCCCTGATGGCCTCCGGCACGATGGTTTCCCGCGTACTGGGCTTCGTGCGAACTGCCTTCCTGGCAATGGCCATTGGCTCGGTGACTTCGGTTGCGGACATCTTTGAAAAAGCCAATGTCATTCCAACCATCATCTACATGCTCTTGGCTGGCGGCATTTTCAATGTCGTGCTCATCCCGCAGTTGATCAAGGCTTCCAAAGCCAAAGACCGCGGTGCCGCGTACACCTCCAAATTAGTCACGCTGACCGTGGTGGGCATGGGAATCCTGACATTGATTCTCACCCTCTGCGCCAAGCCATTGATTACGGTGCTCACCAATAACTGGACCGAGCCGATGATCGCGTTGGGAACGGCCTTCGCCTACTGGTCGCTGCCGCAGATCTTCTTCTATGGGCTCTATGCTGTGCTGGGCCAGGTACTGAATGCCAATGGCCGTTTTGCCGCGTTCTTGTGGGCTCCTGCGGTCAACAACGTCATTCAGCTGATCGTCATTGGCGCCTTCATCCTGACCTTCGGAGCTTATTCTTCGGGTGATCCGATGCAGGACCGGAGCAGTGTCAAAACCATGTGGCTGGCCGGCGGCGCCACCTTGGGAATCGTATTGCAATCCGTAGTACTGTTCTGGCCATTGAAGAAGACCGGGCTGAAGCTCACCTTGGACTTCCAATGGCGCGGCATGGGGCTGCGCCACGTGGGCAAGCTGGCCATCTGGACCCTGGCGGCCATGGTGATCGGCAACCTCTCCTCACTGGTCTGTTCCAAGATCGTTTCTGGAGCTACTGCCGCTCGAACGCACCTGCCGGCCGAACAGGCTGCCTCGGTGGCCGGCGAGTATGCGTTGAATACCTCGCAGCTGATCACGGTGCTGCCGCATTCGCTGTTCGCGCTGACCGTTGCCACCGTGCTGTTCAATGACTTCGCCCGTGCTTTCACTGAGAACCGCCGCAAAGACGTTGGCAAGCTGCTGAATCAAGGCATGCGCTCCACCGCCATTCCTATCGTGTTCTGCACCCTGGTCTTCATCGTGCTCGCTGGTCCACTGGGCCGTTTGTTCGCAGGCAGTTCCGAAAATGCAGCACAGGCGGCCGGAGCCCTTGGCCAATTGCTGGTGCTCACCGCGCTTGGCCTGCCATTCAAGTCCCTGCAGTTCTTCATGCTGCGTGTTTTCTATGCAGAGGAAGACACGCGCACCCCGATGCTGATCCAGTCGGCCACAGCGGCTGTGGGACTGGTCCTGGCATTCCTAGCTGCTGCCTTGATCGATCCGCTTCATATCGCCGCCGCGATTGCCTTCATCTACGGGTTGACCAACGTTCTAACCTGCATCGGCACCCACTATCTGATCAAGCGTCGCTACGGAAACTATGGTGTTTCCTCGGTTATCGACACCTACATCCGCGTTGGATGGATGGCCACGCTCTCCGCCGGCATTGGCGTTGTGGCGCTTTGGTTGCTGGGTGGATTCAACTTCGGATTCGCCTACGACTCGGTGTTTACCGCTCTGATTTCGGTGGCTATCGTGGCCTTTGTAATGGGTATTGTCTTCATTGGCCTGCTCTACAAAACCAAGGTTCCCGAGCTCCATGGCTTCCTCGGTCCGATCCTTCGCAGAATCCCAGGGCTCAAAGGCAAATAATCCACGGAAACTTGCCAGTGATTCTGGGCAAATGGGCACCAAATAGCCTGTTCCGACCGGTAACATGGCAGGTGGTAGTCTGCGGACTGCCACCGAACCAAAACCAACCCCTTGGAGATGCACGTGTCGCAGCCAATTGATGTCGGCTCAGTCCTCAGCGGTCGCTACCAGGTCACCGAGAGCGTCCTTTCATCAGCTGAAGGAGACTTGGTACTCGGTGGCGTGGATCAGGTACTGAACCGCACGGTCAGCATCATGGTGGCTTCCGTGGAGAACTCTTCGCAGTTGGCAACGAGCGCACGTGAAATCGCCATGGGCGAGCGTGCTTCCAACGTACAGGTTCTGGATCTGGGCATCACTGACTCCAACCAGACCTACCTCGTGGCCAACACCGCGCGTTCCTCAGATCTATTGGATCTGGTGTTGGAAACCGACGACGCTCCATACGTAGAACCGTTCTTCACCGACACCTTGGGCACCGAGATCTTCGGCGAGTCCCGTCAGGCCGTCCCAGAGACCTACGAAGACGACAACGAGTACTACGAACAGCTTCAGTACGATGACGAGCCGGAACACCAAGGCAAGATCGGTTCGGCCTTGGCTGGTGGCTTCGCTGGTCTGAAGAACCGCTTCGGCAAGAAGAATCAGGAACAGCCTGGCGAAGAAGAGCAGTTCGACCAGACCGCACCTAATGAGCAGGTTCCTGCAACCGTGGCTACACCGGTTGCACCTGTAGAAAAGCCAAAGCCACAAGACAAGCCAAAGGTCTCCCGTCTGGAAGACGAGGACGAACCAAATGTCACGGCAACTGCAGCTTTGGCGGCTGCGGCCCAGTCCAAGGGCAATTCGCCGGCTAAGCCTTCAAAGGAGCCTGCTGAAGCCAATAAGGCTGCGCAGGAAGAAGAGAAGCCAGCCAAGAAGAAGGGCGCCGCTGTTGCCGGTGCCGCCACTGGCGCTGCTGCGGGTGCAGGAGCTACTGCGGGTGCTGCAGCTGCCGCTCCAAAGGCTTCCACATTCCCAGCTGCTGCCAAGAATGCTCCTGCCCAGGATCCACAGGTTGATGAGCAGGACGAGGAAGAGAGCGGTTCGAAGGGTACCCGCCTGCTGGTAGGTGCCGTATTGCTCATCGTGCTGGTAGTTGCCGTAGTCTTCGCCTTCAACTTCCTTGGTGGCGACAAGAACACCACTGCCGATAGCACTTCGCCAACTTCCGTGGAATCCTCGGAAGAGCCATCTGAGTCGGACAAGGAAAAAGAATCCTCTGAGCCGTCTTTGCCTGCCCCTGAGATCGCTGACGTATCCCGTCTGGTTCCTGGAAATCAGCAGCTGAATTCCGAAACCGATGACAGGTTGAGCAAGATGACCGACGGCAATGCCTCGAGCGCCTACGCCACCTACTCCTTCACCACCGCTGACTTCGGCGGCTTCGCTTCAAACATGGTCTTCATTTTGGAGTTGGAAGAGAAGGCAAAGGTCTCCGAGGTCAATCTCGAAGGCCTGAACGGCACCGGCGGAGACTACGAAATCCTCGTAGGCGAATCCGCTGATCTAGGCGACGCCAAGTCCGTAGCCAAGGGTTCGTTCTCCGGCCCTTCGGTCTCGGTCACCGTCAAGGGCGACGACAAGGATCATATGGAAGGGAACCACGTGTTCCTGAACATCACCGAGCTGCCTCGCAAGGCATCCGGTGGCAATGATTCGCGTCCATTCGGTCTCCAGATCGGTGAATTCTCCGCCAAGTAATAGAAGCGGAATTTTTTACGAAAGCAATGCGTTGAGGTGGATAGTGAGGTAAGACCTTGCTATCCACCTCGCATTATTAGAACGAAAGGGTTCTACCCCCGTGATTTCAGCACAGAACGAAGAAATCCGCGATGTCATCATTGTCGGCTCGGGTCCTGCCGGTTACACCGCCGCGATTTACACCGCCCGTGCAAATCTGAACCCGCTGGTTATCGCTGGCTCCGTCACTGCTGGCGGCGAACTGATGAATACCACCGATGTGGAAAACTTCCCTGGATTCCCTGAAGGCATCATGGGTCCAGATCTCATGGACAACATGCAGAAGCAGGCAGAACGCTTCGGCGCTGAAATTCTCTTCGATGATGTCACCGAGATGAACCTCGAAGGCGAGATCAAGACCCTATCCCTCGCAGATGGTACTGTCTACCGCGCGCGCTCCATCATCGTCTCGACCGGCTCCGCCTACCGCGAGCTCGGCCTGGAAGACGAGAAGCGCCTCTCCGGACACGGCGTCTCGTGGTGCGCGACTTGCGACGGTTTCTTCTTCCGCGAGCAGACCATTGCTGTGATCGGTGGTGGCGACTCAGCCATGGAAGAAGCCCTCTTCCTGACCAAATTCGCTGCCAAGGTCATCGTGGTGCACCGCCGCAATGAGCTGCGCGCCTCGAAGATCATGGCAGACCGCGCCCTGGCCCACGAGAAAATTGAGTTCATCTGGGACTCCGAAGTTATCGGCATCAACGGCGCCGACAAGGTCGACGGCCTGGTCGTGAAGAACCGCAACAGCGGCGAAGAAACCACTGTAAATGTCACCGGCATCTTCGTAGCCATCGGCAATGACCCACGCGTGGATCTGGTCAAGGACCAGCTGGAGCTCACTGCCGAAGGCACCATCGCCGTCGATGGACGTACCTCGAAAACCTCGCTTCCTGGCGTATTCGCTGCCGGAGACGTCATCGATTCCACCTACCGCCAGGCCATCACCGCGGCAGGCTCGGGCTGCGCCGCAGCCCAGGACGTGGAGCACTACCTGGCCAACGTGTCCGAAACCCTCGCTACCGCCTAATAGTTTTCTCAGAAAGGGGTTGTCTCTCATGAGCAACGCAAAAGCAGTAACTGAAGCAACCTTCCAGGCTGAAGTCCTGGATGCCGACAAGCCAGTCATCGTCGATTTCTGGGCTGAATGGTGCGGCCCTTGCCGCCAGCTCGGTCCAATCCTGGATCAGATCGCAGAAGAGCACGCTGCGAAGGTTGACGTCGTGAAGGTCAACGTTGATGAGAACCAGGCCATCGCCGCAAAGTACGGAATCACCAGCATTCCTGCTGTATACGTATTCAAGGGTGGCGAGCACGTCGCGACCTCGATCGGTGCTAAGCCAAAGGCAGTTATCGAGAAGGACTTCGCCGAATACCTCTAAGTCGAAGAACTGATTGAAGTGAGGATCCACCTAGCGGTTGATCCTCACTTCTTTTTTAACCAAATATTTTCAGCAGTGGCTTAACGCGGGCCCTTTTACACCCTTACCCCAGTCCAGGTTAGGCAGTTTCTGATTCGAAGGCTGTCTTGGCAACTGGCAGCAACTATACAAATTAAAGACTTTGTTTTTGAATTCATTCACGATGAAAAAGCTGTAAAGATCCCAAAATCAGATATTTTTGGCCCCCCAACCCGTTCCCTAGTTTCGAGCCTCACGCATGTATGGTTGCACGTCTTCGTTTCTTCTCGAGCAAGAATCATACTCACGTCGATCCATCACTGATTCTGGGTTTCTGATTTGCCGTGTTCCTTAAGATCAAGAATTTCGTTGTTCTGATGCCATGAGTCTAAACGGCAAGCGTCTCTTGTTTTGAAAAGGCCCTACGATCGCTTCTTGTTGTTCAGTTCCAAGTAACTCAGTTTCGACGCTACAAGTGGTGGCCGCCGGCTCCATGTTTCCTAGGTCGAACACAAGATTTTTTACTCAGCCAATGATTGCCAGAGTATGTCTCTTGAACGAGCTACCGGCTGCTCGTGGTGGTAGACGCTCTTCCTATGGTGGCGATTCTAAGAGATATTGCAGGAATCGATCATCTTTGCGTACGCCGATACCTACGGATTTTACTGCCCACTTTTCCCCGGCATTCAGTGTCCAGGTCCATGCGAGGGTACATTGAATCAGAGTTCCCAAGCTGCGATGCCGAGAGAATGTATATCTTCCCTAATATTCTTCGCCTTTATCGTGTGGCCTGTCCATGGCTCTCTCCTCCACCTCGACGCATAGAATCAGCGGTTCAAAGTTGTCCCACGGACCCTCGCCTGGAGCCCAGTACACTTATCGGTCGTCAGCGTGAAGAATCCACTGGACCATACTCTGCAACTTCACTAATGATTGAACTGACGATTCAGGAACGGCCACGATCGGTCCCACATTGCAGGCTAAAACTCCGAATCTCGGATTTGAGTGGCTGCAAGGATTTGATTCGTCCTTTCCTTGAACCTCAAAATCCATAGATCTCTGACAGTGCTGAACACACCGGGAAGTTCCCATCATCCCTGGACAATGTAGGTGGTTTCCTCATGACGATTTCCTGCCGGCAATACGGCCCAGCATAGGTTACTCAGACTGCCCGGAACACGATGGTGCGCATGAATGAATATTTGACTCTTTGAGAGCCACCAATATTGCGATTCAGAGCCGCCCCGTCGAAATGACGTTATTGTCCGTCAGAGCCACCCAATATTCTCCTTCAGAGCCACCCTGTATAAACTCCTCCCACTACGCAACAGCCTGCGTGGTGGAAGGAGCCATTTTCAATGGTACGAAAGATCAAAGCGAAGCGAATACTGCAGCTTCGCGCCGAGGGCTTGTCAGGACGCACCATCGCGTCCACCCAAGGCGTTTCCCGCAATAGCGTCGCAGAAGTCCTCAACGCTGCCGCCGCCAACTCCAGCAGCTGGGACGAACTCAAGGACCTCACCGAAGACAAAGTCTACGAACTCCTGTTCCCTGGCCGCAGCGAGCACGAAAGCGTGTTCGCCCAACCGGACTGGCCCACCGTGCATAAGGAACTGGCCAAAGTCGGCACCAACCTCAAGCTCCTGCACGGCGAATACTCCGATCAGGCCAAAGCCACCGGCGCAGCATTCATGGGTTACGACCGGTTCTGCAAGTCCTACCAACGCTACGTCCTGGAACACGGGGCCACCTCACGAGTGGAGCATAAATCCGGTGTCAGCGTCGAAGTGGACTGGTCAGGTCCAACCATGGCCCTGCATGACCCGGTCACTGGCCGACGATCCACGGTGTATTTGTTCGTCGCCTGCCTGCCGTTCAGCCGGTACGCGTTCGTTGAGCCCTGCCTCGATATGAAGCAGGAATCCTGGATGCTATGCCACGCAGCGATGTTCAACGCTTTCGGCGGCAGCGTGCCGCGGATCGTGTGCGACAACCTGAAAACCGGGGTGATCAAGCACCCGGCGGAAGGGGAGATTATCCTCAACGATGCCTACCGTCACCTCGCCGAGCACTATTCTTCCGCGATCCTGCCAGGCAGAGTCCGCAGGCCAAAAGACAAATCCAGCGTGGAAAATACCGTGGGTCATGTGGCTACGTGGGTGATCGCTTCACTACGCCATGAAAAGTTCACCACGCTTGATTCCCTGCGTGCGGCCATCTATCGGCAGGCAGAAGCCTATAACGCGCAACCCTTCCAGAAGCGTGCCGGCTCCCGCCAGAGTGTTTTCCGCGAGGAAGAGCAGCCACTGCTGCGTCCGCTCCCAGTGGTGCCCTACGAGATCAGCACGTGGGTCCACGGACGCAAGGTCGCCAGGAATAGCTACGTGACGTGGAAGAAGAACTTCTACTCCGTGCCGCTCAAACACGTCGGCGCCACCGTCGACCTGAGGATCACGTCCAAGACCCTGGAAGTCTATCTTCAGTCCCAACGGCTGAGCAGTCACCTCTTGTGCAATGCGGCCACGGTGAATCAGTACCGGACCAATGATTCCGATATCCCACCAGAACGCAAATACCGCTCGTGGGACCCCAAACGGCTCCGCGGATGGGCTCACCGCATCGGCCCGAACACGGTGCAGGTGATCGATAAGATCTTCATTTCCGTGCCGGTTGCCGAGCAAGGAATCAACCCCGCCCTGGCGGTGCTGCGCTTGTCTTCAAAATACAGTCCACAACGACTGGAGGACGCGTGCTTCGTCGCATTGCAGTCACGGATCCGCTCCCCACGCTACGGGCATTTGCATCCGATTTTGCATAACAGGCAGGACGAGAACTGGAAAGAAGCGACCCTCCCACCAGCAGCTGAAGACAGCACTGGATACGTACGAGGCAGCGACTACTACGCAAGGAAGACCCGATGAACCTGAACGCCGAAACCAAGCGCAAACTCCGTGAGATGGCCGCAGGTGACCTGCTCACGGCATTCGAATCCCAGGACGATGTGGTGAGCATGTCATTAAGTATCGAAGCACGGATCGAGCTGGCCGTGGACCAAGCCCACGGGCTATTTCTGAATACGAAGTCCCACGGTCTAATACGTCGGGCTAAGCTCCGTTATCCGCAGGCTGACTTGCGAAAAGTGGACCGGGTGGAAGAGCGGGGCCTGAACCAGCCGCTGCTGGCCCAGTTGGCGACCTGCCATTTCATTGAGCTCAACAGGAATCTGGTTTTCCAGGGTTTTACGGGGTCAGGCAAGTCGTATCTGGCGTGCGCCGTGGCGAAGCAGGCCCGTGTTCACAGCTACCGTACCGGATACGTGCGGATGCCGGACCTCGAAGAAGAATGGCAGCAGGCCGCCAACAAGCCGTTGGGCGTGCAAAAGCTGTTGCGCAGGTATGCCAATTACAGTGCTCTGGTATTGGACGAATGGCTTTTGGAGCCACCGAGTGGAGAGTTCCTGAGTTTCATCTTCGAGCTCATGGAGCGAAGGTACGACGCCGCGTCGACTATTTTCTGCACTCAGTACAAGCAGGCCGATTGGCATGCCCGGTTGGGTGCTGGTGCGTTGGCCGACGCAATCATGGACCGCATCGTGCACAACACGATCTGGATTGAGACCGGTGGGTTCAACATGCGCGAGGCGAACATGAGTGCTGGGCACTAAGCGCATCAAGCGTCCACGGTGAGATTCCTTGTTCAGAGCCGCCGGTCAACCGTCAAGGCTGGACGGTGGCTCTGAACGAGAATATTGGGTGGCTCCGAACCGCAATAACGGGTGGCTCTGCGTGGGAATATTGGTGGCTCTCAAAGAGTCAAATATTCATGAAGAACCAAAATCTGAGTATGAGTACTATCCTTCGCGTATATCTAACGATTCACCGGCAACATGCGACCCTGGTAGAAAACTAAACATGTTGATCCATTTCATTCGAGGAGCACCCCTAAAGTACCTGCGTTATATCTCGCAGTGGAGTGTTTCTATGAGATCTGGTTCCTGCGAGCTAACACCCTTAGCGCAGCATTCCCCCTGGAATACCCGACGTGCGAGCTTCCACGAAGCCATTGGCAGAGTAGATGCTCTTGTAAATGACACTTCTGAAAGTTCGTATTGCGTCTAAAAACGTACCGCTCATAAACCCCTGTCAATAAGCTTGGTTCCTCAATCCAGCTTCACGACCCGCACTGGTTGCACTGAACACTCGTCATAGCTAATTCCTTCTGGGAGTTATCGACAAACCAGCTACATCCTCTAGTCCCCCAGTAGACCTACGGCAGCCTGCATAAAGGTCTGTATCTAGGCAGCGACAGTTCGCATCGTGCGCTTGGAAATAGCCGCTCCATTAACGTGGGGGGAAGCTGACAACTGTGCGAACTGAGGTAGGCGACCTCTACGCCCCCTGAGGCGACCTATCAGAGTCCGAAATGCCCAATGTCACTCCGGAGGCCGTTCAGGTACGCATTCCAGGCCCTTGTGAGGATTCTAGCAAGCTTCGGGGTCATTAGCCTGTGGTTTGTTGGCCTACTGACGGCTCATCAACGCTTGCGGGTGCTCGGTTCTCGACGCTCCAGACTGCTCCAGTCACCCTGGTCGGTTACATGACTATCTGATTCCTTGAGCGCTCACCCAATGGCATTTTCTAGATCTCAGTCTTCCCAGTGAACCTGTGGCTACTAGGATCTGTTCTTATTCTGACTCGCGAAGTTGTCCACCGCTCCCCTTTTTTCCCTGGTCTCAGCTGCACTAACTATGTTTCGGGGTGGGTTCTAGAATTTGCCGTCTACTTCAAGGTCAAACCGACAAGCCTGACGCCTAATCTACGTTCGAACCTTCGCGGGGATAAATTTCAGTATCTTTGCAAACGATCAGTTTGTTTCACGTGAAACAAGGATCGAATCATCTTTCGTTCAATGATGCGTCGTTGAACGGACTAATGTTTCACGTGAAACGAAGCTACTAACCAAGTTCAAGGGAGAGTAAGTTCGAGGTTATTGCTTTATACCTATTAATGGTTGACCAAGTCTAAGAAGCGTTAGGTACATCAGAACGAATTCAGGTGTCTTCTTCCTTCTGTCTTTTGGACCCGGCAGAATCACGAACGACATGGAGAACAATACGTCGGTACATATTTGTCGGCCATGTTCGCACTAGTTCGAACCCAGGAGTCCAACCTTCGTTGGCTAAACAAATGATCGCAGCCAAAGAAAGACTAGAGATATTCTGCCAATTCTGAAGCGGGTAATCAGTAAACTGCAAACAGTCCGTGTTCAACTTTTTGACGACTGTTGTCGAACGATTGACGACAAGACGTCGACCTTCTGGTCCTCCGTCTTACGTCAATGGCGGGCTAGCGTACCTTCAGGCATATGGTGCCGTAGGGCTATACACAAATGTGTCGTTCGGCAGAAGTGCGATTACAAGATTCCCGCAGCAACCGCTATGAGCTCCGGCCTCAAACCATTACTATCCACAAACTAGGCGCCAACGACCTATTGCACCAAGATATGTAGAACGCTCCTACTAAACCCTTGAAACTGGATACGAGGTATTCGTTCTCGGTAACTGTGGCTTACGAGAGGGGGAGCTTTATATACGTATATGACGGTCACAATGACAGAAGACGAGACGTTTCACGTGAAACATTAGACTCTCGATTCCCGCTTCGCGGTCTTGGCCGTGTAATCCGGTAAAACTATATTGGCTACTATTGGCCTTATACGGAGTCAATGCCGAAAAAGAAATCCAGAAGTACGCAACCTTCCTCCACAGAGCACATGGCTCAATTAATCCATTGCGCGGCAACGTGAACATATGAATCAACTTCAGTGCGACGAGACTGGAATAGACAAACGATGTCCACAATCTTCCTTTCAGCGAAACGGGGTTAGCTACACTCCCCC
This sequence comes from Glutamicibacter arilaitensis Re117, assembly GCF_000197735.1. Taxonomy (NCBI): domain Bacteria; kingdom Bacillati; phylum Actinomycetota; class Actinomycetes; order Micrococcales; family Micrococcaceae; genus Glutamicibacter; species Glutamicibacter arilaitensis. Next base: position 3,850,753 of record NC_014550.1, read on the forward strand.
GCATACAAGGACGATGGTTGTCCTGAAGGTCGCCGGCGATCTTCCAACAACACGTGTGGAACAGATGCAATGACATCATATGTTCCACTTCGAGGTCCTCATGCTCGGCAAACCTATGACAAGCTCTACCGCCATTTTTATCAGGAGTTGGACTCATAGTTGCTTGTTGGACGTTCGTACCAGTGCGAGTTCACCAAGATTAAAAATGATCGTTGTAGCCCAGTCGGGCGATAAGAATTGCAGTCATCCTAAAGCGACGTACAACTATATTAATTTGAGTGCCTGGGCGTTGAGGTGCTTCGTGTACTTTATCTCGATGTATTCAAGATAAGTTCGCGTTTCATTCTTAACTTCCGCACACTTTGCCCCATTTCTTTGTTGGGCTTCCATAACCGGGTAAGCGCTGTTGCACTTCATTACCGGTATCTACCAGCATCCAAGTCATCACCAAACCAGTTATCCGAGAATCTTCATAGGATCAAAGGTTCCGCCGCAGAAGGATACCGTGGTTTCTCCTCTTCTGCGCCGAAACCAATCATCGATGAAAATGCTGCATGGATGTTCATCTGTCGTATCAGAATAAATAATTGACTCATTCAGAGCCACTCCGCCTAAACTCCTCCCAGCATGCATCAGCTTGTGCGGTGGACTGAGCCACTTTCAGTGATGCGAAAGTTCAAAACGAAGCGAAAACTCCAGTTTCTCTCCGACGATTTCATTGCACACGCCATCGCGTCGATGCAAGGCGTCTACCGCAACAGCGCTTATTCGTGGATCCGGTTACCACCAGAAATGGTCATTGCGGACCATAAATATTGTCATTGGGATCCAGTACGTCTCCAAGTGGGAATGACTAGCCTCCAAGTGATGCAACTATTCCTGAACGGCGCCGATCTTCACGCGTATATATGAGCTTCCGGTCTCGATCCAAATGATGTTGTGGACGATCCGGCCCGAGATAGGGCCTGACTGGATAATGGAGCAGGAGACAAACCATCCCACACCTAAATCTAGCTCAAAGGTCTGAACGAAGAGCAGGTTTACCAATTGTTGTTCCCCTGACGCGGCGAACTCTGGGCCGTGGCCAGGTTGGCTCGCCCCAAAAAGAAACTGGCAACAGTCGGTACGAACTTCAAGCTGATGCACGCCGACAACGACCAACTGACAGGGGCCGCATTAATGGGCTACGACTGGTTCTGCAACTCCTACCAGCGCTGATCAGCTGTTTGCTGCGGCCCTTTAAGACCACAATCGATGGTCTCTCTGAACGACAATATTCGGTGGTTTCCCAGAGAATATCGGTGGCTCTAATAGAGTCAAATGTTCAAGGAGCATTCGATCTCATGCTTCACCTTAAATCCAATGGCAGGACGCTCCCCCGGATCGATGTATCAATTAGTTCTGGAACTCGCGTCGCTGCCTAGCCAATCATGTTGAGGGTGACGACTATGGAATTACGAATCCCTGGAATCGTCCCAAGCCCAACGGTCTTGCTGCTGGGATGAGATTCTCTCTTTCATTATGAAATGACCTGATGCTCAGCAGTTCTGTCGCAGCCAGACACGGCCAAGGGCGACACCAGGAGCATGGATTTTTAGGGCCCACTAATCCACTGCCAGATCAAGGGAAGTGACTTAGCAGTTTACTTGTAGCTGTGGATGCGGATGCCCGCAGCAAGTTGTTTGTCAGTCTTCCTGCTAAGGATTGTCCCCGCGGCATTGTCCAGCGGACATTCCATTTCGATTAATCGATACACTCTGCCCGATGCTCTGCTTTCGACGAGAGACTCTGGTCGTCTTGAAACGCTGTCGTAATGGCTTCAGCTCCACCTGAAGTGCGTCTATCCGCCACGGGCAATAAGTCGGCTCATGATAGGCGCTCAGAACGCCTCAGGCTTGCCCATGGCCTTCTGAGTGCATAGATGGCGTCTCGTCCACACCTAAGTCTTCAGGGAGGCATGCAAGGACACCTGGGGCCTTGTTTCTCGCGCAAAACATGATGCCCCCCTGTTGTTCGTGCGAGTTCAAATCTTTGCATCGTTTCTATACCTATGGCCCCGCTCTCGTGCTACCTGGACAGCTACGTGGACATCCCCTTAGATCATTCTTTGGTTCAAAGTGGTTTCACTGCTATCGCATCTTTCCGGGCACGTTCTTATACGGCTCGCAAATTACGTGAGCTAACCCTTGATTCTCCCCAGCTGTTTCACGTGAAACATAAATTTGGATATGAGAAAGGCGCATGTTTCACGTGAAACATGCGCCTAGTCCCGGATTTAGGAATTCATCGTTGGATCAATGACATGCATGATCCTGTTCAGGTCGTCAACTGATGCAAATTCGATGCTGACTTTGCCCTTACGGCTCCCCAGCTGTATCTTCACGTTGGTGTCCAACCGATCAGACAGCGAGGTTGCCAAGAAATCTAGTCTCTCATTCCGCTGAGTTTCACGTGCCTTCTTGGCTGGCTTGCGTGGTTTGTCATCACTGAGCGCAACTGCTTCTTCGGTTGCACGGACCGACAATCCCTCGTTGATGATTCGCTGCGCAAGCTGTTCAATGGCCTCATTGTTGGACAGTCCAAGCAATGCTCTGGCATGTCCTGCAGAGAGAACACCCGCGGCAACACGACGCTGAACTAGCGGTGGTAGCTTCATCAAGCGGATTGTATTCGAAATCTGCGATCGTGACCGACCAATTCTGTCGGACAGTACTTCTTGAGTACATTCGAACTCTTCTAAGAGCTGCTGGTATGCAGCAGCCTCTTCCAAAGGGTTCAGTTGCGAGCGATGCAGGTTTTCAAGCAAGGCATCGCGCAACAGATCCGTGTCTTGGGTATCGCGGATGATCGCTGGGATCGTGGATAGACCGGCCGCTTGTGTCGCACGCCAACGGCGTTCACCCATGACCAGTTCGTATGGAACGTCGTCCTTCTCACGAGACGGACGAACGACGATAGGCTGTAGCAGCCCGATTTCTCGGATCGAATGGATGAGCTCATCCATATGTTCCTGATCAAAGTTAGAACGCGGTTGCTTGCGATTAGGATGGATCAGCGTTACATCGAGCTCAGCGAACTGCGCGCCTGGAACTTCTACCAGTTCAGGAGAGGTAGCAGCCACCTCCTGCGAGTCAGCCTTCTCTATAGCCTGCTTCTCCGTCTGCAAATCATCGTGCTGAACAGTAGCGCTCTTGCTTCCCAGGGTAGTGCTCAGTCCCGGCATAGTTGCCCGAGCTCGTTTAGTTGGCTTGCTCGGTGCAACCGGTGCCTTCGGAGCAGAAGACTTACGCCCTGGCTCAAAGAACATGTCGACGGGACGAGTAGCGCGTGTTTTTGACGCTTCTGCGGCAGATTCTATTGGCTTTGTTTCACGTGAAACATCTTGCTTTTCCTCAGGAACAGCCGCAGATGGCGAACTGGAAATCAGGGCTCCCAGTCCTCTGCCTAGGCCCCTCTTCTTGTCTGCCATTGTCTACGCACACCCTTTCATCAGAAATCTCAGCCCGAGACTAGTCTACTGTTTATTACCATCGAACCGGGGACGCGAACAGCTCGACATCCTAAGGTGTTCAATACATGAAACGAAGATTTGATGCATGGAGATGCTTTAAACAATCTAAAATAATAGTTTTAGGGAAAAATACGTGTAAATCGCTTTAAGTAGACCTCAACTACATCTCCTGCTACTTATGAGGGTCCCCATCGGGTCTACAGACTTCGTTCTATGCCTGCTCTAGTGAGTATTCATCACCAGTCTGTTTCACACCACTCTTCGTGGCAATTCAAAAAAACTCGACAGAACGCTACTGTCCGCTCGCCTACCGATCATAGCTGCGTCAAGCGGAAAACGTCAGGAACTATACGGATGCCATCCAGCCATCCCCCCACTACATATTTTCAATGACTGCGAACGAAACGAACCCATTACCAGCGGCAGGCGGCGCACGCTTGATGCATGTCTGGAGCTACAAATGATAGAAACGGTTCAGTTGTTCCTGGCAGTCAACTCGCACCACGCTTCACCGACTGGATCCCAAGATAATTAGCGGAAGCAAAAGAAGCGCCACTGAACGATAAATCGTAGCCACCGACCGGGCGAACAACGACTACATCTTTATACGCCGCGTTCAGCCATCTCTAGTGCTGCTTCCGAGTACGAAAGTGCGCCAGTCGAATTCGGATCGTATGTGATTACGGTCTGCTGGTAGCTCGGCGCTTCGGAGATACGCACCGAACGTGGAATAACAGCCTTAAGAACTTGCTCTGGGAAGTGTTCGCGAACTTCATTAGCTACCTGTGCAGCCAAATTCGTGCGCCCGTCGTACATGGTCAGTAGTATCGTCGATACAGTCAGCTTGGAGTTCAGGTGCTTCTGAATCATTTCAATGTTCTTCAGCAGCTGGCTAAGTCCTTCAAGAGCGTAGTACTCACACTGGATCGGGATGAGGACTTCACGTGCGGCAACGAATGCGTTGACAGTGAGCAGTCCCAAGCTCGGTGGACAGTCAATGAAGACATAGTCTAGGCGCGGCAATCCCTTGCGTTGGCGGGTGCGCGCGTAGTCGTCCAAGGCGCGTTGCAAACGCTGTTCGCGGGCTACCAGGGAGACTAGTTCGATTTCTGCGCCGGCCAAGTGAATGGTCGCCGGAGCAACTTCCAAAGATGGCAAGTCTGGGCACGTCGCAACTACGTCAGCCAACGGCAGGTCATTGATTAGCACGTCGTAAATACTGTCCACTTCAGCGTGGTGTTCAATGCCCAATGCAGTGGATGCGTTTCCCTGCGGGTCGATGTCGATAACCAGAACATTCAGTCCACCCTTCGCCAGAGCGGCTGCAAGGTTGACGGTGGTCGTGGTCTTGCCGACTCCACCCTTCTGATTGGAAATGGTGAAATAGCGGGTCTTCTCAGGCGCGGGCACCTTGCGGGCCTCCAAAGCTTCACGACGACGATGTTCACTAGCTATCTGAGTAGCCAAAGGCGAGGACGAGTCGTTGAAATCAAACGCGCTATTCGATGAATCCTTAGTCTTAGACAAAGGTAAAACTCCTCCTCGTGACTTGATGCACTCTTAGAACGTGACGTGCACCGACAATGTTTCACGTGAAACATTCAAAACAAGTCATATAGACTGCGAAATGGCTTCACCCTTGAAACTTCTAAGGATGAGAGCCATTTCGCTTCTATAACTCTTTAATAGACTATCGTGTCAGCCTTAGCCAACCTTGATGCGAACCACCGTAGTCGGCTCTGCCAGGATGCTTTCGCCCACAGTAAGCACCTCGGTTTCCTTACCGCCAAGCTTGCGGATGGCCTTGGTTGCCTTCGAAATCTCTTCGGCAGCGGAGCGGCCCTTGATAGCGATGAGCTCGCCGTGGCCATGCAGCAGAGGAATGGTTAAACCGGCCAGGTTGGTCAGCGCTGACACTGCACGGGCAGTGACATAGCGTGCATTGACCACATCAACCATCTGCTCTGCGCGTCCGCGCATCACGGTGACGTTGGTCAGTCCCAGGTCATCGATAACCTCGGAGAGCCAGATGCAACGGCGCTCCAAAGGCTCAATCAGGGTCAGCTTGAGGTCAGCGCGAGCGATGGCCAAGCAAAGGCCTGGGAGGCCCGCTCCGGAGCCTACGTCGGCTACCTCGGCGTCCTTTTCCATGACTTCTTCAATCACGGCGCAATTCAGAACGTGACGGGACCACAGACGCGGTACTTCACGTGGCCCGAGCAGGCCGCGTTCGATACCGGAGGTCGCCAGGTGCTCTACATAGCGCTTGGCGAGATCCAGGCGATCGCCGAAGATCTTTTCGGCGGCTAGGGTCTCTTCTGCAGTAAGGCTGAGGTCCTCAGTCATGGCGTTGGTCCTTAGGTCGATCAGCACGCTTTCGCGTGATGGGTCTTAGCTGTCCAGTACCGAAATGACGATATGGCGTCGGGTCGATTCGCCCTCAGATTCCGAGTGCAATCCTGCATCGGCGATTACGTCGTGGACGAGCTTACGCTCGTAGGCGCTCATTGGATCCAAATGGACCTTCTCGCCGGTTTCACGAACGGTGGCCACAGCATCTTCAGCGATCTTGCGAAGCTCCTCAGCGCGGTCTGCGCGGTAGCCGCCGATATCCAGGATCAAGCGTGAGCGTTCACCAGTGGCCGTGAGTACCGCCAGGCGGGTGAGTTCCTGCAATGCATCCAGAACTTCACCGTCCTTGCCTACAAGGCTTTCGAGCGAGGCGTCATCGTCCTCGGTAAGGATCGAGATGTAGGTGCGTCCGCCGCGGATTTCGATGTCAATGTCGCCATCGAGATCAGCGATATCCAGAAGTTCTTCAAGGTAGTCGGCAGCGACGTCACCCTCATCTAGAACTTCCTGATCATCATCGATCTGGTTTTCCAGCTCTGGGATGTCGATGTTCTCCGTTGCAGTCATGGCTACTTCTTCTTTCGACGGTTCTTGCGCTGTGGCTGTGTACGCTGGCCCTTGGCGGCCTGCTCTGCTGCGGCCTGCTCTGCTGCTTCAGCGTCTTCCTTCTTTACGCCTACTGGAGGCAGACCCTTGGCTGCACGGCGGGCGTTCAATTCGCGCTCTGCTTCAGAACCAGGGGTTGGGTTGTTGCGGATAACCCAGAACTGCTGGCCCAAGGTCCAGAGGTTCGAAGCGGTCCAGTAAATCAGCACACCGATTGGGAAGTTGATGCCACCGATACCGAAGACCAGAGGCAGGATGTAAAGCATCATCTTCTGCTGCTGCATGAATGGGCCCTGCAGGGCTTCGGCGCTCATGTTCTTGGTCATCAGCTGGCGCTGGGTGAAGAACTGCGATGCGGTCATGGCAAGGATCATGACCACGGCAACGATGATTACTGCCCAGTTGACGGCACCGGAGTTGATGGTGCCCAAGAAGGTCTCGGACAGTGGAGCACCGAGAATCGAAGACTGGTCGAAGCTGCGGATATGTTCAGCGGAGAGGGCACCGATCGAACGGCCGTCATCACTGGCGCGCGAAGCTTCGTTGAGAACTCGGAACAGTGCGAAGAAGAATGGCATCTGCACGAGCAGGGGCAAGCAGGAAGACAGCGGGTTGGTCTTATGCTTCTTGAACAGCGCCTGCTGTTCCTGAACCATAGCCTGACGCGACATCTGGTCGGTCTTGCCCTTGTACTTGGCCTGGAGCTTGCGCAGGTCCGGCTGCAATGCCTGCATCGCACGCTGGGACTTGATCTGCTTGACGAAGACTGGGATCAGCAAAGTACGGATCAGCAGCACGAGGAAGATGATCGACAAGGTCCAGGTAACACCCGAATCCGCGTTCATTCCAATCGTGGTGAACAGTTCGTGGAATGCCCACAGAACCCACGAGACTACGTATGTAAACGGAGTCAGTATCGTGTCTAGGAAGTTGTTCATCAGTGGTCGAGCTCCTTGCGGCCGCTATCCGCGGCGTCTTCATCGTCGGGAATCACAGGATGATTCAGAACTATGATCCTCGGCAGTTTGCCTTCTGGCCAAATCCTCGGTCCCTCGGGAACGTGGTCGACGCCTCCGTCGGACCACGGATTGCACCGCAGGATCCGCCAAGTGGTCAGTCCAGCGCCTTTAACAACGCCATGCTGAGTCACTGCTTCGAGCCCATAGGCAGAACAGCTAGGAAAGTATCGGCATACATCGCCATATAGGGGCGAGATGAGTTTGCGGTAAGCCTTCAGCAACCCGATAACGATATTGCGTGGGATATCAATGATGAACCACAGCAAACCAGTACGCGGGGCTAAGTCTTTACGCATCAGCGCGCCTCAATCTTGCGCAAAACAGCGGCTAACGCTGAATTGATCTGGGAGTTCAGTTCTTCCCAGGAGAGTTCGGCGGCACCTGGAAGCGCACGAACGACAAAATCGACATCGCCATCCACGCGCCGCAGCACCTGGGCGATCTCTCGCATTCGTCGTTTAGTGAGGTTCCTTTTAACGGCAATACCTACAGCCTTGGAAACAATGAATCCAAACCTGTCACCTTGGAACTCTTCGGTTTCGCGGTGTCGTGCATATAGCACGACGTTCCGGCGTCCGCTTCGGACGCCGGAACGTACAGTGGCTGTAAGGTCTTGCGCTAGGCGCAATCGCTGGTTCTTAGGCAACATGGCTTTTATGTAGCTCTTTAGTCGAGCTCGATGAAATTATGCTGCCAAGAGCTGGTTCGCAAATTTATGCGGACAGCTCGGCACGGTTCTTGCCACGGCGTGCCGACAGGATGGCACGGCCTGCACGGGTACGCATGCGAAGGCGGAAGCCATGCTTCTTCGAACGACGACGGTTGTTAGGCTGAAAAGTCCGCTTGCTCACGGTGACACTCCAAAACGTTTTAGATGAGGCGCTTTACCCGTTACTAGCTAGCTGGATAACAACAGGATGGCGCTCGAGATTTCTTATAAAAATGCGCTTTTCTCACGGGCTCTTCTAAAAATGAGCAAGTCGCGAAAAAGATGCGCATAGGACTGAATAACAATAG